>CAVWXX010000017.1:0-285348 GCA_963759155.1 uncultured Gammaproteobacteria bacterium | reverse complement strand
AGCATTTTCGCATCGACACCTACAATCGGCAGCCAGGCGCTGGGAGGCGTACCCTTGCTGAATCTGTTTCCCCTGCTGGAACTCTTGCTTTCCCTGGAAAGAAAAACGGCCTTGTCCTCAATGCGGCTAATCTCATTGGTTAACAGGTACTCTTCCATGATGGTTTCACGATCCACATCCAGGGCCTCCAGGATAAGCGCAACGCCAACACCCGAACGGTCTTTGCCTGCGTTACAGTGGATCAGAACAGGCCAATTGGACTCATCAAGCACGACCTCCATCATTTTCTGAAAGCTTGATGTACCTTCGTCCGCGATCATGCGATAGCCCTCGACCATGTGCTCCAGTGACTGCTCTTTGGTGAACCGGTTTCTTTTCATCATATTTCGCTGATTTGTAAACCATTCGTTTTTCGAGTCACCGATAGGGAAATGAAAGAATTGGGGCGGGTTATCTCCCTTCCAAACCGTTGGGAGATTCGTTGTACTCCTTGTCTGTACGCAGGTCGATGACCGTTTTCAGACCCAGTTCTTCGAGCTTCTGAAAATCTTTGGCAGTGAGTCGTGACAATTTGTCGGAGCGAATAATCTGCCCATAGCGAAGCGTGTTCATATCGTTGGTCAGGTAACCGCCGATGTCACGGGTATTTGTAGTCCCTTTCAGGTAGATGACCCGGTTCTCGGAAAGCGTGTTTGAAAATGCCGGCGAAGCCAATACCCAAAGGCAGGTGGCGATGGCGGCCATGTTGATCGCTTTCTTTATCCCTGGTGACAATTGGGGCATTTGCTTCTCTCCTGATATGGCTGGCTGAAATCCAGCCTGAATCATAGGAGAGGGCGGGCGAACTCGCTTGACCCTGAAGGTCAATCACTTGACGCACCTTACAAGACTATTCGTCGAACATAAAAAAGGGGTCCTAAGACCCCTTGTAAATCATCACCATCGGGCGGGATGGCGAAGTAAATTGCTTACTCGTAGCGGTCTTTTAGCACCCTGAATATCAAAAGTAACAAAATGGCGCTGAAAGGAACGGCGATCCAGATGCCGTTACTGACATGGAATACGGTTGCCAGTGTGATCTCGCCGAAGTTGGAGACACTGATCAGCGGCGCCAGCCAAGGGTAGACCACTGCGTAAAGGGCCGCACCAATCAGTCCGCCAAGCAGCGTGAACATGGCATCAGTCTTTCCTTCTGCTGAAGCCAACACACAGGTACCGGGGCAATAACCGGAGATCGCAAAACCAACACCAAAAATCAAGCCGGCAATAACAATGCCCAGCACATAGGTTGGTTTGATATCCATATTGGCCATATCGACCAGATCCAGTGCATAAATACCGACGGTGGTGACCGCGATGGTCATCAGGATCAGTTTGATAATCGTCATGTCTTTCAGCAGCAGGCTACCGAGAATCTTGCGGTAGCTGGAGGCACCACCCAGTTGCATAACTGCGCCTATAGCCGTACCGATGGCCAGTCCGAGTAGTAATTTCATGATGATGTCCTCTTCCTGTAAAGGGTCCGGGCGGTCAGGATGCCCGAGGCGAATATCGAAGCGCCGAATAGGAAAGAACCCACGGTTAATTGTGATATACCACTGATCATGTGGCCGGAGGTGCAACCACCTGCCAGTCTTGCACCAAACAGCAACAGCAGGCCGCCGATGAATGCTTGTAGCAAACGCTTGGCCTTGTGGTCACCGAACTGTTCTTTCCACATGGCGGGCATGGCAGGGTTTTCACGTTGCCGGAAGCGCTTGGTGGCCATGGCTGCGATACCACTGCCAAGAAACATACCAAATACCAGCATCCAGCCATAACCAATACCCCAGTCGGATTTTTCACCATACTTGTTCAGGTATTCATTGGATTCAGTGGCCGCAGGCGCAGCTTTGTGTAAAACAATTGCATCGGTCACCACGTATTGGGTCGATACACCGAAGGGCTTGACCAGTGCGGTGGCCAGGACAACAAGTAGTCCGAGCAGCAAACCGGCGACCTTCCATGACAGAACAGGGGAGTCTTGCATTTTAAAATCTCTTTGTTTGATTGGGCGAAGCTTGCATATATTAGCTATTTATAATATAAAGTCAAATCGAATTTATCGAACAACATTCCCGATGTAGTGCTTCTCACGTGGTTATCATGTCAAGCCGTGGATCAATTACAGATACAGATTAGAACTGGAGGCCAGTCAATGCAGCCCGATGTTAATGCTTTTTTTGACCAGGAAACCAATACGGTTTCTTATGTGGTGAGCGATCCGTCAAGCCATGTCTGTGCAATCATCGATCCGGTACTGGATTTTGATCCGGCGTCGGGACGGACAACAACGCGCTCGGCTGAACTGCTTCTGGAATATATCGGAGACCATGGTCTCGACTGTGCCTGGATACTGGAAACCCACGCGCATGCTGATCACCTGTCTGCTGCATCCTATTTGAAATCAAAAACCGGCGGCAAAACCGGCACTGGCCGTTTTATCACCGACGTACAGGCCACATTCAAAGACATCTTCAGGCTTGGTGATGAGTTTGTACCCAATGGTGAGCAATTTGATTGCCTGTTTGATGAAGGTGAGTCTCTGCCGCTGGGTGCAATGGAAATCAGGGTCATGCATACACCGGGCCATACGCCCTCATGTGTAACTTTTGTGGTTGGCGATGCCGCTTTCGTCGGTGACACCTTGTTTATGCCGGATTATGGAACGGCAAGAGCGGATTTCCCTGGTGGTGATGCAGCGGAGCTTTATCGCTCAATTCAACGTATTTTCGCTCTGCCCGGTGCGACACGGGTATTTCTTTGCCATGATTACAAAGCGCCCGGCCGTGATGAGTACCGGTGGGAGTCGACAGTAGAAGAGCAGCGCAGGTCCAATATCCATATTCATCAGGGTGTCAGTGAACAGGAGTTTGTTGAGTTCCGCAGCCGGCGTGATAGTGAACTCGGTATGCCGAAACTGATACTGCCGTCTATCCAGGTCAATATTCGCGCGGGTGAAATGCCGCCAGCGGATGAGAGTGGCACGGTTTTTCTGAAGATTCCGGTCAATGTTTTGTAAGCACGGGAAGAAAAGATAATGGGCTTGTCGGTATTTGCCTGGTTGGGTGCGATGGCTATCGGTGTCAGTCTCGGTCTGCTTGGCTCAGGCGGGTCCATTCTGACGGTACCGGTGCTGGTTTACCTGATCGGCCAGGATGAAAAGCTCGCCATCGCAGGTTCATTGGCCATCGTCGGTGCTATCGCGCTGGCAGGCAGTTTGCCCTACCTGAAGAAAAAGCTGGTCGATTGGCGTACCGTGGTGCTCTTCGGTATTCCTGGTATGGCGGGTACCTATATCGGTGCCTGGCTTGCCACCTGGGTATCCGGCCTGGTGCAACTGGCCCTGTTTGCCGTGGTCATGTTGCTGGCTTCATGGCAGATGCTCAAGCCGGTGGTTCTTGATGACACGCCGCACGAACCGAGGGAGGTCTGGAAGATTGGCCTCGATGGTCTGCTGGTTGGTATTCTGACCGGCCTGGTCGGTGTTGGTGGTGGCTTTCTGATTGTGCCGGCGCTGGTGCTGTTGGGTGGCTTGTCGATGCACCGGGCAGTGGCTACCAGCCTGGTTATCATCGCCTTGAAGTCATTTACCGGATTCTGGAAATATCTGGACGTGCTCGATTCACAGGGCCTGGTACTGGACTGGAATGTCATTGCTATCGTAACGGCACTTGGTGTAGCCGGTAGTTTCATCGGCTCACGTATAGCAGGTCATGTTGATCAGCATAAATTGAGGAAAGTGTTTGGACTATTCCTGATAGTGATGGGAATATATATTCTCGCCAGGACATTGCCAGCTGTTTGGCCGTTCTAGTTTCAGGAAAACCGAAGAGATTTGATGTATGGAAATTAAGAGAATTTCACCGTTTCTATCTGTTTCACCACAGATCTATGCGGCCCATGTGGAGCGACTGGCCTATCTGGGCTTCAAAACCATCATTAACAATCGTCCCGACAATGAAACCGATGATCAGCCATTGGTGGAAGAACTGTCGGAGATGGCTGCGAAATACGACATTGAATTTATCAATATTCCTGTGATTCCCGGTGAGTTGACCGAGCAAAATGTAAAAGAATTCGGCGATGCGATGAATCGCGTAAAAGGGCCGGTGCTGGCCTATTGCCGCTCCGGGATGCGCTCGACCAGCCTGTGGGCTTTATATGAAGCCAGGCATATGGGTTCGGATGCCATCATCAATTTTGCATCGGAACTCGGCTACGACCTGAGCTGGCAAAAAGAATTCCTCGATGAGGCGCTGACGAGTTCGACCGGGCTCGAAGAGCCTGTTCATCACCACAGTGAGGCCAATATTTATGATGTGATCGTGGTTGGTGGCGGCAGCGCGGGTATTGCAGCAGCTTCCAGTTTGCTCAAGCGCCGGCCACAACTCGATATAGTCGTTATCGAGCCACGTTATAAGCATTTCTATCAACCCGGGTTTACGATGGTTGGTGGAGGTGTGTTCTCACCCACCCAACCGCAGACATTTACAAAAAACGTTATGCCTGATGGTGTGCGCTGGATGGAAGCGGCGGTGGCGTCATTTGAGCCGGATCGTAACCAGGTGATTCTTGAAGATGGCAGTCGTCTTCAGTACCGGCAGATGGTGGTGGCGCCTGGTTTGAAGCTGGATTGGGATGCGGTGGAAGGTTTGCAGGAGAGTCTTGGTAAAAACGGCGTCACCTCAAACTACCGTTTCGATTACGCACCTTATACCTGGGAACTGGTCAAAAAAATGCAGTCCGGCCGCGCCATATTTACCCAGCCGCATATGCCGATTAAATGCGCCGGCGCACCGCAAAAGGCCATGTATTTATCCTGTGATCATTGGTTACGCAACAAGGTGCTGGAAAACATTGATGTCAGCTTCTGTAATGCGGGTGGTGTTCTATTCGGAATCGATCACTATGTTCCCCCATTGATGGAATACATCAACAAATACAACGCTGATCTGAAGTTATTCAGTAATCTTGTGGCGGTTGATGGTGAAGCCCAAAAAGCCTGGTTTGATGTGAATCAACCGGGGCAGGATACCGTTCGGGAAGAAATGGAGTTCGATATGCTGCATGTCTGCCCGCCTCAGACCGCACCTGATTTTATTATTAACAGCCCGCTGGCCAATGAAGCCGGCTGGGTGGACGTGGCCCAGGATACGCTGCGACACACCCGCTACGGGAACATATTCAGTCTCGGTGACGCATGCTCTGCCCCGAACGCCAAAACTTTGGCCGCTGCCAGGTTACAGGCGCCAGTCGTAGCCGAAAACCTCATCGCGGTATTCGATGGCAAGGAACCGACGGCCGAATATAACGGTTATGGTTCGTGCCCGTTGACGGTGGAGAAGGGCAAAATCGTCTTGGCCGAGTTTGGTTATGGCGGAAAACTGTTACCGACTTTCCCTGAGTGGCTGATCAAGAGTGACGAGCCGAGCAAAATGGCCTGGTTTTTGAAGGAAAAGATGCTGCCTACGGTTTATTACCAACTGATGCTGAAGGGGCGGGAGTGGCTGGCAAAGCCGGGTAAATTAGGCGGAAACTGATTGGTACTGGCCATATCAGCCGGTCTTATTTCAGAACTCACCGGGTTAAAATCGTTGATCAGTTGGGAAGGCGCGGCCAAGCGGTAGCTTACTTACTGACTCACATGTTGAAAACCATTGATCATCGGGGAAGCCAAGGCCATGCAGTAGCTTATGCCGGGACACGCCACGAGTACATCCTGTAGGCTCTTTCGCGACATCCATGTCGCTCAAGGTCCCGGCATAAGCTACTGCACCCCCTCGGCTTTGTGCGAATGCGGGGGTCAATGGTTTCTGGAAGATACACGTGGTTTGATTCTGAACTTGATAAGCCACGGCTTTTGCGAATGTTTGGATTTACAACCTTCTGAAAGATGCAGGTCGTTTGATATTAAGCTGGGGTGTGTATTAACTTATCAGGACCGTGAGCGACATGGATGTCGCGCCCGAGCTTACAGGGACGTACTTGCAGCGAGTCCTGGGAAGTTAATACACATCCCAGCTCCCCCAACCTTGCAGATATTCAAAGTCATTTGCGCTTCTGAATTACTCCGTAGGCTGGTGCACGGCATCTGCCCTGATAAGACCATACATCCCCAGCGCCCCCAACCTTGCAGATAGAGATCGCAGCACCAGTATTCCCTACGGATACGGTGTTGCGTATGCTCTATAAAGGCCAAAATTGGGTCAGGTGTACGCAATCGCATTGGGTTAAAATGAATCAGACCTATTTTGGAGGCCATCAATGACCAATTTGTTCAAGCCGCTGGGCTTCAAGAGTGGCGCTGTTTCAAAGAACCGCTTTGTTCTCGCACCGCTGACCAATTCGCAAAGCCACGACGATGGTCGTCTGTCGGATGATGAATATCGCTGGTTAACCATGCGTGCAAAAGGTGGTTTTGGTGTGACCATGACCTGCGCCTCCCACGTGCAAGCCAATGGCAAGGGCTTTCCCGGGCAGTTGGGTTGTTTTTCCGATGATCATCTTGAAGGGCTCACCCGCCTGGCTGCCGGTATCAAGGCAGGGGAGAGCCTGGCAGTGCTGCAGTTACACCATGCGGGTATGCGTTCTCCGACTGAGGTGATCGGTGAGCAACCGGTATGTCCATCCGACAACGAAGAAACCGGCGCGCGTGCATTGACCCTTGATGAGGTCGAGCAGCTTAAGGAAGATTTTGTACTTGCTGCCGAGCGGGTAAAAAAGGCCGGTTTTGATGGCGTCGAAATCCACGGTGCACATGGCTATATCCTGTGTCAGTTTTTAAGCCCGACCATTAATAAGCGCAGCGATCAGTATGGTGGTTCACTCGAGAACCGTGCGCGTATTATCTTTGACATCATCGACGGTATTCGTGAACGCTGCGGTGATGGGTTTTTACTGGGTGTCAGGTTGTCTCCGGAACGCTTCGATCTGAGACTCGGTGAAATTCTTGAGGTTTCTCAACGATTATTGTCAGGGGCTAAAATCGACTTTCTCGATATGTCGCTGTGGGATTCTTTCAAGGAGCCGGTCGAGGAAGCGTACCAGGGTCGAACCTTGTTGAGCTATTTCACCGAATTGGATCGTGGTGATGTTCGTTTGGGCACGGCAGGAAAAATTCACAAGCCGGCTGATGCCAGGCGATGTCTTGAAGCGGGTGTTGATTTTGTCATATTGGGACGTGCCGCCATTCTGCATCACGATTTCCCACGGCAAATGCAAAATAACCCTGAGTTTGAGCCGGTGACGTTACCGGTAACACGGGATTACCTGCGCTCAGAAGGTCTGGGTGAGGCATTTGTGAACTACATGGCGGGTTGGAAGGGTTTTGTAAAGGAGGCAGGGTAATTTACCACTGTTGATTTACTTTACGCTGACGCCGGTCGGTTACTTTATAAACACTTGATTCTTGTTTTGATAGCTCACCCCCAGCCAATTGATTTGCAAGGATGAATTCGCATACCATCCAGTACTCGGTTTAGCTTTGGCTTCGAGACGATCTGGGCCAGGATCAATTAAAAATCTGGAGAAAATGATGAGGAAATTCTTGATTGCACTGAGCTTAGTGCTATTCGCGGGACAGGCGCCCGCTTATTTTACCTGGGGTATTGGTGAGATGCCCTGCAATCGCTTTGTCAGTGCAAAAATCGAGTTCGATCACGCCCGTGATCAACGGACCCACCTTGCGCAATTGAATTGGATCAAGGGTTTCATTACCGGCATTAACTGGAGTCGCGACAGCAATATTGCACGCGACCTGTCGATCGAAACAGTTGATGCCTGGATCGATAATTACTGTCGCAATAACCTGAATGATTCGATTGCTGAAGCCAGCGCGGCGCTGGTGATCCACCTCGAGGGGGATGCAGGAAAGACCGGCACGGAGTAACTGTGCCGCTTGCCGGCCGGAATTTAGACGAGCTCCGGTTGACTAGATACGCGACTATTCAAATCGTTTTGTTGTTTCGCGTGGTGGCTGAACATGACAACTGTCATCAAGTGTTTGATGCCTGACCCAATCCGCCGTCTGGTTTACCAATTCCCGATATATCTCTGCCGTTAGCGTGCGGGCGATATGACCCTCCCAGTTTTCAGGAAGCATTTCCCTCGGCAGTTTCGGGTCTTTCAGTAAAATTCTCCGATATTCGTGGATTAGCAAAACACGTAGCATCAACAACGAGTGACCACCGGGTGGCTTCCGGTGATGCAATGCTTTACGGGCGTTAAGATAGAGTGAAATAAATTCCTGGTAGAAACCTTGCAAATCGTCCAGCTTCCAGCGTGACAGCACCAGTGTTTTCAGGCTCTCGGTATCGTCCGCACGCGCCTGCATTTGCACAACATGATTTTTCAGGTCGAGATCATCCAACAGTTCATCCAGTGTCTGAGTCTCATTGGAGGACAGGGCATAGACGCCTGCGGCCATTTGTCCGTATCCGAGCCATGTTAGCCCCCGCTTCAGGGCGTCACGTTTTTTTTCAGGCACCAGGGAGGTAAATAGCAATGACCAGCCACCATCCCAGTCAGGGTGATGACAGCTGTAAATCCTCTGTGCAGCGCGTTGATAGTAGTTTTGCCCGGTCTGCGTCAGGCGGTAGTAGCTGCGCCGGCCCTGTTTACGAGACTCAAGCCAGCCATCCTGAACCAGGCGGAAAACGGATGTCCGTGTCAGACGTTCGTTGACGCCCAGGGGAGCAAGCAAGCGGATAATGTCACCAAGCCATATTTCGCCGCCGTGTTGTGTGACCACATCACAGAAGAAGGTAACGACCAAGGCAGTGGTGCTGATATTGCCGTCACGCATACGTTGCAGCAGGAAATCATCGAGAGGATGGCTGGCGGCCATAATCAGGGCTCGCTCAGAATTGGTCGAAATCGACGACGACTTTTTTCGAGATCGGATGCGACTGGCAGGTCAGGATATACCCTTGTTCAATTTCTTCCGGTCGTAGTGCCTGGTTCAGATCCATATCGACTTCACCTTCGAGAAGACGCGCCTTACAGGTGGCACAGACACCACCTTTGCAGGAAAAGGGCAGGTCAACACCATTGCGCAGACCCGCATCGAGGATGTTTTCACCATCGGTACTCAATTCAAACGCAAACTCACGGCCATCCGCCAACAGGCTGACCTGGCTGACCTGGTCCTTGTATTCTTTCGCACGTGCATGGTGCCGTTCGATCGCCTGTCGGGCATTTTCTGCCGAGGCGGCGAACAGTTCGAAATGGATATTCTCCTCGGCGATGCCCTCGCCGCGAAGACCACGTGAGACCTCAGAAATCATCGCCTCCGGACCACATAGAAAGAACTCGTCAAACTCACGTATCCTGATCAGTCGCCGGTTCAGTGCACCGCCCTTTCTGTTGTCGAGGTGGCCGCTGAGTAAATCAACTTCCTGGGGTTCCCGGCTGAATATATTGATCCAGTGAAGACGATCAAGGTAGGCGTTTTTCAGGAATGCCAATTCATTCCGGAACATCATGGTGGTCGTACGCTGATTACCATAAAGCAAGGTAATCGCACTTTGGGGTTCGCGCGCCAGGATGGTTTTGATAATCGATAATACCGGTGTGATTCCACTGCCGGCGCAAATACACAGGTAGTTTTTAGCCTGATCCGGGTCGATGCTGGCGTAAAAATTACCACGCGGCGGCATGACCTCAAGGACATCACCTGCTTTGAGGTGCTGATTGGCCCAGCTGGAAAATACACCGCCTTTGACATGCTTGATTGCCACCCGTATGTGGCCGTCATCGAGACCTGAACAAATGGAGTAGGAGCGTCTGACCTGCTCGCCGTCGATGAGATGATTCAAGGTCAGGTATTGGCCCTGGATAAAGCTGAAAGTATCGGCAAGTTCGTCAGGTACATCAAAAGTCAGTACAACGGATTCATCGGTGTCCTTGTAAAGTTCTTTTACACGCAATGGATAAAATGACTGGTTCAAGACGCTTGCCCCACTTTTGTTATATACATTTGAAGTAATCGAATGGCTCACGGCAGTCCTGGCACTGGTAAAGCGCCTTGCAGGCAGTTGAGCCAAATTCACTGATCCGTTTCACCTCGGCGCTGTTGCACTGAGGGCATTCAATTTGCCCGCCTGACTGGCCACAGGCAGTGCTCACGGGTGGCGCGATGCCATAGGCGCGAAGCTTTTCCCGGCCGTTTTGTGACATCCAGTCGGTGGTCCAGGCCGGGCTCAGCTTTTGTTGAACAACGACCTGTTTATATCCTGCTGTTGCCAGTGTTGATTCAATATCGGCACGCATGGTTTCCATGGCAGGGCAGCCTGCATAGGTAGGGGTGATGGTCACTGTCACTTCTGAGCCATCGACCGAGATGTCACGAAGCACACCAAGGTCCTGAAGGGTGAGCACGGGAATTTCAGGATCGACCACGCTGCTCAAGATATCGAACAGGCGTGCGGTTTCCGTTGTGTTGCTATCCACTACCATTGTTGACCAGGATAGGCGCGTTGCAGAAACTGTAGTTCAGCTAACAGAAACCCCAGGTGCTCGCTGTGCTCACCTTTGCGGCCACCACCAATGGCCCAGCTATCTGCCGGAATTTCAAGCGTGGCTTTACTCAACGCGGCATGCATGGTTGTCACCCAGTCTGCTTTCAAGCCACCACGGTCTACCGCGATACCGGCTTTGAGCAGTTGCTGCTCTTCATCTGTCATGTCGAACATTTCAGCCGCGTAACCCCACAAGGCATTGAAGGCATTTTGCGTGCGTTCATGGCTTTCTTCAGTGCCGTCACCGAGGCGTAAAATCCAGTCTTCACTGCGCCGGAGGTGGTAACGGGATTCCTTGATCGCCTTGGCAGCAATGCCAGCGAGCATCGGGTCGCTGGACTGTGACAGTCCCGCAAAGAACCCCACATCATAGGCATCCACCATCAGTTGACGCGCCATGGTGAAAGCAAAATCGCCATTAGGAAGTTCGTTGATCAGGAAATTACGGTATTCACGGCAGTCTCTCAAGTAGGCGAAGTCATCTTCACTGCGCCCCTTGTCATCAATCTCGGCTGCATAGCTGAAGAACATCCGTGCCCGGCCGATAAAATCCAGCGAGGTATTGGTCAGGGCCAAATCTTCTTCCAGAAACGGACCATTACGACACCATTCCGATAGCCGGTGTCCGAGCATAAGTGAGTCATCGCCGAGGGCGATGCAGTAGTTGAGCAGGGCCTCTTGCCGGGGCGCCATCACATATTGTCCACTTCTTTGGGAAGTTTGAAATGCGTGGCATGCCGATAGGGTTTGTCATCCATCGGGTCATAGAATGATGCGACATCGCTTTCCTGGGATGCCGTGATATCACTCGAACGGACCACCCAGATACTGACACCCTCACTGCGGCGCAAATACACATCCCGCGCATATTCGAGCGCCTGTACGGAATCTTCGGCATGCAAACTACCCACGTGACGATGATCAAGGCCCCGTTTGGAGCGGATAAATATTTCGAAAAGCGGCTGACTTTGTTGGTTCATTGCAAAACTCCGGTATCAGGCAACTTCACGTGCCTGGCGTTTCAATTCATAAGCATGCATGGCATCACGCACCCATTGGCCATCCTGTTGTGCCTTGATGTGATGTTGCAGGCGTTGGTGGTTACACGGGCCATTGCCGGATATCACCTGCATAAACTCATCCCAGTCGATTTCACCAAAATCATACGATCCACGTTCTTCGTTCCATTTCAGGTCCGGATCCGGGATTTTCAGACCGATAAACTCAGCCTGGGGAACGGTCTGGTCAACAAACCGTTGCCGCAGTACATCATTGCTCTCACGCTTCAGCTTCCATTTCATCGACTGACCACTGTGGGCTGACTCCGAATCATGCGGTCCGAACATCATCAATGACGGCCACCACCAGCGATTGAGCGAATCCTGGGCCATGGCCTTCTGTTCTTCACTGCCTCTTGCCAGCATCATGGTTGCCTCATAGCCCTGGCGTTGATGAAAACTCTCCTCTTTACAGATGCGAATCATGGCGCGTGAATATGGCCCGTAGGAGGTCCGTTGCAACGACACCTGGTTCACAATAGCGGCACCGTCAACCAGCCAGCCAATCATGCCGACGTCTGCCCAGGTCAGGCTCGGGTAGTTGAAAATGGACGCATATTTTGCCTTGCCATCATGAAGTGCCTGAACCATCTCCTCGCGGGTGGTACCGAGGGTTTCGGCCGCGCTGTATAAGTACAAGCCGTGTCCGCCTTCATCCTGGATTTTGGCCAACAGTACAATTTTTCGATAAAGCGTCGGTGCACGCGTAATCCAGTTGCCCTCCGGTTGCATACCGATGACCTCGGAATGTGCATGTTGGGACATTTGCCGCAAAACATTTTTACGGAATGCATCAGGCATCCAGTCTTTTGGTTCGATGCGTTGGTCGTTGGCGACTTTTTCCTCGAAGGCGAGCAATCGTGGGTCAGTTTTAGTCATAAAATTGGCCGGGATGTGATTCAAATGATAATTGATACAGATATTACAACATAAGAATAAATAATGTATCACTTTAGGCTGGTGCCGTGCCTAGACCAGACTACGGAATGGTTCGGAAGGCTTGTCTCTGAATATCTGCAAGGTTGGGGGAGCTGGGATGTGTATTAACTTCCCAGGACTCGCTGCGAGTACGTCCCTGTAAGCTCGGGCGCGACATCCATGTCGCTCACGGTCCTGATAAGTTAATACACACCCCAGCTTAATATCAAACGACGTGCATCTTTCTGAGGTTGTAAATCCAAACATTCGCAAAAGCCGTGTGCTTATCAAGTTCAGAATCAAACCACGTGTATCTTCCAGAAACCATTGACCCCTGCATTCGCACAAAGGCGAGGATGTGCAGTAGCTTACTTCCAGGACCTTGATGAGACAGGAGTCGAGAATGAGCGATACATGGATGTACTCGAGCGCGTCCTGGAAGTAAGCTACTGCATAGCCTTGGCTTCCCGAATGATCAATGGTTTCCAACCTGTGAGTCTTGAGGCAAGCCAGTGCATGGCCTTGGCTTCCCCAATGATCAATGGTTTTAAACCTGTGAGTCCTGAAGTAAAGTACTTCTTATAGAATGGTAACTGGAGTGCTTCTCAGCAATGCATGATCTAAAGGAAAAGAAGGTGTTTTGCCCCTATTGCGGTGAGCGTATCAGCGTGTTGCTGGACCCTTCTGTGCCTCATCAGAATTACATCGAGGATTGCCAGGTATGCTGCCGGCCAATCGTTTTTGATGTCACGATGGATCAGGATGGTGATGCCCTGGTGTCTGTAAAAAGCGAGGGTGACTAGGAGATAATTCGAGCCAGCTTAGCTGATCGACCGGGGCCATGAGGTCGCCACAAAGTTCGGACATTACCAGTTCTTTCTCTATTCGTACTTCAAAGTCCTCGGCTGCAAACCCCGCAAATTCGCATTCGTGGCTCATACGGATCGGGGTGATAGCGCTCGCATTGCCCGGCAGGGAAGCATGATGAATAATTGGATGATGTGGGAGCTTGAACCAAGAGCCCAGATTGCCATGAAAACCCCGTATTAGCCGGTTCCGCTTGGCCTCGTGATGTCGCTGACTTCAAGGCGAAGCAGAAGTAACTCATCCCCTTTAAGCAGGTTAACCTTCCAGTCCCCACAGGCGGGGCAAAGCAGGCGATTGACCTCGGCTTCACCGCTGGCGCCACAACTGCGGCACTCCACTTCAATGGCTCCGGTTTCGATTTCAAGATCTGCGTTTTCTGCTACTGTCTGCAGACAGGCGGCCTCATATGCCCGTCTCAACAGCACCGGTTCAATGCCCGAAAGGGGGCCAATGGACAGCACAATGCGGTCCACCCGGTTAGCGCCTTGCTCCATCGCAATACGCTCTACCTGGTCCATCAGGCCCTGGCATATGGACATTTCATGCATGTTGCTTCACCCGCTAACTCAGATACCTTTGAAATCCGCTGGTCGTTTTTCCAAAAAGGCGGCTACGCCTTCACGATAATCGTCACTTTGACCCAGTTCCTGCATCGCCTCCGCCTCAAGAACCAGTTGTTCTTCCAGGGTATTGCTGGATGAATCATGTAACAGCTTCTTGATCCGGCCGAGTGCGCGTGTGGGTTGTCCGGCAAAATGACCTGCCAGTTTTTGTGCCTCTGTCTGCAAGTCCTCATCGTCAACGCATTTCCAGATCAGACCCCACTGTTCTGCGGTTTCGGCAGGAAGACGGTCACCCAGCAGGGCAAGTCCCTTGGCCCGCGCCAGTCCCACCGCGCGCGGCAGGTTCCATGAGCCGCCCGAATCAGGAATCAGGCCGATTTTGCAAAACGCCTGGATGAAGCTGGCGGAGCGCGCAGCCAAAACGATGTCACAGGCCAACGCAATACTGGCGCCGGCACCGGCGGCGACGCCATTGACTGCACAGATGACCGGTTTGGGTAAATGCATGATGCTGCGAATCAGAGGGTTGTAGTTTTTGACAACCGATGCACCGACATCAGGTGAACCATCTTCATTGCTCTGGGCACGGTCACCCAGGTCCTGCCCGGCGCAGAAACCTCGACCGGCACCGGTGATGACCAGGCAGCGGACCTGTGCATCTTCAATCACCTGTTGCATGGCCGTGCGAACTTCAGCGTGCATGTCAGAGGTGAAACTGTTGAGGGATTTTGGCCGGTTTAAGGTCAGGGTGGCTACGCCCTCCCTGATTTCAAACTTAATATTGTTGAAGTTCATGTTGATTATTTCCGCTAGTTTGTTGCAAGAGCTTATAAATTAAAGCAATGGATTAATAGTTGTGTATGATGCCTTTTTATAGGGAACTTTATAAGGTGTTATGGCTTATGCCTGTTTATAGTCTTGAAGGAATCACCCCGGTTGTCCACCCGGACGCATTTATTCATGAAACCGCCGTGTTGATCGGTGATGTCATTATAGGTGCCGATTGTTACATTGGCCCGAATGCGTCACTCAGAGGTGACTTTGGCCGGATTGTTCTGGAAAAGGGCGCCAACCTTCAGGATACCTGTGTGATGCACAGTTTTCCCGGTAAGGACTGTATCGTTGAAACCGACGGACATATTGGCCATGGCGCTGTGTTGCATGGCTGTCATATTGGCGCCAATGCGATGGTTGGTATGAACGCCGTGGTGATGGACGACGCGAATATTGGCGAGTCCTCCATCATTGCCGCGGTCGCCTTTGTGCCTGCCGGTTTTGAATGTCCGCCGCAAAGCCTGGTGATCGGTGTGCCGGCAAAAGTAAAGCGCCGGTTAACTGACCAGGAGGTGGAATGGAAGGCCCGTGGCACGGTTGAATACCAACAACTCGCACAGCGTTGCCGTGCTACCTTGAAAAAGGTTGAAGCCCTGACTGAAGCGGAGCCTGACCGACGCCGGATTAACCTGCGTGAATACAGTTTTAAGCCATAAATATTTGGAGATTTTCAAAGCGAGAGAGCAATTATGCGTCGTTTTCTGATCATTATTCTCAGTCTTTCCTTCGTCTTGACCGGTTGCAGCGTCAACCCGGTAACCGGTGAGAAAAATTTTGTACTTCCCAATCTTGATGAAAACTGGGAGCGCAATGTGGGACAGCAAATGTATGCCCCCATGCGGCAGTCAGAGGGTGGGGATTACATCATGGATCCGGGCCTGACGGCATACGTTCAAAGCGTGGGCGAGCGGCTGGCCGTGCAGGCCAAGCGGGATTTACCCTACGAGTTTCATGTGCTGAATAGTTCGGTTCCCAATGCCTGGGCGTTACCCGGCGGTAAAATCTCAATAAACCGTGGCCTGTTAACTGAGCTGAATTCCGAGGCTGAACTGGCAGCGGTACTGGGCCATGAGATTGTACATGCAGATGCCGCACACGGTGCGCGTCAGCAATCCAAGGGTATGCTCACCCAGGTCGGCATGATGGCCGCGATGATTTTCGGCAGTTCCATGGCAGATTCCGAGATGGGTCAGCAGGTCGCCATGATCGTACCGCAGTTGGGGGCGCAGCTTATAACCACCAAGTATGGACGTGACGCCGAGCGGGAATCCGATCTCTATGGCATGCGTTATATGTCGGCAGCAGGTTACAACCCGCAGGGTGCGGTCGAACTGCAGGAAACTTTCGTCAAATTATCTGCTGAGCGGCGCAGTGACTGGCTGTCGGGTCTATTTGCCTCTCACCCACCGTCGAGAGAGCGTGTCGCCAATAACATGGCCACCGCAAAAACCCTGCCGGATAGTGGCGAATTCGGACGGGAAGTTTATCTTCGTAAAACGGCGCGATTGCGACAAATGAAACCAGCCTACGAGGATTATGATAAAGGCCGGAAGGCTCTCGCCGGGGACAACGTGCGCGAAGCTCGTTCATTGGTGAAAAAGGCCATTAAGCAACAGCCTGATGAAGCCATGTTTCATTCGCTTTCCGGCGACATTTACGCTGCCAGCAATGACTACCGGAACGCCGAACGTGCCTATAACGTTGCAATGCGACTGGATGACAGTTTTTTCTACCATCACCTGAGACGTGGTCAGGCCCGTTACGAGTTGGGTAAATTAAGTTCCGCACGGACAGATCTGGAGCGTAGTCTGGAGTTGTTGCCCACGGCACAGGCCAACTTCCTGTTGGGTGACCTTGATAAGCGCGCAGGCAACCTGGACTCTGCTATAAAACACTACCAGGCCGCAGCCGGTTCCGGCTCTGACATCAGTAAGCAAGCAGAGAAAGAACTGGTGCTTATCGATATGCCGCGCAATCCCGGCAAGTACATACAGACAAGGGCGATGATTGGACAAAATGGCAGGGTGAGCGCTGTTGTACGTAACAATTCACCGTTGGATGTGAGGGATATCAGCTTGAAGGTGGAATACATTGATGCCAATGAAAAGTATCGTGAATACTCCTACACCATCAAGCAACGCCTGGCGCCGGGTGAGCAGGCTTCGACCGGCACCAGGATCAACGATATCGCCGATACCAATGAATTGGGCCGGCGCGTGCGAGTGACCGTGGTGGGCGCCAGGGCAGTCGATTCAGGGTAATCGACCCAGGGTGATCGACCCAGGGTAGTAGACCCCGGGCTGTTGACAGTTAATCTTTGTCGGCGCGCTCCACCAGTGTCATGATGTCATAGACGGCAACCGTGACATCATCCTGGTTGGTAACTTCCGCATCCCAAACCACGACCCCGGTGGCACGGTCTTCATCGGGGCGTTTGGCCTTGCGGATTTTTTCCTTTGCTGTCAGTCGCACACGGATGGTGTCACCGATGACAACCGGTTCGGTAAACCTCAGGTTTTCCAGGCCATAGTTGGCCAGTAAGGGTCCCTGTGCCGGATCGACAAACAAACCGGCGGCAGCCGAAAGAATAAAATAACCGTGTGCTACCCGTTCACCGAAGAGTGAGTCCTTTGCACCGATCTCGTCGAAATGCACGTAGAAATGATCACCTGATATACAGCCAAAATTGACGATATCGGCCTCCGTGACGGTGCGCCGGTGGCTGATGAGCGAGTCACCGATCTCCAGTTCATCAAAGGTCTTTTTGAATGGATGCAATGGTCCGATATTAGGTGTCGCACCGATCGTGAACTGACGTGTGATCGCGGTGATTGTGTCCGGTGAACCCTGTATGGCCGTACGTTGCATATAGTGCTTTATGGCGCGCACGCCCCCCAGTTCCTCACCACCGCCGGCGCGACCGGGGCCGCCATGCACAAGGGGTGCCAGCGGTGAGCCATGACCGGTTGATTCCTTTGCACAGGTGCTGTTCAAAACCAGCATGCGGCCATGCCATGCAGCTGCGCCCAATACGATTCTTGCAGCTTCCTGATCGTCCGCCGTGACCAGCGACCCAACCAGGCTGCCCCGTCCCATTCTGGCCAGTTCGATGGCCTCATCCTCGTCCTGATAAGGCATCACTGTGCTGACCGGGCCAAACGCTTCAACCGAGTGAGCAGCATCACTTGCAAATGGCTTGTCAGCGTACAGGAGGGTTGCGGGGAAGAACGCGCCATTTTGACAATCTGCACCGATAACATCGAATTCTCGTTGGCCGCCATAAACGACCTCATTGTCAACGGCCAGTTTGCCAACGGCCTCCCAGACATCTTCAACCTGGTCGGTGCCGACCAGTGAGCCCATTCTCACGCCCTTGACAGAAGGGTCGCCAATGGGGGTTTTGTCCAATCTTGCCGTGAGTGCTTCGATCACGGCATCTGCATGTTCCTGTGGCACGATGGCCCGGCGGATAGCGGTACATTTTTGACCGGCCTTGACGGTGACCTCTTGTGCTACAGCTTTGACAAACAGATCGAATTCAGCCGTACCCGGTGCGGCCTTGGCACCCAGTATGGAGCAATTCAAAGAGTCAGCTTCCATGTTGAAAGGAATGCTGTTGGCAACGATATTGGGGTGGGTTTTTAGCATGCGGCCTGTCGATGCTGAGCCGGTAAATGTAACGCTGTCCTGTTCATTCAGGTGGTCGAGCATGTCACCGGTGCGACCACAGATCAATTGCAAAGCACCGTCTGGCAGGATGCCGGAAGCGATGATTTCCCGCACCATGGCTTCGGTCAGATAGCTTGATACCGTGGCCGGTTTGACAATCACCGGCACACCGGCAATCAGGCTGGGTGCGATTTTTTCGAGCATACCCCAGCAGGGAAAATTAAAAGCATTGATATGCAGTGAAATACCGTGCTTCGCCGTCAGGATATGGCGACCCACGAAACTGCCGCCGGCCGACAGACGCTCGGTGTTTCCCTCGACCGCAAAGCTCTCGTTGGGCAGTTCACGCCGGGCAATGCCCGAATAGGCAAAAACGGTGCCGATACCACCTTCGATGTCGACCCAGCTATCGGCCCGGGTTGCGCCGGTTTTGGCTGAGATTGCGTAGAAAAGCTCTTTTTTGTCCAGCAAATGCAAGGCCAATGCCTTGAGCATATTGGCCCGGTCGTGGATGGTCATGCTACGCAGGGCGGAACCACCCAGCTTGCGTCCATAACTCAGCATGTCAGCAAAATCGAGCCCACGGCTACTTACACGCCCTATGCTCTCACCATTGATGGCATTTCGTACTTCTACACCATCGTCGCTGCCTGCTACCCAGCCGCCACATGCATAACTTTCAATTTTCATTCAGAGTCTCCAAGATTTTGCGGACAAGCCAACCCATTCATGTGGACTGGAATCAGAATGGCTAGGACCAGTTTTCGAGAGTGCTGACCAGTTCTGTCAGGAAGGCATTGGTCTGGTAGGCATCCACGACACGGTGGTCGATGGTCAGGCTGACATAACACATCGGCCGGATAACCATGCTGTCTTCACCGTTAACCTCTCTTATTTTAATACGCTTTTCAATTTTTCCCACACCGAGGATAGCGGACTGAGGCTGGTTGATGATGATAGGTGTGGCGATCAGGCTACCTGAAACACCGTGATTGGAAATTGTGAAAGTACCGCCGCGGACGTCTTCGGGTTTCAGCTTGTTTTCACGGGCGCGCCCGATGAGGTCGGACAATCCCGCTGCAATCTTGCCCAGATCCATGGTCTGAACATGATTGAGTACCGGCACAATCAGACCCTGGTCACCCAGCGCTGTACCGATACCCATATTGATATGCCGGAATATTTCCAGGTGATCATCAAACCAGCGGCTATTGACCCTCGGCACTTTCTGAATCGCAGCAACGCTGGCTGCGACAAAATAGGCTGTCAGGGTGAGCGGTGTGCCGGCCTTTGCGAAACTTTCCTTGTTGGCCGCCCGGTGCTGCATAACGGCAGACAGGTCCACTTCAAATACGGAGGTGACATGCGGTGCGGTATGCATGAGGCTGGCAACCATGCTTTCGGCAATACGTTTGCGCATCCTGTCATGTGGAATGATTTCTGAATCACTCGTTGGTGATTCATTGCTCGCACCAGCGGGTGGTTGCGTGCCTATACCGGCTTGCTTATCGGCTATCAGCGCGTCTACATCCTGCAGGGTGATCCTGCCGTCACTGCCACTTCCGGCGATACCACTCAGGTCCAATTGATGATCGGCAGCACGTTTTTTGACGGCGGGGCTTATTCGATGTCGCTCCGCACGGGATTCCGTATCCCTGGCCGGGGTATCCGTTGGCACTTCCGGTTCCGGTTTTTCAGCAGGCATTTTTTCGTCGGTATCCAGGGTGCACAGTACATCTCCGGGTCCGGCTTCTTCATCCTGTTGGATTTTAATTGCGGCAATATAACCGGCCGCGGGTGCAGCAACTTCAACAACTACCTTGTCGGTTTCAATTTCCACCACGGGGTCATGTGCTGCCACGCGGTCACCCTCGGCAACAAGCCAGCGGGTGACGGTCGCCTCGGTGCCTTCCTGCTGGTCCTCAGGAAAACGGATGTCGATCATGTTGGCCATTTCAGAACTCGAGCAGATCTTTCATGGCGGCTGTGATGCGCTCAACATTTGGCACCACGGCATTCATCAATAACGGGTTGTGCGGACTGGGTACGTCCGGCATCGCAAGGCGGCGAGGGGGGGCGTCCAAGTCGAAGAAGATATTCTCCGTCAGGTAGGCGGCAATCTCTGCGCCAAAGCCGGCAGTTATATTGTCTTCATGAACAACCAGGCAACGGTGCGTGCGTTTGACCGATGCAATTACGGTTTCCTTGTCCCATGGTGACAGCGTACGCAGATCGATCACATCGATATCACCACCAAGATTCTTTGCTGCGTTTTCACAGCGTGGCACCATCGCACCCCATGTAACAACCGTCAGCTTGTCACCATTACACACCGTCGATGCCTCGCCGAAAGGGATGGCATAGTCATCGCCGGGGTAGGGGCGCCTGGCCCAGGCATCATCGAGCATTGAGCGGTGCTCAAAAAAGATAGTCGGGTTGTTATCACGCATGGCTGTGCGTAAAAGACCCACGGCATCCTGAGCATTCGAAGGCATGGCAAGTTGCCAGCCAATGGAATGTAACCATTTCACTTCATTGGCCTGGCTGTGCCAGGGGTCGCCCACTTTGAAGAAACCACCGGGAATACGCACCACCATCGGTGCGGCAAAACGGTTTACGGTTCGCCAGCGCATCGTGCCACAGTCATTCAGCTGTTCTTCGGCAGGGTCTGCGTATTTGCGGAACTGGATTTCAGGCACCGGCATCAGTCCTGCCGCAGCCATACCCACGGCACGGCCAATGATGCCTTCCTCGGATAAGCTGGTATCAAAAACCCGGCCTTTGCCATGCTTGTCCTGCAGGCCCAGCGTGGCTGCATGAACACCACCTTTGGGGCCGACGTCTTCGCCGAATACGACGACCTTCGGGTTGCTGGTCAATTCGGCATCCAGGGTGCGGCGGATTGCCGTCAGCATGTTTATACGTTCACTTTCCGGTTGTGGTTCCCGGGTGGTGGCGGGAAATGTATGCCCTTCGGGCCACAGGCCGCCTTGTTGCTGCATTTCGGTTTCGCCATCCGGTCCGGTTTCGCTGAAGACGTATTTCTGAATATCCAGTGGTTCCGGTTGCGGGCGTTTGCGAACCCGGGCGAGGGCCACCCTCACATCCTGGTGAACCTGGTGGACCGTGGCCTCCCACTCCCGCTTTGTCATGAGGTGTTCTGTAATAACGAATTCCTGCAAGCGGGGTAGGGGGTCACGGCTCTTCTCGGTGGCGATCTGTAATTCGGTTTTGTACTTTTGTGTGTCCTGACCGGAATGACCGGACAGACGTGGTACGGTCAGGCGGACCAGCGCGGGGCCATGGCCTTCGCGTATGTGCTGAACGGCGCGGGACAGGTAAGTTGCAGTCTGCACCGGGTCGCTTCCGTTGCCATCAAGGATAAAAAGGTTATGAAAAGCTGCGAGATTGTTTGCAATGTTGCCGCCGGGTGTCTGCACCTCGGTGGGTACGGAAATGCCGTAACCGTTATCTTCAATATAGAAAAGCATCGGCAGCTTACGGGTTGTTGCATTGTTGATGGCTGCCCAAAAGCCGCTGGTTGAGGTTGAGGCGTCGCCACCCAGTGCGACGCCGATGGCGCCTTCTGCGTTGACGTCATTCAATTCCCTGTTCTTGTACAGGATTGATTCCGCCCAACCGGAGATAGGTGTGTACTGTGCGCCGACTCCACCACTCATTGGCAGAAAACATGGCATATTATTCTTTTTTGGAAGGTTGAAAACGACACCGATGTCACGGCCGTCACTCATTCCACCGGCACGCATCATCGGTCCGGCGATGGCGTCTTCGAGATCGAGATCCAGTGCCAGGAGAAACGGACGTGAACGGTAGTAACCGCTGGCTGCATCGCCGGGGTTATCCAGCAGGGAGGCCAGTATGATTTGGGCCATGTCATGACCACGCGCTGAAAACTGATACAGGACTTCCCGGTTTTTCAGGAGTTCCGTTTCTTCCAACTCGTCAATGGCGCGCGAAAGCAGGGTCAGATATGCAATTCGCTTCCAGTCGAGTCCGGTGGCATGGGTATGTTTTGTGTGATCCAGATGGCTGAAAGATGTGACTGAGGACATTGCTATTTTTCCGAAATTGATTACATATAAAAATTATATACCTCTTTTGCAAGTATATAATTGCTATTAAGTGCATTAAAAACATTAAAAGAGGTATATAATTCTTTTTAAGAGAAAAAAACTGTAGGCAAATTGCTATGAATTTGGATAAGTCGGATATTTCCATCCTTGAGGCCGTGCAAAAGGACGGTCGTTTGTCTAACCGGGACCTTGCAAAGGAGGTCTCACTTTCACCGTCACCAAGTTGGCGTCGGCTGCGCGCATTGGAGGAGGCGGGTGTGATCAGCCATTACGCAGCAGTGGTCGACCGGCACAAAGTGGGTTTGTCCATCATGGGCTTTGCGCATGTAACTTTGCATGATCACAGCACAGATAAGGTCAAGAAGTTTGACCACGCTATTATGCGTGCACCACAGGTGCTCGAGTGTCACGCCACCAGCGGCGGGCACGACTATATGCTGAAGGTGGTAGCGCCGGATATGGCGTCATACCAGGACTTTCTCAGTGAGTACCTGTTGAAAATGGGTGTGGTACGAACGGTCAATACCAGTTTTGCCCTGAAAGAGCAAAAGAACACCACCGTCTTGCCGTTGGACCAGGTCAGTTTGAAAAACGACTGAACCCCGTACTATTATTCGCGGAAAATAGACTTGATTTTGCCTAGCAGTCCCTTGCTTGCCTTTTTGGCTTCCGGGTTCATGCAGCACTCAGGCAGGGCAAAGAACTGCAGTTTGCCGAGTTTTCCCTCAAGCTGGTGTGTCTTGCTCGTGCCCTGTTTTTGAAGTTTGCGTGCCCACTTCAAAGCCTCGTCCAGGTAGCTTGAGTAGCGCTGCTGGCGCTCTTCAAATGGCATGGGTGTTTCGTCAGGTCTTGCGGCATTGAGTGCAGCCGCGAGAGAAAAGCGCTGAAGAGAGTGTGTGTCGTCTTTTTTACTCCAGGAGCCGTCATAGAGATTAAAGTTGTACAACGACAGGAAAAGCCCACCATAGCGCGCGACGAACTCAACCGCATCGAGGAGAAAATCAACCTCAAGATCATCCATGACATAGTGCATGCTGACCCTGCACCAGCCTGGTTTGACACCCGAAAAGCCATCGGTAACACAGACGCGGTATTCCTCTGAAGTCTCCTCGTTAATCCCCAGTAACCGGTGTCCATAAGGACCGGCGCAGGAGCATCCCGCACGTGACTGGATGCCAAACAGGTCGTTTAACAGCGTGGTGACAAACTTTGGATGCAAATAATAACTGTCGTTTGATTTATCGATGCTGGTTTTGATGTTGAAGGAGACGATGCCGACGCGTTTGGCCGGATCCTGGTTACCGAGGATTTCAATCTGCGGGTTGGCCAGCCAGCGGGCGAATACTCTTTCAAGCAGTTCGTGTTCTCTTTGCTCGATCCTTGTAACAGTGACATTGTCCTTGATCTCGAAAACCATGGCCGCCTTCATGACCTGCAAGACACCGGGTGTACCGGGTTTCTCACGTTCTTCTATGTGGGTGATGAAGTCCTGGTTGGTCGGGCCGACATAATCAACCGTTCCGCCGGCACTGACTGTCGGCGGCAAATTGCGGTGATACAGGCGTTCATTGAATACCAGCACGCCGCTTGAGCCCGGACCACCCAGAAACTTGTGTGGCGAGATAAAAACGGCATCCAGTGAGGCATCTCCCTCGTATTGGTCAGCCGGTGGGTTCATGTCGATTTGGACATAAGGCGCACTGGCAGCAAAATCGAAGCAGGCAATGGCGTCGTAGCGATGTAACAGGGCGGCGATCTCGTGCACCGGGGTTTTGATGCCGGTGACATTCGAGGCTGCGGAGAATGAGCCGATTCGCTTGCGGCCCCTGTAAGCCGGCTCCTGCAACAGTTGTTCCAGGTGTTCCAGGTCAGTGCCGCCTTCCTTATCCATCCGCACGGGCACCACGGTCGCGAGGTTTTCACGCCATGAAATTTCATTGGAATGATGTTCGTAAGGGCCAACAAAAACAATCGGCTGATTCTCACGTAAATAGCGCTGAAATATATCCAGTTTGTCCAGTCCCAGCGAATTGGCCAGTAATGTACCCAGGTGCTGACGTGTCACAGGTGGCAGTGAGACTCCGATAATTTGCTGCAGCTTGTCGATTGCACCCGTGGCCCCGCTGCCGACACAGATAATGCGGCCGCTCTCACCGGCATTGACAGATCGCTTGATGCTCGCTTCCGCTTCTTTCAACAGTTGCGTCATTGAGCGTCCGCTGATGTCGTCTTCGGTATGCGAGTTGGCATAGATGCGTTGTAACTGGCGCAGATAATTTTCTACAAAGCAAAGGCAACGGCCAGATGCGGTGTAATCCGCGTACATCATCAGGCGCTCACCGAAGGGTGTTTGTATGGGGGCATCCGCGCCAATTAATTCGCTGCGTAAAAATTCAAATTCCAGCGGTGTATTCTTTGTCATGTTGCTCAATGGTTTTAATCATCCTTTAGGGAATGAAAGTGTACATGAAATCATGGGCATGCCCACACACTCACCTGGCGAAGCGCTTATAGGTGTTGATCAGTGCATTGGTTGACGCATCATGGCTACTGACATCTGCTTCGTTTTCCAGTTCCGGGATGATCGCATTGGCCAGCACTTTTCCCAGTTCCACGCCCCACTGATCAAACGAATTGATATCCCAGATAACACCCTGGGTAAATATCTTGTGTTCGTATAGGGCAATCAGCGAACCGAGTGTTTCCGGTGTCAGTTTTTTGAACAGGAAGCTGTTAGATGGCCGGTTGCCCGCGAAGGTCTTGGCTGCAGCAAGCAGCTCCATTTTTTCCCCGGTATAAGCCCTGCCTTCGAGTTCCTCACGGGCTTCGTCAGTTGTTTTTCCTCTCATCAGTGCTTCGGGTTGGGCAAAGAAGTTTGAGAGTAGCAGGCGGTGATGGTTGCCAATCGGGTTCTGACTTTGAGCGGGCGCGAGGAAGTCACAGGGGATCAGTTTTGTGCCCTGGTGGATGAGTTGATAAAACGCATGTTGTCCGTTGGTTCCCGGTTGACCCCAGATGACGGGGCCGGTCTGGTAGTCAACCGCTTCGCCCTGGCGGGTCACACTTTTACCATTGCTTTCCATGTCCCCCTGTTGAAAGTACATGGGGAAATACATCATGTACTGGTCATAGGGCAAGATGGCATGGGACTCTGCACCAAAGAAATTGTTGTACCAGATACCCAGCATGGCCATGAGTACCGGTATGTTTTCGGCGAGGGGCGTGCTGCGAAAATGCTCATCGACCGCATGGGCGCCGGTTAAAAGTTTTTCAAAGTTGTCGAAGCCGATCGCCAGTGCGATTGAAGTGCCAATCGCTGACCAGAGTGAATAACGTCCTCCCACCCAGTCCCAGAAGGCAAACATGTTGACCGGGTCAATACCGAAATCCACGACCGCCTTTTCATTGGTGGACAGTGCCACGAAATGCCTGGCGACGGCCGTATCGTCCCCGGCAGCATCCATCAGCCATGCACGGGCAGTCTGTGCATTGGCCATGGTCTCCTGGGTGGTAAATGTTTTTGAGGCAATCAGGAACAGTGTCGTTTCCTGATCGACACGCTTGAGCACCTCGGCGATGTCGGTGCCATCCACGTTGGAAACAAAATGACTGCGTAAATCCGGGCTGGTATAGGGTGTTAATGCAGAGACCACCATTTTCGGTCCCAGGTCAGAACCACCGATACCAATATTGACCACATCGGTAATGGCTTTGCCGGTGTAGCCTTTCCAGTCACCTGATCGCACCGAGCCGACAAAGGTTCTCATTTTGTCCAGCACCGCGTTCACAGCGGGCATCACATCCTCACCGTCCACCATAATGGGGCGGTTGGAACGATTGCGTAGTGCAGTATGCAGCACCGGGCGGTCTTCAGTGTTGTTGATTTTCTCACCACTAAAAGTGGCATCGATCCGTGTTTTCAGACCGACTTCTTCAGCGAGAGCCAGCAATAGTGACATGGTTTGTTCCGTGATCCGGTTCTTGGAGTAATCAAACAGGATTTCATTGAATTCAACATTGAATTTGTCAAATCGCGCCGGGTCGGTCTCAAACATATCGCGCATGTGGGTAGCAGCAATTTCAGCCTGGTGTGTCTGTAATGCTAACCATGTACTTGATGTCGTGAGCGCAGGCATTTGGGTCTCCTTTCTGGCCGGGTTCTGCTTGTAATCGTTTGCCAACCGGGGTTGGTTGTATATAGTTTAAATGGGCCTGGCAGTTTCGCAGGTTGAAGTGTGGCTTATCTGCTTGGTGAATATACATTGGCAGGTGGGGTATAGGAAAAACAAACGCTATATTCACCTGAAACTCAAAGTACCAAATTGCCATTCACACCCGTCTTTCAATTGAATTGGCGCGCAAGCTGGTCAACGTTGCGTGTTCAGACCCAAACATTGGCGGAATATATTGGGTTATTCGCCAATTTTTGAACCCGGGATGAGACCGATCATACCGTTTCCAATATGGAAACAGCAAATCTGTGTCGTGATTGTATTTATTTCTTCAATCCAATCGAGGTGGGGAGGTATTTTCAGAATGACTGCCGGATCTTCGCCAAGCGTAGGCGCCCTTAGGCGATACTGGCAATAATGCGTATATAACCACCGCACTTATCGCTGAAACCAATCTGGCAATGACGTGCATGGATGCACTAATGCCGCGGGCGCATGGATGCGCAGGAGCGGTAAAACCAATGGTTCAAACATCACATGGGGCGGGAATCACCGCATCACCATTCGCTCAACCAACGGAAATGTGGTTATAAAGAAAGGCAGCTAATAATCAATTAAACCAGGCCGGGCCTGTTCGTTCAGACCTTGCACGGAATTGAGAATGGCTTCGGCCACCTGTGCCAGTAACACCTGTATCTGTTCAACGGCATGCTCATAGCCGTCCTGGTCAAGATCACGGCGAAAATTGAAATCGGCAAACACGTGTAAATTTGAATCGTGTTCTGAAATCAGTTGATAGCGGCCTGCCGCCACCACTTCACCCTTGTCCGTCGCCTGCAGGCTGTCAATACGCAAACGAAGCCTGAAGTCGGTACGGGGAATCCAATCTACACTTTTCAGGTAATACGTATAGTCATCCGATTGACTCTGCAGTTCGCGCACCAGCGCTTTTGGCAACGCCAGTTCCAGGCTCTCTGCCCAAAGGTTTTTCTTCGAGACCAGCAACTGGTTATCGCCCGATTGGATGATCATACCCGACTGCTGCAGGTATTTTGCCAAATCCACCCTTTCGATGACCAGCGCGGGTTTGTCAGTACGTTGCACAACCTGGTCGGTCGCTGACACCGGTGGGACCAGCGCATAATAGTTGATGACCACGGGTTCCGACGAGCAGGCACCGAGGCCAGCAAGTAACAGTAACGCGGCGAACGGTTTCGTGCTCATTGTTGTTTCCTTATCGGTTCAGCTTCTTCACGCGGGCTTGTCGGAAATACCAGGCCACTGGGTTGGTTTTTTAACTCGGTGATCAACGGGATCATTTCCTGGAGAAAAGCGGACATGTCCTTAAGCGTGCGTTGCAGATCCTGGCTGGTCTGGGAGTCATTGGTAAACGACTGCGCCGTTTCTTCCAGCGCACCCAGCGTTTCTGTTAACTGCCCCAGTAACTCCGCAGTCCGCTCATTATCAATCAGTGATTCACCGGATTTTGCCAGTTGCTGGAAACTGACGAGGGTCGCAGCACCTTCATCCAGCAACGTATCCAGTTTGCCGATGACCGATTCAAGTGGCAGGTGATTGACCTTGGCGATAAACGCTTCGATGCTTTCGGTGAATTTTTCCAGGCTGTCCACACCAGTCGGGATCACCACGAGATCCTTGAAATAGCCCAGTTCAGTCTGCGAGGCACCCTCTTCGTATTCAAGATTCACCAGCTGAGAACCCAGCAGGAAATTTTGCGTTTTGATGGTTGCGACCAGGCCCTGCCTGATCCAGGTGTTGATGTCGGTCGTTGCCCGCACCAGGCTTTCTTCGGAATCCGGCAGACCCAGCCGGCCGGGATTGATCTCGATCAGTATCGGTATATCCATGGTCTTGTCCAGCAGGTTGCGACCTTCCGGAATGTAGTCGGTGCGCAGCACTTTACCGACCTGGAGACCCCGGTGGACAACCGGTGCGCCCACGCTGACGCCGCCGATACTGTCTTTCACCAACACCCAGTACTGGATGGCGAACAGGTACTTTTTCTCAAAAATCGCCGAGCGGCTGGGATAGATATGAAAAAGTGAGTTCTCCGCGACAGGCTCACTGACAAATTGACCTTCCGGAATGGAAAACGAAATGCCGCCGAGCAACAGGCTATCTATTGGGCCGGTTTCGACCTGAAAGCCCGAACTGGTCATTTCCGCGCGGATACCGCTGGCTTTCCAGAACCGTGCTTCAGTACTGATCAACTTGTGGTAGGGCGCGGTGATAAACACGCTGTAATAGATCTTGCGCTCTGTGAAATTAAATTCAACATCTTCAACCTTGCCGACATTGATACCCTTGTAGTGAATCAGGTCCCCTTTTGCAAAAGAGAAGTCGCCATCGGTGGTTAATGTCAGGTGTAAACCGGGTGTGTTCATAGGGGTCAATGGCGGACTGTCCAGACCCCGGAACCGGCTGACTTTTTTACCTGTTTTTCCGGGTGAAAACCGGATGTATTGCCCGGTCATCAGCGTTCCCAGGCCGGAGACTCCGGACAGGCTTATGGTGGGCGCAACCACCCAGAACCGTGAACCCTCCACCAGCAAACCTCTGAACTCGTCGTTCAGCCTGGCAGTGACGATCACCCCGTTCAATTCAGCATTGAGCGTGATTTTTTCAACCCGCCCCACTTCCACTTCACGGGTTTTTATCTTGGTGACACCCTCTTCCAGGCCTTCCGCCGTGGAAAATTCGATGGTGACGAGTGGCCCCTGTTTGGACCAGTTGTCATACACCATCCAGGCGCCCACCAGCAATGTCACCAGGGGTATCAGCCACAGGGGGGATATACGGCGCAGCGGCACGACTTTCGCCCGTGGCAGAACGTCATTATCTGTATTACTCATCATCATCCCAGAAAAGTTTCGGATCGATACTGTTTGCGGCCAGCATGCTGAAAAAAACCATGCCGGCAAAGGCCAGGGCGGCCGGACCCGGGTACACGGACATCAGGTTGCCCATCTGGATCAGGCTTGCCAGAAATGCCACCACGAACACGTCAACCATGGACCAGCGTCCAATGAATTCGACCGCGCGGTAAATGATAATCTTATTTTGCGGGTCGCGATAAATTCCGAGCTGTTTGCTCAGGAATAGTGTACCGAGTGCAATAAACTTGGCGATAGGCACCATCAGGCTGGCAACCAGGATAATCAGGGCGATCAGGTAGGAGCCTTGCTCCCACAGTAGTACGACGCCACCGGCAATGGTGCTGTAGGTCTCCTTGCCCATCTGGTTCGTCGTCATGATCGGCAGCACATTTGCCGGCACATAGAAGATCAGGGCTGTCACCAGGAATATCCAGCTGCGCTGCAGGCTGTGACGCTTGCGCGCATGCAAGGTATTCTGGCAAAAACTGCAACGCAAATTGGTCGCTGGCTGGACGGTGCAACAGTCGTGACAGCTCTGCAAACGCTGACCATGTAGTGAGCTTACTTCAGACGGCACGGCCGAGTGCCTGTTTTTCATTGACGATTTGCCTGATTGCCCACGCCAGTTGTAACTTGTCATAGTGCAGCAGGGCAGCGATGAAGAAGACATTGAAGAAGGCATAGGCCCAGAAAGAAAGCCCCACCTCGATGTGGGCCAGCGATGCAACCTTGACCATGCTGATCAAAATACTCAGGAAGAATATTTCCGCCATATTCCAGAAACGGAGATAGCCGATAAAACGCATCATGTTGATCGTGCGTGGCGACACTTTTTGCAGCTTTATGGAGATTGCCAGCCAGCTGATCAGTGTTGTAAAAAAAACAGGTAGTCCAATAATGATCACAAGCATGAAGCCACTCAGCGCCCACTCGTTCAACTCGAATAACACCTGTACCGTTTCGAGCAGGCTGATCTGCCGTTCCTGGCCCTGGACCAGCAGGTTGACATAGGAAAACAGGTTGCTGAACAGCAGGCAGATGAGCGCCGTTAGCGCGAATATCAGCATACGGTCAAGCGAATTGCTGACAGAACGTGTAAGAACAGATTCGCAACGCGGGCAACTCGCCTTGTGACCATCGGGCAGTTGCCCGATGCTCACCAGCAAGTCACATTCGTGGCAGATGACCCTGTTGTCTGTAAGCTGGTCGTTCAATAAAGGCAACTCCTTGGGAGCCGGGGGAACGATGAATATCGCCTGATCAGTGGAAGTTTACCAAATTTCTATTGTGAACAGCGGGCGGAAATACCAGCCCGTTACCAGAAAACCAGCGTCAAGAGTAACAACCCCCGACAGCTTTTGCCGTGGTGCATGTCCCATTATCTGTCCAGGCGAGCGCCCTGCCTGTCTGAATGAAGGTGACGACGTTGAGAGCACCGGTACCTGACGACGCTCCTGTTAATCTCCCGCCTGATCAATTGAAATCGGGCTGAGTTTTTTGATTTCGGGACGCCTGCGACGTCGCGACTTAGGTGTAAGCAAACCACGCATTGCATTGAGTTTGCCAAAACATAAAAGCCTGTCCTGGGACTCTAATGTCCGATCAGACCTGGGATTGGGGATTTCGGTTTTACCCCGATACAATGTCAGTACGTTAACATCATTGTCGCGCAATTCCGTTTCGGCAATTGTCATTCCGTCGAAACCCGAACCTTCAGGTATGTGAATTTCGCTGACGCCGTAACCGCTGCTGACGGTCAGTCGCTGACGCACATCGATCTCCGGGAAGTCTACGCGTGCGGCTATGTATTCAACGATGGCACCGGCAATATCGAGATTCGTACACCGCTCAATACCTTCAAGACCGGGCGACGAATTCACTTCCATAACTTGCGGCCCCGCATCACTCTCAAGCATATCAACGCCGGCTACCCGCAATCCAAGGATTTGCGCTGAACGAACCGCCGTTTGACGATATTCCTCGGACAGGTCTACAGCCTCAGCGACGCCACCCCGATGTACATTGCTGCGAAACTCCTGGCCTTGTGCGACCCGCCTCATCGCGGCCACGACACGATCGCCGACGACGAAAGCGCGGATATCCTTACCCTTACTTTCTGCCACAAACTTTTGAATCAGCACATTCTGTTTTTGGCTTTGCAGAAGTTCGATGATGGACTCGGCAGCCTTGATGGATTCCGCCAGCAGTACGCCAATGCCCTGGGTTCCCTCGATGAGCTTGATGACGACTGGTGCGCCGCCCACCCGCGCAATGGCCGGAAGTACATCTTTCTTGTCATTAACAAATGTCGTCCGGGGAATACCGATATGGTGACGGCTGAGAATTTGCAAGCTTCTGAGCTTGTCGCGGGAATTGGATATACCGTTAGCCGTGTTTGCACAGAACACATCCATTTCCTCGAATTGCCGGACGACGGACGTTCCGTAGTAAGTGATCGAGGCGCCAATACGGGGCAGCACTGCATCGTAGTGACTGAGTTGCTTCTGACGAAAATAAAGATCCGGATGACCCTGATCGAGGTCGATGGCGAACTTAAGCGTGTTAAGTACCTTTACGTTGTAATTTCGTTCCAGCGCGGCCTCTTTCAAGCGTCTCGTGCTGTAAGAGTTCGGGCCGCATGACAGTATGGCAAGTTTCATGGCATTGTCCTTAAGTTGTAATTGGAATGTTCAGTTGATACCAGGGGCAGGGGCATCAACATACGAGTGTCAGACGGTGCTTATTGAATCGAGGGCGGAAGACCTTAAATGTAAATCACGTTGTGGATATGGTATCTCAATCCCGTGTTCGTGGAATTTGTCCCATATACCAAGCTGTAGTGCGCTGACGACGTTTGCCCTGCCGTTCATCGGATCGTCAATCCAGAACCTCATTTCCAGGTTGACAGCACTGTCAGCGAATTCCCGCAATTGACACATGGCCGCGGGATCTTTCAGAATCCTCGGCGTCTCTGCCGCCGCTTCCAGGCATAGCAAGATGGCTTTCCTGACATCTGATTTATAGTGAATCCCGATTACTTTTCTAACACGGACGAGGTTATGTGAGTGCGACCAGTTTTCGACCCGGGTCGTGATCAGTTCTTCGTTTGGAATCAAATGTTCTATCCCGTCACGCGTAAGAACCGAGACATAGCGCGCGCCGAGAGAATCAACACGCCCATAATAGTCGCCGATGGCAATAACGTCACCGGGTTTGATCGATTTGTCCAGCAACAGTATGAAGCCGCTAACCAGGTTCGCGAAAATTTTCTGCAGTCCAAACCCCAGACCAACGCCGATGGCACCACCAAACACAGCAAACGCAGTGAGATTTATGCCAACAATCTGCAGTGCAAAAACGATCGCCACTACTGCCAGCAAAATTCGCAGCAGTTTGGTCGACAATACCTTTATGGAGGGCGTCAGGTTTGGCGACGATTTTATGCGTCCTTCGATGAGTTGTCCTGCAATTGCCGTTATCCATAACAGCACGCCTAGTGCAATCAGACCCTGAACCGCCGTCAATAACGATATATTGACTTGACCCAGTGTAAGCACCGCCCCATCCAAAATTGCAATTGCATTATCCAGCAAGCCAACGATGTTGAGCGCGGCAATCATCCATGCACTGATTGAGATGATTAGCGACAAAAGTGGATTGGCTACGAACACGGTGATTACACTGATAACAATCCATGCCGTCAGGAGGCTGGATGTGATGACCAGCGATGCGTGTCGAAGCGCCAGGTAATTCATGACAGCAATAATGATCAATTGGAAACCTAGCCAAACGATATGAAATGAGAGCTTTCCAAGCACGGTCCAGAGTCTGCGCAATAAAGCATATCGAACGTATTTTTCACCCTGTGCCTGTATTTTCTTACGAACAATAATCGAAACCGGCCAGGCAGCGGATGCCGCGAAAAAGATCAGACCGAGCTCTATTAAGGTATCAAGCGACAGAAGATTTTCGTTGACCCATAAACTGATTTCATTCAACCAGCCGGACCAGGTATCAAAGTTGGCTATGTCGGCGATGTTTGTCTTGTCGTCGTCCATCACACCCACTTCTTACGGCGGAAGTAAATGAGCTGGGACGCTGCAATCAAGACCATGATCGCGATCACAACGAAGTAGCCGGTACGTGTAGATAGCTCCGGCATATTCTCGAAATTCATGCCATAGATTCCTGCGAGAAATGTCAGGGGCACAAAAATAACGGTAATGATAGTGAGTATCTGCATGACACGATTGAGCTGATGTGAGGACATGCCAAGGTAGCCGTCGGTGAGATCGTTAGAAATCTGATAGTGCAAATTGGCAAGGCTCTGAGTTCGTTCTATTTGCTCGTAGAGATCAATAATCTCGTGGGACAGTTCTGCGCCAATCAAAGGGTCATCGTTGTCTCTTAGCTTCAAGGCAATTTGCTGATGATAATTGGCAATACGTGAAAGTTTTCTGAGCTGCGATTTGTAGCCAGTCAACTCTGCCAGGAGGGTATCGTCGGGCTGGCGGAACATCTGCTCCTCGATTTCGTCCAGACGTGGCTCCAATTCCAGGAGTATTTCTATATATCGCCGAGCCAGACGGTTGCTGAGGCGTACCGCCAGCGCTCCAGGCCCCTCATTCATGATCGTCGCGTCGCGCTGGAGTTCTTCAAACATCCAGTTAGCCGAGACGGATGGTTGGGCATGGCGTGTCAGAAGGAATCTGTCACCCACAAACAGAGAGAGTTGAATAACGCCGAAATCTATGCCCGTAGAGTCGGCATCAAGACCGCGAAGCAGGATAAAGAGAAAGTCTTCAAACCGCTCCAGCTTCGGCGGGTGGCGAGGGCGCAGAGCATCCTGGATTGCCAAGGGGTGTATCTTGAATTCATCCAGCATGGCTTCCTCTGAATAATGCGGTTCACCCACGATGTCTACCCAGATAAGCTTGCTATCAGATGCCTTCCAATCTGCGATTAATTCCTTTCCGCCTTGTTGCGACTTGCCGTTATCAGGGTCACTCAAGAATACTCTTATCACTGTGCACCTCTTTATTCGATTCGTTGCCTTCACTTCAGTCGATTGGCTGGACTAATCTCGCATTGGCGTTGATTGAACTTATTTGCAACCAGGGCTCAAATTTCGCCCGCATGTGACTGGATGGGCTTGGATTTGCGTTAGTGAAGAAGAAGAACAAAAAATACTTTATTTTGTTTGCTGCGATAAATCCAATTAATATATATTGTCATATATATAAAATATATTTATCATTGGGCATGGATATTGAGCTACTTCGTACATTCCTGGAATTGAATCGCACCAGGCATTTCGGTCGCACTGCGGATGCTTTACATCTGACACAAGCAGCGGTGAGCAGTCGGCTCAAGTCGTTGGAGATGCAGTTAAGTGTGACACTTTTTGAGCGAAACCGTCGGGAAATGCGATTGACGCCGGAAGGGGCACGCTTGATTCGTCACTCCGAACGGCTCATGGCGGGTTGGAGAGTTGCGCGTCAAGACGTTTCGCATGCTGACGCGACTGCACAGCTGGTCGTCGGAGGCAGCCTCAGATTGTGGGATGTGTTACTGCAATCCTGGTTACATGATTTACGGCGAGCGCACAGTGGTATGGCGATCATCGCCGAATCGCAGACGCCCGAGGTTCTCACACGTCGTTTGATCGACGGGACCCTGGACGTCGCTATCATGCTGGAGCCCGCGCAGCTCGACATTATGCAGATTCGCAAAATTTCAACACTCGAGTTAGTCTGTGTGTCCAATTCAAAAGGTATGCCTATCGAGCAAGCCCTACTAAAAGGCTATGTTTTTGTTGACTGGGGTCTTTCGTTCGGCCTTGATCACCGGCGGGCATTTCCAGACGCACCCGAAGCGATGATGAGAGTGTCGCAAGCAAGGATGGCATACGAGTACCTACATTCACTGGGGGGAAGTGCCTACCTGCCAAAACGCATGGTTGAAAAGGACATTGAATCCGGTTTGCTACACCTGGTACGTGACGCACCGGTCTTTAAACGCGAGGCATATGCAACATTTCCCGTACGATCGCCACGCTTGAAACTTATCGAGAAGAGTTTGAAACTGGTCAGGCCCAATTAGCCCGAAGGGGTCAGAGTCAGGTGCCGGAGTGTCAACTCCGGCACCTGACTCTGACCCCGTAACAGCACTTATCCAATTCCCTGCAACAGGCGACCTAACAAGTCCGCACCGGTGACGACACGCTTGTTGTTTTCCGTCCATAACAGGACGACGTCTTTAGCAATTGCTTCATCACTGGTGTCGGCCATACCTGCGCGAAAATCCGCCATGATAAATCCCAGTGGCCGCTCCGGATCGTCGATAATGATCGGCCGGTGACAATAATGATATGCATCCATATCTTCATAGTCATCAAGCACGTCCCGAAGATAGGCATCTGCGTCCAGGATCAGGCGGGGTAAACCAGCAGGATCGGTCAGGATCACCCATTTCTTCCGGGAAGCGTTGACCTGGCCGACAAAGGATTTGAAAGCAGGATCCGCAGTCTCGGGAATCAAGGGTAAATCGACTTTGCACTCCAACGCTACCAGGCTTGCAGGATCAACCACCTGGCCCTCCTCGGAAATCGGAATATCATCGATATCCAGAAAATTCAGCGCGCCTCTGCCTTCAATGTAATCAATCTCTGCTGAATCGTCCTCGATATGCTGTTCAATCATGCCCTTGAGCTGCTGTTCACGCAGAAAAATGATCGCCTCCTTGCCAAGCCATTTATCCAGCATCCAGGCGCTGGGCTTGGCGACCGGGTAAAGCAGGTACTGGTAGAGGCGCAATACGGGTGCGAGCAGCGATGCCATCTGCAATGCCCGGCGTGAAAAATACGCTTGCGGCAGAATCTCACCCGCAAAAGTGATCACAATGGTTGAAAAGGCAAATGCAGAGACACCCGCAAGCACAGAGCTTGATAACAGGGTCAACAATACGTTGATTCCCACGTTGCCCCAGAGAATAGTTGTCAGGAGAAAATTTGAATCTCGACGCAGCGCCAATATCCTCAACGCAGAGTGGTTTCCAGCACCTGCCTCCGCTTCGAGGCGCAACCGGCTCACACTAAAAAATGCCAGGTTCAACCCGGAAAACATGGCTGAATGTAGCAGGCAGATCAGGATTCCCATCCAAACCAGGGAATTTGTCATACGGTTAGCTCCGACTTCGTGGTGATAGATTTCGGATGCGAGTCTATGAGTTTTTGGTATAAAAAGCTCGAAATAATGTTTGATTCAATGAAAGTGTCCGGATATCTCCGCGAGTGGCATTGTCACTTCTGCTGTTTAACCTGACAATACCCTTTTTTGCTTTTTAACTTGTACCCGGCCCAGTCGCCAGGGTAAGTAATTTCACAGTCCAACCAGGTCAATGTTGCGTGTTCAGACCCAAACATTGGCGGAATATATTGGGTTTTTCGCCAATTAATGCGTACATAACCACCGCACTTATCGCTGAAACCGGCGCGAACCCGATCAGCCAACTGGCTTTTACACTCAGCAATGGTATGGATCCCGAATACACCGTCATTGGCCGTGTTGCCCGGCGTATTTGGGCACGTGCAATGCGCGAGCGTTACGCTGCCAGCGCCCGCAGCCAGATGCTGAAATACCCTATCCAGACGTCCGGCCGTTCGCTGCACTCACAGGAAATTCAAGAAACTCATTCCCCCAGGTTTCCCAACAACGCAATCTCCAGTTTCACATACACCAACCGGGTTTGCGCCTGTGCTGTCTCAATGTCTTTTCCAATCTGCAACCGTTGGCGATCAACACCCGCTGCGTTTAGCTGATCGATAATGGTCCGTGCCCGGTACCGTGCCAGGGCCTTGAGCTTCGTGCGAGAGACGGTTTCGTTTCTCACCAGTGCCTCAAACACGGCCGTGTAAAATGCGGGCCCGCGTTGCGGGTGGTTTGCACGCAGCGCTTCCAGTTCCGCCGCGCTGAGTCGCTTACCCGCGAACTCATCAAGCACCGAGATCACCTTGCTGTCGTTAAAGTCGGTCGAGCCTGATGTTTCTCGTCCCGGTGGTCCGGCACTGCTGGCCAGGGCGACGTGTAAGCTGACCTGCTTGCGCGCCAGGGCCTGCCGGTCGATATTCGTATCGAAACGTCCATTAATTGTCAGACCAAGATCCGGGCGTTGTACAAGTGCCGCTGCAAGGATAGCAAGGTTACTTTCGGCGGCCATCGACAGCGCGGCGTCGCCGGGCTTGAACACGACACGTTCGAGAAACGGTGGCGATATGCCGTTCAGCTTACCGAGCGTGTAAAAAGGTGCCCTTGTAAGGTTTTTAACCAGGTTCACGAGGCCTTCACCGAGAAGATCTCCAAGTTGCATATTCTCCTCAACCCGGCCCGCTGGCACGGGGATGGAAAAATTGATCCGGTCGCTGCCGTCCCTGACCAGGGCAACAGCCAGGTCCAGTGGCAGTTGGGGAGGCAGTCCGGGGGTGACCGGGCTGGTGGGCATCTCATCAAGCTGGAACGCCAGCGCGGAAATTTCGTTTTTCAATTCAAATTGCTGATCAATTTTCCGGTAGTCAAAGTGCATATCCAGTTGACCGGAGGCAATTCCGCGGTCGGTAACGGCGTTCAGATACGGTGATAGTACCGTGGCATCAAGGTCTTCAATGCGTATATCAAGGCGGCCATCACCGTCTGAACCGGTTGGCAACCAGTTAACATTGAGGACACTCGAGTCCTTTGCCCCGACACGACCCGCAATGCTGACCTTCGTGCGGCCGTCCTGCCGTGTGATAGTGCCTTCAACCCTGTCAGCTTTGAGATGGTACGTGGGTGTCAGACTCTCATCGGCCAGGTCCAGTAAACCCTCCTGGATCTCGATCCGCGGGATGGAAGGTTGGAGGTGATTCGTCCGGTCAAACAAGGGTTTTAACCAGGCAGTACGCAGTATTCCGTCAGCATCACGTGCCAGTCTCATATGTGGCTGATTTAACTGAAGCCCCTCCACCGAAGCCCTGAAGGGATTGCTCTGGATTGTCAATTCGGTGGCTTTTACGTTAGCGGCGGAAAAAATCGCAGCGTCGCTTGAGCGATCCACCAGCTCAACCCGGTCAAGCCGGGCCCCACCATGGATGGTTGTCTGTCCATGTTCATAATAGACTTTGAACTTTCCCGACAACAGGGCGGAAATAATTTTGAGACGCTGACCGGAACTGCTGCTGACTGCAAAGGCTGAGTCGAGGTCTGCGAGGTTGACCCCGTCCAACTCAAGCGTCGTATCCAACATTCCCGGGAAAGGCCTTAAGCTGCCACTTGACCGTAGCCAACCGGAGCGATTGATCTCAGCTGAGAGGGTGAACTCACCTGGTTTGTAAGGTTTGCCGCCCAGGTTTTCCAGGGAAAATTCCAGGTCCGTCAGCTCGACCGTGGCATCGTCAGCAGTTCCGGATGAGGTGTGGGTCCAGTGCAATTGTCCCCGCGTGACCTGCAGGCGGGATATGGAGACGAGAGGAAAGGAATCACCTTCCATATTTCCTTCCGGCAATGCGTTTACCCGCAGATCGGGTGTGTCAAAAACCATTTCACGGATGACCCAGCCACGACGCCAGAGACTAGCAATATCAAGACGGGCGTGCATGCTCTCAAGGGTGAATATTGGATGATGATCTTCAGTGGCGATACGGAGTTGACGCAGGTCTGTGTTGAGCAGGAACGGGTTGACACTCAACTGGCCGAGCGTGACAGTACCGCCGGTATGCCTGGAGAGGCTGTCGATGATCTGGCGTTTGAGCAGATAGGGTGTCAGCAGGAATCCCGCCAGCGTATACACGATAGCGACGGCCATGATAATGACTAATGTAATCCGGACTGATGTGCGCAAATCGATACTCCATAGCTATGTGTTGGGCTAGTATAGTGTCAACCCTGAAGCGCAGGATCGTTACAGGATTGAAGATACGCTATTTTCTACTTGCGTGAGCGCCTGATCAATGATGTAACATATACTTACCAACCCTAAAGCCCACCCGGGCTGGTTCGGCAAATCTCTTGTTTATCTGAGGGTGGGTGGGAGAAGAGCATTATGATTCCTTCTACTGGTTTACGACCCACAAATAGCAGGGGTCAAATAGATCGAAGATTGCTGGCCGGCATTGCCATCCTGGTACTGCTTGTATTGGGTGTCGGGATTTATCTGCTGCGTGACAAAACCGAAACAGTACAGGTTCCGCAGCCAGGACCAGATGTTGCGCCTCCCAGGGTTCTGGAAACTGTTGAACCAGCAAAAACAGAAGAGGAGCGCGGTGATACTGCTCGCGAGATTATCGCCGAGCTTCGGGCGAATCCGGCAGCTATTGATTACGCTTTGGCCTTCGACCGTGCGCAGGAATTCCAAGCGGCCGAAAATTTTGCTGATGCACAATTGCTTTACTTTTTTGCTGCCCGTGGCGGTCACGGCCCGGCTGCCTTTGAGCTCGCCAGCTTGCAGGATCCGAACTATTTTTCGTCCGAGGCCGGACTGATGGACAAACCCGATCCTTTCCAGGCCTATAAATGGTATCGCGTCGCTCGTGACGCAGGTAATCAAATGGCAGCGGTGCGCCTGGCCGAATTGCGCACCTGGGCCGAGGCGGAAGCTAAAAATGACCCGCTTGCGGAACAACTTCTGTTGCAATGGGAGTAAATGATGAACAAATCAATTGCTATAAGATTTACACTTTCAATCATCTTCCTGGCGGCTATCGCCCAGATTGGCGTTGCCTGGGGCCAAGTGAACAGACCCCTGCTGCAGGAAGGCAAGACCGCTCTGTATCAGCGTGTCATCGCCATACCTGGTGCGAAACTGAATACTTTACCGGGGGGTAGTTCTGCCACCGATCTGAAAGTCGCCCCATTCTCGAGTTTTTATGTTTATAAGCGCAGCAACAACGGTGAGTGGTTGCAGGTTGGAACAGACAGCACCGGAACCATCGCAGGCTGGTTGCCGGCGGAGCAGGCAGTTAACTGGAACCAGACACTGACCGTTGCTTTTCGGGATTCCGCCGAACAGAACCGGGTACCATTGTTTGGTGATCGCGCTTCGCTGAAGACCATCATCGACAGTGGGGATTCGGTTACATATTCAAAACTGCGCGATCAGGCAGGGCAGGGTATCAGCGGGGATTCTCCCTTGGTGGCCATCCAGCCCGAGGGTTACATCGATATCCGCAAGGACTTTTACCTGGTGCCGATACTGGATCACGAAGACGTCCTGGTGGGTGGGCAGCAGGCTCGGCTTTTGCACGTAGCCACCGTGCCGTTACAGGATTCTCAGGCAGTAGTCGATACCTACCGGACAGGGATTGTTTTCGTTATCGACTCAACCATATCCATGGGGCCCTATATTGATAAGACACGCGAGATCATGCAGCGTGTCTACCGCTCTATCGAAGAAGCAAAGCTGGCGGATCAGGTCAGTTACGGCCTGGTGGCCTATCGCGACAGTATTACGGCCGTACCACAGCTCGAGTTTGTAACCAGAACTTATGCAAGTTTGGCCGATGGCACCAGCGGCACGGAATTTCTGTCCCGAATTGCGGCAGTGAAACCGGCAGCGGTCTCCAGTGAAGGCTTCAATGAAGACGCTTACGCCGGTGTCAGCGAGGCGATCAACGCCATTGACTGGACTGGCTATTACGCGAAGTACATCATTCTGATCAGCGATGCGGGTCCGCGTGTTGAAAATGATCCACTCTCTGCCACGGGACTGGGCTCAGCCACCCTCAGGGAGATTGCCCATGAGAATGATATTGCGATTGGAGTCTTCCACCTCAGAACCGCGGCGGGCGCCAGCAATCACGGTTTTGCCGAGGAGCAGTATCGTGAACTATCAACCATCAGCGGTATTGGTGATTTCTACTATCCCATCAAAACCGGCGATGTGAGTGGTTTTGAAACAGCCTTGAGTTCCATGACGGAGCAACTGACCATGCAGGTTCGTGAGGCAGCCAGCGGGCGTCCACCTGCTAACGTGGTGACAGCCACCGGCAGCTCAACTGAACTTGATGAGTTTCAGAACAAGGTCGCACGACTGGGCTACGGGTTGCGCATGAAATACCTGCAGGAGGAGAATCTTGCCGGGCAAAGGGTGCCGGCGCTGTTCAATGCCTGGATGGTAGACCGGGACCTGGCTGCACCCGCCGAACGCTCCATCGATGTACGGGTCCTGTTAACCCGTGATCAGCTAAGTGATTTGCACGAAGTGCTGAGACAGGTGCTGATTACGGCCGAGGAAGGTACGCTGGCCCCGGATGATTTCCTGGATGAGCTCAAGAGTCTTGCAGCCACCATCAGTCGTGATCCTGCTGCAGCCAAGATGTCGACGCGGGCAGTCGGCGGTCAGAGTCTTGCTGATATGGGTTACATGCGGGAATACCTTGAAGGGCTGCCTTATAAGAGCGAGGTGATGAATCTCGACCTTAGTATCTGGCAGCAATGGCCGGCCCAACGCCAGTTTGAGTTTATTAGTCAACTGGACGGAAAAGTGGCCTATTACCGATCGTTACACGATAACGTCGATCTATGGGTGCCGCTTGATGACGGCGAGGTAGATGGTGATTCGGTGTATCCCCTGTTACTGGAGGCATTACCCTGAGTACGGACGTCTTTTCGCTGCGTAACGTGACGAAAAGTTATGCAGCGGGTGGCGCTGAATATACATTGTCGATTCCCCGGCTTGATATCAGGCCGGGGGTAAAGCTGGCATTTGTTGGTGAAAGTGGCTCCGGCAAGAGTACCTTACTTGAACTCCTGGCCATGATATTGCGCCCGGACAACATTGATACGTTTACCTTTAAACCCGATGCTGAGAGACAAAGCATTGATATTGAGGCGGCCTGGCAGTCTGGTGACGCCGATCAATTGAGTGATTTGCGCAGCAGGTACGTCGGTTACGTGTTACAAAGCGGCGGTCTGTTGCCTTACCTCAGCGTGCGGGAAAATATCAACCTTTCACGCCAGTTACTGGATCTGCCATTGGACCAGTCGGCGGAAGAATGGGCCGTAAAACTCAATATACAACAACAGCTCGACAAGCTGCCATCGATGCTTTCGGTCGGGCAAAGACAAAGGGCGGCGATTGCCCGGGCGTTGGCTCACAAGCCACGGGTGCTGATAGCGGATGAGCCGACAGCGGCTATCGACCCGCAAAACGCGGAACGTATCATGAAACTGATGGCGGCGCTGGCCGACGATTTGGGCGTGACCCTGATCGTTGCCAGTCATGCCATCGGTCTGGTTGAACAAGCCGGCTTGCAGCTATTGAATCTCCATACTGAATCGCTCGATGGCGACTCCTTGCTTGTAACGGTGTCCGATGCGACCGCTTAACACACATTACAGACTGGTGGTATTTCTCGCCTGGCGCGACTATTGTCACGAAAAGTTGATGTCAATTTGCTTTATCCTGGCTTTGAGTGCCGTGCTGGTACCGTTGCTGGTGCTGTTCGGACTTAAGTATGGCATCGTCACCAACCTTCTGACCCCGCTCAAGGAGGACCCGCGTTACCGTCAAATCCAGCCGGTCGGCAGTGGGAAATACGCCCCCGAGTGGTTCCAACACATGGCCGCGTTACCCGAAGTTGCTTTCATCGTCCCCCGGACGCGGACAATTGCAGCCATTATCAGCTTGCGTGCCGCCGATACCGATGTGGGTCGCATCATTGATGTCGAGTTGATTCCTTCGGCTGCCAATGACCCGGTGCTCGTTGGTCTGCAGGAGCCAGTCGGACTTGGGCAGGTGGTGCTGTCAATGGACGCTGCCGACAAGCTCGGTGCGGTTGTTGGAACGCGGCTCGAAGGGATATTGACACGCGTTTACAAAGACGAGTCACAGACCGGTCTGCTACCGCTGGAAGTGGTGGGGGTAGCGTCTGCGGCAGCTTTTGGACGCGATGGTCTGTTTGTGTCTAACGAACTGCTGGTGGCTGTTGAGAATTTCCGTGATGGCCGTTATGTACCGGCAATCGGCCTGGATGGTGTTGCTATTCAGGATGGACCACGAAACTACGCCGGTTTCAGGCTTTATGCCAGGAGCATCGAAGATGTCGCAGGTCTTCGCCAGGGTTTAATGGACCGGGGGATTGACGTGCGCACACGAGTTGCAGATATCGAGCTGGTAGCCAAGCTGGACCGCAACCTCAGCATCGTTTTCTGGATCATCACCATCATCGCGGCCAGCGGCTACGGCTTGTCTTTTGGTACCAGCATTTGGGCTAATGTTGATCGCAAGCGTCGCGAGTTCAGCGTGCTGCGGCTGACCGGGTTTAGGACCCATGGGATTGTCTGGTTTCCCATACTACAGGCATTGCTGACCGCTGTGCTGGGTTGGGCCATTGCAGTGATTGCCTTCTTTCTGGTCCAGTCCGGGCTCAACGCGCTGTTCGTCGATAATATCGGCGGCGGTCAGCCTATATGCAGGCTGCTGGCTGGGCACCTCGGAGTTTCGCTGGTCATGACGTTGTTTGCAGCCGCCTTGGCGGCGGCACTGGGCGGCATACGGATCGCCCAGGTTGAACCTTCTTTGGCGTTACGGGAGGCATAAACAACTACGAAAAGGGGCAGAGCCAGGCGTCAGCGTGTTGGCTTCAACTCCAACTTTCAGAAAGATTGGCGGGTGGTAAGCGTATTGAACAACTGTCTCGAGGCTGTGATATCGAAAGTTCTGCTGTTATCTTTGGTGGCGGAGTCATCAACCGGTTCGCAGTCCCAGATCAAACCTGGGGCGTCTTTGAACTCCCCTGACTTGAGTTCAGCGCTGTAAAGACGGTGCACGATCGCGTGCTCTTCCATGCCGCGGGCGAGCAAACGTACCAGCCAGTCAGGCCGCGGTGACTCCAGAGCGATGGTTCCCGCACTTGTCAGCGACCGGATATTCACTCTCAACTCCAGTGCATCCGGTGTACCATAACGGGTCGGAAAGGCCTTGTGCAACAGGCAAACTGCAACAAAAATACCACGTTGCTGGCTGACCTCGGCAAAATCGTTCCAGGGTTCGTTTTCCTGCAGGTCGTCCACGAGGTTTTGTCTCACACCCGGACGCATGCTGTCCCCGAACACCGTCTCCAGCACCAGTTCACCTGCTTTTTGATTACCCAGGTCCTGTAACACCATCAGCGACATTTCCAGCAGGTCCACGTCAGCAATGTCCCCAAGGTCCTCCACTTCCGCCAGCTCCATCAGCTTGCGTAGCGAGTCGTTGCCCCAGGCATCCGTTAGTGCATGTACTTCGCTAACGGATAGAATCGTCACTTGGTAGGAACTGGGCATGGGTTCTCCTGATCACGTGCTGGGCTGTTGGCAATGATGACATCATTTGTGTAAACAAGCGACGAAGATCAGCGGCGGTCTTTAAACCTGACCCCGGCTATACAATGGCGAATTTCACTTTCTTAACGACACCCTGCAGTATCTACTCCTTTGTACTATGCTGGTATAACTTATAGGTCTTCCTCATATCAAAGGATAAGAAAAATGGATGTAAAAACTCAACGTCGTGTCGGAATGAGACTCGCTATTGCCGCAAAGGCCCTTAAAACAAAGGAAGCCATTGGAGATGAATCGAGCTGCTACGAAGATATTCTGAAAGCCGCGATCGATGAAGCGGGATTGGACACTGTCATCTCAAAAGTACTTGAAAATGATCCTGAGTGGGCGTGCCAGATGCTCCAGCATATACCGAATCTCGGCGCCCACAGGAACGCATTGCTGGCAAAGGCGGCAACGTCTCCCGCCGCAGCGCTTCAAGCACTCCGGTTCGTTTCAGATCTGGGCAATCATCAACAAAGCCTGATGTTAGCGGCGGGTAGTGCCGCTGTATCGCAGGGCAATATTTCGGCTATTCATCTCAAGGATAGTGCTGGATTTAACTGTAAGTTCACTATGTTTTGGATTGATCAGAATGGCCAAACCCAGCCCAAGCACGCCTATACAGACAGCAACAGTTGGGTATGGAGCAGTGGCTTAATGCTCGGACAATCAACCACGGTGGCATGTCGCAATTTTGCTCTTAACGATGCTGCTCTGAACGCAGGAGATGAAGTTTGGATATATGTGAAGATAGATAGTGGCGACAAATACAATGAATCTGCGTTGCGATTCACCTATGATCCGACGACGGTTAATTGCGCAGAGTTCGCGATCAGCGGAACGACAACCGACAATACCCTGGGTTTCAGCAAGATTTCTGCGGCGGCGCCGATGGTGCAGGTGAGCATATCGAAGAAAGACGGCAAAGATGTAGCCACCTGCTCCCCCGATGAGGTCGTCGTTTACCGAAGCTCTAATACGGGTGTTCAATGGCACATGGAATCGGCCGACTATGTGTTTACCGGCATCGACATAAACGAGGATGGTGTATCGGATTTCGGTGCTGCAAACATCAGCGCGGAAGGGAAAGTCATGACGGTTACCGACACAGTTACGGACCTGGGCACATTTTCTTACTGTATCCTATGGAAGAATACCAAGACGAATGAGACAGGCAAATTCGACCCGGGCATCAAGAACAAGGACTGAATCTGCCCCGTCAAGTTGACTTGGAATCATTACTGCCCGCTCCCCATCGTCTTCCAGGACGGCGATGGGGAACTGGGCTTTTCTAGTAACATTGGCGTCTCGACACATCAACTGCGGCAGCCTGGAATGAGCTTACTTTGAAAGACGGTTACCAATACAAGGCCTTCATCAGTTACTCGCATGCAGACAGGAAATGGGGTTCCTGGTTACACCGTGTGCTTGAGACTTTCCATACGCCAAAACACCTGGTTAACGAAAATACGCCATCCCGTTTGTTACCGATTTTTCGAGACCGTGAAGAGTTAGCAAGTTCTCATGACCTGTCAGGAAAGATTCAGCAGGCGCTGGAAGGGTCGGAGAACCTGGTCGTAATTTGTTCACCGTCCGCAGCAAAGTCCCGCTGGGTAAACAAGGAAGTTGAAGCGTTTAAAAAGCTCGGTCGTTCCGACCGGGTATTCAGCTTGATCGTTGATGGAGACCCGGGTGCAGTTAACACCGACCAGGACTGCTTTCCCCCCGCGATGCGTCAACACTATGACGCTGCCGGGGTTTTACAACCGGGGACCACCGAGGCGATCGCCGCTGATGCCCGTCAACAGGGTGATGGACGCAGCCTGGCCCGGCTTAAGATTATTGCAGGACTCATCGGCGTTGGCCTTGATGATTTACGGCAACGCGAGTTACAGCGGAAGTACCGGCGCATGGCTATCCTGACGACTGGCTCCATGACTGCCCTGATCATAACAGTATTTCTTGCTATTACTGCCATGATGGCAAGAGATGAAGCAACTCAAAGACGTAACCAGGCCGAGGATCTACTGGGGTTCATGGTAGGCGATCTTCGTGAAAGTCTCCAGCCCATCGGGCGCCTGGACCTGCTTGAAGAGGTCGGAGCCAGGGCCATGGACTATTTTGCAACTGTCAAGGTCAAGGACCTGACAGATAGCGAACTATCACGCCAGGCACAGGTGATGACCCAACTCGGCGAGATTCGTGTCAGCCAGTTGCAGTATTCGCAAGCGCTCGCATCATTCAACGAGGCCTACAACAGGAGCGAGGCCCTATACCAAAATGACCCGAATAATGGCGAACGACTTTTCAATCGTGCGCAGGCCGAGTTCTGGGTCGCCTATGTCCACTGGCGTGACGGGAGTCTGAGCAAGGCCCGATCATGGTTGGTGAAATATCGTGACAGCAGTCTTGACCTGGCCAGGCTTGATCCCACGCGCGGTGACTGGAGGCGCGAGGTCGGATTCGGTCATCACAACCTTGCCGTACTGGACTTTGAAACGGGCGATCTTGATGCCGCGGCAAACGGCTTTGAACAGGAGTTGGAAATTTTGTCCAGCATCCAGAATCAGGATCCTGAAAAGGAACTGACCATTGACATTGCAGATGCTGTCTCCTGGCTTGGCAACATAGCCCTCAGACGCGGCGACCTGGCAAGCACTCTTGAATATTACCGGCGCAGCGCTACTGATTTGCGGGACTTCAGGGATAAGGAGCCTGAAAATACCGTGAGGCTGGAAGACTGGGCACATGCGGAACAACGCGTGGTGGAAGTCCTGCTCCTCACCGGTCAACTGGGTCAGGCCATTGCACTGGCAGACGAGACGATTATGGCATTCGACTTCCTGACAGACCACGATGAAGACAATATGGACTGGCTGCGCGCAAGTACCAAACCCCGGATAGCGAAAGGCTTCGCACTCGTTGCAGTTGACCGGCAGGAGGAAGCGATGGTTCTCGCCGGACAGTCTGTCGTTATCCTTGAGAATATGATTGCCAACGGCATCACGGATTACAACGTATACGATCACCTCGCAGACGCCTACAGGCTCACCGCCTGGATTCACCAGGCGAGCGACAGGGTTGTTGCGGCCCTGGAATATAACCAAAAAGCCATTGAAAGCATGCAGTTTATCAAGCAGGCCGATCGCCTCAATGTCGAGCGGACCAGCAAGCTGGCATCTATCCATATTGAAATGGCAGAACTGTTAACAACGCAGAACAACCCCAGCGAGGCGCACCTACATTGGCAGCGGGCACACGACCTTATTAAAGACGATCTTGGTGAAAGCCAGGCTCCTTATCTACTTGACCCGTGGATACGCGTTCTGACATTCAATGGTCAATCAGATGAAGCCACCAGGCTGAGGAGTGCACTTGAGGCGCACCACTACAAACCGCTTAAACCCTGGGCGAACTAATGTATTGGTCAAGTAAAAAGTGAAGTTTCGCCACCCAGTCAATCAGACCAACCAGACTGCTGCAGAAAAACGTGCTTCAATAACCTGGGCAAGGCGATTGAAGCGTGTCTTCAATATTGAGATAGAAACCTGAAGGGGTATAGGAAAAACAAACGCTATATTCACTTAAAACTCAAAGTACCAAATTGCCATTCACACCGTTTGGTACTTTGAGTTCAGCGTTTGTTTTACTTATACTCGGTCGATTCTTGCTGGGGGGAATGTTTTGTCAAAAAAACACGCTTTAATCATTGGTATTAATAAATATCCGTTTATGTCGGCCAAAGCACAGCTGCGTGGCTGCGTGAATGATGCGGAGCTCATCAGAAAAATTTTGGTCAATAAATTCAATTTCGAACCGTCAAATATAGCTACCTGCTACGACGAAGGCGCAACCAGGGATGCGATTCTTGCCGAAATGGATCGCCTCACTGACGTCATTGAACAAGACGATATCGTGGTCTTTCACTACAGCGGGCACGGCTCGCTTTGCAATACCCATTCGGAACATACAGATGAGGGAAGTGGTAAAAATAATTGTATATTGCCCCACGATGACTCCGAGCCTTCTGCGGACAAAAAACCGATATACCGGGAAATCAGAGACGACCAGTTTAACGACTGGCTGCAAAAACTGGCAACAAAGACACGTTACTCCACACTCATATTTGATTGTTGCAACTCCGGGACAATGACGCGTGGTCGCGATGACTCTACACAAGTCCGAATGGTGCCGCCTGAGGCACGCCCTTTGCCCTCTCAACCGACGAGCTCCACCTCTGAATTTTTAACAAAGCCCAAGCGCGGAGCCGGTGCCTGGCTAACACTTAGTGATAATTATGTTGTCATTGCCGCTTGCCGGGATAAGCAGTTAGCTAAAGAAAGGTCTATCCCTCACAACGGGGGAACCGTTAGACATGGCATGCTTACTTACCATTTATCTCATGCCCTCAGGCAAGCGAAGCCCGGCACGACTTACAGGGATGTTTTTGAGCCAACATGTGCTGGTGTTGCCTCACAGGTGAAAGAACAAAACCCACAGATTGAAGGCGCCATTGACCGCGAAGTATTCGGCGTAAAAGACATTGAGCCTCTGCGTTACATTCCGGTCAAGGAAGTCAATGGTGACAAACTGACATTGGACGGAGGAGCTGCCCATGGGTTGCGCCGTGGTTCCAAGTGGGCGATTTATCCACCGGGAACCAAGCAGCTGGATAACAGCTACAAAATCGGGGAATTGACGGTCAGTCATGTTGGAGCTTTGACATCGATCGGTACTTTGAATGAAACCGCGGACACACCTGTGAAGGGCGCCCGATGTGTAGAACTGGAATCTGCCGAATCCGTTGAGCCCCTGCTGGTAGATCTCAGTGAAGTCAGTATCCGGGACAAAGCCTCGCTGGAACCAGCGATCAGGCGATCTAAGTTATTGGCCTTGGCGGACACAGCAACAGGCTCCGATATACGCGCGAGTATCATCAACAGCTCTGAAGCACTTCATATTGACGAACCGACCTGGGCATTTTTTGAAGATGAAAACCACTTGTGCATGCCACTGCATTCGGTTGACGAAGCTGGTGTGTCCAATATCCTGCTTGGCAATCTGGAAAAAATAGCCCGATTCAGAAATGTGCTGCGACTGGACAACCCCGATCCAACACTTGATGTCAGTTTCAATCTATTTAAGCGAACCCCAACAGGGGATTTGGTTTTGGCCAACGGTGGGAACTGTGAATTTAACGAAGATGATCCCATTGTCCTGGAGATCACCAACAATGAAAAAGAAAGATCGGTGTTTTGCAGCATTTTATGGTTAAGCGCAAACCGGGAAATCATACAGTTTTACCCGTACCGAAAAGCTTGTGAAGAAATTGGCCCTGGTAAGACAATACGCTTTCCTCCAGGGATGAAACCGCTGACAGCCAAACTGGATGACAACTATATTTATGATGTAGGAACTGAAACCTGCAAAGCCATTTTCTCCACTCACGAGACGGACTTCAGATGGCTTAATAATGAGGGCACACGATCCGGAAACGAGAAGAAAACCAATGTGACGCCGGTCAATGCAGCACTTAGCGGTGTTAATCCAACAAACGAAGATGAACAAGTCCCTGGCACATCACCCAAGGTGTATACACAAGACTGGGATGCTATCGGACGGTCCTTTGTGCTTACACGTCATCGGCCTGAAAGCCAGTCATGAGATCAGAACTCCCGGTCGTATTTTTGGCTTTTGCCAATCAGCTGGATGACCACCTTGCGACCCTGAAAGACGAGAGTCGTGATTTATTCAAAACTTTACAAGCTCTGGAAAGAGCAGACAAAATCGCCATCCACCGCGAAGAAAGCTCAGAGTTTGATGAGCTATACGATGCTCTCCTCGCCTATGATGACCGGGTTGTTATTTTTCACTATGGCGGTCACGCAGATGGTGCTTCGCTGGAACTGGAAGACGGTGCTGGAGGCGCGTCAGGCATCGCTGGTTTACTCGGTCAGCAAAGCAGCCTGAAACTGGTTTTTCTAAACGGTTGCGCAACCAAAGCCCAGGTGAAATTACTGCATGCAGCCGGTGTGCCGGCAGTTATCGCCACCGCGGTGAAAATCAACGATAAACGCGCCACTCAATTTTCGACAAAATTCTATGCTGCCCTGGTGGAAGGTCATGGTATTTTTGAAGCCTTCGATTTGGCCAGAAACTATATCGAAGCCAAGCTCGGCACCGGCAACTCAGGTGCAACCATCCATCGCAGCCCGGTGTTTCAATTTGAAGAGGAAGATACCGGGCCATTGGAATTTGAATGGGCGTTGTTTGTTCAAAAGCATGCGACCGGTGATCTGGAGCAGTGGCGGCTACCTGAATCGCGCGAGGATTGGCGGGTTCAGCTCGTGGATTCGCGCGGCCCGATCCGTGGTATCGATGACAAACCATTGTTAACTGAGAGTCGTAGCCGGTTGCGAAGCATAGCCACCATGCTGTGCGGGCAATGCGGCACCAAGTCCAGTGTTAGCCTGAACGAGAAAAGTTTTTGCCCCGCTTGCGGAAGTGACCAGCAGGAAAGCTTGAAAACTCAAGCGACATTACCGGAATCGGTGTTGTACGCCAGGATTGACCACGAGCAAGCCCGCTCCATATTCGAAGAAGCTGTGCATGACGATGAAGCTGAAATCTTGCAATTGGAGCTGCTCTACCTACCCTTTTGGCACTTCAGTTTGGCGGCTCGCAGCAATGTGAAAGGTGAGAGGGGGTCTGTTAAGACATTCGATACGGATGACATAAAGCTAACGTGGGACGAGATAGAAGAAGCTATCGATATTCAATTCGACTCCTTACTGGTATCGGCCAGCGACGCACCGGTGAACAGCGCCAGTATTGCTAGCCAGGAATGGAACCTTGATGAATCTTCTGAGCTATTAAATCTGGATCAAGTAGAGAGCTTTGTTCCCATGGAGCAGGATATTGTCACCGCATTCAGCTCGGCTGCCGCTGTGGTAGATGGGGAAGCAAAACTTGAGGCACAGGACCTGGTAGGTGGTTTGCAGCAACGAAATATCAGCACCGACACGCGTTACACTAAGGTCGATGCAAGCTCGCTGTATCTACCCTTTTGGTACGCAGTGGCAAACACGCCCAACGGTAAAATCAGCATTTCGATCAATGCCATTTCAGGGGTCGCGAACAACTTGCGAATACCTGGAATGCAGCACACAAAACTGAAGGAAAATAGTTCAATGCGCGAACACCGCTCTCAAAATTCAAGCTCAACAACAAACTCAACGCTTGTTTCAATATTCAGTGGTGTCGGAATTGGCATCATGGTGGGTTTATTGATGGGTCTGGCAGCGCCTGCCGGCGAACAGGCGAAAACTGTTGTCGGTATTTTTATTGGCGCCGTTGGTGTCGGGCTTGCTGCATTGCTGGGATTAAATGATCGCCATTTCAGCACCGCTAAGGGCTTACGTATTGGTTCTTTCGGGCTGGCGGTGGCGCTGTCTGCGTTATCAGGTATATATGTGCGCGATCATGGCTTGATGACGCCCGATCTTAAAGAGCGCGTCGATGAAGTTCATGCAGTTTTCCCGTCTTTCAAAGATGATGATATGAAAACACTCCAGGTGCTGGCGGCCATCGATTCTGGCACAGGTTCAGGTGAACCGGGAACAACCCCCCCTCCCGGTTCCGGTATTAAACTCAAGTCTCAAATGTATTCCGGCGTGGTGCAGGATGACAATGTGTGTGACAAGTTGTTTTATATGAGCGATTCGAATGCAACCGAATACAAAGCGCTGAGAAGTTTCAGAAACAACGATGAGGACGGCAAATTGGGTTGGAAAACGTTGGCCGACAATGCTGAAAAATCTTTGCAAGGGGAAGAGGAAGACCTGCTCAACTTTCTTTTGATTTCCCGTAGCGCACTGTGTGGGCGCTGGCCCTATAGCAAAAGAGTTGTAATACCGGCAACAGCATGCGCAGCAGATGCCAAGCTAAACACTGATGAATGGTTGATCGCTTTTAAGGACAACACCGAATCCCGGAAGTTATTGGAAAATATACAAGGCAAACTATCGGCTGAAGCTCAACCAATAGCTCTGGGGCTTCTCGGGCCGGCGTTATGTCCCACCAAGAAGGAACAATAGGCATGAACTTATATAAAAAGTCTTCGCGGATACTGACCCTCAACAGGGTGTCTTCAAGCCTCTGTGGCGTTCTGTTTTGTCTCGTCGCCACCCCTTCGCTTTCTGCGCTGAATGAAACTGCCATTCACCAGTCTATGGTACGAGTAGAGGCCAATGGCCATTTCGGCAGCGGCTTTTTGTATGGTGGGGAAGACCACGTTGTGACCAGCTTGCATGTCGTTTTGCCGCCGCCACAGACCATCGAAATATATTGCAAAGGCAGCCCCGTTAAAGCAGAAGTCGTCAAATTTTTAATAGAAGCTGACCTGGTCTTGCTGAAAGCAAAATCAAGCCTGGAGTCGGAGGGTTGCAAGCCCTACCCCGGGTTAAAAGAGGATCTGAACCGGCCAAATCTGGGTGAAGACCTCGCGGCATTTGGATTCAGGGAAGACAACCATAGCTCTGCCTTTCCCAAACTTGTAAAAAAAGGTTCTGGTTCACCCGAAACTCTGGAAGGTCTGGTTTCGGAAAAAGCCATAGACAGTGTCCGGAAATTTGGCATTCCACGAGCTGACTTACCGCTCTACCACATCTCCGGCGGGCTCTACCCGGGGTTATCAGGTGGGCCGGTTTTTCTTCTTTCCAGTGGTGATTTGGTGGGCATCGTAGAAGGTGGTCTTGATGCAGGGGCTTCCAACCACGCATGGCTGGTTCCAGTGAGTAATCTCGCCAACCTGATGGCCAGTCCTGATAACAGCGTTTTGCCTGATAAAGACCCTTCCGAGTTTGGCTACTCGTCTCCATCCTCCAAGCGCACACCCGATATAGTCATAGAATATAGTGACCCTGACAACTCCTACAGTTGGGTGAAAACAAAAACCCGTACATTTGAAGATCTGCTGGACAGTTCAGACCCCAGTGAAGGGTTGGATAACCTGGTCAGTGAAATCTTTCCGGACCTGAAGAGTCAGGAAGCGCGTGATACGGTTGAATCGGCCATGTTAAGCCTGAAATTCGACATTTATGAGGAGCGCGAGCATGGGTTGATTGTGGCAGTTCCAGCAGGTGTCAGCCTGGATGTTACAGAGTACATAGGTGGTGACGCAAAGGGTTATCACTTCCTGTCCGTTGGAAACCGTTATGGAGGAACGGGTTTCCACATTAATTATGGCGAACCGAATCTCGGCGACATTAGTGATGCTAACGGCCAGACCGTCTTGCCTTCAGAAGATCGTTATCTGGAACAGGTTTTGCATGACTGGATGTACGACCTTTGCGTTGTTCGTGGGTACTCCTGCTACTTTGATAAGCAGTCTGCAAAAGTAGTCGATTTTGGTGAGAACAGAAAATTGCTTCGGTTTTCTTACTACACCAAAAATACGATGATCAACACCGTTGAATACAATTCTATTAGTGTCCTGGTAAGCGGAGACAGGGTTTTGCAGGTTGAAAACCAAACTGACTACAGCGGACCGCCGGACCCCGACTGCCTTGACGATGACTACGTTGAAAGTGCTGTGCGCCGATGCATGCAAACCACAACGACACAAAACTGCGGCAAGCCTTATTGGGATCAAGTTGCGTTTATGCTTGCCGCGCGTCTAAGTTCTTTTACCAACCTCGGTGTAACTACCGAACAAACCCGAAGCATTGACTTGAACTATGACTGTGAATTCTGCATAAAAAGCAGCAACACCGCCAAAGAATTTATCTTTGAATACACCGATGCTCATATCTATAACTACGGCCTGGAAGATGGTACGGATATTTTTCGCAAAGATGAAAATGGGCAATGGTGGTTTAACGAAGATGGTGAATGGTTGAAGCTGGAATTTATTGAAGAAGTTGAATTTGAGAACCAACCCTATACGCGGCTTCGACGCGAAGATGGCTCGCTTTACCAAATGACTGTTGAAGGCGGTCTTTGGTATCACTGGTTCGATTCTGAAAATGAATGGGTGCCCCAATACAAACTTGGGGCAACCTATCAAGTCATAAAACGTTAGGGCCTTGAGCTTATAACCCAAAGCCCGTTAACTTTAGCGCGGGGAGTTACCCTGGTCGGGTTTGCCCCTGTCATTGCCCTGGTCAGGTTTACCCCTGTCGTTGCCCTGGTCAGGTTTACCCCTGTCATTGCCCTGGTCAGGTTTACCCCTGTCATTGCCCTGGTCAGGTTTACCTCTGTCATTGCCCTGGTCAGGTTTACCCCTGTCATTGCCCTGGTCAGGTTTACCTCTGTCATTGCCCTGGTCAGGTTTACCCCTGTCGTTGCCCTGGTCAGGTTTGCCCCTGTCATTGTCTTTATCTGAGTTAGATTGGATTGAGCTTGTCATTTTGTTTTTTTCCTTTAATTAAACGCATTGCTTGTATTCAGCATAGTCAGCTTATTCTGAAAATGCGAGTCACATATGGTTGAAAAACCCACTCGACGTTAAGTTATACTTTTAGAATCCAAAAAATACATTGCACAAACAGTTCGGACAACAAAAAATTTGAATTTGGTAATAACTCAATTCCACCACATCGACTACGGCGTATAGTACCCATGCGACTGATTTCAGAATTAAAACGACGCCATGTACTACGGGCAGCCTTTTCTTATGCTGTCGTCTGTTGGTTGCTTATACAAGTCGCCGACTTATTGTTTGAAGCTTTTGACGTTCCGGGTTGGTTATTCAGAAGTTTAATTATCCTGCTTGCCACCGGCTTCCCTATAGCCCTGGTATTGTCCTGGTTTTTTGAGATCACCACCGATGGCTTGGTAAAAAGTGCCGACCTGCCTGGCAAAGAAGAAGAATTACGAAATTTCAGGCGTTACCTCAACCCCATTATCATCAGTATGCTAAGCGCTGCTGTTATTTTATTTTCTCTGGACAAATTAGGCTGGATCGGCAGTCCTGCAATTGAAAATGTCGACCAGCAAAAGATAGCCAAAGCAGTTAACCTGTCAGGTGAGCGAAAATCACTGGCAGCACTTCCATTTTCCAACCGCAGCAATTTGCCTGAAAATGTCTATTTTGTAGATGGCATTCATGACGACCTGCTTACCATGTTGGCCAAGATTGAATCACTAAGTGTCACCTCACGCACCTCGGTTATGCGTTATCAGGGAAGTGACAAAAATATCCCTGAAATATCCTCAGAGTTGGGCGTTGATTATATTTTGGAAGGTGGTGTGCAACGCGACGGGGAGTCTATCCGGGTCAATGCACAATTGATAGACGCATCTAACGACGATCATCTGTGGGCAGAAACCTACGACCGGGAATTGACAACTCAAAGCTTGTTCGCCATTCAAAGTAGTATTGCCCGCGCCATTGCTAATGCATTAAATGCCCGACTATCCAGTGCAGATGAAAAAAATCTTGAGAAAATCCCGACTGCAAGCCTGGCCGCCTATGATGCCTACCTTCAAGGCAGGCAAAGTCTTTTGAGCCGGGGCTCCGAAGCTTACAAAAATGCAAAGTCGCTCTTTGAACAGGCGATCACACTGGATCCCAATTTTGCTGGTGCCTACGCGGGGCTATGTAAAACACACTTAAAATGGTATCGGAACAATAACGACATCGGTCACTTCAACAAGGCGGAAGCGGCCTGTGACCAAGCCTTAAAGCTGGATGCCAATCAAGCGGATGTGCATACCGCTCTCGGTGCACTTTACCGACACTATGGTGATTATGAGCGTGCTATCGGTGAACAGCGTGCCGCACTGGCGTCGGAGCCAGAGAATGTTGACGCCATGATCGAGCTGGGAATGACTCTGGCAAGCCAGGGAGAGATTCGTGAGGCGGAAACCACGCTGTTGGGCGCCGAAAAACTTCAACCCGATCACTGGCCTGTTCACAGTGCACTAAACGATTTTTACCGAAATTACGATGACCAGGAAAATCGCTATGAGCTGTCCGCACGGTATGCCATGCGAGTCGTGGAGTTGACACCTAAAAGCCCGGTAGCCTGGAGTAATCTCGGTGCTGCTTATCACAGTCTGCAACAGTATGAGGCGGCCAAAGCAGCCTGGGACAGGGCTTTGGAAATATCACCTTCGCGTGGCGGATACACCAATCGTGGCCTGCAATATTACTATGATGGTCAATTTGCGGAATCAGCAGAAATGCAGCTTAAAGCGATTGAACTGGCGCCCAACGACCATCGTGCCTGGGGTCGTCTCGCCGAAACTTACCGGGTGATGGGGGAAGATGAAAGTTTGCAGCAGGAAGCATATGCCAAGGCGATAGAATTGGCTGAACCCATGATGACAATCAATGCTTTGGATTGGCAAACCGGTGGCTTATTGGCCACCTATTATGTACATGCCGGGCGTGAAAATGACGCCCAGACATTAATCGATGAAACACTGGCCAACTCTAATCGCAACCCGGATGCATTGCTCTGTGCAGCATTAATTTATATCGCCCTGGGTGAAACCGAAACAACTTTACAAGCACTTAAAGAAATGGTTGAACGCGATGACAGCTATCGTAACTACATTGCAAACGAACCGGATTTTCAAATACTAAAGAGCGACGAACGTTTCCAACAGCTGATCAACTAAACGGAGGAGGGTAAAAAAGCCAAAAAAAGCAGCAGCAAAAAGCCAAGACAGCCACATTTAACCCCCATCCTACAACACGCCGGCTGAAGTACTGCGCTTCCTCGGCGAACTTGAGAGCATTATTTCGTCCGGTTAATGTGCCTGCCGCGCTTTTCCAATCGCCCGCTCAGGGACTTAAGGCTGTATCATTGCTGAGATGATTAACAGACTTTATCGCGACAGGGGTTTTAATGACCGACTTTTTTGACGAGATGCTGAACCCGGCAGAACCGGGTGATGGAATCAGCATGCGCGAACCCTATGTGGATTATGGCCAATGGTTCGCTGGCGCAGACCCCGACCGGATTCGTCTTAAAGCGGCACAGGCCGAGGCCTTTTTTCGCAAGACCGGAATCACCTTTAATGTCTATGGCAGCGAAGATGCCGATGAGAGGCTGATCCCCTTTGACGTGGTGCCGCGCATTATTTCCGCGCGTGAATGGCGCAAACTGTCGCGAGGAATTGAGCAGCGCGTGCGGGCAATCAATGCCTTCCTGCATGATATCTATCACCGGCAGGAGATATTGCGCGCGGGCCGCATCCCGGTTGAACTGATCGCGAATAATGTCGCTTTTCTACCGCAGATGGTGGGGGTCGATCCACCAGGCGGAATTTATACGCATATCATCGGCACCGACATTGTCCGCACCGGGCCGGATGACTTTTTCGTGCTGGAGGATAATGCACGCACACCATCGGGTGTTTCCTACATGCTCGAAAATCGCGAGACGATGCTGCACATGTTTCCGGAGCTGTTTTCGCAAATACAGGTGCGTGAGGTGAGCAATTATCCAGTGGTGCTCAACCGCTCGCTGGGTGCCTGCGCTCCGCCAGCCTGCAATGGCAAGCCGGTGGTCGCTGTACTGACACCCGGCATCCATAATTCGGCCTATTTTGAGCACAGCTTCCTCGCCGACCAAATGGGCGCGGAGCTGGTTGAAGGACACGATTTACGTGTTGTCGATGGCCGCATTGCAATGCGTACGACACGCGGCTATAAAACAATAGATGTCCTGTACCGGCGGGTCGATGACGATTATCTTGACCCTTTGAATTTCAAGCCGGAATCGATGCTCGGTGTGCCTGGGATTTTTGATGTATATCGCGCCGGCGGGATCACCATTGCCAATGCGCCGGGCACGGGGATTGCAGATGACAAGGCGCTTTATTCCTACATGCCGGACATCATCGAATTCTATACCGGTGAGAAACCAATCCTGAATAACGTACAGACCTGGCGCTGCTCGAACCCGGACCACCTCCAATACGTGTTGGATCATCTTGGTGAACTGGTCGTGAAGGAGGTGCACGGTTCAGGCGGTTACGGAATGCTTGTCGGTCCGGCAGCGAGCAAGAAAGAGATCAGCGCGTTTCGCGACAAGCTGAAAGCCCGGCCTGACAATTATATTGCGCAACCGACGCTTGCGCTGTCCACCGTGCCCATATTCACAAAACAGGGGCTGTCACCCCGGCATGTCGATCTGCGGCCGTTCGTGCTGATGTCACCAAAGCGGATCGAAATAACACCGGGAGGCCTGACTCGCGTGGCCATGACCGAAGGTTCATTGGTGGTCAATTCGAGCCAGGGCGGCGGCACCAAAGACACCTGGGTGCTGGAGGAATGAGGCGATGCTAGGTAAAACTGCTGCTGGTTTGTTCTGGATGTTCCGCTATCTTGAGCGCAGTGAAAATGGTGCACGGCTTCTTGAGGCCGGCTTTCGAATCGCGCTCACACGCTCGGCAACTGCCGCTGCGGAATGGAAATCCATACTGGTGACATCGGGTGCACTCGCTGCCTATGAAGCACGGCATGATAATTATGACTCTGATGAGGTCATCGACTTCCTGTTGCGCGACAAAAGCAACCCGGCCAGCGTCATCAGTAACGTTAAAGCGGCGAGAGACAATGCCAGGCTGGCGCGTACGGCGCTGACCAGGGAGGTTTGGGAGGCAACGAACGAGGCCTGGATAACGCTGCAGGAATTGCTTTCCGGGCCGGTCGATCAGCGGGATTTGCCCGACGTGTTGAGTGTCATCCGTCAGCAGAAGGCGCTGGTGCGCGGGGCCATGGCAGGCACCATGCTGCGCAACGATGGTTACAATTTTGCGAGACTGGGCATGTTCCTGGAGCGTGCGGACAATACTGCGCGAATACTGGATGTGAAATATTATTTGCTGCTGCCATCCTTTGCGCAAATCGGCTCATCCCTCGACCAGGTCCACTGGGAGACGATACTGCGCTCGGTATCGGCACGGCGGGCATACCGGTGGCTTTACGGAACGGATATCAGCCCGCTCAATGTCGCGGAGTTTTTGATCCTGCACCCGCAAATGCCACGTTCCCTGGTTTTTTGTTGCCAGAAAATCATGAATAACCTGGGGCACCTTGAGCTGGAATACGGCATCGAGAACCAGTCATGCCGTATGGCAAAGATGCAGTATCAGAAACTACAGGATTGCAATATCGACAGTGTTTTCGAGCGCGGCTTGCATGAGTATGTCGGCGAATTCCTGATCGACAACGCTGCTCTCGCCTCTCAGATTGAACGAGACTTCAGGTTCTGACAATGCAACTGACTATCAATCACAGCACCAGTTATCAATATGACGCTCCCGTTGACTACGGACTGCAACAGGTGCGCTTGACACCCAGGCAGCGGGAAGGGCAGTCAATCCTCCGTTGGGATGTCCTCATCGAGGGCGGGCACAAGGAATTGAGCTACACCGATCACCTGGCCAACCATGTCGACCTCATCAGTATAGATCCGGGCGGTGACCGGCTCATTATCCATGTCAAAGGTGAAATTGAAACCACTGACACGGCAGGCATCATCGGGCGGCATCGTGGTTTTATGCCCTTGTGGACGTTTAAGAGAGCGACACCATTGACGACGCCCGGACCGAAAATCCAGGCACTCCTGGAAGAACTGGATAACGGACAGAATGATCATATCGCTCAGAATGATCATATCGCGCGCGCACATGCCCTTTCTGCGCTGATCGTCAGGCACGTACCTTACGCGACAGGACAGACAGACGCGGATACCGGTGCTGAACAGGCGCTGACTCATGGTGCGGGCGTTTGCCAGGACCATGCCCACATATTCATCACCGCGATGCGGCTGCTTGACCATCCCGCACGTTATGTCTCAGGCTATTTAATGATGAATGACCGCATCGACCAGGATGCAACTCATGCCTGGGCCGAGGCCTGGTTTGAAGGCATTGGCTGGCTGGGTTTCGATGTCTCTAATGGCTACTCGCCCGATGCACGCTACATCCGTGTAGCGACCGGGTTTGATTACAATGATGCCTCGCCGGTTTCGGGAATGCGCTACGGCCCGACAGAGGAAAAAATGAGTGTTCAATTGCAGGTGCAACAATAAGTGCACGCAACAATGAGGTTTACTGATCCATGACGTATTGTGTAGGACTTCGACTCAACAAGGGACTGGTATTCATGTCCGACACACGCACCAACGCGGGTGTTGATGATGTCGCACAGGTGAAGAAAATGAGTAGCTGGGAAATCCCCGGCGAACGCGTCATCACATTAATGTCTGCTGGCAACCTGGCTACAACGCAGGCTGTTGTCAGCCTGGTAGATGAGCGAACCAAGGCGCCGGAAGATCGCAAACCGTCAATCCTCAAGGCGCCGTCCATGTTTCAGATTGCCACAATTTTCGGCGACACCCTGCGCGACGTGGTCAAACATTACGGCCCCGCCGCCGGTCCTGCGTCTGAATCGCTGTTTGGTGCGACACTGATTCTTGGCGGCCAGATCAAGGGCAGCGAACCACGTTTGTTCCTGATTTACCCGGAAGGTAATTTCATCGAATCAACCCCGGATAATCCCTTTTTCCAATCCGGCGAAACCAAATACGGCCGGCCGATACTGGTACGCGCACTGCATGCCGACATGAGCTTTGAAGAAGCGGTCAAACTGCTTTGCGTGTCATTTGATTCCACTATCCACGCCAATTTGAGCGTTGGATTTCCACTCGATCTGCAGGTACACGCTGCCGACGAGTGCAGAGTTGCCCACGAGCACCGCTTTGAGCACAATGACCCCTATTTTTTGTCTATCACGAAAGGCTGGAGCGATGCCATGCGGTCTGCGCTGAACTCCATGCCTGATTTCTCATTTTGAAACGGACGCTCATCATCTGACGGATCCACTGCAAGGCAATGGTGACTGGCTGCACATCAACACATTCCGCCATTCACCGAAACGACCTGGCGGGTTATATACGCCGCTTCCGGAGAACACAGATAAGCCACCAGTGATGCGACTTCTTCCGGCTTGCCTGTCCTGCCTGCCGTGATCGCTTCAACAATCTTGTCGAGCGAAAAGAAGGAAAAGAAGCGAGACACCCATGCCTCGGCGCTCGGTTACATGCAGACCTTTTCGCTGGCGGGGCGCAACGCTTTCGGTTAATCTGCTCGGCGCGCCAGCAATGACGCGTGAAGATTTCCAACAATTGCGGGCAGAACCGCGCCCCATCGTTGGTGTCAGCTTCAAACTGGCGCCACCCACCGGACACTACAAAAGCGACCGGTTCATTAACGTCGGCTCAAATCGCTGGGCCGGACGACTGCAATTCGGCGCCATATTCCCATTGCGCCCGCGCTGGCTGTTGGAACTGGACGCGGGTTTCTGGATGTTCAGTGATGACGCTGACTATCCCGGGGGGCGACGTGAACAGGATCCCATCTACGCGTTCGAGGCACACCTTGTACACCGGTTCCGGCCCGGTCTGTGGATTTCACTGGATATGAACCGGTTTACCGGCGGCCAACAGACCATCGATGGTGAGAAACGCGAAGACCTGCAGAAAAACGTTCGGCTAGGCGTTACCTTTGCAGTTCCTTTCCTTGGTCGTCATGCCGTAAAATTCGGTTTCAGCACCGCGGCGCGCACGCGTCGTGGCAGTGACTCCGAGCAGTTTCTGGTGTCGTATAACCTTCTGCTTCAATAGACACGTTGTCGACGCGTTATGAAATGGATGACGTCATAATTTCCCCAAACCTTTAGAAATTTAGAAAAGTTTAAGTGAAAACATGCGTATAGCATGTTATTTTCTAGGGGAAAGATCACCATCATTCAAGATCGCCTTCTCTTCAGCGAAGGAGGGCAGCTTTCCTATCTTCAATAGGGAATAAAATTAGAGGAAGAAACAACATCATGACACACCGGTTTGGCTATTCATTCAAGGATATTTTTCGCGCCCGTCTTGCCATTGCATTGCTGGCGCTTTGTACACCCTTTCTCGCACACGCTGATGATTTCACCGTCTACTTCGATTCCGATCGTAACCCTAATACGGGTTGCACGGTTACGACACTGGGCGGGCAGCAATTAGCGGGTATTGAGCATATGATAAAAGCCGTGGTCACGCGTCCGCCTCCGGTTGTTTCAGCGGTATCCGCAGCACCATGTCAGGATCCTCTATCCGGAATGTTTGGGCCTTCTACTTCTCTTCCTGCAGGTATTGACGTCGGCCTGGACAACGGTGTCTCGGGGTCAGACGTGGTGGAGTTCGATGCCTCGTTGATGGACCTTGGCCTGGCCACTGGCAATCGCATAGACCTGTTTGTCACGACGGCCGACGGCCGTAGCGATTTTCTCCAGGCCACATCGGTGGCGTTCCCGGTCGGCGGTGCAGCGCCTGGGTCACTGGTCGCAATACCCACTCTCTCCATCGCCGGGCTCGTCATACTCATGGTCCTGACCTTTGGGCTGGCGTGGCGTTTTCGAGGGTCACGCGCTTTTACGTTAATCGTGGCCTTGCTGTTAGTACCCGGAGTTGCCCGGCTCGCCGTTCACGTCTCCGACGGAGCGGTTGGAGATTGGGCTGGCGTCCCACCGCTGGCAGTCAGCCCGCCTGGTGATACCTCAACGCCTGAAACCGACCTGCTCGCGTTTTACCTGGAGGAGGAAGCCGGTCGCCTGTTTTTCCGTCTCGACATCAGCGACCTGGAAAACGCGACGCCGCCGGTTGCAGTAATCACCCTGGATAATCCGAACCCGAAAACGGGGGCACGCGTAATTCTTCATGGTGGGAGCAGCGACCCGGTTGTGGGCGGTGGTCTGAAATTCGCCTGGACCCTGGACCAGGCTCCACCTGGCAGCACCGTTATCATCGGTGATCCGGCTGCTGCCGATCAGAGTTTCGTGCCGGATGTGGCCGGAGCCTATGTATACAGCCTGGTGGTCACCAACACCGGTGGTGCCAGCAGCACGCCGGCGACGACAACGGTGACGGCCACGGCGTTGGTAACCAACTCGGCGCCGCACGCGGTCATCAGTGCACCGCAGGACGTTTCCGAGGGCGATCTCGTGAAACTTAGCAGTGCAGGCAGCACAGACGCTGACCTCGACCCCTTGACATACGCCTGGACACTGGTGTCGGCGCCCGCCGGTTCGACTGCTGTGCTCGGGTCGACCGCCAAGGCCAAGACCGACTTCACCGCCGACCTGCCCGGAACCTACGAGGTTCAGCTCGTGGTGAATGACGGCCAGGTCAACAGTAATCCGGCCAGCACGCAAATCAATGCCCTGGCCGTCAACATCAACCAGCCGCCGCAGGTCGATGCCGGCCCGGACGCGCACGTGATTGTCGGACAGCAATTTGAATTGAAGCCCACAATTAGCGACGCCGACGGCGATCTTGTCGATTTGACGTGGCGCGTGGTCAGCCGGCCGGATCCAGCAAGCACTGCCGAAGTTCAACGTATTCAACGAGGTGGAAAGGCCGAGTTGCATTATGTCTTTACACCCGATGTTGCCGGCTCCTTTGTACTGGAACTGGTTGGCGAAGACGCTGTGGGCAACGTTTCCACGGACCGTGTTCGCGTGATCGCCGATGCGCCTGCCCAGACACCACACCCGATTGCCGACGCGGGCAGCGACCAGGTGGTCAAGGTGGGTGATACCGTGACGCTGGACGGGCGCGGCAGTTATGACGCCGACGGCTTGGCGGCATTGACCTACCAGTGGTCACTGACTTCCGGCCCGGCGGGTACAGCGGTCGACGCTACTGCGTTCAACGGCGCCTCACCCACTTTCCTGGCGGACCTGGAGGGCGATTACGTATTCCAGTTGGTGGCAGTGGAGGGTGGTGTGAACAGCGCGCCTGACTCCGTGACCATTACCGCCAATGCGGTTGCACCGCCGGTTTCGCTCTACCAGCAGTTGCTGGATCTCGGTCTCGACAGCACTGACGCACACCTGCTGGAGTCGCAGCACAAGGCTGAAGCTGAAGCAGTGGTTGCCGATGCGAACCGGATGTTTGACGGCTTCAGTCTCGAGGATAATATGTTCCTTGCGGCCGCCGACCCGGTTTCCCAGGAATTTCTATCGGTTTGCCCACAGGCGAACCTGGCAGACTGGACACCTGCCCAAAAGGATCGTTTCCGCAAGGTCTTCGGCCGGCTGAATTTTGCCGTTAACAGTAGCCGCTTCCGTGCCGCCTTCGACGCGCAGGCTAGCCTGCTGAACCCCGCTTACCAGGACAATCCGCCGACCTGGCGTCCATTTCCCGCGAACTACGGGGAGTTCCGCACGGCCGTCGAACAGGCGCTCACGGATGGTGGCGGAGCGCTCAAGCTGGTGATGTGCTCCACATCCACCGGCTTTGCACACGGTGTGCCGCCGCTCAAACTAAAAGTAGAACAGGGCATGATGGGTGACACGGTCGTAGGCGGGCAAATCAAATCCGGTTGGGGCGTGAACGGCGCGGCGCCGCTGGTATTCCACGAACTGACCCACAGCTTCGGGTATGCGCACGACGGCCCTGACGCTGTGGTCGGCAGCAGGCCCAACAATCTGCCTTACTTCGTGCAGATAATCCTGGGCTACCAGGTGGACAATATCCTCGCGGAGTATTGCCAGGGTGACCCGGCCTGCACCGCACCGTTCTACCTGGCAGGTGCTCCGAATTCATTGCTGACCTTTTATTTTGGCGCGGATTGAAAATAGTATAGGCACCAATGGAGACACCCAAATGAAAATCAACCAGTTCTTTTTCACAATCATTGCCTTCCTGCTACTCACAGCTTGTGACAATGCAATGCAGCCTGAGCCTGTGAGTGAGGCGGCAGGTACACCGGTCAGTGAACCGGCCAGTGAGGCGGTCCCTGACCCGGATACTGCTGCCAAAGACGCTCAGATAAAAGCCATGGTTGCCGGCGTCATGTCAAACCCGTGGCTATGGACTTCTTTCAGCGATTCGACCGGGGATGTCAGCGTCAAGACGCCCGCCAGTTACGAAGTCATCTTCAAGGAAGACGGTACGGTTGAAATCAAGGCCGATTGCAATAGAGCCTTTGGTGCTTACACCCTTGACGGCGCCAACGTCAACATCGAGATCGGTCCTTCGACCATGGCTGCTTGCCCGGGTGATTCTCGTGGTGAACAGTTCCTCCAGTTATTGGGCAGCGCAGCTCAGATGCTTCCCCTGGATGGCAAGCTCTACATGAGCTTGAAAGCGGAAAGCGGCACGATGGTTTTTGACGCCGTGATCACCACGGTCGCCGATCTGTGCGGTGAGCAGGCGCTGGCGATCAACGCGATAGAAGATACCCTGGCCCCTGAAATCAGCGCGACTCTCGATGAGGGTCTGGTTGATCTTGTAACGTCCGGGGCGCAACCCGGCCCTGGCGCCTCAATGCTGGTCATTACTCCCCAGGGGCGTTATCACAAATCAACGGGGGTCTCTGATGTAAGCACCTGTGAGCCATTGTCCGCTGATTCCCACTTCCAGATCGGCAGTAATACGAAGATGATGACTGTTGCCATGCTCTTCCAACTGCAGGAGGAGGGCGTGCTTTCAACCGCCGATCTGTTGAGTAAGTGGCTACCAGGGATGGCGGCGGCGTTGCCAGATGGGGACAAGATCACCATCGATATGATGATGACCCACACCAGTGGTCTTCACGAGTATTTCAAGATACCAACCGAGAGCGGCTTGACCATTGAAGATGGCATCAAGGACAAGGCTATGCTCACCCATAATTTTTCACCCAAAGAACTGGTGACACTGGTCAGCGGTGCGGGTCTCAGCGACTTCGAGCCCGGGGCAGAAGGCCAATGGAATTACAGCAACACCGGCTACATTTTGCTCGGTCTCATCATCGAAAAGGCGACCGGTAAATCCTATGGGGAAAACCTGATTATGCGCATTTTCGAACCCCTCGACCTGAAACACACGTACCTGCAGACCGGCCAACCGGACAAGGGTGCGTTGCCGCAGGCGTACTTTAAAACACCGTTTGAATTTACCACAAGTGAATGGAACGCCAGCCAGGGTTGGTCGGCAGGCGCGGTGGTGTCTACACCGGAAGAGTTCGCCGTCTTCCTGAAAGCCGTTTTCACCGGCAGGCTTTTCAAAAATCCGGCGACGCTTGAGCTAATGAAAAAACACAGCGCAGCCGGTGTGGATAAACTTGGCCCGGGCACCATCTACGCGCATGGCATGCTCGACAACCAGGGCGTGCTGGGGCACGGAGGCCAGACGCTGGGTTTCCAGAGTGATGGCGGTTACGTGCCTGACAAGGATGTGACGATCGTGATGTGGAGCAACGCGGCTGAGAGTAATGTCAGCCGAACCATCGTGCCGGCCATCGCTGGCGTTGTAGCGGGAGCCGAATAAACCGCTTGAGTTCGCGTATCCCAAGTTTTTGCCGTGTTCGCGAAAACAGTCCGATTATGTGATAAATTCAGCTTCCACTTTTAGCCTGACCAGGGAATTCGCATGTCAAATCGGAGGTTTGCTATGAAAAGTTGTATTTCAGTCGTTATATTTTCGGCAATGGCCTGGACGACCACGGTAGCGGCCGACTGGACCAAAGCCCGCTGTGATATTTATCCACGCGGCGAGGATCGTGCCGAAAAGATGATTCCCTGCGTTTTCAGTCAGCGCCAGGGATATGTAACCATCAGACGCGACGATGATGTTGTCCATGACCTTTCACCTGTAGAAGACACATTGGGCACTTTTACCGATCAGGATGGGCGCCCTGTTTACCGCGAGAGCGGTCTCGGCGACCAGGGGTTGATATTCAGGTTGGAGGACGAGAGCGTATACGTTTACTGGAACACCGGTGCACTGGAACCCAAGTCAGACGAGGATAATTGGACGGCGCCGTTTACGACAGATGATTACGACGCCACCGCGCGTCTGCGCTGCCGTGCCACCGGGGACTCGGAGTTTGGCAGTTGTCCGGCCGGCATTCTGCGAATGGAGGACGGGCAGGCCTCCATCGTGGTACAGAACCAGCTTGGGGAACAGTTCACGATCAATTTCATGACGGATTATGTCAACGCCACCAACCGGGAAGTCAAGGCAAAACTTAATGGCGATACCTGGGTTTTACACTTCGCAAACGGCGAAGTCTGGGAAGTGCCCCTGGCGGCAATTGAAGGAGGCTAGAAATATGCAACGATTCATTCTTGCCATGTTGCTGACACTGGTCGTTATCGGATTTGCCCTGCCAACCCTCGCCATGTCGCAGACAGCCGCGAGTGAGCTTGCAGGAACGTCCTGGCAGCTACTGAAAATCAACTCGATGGACGACAGTGCAGATGTACCAGATGACCCGTCCCGGTACACGCTGGAGTTAGGCGCTGATGGCTCGGTCACGATACTCGCCGACTGCAACCGTGGCATGGGCAACTGGTCCTCTGAAGGCACAAGTCAGTTGACATTCGGTCCGGTGGCGGCAACCCGTGCGATGTGTCCACCGGATTCGCTGTCCGAGAAGTACCTGGCCCAGTTCGAATATGTACGAAGCTACGTTTTAAGAGATGGCCACCTGTTCCTTGCCACCATGGCTGATGGTTCGATCATCGAGTTCGAACCAATGCTTTTGCCGCTGGCAGCCACTGTTCTGGGCGAGGAAATCCGGACTTTCGAAATCGACGAAATGAAGCAGATCCTGATCACACGGTTATTTGAACGCTACGCTGAAGAACACGACATTGCTGTGGCTGAGTCAGAAGTCGAGGCCTATTTACAGGCGATGAAAAAAGGAATGGCGGCAGAAGGACTTAACGCCGAAGAGGACCTGACTCCGGAAGAAGTTGTCGAGGTCAAGGCTCTGCGTGAGGAAATGGCGCACTCGATTATCCGGCAGTGGAAGCTGAACAGCAAACTTTACCATCAGTACGGCGGCAGGGTAATTTATCAGCAATTTGGACCCGAGCCCCTGGACGCTTATCGTCAATACCTGGAAGAGCGGCAGGCAGCCGGGGACTTCAAAATTGAGAACCCGGCCTTTCAGGCCGAGTTCTGGCGATACTTCAACGACGAATCGGTCCACTCGTTTTTCGAACCAGGCACCGAGGAGTCCGCGTACGCAAGTCCGCCATGGGGCACATGACAGCTGCGCTATGAGGCACTAGTCGCCGTCTTTCGCGTCTTCTATGGCGTCTTCAACTTCCTTTGCGGCATCCTTTGCTGCATCTTCGACATCGTGGGCGGCGTCTTCAACCGCATCCCCCACCTCGTGGGTTGTTTTATCCATCTTTTTGCCGATTTTTTCCATTGTGCCTTCTTCTTTTTTGCAGGCTGCGAGAGAAGCCAGGAGTACGAGCATCAGGGCGCCGACCAGAATACGTGATTTCATTTTGTTGTTCCTTATATGGTGTTGATAAAAACCTATACCATCAAAATCCTGATCATGTGTCAAGAAGTACCAAAAGAAGTACAAGGAAGACGAGACGGACGATGACTCTCCCCAGAGAATCCAGTCCAGTATGAGAAGAAGTACGGACAGCAGAAGAAGTACCAGAGAAGAAGTACGGACAGCCATGACTCTCCCCAGAGAATCCAGTCCAGTTGCAACCGGCACTCCGTTGTCCACGGAACGAGATGGATGAACTCGGCTGGTTTTTTGAAATACGGAGCTGTAACGAAGAATCTGTGCTGAAATCACCTGTATTCAGCCGATCTCAGATAGCCTGATGCCTGAACGAGAAGTGAGGCTGGATTGTGCTACGCTCTTTCAGGGCAAAGCCTGTTGCCAAGCGCGTGTCCTTTGATAAATCTCCTGCCAATTGATGCAGCAAAAGCACGAAGCATACTAACGGGCCCCAGCGCGGTGGGTGATGACAGGTCCTCCCTGGCAAGATATTTCACAACCGGAGCGGCATTCATCTGCAGCCTGTCCATTATCGGTGGTGCGGAATCGGGAATATGCCCTCGCTTATTACGTTTGACCTCGCGGCCACCCCAATCCACCAACTCCAGGTAGTCTTTTAGCTTGAAAGGTAAGGCGTCGCTCCCTTGTTCTGAAAACGGCATAAGACAATCACTGTCCGGATGCTCAATACGCTCCTGAACAGATGTGTAATCTGATTGCTCAGGTGCCCTGGCGATGGCAGCACGTATTGGATTTAAGTCTACATAGGCCATGCACACCAGCAGTGCCCGTACATCCAATAGCGCTTGTGACTTGAAGCGACCCTCCCAGAAACTACCGGTGCAGTGGTCCTCACTATTGGCCATACGGGCAATGGGTTCATTGATACAACGCATGAACCAGGAAAGATCAGCGAGTCTTTCACGCCATGTGGCAAACAAATCAGCAACGTACTTGAGTTCGGCCCGGCTCAAATCGGCATTGGCCAGGTACTGGTGCATCAACAGCGGGCCTGAAAATATCTGCATCCAGCGATGGGCTATTTCTTCATCAGTCCACTCATCTACAAGTTCAGGATTGATCCGAACCACGATGTGGTAGTGGTTGCTCATGATTGCGTAGGCACACAGGTCAACGGCAAACACCGAACACATCAACCTGATGCGATCCACAATCCACTGGCGACGGTGTTCGAAGTTAAAGCCAGTCACTGGGTCAGAGCCACACAGAAAAGCGCGTCTCACACAGCGGGAGATGCAGTGGTAATACGGGGTGTCCTTAACTGAGACTTGGCGGTACCTTGGTTCTGGCATGGGGCCAGCTTAGTAGGTTGGCGGCACGGATACCATGGCAAAATCTATCGGGTGTTGTAGGATGGGGATTAAATGTGGCTGTCTTGGCTTTTATGGCTTTTATTTCAAGGTAGATCGATTACGACTGCGGGGTCTGAACGGTGCTCAGGACGAGTTCCTGCTGACCGCAACCGCGCAAAATCTCAGACGAATGGCCAAATACCTGGGGACAGGTCCGCCTGTTGTTCCTGAAATAGCCTGAAATTGACCGAAAACATGAAATAAACGAGTTAAAAAAGAACAAAAACACAAAATCTGGCGCTAGCCGGAACGTAAACCTCGCATCGAAACCTGAGCTACGAAATCGCTCATCCTGCAAACGAGTTTTTCAACAGAATAGGCCAGAAGCGGTCGCTCGTGAACATACAGTAATGATCGCAGGAATGGCTGCGAATCCGATCAAGCAGTGGACGCGAGCATTTCTAAACCCGCTCGGAATCAGTGGAACCTTCGCCCACGCCGACATGGCCATCACCAGCACCTGCCGACGGGGGCAATTCAAGCAAAATTTCCCGGGTCAACCTATCGGGTGAAGATCAGGTACTCTCCCTCATCTTCAAAAATCATGACCTCGTCTTTCCGCGTGCATTCGTTGTCGGAATTACAAAGCTTGTACTCAGAATACAGGGTACCACTACCGGAATGTTCTACTGTGGTTGCTCCACATTGTTTGCTCCAGTCAGCTGAAAAAACAAAGGTCGGCATCACTAGTCCTTCAAGCTCGCCGGACCAGAGACAATCGGTTTCATCAAGAAACTTGAAAGATATGATGTCCTGATCGGGAGATTCCGGGTCTGGCGTGGATACAATTTCAGCCTGGTATTTGAGTTCGGCATCATATCCGAATTGAACCTCCCAGTTTCCGGCGGTGCTTTGGAAATCGACACAGTCCAGCTCGGAAAGCGATGTCAACCTTACAAGGTCAGTGGAACCCTGGGTGAAACCTTCCATGGTTGGATACCACTCCATGTGGGCGCTGTTACATTCCAAGTATGAAAAATCGAGAATTATCGTGCCCCACTCCCGCTGTTTCCTAGTGGCCGGGTCGAACTCGCCAAAAATCATGCCGTCATGGTAGTAGGCTGTCGCCTCGACGCGGATGATTGGAATGAATAGACCCGTCAAACGGATGTCGTTGTTCACACCCTGGGCAGTCAGCCAGAACGGGTTGCCGTCCAGATCATAGGTGTACCAGAAAAAGGCCGTGCGTTCGTCATCCAGTACTTCGACACTTATGCCATGTCCGGACTGGTTGGGGCTGTACCACGCCCCGCTCCAGGATGGCCGGACATTGAAACCAACATCAAGTACTGAGTCACCGAACAGGGATGACGTTGAAAAAACAATAAGGATTGTGAATAGGACTTTCCTAAACTTCATGGTTTTTCCTCCCTTCTTACAAAATGAAATGTTGACCTGCGGCTTAGATCGCGACCGGTCGGGAGGTAATTGGGTTATTGTTTGCAGACTTTTGTGAATAACCTGGCGAAGAAATCGCGATGTGAACCGCGTAGTTAATTATAGCAAATGTCTGAAGAATTGCAGGAAAAGTCGGTTTTGAAATGGCGGCTCCTGGCCGGAAGTTACTATTCACAAAACTGAAATTCACGCCAAACCAATAGCCGCTTGCTGTCGGGAAGCGGACAGTCGCTTTCTGTTGCTACGAATAGCCGAGAACGGCCAACTGCAGTCATTAGTAAGTCTAATCGACTTTTTTAGGCGTATGAGCTCTGTTGGAGCTTCGCCTCAACCACAATTTTGATCAGAATTTTCCTCTAAAAAATAGCCCCGCATCTAGCGGGGCAAATCTACCAGATTTCTTTTTTGATTTATGAATTGATCTTACTCAAAATATTCGCAAAGAGCTGCGAAATCCTCAAAGTTCCAGTCGTGGTTTTTACCGGCACTAAAGACCAAATCCCAGCCATCGTCCATGTTGAACACCAGCCTGCCCGCATCAAGAAACACTCGTCCGTGACCAGGCACCATGATTGCAACAGCTAGTCCTGACTGTGTCCAAAGCATGTCACCATTCTCGTCGAAAGAAATTCTCGCATTGATATGCGCCGTCCCCGTGAGATGAACACCCTCAATATCATCAGAACGATAAAGATCATCATAGCCGGTTATTTGCATATCCGAACGAATAAAGATCCCGTCTTCGTCATAGAAATCCTTGACGTTTTCAACAATCCACGCGTCGTCCAAAACACTAAAGTCGCCGCAATCCACAACTTCATCGAGAAGTGGGTATTCATTTGTATATTTATCTGGCTTTCCTGCTTGAGCGTTAAACGAAGCCACAAAGAAAAGTAAAATTACAACAGTAATCAACCTGAATTGATTCGTAATTTGTCCAATGTTCATATCAACCTCCGCTAATGAAAATTTGTTCAAATGTCGCACGGTCTGAACCGCTATCGGATCGGGAGGTTATTGGATTCTTATTTGCAGACTTATTTGAATAATCTGGCGAAGGGATAGCGCTCAGTAACACAGGTTACGAGCGAATGCTTTTTAGGTGTTATCAAAAAAACGACAAATAATTACAATTTTGCGACAAGTTTCGGTTTTGGCCGGACGCGGCTATACGAGATCGTTGGTTACGAGGTTGCGCTTCCGGGCGCAAAGCGGTCATTAGTCTCATTACATTGCCATAGAGTCTGCTTGAGTCCTGTCAGCAATCAAATCCATTTCCTATTGGGGATTTCAAATACTTATTAACTGCGACAAACCGAGAGTAGGCATTTTATAGGCTTGCGAATAGGCTTATATTTGCATAAACATATTATTAGATATTGATAATAAATATGTAATGGCGCTCCCTACGAGAATCGAACTCGTGTTTCAGCCTTGAGAGGGCCGCGTCCTGGACCGCTAGACGAAGGGAGCGTTTAGCTGTTTTTGCAACAGGATGGTCATGTTAAACTACCGCGATCACATCGTTCAACCTCGAAGAGAGTTTGAGCCACTAATTTTTTTAAGTTTCGGGAATTTATTATCACTAAACATATTGTTATTCCACTTGCTGAACATGGCATCGCGGTTCAGCAACTCTGCCCCCACGCCACCGAAGTCGTTCGTCGTCTCCAGGAAGAAGGTTATGAAGCCTATATCGTTGGGGGAAGTGTTCGTGACCTGCTGATGGGTAAAGTGCCCAAAGATTACGATGTTGCGACTGATGCGATACCGGAAGAAGTGAAAACGGTATTTCCGCGCGCCCGTCTGATCGGGCGCCGGTTCCGGTTGGCCCATGTGCGCATGGGCGGTACCCTGATCGAGGTGGCCACTTTCCGTGGTCCCCAGGTCAACGAAGATGACGACCATACACACGAGAATGGCCGTATTTTGAGGGACAATGTCTGGGGCAGCCTCGAAGAGGATGCCATCCGGCGCGATTTCACCATTAATGCGATGTTTATGGATCCGGTCAGTGGTGACATCCAGGATTTTGTCGGTGGTTACAAGGACCTCAAGGAAGGTAAGTTAAGGTTGATCGGTGACGCTCGCACCCGGTACCGGGAAGACCCGGTTCGTTTGCTGCGTGCGGCTCGTTTCGTCGCCAAGCTGGGCGTTGAATTGGGTGAAAACACAGCCATGCCTGTCGATGAAATGGCGCCGTTGTTAAAGGACATCCCGCCGGCCCGTTTGTTCGAAGAAGTATGTAAGTTGTTTATGACGGGTCATGCTTATAGAACAATGGAAACATTGCAACACTTCCAGTTAACCCGGGCCTTGTTTCCCGTCATCAAAGGTGAAGGGAAATCGGGTCGGGTCAAAACCGGTGTATTGATGGAAACCGCGCTTAAAAACACGGACTACCGTGTCGCAAATGACAAACCGGTGACCCCCGCGTTCCTGTTTGCGGCGCTATTCTGGCAGCCGGTTCGGGCAAGGGCGGATAGCTTACAGGCCGGAGGCATGCAGGAGTACCTTGCCCTCGGACAGGCAGCCGATGAAGTCATGTCGGAGCAAGTGAAAAGAACGGCCGTGCCGCGTCGTTTCAGCGTGATTACCCGCCAGATATGGACCATGCAGCCCCGTTTTAACCATACACGTGGCCGTCGCGCCAAGAGCCTGATGGCCGAACGCCGCTTTCGGGCCGCCTATGATTTTCTGTTGTTAAGGGCAGAGGAAGATGCGTCACTCAAAGAGCTATGCCAGCACTGGACCGAGGCGCAAAAAGGCGTCAAGTTGAATACTGGCGAAAGAGACCGGTTCAAGAAAGATGACAGGCGACCCAAGCGCCGTCGTCGTTACAAGAAGTCGGCTGCAAAGTCCTGACCGGCTCAATTGCAAGGCATGACAGGATGAAGGCGTGGCTGGGGTTGGGTAGTAACCTGCAACAACCGGTGGCACAGATCAGGGACGCCATTCGCAGACTGGGCCGGGTTGACGGTATCGATGTATTACGAACATCCGGCTTGTATCGCACACCACCCTGGGGAGATGAATCACAAGACGATTTTACGAATGCCGTTGTACAGGTAGAGACCGGTCTTGGCGCGCTATCGTTACTGCATGAACTCCAACTTATTGAGAAAGAGATGGGCCGGCAGCGCATCAAACAGCGTCGTTGGGGTCCCAGGTTGATTGATGTTGACCTGTTACTCTATGCGGATCAGCATTTTCAATCAGAGGAACTCGAAATTCCTCATCCCCGTATGCATGAACGGGCCTTTGTGTTGGTGCCGCTTTGTGAACTTGATGCAAGGCTTGTTATTCCCGGTCGCGGCGTAGCCGGAAAACTGTTATCAGAAATCGATGCCGGCGGCATTTTTCGGCTGGATGAAGAAGCTCGCGAACAGTAAGTTTTGCAACGCCGGATGGGTGCTGAGTATACCGGTCTGACACCGAAGTGTTCAGGAACTGAATTTGTTGTTTTTTTGTCCAGAAAAGGTTGCAATTGTCTGCATTAGTGGTATTATTACAACCAATCTTGGTAAGACTGCAACACGAACCAAGGTTACAGGGCGCAAAAAGACGGATACATCACTCCAAAATATACCCTTCTCTCTAACCAGAGAAGGGTATTTTTTTTGGCCTGTGCTTTTCTTCCGAAAAAATATAAATAACTATATAATCAATGGTATATGTTTATTTTTCGTGATTTTATCTTGATGGTCGCTTAGCTTCCGCCGAGCTTTTCCAGCGATGACACCGGATTTTCAAAGCCTGACTGTCTTCAGGTATTTTAAATAGATCAATCGAAGGTGTAAAAATGCAACACGAACCAGAGAAATAGTTAAACGTTGCATAAATACAACATTAACGTTTTATCACGACCGTTCGCTTTCACGGCAATGAAACTGTCAATAAAAAATATTGTGACCGCTGGGAAACCATCTCCGGGCATAACATTTCGCATTAATCTGCAAACAAGCTTTTTTGTCCTGTTGGGGTCGGTTATGCTTCGCACTCACTATTAACCAGACAGGCTTATTGGCCGGATAAATCATGCATCAAACGCCTTATAATCCATCAGAAATCGAAGGGCTCGTTCAAACGCGCTGGGACGAAAACAAGATATACGAGGTGACGGAAGACCCCGGTCGGGAAAAGTATTATTGCCTGTCTATGCTCCCATACCCCTCCGGTGCACTGCACATGGGTCATGTGCGTAACTACACCATTGGTGATGTGATCAGTCGCTATCAGCGCATGCTTGGCAAAAATGTACTGCAGCCCATGGGTTGGGATGCTTTCGGACTGCCTGCTGAAAACGCGGCGATCAAGAACAATACCGCGCCGGCCAAATGGACCTATGCCAATATCGAGCATATGCGCGGTCAATTGAAGCGTCTTGGTTTTGCCTATGATTGGTCACGCGAATTCGCGACCTGCAAACCCGGCTATTATCGTTGGGAACAATTGATGTTCACCCGCCTGATGAAAAAGGGTCTGGCTTACCGCAAAGATTCAGAGGTGAATTGGGATCCGGTTGACCAGACGGTACTCGCCAACGAACAGGTTATCGATGGACGTGGTTGGCGCTCCGGTGCGGTGGTTGAACGCAGAACCATCCCGCAATGGTCATTACGTATAACCGATTACGCCGATGAGTTGCTCGAAGGCCTGGACCAGCTTGAGCAATGGCCAGAGGCGGTCAAAACCATGCAGCGTAACTGGATCGGCCGTTCTGAAGGCGCCGAGTTTTCGATGTCGGTATGCGACGCCAGTGGTGACGTTAAACCCGGTGCTGCGACAGTCAGTGTGTTTACAACGCGCCCGGATACGGCATTTGGCATGACCTATGCGGTGCTCGCACCCGAGCATCCACTGGTGACCCAGGTGACAACTGACTCCCGACGGCAACAGGTTGAAGCCTTTATTGAATCGTGTCAGCAAACCTCCGAAGCCGATCGTACGTCTTCCGAGGGAACGCTGGATAAACGCGGTGTTGATACCGGGGCATATCTTTTCAACCCGTTTACCAAAAAGGCGGTGCCCCTGTATATCGCCGACTATGTATTAATGGGCTATGGCACCGGCGCGATCATGGCTGTTCCTGGTCAGGATCAGCGTGACTGGGATTTTGCAAAGGCGCATGACTTACCCATTGTTCGAACCGTAAAAACACCCGATGACTGGGAGGGTGAGGCCTATATTGAAGATGGCGTGGCCATCAACAGTGAATGGCTGGATGGACTGGCAGTAGCCGAAGCCAAGGAAAAGGCCATGGCCTGGCTGGAGGCCGAGGGAATTGGCGAGCGTAAAATCAATTACCGTTTGCGCGACTGGGGTGTCAGCCGGCAGCGATACTGGGGTTGTCCAATCCCGGTGATCTATTGTCCGGATTGTGGCGCGGTTCCCGTGCCGGAGGATCAGTTACCGGTCGTATTACCTGAAGACGTGACGTTTATGGGCGTACAGTCACCCATCAAGGCTGATCCCGACTGGCGCAAAACCAACTGCCCGCAGTGCAACGGCGCGGCTGAGCGTGAAACCGATACCTTTGATACGTTTATGGAGTCATCCTGGTACTTCGCACGCTATTGTTCCCCCGGGGCTGATGGCATGGTTGATGAACGCGCGAATTACTGGCTGCCGGTGGATCAGTACATCGGTGGTATTGAACATGCCATTTTGCACCTGATGTATTTCCGTTTTTATAACAAGTTGATGCGCGATGCCGGCATGCTCAAGAACGATGAGCCTGCAACCCGGTTGCTTTGCCAGGGTATGGTTGTCGCAGAAACATACCGTCGTGATGCAGCGGACGGCAGCACCACCTGGATCAACCCGGCAGATGTGGAAGTCAAACGGGATGATAAAGGCAAGGTCACCGGGGCAGCGCTGCTTTCCGATGGATTGCCGGTAGAGATCGGTGCGATTGAAAAAATGTCGAAGTCGAAAAACAATGGTGTCGACCCGGTCCACCTGGTGGATCGCTACGGTGCCGATACGGTTCGCCTGTTTTCAATGTTCGCGTCACCACCGGACCAGTCGCTTGAGTGGTCTGATTCAGGCGTGGAAGGCGCGTTCCGCTTTTTGCGTCGCCTGTGGTTTATGAGCACCGAACACATCGTCGCGGGCCCGGTTGAAGCCTTGAATACCAGTGATTTGAATGCCGCGCAAAAAACCATTCGTCGCCATGTACATGACACGATTGCCAAGGTCAGCGATGACATCGGACGCCGACAAACATTCAATACCGCCATAGCCGCGGTCATGGAGTTAAGTAATCACCTCGGACGCTTCGAAGACCGCAGTCCCCAGGGGCGCGCGGTGCTGGATGAAGCCTGGAGGGCCGTGGTACGCTTGATGGCTCCCATCACCCCGCATATTTGTGAAACCCTGTGGGAGATGTTGGGTGAAGCTGGCAGTGTCGTTAACGCACCATGGCCGGATACAGATGAGACTGCACGTGTGCGTGATGAAATCACCCTGGTGGTTCAGGTCAATGGCAAATTGCGTTCACGCATCGCATTGGCGCCGGGTTGTGACGAGGAACAGGCAATGGCCGTCGCCATGGCAGAAGACAATGTCACACGACATACCGGTGGCAAGGACATCCGCAAAGTGATTTATATTCCTGACCGGCTGTTGAATATCGTCGTAGGTTAACAGGCTCAACAATGATAAAAATTAATCGTCTGATTTGCTATGTAACCGTGTTGGGTTTACTCAACGCCTGTGGGTTTCATTTGCAATCCAAGCCCGAGCTTCCGCTGGAAATGCAGCGGGTCAGGCTGGAAGTGCAGGATGCCTATGGTCAGTTTGCACGTCGACTGGAAGCCCACCTGGAACAAAACGGTGTCAACGTTGTTCTAACCCTTCCTGATACCATACTCGAAGTACCTGTCAATGAAACCCGTAAGGAAATTCAATCCATTGGCGACAACGCCCGGGTACGTGAGTACCTGTTGCGCCATACTGTCCAGTTCCGCTTACTGGATGCTGATGGCACCGAATTGATTCCATTGCAGACTTTCGAACAAAGCCGGGTCTACAGCTTTAACGAGCAGGATATCCTGTCGGCGGAGCGGGAAGATGAGTTCTTGAGAAGTGACCTGGCAGATAGCCTGGCCCGCATGGTTGTCCGGCGCCTGGGCACCTTCGACAAGTAATCATGGTGTCAGATGAAGACTAGGGTAGACCAACTTGCCGGTAGTCTGAAGCGTGGTCTGGCGCCAATTTACCTGGTGGCTGGGGAAGAGCCTCTTTTACTACTCGAGTGCTGTGACCAGATCAGGGCAGCGGCGAAAGCCCAGGGTTTTGTCGAGCGGGAGTTGCTCCAGGTAGAGCGGGGTTTTGACTGGTCGGCATTGCGTCAGGCTGCTACGCCGTCCCTGTTTTCGACCCGGAAAATTATCGATCTACGTCTGCGTACCGGCAAACCGGGCAGGGATGGGGCCCAGGCTTTAGGTGAGTGGGCAGATGCACCTGACCCGGATATGCTGCTCATGGTCAGTTGCGAGACATGGGATAGGAGTTCGCGCACATCGAAGTGGGCCGGCAGGCTGGAAAAAGCAGGTCAACAAATAGATATCTGGCCTATCAAACCGCAGGAATTGCCACATTGGCTGGAACAGCGTATGCAGCAGCATGGTATGCAGCCGGAGCCGGAAGTACTGCGTCTGCTTGCAGACAGGCTGGAAGGCAACCTGCTGGCCGCCAGGCAGGAAATTGACCGGCTGGCACTGATCAAGGGCGCAGGTACGATCACGGTTAGTGACGTGATGAAAGTTGTAGCGGATAGCAGCCGGTTCGATGCTTTCGCCCTGGCGGAGCACATGCTCACCGGCAATTTACGTGACGGGCTGCGGGTGGTGGCGGGTCTGAAACGTATGGACACACCTGTGCCCCTGTTGCTCGGTGCCCTGCTGAGAGAGCTTAAAGTGGTCGAGGCTTACCGCCTGGCCATGAGGGGTGGTGAGCAGGAAAGCATGGTCTTCAGGCGATTGAATATCTGGCAGAATCGTCAACACACTGTTCGCACGGCAGCAAGACGCCTTGGTACACTGAAACTCTTCACTGCATATAAAATGCTGTCGCTGATTGACAGGCAGAGTAAAGGGCGCGCCGCTGGTGACCCCTGGCAAAGCGTCGATAAGCTGATGATCCAGTTAGCCCTTTGAGCGGGTTAGCAGGAAGTGCCAATGATTAGGGAGCTGAGCGCTGGCGTGGAGCCCCTGGCCTTGTTCGGTGGCACGTTTGACCCGGTTCATTACGGTCACCTGCGATGTGCTGATGAAGTTCGTCTGAAGCTGGGTTTGAAAACCTTGTACCTGCTACCTGCCGGCAACCCGCCCCATCGCGGGCTGCCCCAGGCCACGGTGGAGCAAAGACTGGATATGTTGCAGTTGGCCTGCCTGGAGTTTCCGTCATTGAAAATTGATGACCGCGAGACCCGGCGGCATGGCCCTTCATATATGGTCGATACCTTGCAGGAGATCAGAACCTCTCATCAGGACCAGCCCATCCTTTTATTGGTCGGACAGGATGCAGCCAATCTGTTTCACACCTGGTATCAATGGGAACGTTTGTTTGAACTTGCTCATCTTGTGATATTGACCCGGCCGGGTTCGCATAGCCAGTACACACCAGAGGTGGCGGAACAAATACAAGACCGCTCAGTTCAAGCTGTGCATGACTTACTCAAATCTGCGGCGGGTTCGGTGTTTCACCTGCAGGTTGAATCGATTGATGTTTCGGCAACAAAAATCAAGCATTACATCCGCTCGGAACTGGATGCACGGTCGATGCTGCCTGCCGCAATATTGGAATATATCAGGCAAAACAGGCTCTATTTAACGGCTTGAAGGTCAATGCAGACTTATGCTTTGCTTTACGCGCCCCCCTGTGACAGTTAAAATTAACGCACTTCTTAAAGGTAAATGTTTAATTTGAATACCCAGACCGTTCGTGACGATTTAACCGCCGACCAGTTGCAACAGCTCGTTGTATCCTCGTTAGAAGACTTCAAAGCTACCGATATCATGGTGATTGACGTATCGGGCAGGAGTCCTTTGACCGATCGCCTGGTCATTGCATCCGGCAACTCAACACGGCATGTAAAATCCATGTCGGAGAACCTTATTGTCAAGGCTAAAGCTGCCGGCTGTCCGCCATTGGGTGTCGAAGGTGCACGTGAGGGCGAATGGGTTCTTGTCGACCTTAATGATGTTATCGTCCACCTGATGCTTCCTCAAACCAGGGCGTTTTATAACCTCGAAAAACTCTGGGAAGCCAGCGCTGATCGCCGTAGCGGTTCAAGCAGTCCCGCCTAAGGGACCGGTGCCCTGATGCAATTGCTGGTGGCCGCTGTTGGTCAGCGTATGCCAAACTGGGTCAACGAAGCATGGACCATGTATACACGCCGGATGCCGCCGGGTCTGAGTGTATCCCTGCGTGAAATTACCCTTGCAAAACGTGGCAAAAATGCCGATACGAAACGCCTGACCGCAATCGAAAGCCAGGCGCTTTACCAGGCCATGCCTTCCCGCGCCAGGGTTATCGCACTGGATGTTAAAGGGCGGGCGTGGTCAACCGAAAAACTAGCGCTGCAACTGGAAAACTGGATGGGTGAGGGCCGTGATGTCGGATTCATGATCGGTGGACCTGAGGGTATCGATCCCGGTGTATTGCAAAAAGCCGATGACCGCTGGTCCCTGGGGCCGTTAACATTACCTCATCCGCTGGTCAGGGTGGTGCTCGCCGAGCAACTGTACCGGGCCTGGACCATTACTCAAAACCATCCGTATCACCGCGCATGACATCACAAAATTCAATCATACTGGCATCAGGTTCACCGCGACGGCGGGAACTGCTGAAGCAACTGGCAGTCAATTTCCAGGTAGCAGTGGCAGATATTGACGAGTCGTATATTCAGGGCGAAACGCCGAGGGATTACGTCATGCGTCTGTCACGGGAAAAAGCAATGGCCGGTTACAACCAGGGCGGTGCCGGATTGCCGGTGATGGGGTCCGATACCATCGTTTTGCTGGATGGCGAAATTCTTGGCAAACCGGAATCCAGGCTGGAGGCTGAAACGATGTTGCAGCGTCTGTCGGGTAGGACTCACGAGGTTTACTCCGGTGTTGCATTGGTGGTTAATCCGGAGGCTGTATTGGATACACTTAATATAACGGCAGTCACATTCGGCGAAATGCCGTTGGACTGGATCAGGCAGTATTGCCAGACGGAGGAACCCATGGATAAAGCCGGAGCCTATGCAGTCCAGGGTGCAACAGGGCAGTACATCCGTCGTATAGAGGGCAGTTACTCCGGTGTGATGGGCTTGCCATTGTTCGAGACAGCCGAATTACTTCGGCGTGCCGGCTTGCTTGCATGATTACCCGTTCCCGCAGGCGGCAGGCGACTGATATCCATCCGCGCGGTGACTCGTTCGGGTGGTATCCTATATGTCTTGAATTGAGCATTTACCGGTGTGGGATGATACGTGTATGAGCGAAGAAATCCTGATCAATGTCACGCCTACCGAGACGCGTGTTGCGGTAGTTGAAAACGGCATGCTGCAAGAGGTTTCTCTTGAGCGCAACAGTCATCTTGGATACCTGGGTAATATCTACAAGGGGACGGTCTCGCGCGTGTTGCCGGGCATGCAGGCGGCATTCATCGATATCGGTCTCGATCGAACGGCGTTTCTCCACGCGTCTGATATTCACCGGGTCAGTATCGAGCAGACGCCCGAAGACCCGCCACCGGAACCGCCCATTACGTCACTCGTGCGTGAAGGTGAGGAGGTGGTTGTACAGGTGATCAAGGATCCGTTGGGAACCAAGGGTGCACGTCTGACCACCAACCTGAGCATCCCGTCGCGATTCCTCGTCCTGCTGCCTGATAGTGAGACCCTCGCGGTGTCGGTCCGTATCGAAGAGGAGGCCGAGCGCAATCGTCTGAAAGGTTTGCTCGCTACCATGCGCGAACACAAGGGGAAACACGGCTACATCGTCCGCACCAATGCGGAAAATATCAATGAGTTCGCCCTGTCAGCCGATATGAGCTACCTCGCAAAGATCTGGGAAAGCATCAAAGAGCAAACCAGGCTCAGCAAAGCTGGCGATTGTATTTACGAAGACCTTTCACTACCACTACGTGCCTTACGCGATCATATGCATGAGGAGGTCGAGAAAGTTCGTATTGATTCGGTTGATGAGTTTAAACGACTGAAGGATTTCACCGGTAAATTCCTGCCCGAATGGCAACAGCGCGTCGAGTTCTATTCCGCCGATCGGCCGATGTTTGACCTGTATGGAATTGAAGACGAAATTGATCGCGCCCTGCACCGCACGACATTGCTAAAGTCGGGTGGGCACCTTGTGATCGACCAGACGGAGGCTATGACCACCATCGATGTGAATACCGGTGGTTTCGTTGGTCATCGAACACTGGAAGAAACGATTTACAAAACCAACCTCGAGGCGGCGCAGGCAATTGCCCGGCAACTGCGCCTGCGTAACCTGGGTGGCATTATCATCATCGATTTTATCGATATGAATAATGAGGAGCACAAACACCAGGTCATGCTGGCGCTGGAGAAGGCGCTTGAACGCGATCATGCAAAGACCAGTATCCAGGAGATTTCGCCACTTGGCCTGATTGAAATGACGCGCAAGCGCACAACGGAAAGTCTCGGTCATGTCATGTGCGAACCCTGTCCTGTTTGCTCCGGGCGTGGTGTGCTGAAAAGTGCCGAGACCGTTTGCCTTGAAGTGTTTCGGGAAATCATGCGCTCAAGCCGGCAGTTTGAGGCCAGCCGTTTACTGGTGGTTGCATCAACCTGCGTGGTTGACAAGATTCTGGATGAACTGTCCACGACCGTGGCCGAACTCGAGGAAGCGATCGGCAAATCGATTCGTTTCCAGCGTGAGGACCAGTACACCCGCGAGCAATTTGATGTGGTGCTGTTGTAGCTGAATATGGGTAACGCCATATGAACAATTTTCGTAAGATATTCCAGCGCTTAAGGACGCTGTTGTGGACGGCACTGACCCTGTTAACCGTGCTGGCGGCAGTGGTCGTTGGCATCGGTAAATTACTCATGCCCTACAGTGTTCATTATCAACCGGAACTCGAAGCCTGGCTAAGTGAGGCATTCAACCAACCCGTCAAGGTGGAGAGCTTTAGCGGTGAGTGGAAAGCGTTTGGACCACGTATCAGCCTGCAGGGTCTAAGCCTGATGCCGGAAGGCGTCAGCTCCGAGATCGCCATTAACCGTGCCGCACTGGATATCAAACCGTTAAACGCCCTGATCCCCGGCAGACCCTTGTACAGTTTTCGTATTATTGGTGCCGATTTATCCCTGGAACGAAAGTCCGATGGCCGCTATGTGTTATCGGGCCTGGGTGTCAGTGATACCGGGTCAGATAAGGACCCCAGCCCTGGCTTAAGGGACGTGGCTTTAAACGGTGAAGTCCGTTTGCAGGATATCAGCCTCAGTTTTGATGATCCGGAACGTGCGATTCACCTGGTGCTCAGTAATGTCAATGGACGACTTACTGCAGATGGCCGGAATGTCTCAGCTGAAATTCGTGCCAGTTTAACCGACCGTGACAGAAGCCGGGTTGTAGGTGACCTGGATGCGACTGCCATGATCAGGCTGGATTCGGAGCAACGTATCACACGGGCCCAGTGGCACGTTCAAACCGGGGAACTGCTTTTGGCGGAACTGGTCAGGCAGTTACCACCTCATCCGCTGGTGCCGGTTTCAGGAAGTTTAAACGCAGAAGTGTGGGGTGAATGGCAACAGGGTGATCCGCAGCAGATGCAGGGGGTGCTGGATCTTCGAGAGGCCCAGCTGAGGTCTCAAACCGGTCCGCTGGATATCGACCATCTCAATAGCCTGTTTAAATTTCAGTTTACACAACGGAAAGACTGGCGATTCGATTTATCAGACCTGACTGTAGTGTATGCCGGTGATGAATGGCGCAGCAAGCGGTTTTCTGTGGCCAGGAACCTGCCGCAGGACCTGGGGTTATGGGTCAGTGCCGACTACCTGGAACTTGAGTTCCCGTTGTTGCTGACACAGAGAATTATCGCAACTTACAACACGCCCTGGCCGGTGGCAATTCCGCAACGTGCGCAAGGTGGTGTATCTGACCTGGATCTCATGTTGGATTCAAAGTGGCGATTGAAAATGGCCAAAGGCCAATTGCAGAACGGTCGTTTCTGGGGTTGGGAGAAAGGGCCTGATATTGAAGGCATCAATGCGCAGGTTGAACTGGATTCGGGCGTTGGTGATATCAGTCTTGGCGGGCAGTCTGTCAAACTTGACTGGCTCTCAACATTTCGGCGGCCGGTCATTGTTGCGATTACCGATTGTCGTTTGGAAGTTCAATGGGAAGGCAAAGCCGACTGGCAGCTTGACCTGAATCACTGCAAGTTGGAAAACGATGATATCAGCGGATTCGGCCGGGTACGTCTGGTGTCGGGTGAAGGTAAACCCAATGTTGATATCAATGTGGTGATGACCCGTGGTGATATCTCGCAGTTTGGAGATTACTGGCCCGAAAACGTCATGAAAAAGAACACCTTGCATTGGTTGCGGACATCCTTGCTCGGTGGCGAGGTGTCTGGCGGTCGATTTTCCATGGTCGGTGACCTGGATGATTTCCCTTTCACGAATCATGCCGGGCGACTACAGGCCATTGCGCCGGGCAGGAATGTCAATATCAAGTACGCCGATGACTGGCCTCATGCGAGACAGGTTGAAGGAACCGCGCTTTTTGAAGGGCGCAGTATGTATGTAGAAGGTAAGATCCAGGATATCGCCGGCGCGAAAGTTGACAAGGTGACTGCCAGTATCCTTGATTTCAAAAATCCGGTTTTGGATGTCACTTATCAAACCGGTACAGACTTACCACGGCTGGTCAATTTTATTCGGCGTACACCGTTGCTTGATGGGGTGGATCTGGATCTTGACCAGTTTGTGCTGGAGGGCGAGTCCGAAATTGATGGTCATCTTCATATGGAGCTGGGCGGTTCCGAAGAGCCATTAAAAGTGAACGGCAGCCTGTTATTGAATGGCAACCGCTTCACCGACCGGGTGTCCGGTGTTGTGATCGATGGCATTACGGGAAGCCTCGGTTATGATCGTGATGGCCTGAAGGCGAAGGCCATGCCAGGATATTTCGAAGGCTTTCCCGTCAAGATCGACATTGCATCCAATTGGCGGGGTGAAGAAGTATTCCGTACCCATATATCGGGTGACTTACCGGTGGAGAAGGTCATACCGGATGAGCTATATGAAATTGAGCCCCTGTTCTATCGGGCATCGGGTACGAGTCACTGGGATGTCAGTCTCAGCGTTGGCTCGGTAGAGGGTTACGAGGACCGCGAGATTTGGCTGGATGTTTATAGCGGTCTTGACGGCGTCAGCATTGACCTTCCAGCGCCAATGGCAAAGTCGGAAAGCGAGGTTTGGCCGTTGATGGTGAGGTACCCTGTGCGTGCCGCACAGCATATTTTGAGCGCGGACTTCCTGGGTAGTGTTCAGCTGAAGATGGAACTGTCGAAGGACGATTCCAGCCCGGTCAGAGCGGCCGTCGAACTGGGTGGGAAGGTGGAGGCGTTACCTGACAATGGTTTGTTTAAGGTCAGTGGTTCAACCGACTCATTTGATCTCGACGGTTGGATTGACCTGGCCATTGACCAGTTCGCGGAGTCGGACTCGCCAGATGGATTAAGCTTGCAAACCGCAAGTGTGGATGCAGGGCAAATTTCGGTTTTCGACCGTCAATTCGATGATGTCGGTCTCTGGATGAACTACGAAGAGGGCGTTATTACCGGTACCTTTGATGGTCAGGATATCGATGGAACCGTTCGTTACTATCGAAATGATGAGGGCTCTCACAGTATGTCAGGTGAATTTGAACGCCTGATCATGCCGGACCCGGTGGCGGAAGGCCTGACGGTAGAAACAGACCCGGCCGAACTGCCTGAAATGCATTTTTACTGTAAGGAATTTGGCTACCTTGGGCTGGATTTGGGTGAAACCCGGATCGAAGGGTACCCGGTCGCCAATGGTTTCCGCATTGAATCCGTCGAGGCACAGTCTTCCGGTTTTATTTTCAATGCGCGTGGCGACTGGACACGTGATGACATGGGCGAACGTTCTGATTTCAATATCCGTATTACTTCAGAAAGCCTGGGTTCTTTGCTGGAGGCGATGGATATTTCATCCGCGATGCGGGGTGGGCAGACACTGGTACATTTTGATGCCTGGTGGGAAGGTCCGCCCGCGTCATTTGCACTGGAGCGATTGAATGGTGAGATGGATTTCAGCGTGATACAGGGCAATATCCTGACAGCGGATTCCGGCGCCGGACGTATGCTGGGATTACTCAGCCTGACCGAATTGCCCAGACGCCTGTCAATGGACTTCCGCGATGTATTTGATGATGGTTTCAGTTTCGATGAAGCCAAGGGCACGATGCAGTTGAAAAATGGCACCAGCCACACAGATGACATGCTGTTAAGCTCAACTGCTGCAGAAATTTCAATCGTTGGCAGTACTGACCTTGTTGCGCAGACTTTTGATTACGAATTTGCCGTGCGTCCGGGCGTGAGTAAAACCCTGCCGGTTATCGGTGCGATTGCGGGCGGACCGATTGGCGCAGCAGCGGGAATTGCACTACAGGCAATACTTCGTGATGCACTGGGTGAGGCGGCTGAGGCAAGATATACGATTCGCGGCCCCTGGGAAGATGCATTGATTGAACCGGTAGGCAAGCAGTCAAAAAATGAAACCCCGAAAGAAGAACCGGTGTCCGAAGACCCCGGCGAAAAACAGGATACAACGAATTAAGCAACAGGTGCCGGTGAACCCGGTTCATAACAAGAAGATGGAAGGACAAATATGACCGATGCGTTAAAACTGGCAGAACAGCAACTCCTGGCGCCAGGCGGGCTTAGCCACACAGACCTTGAAAAAGTATTGCATCACCTGATGGGTCCCTCGGTAGATGCCGGTGATCTGTATTTTCAAAATACCACTCATGAGGCCTGGTCACTCGAGGACGGGCTTGTCAGGAGCGGTACCCATGCGGTGGAGCAGGGGGTTGGTATTCGTGCCATGAGTGGCGAGAAAACCGGTTTTGCCTACGCCGACGAGATCATCATGCCGTCTTTGATGCAGGCATCAACGGCGGCCCGTGCGATAGCAAGGCAAGGGTCACAGGGGTCGGTTCAGGCATGGCGTCAGCATCACCCGCAGGCATTGTATTTGCCCGATGACCCGATGCCCGTCCTCAGTGCAGATGAGAAAGTTGACCTGTTACGACAGATCGATACCTACGCCCGCTCACTGGATTCCAAGGTCAAACAGGTCATGGTCAGCCTGGCGGCAACCCACGAAACCATACTGGTAGCCTCAACCGATGGCTCACTGGCAGCCGATGTGCGGCCGCTGGTGCGCTTGAATGTTTCTGTCATCGCGGAACACGAAGGCCGGCGTGAGCAGGGTGGCGATGGCGGTGGCGGGCGTTTCGACTACCTGCAACTGATCAAGGATAACGCCTGGCAGCATTATGCTGATGAGGCAGTCCGGCAGGCGCTGGTCAACCTCGAAGCCGATGCCGCACCTGCCGGTACCATGACCGTGGTGTTGGGCCCGGGCTGGCCCGGTGTATTACTGCATGAGGCTGTTGGTCATGGTCTTGAGGGTGATTTCAACCGCAAGGGTACATCAACCTTCAGTGGCCGGATGGGAGAGAAAGTCGCAGCGGACGGGGTCACCATTGTCGATGATGGCACGCTTCCGGAGCGGCGCGGGTCATTAAGTGTAGATGATGAAGGCACGGCTACAGGACGAACGGTTCTGATTGAGAACGGTATTCTGGTGGGCTATATGCAGGACAAACTCAACGCCCGTTTAATGAATATGAAACCAACCGGTAACGGCCGGCGCGAGTCATTCGCCCATTTGCCCATGCCGAGGATGACCAACACCTTCATGTTGCCGGGTCAACACGATCCGCAGGAGATCATCGGTTCTGTCGAGAAGGGTCTGTACGCTGTTAATTTTGCAGGCGGGCAGGTTGATATCACCTCGGGCAAATTTGTGTTTTCCGCCTCAGAGGCCTATTTGATCGAGAACGGCAAGGTCACGCGTCCCGTGCGTGGCGCCACCTTGATTGGCAACGGGCCCGAGGTCATGACACGCGTCAGCATGGTGGGCAATGATTTGAAGCTGGATGGCGGGGTTGGGGTATGCGGAAAGGACGGACAAAGCGTACCGGTGGGAGTTGGACAACCGACCTTGCGAATAGATGCGCTGACCGTGGGTGGTACACAGACTTGAGTTTTGGCCAGCCAATTGGCACTGTCATCCCGGAATTGCAAAGCAATATCCGGGGCCTCCTCACAAAGGCCGTGAATCCAGGTGGAATGCCAAATTCGAAATCACGTCGATTTCGCGAGGTTTTCGCTTTCGCGGGGATGACATCGCGGTTGATTTACAGCGGTGGCAGCGCCTGCTCAGCATCCATCTCGCGCAATAACTTGAATAGTTTGCGTGCAGAGGACGGTGGTTTTTCAAGACTGATTTCTTTTTTGGCGTTGCGGATCAACTGCCTGAGGGTTTGTACATTGGCGCCGGGTATCTGTTCAAGCAACTCGGATAAGACCTGGTCGCTACCTTCAATCAAACAGTCCCTCCAGGCCTCAACATGATGAAACCTCGCATTTGCCTGCCGGTTTTTCTGGTCAATATTATTGACGGCATCCAGCAACTCCTCGTTGTCGCGGCGGCGAAGCATTTTTCCGACGGTCATCAACTGTCTTTTCCTGGCGCCATGCGACTTGATACTGCGGGCAAACTCAATTTCAGCGCGCAGGTCTTCATCCAGGGGCAATTTTTTAAACCGGTTTTCCGGCATCGAGATCATGTTTTTCGCCAGCTCGACCAAAGCTTGAGCTTCGCGTTTTCGCTGGCTTTTGCTGATTTCAATCGTTTCAGTTTCGGTAATGGATTCGTTCATGCCTTTTCGTTCCGTTTTATCCCAAATCATATAGGACATTACACCAGATGATAGATACGACTATGGTAGCCCAGGCTGTGCCTGACCGCGATCAGGAATTGTCTTCCCTGACAGAAAGTGCACAGCAGGCCCTGGATCAGGCGCGCCATTTGGGTGCGCAAAGCGCCGAGGTGTCGGCGAGTATTCACTATGGGCTGGATGTGAATGTCCGCATGGGTGAGGTTGAAACATTGGAGCACTCGCGTGATCGCGGACTCGGTATCAGTGTTTATATCGGAAACAGTAAGGGTCACGCCACCAGCGGTGATTTACGGCCGGAAACTATTCGCAAGTGTGTAGAAAAGGCCATTGATATCGCCCGTTTTACACAGGCGGATAAATGTAACGGGCTCGCAGATGTTGAGCGGTTGGCCAAGCAGTTTCCGGATCTTGATCTGTGGCATCCACAGGCCCTGGATGCTGAGCTCACCACGCAAAGGGCACTGGCCTGTGAAGCAGCTGGCCTGGAGAACCCGGAAATCGCCAATTCAGACGGTGCCTCCGCTTCAAGCAGCTTCGCCTTGAGCGTATACGCCAATTCCAATGGCTTTATCGGGCGCAGGGATGGAACGCGCTTCAGTCAAAGCTGTGTGCTGATTGCCGGTGAAGGCGAGGCGATGCAGCGCGACTATTGGTACGATTCCCGTCGTGCTTTCACCGATCTTGAGAGCGTCGAGGAAACCGGTCATGAGGCGGCCCGTCGAACAGCAAGAAGGCTGGGGGCACGCAAAATTGATACCTGTGAAGTGCCTGTGTTGTTCGCCCCGGAGGTTGCGCGTGGACTGGCAGGTCACCTGGTGTCTGCCATCTCCGGTGCTGCACTATATCGCAAATCATCTTTCCTGCAGGACGCCAGCGGGCAACAACTGTTTCCAGCCTGGATGACAATGTCCGAGGCGCCTTTTATACCCCGTGGTCCGGCCAGCACTGCATTTGATGCCGAGGGTGTTGCAAGCAGTGAACGGGATATCATAAAAGACGGTGTTTTGACCGGTTTTGTACTGGATAGTTATTCGGCCAGGCGTCTCGGTCTTGAGACAACCGGCAACGCCGGTGGTGTGCACAACCTGATCGTGAACCCGGGCCGGTATTCAGCTGAAGAGTTGATCAAACAAATGGGGACCGGTCTGTTGGTCACTGAAGTCATGGGGCAGGGGGTCAGTATCGTCACGGGAGATTATTCGCGTGGTGCAGGTGGTTTCTGGGTTGAGAATGGTGAAATTCAATTTCCGGTTGATGAAGTTACCATCGCCGGCAATTTAAAGGACATTTTCATGAATATTGAGGCGGTAGGCAGTGATGTTGACGACCGTGCCGGGATTCAGAGTGGTTCGATGCTGGTAGGTAAAATGACCGTTGCCGGGTCCTAGTTAATATAGGGCGCCTTGAATGTTTCGTTTCCTTCGCATTGCGATCCTGTTGACCATACTGCTTGTTGTTATCGGTAATCAGTGGTTAACCGGTAAACGCTTTGCCAGTTGGGAAAAATCATTGTGGGTAACCATCTACCCCGTATTGGTTGACGCCGATCCGGAAATTCGCAGCTATGCCGAGAGCCTCGGTGCAGGTTCATTTCAGGACATCAATGAATTTTTTAAACGGCAGGGCGCGCGTTATGGTCGGCAACTGGAGAAGCCTGTCGTTATCCAGGTGGCGCGTCCGCTGACTGTTTTGCCCCCTGCGTTACCCACCGAAAGCTCTGGTCTGAATGTGGCGTTGTGGAGTTTGAAAATGCGCTGGTGGTCCTGGAGACATGGTCGCCAGGATGATCTGGTTGGCGACGACATCCGCATGTATATTCTCTACCAGAAACGTAGCTCCGAAGGTCCGTTAGAGCGTTCGGTCGGGATCAAAAATGGCAGTTACGGACTGGTAAACGCCGTGGCAACACGGGAAATGGCTGCCCGCAATCGCATCATTATTACCCATGAATTACTGCACATCCTGGGCGCCATCGACAAGTATGACCTGTTTACCGGTCAGCCCATTGCACCTGATGGTCTGGCAAATCCAGGTCAGTCGCCTTTATACCCGCAGCAGTTTGCGGAAATCATGGGTGGGCGCATTGCGGTTTCGGCGTACAGGTGGCGTCACCCAGCCAGCCTTGCTTCCTGTGTCATTGGTGCTGGAACCGCTTCGGAAATCGGCTGGTAGTCCTTTCCGGCAACCCTGCAGATTTTCCTCAAGCCCGCAACGCCCGGTTCCTGTTTAATCCGTTACACGAAAATGTTTGGCTGTCCGTTTGGTGAGTATTGCGGCAAGCCAGGGCAGGTAACGGTTAATGAAAACAATCACTTTGTATTGAGTGCCGGGAACAAGAACCACTTTAGGCTTGCTGGCAGACATGGCCCGCAACGTATCTGCGACCACGTCTTTGGCGTTGAGCCACAAATAATCGGGCAGCTTGCTGATCATTTCACGGGTGCCGTTAACGTCGTGAAATTCACTGTAGGTAAATCCAGGGCACAAGGCACAGACCTTAACGCCGGTTGTTTCATTTTCGAGCGCCAGCGACTCGCTGAAGCGAATCAGAAATGACTTGCTTGCACCATACAGGGTATGTCCGGCACTGCTTGATACCAGGCCTGCTACCGAGGCGACGTTAACGATGAAGCCACGTTTACGTTCCTGCATACCGGGCAACAAACGCCAGGTCAGTTCGCAGACCGCGGTCATCATGACCTGGACAAAATCAGCATGTTCCTGCCAGTCAGGCACGTGAAAATTTCCAGTCAGGCCATAGCCGGCATTATTAACGAGGTATTCCACCTGGATATCTTCATCTGTGAGCCGGTTGACGATCATTTCGCATGCATTTTTTTGCGACAGGTCGGCCGTAATGATCACGCTGTGAGCGGCGTAAGTGTTCAGTAGCTCATCTGCAATGGCTTGTAATCTATCTGCGCGTCGTGCCACCAGCACCAGTTGGTAGCCCTGTGCGGCCAACTGCCGGGAGAACTCGGCACCAATACCAGCGGAAGCACCGGTTACCAGGGCCCATGGCTTGTCAGGTTCTCTACCCCTGTTTTCCTGAATCATTGTTGTTGACCTGTGTCATATGAATTACGGGATATGCTACTACACTTTAAAGCGGGTGCATTGACATTCCCGGCCTGTTTCGGCATTGAATATGACATACGGAGGCTAGCGCTATGACACGTCTCGTAATTGGTGTTTTACTCTGGAGTATGGTTCATTTCGTACCCGGGTTGGCAGCCGATTTCAGAAACAGCATGATCAGGCGTTTTGGTGAATACCCTTACAAGGGTGTGTTCATCGTCATGATGATAATTTCCCTGTACCTGATCATTTCAGGCTGGAGTTCCCTGACGCCAGTGGAACCGGACGTACTCGCTGAGATTTACACCGCACCAGAGTGGGGTGGGCATGCGGCAGCTGTTTTAGTGCTGGTTGGCTTTATATTATTTCTTGCACCGTATCCTCCCAATAATTTCAAGCGTTTGATGCGTCATCCCCAGTTGATCGGTTTTATTTGTTGGGGCGTGGGTCACCTGCTGGCTGTAGGCACGGCGCGGGCCATTGTGTTTTTTGGTGGCTTGACTGTCTGGGCACTTATCGAGATATTCCTGATTAACCGGCGTGAGGGCGCATGGGTCAAGCCTGAAAAGGCAGCGCTCAGGAACGATGTGGGGATGGTGTTATTCAGTGTCCTGGCCTACCTGGCGTTCCTCTATACCCACCACCTGCTGTTCGGGGGCACGAATCTGATCTGAGGTCTAAACCCTCCTGTCGTCATCCGGGCTTGGCTCCAGCCATTGAATAATGCCTGTTTTTTTGTTCTGTCCGGTCGAAAAATTCATTGCTTACCCACCTGTATTGGCTGAGAGGTTTCCGGTCAAAATCAAATTAGCGGGAAAGAATTGACCTGCATCATTTGTTTTTGTCCCGATGTATCGCATCATCGCCAACGGTTTTGACTTGCGACAAAAGTGACGTGTAGGTATCCTTGCGCGCCGAAGCGCAGTACACGAGTAAACAGGACAATAATGATGAGAAAAATACTGGTCGCAGGAAACTGGAAAATGCACGGCTCCAAAACCATGGTGGCTTCCCTGCTTGAGGGTTTGTTGGCAGGAAGTTCAGCCGGTGGCAAGGCCGATCTGGCCGTATTCCCTCCATTTGCTTACCTGGCGCAGGCCGAGTCTGTTCTTTCAGGTAGTCATATCGCCTGGGGCGGACAAACCCTTAACCCGAATGCACAGGGGGCCCACACCGGTGAAACCAGCGGCGGTATGCTGGTGGATATGGGGTGTCGTTATGTGCTGGTTGGTCATTCGGAGCGTCGTGCAATATATGGTGAAAGCGATGAAGACGTTGCGGTACGTTTCAAAGCCGCACTCGATGCAGGGCTACAGCCGGTACTGTGTGTAGGCGAAACACTCGAAGAACGTGAACAGGGCCAGACCGAGAATGTTGTCGCACGTCAACTGGATGCGGTTATCAGCAGTGTCGGCGTGGATGCGTTCAGTCAAGCCATCGTTGCATACGAACCAGTCTGGGCCATCGGCACCGGATTGACCGCGACACCGGAACAAGCACAGTCTGTTCATGCATTTATACGTGACAAGATATCGGCTCTCAATGCTATAATAGCCGACCAACTACAAATCCTATACGGCGGCAGTGTGAAAGGTTCCAATGCCGCCGAATTGTTTGCCCAGAATGATATTGACGGCGGACTTGTTGGAGGAGCTTCTTTAACAGCTGAAGATTTCCTCGCAATTTATAGCGCCGTTGCTTAAAGGGTGCTCCAAAACACGGAATAGAATATGCAGGTTTTAAATATTTTTCATGTACTCATCGCCATTTCGATGATTGCTTTTATCTTGATACAAAAAGGTGCCGGTGCTACAGCCGGTGCAGCATTTGGCAGTGGCGCATCTGGTACCGTATTCGGGTCCCGTGGTGCAGGAAACTTTTTGTCGCGTACCACGTGGGTATTGGCGACTTTATTTTGCCTGATCAGTCTGACAATGGCGGTGATAGCTTCACGTGCGGGCAGCGCACCTGAGACCGACCTGGGTGTGGTTGCCACTACGCCTGCAGCAGAAGAAGCAACTGCTCCTGATTTACCGGTAATTTTAGAATCAGCCGATCCTTCAGACGTACCCTCGATGGAGTCTGTGATCGCGCAACCTGAGTCGGATCTTGAAGCTGGTGATTTACCGGCAATAGAGTCCGGCTCTGAAGCAGCGCCGGCCAGTGATGGTGCTGAGAAAGACACTTCAGGCAAAGATGGGATCTGAGGTAAAGAAAAAGAATAGCCCAAGTGGTGGAATTGGTAGACACGCTATCTTGAGGGGGTAGTGACGAAAGTCGTGCCGGTTCGAGTCCGGCCTTGGGCACCATTTTTACATGGGCGGTATACCATCGCCCTAAATGAATTGAGACTAGCGTATGCTTGCACAGTACCTGCCAATTCTCATTTTTCTCTGTATCGCTGGAGTTATCGGTGTTGTTCTGATAGTTCTTGGCGGATTGCTTGGCCCAACCAGGCCTGACAGTGAAAAATTGTCTGCTTACGAATGCGGTTTTGAGGCATTTGAAGATTCCCGCACCAAGTTTGATGTTCGTTACTACCTGGTAGCGATCCTGTTCATAATATTTGATCTTGAAATTGCATTTTTCCTGCCGTGGGCCCTGGCTCTGGATCAGTTGGGTCTATTCGGTGTGGCAGCCATGTTTGTGTTCCTCATTGAACTGGTTATTGGCTACGTTGTAATTTGGAAAAGAGGCGCATTGGAATGGGAATGATGGACATTATGTACCCCGACCGGGGTATAGAACTTGGTGAAATAGACGACATTCTGAGGCCAAATGCGGATAGCAATCCGTTGATGGCTCGCGGTGTGGTGACAACCTCATTGGATGCCTTGCTCAACTGGGCGAGAACGGGCTCGATGTGGCCGGTTTCCTTTGGCCTGGCATGTTGCGCGGTCGAAATGATGCAGGCAGGTGCGGCACGTTACGACCTCGACAGGCTCGGCGTCATATTTCGACCGAGTCCCCGTCAGTCCGATGTCATGATCGTAGCGGGTACGCTGGTCAATAAAATGGCCCCGGCCATGCGCAAGATTTACGACCAGATGGCTGAGCCAAGATGGGTCATATCCATGGGTTCCTGCGCCAATGGTGGTGGTTATTACCATTATTCTTATTCGGTCACACGTGGTTGTGACCGTATCGTTCCGGTAGATATCTATGTCCCGGGTTGTCCGCCCACAGCGGAGGCCCTGATTTACGGTATTTTGCAGTTGCAAAAGAAAATCCGTCGTACCTCTACCATTGCCAGGTGATGTAATGATTGACGTGACAAAAAGTCTGTCCGAAGAACTCACCGCCTGTTTCGGTGACCGGGTTACTGTTTCTGAACCCGGTTCCGGCATGGTGACCATTGAGGTTCCTGTTGACGCGTGGTTGGAAGTTGCGCAAACACTGCGTGATGACCCGCGTTTTGCATTTAGCCAGTTAACCGATTTGTGTGGTGTCGATTACCTCGGTTTTGGCCAGGTGGAGTGGGAAACCACAGAGGCAACACACGAAGGCTTCAGTCGCGGTGTTGAGGGTCTTGGCCCCGGTCGTTTCGACTGGAGTCACCGGCCCGAATCAGCGGATGCTGAACAACGCTTCGGCGTCGTCGTTCACCTCCTGTCAACCCACCACAATATGCGCTTGCGTATGAAAACTTTTGCGGCCGATGAAGGTTTACCTATTGTGCCGTCGCTGGTTGAGACATGGAATTCCGCCAATTGGTATGAGCGTGAAGCCTTTGACCTGTTTGGCATTATTTTCGAGGGACATCCTGACCTTCGCCGGATTTTGACGGACTATGGTTTTACCGGTCATCCTTTCCGCAAGGATTTCCCATTGATTGGCAATGTCACGGTTCGGTATGACGAGGAGAAAGGCCGCGTCGTATATGAACCGGTTGAAATTGAACCTCGTGTACTCGTTCCACGTGTCATACGTGATGATTCACGTTATAGAGCAGACGATATCGATAAGGCCGCAGATGAAGCAGCTGATTCGATGGCGTCCGGGGCTGAATAAACATGTCAGAGATTCGCAACTACACGATGAATTTCGGGCCGCAACATCCGTCGGCCCATGGTGTTCTTCGCTTGGTACTTGAGCTTGACGGTGAAACCGTTGTCAGGGCAGACCCGCATATCGGGCTGTTACACCGGGGCACCGAAAAACTCGCTGAAAGCAAGCCATATAACCAGTCCATTGGCTACCTGGATCGCATGGATTATGTATCCATGATGTGCAGCGAGCACGCCTATGTTCGCGCCATTGAACAGTTGCTGGGTATTGAGCCGCCAGTGCGCGCCCAATACATACGTACCATGTTTGATGAAATTACCCGTATTGGTAATCACATGTTATGGATCGGTTCGAGTGGTATTGACCTTGGCGCCATGACTGTCTTCCTGTACGCCTTTCGTGAGCGTGAACAGACCATCGATATGTACGAGGCGGTATCGGGTGCGCGTATGCATGCGAATTATTACCGGCCGGGTGGTGTGTATCGTGATTTACCTGATTCCATGCCGCAGTACAAAGAGACACCCTGGACCAAGGGTAAAAAGCTCAAGCAAAGAAACGAATGGCGTGAAGGCACATTACTCGATTTTATCGAGGCATTTGCAAAGGATTTTCCGTCCAAGGTGGATGAATACGAAACCCTGCTGACCGATAACCGTATCTGGAAGCAGCGTACCGTCGGCATAGGCGTGCTATCCCCTGAACGTGCCCAGCAACTAGGCTGTACCGGACCGATGTTGCGTGGCTCGGGTGTCGAATGGGATCTTCGCAAGAAGCAGCCCTATGCCATGTATCACGAGATGGATTTTGATATTCCTGTCGGTATCAATGGTGATTGTTACGACCGCTACCTGGTCCGTATTGAAGAAATGCGCCAGTCCGCGCGCATCATTCTGCAATGTGTTGAATGGCTACGCGCCAACCCAGGTCATGTCATGTTGAAAAACTTCAAGGTTATCCCGCCAACCCGGGAAGAAATGAAGGATGACATGGAGGCCCTGATCCATCACTTCAAATTGTTCACCGAAGGTTACAGTGTTCCAAAAGGTGAGACCTACGCAGCCGTTGAGGCACCTAAGGGTGAGTTCGGTTGTTACATGATTTCAGACGGCGCCAACAAGCCCTTCCGTGTGCACTTAAGAGCGCCTGGTTTCGCCCACCTTGCATGTATGGATGAGTTGGCGAAAGGACATATGCTGGGTGACGTCGTGGCGCTCATGGGAACCTTTGATATCGTATTTGGTGAGGTAGACCGCTAATGAGTCATAAAGCTGAACACATTGCCGGTAAAAAGGCTCTGCTTAATGAAGATACCCGTGCAAACATCGATCACTGGGTCAGCAAATTCCCGGCAGAAAACAAGCGGTCCGCCTTGATACAGGCGCTGATTGCTGCACAACACCAGAACGGTGGCTGGGTTAGCAAGGACATGGTTGAGGCGGTTGCGGATTACCTGGACCTGCCTCCTGTCTGGGCTTTTGAAGTGGCCAGTTTTTACTCGATGATTGATCAAAAACCGGTCGGCAGGCACAAGGTCAACGTTTGCACCAATATTTCATGCTGGCTCAATGGTGCCGAAGACATGGTCAGCCATATCGAGAAGAAACTGGGTATCAAGCTGGGTGAGACCACGGCAGATGACCGGATCACACTGATCGTTGAAGAAGAGTGCCTGGCCGCATGCTGCGGCGCGCCCGCGATGGTGGTCGACGGGCATTATCACGAGAACCTCGATACAGATAAAATCGACAAGATACTGGATGGGCTTGACTAATGGCAGACCACAACGTCGTCTTCACTACGCTTGATGCTGAACAGCCATGGTCGATGGAAACCTATCTTGCCATCGACGGATACAAGGCATGGAAGAAGATTCTGGCCGAGAAAACCGACCGCGGGGAAATCATTGAAAACGTCAAGCTTTCAGCCCTGCGTGGACGCGGTGGTGCGGGTTTCCCGACTGGCTTGAAGTGGAGCTTTATGCCCCGTTCAGCACCGGGTCAAAAGTATATCCTGTGTAATTCTGATGAGTCCGAGCCTGGCACCTGTCATGACCGGGACATCCTCAGGTTCAACCCGCATGCAGTCATTGAGGGTATGGCGATCGCCGGCTATGCAATGGGTGCCACCGTGGGCTATAACTACCTGCGTGGTGAATTCCACCACGAACCATTTGAACGTTTCGAAGCAGCCCTGAAAGAAGCCTATGCAGCAGGTCTGCTTGGTAAAGATCTGATGGGTAGCGGAATTGACATGGATATTTACGGTGCCCTCGGTGCCGGTGCCTATATTTGTGGTGAAGAAACGGCCCTGATGGAATCTTTGGAAGGCAAAAAAGGCCAGCCACGTTTCAAGCCGCCTTTCCCTGCCAACTTTGGCCTGTACGGCAAACCCAGCACCATCAACAATACCGAATCACTGGCTTCGATCCCGCATATCATGCGCAACGGGGGACAATGGTTCCTCGATATTGGCAAGCCCAATAATGGCGGCCCCAAGGTGTTTTCTGTTTCCGGTCATGTGAATAAGCCCGGAAACTATGAAGTTCCACTGGGTACGCCGTTTAGCGAATTGCTTGAAATGGCTGGTGGCGTACGTAACGGCAACAAACTCAAGGGTGTGATACCCGGTGGTTCATCCATGCCGGTATTGCCCGCTGACGTGATGATGGGTATCACGATGGATTTTGATGCCTTGTCCAAGGCTGGTTCTGGCCTCGGTTCCGGTGCCGTCATCGTCATGGATGAAACCACCTGTATGGTCAAAGCCTGTACACGCATCTCACGCTTCTACCACATGGAATCCTGTGGTCAGTGCACGCCTTGCCGTGAAGGTACGGGCTGGATGCACCGGGTCCTCGATAGAATTGTGGCAGGCAAGGGCCAATTGAAAGACCTTGAGTTATTGAAATCTGCGGCAGGACAAATTGAGGGTCACACCATCTGTGCCTTTGGTGAAGCAGCCGCCTGGCCGGTGCAGGGCTTCCTGCGTCAGTACTGGCATGAATTTGAATATTACGTGGAAAACGGCCGGTCTATGGTTGATGATCAGAAGGGGAAAGCTGCATGAGCACGCAGCCAGAAGCAGTGATTGATATGGTCAACATCGAAATCGATGGTCAGGCCATGGAAGTGCCTAAAAACTCGATGATAATTGAGGCCACCGACAAGGCTGGTATCAGTATTCCGCGTTTTTGTTACCACAGTAAACTGAGTATCGCGGCCAACTGCCGTATGTGTCTTGTGGATGTTGAAAAATCACCCAAACCGATGCCGGCCTGCGCCACACCGGTTATGGATGGCATGAAAATCTATACCCAGTCACGTCGGGCGATCGACGCCCAGCATGGTGTTATGGAGTTTCTGTTAATCAATCATCCGCTTGATTGTCCGATTTGTGACCAGGGTGGCGAATGCGAATTGCAGGATCTTGCAATGGGCTATGGCCGCTCTGTTTCCCGTTTTACCGAGCGCAAACGCGTCGTCAAAGATCATAATATCGGGCCGTTGGTGCAAACCGACCTGACCCGTTGTATTCAATGTACGCGCTGTGTGCGTTTCCTCGATGAAATCGCGGGGACCAATGAGCTGGGCATGTTCGGACGCGGTGATCGCTCCGAGATCAGCACCAGTCTTTCGCAGGGAATTGACTCCGAATTATCCGGAAATGTGATTGACCTGTGTCCGGTGGGTGCGTTAACCAATAAGCCGTTCCGTTTCTCGGCACGTGCCTGGGAATTAATGGCACGGCCGTCCGTGGCTGTGCACGATGGTGTTGGCTCCAGCTTGTGGTACCACACACGCCGTGGAAAGGTTCTGCGTGCGGTACCCCGGGACAACGAACCTACCAATGAAACCTGGCTGTCAGATCGTGACCGTTATTCTCATTTCGGCCTGAACTCCGATGACAGGGTTATCGAGCCCATGGTCAAGGTGAATGGCGAGTGGCAAAACGTTTCATGGGATGAAGGTATTCGCGTCGCTTCAAAGGCGCTGCGCAAATCAGTAACGGCACATGGTGGCGGCAACCTCGGTGTTCTGCTTTCGCCGAATGCCTCAACGGAAGAACACTACCTCGCCCGACGCCTGGCTAACGGTTTTGACTGCGCCAATGTAGATTACCGTTTAAGAGAACAGGATTTCAGTGACGGCGCAGGCCTTGGCCGCACTGCATCATTTGAAACACCGATGGCTTCCATTGATGACGCCCAGGCGATTTTCCTGATTGGTAGTAATATCCGTCACGAAGCCCCCATTCTTGGTCAGCGTGTTCGCAAGGCATGGCGCAACGGTGGAAAAGTAGCCGCCTTGAACCCGGTGGATTGGAACTTCCACTTCGAACTGGCGGATAAAATAATCACAGCCCCGCAAAACATGGTTGCTGAACTGGCAACAATTGCGGTGGCGGTTGCCAAGGTAACCGGAAAAGAAATCCCCGGTGACCTGCAAGCAGCGGTATCGGAAAACCAGGTGGCTGCGGCTCATGAAGCTGTGGCTGAAATGCTGACCGGCGACGGCGCCAAGATGTTGATCCTGGGACAGGCAGCGATGGCGCATGAACAGGCTTCCTGGTTACGTCAGTTATCAATCTGGATTGCAAACGCAAGCGGTGCGAACCTAAACGTACTTTCCCATGGGGCCAATGCCACGGGTGCTGCCATGGTGGCAGCAGCGAGTCAGGCAGGTCCAGGTCTCAATACCCGGGAAATGCTGAGCACATCGCTCAAGGGCTACCTGTTATGGGATATTGAACCGGAATTTGATCTGGCTAACCCGGCACTTGCCATGCAAACACTTGCATCGGCCGAGAGTGTGGTAGCCGTATCCTCTTTTGCCAGTGACGGATTGAAAGCAGTGGCTGACGTAATACTGCCACTGGCGCCGCTGGCAGAGTCCGAAGGTCTGTTTTATACCTTTGACGGCCAGTCGCTCGTGGTAGAACCGGCAGTGAAAGCGTCAGGCCAGGCCAGACCAGGTTGGAAAATCCTCCGTCGACTGGGTTCGAGTCTTGAGTTGGATGGCTTTTCCCAGGTCACCATCGCGTCGCTGCGTGACGAGATGCTTGAAGACATCAGCCAGTCTGCCAGTCAGACAACTGAATTTGAATTACCCGCACCAAAGACCGGGACTGATCTTTATCGGGTTGGTGAGCTTGCAATGTATGCGGTCGATGCCGTGTGTCGTCGTTCAGAACACCTGCAACAGACGGTGCACGCCGAGAATACCTTCGTCGGTCTGAACCCTGATGATGCTGGCCGTAAAGGTCTCGTCGACGGTCATGAAGTCAAGGTCAGCCAGGGTGATACACATGTCATTCTTCCAGTCCGTTTGTGTGGTGAGTTACCTGCGGGTGCGGTTTGGGTGAAAAGCGCAACTGCGGTCAGCAGTACACTTGGCGACAGTTTTGGACCCATTAGCGTGGAGGCGGCCTGATGCTTGATATGCTCATATCGGTTTGGGAATGGATTCAGTCACAATACCTGATCTGGACGGTGCTCAAGATCCTGGTGATTACTGTTCCATTGATTACGGCCGTGGCGTTCTACACATATTTTGAGCGCAAGGTCATCGGTGCAATGCAGATTCGCGTCGGACCTAACCGGGTTGGCCCGCTGGGCTTGATACAGCCATTTGCCGATGTTTTCAAATTGCTGTTGAAAGAGATCATCCTGCCGACCAATTCCAACCGCTACCTGTTCCTGCTGGCACCGGTCATTGCCCTGACACCGGCATTCGCGGCCTGGGCTGTCGTGCCATTTAATGATTTCCTGGTGTTGGCGGATGTCGATGCCGGTTTGATCTATGTACTGGCGCTTACCTCGCTGGGTGTCTATGGCATCATCATTGCCGGTTGGGCGTCCAACTCAAAATACGCATTTCTCGGCGCGATGCGTGCAGCGGCACAGACGGTGTCCTATGAAATTGCGATGGGGTTTTCACTGGTTGGCGTGTTGATTCTCGCCGGCTCGATGAATCTCCGGGAAATTGTCCTGGCACAGCAGGGCGGTATATTTGACTGGTACTGGTTGCCGTTGTTGCCGTTATTCGTTATTTACATGATTTCAGGTGTGGCTGAGACAAACCGTGCACCGTTTGACCAGGCCGAGGGTGAATCAGAAATCGTCGCGGGTTTCCACGTCGAATATTCAGGCTCGTCGTTTGCCGTTTTCTTTTTGGCAGAATATGCCAACATGATCCTGATTTCAGGTTTGACTGCCATCCTGTTTGCAGGTGGCTGGTTGTCACCGTTTGAGGGTGTGCCGGTACTGGGCGATACCTTCCTGGCTGAGGGCAGCATATTCTGGTTCCTGGCCAAGACGGTTGTCTTCATGTTCATGTTTTTGTGGTACCGGGCGACATTCCCCCGCTACCGTTATGACCAGATCATGCGTCTGGGTTGGAAAGTACTTATTCCGATAACAATGGTCTGGGTGATGGTTGCAGCCATGATGACCGTTCTCGGGTTCGTGACAAAGGGTAGCTGAGGATGAAAAGAATAATTCAATATTTCCGCAGCCTGATGTTGCTCGAGTTGCTCAAGGGCATGAGTCTCACCATGCGCCACATGTTCCGTCCAACCATCACGATTAACTACCCGGATGAGAAGACACCTAAATCGGTTCGTTTCCGCGGTCTGCACGCATTGCGTCGCTACCCGAATGGTGAGGAACGCTGCATTGCCTGCAAGTTATGCGAAGCCGTGTGTCCTGCACTCGCCATCACTATCGAGTCTGAGCAACGTGAAGACGGCAGTCGTCGCACAACACGTTATGACATAGATTTATTCAAATGTATTTTCTGCGGGTTTTGTGAAGAGTCCTGCCCTGTTGATTCAATTGTTGAAACCGGGTTTCTCGAATATCACATGGAGAACCGTGAAGAGGGCATCATGACCAAAGAAAAACTACTGGCAGTCGGTGATCGTTTTGAATCAGAGATTGCAGAAAATCGTAACAGGGATGCGGCCTACCGATGATTGTCCAGGAATTCGTTTTTTATACTTTTTCATTGGTTTTGGTATTTGCCGGTGTGTCGGTCATAACCGCACGCAACCCGGTATATTCCGTACTGTTTCTTATCCTGGCCTTTTTCAGCGCAGCCGCCATCTGGATGCTATTGGAGGCGGAGTTTCTCGCCATCATACTGGTGGTCGTTTACGTGGGTGCGGTGATGGTGCTGTTCCTGTTCGTGATAATGATGCTGGATATAAACCTGGTGCCATTCAAGGAAGGCTTCATCCGCTACCTGCCCGTGGCCGTCGTGGTGGCCATCATCATGGCGATAGAACTGTTGATGGTGGTGTGGAGCAGGGGCCGGTTTGGCGCAGAGATGTTTCCGATACCAGCGCCCAATCCCGAGGGTTACAGCAATACCCGCGAACTGGGTCAACTGCTGTATACCAATTACTTATTACCGTTTGAGGTTGCCGGTGTGATCTTGCTGGTTGCAATCTTTGCGGCGGTCGCTCTGACGCTTCGTACACGACCCGGCATCAAGACACAGAATCCGTCGGTACAGGTCAAGGCCCGTCGTGATGAAAGCGTCAGGCTGGTCAAGATGAAATCAGAGAAGCCACGGAGCGTTTGAGGAAATATCATGCTGACACTTGCACATTTTCTGACCCTTGGCGCAATTCTGTTTAGTCTGAGTGTTGCCGGAATTTTTATTAACCGTAAGAACATCATCATTCTTTTGATGTGCATAGAGCTCATGTTGCTGGCGGTTAACATGAACTTCATCGCATTTTCCCGATTCCTGGGTAATCTCGACGGACAAATATTTGTTTTCTTCATACTGACGGTAGCGGCGGCCGAGGCGGGTATTGGTCTCGCTATCCTGGTGGTGCTTTTCCGTAACCGGCAGACCATTAATGTTGCCGAACTGGACGATCTGAAAGGATGAACATGTCGTTGCAAACCACACTGCTGCTGATTCCGTTGTTGCCTTTGGGTGGCGCGATCCTGGCGGGATTCTTCCGTAACCAGATCGGCCGGGTGGGCTCTCATACAGTTACGATTCTGGGTGTCGGTCTGTCATTTGCCTTGTCAGCCTGGCTGCTGGTACAGCAGATCAACGGCACGCTTGATGCTGTAAATATCAATGTGTATACCTGGATGGTTGCGGATGGCATTCGCTTCCAGGTTGGTTTCCTGGTTGATCACCTGACGACATTAATGATGTGTACCGTGAGCTTTATCTCATTTATGGTCCATATCTATACGATTGGTTATATGCGTGATGATCCGGGTTACCAGCGTTTCTTCAGTTACATCGCACTGTTTACTTTTGCGATGCTGATGCTGGTCATGTCCAACAACTTCCTGCAATTGTTCTTTGGCTGGGAAGCGGTGGGGCTTGTGTCCTATCTTTTGATCGGGTTCTGGTATGACAGGGATTCTGCGACCAAGGCTGGCCTGAAGGCTTTCCTGGTGAACAGGGTCGGTGATTTTGGGTTTTTGCTGGGAATTGCCGCCATATTGCTCACTTTTGGTACGCTCGACTATGCAGAGGTTTTTGCACAGGCCAACAGTGCCATTGGGCAGACAATTTCAATCCCCGGGGGCATCGAATGGAACATGCTGACCTTTATCTGCGTGTGCCTGTTTATCGGTGCCATGGGTAAGTCGGCACAAGCACCATTGCATGTGTGGCTTCCGGATTCAATGGAAGGCCCTACGCCGATATCCGCTTTGATTCACGCCGCGACCATGGTAACTGCCGGTATATTCATGGTAGCCAGAATGTCACCATTGTTTGAATTGAGTGATGCGGCTCTTAGCTTTGTTCTGTTGATCGGTGCGGTAACCGCACTTTCAATGGGCTTGATCGGTATTGTGCAGAATGATGTTAAACGTGTCATCGCATATTCGACACTTTCGCAGCTGGGTTATATGACCGTCGCACTGGGTGTATCGGCATATTCAGCGGCCATATTCCACCTGATGACACATGCATTTTTCAAGGCACTGCTGTTCCTCGGTGCAGGTTCCGTCATTATTGCCATGCACCATGAGCAGGATATGCGCTACATGGGTGGCCTGAGAAAATATATGCCAGTCACCTGGCTGACTGCCTGGATTGGCACACTGGCACTGATCGGTTTTCCGTTTTTCGCCGGTTTTTATTCCAAGGACGCAATTATCGAGGCGGTCGCCGACTCGCATCGCTGGGGTAGTGAATTTGCCTACTTCGCAGTTGTTGCGGGTGTTCTGATCACGGCTATATATAGTTTCAGGCTGCTATACCTGACGTTTCATGGTAAGGAGCGGTTTGAGGTTGTTCACGATGCCGGTGATCACCCGCCATCAGGGCAACTGGCACATGCGCCCAAAGAGTCACCATGGGTGGTTACACTGCCGCTGATTCTGCTGGCCATTCCTTCAATCGTTATTGGTTGGATGACTGTCGAGCCGGTTCTGTTTGGTGGCTGGCTTGACGACTCAATCTTTGTTCTTGAGAAGAACAATGTTCTCGCTGAATTGGGTGAGCATTTCCACGGTGCCACTGCGATGGCCATGCACGCAATTTACACCTTGCCTTTCTGGTTAATGATCGCCGGTTTTGTTCTTGCGACGGTTATTTACCAGTTCCGGCCCACGATTGCCGACGCCGTGCAGAACCGCTTTCCGTTTTTGTACCGTCTGCTTGATCACAAGTATTACTTTGACGAGTTCTACCAGAAAATTTTTGCCGAGGGCAGTGTGAAGCTTGGCCAAAACTTGTGGAACAAAGCAGATGCCGGCTTTATTGATAATGGTCTCGTCAACGGTTCAGCACGGGTGGTTGAATGGATAGCCGCGCGGGTGCGCCGCTGGCAGACCGGGTTTTTGTATGACTATGCCTTTGCCATGATTATCGGACTGATAGGAATTTTAGCAGTCTGGGTGACTATGGTGCCTGGACGATGAACGGGACGATGAACGGAATACTACTCAGCATTTTGATCTGGCTGCCCATACTGGGCGCCGTGGCAGTGATGGTTGCAGGTAATCAACGGCCAGCCCTGGCCAAGGGCCTCGCCCTGTTGATCGCATCGGCTACCTTTATATTGGGTCTGCCCCTGTTCTTCTCGTTTGATACTTCAACTGCCGCAATGCAGTTTGTTGAGCAACGGGTGTGGATTGAAACTTTTAATATCAACTACACCCTCGGTGTGGATGGGTTTTCTGCCCCGTTGATACTATTGACCATGTTTTTCGGTGTGCTGGTCGTGATCGCCGGTTGGCGCTCAATTGAGAAGAATGTAAGCCAGTACATGGCAGCCTTCCTGGTGATGGAAGGCCTGATGATTGGTGTTTTCTCAGCACTTGATGCCTTGCTGTTTTACGTGTTCTTTGAAGCCATGCTGATCCCGATGTTCCTGGTTATCGGTATATGGGGTGGGCCGCGCCGGGTTTACGCGACGATCAAGTTCTTTTTGTACACATTCCTTGGTTCCGTGTTCATGTTGATCGGCCTGATATACCTGTATATCCAGTCAGGCACCTGGGACATCCTTGCATGGCATGAAATGCCCCTGGGTTTGACTGCTCAGAAGTGGCTGTTTGTCGGCTTTCTGGCTGCGTTTGCTGTCAAGATTCCGATGTTTCCGGTACACACATGGTTACCGGATGCTCACGTTGAAGCACCAACCGGTGGCTCGGTGATCCTGGCGGCCATCATGTTGAAGATCGGTGGTTATGGTTTTATCAGGTTCAGCCTGCCTATCACCCCCGACGCCTCTGCCGCACTGGATTGGCTGGTAATAGCCCTGTCTTTGATTGCTGTGGTCTATATCGGTTTTGTTGCCCTGGCGCAGCAGGATATGAAAAAGCTTATCGCTTATTCATCCATATCTCATATGGGTTTTGTAACGCTCGGCTTGTTTATCGCATTTGCAATTTATCGCAAGACCGGTGGCGTATCCGGTGCGGCGCTGGGTGTTGAAGGCGCCATGATGCAAATGATTTCTCATGGCTTTATCTCCGGTGCGCTGTTCTTGACCGTTGGTGTTCTTTACGACCGTATGCATAGCCGTATGATTAAAGACTACGGTGGTGTGGCAAACACCATGCCCTGGTTTGCACTGTTCGCGGTATTTTTCCTGATGGCCAATTCGGGCCTGCCCGGAACCAGTGGTTTCGTTGGCGAGTTCATGGTCATCCTGTCAGCATTCCAGGCCAACTTCTGGTTTGCCTTCCTGGCAGCATTCACCCTGATACTCGGGGCGGCTTACAGTTTGTGGCTTGCCAAACGGGTCATTTTTGGTGCCGTGGTTAATCGCGAGGTCGAAAACCTGCAGGATATCAATGCCCGGGAGGCGCTGGTGCTTGGCACACTGGCAGTCGCCATACTGTTTTTTGGTTTATGGCCGCAGCCGCTGGTCGACATGATGCAGGCGTCCGTGGATAACCTGTTACAACACATAATTCAATCAAAGGTCATTTAACATGAACAGCGCCCAATTGTTACTAGCTGCTCCTGAAATCTGGGTTGTCGCGATGGCCGGTGTGATTGCGATCGTCGATCTGTTTCTGCGTGAAGAGCGTCGGGGAATAATTCACCTGCTCGCCATGTTAACCGTTATATTCGCTGCCATTATTACCTTTCGAGGTGGTTTTTTACTTGACGGAGTGCCCACTGCAAACGCGTTTGCGGACAGTTTCATCAGGGATGCCATGGGTGACGTACTCAAGGTATTCAGTTTTCTTCTGATGGCCATGATATTCATCTATTCGAAATACCACCTGCGCAATTTCAATATGTTCCGGTCGGACTTCTACACGCTTAGCCTGGAGGCAATGCTGGGGGTTATGATCCTGATCTCCGCCAACAGCATGTTGATGATCTATCTTGGCCTGGAACTGGTTTCACTTTCTGTATATGCATTGGTTGCATTTGACCGGGAATCAAAACGTGGCTCTGAAGCGGCCATGAAGTATTTTGTGTTGGGCTCAGTGGCTTCCGGTATGTTGCTATATGGTATGTCGATGATTTATGGCGCCACCGGAAGCTTGCTATTGCCGGATATTGCGGAGGCCATTCGTGTCCAGGGCACAGACGATATCCTCCTCGTGTTCGGCTTGGTATTTGTGGTCGTCGGAATTGCATTCAAATTTGGTGTGGTTCCATTCCACATGTGGATCCCCGACGTTTATGAAGGTGCGCCACCTGCAGTCACCCTGTTTATTTCATCTGTACCCAAGCTTGCCGCATTTGCGATGGCCTACCGGTTCCTGAGTAGTGGACTGGGAGACCTGCACATTCATTGGCAGGGCATGCTGGCAAGCCTGGCAGTTTTGTCGATCATCCTGGGTAATCTTGCGGCGATCATGCAAACAAATATCAAGCGCATGCTGGCCTATTCCACGATTTCGCATATGGGCTTTGTGATGTTGGGATTGTTGCCGGGAACTGCGTTTGGCTATGGTGCTGCGATGTACTATGTCATCGTTTACGGCATTATGTCAGTTGCCTCCTTCGGCATGATCATACTGTTAAGCTCACGCGGTGTTGAGGCGGAAAACCTGGAAGACTTCAAAGGGCTTAACCAGCGTAATCCATTTTATGCAGCGATTATGGCCCTGGTCATGTTTTCAATGGCCGGTATACCGCCGATGGTTGGTTTCTTTGCGAAACTGATGGTGCTTAAAGCTGTCATAGAAGCAGGATTGTTGTGGCTGGCGGTCACCGCTGTGGTGTTTGCCGTCATCGGTGCCTTTTACTACCTGCGGCTTATCAAGTACATGTATTTTGATGATCCGGAACACGAGACGCCCATCACAGCGCCCGTGGATTTTGGTGCCGCACTGACCTTGAATGGTGCGATGATTCTTGGATTGGGAATATTTTCCAGCTCTCTGATTACGATTTGCATGACAAGTTTCGGACTTTAACTGTCAAACAAAGCGTAATTAGCCAAGGGCTTTTCAGGCATCTGAGTATTAAGTAATATAAGGTCTTGTAATTGGGGCATCGAATCATTATGATGCCTTCCTTGCCGGTGCGGGGTGGAGCAGTCTGGCAGCTCGTCGGGCTCATAACCCGAAGGTCGCAGGTTCGAATCCTGCCCCCGCTACCAATATTTTACGAGGGTCCGGCAGGGCCCTTTTTTGTTTCATCGGCAATGGCTGGTGATCCCTTGCGACGATTGGATAGTGTAATGAAATAATGCTGTCTCATCCGCCCTGTAGGGCGTGAGTGTAAAGGTTCCGGGTTAGACCGGGGCTGATCGTCGGGGGCGTGTTTGCCCTTTTTTTGTGCCCGGAGTATTTGTTTTGAGCGTCCAGAAACTAAATGAATTATTACAGCCGTTGGTGGAAGACCTGGGTTATGAGTTTGTCGGATTGGAATACAACAGCAGCCCGAAACACGCGGTATTACGAATCTATATAGACCATGAAAATGGTGTGGCTATTGAAGATTGTGAAACCGTTAGCCGGGAAACTGCAGCACTGCTGGACGTGAAGGACCCCATCAGGAGTCAGTATAACCTGGAGGTTTCCTCACCCGGGCTGGACAGACCATTGTTCACGGCTGCGCAGTACCGTCAGTTTGCGGGAAGTACGGCAAAGATTACCCTGTTTGCCCCGCAAGATGGCCGGCGTAAATTTTCCGGCCCTATCCTGGGCGCAGATGAAACCGGTGTTCGGATTGAACAGGATGGTACGGAAGTAAAAATTGATATTGGCAACATCGTTAAGGCAAGACTGGTTCCGGATTACGATAAGATCCTCGCCAGCCATAAAACGAAATAATGACGAAATACGGGATATGACCCTGCACGGAGTTAACAGCAAATGAGTAAAGAAATTCTTCTGGTCGTAGATGCAGTATCGAATGAAAAAGGTGTCGCCAAGAACGTCATCTTTGAAGCATTGGAATCGGCACTGGCAATGGCGACTCTCAAACGCCACAACGATGAAATCCAGGCACGCGTTTCGATTGATCGCGACACCGGCGAGTACGAGACATTTCGTCGCTGGGAGGTTCTGGATGATGAAGCGGAAATTGAGTCAGAGGATCACCAGATCCTGCTTAAAGATGCTTTAAAGCATAACCCCGAATTAGAAGTGGGTGATTTTATTGAAGAACCCATGGAAAACGTCGAGTTCGGCCGTATCGCTGCACAGACTGCAAAGCAAGTCATCGTGCAGCGTGTTCGTGAAGCCGAGAGAGAGCAGGTGGTCGAGGCCTACAAGGAACGTGAAGGTGAATTGATCAACGGTATTGTCAAGCGGGTTGAGCGTGGCAATGTCTACCTGGACCTGGGCGGCAATGCAGAGGCATTTGTTGCCCAACGTCATATGATCCAGGGTGAGACGGTACGTCCGGGAGATCGTTTGCGGGCATTTCTTTATGAAGTGAAGCCTGAAATGCGCGGACCACAGTTGTTTGCCAGTCGTACCATCAAGGAATTCCTGATTGCCCTGTTTGAGCTGGAAGTGCCGGAAATCGGACAGGAATTGATTTCCATTATGGGTGGCGCCCGTGATCCGGGTCGTCGTGCCAAGATCGCTGTGAAATCCAATGATCCAAGAACTGATCCGATCGGCGCCTGCGTCGGCATGCGTGGTTCGCGTGTCCAGGCCGTTTCAAATGAACTGGCGGGTGAGCGGATCGATATTATCCTGTGGGATGATAATCCGGCACAGTTTGTCATCAATGCAATGGCGCCCGCAGAGGTTGCGTCCATCGTTGTCGATGAAGAGCGTCGCATGATGGACATCGCAGTTGAAGAAGCCGCCTTGTCCCAGGCCATCGGTCGTGGCGGGCAGAATGTAAGGCTGGCCAGCGACCTTACCGGCTGGGAGTTGAATGTCCTGACCGTGGAAGACGCTGACAAGAAGGGTGAAGAAGAAGCTGGAAAGGTTCTCAAGAACTTTATGGAACGCCTGGATGTTGATGAGGGTGTTGCCAATATCCTGGTGCAGGAAGGTTTCAGCAATATCGAAGAAGTTGCTTATGTACCCGACTCCGAGTTACTTGAAATTGAAGAGTTTGACGAAGAAATGGTCACGGAGTTACGCCGCCGCGCACGTGATGCGCTGCTGACGCAACTGATTGCCAAGGAAGAAGCGCTCGATGACAACAGCCCGGCAGAGGATCTTCTCAGCCTGGATGGAATGACTGAACGGCTTGCTTACCGCCTGGCAGAAAAGGGTACCCGTACGCAGGAAGACCTGGCAGAGCTTTCCGTTGATGAATTGCAGGAAATTGACGAAATGTCAGAAGAAGAGGCAGCCGCATTGATTATGGCGGCACGCGCCCCGTGGTTTGAAGAAGAAAACCAGGATTCCTGAAAAAAAGAACCCATAGGTTCTTATAGGAGCAGAATATATGTCCCAAGTTACCGTCGCACAATTGGCAGAAGTGCTGGGAATCAGTGTTGATAAGCTGATTGACCAAATGAGCAAAGCCAACATCGCGCTCACATCAGGTGATGACGCGGTGTCCAATGACGACAAGAAAAAGTTATTGGCTCACCTCCGGTCATCACATGGCAAATCGGAAAGTGATGCAACTGCGCCACGAAAAGTGACCTTGAAGCGTAAGTCGATGAGCGAGTTGCGTATCCAGGGCAGTGGTCCAAGGGCATCGACCAAGACCGTGAATGTCGAATTCCGCAAGAGTCGCACCTATGTGAAGCGTGAAGCTTTACAGGAAGTGGATCCTGAAAGAGAGAAAGTTCAGCAGGCGCTGAAGGAAGTTCAGGAGCGGCGTGAGGCTGAGGAAAAAGCCCGCGTTGAAGCTGAAGAAAAAGCGCGTCTGGAGGCAGAGGAAGCAGCCCGTAAGGCCGCTGAGGAAGCAGCGATCAAAGCCCGCGAAGAGCAGTCCTTGCGTGAGCAGGAAGAACAGGAAGAGCAGGCCGCTGCAAGACTCAGAGCCGAAGAAGAGTCACGCAAAAAAGAAGAAGAACGTCTTAAGAAGCTGGCTGATGAACAGCACAAACGTAAGAAAGAACGTGCTAAACCGGCCACCCGTTACGGGCGTCAGGAACTGCATGTCAATGTGGGTGCAGGCGGCCGGCGTCGGAAACCGACGAAACGCAGCAGTGCCCCTTCACGACCCACCGAGCATGGTTTCTCCAAACCGACCGCACCCGTGGTTCGTGATGTTGAGATTCCTGAAACTATCGTGGTTGCGGAGTTGGCCAAGCTTTTGGCTATCAAGGCCGCAGAGGTTATCAAGGTACTGATGAAGATGGGTATGATGGTTACCATTAACCAGAACCTGGATCAGGACACGGCTATCCTCGTTGTCGAGGAGTTGGGACACAGTGCCAGACCGGCTGAAGAAAAAGGTATTGAGCAAGAACTCATTGCTGCTGATGTCGAGATGGGTGATGAAGGTATTGCACGCCCACCTGTGGTTACCGTCATGGGCCATGTTGATCACGGTAAAACATCATTACTTGATTATATCAAGGCGACCAAGGTGGCTGATGATGAGGCTGGTGGTATTACACAGCACATCGGTGCGTACCATGTGAAAACAAAACGCGGCATTATCACCTTCCTGGATACACCGGGTCACGCGGCCTTTACCGCCATGCGTTCACGCGGCGCAAAGGCAACGGATATCGTTGTGCTCGTGGTGGCCGCTGATGACGGTGTCATGCCACAAACGAAGGAAGCGATCCAGCATGCACGTGCCGCCGAAGTGCCTCTTATTGTGGCGATCAACAAGATCGACCTTCCCGATTCAGACATTGAACGCATCAGGTCCGAGCTTTCCCAGGAAGAGGTTATTTCTGAAGAATGGGGCGGTGAGGAACTGTTTGTACCTGTTTCTGCCAAGACCGGTGAAGGTATTGAAGACCTGCTTGAGGGTATTTCCCTTCAGGCCGAGTTACTTGAGCTCAAAGCCGATCCGGAACGTCGTGCACAAGGCATTGTGATCGAATCCAGCCTTGATAAAGGTCGTGGTCCGGTTGCAACTGTACTGGTGCAAAACGGCACGCTCAAGCAGGGCGAAATGGTTCTGGCAGGTCAGGAGTTCGGGCGTGTCAGGGCGATGTTTGATGAAACCGGTGCCGCAATTGAATCGGCCGGGCCATCCATGCCTGCGGTCATCCTTGGTTTATCCGGTGTGCCTTTTGCCGGTGACGAGATGCTGGTCGTCAAGAACGAAAGAAAGGCCCGTGAAGCTGCGGCTCAGCGCCAGGGACGTCAACGTGAAAGCCGTCTCGCGCAGCAGCAGGCCGCGAATCTGCAAAACCTGTTCGAGAACATGGGTAAAGGTGAGCAGAAGGTGGTTAACCTTCTTATCCGTGCTGATGTTCAGGGCAGTGTAGAGGCACTTAAGGACTCGTTGGTCAGCCTAAGCAATGACGATATCAAGGTCAGTATTGTGGCCTCTGGTGTTGGTGCGATAACGGAGTCTGATGCGACACTGGCACATGCATCAGGCGCTATCATCATCGGCTTCAATGTACGTGCAGATAACAGTGCACGCCGGGTCATCCAGGAACAGGAACTTGACCTGCATTACTACAGCATTATTTATGAAGCCATCGATGAAGTTAAAGCTGCCATTACCGGTATGCTTGGCACCGAGACCAAGGAGACAATTGTCGGTCTGGCCGAGGTGCGGGATGTATTCCGCTCATCAAAATTTGGCGCCATTGCCGGTTGCCTGGTGATCGAAGGTCATGTGAAACGTGCTAACCCTATCAGGGTGTTGCGTGATAACGTGGTTGTTTTCGAGGGTGAACTCGAGTCATTGAGACGTTTCAAGGATAACGTGAACGAAGTGGTCTCTGGAACCGAATGCGGTATCGGGGTCAAGATGTATAACGATATCAAGCCAGGTGATCAGGTTGAATGTTTCGAAAGGACCGAGGTCGCCAGAACCCTTAAATAAGGGAGTTTGAAGCAATATGCCACCAAGGGATTTTAAAAGATCAGAACGTGTCGCCGGCCAGATCAGGCGTGATCTGGCCAAGCTGATCCAGCAGGAGATCAAGGACCCGGAAGTGGGGTTTGTCAGTCTTTCTGACGTGGAAGTGACCCGTGATCTCTCACATGCAAAAGTGTTCATCACCGTGTTTGAGCCTGAGAAAGCGCAGGAAAGCCTGAAGGCATTGCGTCGCGCCTCGAGCTTTCTTCGGTCGCGGCTCGCCAAGGAGTTGCGTCTGCGTCATATGCCGGAATTGCATTTCGAGCACGATGATTCGGTGGAGAAGGGCAGTCATATTGATGAGCTGATTTCAAAGGCCCTGAGCTCCGACAAAGATGGATTTGAGAGAACGCTGGCCGACACAGAAGAGCCTGATCAGGATTAATGAGTCGCCGTAAACACGGGGCGAATATTAGCGGTATCGTCCTTCTGGATAAACCGGTTGGAATCTCTTCCAACCGTGCATTACAAAAAGTCCGTGGAATGTTTCAGGCCCGCAAGGCCGGTCACACGGGCAGTCTCGATCCATTTGCAACCGGCATGCTGCCAGTCTGCCTGGGTGAGGCAAGTAAGACAGCCGCCTTTATGCTGGAGGCAGGTAAGCATTACCACGCGACTGCCCGCCTGGGTGAAGCGACTACTACAGGTGATGTGGAAGGTGAACTTATTCAAAGCTGTCCGGTTCCTGGACTCGACTCCGACACAATCTCAGAAACCCTGCAAAATTTCGTAGGCGAAATAATGCAGGTTCCACCGATGTACTCCGCGTTGAAGCACGAGGGCAAACCGCTATATGAGTACGCCCGTGCCGGTATTGTTATCGAACGTCCCGCGCGTGCTGCGGTTATACATCAACTTCAATTGCTGGAATGGCAGGCTCCCTTGCTAAGCTTTCAGGTTCACTGCTCCAAGGGAACCTATATCAGAACACTCGCCGAGGATATCGCCAAGGCCCTTGGCAGTTGCGCACACCTGGTCGAGCTTCGTCGCACGCTGGTGGAGCCTTTTGAAAACTTCCCCATGCAGACACTTGAGCAATTACAGGAAGCCCGGGACAGCGATAAACTGTCAGATGTCCTGCTTCCCATTGATGCAGGGCTTCCGGCCTGGCCGCGTGTGGATGTGGACGCAGATCAGCGTGGCAAGTTCAAACACGGTCAACAGTTTCCAGTTCAGCCAGGTGGGTCGCCCGTCGGCCAGGTGCGTGTGTATGGCCCTGATGAAGATTTGCTGGGGTTGGCGGAGATAAGCTCCAATGGAGAACTTCAGCCAATGCGTGTTTTTAACCTGTAGCCGGTCTTTATCCTTGTCTGGTGGTTGTATGCCAGTTAAAATGAGCGGCTAACTAAAACCCGGGGCTACCGGTTTTTGCAGGACTTCATCACAATCATGTGGTGGGACTTTTCCAAAAACCACGGGGCTCTATTCATGGAGATGGAACCATGTCTATTAATGCAGAATCAAAAAGTAAAGTTGTAAGTGAATTTAAACGCTCAGAGAACGACACCGGCTCACCTGAAGTTCAGGTCGCCTTATTGACCGCAAGAATTCAACACCTCACTGATCATTTCAAAGCCCACAAGCATGACCACCATTCCCGTCGCGGTTTGTTGCGCATGGTTAATCAGCGTCGCAGTTTGTTGGACTATCTGAAGAAGACAGAAATCCAGCGTTACCGCGATCTGATCGAACGTCTTGGTTTACGTCGTTAAATCAATTTGTTTAGTACCAAATGGTCATGCCTGTCACAACACTTGTTCTGGCAGTGCTTGACCGTACATGAAGGAAATGCCTGGAATCAGGCCTAAAAGAGCCAGGTGGCTCTTCACACAAAGCAGGAAATTAAAGTGCAAAAATTAACGAAGTCATTTCAATTTGGCGACCATACAGTCACCATCGAAACCGGTGAAATTGCCCGTCAGGCCACTGCCACCGTTATGGTCAATATGGACGATACCGTGGTCATGGTTGCGGTGGTAGGACAAAAGGCGGCCAAGCCCGGTCAGTCCTTCTTTCCCTTAACCGTCAATTACCAGGAAAAATTCTACGCTGCAGGGCGTATCCCGGGTGGATTCTTCAAACGCGAAGGACGCCCAACCGAAAAGGAAACATTGACTTGTCGTTTGATTGATCGCCCGATCCGTCCGTTGTTCCCGAAGGGTTTCCTTAACGAAGTACAGGTCACAGCTAACCTGATCTCTTCCAACCCGGAAATAGATGGTGATATTCCTGCCCTGATTGGTACATCAGCGGCATTGGCGCTTTCCGGCATGCCATTCAGTGGCCCGGTCGGTGCGGCAAGAGTCGGCTACATCAATGACGAATACGTACTTAACCCGTCCACAAGCCAGTTGGAAGAGTCAAAACTGAACCTGATTGTTGCCGGAACAGAAAAAGCCGTATTGATGGTTGAGTCAGAAGCAGACCTTCTTTCTGAAGAAGTCATGCTTGGCGCTGTTACCTATGGACACGAGGCTATGAAAGCCGTCGTAACCGCCATTAATGAATTGGTTGCCGAGGCTGGCGTCACCAAGTGGGAATGGGAAGCAGAACCTGAAAATGCAGATCTGAAAGCATCAGTTGAAGCTGCTGCCAAAGACGGCTTGATAGCTGCCTATGCAATTGCTGACAAAATGCAGCGTCAGGCTGCTGTCGGAGAAGTTAAGGCGTCTGTTATTGAAGCCCTGTGTAATGAGGAAGACGAAAACGCGCCATCAGCTGCTGATGTAGCCGGCGCATTTGGCAAGCTTGAGAAGTTCCTTGTCCGAGATCACATCCTGTCGGGTAACCCGCGTATTGATGGCCGTGACGTAACCACGGTTCGCCCGATTACGGTTAAACCCGGCATTCTGCCACGTACACATGGTTCAGCCCTGTTCACACGTGGTGAAACACAGGCTATCGTCACAACTACGCTGGGTACGACCCGCGATGCGCAGTTGATCGATGCTGTTAACGGTGAATACAAAGATCCGTTCATGCTGCATTACAACTTCCCGTTGTTCTGCGTAGGTGAAACCGGTTTTGCCGGTGGCCCGAAACGTCGTGAAATCGGTCATGGCTGGCTGGCACGTCGTGGTGTAACCGCGGTACTGCCGAAGATGGAAGATTTCCCTTACGTCATCCGTGTCGTATCAGAGATCACCGAATCAAACGGTTCAAGCTCTATGGCTTCTGTTTGCGGTACCTCGCTGGCATTGATGGACGCTGGTGTACCTGTGAAGGCGCCGGTTGCCGGTATCGCCATGGGCCTGATCAAGGAAGGCGATCGCTTTGCAGTATTGAGTGACATCCTGGGTGACGAAGATCACCTCGGTGACATGGATTTCAAAGTAGCCGGTACTGCCGATGGCATCACCGCACTGCAGATGGATATCAAGATCGAAGGTATTAACGAAGAAATCATGCGTATTGCGCTTTCACAGGCACATGATGGACGTAATTTCATCCTCGGCGAAATGAACAAGGTCATTTCCGAGCCACGTGGTGAAATGTCTGAGTTCGCACCTCGCCTGGTAACGATCAAGATTCATCCGGACAAGATTCGTGATGTGATTGGTAAGGGTGGTGTCACCATCCGCAGCATCACTGAAGAAACCGGTGCAACGATCGATATTACCGACGATGGCACCATCACCATTGGTTCCGTTAACAAGGAAGCCGGTGATGAAGCCAAGAAACGTATCGAGCAGATCACTGCGGACATCGAGCCGGGTCAGGTCTTCGAAGGCAAGGTCATCAAGATCATGAACTTCGGCGCATTTGTCTCATTGGCACCTGGCCGTGATGGCCTGGTACATATCTCACAGCTTTCTGATGATCGTGTTGAGAATGTTACCGATGTTGTTAAGGAAGGTGAGATGGTCAAGGTCAAAGTGCTTGAAGTCGACAAGCAGGGCCGTGTCAGGCTGTCTATGAAGGAAGTTGGTAAAGACGACTAAGTAGTCTCTTTCCAAACGTTTTTAAAAAGCCCGGTTTAGCCGGGCTTTTTTTTGGTGGAGTGTCCCGCCCTGCAATAAGTTGACACCTACAGGGCGAATGGATGGGCAATTAAATAGAATCAAGACGAAAACAAACGCAACGTGATTACACTACGGGTATTATCTCCAGTTTGGCTTCCCTGGTTCCCCAACCCAGGGGCACCCCACCTATAACTTCTTGCTGCTTAAAAATGTGGGTGTACTGACTTTTTGCTCTCAAAAATGTGGTTAAATGGCGACAACCTCCTGCAATCAAGTTGAGACAATGAGAATTAGTACACGATGTTTTTTGTCCGCCAAAAGTATACTTTTGGTCGTTTCGCTAATGGTCTGCAGCAGTGCGGCCCTTTCAGACGAAGCTGCAGAACCACCCAGGTTAGTCCTGCAAATCACCGTTGATCAGTTGCGCGGTGATTTACCCATGCGGTACTACGAACGGCTTGGTCAAGGTGGTTTCAGATACCTTATGGAACGGGGTGTCGTTTATCGCAATGCTCATCACGCTCATGCCAACACCGAAACGATTGTTGGTCACGCAACACTGGCAACCGGCGCCAATCCTTCCGATCACGGCATGGTTGGAAACCTCTGGTTCGATCGTGAAAAAGGTGTGATTACCTATAATGTTGAAGATGCCCGTTATCGCCTTCTGACCGCGGATGCCGATGTTGACGAAGGGGCTGAAATCGATCCGACACAAAGGGCTGCCAAAACCGAGGGGCGTTCACCCGCTGCGATACTGGTATCGACATTTTCCGACGAGTTACGCAGCAATAACAATGGACGCTCCAAAGCCATCGGCGTGTCGGTTAAGGACCGCGGTGCAATTTCCATGGCTGGCCATGCCGGCACGGCATTCTGGTTTTCAAAGTCCGGTGGTGAGTTCGTCACCAGTAACTACTATCTCGACACATACCCGGCATGGGTAAGCGACTGGAATAGCAAGCAGTTGCCGCAAACCTACGCCAATACCAGCTGGGAACTGTTGCACAAGCAGGAGAGCTACCTGTTTGGCGCATCTGATGACAGGGCCTGGGAGACAGACGTGGGCGGCTTCGGCCGGGTGTTTCCACATGCGTTCGGTGATGGCAAGAGCCCTTACTTCACGACATGGCTGACGCTTAGCCCCGCGGGGGATGAACTAGTGCTTGATTTCGCCAAGGCGGCGTTGCTCGGTGAAAAACTCGGCCGGCGTGGCCACACTGACTTTCTCAGTGTCAGCTTTTCATCGACCGACTATGTTGGGCATGTGTTTGGACCATCGAGTCTTGAAGCCGAGGACAATATTCTGCGACTTGACCGAAGCCTGGCTGAGCTCTTCAGTTTTGTAGACAAACAGGTGGGATTGAGTAATACGCTGATCGTACTATCAGCCGATCATGGTGGTCCGGACTCACCGGGTTACCTGAACAGCATTGGGGTACCCGCGGGCTATGTCGAACCCGACAACTGGGACAGGGAAGCAGCCATTCTGCGCATCAAGGATCAATTTGGTATAGAAGGAAAGCTCATTGAAAGATACGCACACCCGTACCTGTACCTGGCTGACAATGCCAGGCTCAACCCGAACATCGACCCGGCAGCACTGGAGCGTGCCATCGCCGGAGAGTTATCAAAATTTTCCGGCGTTTCACTGGCTGTATCCAGCACGGCGTTGCGAAGTGGCAATGTCCCTGATACCTGGTTATACCGTGCAGTGCTGAACAATTTTCACCCGAAGCGCTCCGGTGATGTCTATATCGTTTTCGAGCCCAATTGGTTTATCAATGATTTTGATGGTTTAACAGTCGCTGCGACCCACGGTTCACCCTGGGCATATGATACCTATGTGCCCATTGTTTTCGCAGGAGCCGGACTTGACCATAAAGTCATCGACCGCAAAGTGCATACCACGGATATAGCGCCTACACTGTCGGCCTACCTGGGTATCAAACCGCCTTCCGGCAGCCAGGGAAAACTATTGACCGAAGTACTGGACTAAACGGGAGTGTGAATGTCTTGAAAACTAACAAAAACCAAGACAGTCACATTTAATATCTAACAACGATGGCCTGCGCCAGCCAGGCACAGGCCATACTCCAGTGAATAAACGATTATTGCTGCGTTCAGATCAGTCTTTGCGCCAGCGTCTCCAGGCCGGGTAGATCTTTCCCGTGGTGACACCTTCCGGCAAGCAACCCAGGTCGCAGAGACCAGGGATCATCTCATAGGCGACCGGCATGGGCGTCAGCGTGGTGATAAGCTCGGTACCGGTCATACGCAGCCTGTCTACACAGCCGCTGCTGCCCGTGCCGCGGAGCTTCAGTGCGCCGATCCACATGCCATCACCGAGTGGTCCGGGCTGATTCGGCACGTAGCTGCGCTGGCCATAAAATGTGCCCTCCCAGCTTCCATCACAGCTTGCCACCTCGAGCGTCCAGGTGCCCCAAACAGGGCCGCTGAACATCATTCCGTCCAGACTCCCATTGACTGAGAAGCTGAGTAAGCCGACCAGTCTCGGATCGTCACCGAACATCTGGGCTTGTGCAGTCACATCACGCATTTCAAGCGTGGTGCCTGGCGGACAGGTCGGTACAAGCGGGTTGGACATGTCCAACTCACCCTCGGAGCAATACAGAATTCCATCAGGTACTCCCGGTAACCAGTCATCCGTACCGTTTACTTTACTTATGTGCTTCTCGGGCCACGCGGTTTGGTGTTGTTCGGAACCGGAGGCGGCCTGCGCCGGCAGAGTGAATAGCAGCGAGGTCACCAGCAGGCACCCCATGACAGCGATTAACTTGGTAAACATGGCCTTTTCCTCCTTTTGGTCATTTAGTGAACCATCATCAGTTCAATTAGAGCGTATACCTTACGGTCAGGTGGGTCTTGACGCTTTGTTGACGATGTTCTGACGGTACCGTGACCATGCCTTGAACCGGGTTTTAAGGCGTTGAGCGCTGCCGGTTGTCAAGGATGCCGGGACATGAAATACTGGTAGCTCAACGTATACGGCCGTTTTCCGGGGTACAGCCCCAGGCCAGGAAAATTTTCGTGAACGAACATCGTGAATACCGTTTCGATGACTTCCTTGTTAAACCGGAAGCCTGGAACCTGTACCGCCATGGCCAGGTCATTCACCTCGAACCCACAGTACTCAAACTTCTCGTATTCCTGATCGGTAACCGCGACCGACTGGTCACGCGCGAGGAACTGATGGACACGGTGTGGGGCAACACGGTCGTTTCCGAGTCAGCGCTCAGCAAGGCCGTTGCGCGACTTCGCAAGGCACTGGATGATGACCCCAGGGCACCGAGGTATATCGAAACAGTCCACTCAAAGGGCTACCGCTTCGTTGCGGAAGTCGAAGAGACGGAGCCTGATACCGCGGGTTCTCCAACATTACCTGTGTTCGGTCGTTATTTAGTCATAGCATTGGTCTTTGTCGGCGTATTTTTGGCCCTGGTATTGCTCTTCGGACGGGATGCCATCGACAAGGGTGCAGACAAAATGGCCGGGCAGGGGCCAGATCAGATAGAGTCACTGGCTGTTTTGCCGCTGGTTAACCTGGCCGGTACCCCAGACCAGGACTACTTTGTGGAAGGCTTGCACGAGGTTTTGATCACCGAACTCTCAAAGATCAGCGGGCTGCGTGTGATATCGCGCCAGTCCACCATGCGCTTTGGTGGAAGCGAATGGTCGCTGCCCGCCATTGCCGGGGAATTGGGGGTGGATGCACTTGTAGAGGGCAGTGCATTGCTGGTCGGTGAACGTGTCCAGGTCACCGCACAACTTATCAATGGCAGCACGGATGAGCATATCTGGGCACAGACCTATGAGCGGGATACCAGGGATGTGCTGGGCCTGCTCAGCGAAGTGGCGGAAACCATCAGCACCGAAATCGAATCAAATTTGCAGAAACCTGCTGCCCAACGTCGGACACCTATCGGGCCGGTGGACCCGGTTGCCAGTGAGGCCTACCTGAGAGGTCTGTATCATCTCAATCGCTTTGACCTGCAGAGTTTAAAAAAGGCCCTGGTGCGTTTCGAAGAGGCGATAGCGGTTGAGCCCGGGTTTGCGCTTGCCTGGGGCGGGTTGGCAGCAACCAACCTGATGTTAGCCTATTACGGACAAGAATCACCCCGGGAGGCAATTTTGCAGGCCCGGGTTGCCGCGCTGGAAGCGTTGAAACTGGATGAGCAGTCATTTAGCGGTCACTCGGCAATGGGTTGGGTGCGGTTGTTTGCCTGGGATTGGCCTGGAGCCGGTCAGTCCTTCGAGGAAGCGTTGCGGCTAAACCCCAATGACTCGATGACGTTGCACGGGTATGCCGATTACCTGATGCTGACCGGACGCCCTGAAGATGGGCTGGCACAAATACGTCATGCGCGGCTGATCGACCCTTTCTCGCCAATTTCCAACATGCCGGTTCCATTCCACCTATACATGATGCGCCGTTATGACGAGGCCCTCGCGGAGATTGCGCAAATACAAGAGCGAATTCCAGGTAATGCCATGCATCAGCTTCTGGCTTTAATCTACTGGCAGCAGGGACGTATGGAGGAGGCACTGGAGCAGGAGCGGCAGGTCCTTTTACAGCGGAAGGATTTGGATTTGCTGGCGGCCCTGGAACGGGGCGAAGCCCGCAGCCCACAAGCGGCGCTGCTGGCCATGGCCGAGACTTTGGTCAGTAGATCAGCCAACACCTACGTGGATCCGTATACGATCGCCGTGACTTTCGCACGGGCAGGGCAGCCCGGAGAAACCTTGGATTGGCTTGCCGCCGCAGTCGAGCGTGGTTCCCTTGAATTAATGTATATCAGGTTTCGACCGGAATTCGATTCGCTACGAGACGACCCGAGGTTTGCAGAGCTGGTGCAGCGATTGGGCCTGCCGGAAGAAAGCCAAGACAGCCACTTTTAATCCCCGCGAGGACCACGGCACCGGTAGTTTCTGGGATGCTCGTTTCTGGTCACAAGCGCGATTGGATGTGCGGGCACTGCTGGCGGCATGGCCTATGAGGACTTGAAAGCAAAGCGGACAGCCATGGCCTGGGTACGCAAGCAATCAGACTATGTTTCTGTTCAGGAGTGTATTGGGGGTTCCTTATGGCTGTCCATAATTTTCCCCCCTATACTCACAACAATGTCAGCCACTGAAAATATATATGAACTACTGACCATCGACGACGACGCGCGATTGTGCGATGACATCGGTGAGAGCGCCTGCCGCGAAACGCCTTCGGGTTTCACGTTTATTTTGATCAGTTATTTTATGACCAAGCTGGGTGATGCCATTGCCAGTCCCAAAACGACACTGGCCTGGCTAACCACCGCATTGGGAACGCCCGCATTTGTCCTGGGGTTCCTGGTTCCTATTCGAGAATCAGGTTCGATGATTCCACAACTGTTTATTGGCAGTGTGATCCGGCAGCTTGAAATACGAAAATGGGTTTGGGTGGCAGGAAGCCTGGGTCAATTTCTGGCCATTGCCGGAATCGGACTGGTGGCTTTAAATCTTGAGGGAGCGGCTGCCGGGTGGTCTATTCTGGTCCTTGTGACTGTGTTTAGCCTCGCGCGCGGGTTTTGTTCGGTTGCCGCCAAAGATGTCATGGGAAAAACCATTCCCAAACCCAACCGGGGACAACTCATTGGCTGGTCAGCCAGTGCGGCCGGTTTACTGACCATGGGGGTGGGTCTGACCCTGCTGCTTCCGTTCGATGATCGGTTGGGTCGGCAAACACTGGCCATTCTGCTGTTTTTCGCGGCAAGCCTGTGGCTGGCCGCATCACTGGTTTATTCGCGAATCAGGGAGTTTAGCGGTGAGACAGGCGGGGGTCGCAATGCAATCGGGGCTTTGAAGCAGTTGCGGTTACTTTGGACCGACCGGCCCTTTCTGCGCTTTGTGATCACCCGGGCCTTGTTGATGTGTTCTGCGCTCAGTGCGCCTTTTTACATCGCACTGGCCCAGGACGCCATGGGTTCAGCTATCCATGTATTGGGGGCATTCCTGGCAGCGGCCGGTTTGGCCAGTCTCGTAAGTGGGCCGGTCTGGGGTCGGTTCGCCGACGTTTCCAGTAAACGTGTAATGATTGCTGCAGCCGTGATAACGGCCGGTATTGGTATCACCACGTTTCTGGTAGAAAAGCTGCTTCCGGACTTGGCGCAGACTGTATGGTTTTTACCCCTGGCTTATTTCATCCTGTCCGTCGCCCATGATGGTGTTCGCGTCGGACGTAAAACCTACGTGGTCAATCTCGCACCCGGAAACAAGCGAACCGATTACGTGGCAATCAGTAATACCGTCATTGGCGTGCTGTTGCTGCTTGTTGGGTCAGTTGGTGCGCTGTCATCAGTGATCGGTATGTCAGGCGTTATTGCCGTGCTGGCCGTGATGGGGCTGGCAGGCGCCATCGTCGGTCAATCACTGCCTGAGAACTGACAAAAAGGCCAAGATAAAGTCAACAGCAGTCTTTACCGCGTCTGCAAAAGGAAAAGTGTGATGAAAAAACTCCCGGTCCTGGCCCTGGTGCCAGTCTTTGTCTATGTCGGTCTGCGCTACCTCCTCGCACCTGCTATCGATGCAAATATGAACCAGGTCACGGGCGGCGAATACCCGGTTTCGGAGCAGGCGCGGGCATTGCATGCCAGCCTGTTTATCATTGATATGTATAGCGACACCAACCTATGGCAGCAGCTGCCTAGTGCTGACTAAACGCATCTAATGTTTTCAAGGCCAGAACAAGTGGTCTGCCGACCCCGCTTCCACTGACGTTTTTTACCACCACAACGGCCCGGTAGTGATCCCTGCAAAGGATCATCATGGTTGTGCCACCCATGCTGCCGCCTGAGTGCATAACGGAATTCGGGTGTTCATTCATCAAGCGGATGGCTTCCGCATTGTCGGCATAACTTTCCCGGTAGCGGTCAAAGCCGATCTGCCAGCCAATGCCGAAATCAACCGTTTTACCATCGTTTGTTTTTGCTTTTCTGAAAACCTGCTCCACGGTTTCCTGATTCAGGTAGTCGCCGGAAATATGCGCCATGGCGAAACGGGCAATATCGCTGGTCGATGCAATAAAGCCACCACCGGCCCATTTGTAGCTATGGTCCGTTTGAGGTGAGTTCACCAGCTTGCCCTCCTGGACAGAGTAGGGGCGTTGACGGTTGGGTATGATTTCGTAGGGTTCATCAAATGCCGTGTCATTCATGTTAAGCGCTGTGAAAACTTCCTGTTCCATGATTTGTTTAAAACTCCTGCCGCCATCGGCCCCTTCCATTGCAGCACTGATCAATGTCCATCCATAGGTGGAATAGCTGAAGTCTGTTCCTGGTGCAAACTCAAGGGGAGAGTCCTTGAAAATATCCAGGCTGCTGGTGACGGTTGGGTAGCTTTGATTGGACAAAAATTCATCTCCCTCATAGTGACGTATGCCGGCTGTGTGCGAAGTCAATTGCCGCAAAGTGACAGCGTCATGTTTGTCCGGCCAGTCAGGTACATAGCTGCGGATATCTTTATCGAGATCCACTTTTCCCTCATCATAAAGCCGCATCAATGCCGCTGCTGTTAATGGTTTTGCCACGCTGCCAATACGCATCTTTGTCCGGGTGCTGACCGGCACCTTGTTCTCAACGTCAGCCCAGCCAAAACCTTCGGCCCAGATAATGCCCTCCCGCCCGGCAATGGCCACGCTGATACCGGGAACCGTGTCAGACTGGACCGCCTCGGTAAACAAAGCGTGGGCAATCTCCGGTGCTGAAAGTACGTTGACATCCTCTGCGGCCTTCACCGGAGACCGGGCAAACCCCAGGCAGGGTACTGTCAGCAGCAGGCTTGGCAGCAGGATTGAAACGGCTTTTTTTGAGAGTAAGGAACTGATCATTTTTTGTTTCCTGTATTTTTTGTCTGAATATTTTCAGGGAAACCCTCTGGAGTTTTATATTCCATTGGCTCATGAGGTTGACTTGGACATGGGTTTATACCGTTTGACACACATAGAATCATGACACAATTATCAGGTACACGGGCTATTCGTAATAAAAAACAAGACAGTCACATTTAACCCTTTTTCAAAAAAACCCGCCGGATTCATCCATCATGTTCCGCGGATAACCTGCTACAGGTGGCAACTGGATTGGATCCTATGGTAGAGTTATGGCTGTCCGTGCTTTGCGCCCACATACAGCTTGTGAAAAACCCAATTTGGCTGGCATAGTGTGAGTTCCAGTCTCCATTCGTTTTACAAGCTACCATGAAAACAATAAAACTTGCCTGCTTGTATATATTGTTTGCTTGCCTTGCTGCATGGTCACAACCTGCAATATCCGAACTACCTGCGAGACTCATCGACCGGCTTGCAGATACCCGTGCATTAAATATTGAAGCAATCATTGCCGGGCAATTTACCAATGCCGATCCTGCGCGACGGGTTCAGCGTGCCGGACCCTTATCAGCCGCAAGCAGCAGATACGGTAAGAAACTGGCATTCGGGTCACGGGTCTGAGGACGGGTTTGCGCTTTGGGTTTGATGATATTGATGATTCAGACTATGAGCTACGCGGCTTCGCTCATCGTCAGAAGCAAAAGCGGCCGGATTCATAGTTACCCACCAAGGACGTTGTGGCACTTGTTCAACCTTGCAGGATCTCGCAGCTTACCTGGCCACGCCGGACCTCATCACACCGGCGCGACAGTGCGCCCGTCGACCGGGGTTTACACGAAAGAAAAAGGCTATGAGGAAAAGACTGGCTTCACTCCGTATTGTGCCGAGTCCAGGTCGATGAGATCATGAAAGTTAACGGTGCTGCCAAATACCTTGACGGCGATTTCTTTGTAGGTTCCTGGGCCTACAATGCCCGTCACACAAAAAAGGCATGCCTTGGTACCTGTATATCGGACTATGGCCTGCTGAACCTCTTGTTTCATCGCTATGAGGGTGAAAACGTCACCCCGTCAGGAAAGTTAAGGCCCTGTCTTCAGTGTGACGAAGACAACAGCGGGCCGGGCTTCAAGTACAGTGCCGGACGAACGCGCAGAAATTCGGGTATCGAATCAGCCATCCCCAGGCCTGAACAGGATGTGTACCCGGTAGACCATTCCGCGTACTTCAATCATTGAGCAGCACTGCCAGGGAAACTCCATACAAATACATGGCTGTCTGTGTTTTGGTGTGTTTTGTTCCGTTTTGCTTTCTTCAGCGGGCCGGGTTTCAAGGAAAAGCCAAGACAGTCACACTAAATCCCTTTTCAAAAACCAGCAGGATTCAACCATCATCTTCTGCTGATAACTTGTTACCCATCTCTCCACTTGGAATATATGGATTCTGTTTAGCTTTACAGCAGGTGCACTTCGTCGTTGACGGGTTACAATACCAACTCAATAATGGAAGCTAACAATGCACGCAATTATTCTTGCAGCCGGCCGTGGAAATCGCCTGGCTGATTTCAATCCGGATGGCAGGCCAAAGAGCCTGATGGAGTTTGGTGGCCGGAGTTTACTGGCGCGTCAAATGGATATTCTTTTTCAGCAGGGTGTCAAAAAAGCGACGCTGGTGGTGGGGTACGAGGCGGACCAGATTATTGATCACGTGGGTACGCTAACTTCACGTCCCGAGGTCTCGTTTGTTTATAACCCGGCGTTTACCAAGGGCAGCGTGCTCAGCCTGCTTGCCGCGAAAGATGTCATGACCAGTGGTGAAACGGTTTTGGTCCTGGATGCAGATGTATTGTTTCATCCTCAGATTATGCAGAGCCTGATCGAATCTCAACATCAGAATTGCTATCTGATTGACCAGGATTTTGTTGCCGGTGACGAGCCGGTCAAAATAGCAATTAACAAGGGTCAGATGGTCGAGTTCAGAAAAGCCCTGCCGGCTGATCTGGAATTCGATACGCTGGGTGAATCGGTAGGTTTCTTCAAGTTCAATGGTGACGTGGCCGCTGAAATTTCACAGACTTGCGCCGGTTACAATACAGAGGGCTTGTTGGGTGCTCCGCATGAGGAAGCGTTGCGTGATGTGCTGCTGGCTGCACCCTCCAAATTCGCCTGTGAGGACGTCAGTGGTCTGCCATGGCTGGAAGTGGATTTTCCCGAAGATGTTGAACGGGCTATCAAACAGGTATTGCCCGCCATCAGAAAAGACATAGCGGATTTTTAACCCGGAAATAGACATGCTGCAAAAGACAACACAACTGAGAAATCTGCTGAACTCGGGTCATACGGATTTTATCCTCGAGGCGCATAACGGCTTGTCTGCACGTATTGTTGAAGAAGCCGGGTTCAAGGGTATCTGGGGCTCCGGCCTGGCCCTGTCTGCCCAGCAGGCGGTTCGTGACAATAATGAGCTCTCCTGGACCCAGGTGGTAGAGCAACTGGAGTTTATGACCGATGTCACCAGCTATTCCCATCTTGCTGGATGGTGATACCGGCTATGGTGATTTTAATAATATGCGCAGGCTGGTGCGAAAACTGGGTCAGATTGGTGTCGGCGGTGTTTGTATTGAAGACAAGTTGTTTCCCAAGACCAATAGTTTTATCCAGGGTGAAGCACAACCGCTGGAGGATATTCAGACCTTTTGCGGCAAAATCCAGGCCGGTAAGGATTCCCAGGTCGATGATGATTTCTGTATCGTGGCAAGGGTAGAGGCTTTTATTGCCGGTTGGGGTCTGGATGAGGCTTTAAAACGTGCAGAGGCCTATCATGCCGCAGGCGCCGATGCCATTTTGATGCACAGCAAACACAGTCAACCGGACCAGGTGCTGGGTTTTGTTGAAGAGTGGGCGAACCGTTGCCCGGTGGTGATTGTTCCCACAAAATATTATGCGACGCCGACCGAGGTGTTTGAGAAGGCGGGCATAGAGCTGGTGATCTGGGCCAATCACATGATACGTACCTGTATTTCCGCCATGCAGGCCACGGCTGCGAATATCCATAAAACACGCTCACTGGTTGAATGCGAAGGGCGTATTGCCACGGTGCCCGAAATATTCCGCTTACAGGGCGCTGATGAGCTCCTGGAGGCAGAAAAGCGCTATGCCCGTGGCGGAAGCCACCCGGCCTCAGCGATCACGCTGGCGGCCTCGCGGGGCCATGGCATGGATGACCTGACACATGAACGGCCAAAAGTGATGCTGCCGGTTGCAGGCGTGCCTTTATTGAGACGTCAGATCGACAAGTTCAAAAAGCAGGGTGTCAACGATATTACCGTGGTGGCCGGTTACCGCCACGATGCCATTGATGTGCAGGGTGTGAATATCCTGGTCAACGATGATTGGGAAAAAAGCGGTGAACTGGTTTCGCTGAGCTGTGCAATGGATCACTTAACCACTGACACGGTGATTATCTATGGTGACCTGCTGTTCCGGTCATACATGTTGCACAACCTGCTCGACTGGGATGCCGAACTTTTGGTAGCCGTTGATTCCTCGGTGCTTTCAAACGTGGTTGGAGATTCCAATGACCTGGCCTATTGCTCCGCACCGGATAATCGCGCCATGTACCAGCAGAAAGTTGTCCTGGACCAGGTTGCCAGGGAGTCCGAAATTGAGGGCAGGCAGGCGGATGGTCGCTGGATAGGCATGATGCGGGTAGCGGGTAAGGGTGCTGGGTATTTGCGCGCGGCACTAGCGACACTGAAGCAGGATAAGGACTTCAATACCATGGGTATGCCGGACTTGCTCAACCAGTTGATCAAGGATGGGCGTGCACCACAGGTGCAGTATGTAAACGGACACTGGATGGATATCAATAACCTGGCTGACCTTGAGCGCGCAGGTGCATTTGAACATACACGGGATGGATAGTTTGCCAGCGGCTGGTTGAGCGAAACCTGGCACTGGCGCAAGCACGAATTTGTTTTCAATGAATGGGAGTATGACGATGAACACACGACTTGGCATGGGATGCTTTTTAGCACTTATATTTCTTCACAGTTCTTTAGTGATGGCCGAACCGGTAGGTATCACCCCGGAAATGTCTTCAGTGGAGGTTAACCACAAAGGTAAACCGGTCCTCATCGAGCGAAATCAGGACAATAAAAACACCATCACTGACGATTACGCCCTGACTTCCCGTCCTTGTCCCCCCTTTTGCATCAGGCCCATCGAGTTGGCGCCTGGCGTGCAAACTATTGGTGAACTGGAAATGCTCGACTACCTCGTAGCGGCGGGAAAACCCGGCAGTAAGGTGCTGGTCATCGACTCACGCACACCCGACTGGGTGGCCAAGGGCACCATTCCGGGTTCAGTTAACATACCCTGGACCCTGTTAAATGAGGATACATCCAACCCGATCACCATCGCCGGCATTCTCGAAGACCGCTTTGGGGCAATTGATGAGGATGAGTTGTGGAATTATTCTGAAGTGAAAACACTGGTCCTGTTCTGCAATGGTATGTGGTGTGGCCAGTCTCCCAGGAACATCATGACGCTGCTGAAATACGGTTACCCCGCCAATAAGATCAAATGGTATCGCGGCGGTATGCAAAACTGGGAGGCGCTGGGGCTGACAACGGTGAAATAATTGTGATCGAAGCAAGTCAATTTGTCGGCCCGGCCAAGCGCCTTGGGTTTGATGTCTGGGCAGGTGTCCCCTGTTCTTTTCTGACGCCTTTTATCAATTACACCATCGGTGACGCTGATCTGACCTATATCTCATCTGCCAATGAGGGTGACGCGGTCGCAACGGCCACCGGTGCGGCACTGGGCGGGCACCGGGCAGTCGCGATGATGCAGAATTCCGGCCTGGGCAATGCTGTCAGTCCGTTGACCTCATTGAACCATGTGTTTCAGATTCCGATACTTCTTATCGTTACCTTGCGTGGGGAACCGGGTAAGCCGGATGAACCGCAACATGCGTTGATGGGGGAAATCACAACGAACCTTCTGGACACCATGCGAATTCCCTGGCGTTGGTTTCCGGATCGTGAGGAAGACGTGGCGCCGGTTTTGCAACAAGCCATTGATCACATGGATTCCACCGGCAGACCTTACGCCTTGATCATGAAGAAGGGTATGGTGGCGCCTTTTCCCCTGCCGCAGACCCGTGCTCCGGATAAACGGGACCAGGTGAAGGCTGGCGGGGTCGGTGATGCCGCAGGGGAACCGCCTGCACGACAGGATGTACTAACGCAGTTAGTGAACGAAAGCAGTACCGCAGATACCATTCTGATCGCCTCAACCGGTTTTAACGGGCGCGAGTTATACGCGGTAGAGGATCGCCCAAATCAACTTTATATGGTTGGTTCAATGGGCTGCGCAGCCTCATTCGGCCTGGGTCTTTCACTGGTCAGACCGGATAAAAAGGTCATTGTTATTGATGGTGATGGTGCCGTATTGATGCGCATGGGTAATATGGCGACGGTAGCGGCCTATGCAGGTGATAATTTCTATCATTTGTTGCTGGATAACCATGTCCATGAGTCGACCGGTGGCCAGGCAACGGTCAGTTCCGCGGTGGATTTTCCCGCGGTAGCCATGGCCTGTGGTTATCACAGCGTCTTACAGGCGTCGGGGGATGGTGGCAGTGTTAGAAGGTTTTTACAGGCGAAGGCGCCGGCCTTTATGCGGGTCGAAACCCGGCAGGGTGTCCCTGAAGGGTTACCACGTCCAGCGGTCAAACCCAGGCAGGTTGCGCGGCGTCTGATGCAGCATATCGGTGTGAGCACGGCCTGGATATTATCGCAATAACATCACCTGACATACTCTCTGAATCGCCCAACCGATAAAACACTCATATCACGGGCTGAAATCAAGTAAAATCTGCGCGTATTAATCGGGAGTTTCAAATGGTCAAAGACCGAATAAACATGATGGGAAAACGAACTGGCTTACTGGGTTGGTTTGATCGTATTCGCTTCAACGAGTTACTGCGTCAGGGCATTGGCCTGCTACTGGTCGCCGTCTGCGCACATTTTGCAAACCCGGACATCGGCACCGTGTCGATCGGGCTTGCGCTCGTCGTGGTGGGTCAGGTTTTTCGTATCTATGCGGCCGGGTATATTTTCAAGAACAAGCAACTGGCTTCAACCGGGCCTTATTCCCTGGTCCGTCACCCCTTGTACCTGGGTAACTTCATCATTTTAATTGGCTTCACCATTGCGTCTGCCAATCTGTATGTAGCAGCTGTCGTGGTCCTGTTTTTTCTTATCTGGTATCCGGCGGCGATCGCCTATGAAGACAGCAAGCTGGAAAATATTTTTGGAGATGACTGGCGTGCATGGAGTAAGAATATCCGCGCGATTATCCCCGGACGTGTTCGCTGGTCGGATTTGAAAGCCAGTGGCTGGGATACCTACCAGTCACTGATCCGTAATGGCGAATTACCCATTTCACTCTATCTATTGAGCTGTGGTATCTGGTTGTGGGTTGTGAGCCACGGTCACTAGTCACCGGTTATACCATCGTGATTTTGTCTTAATCAGGAAATTCAAGTGAGACCCATTCTTCTTAATCCAGGCCCTGTTTCCTTAAGCGAAAGCGTACGCAAAGCGGTAGCACGCGTGGATTTATGCCACCGTGAACCCGAGTATTTTAAACTGCAGGATAAAGTGATTAGCGGTCTGCTGGATGTTTACCAGTGTGACCCCGCAGTGTGGGCTGCAGTTTTGGTCGGTGGTTCGGGCACATTTGCCCTCGAAGCCATGATGGCATCTCTAGTGCCAACTGATGCGTATGTATTGGTGCTTGAAAATGGTGTCTATGGCGAGCGCTTGAGCAAAATTTGCGGTATTCATGGCATCCGCAGCAGGGCGTTAAAGGCAGCCTGGGGTGAGCCCATCGACCTGCAGGCACTAGCTGACTTGCTCGCGACGGGTGACTTTTCACATGTTGCTGCCGTGCACCATGAAACGACTACCGGACGTTTGAACCGGGTTGATGAAATAGCTGATTTGTGTGCGAAGTTTAATGTACACCTGTTACTGGATGCGGTCTCCAGTTTCGGCGCAGAATCCATCCCGTTTTCCAATACGTCTTTACTGGCCGTCGCCGCAACCGCCAACAAGTGTTTGCATGGGATTCCCGGACTGGCCATGGTTCTTTGCCGGCAAACTGCCTTAAAACAGGATATTGCGCCACGCAGCCTGAGTTTGCATCTGCCTGCCTGGGCAGAGCACCAGGCCAGGCAATCGACACCCTATACGCCTGCGGTTAATGGCATGCTTGGGCTAGCCCAGGCGTTGAAAGAGCTCAGAAAACAAGGCGGTTGGGAGGCGCGGCGTCTGCGTTACCGTAAACTGGCCGCACGTGTGGCAGATACCTGTGAAAGCCTGGGTGTCAGGGAATGGCTGCCCGCCGGGGACAGTTCCTGTGTGCTGCGCAGCTATCACCTGCCGGATGGATTGACCTACAACCAGTTACACGATGGTTTGAAACAACAGGGGTTTGTTATCTATGCTGGTCAGGGTGACCTCGCATCGCGGTTGTTCAGGGTGTCAACCATGGGTGAGATAAGTGATTACGACATGGCCCGGTTGGAACAGGCGCTTCGATCGGTCATCGCAGGAACAGAGAATTGATGAAAAAGCACAGTAGACAATATCCGCGTAAACCGCGACTGCTGGTTGTCGTTTCTATCGCATTGCTGTTGACGCCTTTATCAGCGCTCGCTTACCTGGATCCGACGACGGGGAGTATGCTCATATCAGCCATTGTGGGTCTCTTCGCTTCATTGGCGCTTGCCATCAAGACTTACTGGTACCGTATCAAGGCGTTTTTCAAGCGCAAACCTGCCGAAACAGATGCTGACGATGGGGCTTCTTAACGGCTTTTCTGCATGGCGTGAATACCGCAAATTAGCTGCGGATTGGCGCAATATTGTCATTTATTCCGAAAGCGGTCAGGACTGGCATTATTTTGAGCCGTTGATCACGGTTCTCAATGAGGAACTGAAACACAAGGTAACCTATGTTACCTCAGACCTGAACGACCCGGGACTCGGTCATCACCACGATTTGTTCAAGGCCATCTGTATTCCGGAAGGGCTGTTTCTGACCCTGCATTTCAATTTTCAAAAGGCTGATGTGGTCGTGATGACCATGATGGATCTCGATAACCTTCAACTGAAGAAGTCGATAAATCCCGTTCACTATGTCTACCTGTTCCATTCACTGGGCAGCACCCATATGGTGGATCACGCCAACTCCTATGACGCCTACGACAGCCTGTTTTGCGTTGGCCCGCACCATGTGAATGAGTTGCGCAAGCGCGAGTCGCTTCAGGGTCTCAAACCCAGGAACCTGTTTGAATACGGACACCCGCGTCTGGAAAACCTGCTGGTTGTTGCCATGTCTTATCAGTTGAGTGCGACGCAGGCGGCAGATTCCGGCATCACCACCGTTTTGATCGCCCCAACCTGGGGTGAGCAGTCCATCTTCAATACCTGTGGTGATGAGTTGACCGGTTTATTACTGGACGCGGGTCTTCATGTCATCGTCAGGCCACATCACCAGACCTTGAAACTGACACCGGAAGTGATCGAGACGCTAAGAAACAAATACGGTGATCACGATCATTTTGAATACCAGGATCAGATGAGTGAAAGCGATAGCCTATTTCGCTCTGATATCCTGATTTCCGATTGGTCGGCGATGGCAATCGAATATGCCCTCGGGTTGGAAAAGCCAGTGCTTTTTATTGACCTGCCGCGCCGGATCCGAAACCCGGACTGGGAATTGCTGGAAATCGAACCACAGGAAGCCGCATTCCGTGAGCTGGCCGGTGATATCGTTTCGCCAAAAGCGCTGGATGAGGTTCCGCAAAAGATCGACCGATTGCTGCAAGACCAGGAGAGCTTCAGGTTGCGTATGCAGAAATTGCGCTCTGAGATGGTCTTTAACATAGGTAACAGTATCCAGCTCGGGGCGGCTGAAATAGCACGGCTGGCCGATGAGAAAGCGGCTGAACGTCAAGCCAAAGGGTAGGCGTATGCCTGGTACACCAGTTCCGGACACAAACAACCGAAAACTGTTATTCCGATGGCTGGGCTGGTTCGCCATGGCCAATGCCATCGTTTTTGGTCTGATTGGTCTTCGCTATTTGAGTGGAGGCCCCGACGGTTCTTCTGCACTGGCCTGGGTTTATCTCGTGACAATTTACATCAGTCACCACAGTTGGCTGGCCCTGTTACCATTGCTGATTGTGGTTTCGCCGGTCATCCTTCTGCGGCCTTCGCTGGGATGGTGTAAAGCATTTGCTGTTTTACTGATGGCGTTGATGATCGCCGTGATTTTGCTCGATAGCCTGTTATGGTCGCAGAGCCGATTTCATATCAATATCCTGACACTCAAAATCCTGGGTTCATCCAGTTTGATTTTCACCGCTGTCATGTTTTTTATCGCATTGGTGTTCGAAACACTGCTGGCGGGCAGGATATGGTCCTGGGTTGTATCCGCACCCGCGCATGGTGGGCGTGTGTTGGGCACGTTGATTGCGGTCTGCTTCGTGGTTGCACAAAGCATATACGCCTGGGCCGATGCGAGTTATTTTGTGCCGGTTACCAGCATGGCGCAGCAATTGCCGGTACAGCGGGGGTTTACGGCCAAAAAACTCCTCGTGCGCTATGGCCTGGTTGATATCAGCCAGAGTAGGGAGCGCCAGTTGGCAAACAGAATGGCAGGTCGTCTTGACCAGGCGGGTGCTGCCAAGCTGAACTACCCGCTTGCACCATTACAGTGTTCACCATCAGAGCCGCTTAACCTGGTGATTATCCTCGTGGATGCCATGCGGAGTGATTTGCTGGAGAAAGGTTTCACACCGAATCTGGACCAGTTTGCAACTCAAAGGGCAAGCCGTTTTATCAACCACTTCAGCGGTGGCAACTCTTCGCGGATGGGGGCGTTCAGCCTGTTTTACGGTTTACCTCCCGGATATTTTGACAGCTTTGAAGCCCTGCAAAAACCACCGGTGTTAATGGACCAGTTGATGACGGCTGATTACCAGTTTGGTCTGTTCAGCAGTTCCAATATGTACCGTCCCGTGACGCTTGACCGGACCGCATTTGCCAATATAGCCAATCTGCGTATCGAGACAGAACCGGTTGATGCTACGCCGTGGGAGCGTGACAGGATCATGACAACTGATTGGTTCTCTTGGCTTGATCAGCGTGATCCTGACCGGTCATTTTTTGGTTTTCTTTTCTACGATGCCGTCAACGAACAAACCTTTCCGCCGGAGTATGCCGGTCGTGTTTCAAGCGACCCGGAAGACCCATTGCCGGATGAGTTTAAAGACTATAAAACTTCAGTCATGTTTGTCGATGAACTGATTGGCCAGGTTCTCGATGACCTTGAGAGCCGGGGTTTATCGGACAATACGGTGGTCATGATTTCCTCCGACCACGGTGAGGAGTTCAATGAAAACGGCAACGGTCTGCAGGGGCATGGATCAGCCTATTCCCGGCAGCAACTTGGCGTGCCGATGTTACTGAGTTGGCCGGGAGTAGCACCTCAAGAACTTTCGCATAGAACTTCACATTACGATGTGTCTCCGACCCTGATGCGGCGCTTGCTGGCGTGCACCAATGATTATTCTGATTACGCCAGCGGGGTGGATTTATTTGACGGTCCCGGGTGGGACTGGATGATCGCAGGCAGCTATTACAACTATGCTGTTCTGGAGCCTGGACAGATCACCGTAACATTTCCAAATGGCACCTATGAAGTACGCGACGGTGATTATCGCTTGCTGGATGAACCGCAGTTCAATAGCGATGTGCTCGAAGCGGTCATGCGCGAAAATACACGGTTTCACAAATAATGTGTTTACGCCCCAGGGTCTGGCTGATCACGTTGAGCCTGTTCTTTTCGGCATCGGTTCTTGCTGACATCACGGTTAACACCCAGTCCCTGAATTTACAGTTCAGCGAAACAGGTGACCTCTTGCTTGCCGAGGCCTGTTTTCCAGGGTGTTCCGATTCGGGTGCGCAAGCACGTCTGTTGTCTGCGACGCAGGGGATGCTGGTTTTCCATAAGCGTGCGCCCCAAGACTGGCAACTGAATCGTGAAGCCGGCAATGGGTCTACGGTGCTTTCATTTAGTGATCCAACAGGTCATGCATTTCGCCGTTGGACAATTCCTGAAAATGGCTGGGTCATTTCTTTTAGCTCCAATGAAGCAGAAAAAGCCAGCCTGACCAGCGGAGTGGCCTTCCGCCCATTGCCATCAAGCGGCTTCGGAAACCTGCTTGAGCAGAGCAGGTACCTGTTCTTTGAAGGGGATTCTGTCGAAAGTATCGGTCTGGATGAGGAAGAGAGCATCGAGCGCGTCAGCGAGGAATGGTTTGGTTTTCGAAACCGGTTCTGGACCGCGATGGTGCGACCAGCAGCACCTTTGTCTGTGAGGCCACTCAGTGGCGAGGGGGTGGAGGACGCGACAATCGAGTTTGAGGTAACACAACCTGAGAAGGGGCTTGATCTCGAACTTTATCTTGGGCCCATCGAACCAAAAGCGCTTTCACAATCAGCATCCGAACTGGAAAGCCTGATGTACTCCGGCCTCTGGTTCTGGCTGCGCTGGATATGCCAGGCACTTTATTTTCTGCTCTCATCCATTGCGATCGTCGTTCCACATTGGGGCCTGGCAGTGATGGTGCTCTCGGTTTTGGTCGGAATATTGATGCGGCCATTGAGTAGAATTGCTGATCGATTGCAGGACCAGGTGCACGAGACAGATGGACGTCTTGCACCCAAACTGGCCGCCATCAAAAAAGAATTCAAAGGCGCGGAACAGTCGGAAAAAATTATCGCGATGTACAAGCAGGAGGGTGTGCATCCACTGTATAGCCTGAAAAGCCTGGCCGGTGTGTTCGTTGTGATTCCGGTGTTCATCGGCGCGTTCGATATGCTGGCGGAGAACATCCATTTATCGGGTGAGTCTTTTCTGTGGATTGCAGACCTGTCGCACACGGATGCCTTTATGCAGCTACCGTTTCATTTACCATTTTTTGGAGGGTATCTGAATCTGCTGCCGTTCATCATGACCGGTTTCTCGTTCATCGCATCTAAAATGCACTCTCACCCTGCGATGGACGCTGCCCAGCAACGCAAGCACTCGCGGAATCTCGTTCTGATGGCCCTGGCGTTCCTGGTATTGTTTTATACCTTCCCGGCAGGGATGGTTTTGTACTGGACCACCAATAACCTGATTTCAGTCATTAAGGCGTTTTGGAAAAAGTATAAGCTAGGTACATCTTGAGCAGGTCAGACAGAGGTTTACGCAGATGTTAAGTCAAGAGCAGATCGACCAGTTTCACCGTGACGGCTTCCTGGTTGTCAGGGGTTTGTATAACGCTGAAGAAATGCAGGAAATCAGCCAGTGGACAAACGAGGTTGCGGGTTCACCTGAAAAGCCTGGTCATTACATGATGTATTTCGAGTCCAGCAAGCAGGATGATTCACGGATTATTTCGAGAATCGAGGATTTTGTTTCCTTCCACGAGGGTTTTGCCGAACTCATTACCCGCCGAAGGATGCAACAGGCAGTCAGCGACCTGTTTGGTGAGCCGGCCGTGTTATTCAAGGATAAGATCAACTTCAAGCTGCCTGGCGGTGATGGTTTTAAAGAGCATCAGGACGTGCAGGCCGGTTGGGATGACTATGGTAAATTACACATCACCGCGATGATCGCGATCGATGAAACCAATGCCGAAAATGGCAGTGTTGAAATGATCCCCGGTATGCACAAGCAAGGGCTTCTCGGAAAGATGTGGGCGCCATTGACTGACGCGGACACGGCCAGTGCATCCTACGAGCCGGTTCATTGTCAACCGGGTGATGCGGTATTTTTCGATTCGTATGCGCCGCACCGGTCTTTGCCAAACACCACGGATAAATCCCGTCGTGTGTTATACATCACTTTCAATGGCGCCAGTGATGGTGACCAAAGAGCAAAATATTACGCGGATAAGCGAAAGAGTTACCCACCGGATATCGAGAGAGATCCTGATAAAAACTACGCATTCAAGGTATGACTATGGATATTATTCAAGTACCGGTTTCACCCGGTGAAGTACTGGACAAGATCACCATTCTGGAAATTAAATCCGAACGCATCAGTGATGCTGCCAAACTCGCCAATGTAAAGCGTGAGCTTGAGCTGTTGCAGGCTTCATGGCAGCAATCGGTTGATGAGGATGACACGGTACGTCGTATTCACGACGAACTAAAAACCATCAATGAAGCCTTGTGGGAAATTGAAGACGATATACGTGATAAGGAACGCGCCAGGGAGTTTGACCAGGTGTTTATTGGCCTTGCACGAAGTGTGTACGTGACCAATGACCAGCGCGCCAATGCAAAAAAAGAGCTGAATGTTTATCTTGGTTCAGAGATTGTTGAAGAGAAATCCTACCAGGATTACCAATAGACTCAGGGTTGACTAAGCATAAAACCATCCAGTATTTCGATTACCTCCGGGGTCTCGATGAGATCCATGACCCCGGGGAACTCGATGCGTTGTCCCCAACGTAACTCCTGAGGCTCTTTTTGCCTGAACTTGCGGGCGGCCTCGGTGTATTTATCTACACACAAATCAAGACTGTTATAGGGTCCTGAGCGTTTGCTCGGCGTTGCCGCATAAAGGCCGATCACCGGTGTGCCGACCGCCGATGCCAGATGGGCAGGGCCAGAGTCCGGTGACAGTACAAGTGTCGCCTGTTTCAAGAGCGCAACAGACTGGCAAATCGTATCTTTGCCAATCAGGTTCTGAGGTTCATTTTGCATTGACTGCTCAATGTCCTTTCCGGTTGCTAATTCCAGCTCAGAGGGACCCCCGGTTAAAACAACCCGCATACCATGTTTTGATATGGCATGGTCTGCCACCTTTGCATAGCGGGATGCTTGCCAGTTTCGCAAAATATGGCTGGAACAGGGACTGATCATCAATATCGGTGGCCCCTCACCCAAAACCTGCTTAGCCCAACGAATGTCTTCATCGGAAACCGGCAGGTTCCATTGCGGTGGAGTCACGGGTATATCCAGCGCCTTTGCAAACTCCAGAAAGGCATCCACCTGGTGCTGTAGCGGCCGGCTTTCAACCGACCGGTTGATAAACCACTGGTGACGGTCGCGCCAGCGGGGTCTGTCCCAGCCGACCCTGACAGGTGATTTTACCAGTGTACTGAGCAGGTTAGCGCGGGCAGCAACCTGCATATGAAGCAGGACATCAAATTGTCTTCCCTTCAGCGTTTTCCTGAGTTGTCGAATAGCAGCAAACCCGCCTTTTTTGTCAAACACGATGAATTCGACACCGGGTAACCCTGCCAGCAAACGCGCCTCGAGTTTGCCGATAATCCAGGTGATTTTAGCCTCCGGTCGATGACTGCGAATGGCATGAATGACCGGCACGACGTGGGTTACATCACCGATGGCCGACAAGCGCATGATACAAATTGAAAAATCAGACACGCGAAACCCCTGAAAGTCAGAAACTGAATGCTGGATGGTCATATTGCACCAGTCCTCAAAATAAAAGCAAATGCGTTGATGATGAAATTCAATAAGCCATATTCAACGATTCAGCAGGCTCGGTCCAGGTGCATTAGAATAGGCTGCTTATGAAGCATGCAACACACAGGGAAAGCTCCTGGGCCGTCATCTATGATGCCGGTCTGAAGCACGCTCCGGGCCTGGATGAATTCAGTGTGGATTACTGGCGCTCCCGGCAGGCAGTGAGTGGGGAGGCCACCGGTCGTGGCAGTGCGTGGTTTATTGAAACACCTGACGGTCCTGTTGTACTCCGGCATTTCCTGCGTGGCGGTTGGGCGGCTAAACTCAGCCGGCAAGCTTATTTTTTTACCGGAATATCAAAATCCAGACCCTTCAGGGAGTATCACATCCTTGCCGGGTTATATGAAAAAGGTCTGCCAGTCCCGCGCCCGGTCGCAGCCTTGTGTCAACATAAAGGGCTTGTTGCCACGGGTGCGATTATGACCGCGTGTATCCCATCCGCGACAACCCTTGCTGATGTGGTGGCCGGCGCAGGTGAAATTGAAGGTCTTTGGGCGAGCGTTGGCAGGTGTATTCGTGAGTTTCACAGTGCGGGTGTCTGGCACGCAGACCTGAATGCCCGCAACATATTGCTCGATGCCGAATCGCGGGTGTATCTGATAGATTTCGATAGGGCGCGTTTACAGGCCGGGAAACCGGTTAACGGAGAGGATAATTTGAACCGTTTAAAGAGGTCGCTGGTCAAGTTCTGGCCGGCAGAGAAGCTACCCGAAATGGATTTGGCCTGGGCCGATCTCAAGGCGGCTTATAATGAATAACTCTTCACTATCCCGTTCGCTCAGGCTGATCAAGTCAAGACGTCTGAACCTGATTGCAGCGACACCGGAGTTGATTGAAAAAGACATCGCAGGCAGGGATGTGCTAAGCGAGGCTCTGGATGTAAATATCCGGGAGTCCTGGCCACCTGACCTCTACGGTCCAAGAGCAATGCAGTTTGCACTCACACAACTCGCTGATGTATCAGAGCAGGGCTGGTCATTTTGGTATTTGCTGACCGCGGGTGATGCTGCTGAACTGGTTGGTTTATGTGGTTTCAAGGGCCGGCCGGATGAGTCTGGTTCGGTTGAAATCAGTTACTCGATATTGGATTGTTACCAGCGCCTTGGCTTTGCCACCGAAGCGGTCGCCAGCCTGGTTGGCTGGGCTTTTTCACACTATGACGTTAACGAGGTGTGTGCAGAGACCATGCCGCATTTGACCCAATCTATTCGTGTTCTTGAGAAAAATGGCTTTGAGTACAGCGGTGCAGGTTCGGAAGCAGGTGTGGTCCGTTATACAATCAATCGCAGTAATTTGAACTAGGTAGGGTTGATCTGAGATTGCTTATTGTGGTTCGGCAGCTTGCTCTGCCGTGGTTCCGGCTTGGTTCTGCTCATCGGTACACAGATTATCGAGTCTTAATTCCGAGGTGTCGCGTAACTGCAGGTCTTGGTAGCGGTCTTTCAAGGCTTTTTCATCATGTACCACGTATAACTCAGGGTTTTCATGATAGCTGTCACAAAAGGTCATGAAGCGGGTCTTCATACGCGCGTACAGCAAGGTATCATAGTGATTGATGTTCAGTGCCTCGTCCCAGTAGTCATTGACATGGTCTGCCCAGTCGAATGGGCGTTGCATTATCCAACGACCGTTGTTCCACTCCAGTATGGCTGGCTTTCCGGGAACGATATCATCCTCAAAAAGGCTTCGGTAGAAAAGGAAGCCTTCGTAGTTTGCCACCAGGTCAGCATTTGAATAGGAACCGGTGGTCATTTGGCCAAATATGGCGCGCTCGGTGTAGGCGGAGTGCTCCGCCGCTTTGCTCTCATCACCCATTTTCACCCAGCGACGGTAAAACTTTCGCCCCTGGGAGAGGAAGTGCCCCAGTTTGTCGGTACCCACCAGGACATGGTTGATCTTTAATGTCGGACCGACCCCAAACATACCCGCGACTCGCGTCGCATATATTGGGTGACCACTATAAATTGAATCGTGGGGAGGCGTATCAAGACGTTCGATCTCACTCGAATCCATGGCGAATCGTTCAATTTTATCGACCCAGTGTTTTCCGCCTATCTTGTAATAGATTCCATCAACAATTTTCATCCTGTCCATTTCACCGCCCGGGTTCGTGATGACGCTTGCTATCGCCAGCGTGACCTGGTGGTTCAGGATAGATGTGGAGTCTTTTAACGGTTGATCGCGGTTGTTGAACTGGTCGGTTTCATACGCCCCGGCAATTGCCGGGACGCAGACTGTCAAAAACAGAGTAAACAGAAACTGTTTGCCCATATCTGAATATCTTAGAACCTGAAGTTGAAATTAAATAATGTGTGCTTGCGATTGCCGAATCCGGCCTCAAAAGTCAAATTGGCTCTGTCATTAAACTCGTACCCGGCACCGATGGAATAGTTCCAGGCATCCTTGGTTTCAAGTTCAATATCGAATGGAACTGCGCCGATAAATGGCAAATCGAATACGCCGCTGTGTTTTTCGTCGGTATTCAGATACATACCACCAACCCAGAACCGGAAGCCATTTTTCAACATCCCAATGCGAGGCTGGACAGCGGTTGAATTCACTTTTGAATCAAAGTCGCCACTGGTACTGGTCCGGGTGAATACTGTGGTAACGCTCGTAAACCACCGCTCTGCGCCATAGGCCAATGTAAAACCACCGCCATAGACAGTGCCGTTAAAGGAGAAGGGCAGTTGACCCAGATTAATTGGCAAGCCGCTGATGTCAGCAGTGCTGAAATCTACAGCGGTATCTATATCAACCCTGCCAATCAATCCGAAAACATTCAGAAACGGCAGAATCCATGCATCACCTTTAAAATCAAAATGTTGAACCTCGTTGGTCACCTTAATCGCTGAGGGGTCACCGACAATAACGCCGGGAAGGGCGAAATCCAGGCTCTTGATGTCGTAATCCTGATCCATTGTATAAAAATCAAAGCCGGCTCCCCAGGGTCGGGGCAGGTCCGCATCACCTGCAAGGTCTTTCATGAAAGGCAAGCCATCTGCCATTGAAGATAAAGGTAGTAAAGCTGCCAGTAAAAGTGTCAGGCCGCGCATGTTGTTCTCCTGTTATTTTTCAGCCAAGCGCGGATTATATCCTGTTGTTCGCGTATTCGGTCAAGTGAGTGTCAAAAAAGATGCCATGACTTTAGATCTATTGTGTTTTTATCGTTATGTATTAAAATGATATATAAATGATATCAAGGAGTGCAAAAATGATTAAAGAAATCCAAAAGAAATACGCATCGGGTTACCTGGCTCTATTTGTCTTGCCGGTATTGTTTATTGCGAATGGGTGGGGCTTTGTGACGGGTATCCAGACTGCGAGCATCGCCTTGATATTAATCTGTGCCCTGATAGGCATTGTATTGCTTGTTTGTTTTGCGGGCTTTTTTATGGTGCATCCCAACCAGGCAAGGGTATTGACCCTGTTTGGAACCTACGTGGGTAGTGCGCGTGACACGGGTTTACGCTGGGCCAACCCCTTTTATGCCAAGAAAGCGGTATCGCTGCGAGTACGAAACTTTGATTGTGACCCGCTCAAGGTCAATGACAGCACAGGCAACCCGATTGAAATCGCGGCCGTTGTCGTGTGGAAGGTCGTCGACTCGGCGGAGGCGAGTTTCGAAGTAGACGATTACATCAGCTTTGTTGAAATTCAAACCGAGGCTGCACTGAGAAACCTGGCCACCAGTTACCCCTATGAATCGCACAGCGAAGACCAGATTGCACTGCGAAGCGACCCGCAGGCGGTGGCCGAACAGCTCAAAATGGAAGTTCAGGATCGTCTTGAAAAAGCCGGCGTCGAGGTCATTGAAGCGCGAATCTCACATCTTGCCTACGCACAGGAAATCGCCAGTGCCATGCTCAAGCGTCAGCAGGCCCAGGCCATCGTCGCTGCCCGCAGGACCATCGTAGATGGCGCGGTTGGTATGGTTAAAATGGCATTGGATGAATTGAAAGAGCAGGAAATCATTGAGCTTGACGATGAGCGTAAAACTGCCATGGTCAGTAACCTGCTGGTTGTTCTATGCGCACAGGAGAACGCCCAGCCGGTGCTGAACACGGGCTCTTTGTATCAATAAAGAATAATCCTGATGGCTAAGAAAAAGGCTTTTCCGCTTCGTATTAACGAGGATGTCTGGCAGGCAGTGCGGCGCTGGTCAGATGACGAGTTACGAAGTGTGAATGGTCAAATCGAATATCTCCTACGTGATGCCCTGCGGAAAGCGGGGCGTCTATCGAAAGGTGAGGAGCAGAGCAAAACACCTTCTGGGGAAGGGTAGCTTCAAACGATAGAGCTAATTGAATTGTTGCAGCGGTGCATTAGTTTGGTTGATTTGGCAATAGTTTCCGTTTGTTGGTTCATTAATCTGCACGGATGGGGACGCTGGCGCGGGTAGTTCCTGCCAGGACTCGCTCAAGCACATCCATGTGTCGCTCGATACTCGGCTTCCTCGGCAATTGCTCCTGCATTGCTCTACCTCCTGCATCCCTGCAGTCGTGCCTCGTACGGTCCTGACAGGAACTACCCGCCCCAGCTTTCGCATCAAACGACATGTATCTTTCTGAGGTTAATAGCCCAAACATTCGCGAAAACAGCAGGCTTTTCAAGTTCAGAATCACGCCTTTGCTACCTGTCAGAAACCATTGCCCCCAGCATTTGCACAAAGGCGAGGATGTGCAGTGGCTTACTTCAGGACCTTGCGAGACAGGAGTCGAGAAAGAGTGCTACAGGGATGTACTTGAACGAGTCCGGAAGTAAGCCACTGCATAGCCTCGGCTTCCCCAATGATCAATGGTTTTAAAACATCTGAGCGTGAGCCCCAAAGCAAGCTATCGCATTGCCCTCGCTTCCCGATTAGTCAATTGTGACATTGAACTCAATGTCTGTGTGTCGCGTCCCAAATCCTTAGCACCAGCGCAAATAGATGAACCAGCCAACTAAGGTGATTCCTGCCAATATATGTATGTTGCCGGCAGCTTCGCCATAACGGAACGATATTGCCATGGTGATGGCAAGCCCGAGACCACTGACGACGCTATATTCAACTGGATGACGGACTTTTCGTGGTGACTTGAACAGATACGCTTTGAGGAAGAAGACCAAGGGTGCAAATGCCGCCAACGCCAGGCCCAGCCAACCGAGTAAGGGCTCTGTGCCAATAAAGAGCCGGGTAAAAGCATAAAGGCTGATCAAGGTCAGCCAACTGACAAAAAGACCAATGAATACTGATTTGAGCAAGTTCAATGTGGTGAACTCCTGAGCGGCGTGTGAAAATAACGGTATTGTTTTGGAGTTTTCGCAAAAACGGATAAACCGTTCGCGGGTTTTAGTATCTGTTGCTTGATTTCGCGGCGCCTCCGACCCAACCGTATACCTACCAATGGAGTGTAGTCATGATTAAAAAGTCTCTTTTGTCCTTGATCCTGGTGTTGATGTCAATCCCACTGGTTGCCTGGTCTGCTGACGAGGATTGTTTTCCAAAGGAAATGATCCCCGACAATATGTTCCCCATGGTCAAGCTGGAGACCAGCATGGGTGATATTGTAGTTGAGTTGAATCGGATGCGTGCACCCATGACCTCCAATAACTTCTTACGATACGTGTTGGAAGGTGAGTATGATGGAACAATCTTTCATCGCGTGATGCCGGGTTTCGTGGTGCAGGGCGGTGGGTATACCAAGGATATTGAGGAGAAAACCCTGCATGATAATGTCCTCAATGAGTCCGGTAATGGCCTGAAAAATTCGACGGGATCTATCGCGATGGCGCGTTATGATGATCCGCATTCTGCCACCCGGCAGTTTTATTTCAATATGAATAACAATACCAGCCTGGACCCGGGCTCGCGCAACTGGGGTTACACGGTGTTTGGTATGGTTGTTTCGGGTATGGAAGTTCTCGAAGCGATTTCTGATGTGGAAACGGGTTATAGCGAAGCACTTGATGCCGAAGATGTGCCCCAGGTTCCCGTGGTATTAATCAAGGCCAGTGTTGAGGAATGATCGCCGTACCGGAAATTAGCGAGTTTCCGGTTCAAACCCCTGGCTGTGAGTTCTGATGGGCTGGGGTGAGTTTTTTGCATTATCCAGCGCCCTTGTCTGGGCGCTGGCAGTTATTCTGTTTCGCCGCTCCGGGGAAACCTTACCCGCATTTGAGCTAAACCTTTTTAAAAACCTCTTTGGGATGATTTTGCTGATTCCAACGATACTGGTGGTTGATGGTCTTCAACTTCCTGGCTTCACGGTAAGTGAGCTTTTGTTGGTATTCGTTTCCGGTCTTATAGGTATTGCAGTTGCAGACACCTGGTATCTAAAAGCACTCAATATGATGGGAGCCAGCAGAACCGGCATTGTGTCGAGTCTTTTCAGCCCGTTTGTCATCTTTTTGTCAGCTGTTTTTCTGGGTGAACGCCTGGTTCCGTGGCAGTGGCTGGGGTTTCTGCTGGTGATGTCGGGTGTGTTGCTGGTCACGTGGCGTACTCACCGGTCGGCTGTGGATACGGCCGATGTAAAAAGGGGGGTAATGTACGGTGTGGGTGCTGTGTTCATGATGGCAGCCGGTGTTGTCATGGTGAAGGAGATTTTGGAAACCCGGTCCTTCTTATGGACTGTTGAGCTTCGTGTTGTGGGTGGCGTTGGCGGTATGTTGGCGTATATGCTGGTGAGCCGCCAGTGGCAGAGTGTTAAGCATAACTTCAGCCAACCACAGCCCTGGGGAACGGTGATGTTCGCCTCATTCCTGGGGGCCTATTTTGCCCTGTTGCTGTGGCTTGCGGGATACAAGTTAATCGATGCATCGGTTGCGTCGGTTTTAAATGAAACCAATGTGTCATTTATCGTGTTTCTTGCCTGGCTGATGCTGGGTGAGCGGATCAACCGGCGTAAACTGGTCGGGCTTGGTTTAACCTCGGCTGGTGTGATCATCATGATGTTGGTTTAATTCAGTTGTCAAAATGAGCAACGAAAGAGTAGAAGGAGTCGGGGTGCAAAAGAAACAACCCATTAATAAGTGGCTTTTAAGCGCGATGCTGTTTCTGGCAGCAGTGCTCTCGCTCACCCCGTTTATGGATCAACGCGCATCTGCAGACTATGACGAGCTTTTCCAGCGTGCCTTTGTAACTTTTGCGCTGGCCAGAACCATCAACGGTGTGATCTCTGTCGTGCAGGGCACCGAAGTGGCCCTTCAACCAGCCGGTGTGGGTGTCACCCTGACACCGGGTCAGATTCTGGATCCGGTCAACGACCTGGTAGAGCGTTTTTCCTGGATCATGATGGGGGCAACCATTTCACTGGGTGTACAAAATGTGTTGCTGGATATCAGCGCGTGGTGGGTCATCCAGATTCTGTTCGCCGCGTTGGCAGCCTGGATGATGGTACGTGTTTGGTATCCGGGACAGGACTCGCGACTGCAAAGAACGCTTTTGAAAAGGGTTTTTTTGCTGATGTTATTTATACGTTTTGCGGTGCCCGTGATGCTTATCGCAAACGATTTGCTGTATCAACAGTTCCTTGAGCAACGTTACCAGCAGAGTACCGAGATTATTGCCGAGGCCGGCAGAGAGTTGGAGCAGATCAAGGAAGAGGCCAGTGTGGAAGAGTCACAGGATACCGACGAGAGCATGCTGGATTCTATCACCCGGGCCTGGAGTAGCACCGTTGAGTCAATTGACCTTTCAGGAAGACTCAAGCGCATGCAGGCGCAGGCGGCTGATGTCATAGAACACCTGATTCAGTTAAGTGTTGTGTTCGTTCTTCAGACAGCCTTGTTGCCGGTCGCGTTTTTGTGGTTCTTTTCACAGGTCATCAGGCGCTTGTTTCGGCCGATGCGTTATGAGATTGCCCGTGACTAAGCAATAGCGCCATAACGGATACGCACTGACACAGCTGGTTTCGATTCTTCATTTCTCATAAACTCATTCAGGACACAAAATATTGACATAAATGGCAAAATAAGCCATATTTGTCTATTAATGCCATATACGGCAATTAGTGACCAATGCGTCAAAAATACGAGACAAATACATTACCGGATCAGATAAACACCGGGTTTTGTCGCGTGTTGAACTCGTAGTGACGAGTTTCCCATGCTTTGCATAACCCAACGGTCTTGGGGGTGAAAAGCACGGGTCTTAGTCAGGGAATGATCTTGTAAAGAACACGGAGAGTCTAGTGGGTAAGCCCGGCAAACATGCAAGGCACGATGTAGCTATCCTGACGCGTGCCGTCGAAAATGTCTTCAGAAAGTTGATCCGGCTACTGATCGGAAAAATGTCACTGAAGAAACTCCAGGAAATGATTCAGATTATCTTCATTGAAGAGACCGAAGCGAGGTTGAAACAGGAATCACCAGGGAAGAATGTCGCATTGGGTGATATTGCATTACAAACCGGTGTTGACACCCGAACAATCAAGAAAACCAGGGAGTACATAGCCGTCAGTAACCCTATCTCCCAGGATGATATGTTTCTTGATGGTTTCATGCCCTTGTTCAAGGTGTTTGATCTTTGGATGAACGACGCAAGGTTTTTTGATGTTGAAAATGGAAAACCACGTCAATTGCAGATTGAAGGAGATGAGACAAGCTTCTCGGAACTGGTAAAAATGGCCATTCAGTCACGCGGCCTGACCGCCCGCGCGGTGCTGAGGCGACTAAGGGATATTGATGTTGTTGCAGTGGATAAAGCAAATGGCACGGTGGTCCTCACACAGGAGGATAATGTGTTTATCAGCAAGGATGACCTCGACTTACTGGAGGTCGGTTTAACAGCAGTTGGAAACCTGGTAAGCACCATAAACCATAATATCCAAAACAACCTCAATGAAGATGCCCGGTATTTTCAGCGTGGCAGCTGGAACTATCAGTTCAGTCCGGAAAATATTGAACACGTTCGAAGCACGATTCACCGGTATCTCAGAAAAATGGATGCACAGTCCAGGAGTCTGATTTCTTCCCTCGCTGAGGCCGAGGGTCAAAAAGGTCAAATGACGGCCGGTATCAGTATGTTTTACTTCGAGGAGCGTCCTCTCAGCTGAGCCGGGCAGGTCGCGTGAAAGGTGAATGTATGCGGGGTTCTCCGTATACGTCATGATGAGTAAGCACCATGCTTACCCGTTGTCGGTTAATTTCCCTACAAAATAATTATTGACACATATGTCAATATAAGCCAATATAGGCAATAAGAGACATATATGGCAATTAATGACTCATATGTCAATAGATGGAAACAAAGATATTTCAACAAGTAATAAGGAAGGCAGCGGTAAAGGGGAGAGTTCTACCAGTGCCGGAAGGGGGAATCTTATATTGCTTGTAAAGGGGAGGGCAAAGCACCGGTCTTGAGGGGGTCCGGGCTTTGTCCTATGTGAAGAAATTAAATGTGTGACCCGGCAGTTCAGGCGCTTCAGGTTGGAAACCCGAAGTTTTGGGTTTTTGACAGGGAATGCAGTTTTTAGAACCACACGGAGAGCCAAATGAGCACATCCATCAAAGACGACTCAGGTGACGTCGCGATCCTCACACTTGCAGTTGAAAATGTATTCAGGAAATTGATTCGATTACTTGTCGGAAAAATTTCATTGAAAAAGCTTCAGGAAATGGTACAGGTCATTTTCGTCGAGGAAGCTGAAGCCATGTTGAAACAGGAGAAGCCGGGTAAAAATGTGCCATTGTCGAACCTGGCGGTCATTACGGGTATCGATACGCGTACACTCACCGGTGTTAAAGCCAAAGATAGTTATTTGAAGCCTTTTCATGAGGTAAAACGGTTTTTGAGCGAGATTACTCCAGAGTGCAGTGTCCTCGATGTGTGGGAGAGCAGCAACGCCTATAAAGACCCGAAGACAGGTAAACCAAGGTTGCTGGCCATCACCGGACCAAAGCCCAGTTTTGAGTCGTTGATTGGTGATTCAAACTCAACCAGGGGAGTCACCGTAAAATCGTTCCTGCAAAGACTGGAAGTAAGCAATTCGGTGATCGTTGATAAAGCCGCAAACACGGTTCAAATGATTGATAAGAGATACACCCCTTTTGGTTCTGAGGCCAAGACAGAGAACGCCAAAATCGGAATGGCGGCGGTTGGTAATCTCGTTGATACCATTGCACATAACCTGGCTGCACCCGCAGAAGACGAAAAGCCGTTTTATCAACGGGGTTGCTGGACCAACCGGCTGGATATGCAGGATAGTGAAAAGCTAAGAGGACTTATAAACGTATTTCTCAAGGATACGGATGACAAGGCGAGAAAGATTTTAAAACCATTCGAACAGGATACTGTCAGTCATGATCAGGTTACTGCCGGTGTGAGTATGTTCTATTTTGAGGAAAAATCCTGAACATGATTACTGGAACCCACAAGCTGAACGCCAGGAGACAGGTGACCGTCAATTTTAAAGCATGTACAAAATTTGAATAGATGCTTACCTGGAAACGGGTGAAATGACGAGCCGCAGCCAAAGCGAGAAGAACCGTACGGCATTTTTTGTAAGTTCGACAGGTATTCCTGCAACCCTAATTGAAGTAACCTGCACTGTGTGATCAGGCTAAAAACAGGAAATGCTGTGAGCAAACAAACGGTTCCCACATGGGCGTTGACACTCAATCGATTGACAGATTATGCCGTTAATGATGTCGGCGGTGGGCCACGGCCCTGGAAGTTTGCCTGGGTCATCAATTTTCAGAAGTGTGGAACCTTCTTTTTTCTCGGATTCCTGATGTGGTACTACCAGAATTTTTCCACTGCCGCATGGATCTATCTCGCCTTACAAGGCAGCTATGGCATCATCTGGTTCATCAAGGACATGTCATTTCCTGACCCTGCCTGGCAGAAGAGAATTACAATACTGGGTGGTATCAACGCCTTCCTCGGTGTTTTGGGCTGGTACTGGGTATTCGGCTGGCTTTTGATATCCGGCGTGTCCACACCGGACTACCCGCTCAGTGATGGTGCCTGGTACGCGTTATGCATCAGCATTTGTCTTATCGGTTGTGTGGTCATGATTGCGGCCGATGCACAGAAGTTCTACACATTGAAATTCCAGCGTGGTTTGATCACAACGGGATTGCATCGATATATACGGCATCCCAACTACCTGGGTGAAATGCTGATCTATGCCAGTTTTGCCCTTATGGTCTGGCATTGGTTACCGTTTTTGGTGCTTGCCTGGGTGTGGGGCGGCCTGTTTGCGGTCAACATGATGATGAAAGAAGCCAGCCTTTCACGCTACCCGGAATGGGAAATGTATAAGAGGCGCAGCAAGTGGCTATTACCGGGAATATTCTGAAAGAATGATTGTAGACAGCCCACAACAGATCTACCTGGACTTTAATGCGAGCACCCCGATTGACCCCAGGGTTGAACTGGTCATGCATCAAACCATTGATCGTGCTTATGGCAATCCGTCAAGCCCCCATTGGGCGGGTGTTCCAGCGCGAGTCATTGTGGATGAAGCGCGGCGAAAGGTTGCGGCATTATTGGCTTGTAAGCCAGGCGAGATTGTATTTACCAGCGGTGGCAGCGAGTCAAACAACCAGGTTTTAAAGGGTGTTTTCTTTGCCCGTCAGGCCCCAAACGCACATATCATCACCAGCGCGGTCGAGCACCCTGCCATTGTTGAGCCCTGTCGTTTTCTGGAGCGTTTGGGTGCAAAAATCACCTGGCTCCCTGTAGACGAAACAGGGCAGGTGAGGGCAGGTGACCTGCGCCAGGCCATTACTGCAAATACCGTTTTGATCAGCATCATGCATGCAAATAACGAGGTCGGTACGCTTCAACCTATCAGGGAGTGTTCGCAAATAGCCCGTGAGCATGGAATACCATTTCATACTGACGCAGCGCAATCGGTTGGCAAGGTACCCACCAATGTAGACGAACTCGGTGTGGATTTTCTGACCATTGCCGGCCACAAACTCTATGCACCCAAAGGCATCGGTGCACTTTATATTCGCGAGGGGTCAATGTTAGAGCCACTCATCCATGGGGCAGGTCACGAGTCCGGGCGACGTGCCGGTACTGAAAGTGCGCTTCTTGCAGTGGCCCTGGGGGAGGCTTGTGAGCTTGCTTGTGATCTCTCCGGCATGCCAAAAACAGCGTCATTGAGAGACCGGCTCTGGCTGGGCTTAAAGGAGTGTTGCGGTGACCGTGTTGTGTTTAACGGCCATCCCATTGAGCGTCTGCCCAATACGCTCAATGTCTCATTTCTTGATCACCAGGCTTATGAACTATTAGCGAAGCTGCCCGAATTGGCGGTATCAACAGGCTCGGCATGTCATGCAGGCCGGCTGGAGATCTCACCTGTATTACAGGCCATGGGCGTGTCGCCGCAAGCGGGTGCCGGTGCGGTGCGGTTCAGCCTGGGCAGAACCACTACCGCTGAGGAAATCGAAACCGCTATTGAGCGTCTGACACGCTGCCTGGCAGCTTAGCCGAGCCGCGATCACATTTCCTATGATCAGTTCGCCTTGTCCTGCGCATGCCCGTGGTGTGTTTCCGATAAACGGTTCATCAGCGGCAACACGGCAATGGCAATGGCCGTACAGACCAGCGCGGCGATACCCAGCTTGTTGAAAAGGGCTGTGTATATCGGCAGCGACTCGAGCGGATCGGTAATATTGCGTGGCACACTGGCATAGGTGGCGACCAGGCCACCGAGATATTGGGACACACCGGAGGCCACGAAATAGGCCCCCATCATGAAGCCGCCCATGCGCGCGGGCACGTAGCGAGCAATCATTGCCAGGCCGAGGCCGCTGACCAGCAGTTCGCCCAGTGAGATGGCGCCATAGCCCCATACCATTAACCACGAGGAAACTTTACCCGTGGCATCTGCGAGGTGACCCGATGCCCCGTAGACGAAAAAGCCGCCTGCTACCAGCACGAAACCAAGCGCGAACTTGGCCGCAATGGATAGATCCTTGCCGGCATTGCCTGCACGTGTGTAAGCCCACGCCAGGATCGGGCTAAGTATAAAAATCCAAATCGGGTTGAAAGCCTGGAACTGGGCTGGCGACCAGTCCCACAAGTGCACGCCGAATACGACGAAGGCAGGGTCGACGTTGCGCAAAGCGAACAACGCGAGTGAGGTTGACATTTGCTGGTAGAAAATGAAATAGAAGACCGTTTGCACCGTCAGAACCAGCGCCGCGATCAGACCTGCGCGTTCGTTGCGTTCTCCTGTACTGATCAGGTAGGCAAAAATACCGATCACCACCACACCGGCGAGATACACGAAGGCGCGTGCGACACCCTGGTTCTCCAGGATGTAAGCAGACATGAATATGAAACCCACACTGCCGAGCAGAACGGCTCCCAACTTACCCCAGTCCATTGGCAGTTCGTCCGGTTCCGAACCGATGTGGTCCATGGTGCGGCGCATTAACCAGTAGTTGACCAGTCCCAATAACAGGCCGATAGCACACACTGCGAAAGCGACGTGCCAGCCGAGTTCGTTACCGTATTGTTCGTTGACATAGTCCTTTAACCAGGGGGTCAGTAATTGCGAGATCATCGCGCCCAGATTGACGGCCATATAGTAAATGGTAAATGCGCTGTCGATCCTGGAATCATCGCCCTCATAAATCTTGCGTACCAGGTTCCCGGCATTGGCCTTGAACAAACCATTGCCGACGACGATGACACTCAATGCGAAAAACAGGAACCAGACACTCTGGCCTGGCACTACCATCAGTGTGTAACCGATGGTAAGGACCACGGCGCCAAGCAGCATGGTGCGCCGGGTGCCTAGAATCTTATCGCCTATCCAGCCACCGATGGCCGGTGCAACGTAGATCAATGCCGCTGCAGCGCCCCATACCAGCGTCGCACGTTCGTCGGGGAAGCCCAGCCGTTGCACCATGTAATAGACGATCAGCGCCTGCATACCGTAAAAGCCGAAGCGTTCCCACATTTCGATTAGGAAAATCGTCGTGAATGAACGGGTTTGGGATGGGGTGGTGGGTGTGGTTTCCATGGGCTCTCTCAGTTTCTTCTCGATTCTTTACAGGTAAGGATTCTTATCACGTAAGGTTGCCACAGATAAGGCAATCGACAAAACAATTATCGCATTTACAAAGGCAGGGACAACCATAAATGCGTAAGATAACTTGTGTACTCACTCTCCAGCAATCACCGCGTTATGGCGGTTGCGCCGGTTGAGGCCAGGATGATATGAGCACCCGCGGTAGACAAAATCGTGTCACTGAAAAACGTAGCCAGCATAGTACTGAACATCGCCCCGATAACCGGAATAGTCATTTCTGGTTTGCTCATATTAAACATGCATTTTTACGTCATATATCAAGTAATTTTCCCAAATTCTTTAAAATCACAGGGATAAATACACTAATAAAGGCATTTTATAGTAAAAACTGTCAATTCTTACAGCTGTTAGGGATCTGCCGGTCATGTATAACATTAACATCGAGGTAAGAAATTTATCCTTGAACAGGGAAGTTTGTCGCCACTTGTGACGTAGCAGTGCCAACGACTGTTTACTGAAGGGCTGTTCCAACGACAGCTACAGAAGGCGTTAGACCCAGGGAAATGGGTCGTACAGGAAAAGTTATGAGCTTGGGGGACAAGCACCGATCAGGAGGTCAATGGGGATTGGCTGACTGATCACAAAAATAGGGGTACAGTGGGCATTTTGGCGAAATCATGATGTTTCCACCTATTAAAGACTCGCTTTTTGCGGGTCTTTTTTTTGGTTTTGAGAAAGTGGTTTTAGTGTAATGAAGCAGGATCGTGAGTACATTCAGCTTCAACAGTGTCGTAGCCTCGTAATTCCACCCGACTGGTCTCAATATAAGCACCCTGACAGTGGTCAAGCATTAGTTGCTTGACTTGTTCGTGCTCGGCGTTCGGACCGACACTGAGGTATTTGACTCGTATCATGTCCTTATAAGAGGTGAGAATTATTGGCTCATAATGATTCTTGCCAGTTCTATATAATTCTGGGGAATCTAAATACGCTTCCCTCGCTATATCCTCTAGCGGAAATAGAATGCCTGATCCACCAATACAGCCAGAGAGCAGCCCGTACAGTACAAGACTGACAGCTAGTTTCAAAACCTGACGGATGTTTGAGTTCACTGGGTTCAGTATAGTTGAGATCAACAGGCCCAGCTTGAATCAGTTTGACGGTGAGCTAAGACTTGAGCCGATATTTACCAGTCACTTAAGCCTTCGTTAAGCATGACCCTGTTACATTAACCCTGCGATTTAGGAGGTGCGCAATGGAAGCCGTTGCAATAATAAGTGGAATACTTGTAGGTGTATATTTGTTCACAGCGTTGGTCAGAAAAAAGGATTAATGCTAGCCTCGCCATAGATCACCCGCCGTTATATCAAACGATACCTACCAGCAGGTAGATCATCAACCTCAACGGGTGACTTTAAAACCTGCCCGTCTTCCTCGACATCACGCCAGAGCAGGCTGCCACCGTCAGATCTTTTTCCGTGGCGGTCTTTTAAAACTAAGTTCGAGTTCGTTCGCGACCAAACGGAGCATTTCAACTGAATGGTCAACTTCAAATTTATCCCGAAATTTGCTTAGTTCATTGGCAATACGTCGGATTTTTTCTGGATAGGATTCTGACTTAATTTTCATAGTTACTCTCCGTCAACCAGTATACCAAGGTCTTTCAGTTTCTCTCGGCAGAAGAGACAACTGAAAAACGCAATTCCAAGCCAAGGGTATTGATGTGGCTGAATAGGGGGCAGGGCGGTTGGGTGACTATTTGCCCCATAAACAAAAACAGGAACCCAGCATTTCTGCTAAGTTCCTATTTGTGTTTGTTTTGCGCGCCCGAGGTGCCCAGGTGAGGACACCCATCACTTTAAAACCGAAAGTAATGGGTGTCCTGGTTCTGGCCCTGGTTCTGGCCGTTGATTTTGGCTTTTACTAAAACCACCGCATCCGGACTAGATCAGAATGCGGCACGTAAACCAAAAATGAAATTACGCCCGATCTGGGGTGCCTGATCCTTAAGGTACGAGGTACTGTTGCGTATATCCTCGTTTAGCAGGTTGCGCCCGCGCACAAACAACTCCCAGTCAGAACGCTCCGACCAGGGGAGTGCCCAGGTCAGGTCGGCATTGAGTAAATCGTAACCGGGGGTCGGTGTTTCGTAATCCGCCACATCACTGTGGTCGTCGGCATGAATCCAGGTTACGTTGGCGGTCCAGTCCCCATAGTGCCAGTCCAAGCCCAGGCCGACGCGTGTCGGCGGGATCAGGGGGACATTCTGCTTATCATCCAATTCACCGTCGACCGTGTCGAATAAACCGAAAATCCACCAGTGACCGCTGTCGTAGTGGCCGATGTCGTAACGAACTTCGACCTCGGCACCCACAAATTTGGCATCCTGTTGGGACCAAAGCCGCACCGGAAAGTCATCCTCTTCCTCCCCGGTATTTTGCTGGTAGATGAAGTCGTCAAACCAGTCTGCATAAAGGATAAATGATGCGCTCAGTCTTTCGCCGTGAATGCGGTAACCGGCCTCAACATGCATATTGCTTTCCTTCTGCAACTGCGAATCGCCAACCTCGAAGGTCTGGCTCGCGATGTGTGGCCCATTAGAAAAGAGTTCCTGGGCTGTTGGAGCACGCTCGGCCCGCGAGAGATTGAAGGTCAGGTGGCTGGTGTCGGTGACGTGCCAGATCGCCCCGGCGGAAATCGAGAAGGGCTTGAAACCTCGCTTGACGGATTCGCCCTCGTGCTCGTCGTATTCATCTTCTTCGTCGACTCATGCCCATGCTCCTCCAGTAACTCCAGTGCAGTCACGTCGATGTCCTCGTACCGTAAACCCAGGTCTAGTTGCCACCGCTCAAACTCTACGCTTTCAACCCAGAACAAAGCCCCGGTTTCAGTGTTGGATGGGGGCACGAAGGCTTCATCACCCTCTGCATTGAAGTCCACTTCGGTGTACTGCAGACCGAAAGCACCAGACCATCTACCCCAGGGGTTGTGACGCAGTTCCAGCCGGAGGTCGTCGGTATCACTGTCAAACACCGTGCCAATCTCATCACCCTCGAACTCGGTGTGGGTGTAATCGGTTTTGGCATAACGGAATTTAAATTGCTCAAAGCCGGCAAAGGGATCAGTACCGACCACTTCGGCATCCCAGCGGCGCGATTCGAGACCAACCGTTACAAACTCCTCTTCCTCTTCTTTGTGTTCATCGTCCTCATGCTCTTCACCCTCGTGTTCATCATCGTGCTCTTCATGATGATGATGAGCGCCCGGAATACCGTAATCGGAGTCGTAAGTCGTCCAGGAAAAACCTGCCCGCCAACGCTCTCCGATCCAGCTGGCACCCAATGAACCACCATCGTTGTCGAGGAAGCTGTTTTCCAGCACGCCGCTTGCCTCCTCATCCTCATGTTCTTCATGCTCATCGTGACCTTCGCCTTCCTCGTGTTCATCATGATCATCATCAGGGTAGAGCTCCGCCCGGCCGGGAATCTCGTAGTCGTCTGTGCGGCGATAGAATCCGTCCGCGTGGAAAACGAATGACCCTGCGCCGAAATCCATACGGCCTGCAGCGAAACGTTGGTTAGCCGCCGAATCAAGTTGCCCCATCGCCCGGCCCTCGAAACCGTTTTCCGGAACTTCCTGGGGGATGGTATGTGAAACGATATTGACGACACCACCGATCGAGCCAGAACCGTAGAGCAGGGTAGCGGGTCCGCGCAGGACCTCCACCTGGTCCGCCAGGAACGGTTCGATTGAGACAGCATGATCCTGGCTGACGGCCGAGGCGTCACTTGCCGACATATTATTGAGGAGCATACCTACGCGCTGCCCCTGGAAACCGCGAATTACCGGCCGTCCCACGTTCTGCCCAAAGCTGGCGTTGGCCAGTCCGGCTTGCCTGTTCAGGGTCTCGCCAATGTTGTTGGAAACCTCCCTGCGCAAGTCTTCTCCGGTCAGAACAGTGGCCGACTGGGATAGTTCCATCAGGTCACGGTCCAGCGGCGTGGCCTGGACAATCACCTCTTCCAGGTCATGGTCTTCGTGTTCTGTCCCGTGAAGGTGTCCTTCGTGGGTTTCGGTGGGGGGTTGCTGAGCAAACCCCTGGCTGGCAAGCAGCAGCACGACGCCGCCAAGCAGCGTCGTCGCATTCATTCTCAACTTGTACATCTGGTAATTTTCCTTTCCTGTGATAAACAGCTATACCGGCTTCTGACCGGGAAACAAACAGCGGTGATATCAAAGAAAAGTAGGGGGGGCGCGGGCCGAAAAACTCGTAGATACTGCGCCCTTGCCGAGATGTCTGTGGCAAGCAGGCCTTATCGCGACAGGCGCTGTTCGTGTGAACAGATCCGTGGAGCTTGTCGCTGCGGCCTGCAGGTTTGACCCTACCGGACAAATAACGCAGGAGTTGCCGTCACCGGCAGAAACATGATCGAACTCATGCGCTAGCGCCAGGCTCTGTGCTGCAACAAAAATGCAAATCAGCAGCAGAAGCCGGGGCAGCAAGTAAGTTTTCCGATGGAATGACATCAAGGCATTTTATATCAATATTTTGGGGGTGCAAAGCAGTGCCGTGGAGAGATGGGGTGTGCTAGAGCTGCGCCCGAGAGGATTATTCGGCCCCTCCCTGGGCCTTACCCCTGCGGGGCTTGTCGCTTTGCGACTGCGTGAAAATTCGCTCCCGGCGAATTTTTCGAACCTCAGTGCGTTCCGCACAAGCTTCAAATCCAATACCGGGACACAGAAAACAAAAAAAGCCACCCCAAGGGTGACTTTGTTTGTTTTGCGCGCCCGAGAGGATTCGAACCTCTGACCCCCAGATTAGGAATCTGGTGCTCTATCCGACTGAGCTACGGGCGCTTGCAAGACGGCGTATTCTAACAAAAAACATCATGAAGACTCACTGCTTTATTAACTCGCACTTGTTTAACGTGGGTTTAGTTGATGGTAATACCAATAATTTCGTCATTACGCTTAATAAAATGACTGGCGCAAAAAAATTGTCGGGCAAGCTTGGTTTGTTACCAACTGATTAAGCGCCTGGATAGTCCAACTATCATCCGAAGTAAGGCACAATGTGTTGCCCAAGCATAAGAGTTAAGAACAATGCCACTGATTGGACCGGACCAGACTTTTGCCCTGAGCGCCATCATCATGGTCATGGTGGCACTCGGGTTGTGGGCTGAAAAGACCCGTTGGGGCCAGAGTATTGGCGGCCCCTTGCTGCTGATAGCCATTGCCATGGTTCTGGCCAACCTTGGTGTCATTCCCCATGTGGCGGGCATCTATGATGAGATCGGCGGAATGCTGGTGCCGATGGCGATTCCTCTGCTTATTATGCGTGCGGATTTCAAAACAATTTTTGCAGAATCCGGTCAAATGTTTGTTGTTTTCATCGTTGCAACCTTCGCCACGATTATTGGCGCCATTGTGGCTGTGTTTGTTGTGGATATGGGTTCACTGGAGGCGCAGATTGCCGGGACAGTAACGGCCAGTTACATTGGTGGCACACTAAATTATGTCGCCACTGCAGAGGCGGTAGGGTTAAAAAGCTCTTCCATTTACGTGGCCGGTCTATCTGCTGATGCGGTGGGCGCAGTTTTCTTCCTGATGCTGCTCATGCTGATGCCAGCCATTCGTTTTGTACGCAACTCGCTGCCTTCGAAATTTATCGGCAATGAAGATCAACTGGCAACACAGGTGGAAGATGCTGGTGAGATCGAGGAAGCCAAGCCATTTGTTCTTCTGCCTGCAGCAACGGGACTGGCTATCAGTCTCGTGGTATGTGCGCTCAGTGCGGCACTGACCTCTTTATTACAAATCGACTCGTTATTTATTCTTATCGTGACAGCACTTGCGCTTCTCGTTGCCAATTTTGCCAAACCTCTCGTGGCCCGGGTTTCGTCAGAATTTGAGTTGGGCACATTGTTCATGTACATATTTTTCGTGGCGATTGGTGCGGGTGCGAAATTCAGCGACGTGGTGGGTTCGGCATTTCCCATCCTCATGTTCATTGTCGTGATGGTTGTCGTGCACCTGGTTGTGGTGGTGCTGATCGGCCGGTTCATGAAGCTGGATCTTGCAGAGGTGATGATCGCTTCCAATGCCTGTATTCTCGGGCCGGCACCCGCAGCGGCACTGGCTGCGAGTAAAGGCTGGCGCGCCCTGGTTACACCAGGAATACTGGTAGGTTTGTTCGGTTACGCCGTGGCTACGTTTATTGGCATCGCGTTTACCGCATTACTAAAATAACTTTTACAAATCACTACTGACCAGCGCCATCTGGCCGGTTTGCAGGTTGATGGCCAGGCGGCTGATTTTGCCGACACCGGCATTGCTGTAGTCGGCGACTAACTGCCAACGTGTATCTGTTGGACTGCGTTGGTACAACTTGCTGCCATTGCCGGTCCAGTAGGTTCCATCCGCATCAATGGTGAAGTCTTCATTACCGGGAAACAAGCGGCATAACCATCCGCGTGGCTGCCGTTTCAGGGTTAAACGCGGCAATCTTCCATGGCTCGGAGTTTTTGTCTACAAACAGTATTTCACCGGATTCGGGGTGCTTTCGCAGGCTGCGCCCGATATTGTCGGCAATCTGTGTCGTACCCGGCGTTCCAAGCCTGGCGGTTTGCAATGTGAAACTGTCACCGAGAATAAACATGGCGACCTCCCGTTCATTCACCCAGACGTGGTATCCAACCGGTTCCACATCCGGTAACAGCAGTTCCATGTTTCCGGAGGCAATATTGATAGCGTACAGATACTGCTTCTGATTCAAATCAGCCCGGATAACGGATACCTCATTGCGACCGGGTATGGGCGTGGGTGAATATTCGCTTTCCGGCGTACTATTCACCATCCTTGTTTTTGACGTATTTGTGTCATAGGCCGCGATATCCGTCTGTGCCCCGGTATCACCTGGCACCTCACGGGTGTAATAAATAACAGATCCGTCGTCGGAAAAGTGGGGCTGATTGTTGTAGCCTTTACGCTGGCTGATTTTGACCGGGTCACCTGGTATGCCATTTTCAATCTTTGCAAGCCAAAGATCGGTGGCGGGTAAACCCTGCGCGAAGGTACTGCCGGAAAACACCATGCCCATCAGGGCCAGAGCCAGTGGAAGGACATGGTGGAAGGGGAGGCTGTTTTTCATTCAAACGCTTCCTTTAATTCAATTAAATCATCTGTGATGATGCTTTTGCGCCAACCAAGAAACCGCTCAGGTAGTGGTTCATCTTCAGACGACAGGATCAGGCTCTCCAGTTCACGTCTGGAGGCGAGCAGGGCAGGGTCCACCGATAGCTCAGTTGCTTTTTGCTGTACCAGCTTTCTCATGTCTGCCATTAATTTGCGGTGTTCCGGCTTGAGCGAGTCAGGTATTGGTGCACTCAGGCCTTCCTGAAGTACTTGATCAACCTGTGCAATCAGATTGGGCCCGTAACGTTGAATGGCTTTCGGGTGCCAGATATCAAGTTCGGAAAGCGCGCTCAAACTCAGTGGCTTTTTATTGGCTATCGTCATCAGCGCATTGTCTTTGATGACAAAGCCACGGGCCAGGTTACGATTTTCTGCCTGCTGGTCACGCCACAGGGCAAGCGACTGCAGTATCGCCAGTGATGTGCCATCAAGCCGGCCATGGCCGTTTAAGCGCTTCCATGATTGTTCCGGATCTGGCGGGGTCTCAGCCTTGGTCAACAACCTTGCACAGTCTTCGGCCAGCCAGGTTTCCCTGTTCAGGCCTTGTAGCCGGCCCAGTAGCTGACGGTACATCATTGGCAGAAGGCATACATCCAGTGCGGCGTATTTGATCTGAGCAGGCCGTAAGGGACGGTGACACCAGTTTGAGCGTGTTTCGCCTTTATCGATGGCGATATCAAGCAGCCATTCGACGGTCGAGTGGTAACCCATCTGCAGTGGCTGGCCGAGCATGGCGCAGGCGATCTGCGTATCAAAAAGTGGGTCTGGAACGGCACCTGTATTGTAAAAAAGAACATCAAGGTCCTCGGAGGGGGCATGCAGTATCTTTACGGTTGACTGGTCTTTTAACAGGACCGCTAGCGGCTCCAGCGAACCGGTCTGCAGTGGGTCAACCAGCCAGACCTCTTTGCCATCCGATATTTGTATTAAACCCAGGTCGGCGCGCCAGGTTCTCTCACGTACAAACTCTGTATCGATGCCTATGACATCGCACTGCATCAGGTTCTCGACGGTTTGCTCAAGTTGCTGTGCTGATTCAACCATGATAGGTTGATCGGCGGCCTTGAGCGCCCTATTTACTTCGCTTTGATTCTTCATTCAGGGTGTGATAATGCGCTTTTTAAACTTATGGTTATTGATTGTTAATTCGGGATTTTATTGCGTTTTCTTATTCTTGTCGTCAACAGTCTTCTGGGTTAAGGTTGCATGCAGCGCGCGGGCCCGCTGATTCCGTTGCAGAAACCATAACATGATGGAGGCGTCAGGCAAGGGAAATTGCATGTTTGCCAGTAATAAACTCCTTAAATACTCGATACTGCTGATTTTAATCAGCGCGTTAGTGTGCGCGTCGCATTTACAGGCGCAACAGGATTCGGATAGCCAGGATAGCAGATTCCAATGAGAGCCGCAGGATTGAGCGATTAGGTGAGAGTAGCACTGATGACTGGGAGATGGATTTGCGTATGCCCAGCGCTGCGACGCCTGTCTCGCCGGGCATGAATGAGCTGGCGTTGCCCGATGAAGAGCAGAATCAACAACTGCAGGACCTGCTGTCGAAGCTGGCAGCAAACCCCGGTAATCGCAAGGTGGCTGCGCAGTTGAATGCGCTGTTGGCCGACGTGTTGAACCAGGTCAACGAACTGATGGACGCTGGTTCGATTGATGAAGCTGAATCATTGTTACCGTTTATTCAATCCATAGATCCGGGCCTGGCCGGTCTGACTGATGCGAAGGCACGGCTGCAATCCCTGAAAGCAGCCGATGACATGGTCAAGGCGGGTGAAAAGGCCCTCCTGTCGGGTCAGGTCATAGCGCCTGATAATAGCAGCGCGCTGTTCTTCTACAGCCGGGCATTGGAGGTAAATCCCAACAGTGAGTCAGCCCGTAAAGGCTTGGAAAAGGTTCAGAGCACACTGATTGAACGAGCCCTGGACGTCGCCCGTGACATGGATTTTGAAACAGCTGAAGCATGGCTGTCCGAAGCATCAAAAGTGAGTGATGACCAAAAACCAATTGAGGACGCTCGTTTTCAAGTGTCCGAGTTCAAGCGCGAAAGAGCCATTGAGCTGGAACAAAAAGTCATGGATGCGATGAGCGCCGGTAATTTTACCCTGGCTGATTTCGGCATTATCGACATGATGGCTCTCGGTGGTTATGAAACAAAAATTCAGATCCTGCTGGCAAGACTTGATGAGGCCCGTTTTTACGGCGGGTTCGAGCCGGGGCAGGTGATAACTGATGGGCTGCAATCGGGTGGTAAGGCGCCAGAAATCGTTATTGTCGATGCCGGTAGTTTCCTGATGGGTTCAAACGGGCGCTCTGATAAATCAAGCGATCACGAAGAGCCACAACACCGGGTCATTATCAAACGCGGGTTTGGCCTGGGTGTGAGAGAGGTGACGGTTGAAGAGTTCAAGCTGTTTGTTACACGCACGGGTTATCGAACTGCTGCGGAGGTCAGCGGTAGCTCAAGTATCTATGACGAAGCAGCCGGGAGATTATCCAGGCGTAATGGAATCAGCTGGAAGCATGACTACGTTGGTAAGAAGGCCAGCCTGGATATGCCGGTTTTACACGTAAATGCCTATGATGCACAGGCCTATGTGCAGTGGTTGGGGCTGGAAACAGGAAAGGCCTACCGGCTGCCATCCGAGGCTGAATATGAATACGTGGCCAGAGCAGGCAACAACGGAGCTTACTGGTGGGGCGATGACTCACCTTCTGAAGTGGTAGAAAACCTGACGGGTGAGCGTGACAAATCAGCAAGTAAGCGTCAGTGGTCTACCTATTTCAAAAAGTATGGTGACGGGCATTGGGGGCCGGCACCGGCCGGTTCACTCAGAAGTGAAGTTCTGATGCACCCGATGGGTGTTTATGATATCGCCGGAAATGTCAGCGAATGGATGGCGGACTGCTGGCACGAGAATTATGTACAGGCACCGACCGATGGTTCCGCCTGGTTTAACCCTGGTTGCAAGCGCCGGGTAGTGCGTGGCGGCTATTGGGCCAGTGCACCCGAGCAAGGTCGCGCAGCCTACAGGTTTCCTGTCAGCGCTGACAGCCATGGGCCGGTGATAGGGTTCAGGGTTGCACGCGATCTTTAAATTTCAGTCGATTCATTCCAGCCTGAAGTTGCCCTAATCGGGTTGCTTTTGATCCACCTTCTGTAATTCAGCATTGAGTATCACTGCCAGGCGGGAAGCGGACACGCGAAGCTGTTCCTGAATCAATTCCCAGCTTTGAAACGCGAAGGCTTCATTTATCCTTTTGACAGTTGGGTAGGCTTTATCTTTGGCCAATTTGTGCGACTCATCTGTCCAGGCATTCACTCGTACAGGTGACCAGTTCGAACCGGCCAGAACAGGTGGGAACGGACCTAGCTGGCCAACGAGATACTGCCAGCCACCGGCTTGTTGCTTGATAACTGCGGTGTCCCAAAAATAATGCAGGTTCATCTGCTCGTCGTTAAAGACAATGTTGAAGTTGTTGCCGCCGCGGTCATCAGCAAACCCGGCGTGCATGGGTTGATGCAAATCGGCCACCAGGTGACAGAGCCAGGCAAATGACTGCCAGCGCTCAACTTTGCTTGCCTTCGGCCTGCTCAATTCCGCAGCGTAGTATTTGATGGCTTCTGTCGCACAATGGCGTGCAGGCTGTCCCGCAGGGACGCTACGCTCAGGACAATCCCGGGGCTGGGTATAGACCTCATTACCGCGTGGAATGTTGATATAGTGCAGCGGGCCGCTCCATTCGTATTCCTCCTGATCGCGTATGACATCGGGCCAGTTGCAAGCCTCAGCCATGGCCTCCTGGGTTAAAGGGTTTACAAAGCTCTCAAGTCCCTGCAAGGCTTCTGCCGTAACTGGTTGACAGCCATGATGCCGATGGCTGTATGCCCATCCCGCCCCCAGCCATGGGCTGAGGTGACGTATCCGCCAACAACCAGGCACACAATGACTGCGAAATCAGATGACTGGGAAAAATTCTGGAATTGGTAAGCATAGGATGATGTTACCTGATGAGGGTGGTCGGAATAACTGATATTTTGTCAATATGCTTCCTTTTCAATGCCAACCCCGGGATGAGTCATCACGAAGAAAAACAGGCCAAACGACAAGATACCAGCCACCGTTACGGGCAGGTGTTAGTTCTGTCACAAGGTGTGTGCTAATCTCTTGCCAGCTTAATCAGGTAAATGAATATGAAACAACATGAAATTGACGACCAGGTTTTCGAATTGTATGACGAGTACTGCCATGGGAATATGGATAGACGCGATTTCCTAAGGCGCGCCGGGCAACTGTCGATCGCTGGTGCGTCGGCCGTCGCTATGGCGCAGGCTCTGATACCAAATTACGCCGACGCACAGGAAATCCAGTTCACTGATGAGCGAATCAAAGCAAACTGGGTGGATTATCCATCGCCAGGCGGTACCTCGGGACAAATGCGTGGTTACCTGGTCACACCGGTGGGTGAAGGGCCGTTTCCGGCTGTGTTGGTCATGCACGAGAACCGTGGTCTGAACCCCTATGTGAGGGACGTTGCGCGGCGGTTCGCCGTTGCCGGGTTTCTCGCACTGGCGCCAGATGGACTGGCGCCGATTGGCGGCTATCCCGGCAATGACGACGATGGCCGCGCCATGCAACGCACGCTCGACCAGGCAAAGTTACGTCAGGATATGGTTAACAGCGCCCGCTACGTCAAATCCCACGAGTTGTCGAATGGCAAGCTCGGTGCGACAGGTTTTTGCTGGGGAGGCGGCACCACGAACTTCCTCGCGACGGAGCTTGGTGACGAACTCAACGCCGGGGCACCGTTTTACGGTAGTGCTGCCGCTACGGACAAAGTTAAAGATATCAGGGCAGCGATACAGGTCCACTACGCCGAAGATGATAAACGTGTCAACGCGATGCGGTCGGAATACGAATCAGCGTTAAAGGCCAATGGTGTGACATACGAAATGCACACTTATCCGGGTACACGGCACGGCTTCCATAATTACTCTACACCCAGGTACAACGATGAAGCCGCTCAACTGGCCTGGAAGCGCATGGTCGCGTTTTTCAACGAACACCTGAGGTAGTTGTTAAGCAGATAACGTCCAACCCGCTGTGCAATCAAGGTTTGGCGCAAGCTTACGTTTTATTTATCTAAAGAGCGGGTAGGGGCGCGTGACAGACATGCCCCTACCCGCTGTATTCAGACTTTCCGGACCAGTTTGACCACCACCAGGACGAGGACAGCACCGATCACGGCAGCGATAAAGGCGCTAATAACTTCGGATCCAATCGAAATCCCCAACGCCTGGAATAACCAACCACCGACAACCGCGCCAACGATGCCCAGCACAATGTCCATGCCCAGACCCAGTCCGGTCCCGTTGACGATTTTGCTGGCGATCAATCCTATGACTGCACCGAAAACGGCCCAGATCAATAATGCGATAGCAATTCCAATTCCTGTGCCAATTTGTTCTTCCATTATTACTTCCTCTTTAAGGTTGAGAATCGTTTGTGTTTATGGTGCCCCCCATTTCACGCACTTCTATATTAATAACTCAACATAAGGTGTCAGAACAAGGAAAATCAATAGTGACGCTCATGATAAGTCTGCTTTAGCAAGCCCGGGTATATAGGTGGCGAAGGTCCATCGTGGTTGTCTTTGTGTTCTTGATAGACCGCTTCGACGATTTCCTGCCTACTTAAAAACAGCTAGGTAGCATAGCCTACAGCGAAGAAAAACTGATTACCGGCGTGGCACCGAGTACAACGTAAAACTGTTGGTCTGGGTGACAACGGTCGCGTTCGTCTCTGCCACCAGCCTCGATGCTGCGGGATCTCCCGTAGGGCAGGTTACGAGGTCGGCAGCGTCGTCCAGGAAATCGATAGTGAATGCGCTTTCTCCAGTAAGCATGCAGGTATCATTGCCCGAGCGGTATCCCCGGACGAACACCAGGTCAGGGTCGGGCTCGCTGATGCCTTCGACCTCCTCCATCGTGCTATCCGCAAACGCTGCTTCGGCGCAAGCTGACCTAAGGGACCGGATAGCGGCGCCTGATCCGCGCAGATCAAAACTGCCATAGATGACATCCCGGTCGATCATGGAAAGGTTGAGAGTGGCATTCTCCGCAATCTGATCCTGAATAAAGTCGTAGTCTTCTGCATTCTTGAAGACGATCTCGACGGGGTAGTTGTCGACGATATGAATTGATGCGTTTGTGCCGCCTGCCTGGAAGGCCCCTGCTTCCTTAGAACCGTTTTTCATGAAGCGGATGGACAGGCCCTGCTTGTTGACAATGTCCTGGCTGTCTTCATAGCCTGCAGGTACGAAACGGATTCGATCACACTGCAACTCCAGAGTCGTTTTACTCGTCTGAATAAACGCGTTTGGCGTTGGACTGTCGCTAAAACTCCACTCAGCCAATGCCGGTGATGCCACAGCACTGGATAGAACAAGAAAAGCAATTGCGGTCTTAAAAGAGAACCGCATATTCAGCGATATTGCCTCCAACATGCTTCGTAGCCTTGCTTGAAATAAGGTTCGAAACGCGAATCGTACATGTCTGAGTGACGCTCGTAAGCCATGCTCATGTTCATTTGAGCGTCACCTGTGCCATCGCGGCAGCCGTCTTCATAGTAGTCCCGTTCGTTCGTTCCATATTCCGGCGCATCGTCGTAAGATGGCTTGCTGGCATCGGCATTGGCATTGCCGTAGCCGATGTCATACCCTTCGACGTAGCACTCGGCACGCTCTCTGCCTTTATCGAGATCTTCGTAGAGGTGCGACCTGTGGCGCCCGGGGTCATTGCTTTGCTGCTGCGAACCATCGATGCGGCCGTGCCGTACACCTTCCTCATAGGAGTGTTGGAACTTGATACCACAGTTGGAGGCCAGAGTTGGGGTTGACCCAATGATGCTGGTAAGGAGTGCTGCAATGATAAGACAGTTCAAACGAATCATTTTTTTTCAACCTTTTGGTAGGGATTTTTACCATAGTTCAATGTTCTGGAAGGGTCAATGACTGTAAAGCTTGGCGCTTCTGTTATTGACATCGAAACGGCACATCAACTCAACGTTGACACTGCTTCTCGTCGCACTCAGTTCGACGTCAATGTGATTGACGCCCGTTTCAATCACACGATTGCTTTTGACGCTGAACTGATGTTCCCTGGCTTTTTTGGCGCAGGTTTGCCGTGCCAGTTCACGTGTCGGGTGTAGGCCCGGGTTCCCGCTACTCCAGGGCTTAACTGAAAATATGCCCTTGCAGTTTTTGTTCACCCAGATCGCGTCATCACCTTGGCCCCAGCTTTCACCTTGCCGGCAACTGGCCCTGCTGAGTTGTCGATGCAACTGAACAACCGCATTGGGTTTAATCGGGCAGTTGACGTGTTTTTGCTTTTTTGACTCGCAGGTTACCGTGTACGCGGTCCAGGTTGGTAACGGTGTTACCTTGAATCTGCCCTTACAACCTTTGTTCACCCAAAGTGTGTTTTGGCTTACACCCCAGTTATTGTTCTGTGTACATCGTGTTTTTCCGGTCTGTCTCTCCAGCTGGACGGTTCCTGGTCCTTTCATTGGGCACTCTGCCCGACGCTGTCTCTTCGATTCACAGGTCAGTGTATAGGGCGTAGCGGATTGCTGTGGAAACTTTGTAACTCTGACTTCAAATACCCTTCCAAGGTCATCGATGGCACAAATGCCCTGGTGGCCATCTTTACTGCTCCAACGGATCTCACGTGCACCCGAAGAAGAACTGAAGGGTGAAGTGGTACGGCTTTTGCCTTCCGGCAACAAAGCGTTCACTGCATCTGTGCAGGTGACTGCGATATTAGCGGCAGCGTACAGTGGGTTGGAAATCAACCAGATAATTGAAAAAAACAGAATGTTTTTCATTAGATTTTTCATTAGTCTTCCTATGTTATTAGCCCTCAGAGGGGGCTGTTCTTTACACCTGCACCTCCTGGTGAGTGCGGCCTGAACCTGATGTACTATGTAATTGTACACAAGGCAGAATAGAAACCAATAAGCACATAATACGAGATATTTAAAAGGAATTTTGTTTCTGTAAGTGTCATTCTCGTTTTGAAAGTGGTTTAGATTCACGCTATGCCAGGATAAAAAACGTCTGGACATAGAAAAGTTTGAAGGAACATTTGAGATCATTTATGAAAATACCACCGTCTATCCTTTTGACAGTACTGGTTGTTCTGAGCATATCGAATCAGGCAGAGGCGACTGAAGCAGCGGTCTCTGAACCGGCTTTCCAGGTCGATGAACTGGCACAGATCATTTCCCCTCCACGTCTATCCGATCGTGAACCCGGTATCCACATCGAAGCCTGCGAACCAACGCAATCGCCAGGCATAGATGCCGTGGAAGGCGAGGACTATAAATGCGGTGTCTTCACCGTACCCCAGAACTGGGACGAGCCGGGCGGCCCTAACCTCGACCTGGCCTTTGTCCTGGTTAAGGCGACCGGCGAACAGCCTGCGTCCGATGCCCTGATCTTTCTGGCCGGCGGTCCTGGCCAAAGTGCAATGACCAAACCCATTGATGGCTATCAGCGTCTGCAGGAAAACCACGATATCATCCGCCTGGACCAGCGCGGCACGGGCTTCAGCCAGCGCCTGGGCTATGAAGAGTGCCTGCTCCTGGCCTTGCAGAATGATGCGCCGCCGGCCCAGATCGAAGTCTTGCAGGCAGCGTCCTTCAATCCGCTGGTGAAAGGTTCAACGCCGCTGGTCCTGGACGAATTGGATATTCCCGGGCTCAACGAGATCTGCTGGACGCAATTTACCGCACAGGAGCTCGACCTCAATCAGTTCACGAGCGCGGCCGGCGCCCGCGACCTGGTAGAACTCCTCAAGGTGTTGGGCTATGAGGGCTTCACGCTCCACGGCGTTTCCTATGGCACACGCCTGGCCATGACGATCATGGCTCAACTGCCTTCATACGACGACGCACCGGCACTGCGCTCAGTGGTTCTCGACTCAGCCTTTCCGCCTTCTGTCTACACGATCGCCGCGTTTCCGCGCAAAGATCACGACTTTATGCTGCAGCTGCTGGCGGAGTGCCGGGCGGATGCCGGGTGTCGCCAGGCGTACCCCAATTTAGACGTACGACTGGCTGCGTTGCTCGACAAGCTCGAGGACGAACCGCTCACCGCCAAGGGGGAGACGGTCACGCTGGATGATGTCGTCAAGCAACTGGCGATGGTCAGCGCAACCCAGGCCGCCTACCTGCCCAGGATGATCGTCGAATTGGAGGCGGGTATGTTGGACACCTACCTGGCGCTGCGCGATGGGAGTGTTGGCGCCGATATCCCAGAAAACTATGCGGGTGATCTCGACCGGAGCGACCCGGTGCAGGCCTTTATCGCTGATGCCTATAGTGCCCTGGGCGGCGGCGTTTCAGGCTCGGAAATGATCGTCTATCTCAGGTTTTCCCTCGTTGATGCGGACCCATTGGCAGCTCTGCAGACCCTTGTCGAGGAAGCCTTTAGCGGCGAAACAGGCGATCAACTCAATGCGAAACTGGCAACGCTGACCGCCGAGGCGATCGCTCAATCGCCTTACGTCGCACAGGTCCAGGCGGACTTCGCGGCTGAGAGGGGCATGGGCGATCCCGAGGACCTGGCGAGACTTGAATTGGCCAAACAGCGTCGATCTGTTGCCGGCAGGGTCGCTCAGCCATTCTTCAACACGATCCACTGCGTCGAAGACATCCCGTTCGAACGGTTTGAGGATGCCGTCAACAGCTATAACGACCTGGCATTTCCGCAGTTGAGCAATCTGGGATTATCGCAAACGATGGCAGACCTTTGTCATAACTGGCCTGTAACAGCGGCGCCCATCCAGGTCAAAGACCCGGTGAGCAGCACCGTGCCGACGCTGATCTTGCAAGGCGCATACGACACTCGGACACCGGTCTACATGGGCAAGCGTGCGGACCGCGAACTGGCAAACAGCACTTATGTCCTTGTGCCGCAGATTGGGCATGAGGTTTGGGCCTACGCGGGCGACTGTGTGGGCCAGATTGCCGGTGCCTTCATCCGGGATCCGGGCGCTGAACTTGATCTGAGTTGCCTTGATGCTCGCAAGCCCAAATGGGCATTGCCGGACGGTTCAGTCGCGAGTCAGTAAACACCAGTGCAGATGAAGGTCAGTCCGCTTTTGCAATAAACCCCAGGGAGCCCCAGTTTTCCGTACCGCTCCAATCGAGTTGCAAGCGGCCACCAGCGAAGCGAAAGCGTTTTGTCTTTTGCAGTAAATCGAGGAAGCGGCGCTCGATTGCTTCGACACCCGGTTCGCAGGCCATGCGGGTTCCCATCAAAGGCGAAACCAGCGAAAATTCACCTGGCAATTCACCACTTTCTACATTGGCGCGAAAGCTGTTGCAGCCGCTACTTCCGAATACCGTTCCATCAGCGAATGCCAAATCAATTTCGACAAGCTCGTCTGCCGGTTCGTCAGCACCCCATGAGACCAGGCGCCAATTTACATCCTGCAAATCCGCCAAGTCCAGGCGTCCATGATCCTCGTTTGAGCGTTCAAGTAGCTTTCCGCCCTCCATTGCCATTATTCGTAGCCGCTTCTGCCCCGGGCAACAGGCGCCATCACCGGGACCAGCCTCTACGGTCTTCACTATAAGCATGCCGTCTTTCACCCGGGCGGAGCGGATCTGGACACGATCGCCAATCTCTACCGTTGCGGTGTTTTGTGTCGCACCGTTTGTATCATGCTCAACAACGGCCAGGTAGCTGAAGACACCGGTACCGCCAAAATTATAATGTAGCAGGGCGACGGACTCTTCATTGCCGTCACCGTCAAGGTCACCGGTGACACGGAAATTCAAATCCATATCTACACGTGGTATGGAAGCACTGCCTTCGACTGCCGGCGGACCTTCCCAATGACCATCAGCCAGGGTGACCGGCGAAGTTTCGATGCCTTTATATGTGGCCGCAGCGAGTTCTTCAGTTGATGGTGCTGCATCGCTGGCCATTGAAGTGCCGATTAAACCCATCATACTTACTAACAGGATCATACCAGCCAAGCTGACATTGGACCCGTCCCTCAGAATTGCTATCTTTTTCATTCCGTATTTACCCTGTACTTTAATCGAAACAATGACAGTCAGTGAATTATGTTGTTCCATGCATGCAGCGAAAAGCCGGTGGCCTCACGCACTGACCCTGCAAACAGATTATCGATCGGGCCGGATAGCATTCAAAATGCATCCGGCCCTTTATTAGAGCATGGTTGGTCTACCGGTTTAGCGGTAGTCGTTCCACCCGGCGTTATATCCATCGGCAAAATACGGCTCAAAGCGGGTGTCATAATAGTCGGAGTGCCTTCCATAGAAATTGCTCATGCTCATCTGGCCATCTTCCTTACCAGCCCTGTAGCCATCCATATAGTATTCGCATTCGTTCCCGTTCACACCAGACGGGCAACTTCCTGACCTGTGTTCATGACGGCTATAGGACTTTTGATAATCGTGATGGTTTCCGCCCTCACCGGTATAGTGAAAACGGCCTTTGCATTTCCTGTCTACCCAGATTCCGTCACTGTCCGCACCCCAGCTCCAGCCTTTTTCGCACTTATGATGGCTCAGTTCCTCATACAGGCTGACATGCAGGCGATAGGCATTAGGTAGAGCACAGCGTCTAAATTCGCCCTTTGATTTGCATGTCAATTCATCAGCAGAGGCGATTGACGGACTCAATGTAAAAACTGCAAAGAATAGCAATGTAATGACTGTTAATGTACTTTTCACTTTTGAACGCTCCTTTTTGGTGAAGTATCGATAATGACTGCTGAATCAGCACTGTCTTTATCGCATTGAATTCAAACAAATAATTCTTTTGTCTAGTTCTAGCACTTATAATATACACTATGCATCTACGATAAAAAAAACCTAAATGTAGATTCGAATAAAGTCAAAACAAAGACAGATTATGAGCGTCACTTTTTGCTTTCACATCCTGTGCTGGCGAAGTGTTAAGGTTTCTAACACAGCAGTGCATGCCTCTGATGTTGCGCGATACGCCGTCGCAGTTCGAGTTGCCGGCACCGTTGAAGAAGTTGGAGGGAAGCGAGACCTTCGGATTGCTCGGGTTCGACTCATCGAACACAAAACCGATGCTATCGCCCGGTATGGAGTTCTCTTATTGGCCGACAGTTACTATAAACAGCCACCAGAGTCGAGGGATTGCTTTGGCCTGGTAAGCAGTTATTGGAGTTAATGAATCCTGACATTGTCTGTAGGATCGGATACCGACTTATATCGTTAAAACGACGGATGCCCTTGAAGACCAGGGGCTTTGCGTGAGGTGTGGATGGTGCCGGAGGCCGGACTCGAACCGGCACTTTGTTGCCAAAACTGGATTTTGAATCCAGCGCGTCTACCAATTTCGCCACTCCGGCAGGATTTGCAAGGCGCAAAGTATATATTTGCACGGGTCGCTATGCCAGTATTTAAGTCACAATTCTTAAAGTTTATCGTCAAACCATATGCGGTCGAAATAGGCCATGACGTGTGGGTTGAAATGGGCGTGATCCACAAGGAACGCATCATGCCCCATCAATGACTCAAGGTTGGTGAAGCTCGTATCAATGCCGTTTGAGCGCAAGGCATCGGCAATCTCTTTCTGCTGGTAGGCCGGGAATAGAAGGTCTGTCTCCACACCGATCACACAGGCTGTCTTGAGCTTGATTTCAGCCAGTGCAGTTGGCAGGTCCGTGTAACCATCTGCCACATCAAACCAGTCCATGGCACGTGACAGGTACAGGTAACTACACGGGTCGAATGAGTGTACAAAACGGCGTGCTGCGGCCTCGAGATATGATTCCACCTCGAAATTCATTCCGAATAGCTCGGTTGGGAAGTAGTTCTGTTTACGTCTTCCGAAACGGGTGCGCCATTCCTCGGAAGAGCGGTAGGACAACATCCCCAGTTTGCGTGCCATGCGCATACCTTTTTCCGGCCAGTTTTCATCGTCATAGTTGCCTTCATTCCAGTCCGGGTCCGAAACAATCAACTCTCTCTGCAAAGATCGTATCGCGATACTGAAAGGGGCGGCGTTTGATGAACTCGATATCGTCAGGAAGTGCCTTGCACCGCGGGGGTTGTCCTGTAGATAGGCGAGGGCGCTCATGCCGCCCATGGATGGTCCGACCATGGTGCACAGTTGCTCAATACCCAGGTATGTGACGAGCCTATGGGCGCTTTTTGCGATGTCCTCGACACACAGGTCGGGGAAGTCCAGCCGGTAGGGTTTACCGGTATCGGGGTTCACGCTGGCTGGGCCGGTGGAGCCTTTGCAGCTTCCGAGTGAGTTCAGGCCGATGACGTGGAAGCGATTGGTATCAATTGGCGCGCCGGGTCCGATCATGGTCTCCCACCAGCCTGGCGACGGATCCGCTTCGCTGGATGCGGCGTGTGCGTTGGGTGACAACCCACTCAGTATCAGAACCGCATTGCTACGATCTGCGTTGAGTTCACCCCAGGTTTCATAGGCAAGTGTGAATGACGGTAACACACCGCCTTTTTTCATCGATAAGGGCTCGGTGATATGTAAAAACTGGGTTGCTGAGGGCATTCGTTACGGTTCACTTGTAAAGTAATACAATGATAGCCTGAGAATCATTGGAATGCGCGTGGTAAGAGAACTGAAACCATCAAAGCCCGGTAAAAATATCGACAAATCAGGGCTGGTTACAAGTAAGCAGACCAGTCTGCACCCGCACCTGAGATCCTGCATACTTAAACATCTTGAGGCACCCTGGTTACAACCTCTTCATACGCCGACGGTTGAAGCCTTTGGTTTGATGGAAAAAGACGGCGTTTTATCAGGCGGCCGCCCCATTATCCTGGATTCCGGTTGCGGTACGGGAAGCAGCACGCAAAGGCTGGCTGAGATGTTTCCCCGGCACCTTGTGATTGGTGTGGACCGTTCACTTAAACGGCTTGAAAAAAGCGGGTTTACGACAGGCTTTGTACGTAGTGGAAATTTCATTCTGCTAAGAGGGGAGCTGGCCACATTTTGGCGATTGTTGCTCAGTAGCGGGTGTTCACCTGAACGGCACTATCTGCTTTATCCGAACCCTTCACCCAAACCCGGTCATCTTTCCCGGCGTTGGCATGGGCACCCGGTGTTTCCACAACTTTTGAGCCTGGGTGGTGAGATCGAACTGCGTTGTAATTGGGAGATTTACGCGCTGGAGTTTGCCGAAGCGGTCAGCTTGACAACGGGTGCAGACATTGATGTATTGGACTTTAAGCCGGTTCAGGCCATTTCACCATTTGAGCAAAAGTATTCTGAACGGGGTCAGTCGCTATATTCCGTGACTGTGCCTGCCCGGGTTCTGGAAATCTTCAGCTTGTCACAAGCGGGTCACGCTTTGAGCAACCACGCTGGATAAAGGCTATTCGGTTTCAGCCTTTTTGACCGGCGTGTAGTAATTAATACCCTCGAGACTGTTGTATATGAACGTGACAAACTGTGCCGGGGTGATCCAGGTCTTTCCCAGCTCCTCGTCCCACTGACTGGTCGGTTTGGCCGCAATAATTTGCTCCAGGTTCATGTCCTTGTCGATCAGTTCCTGCACATTGGTACTGGCCTCTACCAGGTAGTCACGATAATTTTTCAAATCCTCGGTCATTCCCAATGGCCCATGCCCCGGGATGATGCGGGTTGTCTCATCGGCCATTGACAAGGCCAGGTCCGCGGCTTCTATCAGCCCTTGCATGGAGCCGCCTGCATCGAGGTCCACGTATGGGTACAAACCGTTGAAGAACATATCACCCATATGGATAACGTTGCTGACCGGAAAATGGATAATGCTGTCACCATCGGTGTGACCGTTGGCAACGTAGTAAGCGGTGGCGGTTTCGCCGTTTAAATGCAGCGACATACGGTCGTTGAAGGTCAGGATCGGTAGCGCTCCCTTGGGGTAGGGTGGCGTGGTTTCCTGTCTGAAAATACTGACCTGCTCGGTGGTCATTCTTTTACGAATATTGTCATGTGCGATAACCACCGCGCCGGTTTCACCGAGGGCTTCATTACCACCGACATGATCGGCGTGATAATGGGTATTGATCACAAACCTGATCGGTTTATTACTAACCTTCCTGATGGCCGCTAATAGCTGTGATGTGATGGGTCTGAGCTGGTCGTCAATAATATAAAGACCATCTTCACCAGTGGAAATACCTACATTTCCACCACGGCCTTTAAGCATATAGACCGTGTCGGAAAGTTGAAAAGTCGTGAACTCAACCGGTTTGTCCTGTGCGGATAAACTGTTGATCGAGGCGAAAAGTATGGCGATGAACAGCAGTTGTTTCATGTTCCTGACCTTGATCAGTAGTCTTAGGAACTCCTAAGGTACACGCTGATCAAGGTGTAGCGCAATTGCTGAAACATTTTTTGTGTTTACCGTTACACGATTCGCCTGTATGTCGCCCGATGCTATGTTGGCAATACCCGTCATGGAAATGCGCGCGCTGATGTCCAGTAGCTCAAAGGCCTGCAGTGAACCGCCAGGCTGAAGAAGATCGGCATCGGTGAAATTCAGCGACATCGGGAAACCCCGCGGCGCGAGGCGTTTGACGGCCAGAGGCATACCGGCAGCACCGGCCGGGTGGATAAAGATAAACAGCGTGGCGTTAGGTGGAAAAACTCCATCAATGCCATCGCCGAGCGTGAGCGTTGCCGGGATACCAAAGCCCGCAGCAGTGGTGTCGGTTGTCGCTGGTACAGGCATTGCCGGTTTGCTCATGGCTGGCGCAGCAGTTGGTGTTTTTGCCATGGGTGTTTCGGCAACGGCAGAAACGGGTTGTCCCAGTCTCGTTTGTGCGCCCTGGATTTGCTCTGTCACTGCCTGGTATGGGGCGGAAGCGGGATCAAGTTGTTCACGAAGTTTTGTCCAATAGGCAATCGCCTGTGTTTCATCACCACTCTGCGAGGAAGCCAAACCCATGATCCAAAGTGCCTTTTGCAGATTAGGGTCTATCTCCAGTGCCGCTTCAATCAATTTCCGCGGTTCTTCACCGATCTCAGGCTGACCTGATGTGAACAACATGGCCTCAGCCAGTTCCACCATGATGGATGGGTTGCCGGGCACCAGGCGATTGGCGTTGGTCAGTGCTGTCTCGGCTTCGGCGAAACGCTGCATGGATTTAAGGCTACGTCCCAGGATGAGCCAGCCTTCCGGGTCATCAGGGTTTTCAGCCATCCTTTGTTGGAGGGATGCAATCAACTCATCCATCTGGCCTTGTTGTTCCGAGTGCGCCGTTTGCTGCTGCACGGTTGACTGCTGTGTCGGCGTTGTTCTTACCAGGTTAATGGCCTCGGGTGTACCGATGTTCTGGTACATCAGGAGACCTGCCAACGGTATCATCAGAAATACAAATAAACCGATAATTTTATCCCTGGCAGGACCAGTGAAAAGTGGCCAACTGACAATGGCGGCAGATACAACGAAAAGGGCAATGGCAAAAATCCAGAAATTCATTCTTTATTCTCTTGGGCGAATAATCTTTATTCGGTTTTGTTTTCAGACGTTTCGTCTGGTGTTGATTCGAGCAGGGCAGAGCGCTTTTTGATATTGGCACGCAATATCAGGGCGCCGATAAACAGCAGCACCATGGGCGCCAGCCAAAGCAGGTAGGTATTCTGCTGTACCGGTGGCCGGTAAAGCACGAAGTCACCATAGCGTTCAACCATGAATTGCTTGATTTCATCATCACTATTGCCCGCTATTAACATCTCATGCACCTCTGCACGCAGGTCATGCGCCAGTTGTGCATCCGAATCGGCGAGGTTCTGGTTTTGACAGACAAGGCACCGAAGTTCCTGGGTTAGCTGCTTAAACCGGTCTTCCTGCAGTTGGCTTTCAAATACCATGGGCTCCTGCACGGGCGCACTTTGCGCATGGACAGTAACCGCCAGGCATAAAGTCAGAACCAGGATAAAAAATTTGCTAAGTTTCATCAGCTTCCAGACTCCATTTCAGCGACGCGCGGGAGAATTTCGGTTTGGACGATATCCCAGGTCAGTTGGCCCAGGTGCTTAAAGACAATGGTGCCTGAAGGATCGACCAGAAAAGTCTCAGGTGCGGCATAGACACCGAAATCAATACTGACACGACCATCAAAATCGGTCAGGCTGACATCATATGGGTTGCCCCAACGTTTTAACCAGGCAAGCGCATCATCCGATTCATCGCGAAAATTCATACCGACGATGTAAACGGCATTGAGCCTCGCAAGTTCCGTTACTACCGGGTGTTCGGCCCGGCAGGTGACACACCAGCTACCCCAGAAGTTGACCAGGTAAGGTTTGCCGAGAAGTGACTCATTCGACATTTTCTGGCTGGGGTTGCCGAGTACCTGCAGGTCAAATGCCGGTACAGGTTTGTCGATCAAAGGCGAAGGCAGGTTCGTTTTGCGATCAGCGATTTTCAATCCGACGACCAGCAAAACGACCAGCAAAGCGAACCCCAGCAAGGGGACAATACGACTGTTCACGCGGCGACCTCTTTGGCTTTAGACCGTATGGCTTGTTTTGCGGGTAATTTACGACGATAACGTTTATTGGCCGCTGCGAGCAAACCACCGGCCATCATGAAAATGGAACCCAGCCAGATCCAGCGTATGTACGGTTTATGGTAGACACGTACCGCCCAGGCGCGACCGCTTTCATCCAATGGTTCACCCAGTGATACGTAAAGGTCACGTGTGAAACCGGGATCAATGGCGGCCTCTGTCATGGTGTTACCACGTTGGGCGTATTCACGTTTCTGTGGATAAAGCCGGGTCACTTCACGATCGTTCTTTGTGACCACAAACTCACCTTCACTGGCCATGTAGTTCGGACCTCTAACCCTCTTGGTGCCAGTGAACTCGAAGGTGTAACCGGCCATCTGGTATTTGTCACCCGCTTCCATACGCAAGTGCTTTTCAGTGCTGAGTGTACTGGTCAGGCTGAGGCCTATCATAAACACACCCAGACCGAGATGAGCCAGTGTCATCGCCAGCACGCTGGCAGGAATCTTGAGGCTGTTTTTACGGCCCAGCAAATGTCCTACATAGAACAGGCTGCCGAGAATAACCCAGGCCCCGCCGGCCGCGCCTGACGCAGCGACAAAACCGATGTCGGGCTCCATGATCCATACACCGGCGCCAAATACCAGCGACATCGCGAGTGGCCAACGCAACATGCCGGCCAGTCTGCTGCCTTCATCCTTTTGCCAGCGGCTAAAAATACCGATAGGCAATGCAATGACCATTGGAACCAGCAACCAGGTAAACAGCAGGCCAAAGTATGGAGGGCCGACTGAGATCTTGCCGGCACCCAGTGCATCGATAAGCAATGGGTACAAGGTGCCGGTCAGTACCATGGCCGCCATCACTGCAAACACCAGGTTATTGACCAGCAGGAAGCTTTCGCGCGAGGTTCCGGCAAAACCGCCACCCTGTATCATCTTCGGTGCACGTGCTGCATACAGGGTCAATGAACCACCAACCACCACGGCGAGGTATATCAGAATGAATATGCCGCGTGTCGGGTCAGATGCAAACGCGTGTACAGATGTGAGTACACCGGAACGTACCAGGAATGTACCCAGCAAGCTCAATGAAAACGCTGAAAGTGCAAGCAGGAGGGTCCAGTTTCCGAAGGCGCCACGTTTTTCAGTGACGGCCTGCGAGTGAATTAACGCGGTTCCTACCAGCCAGGGCATAAAGGAGGCGTTCTCAACAGGATCCCAGAACCACCAGCCACCCCAGCCCAACTCGTAGTATGCCCACCAGCTGCCCAGTGCGATACCAATGGTCAGGAAGGCCCAGGCGATCAATGTCCAGGGGCGCGACCAGCGAACCCAGTCCCGGCTGACTTCACCACCGAGCAATGCTGCAACGGCAAAGGCGAATGCAACAGAAAAACCCACATAACCCATATACAACAGGGGAGGGTGAATAATAAGGCCAAAATCCTGTAACAGGGGGTTGAGATCCAGGCCTTCAGCGGCAGAGGGAATCAGGCGTCCAAAAGGATTTGATGTCAGCAGGATGAACAATAAAAAGCCTACCGAAATCCAACCCAGCACCGCAAGTACCCTGGCTCTGAACACCTCGGGTAATCTTTTACTGAATAAGGCAACTGCCGCAATCCATACGGCCAGTATCAACTCCCATAGCAATAAGGAGCCCTCATGAGCACTCCAGACTGCGGAATAACGATAATGCATGGGTAACAGGGAATTACTGTTGCGGGCGACATACTCGACCGAGAAATCCTGAACGACGAAGGCCGCGGTCAGGATAGCAAAAGACAGCATGACCAGCAGACACTGGATAAGCGCTGCGGTGGTTGAAACCGCCATGAAACGACGATTGCCCGTATAGGATCCGATCATCGGCACTAACCCCAGAACAAAGGCCGTCAGCAGGGCTGTCAGCAGGGCGATCTGTCCAAGTTCAACGGTCATTGTCCACTCTCCACGTGTCCTGCTTTTTCGAGCGCATCGGCCACTTCCGGCGGCATGTAGTTTTCATCATGCTTGGCCAGTACTTCGTCGGCTTCAAATGCGCCATTCGATGTGAGTTGGCCAATAGCGATGATGCCCTGACCTTCACGGAAAAGGTCAGGCAGGATACCATCGAACCTGACATCGACAGAGTTGATGCCGTCGGTGACGACGAAAGCGACGGCAAGACTGTCACTGGCACGGCTGACGCTGCCATCGGCGACCAGTCCACCCAGTCGGAACCGTTTGCCGGCTGGCAAATTCTGATCTTCAACGTCCGTGGGGCTGACAAAAAACAACATGTTCTCATTCAGGGCCTGCATGGCGACGACTGCCGAGATGCTGACACCTATTATGATAACCAATACAGCGATGAGTCTGCGTTTACGAGTTGGGGTCATTGTGATTTATCCATGCGAGCCTGCCGGGCTTTCAATTGCCGGAGCAGGGTACGTTTTTTGAGTACAGGTGCCAGGGCGGTCCAAAACAGCACTACGGCACCGATCAGGTAGGCTGCCAGTATAAATGGTGTGTGCGACATTAATGACTCTCCTTAGAAAGCAGATCCTGCACCCAGCGTTTGCGATGATCCTGTTTAACCAGAAGCAACCTTGCGCGGGTCAGCAGGTTCGCACCATAGAAGAACTTGGTGGCTGTGGCCATTAACAACAGGGGTAATAACATACTGGGGTGAATGCCGGGGCCATCAGAGCCCATGCTGCTGCCCTGGTGCAGGGTATTCCACCATTCCACCGAGAAATAGATAATCGGCAGGTTAACAGCACCGACAATAGACATCAGTGATGCAGCCTTTGCCGCTTTTCGGGGTTCATCAAAAGCATTGTAAAGGGCGATTACACCGAAATAGAGAAACAGCAAAACCAGTTCAGAGGTCAGGCGGGCATCCCACACCCAGTAGGTTCCCCAGGTCGGGCGACCCCAGAGGGAACCCGAGATCAGGGCTATCATGGTAAATGCCGCACCGATGGGTGCACTCGATATAACCAGGACTTCCATCATCCGGATACGCCACACAAGGGCAATAAAGCCCATGATGGCCATCAATCCGTAAATCATCATCGACATCCAGGCGGTTGGCACATGTAAATACATGATGCGTACGCTTTCGCCTTGCTGGTAATCCGCCGGTGCGACAAACAGGCCAAGGTACAAACCCCAGACTGTCAGCCCGATGAAGATGGCCCACAACCACGGGATCAGGTATCCGCTGAAACGGTAAAACCAGGGCGGTGATCCAGTTTTGTGAAAAAATAAAAATATTGGATTCATTAACTTAAACTCAATTTCAGCGCTGCCGCTGTTGCAAAAGGCGCCAGTGTCAACGACGCAATCAAACCCGCAACCATCAAACCAAGCTGACCGGTATATGGCAGATCAACGACGGCTGAACTTACCGCACTGGTCGCCAGGATCAGCAAAGGTACATACAAAGGAAATACCAATAATGATAACAATTGGCCTCCCCGCTTAAGACTGACCGTCAGTGCGCCGCCAATTGCGCCGATCAAACTGAGAACCGGAGTGCCAATGGCCAGCGATTCTATCAAAATTGGAAGACCTTCATCAGGAAGATTCATCCACATTGCCAGTAATGGCGACAACAATACGATGGGCAGACCGGCCACCAGCCAGTGTGCCACGGTTCTTGCCAGCGCAATCAAGGCAAGTGATTGACCAGACAACACCATCTGCTCAAGAGTTCCATCTTCGAAGTCCGATCTGAATAAACTGTCCAGCGATAGCACCGTTGCCAGCAAGGCGGCGATCCAGATAACACCGGGTGCGATGTTGGCCAACAGTTGCGGTGACGGGCCAACACCGAGGGGAAAAAGAGTGACCACTACCAGCAGGAATACCAGCGGTTGTAACAGTTCGGCACGACGACGGTAGGCAAGTAAAAAATCTCGCCGCAGGAGTGCAAAAAAGGCTGTACCGGTTGCCTGTTTACTCATGCTGCAGTCCCCGCATAGCGTTCACGACCACTGATCATGTGACATTCCTGCAGGTCAAAACCTTCCGGTCGCAAACTGCCATGGGTGGTCATGATGCAGGCACCACCGCCCTGGAGATGTATTTTCAGGATTCTATCCAACATGGAGATGCCTTGCGGATCAAGATTCGAATAGGGTTCGTCCAGCAACCACAAGGATTCGTCACAGAAAAGCAAACGTGCCAGCGAGCAGCGTTTGCGTTGGCCTGCTGAGAGGGTACGTCCTTCTTGCTTGGCAACTGGCGTCAGACCGATCTCTTCAATGACCTGCTCGCACAAACCGGTCATCTGGCCAGCTTTGCGCGTGCCCATGAACTTCATCCAGAAACGAATATTCTCTTCCACACTCAGGTCATCTTTAATGGCCGGGAAATGACCGGCGTACAAGGGTTGTTCCTTTTGGTGAATCCGGCCCTCGGTCGGTTCGAGTAATCCTGCCAGAAGACGTAACAGCGTTGTCTTGCCGCAGCCGTTTGAACCGGTGATTAATAACAGGGAACCGGAGTCCAGGTTAAAACTGACCGGCTCGAAAACGCGTTCGAAGTAACGTTCAAAACTGAGTCCTGATACCGCAAGCATGTGAGAAGAGTTTGGCAAATCCGCTTATTCCGTTTATTAGTCTAGTTATGTGGGCGCATTGGCCGTACATTCAATGGCAGCAGATTATGCCGTAGCGAATCAACACTGTTTATGATTTCAGTCATGTAAAATGATTATTTTTTGAGCCATGTAAGCGTTGTGGTGGATTAATATAGTGTCTTGGTTCACAGAACACAAATAGGAATGATTATCAGCCAGACCAACCGGGTGGAGTTACCAACAGAAGATTTCGAACACCTGATGGTTACGAATTCAGTGGCAGCAGGAGTCGCGGAGGATTCATGATGGAGTTGTTTGGCGGTTCGCACAATCGTAACCAGGTGAGAATTTCCAGTACCGTGGCTATTCTCGCCTACATAAGCTACTTCACGTCCGAACATTTTCGGGGCTCCCCGGGGTGGCCATTGGTACTTATAGAATTGGACCTGTGTTTATTGCCCTCAGCACCATTGCAATACGCATTAACAAACGCTACATCAGTAGTTCAAAGCAGAATTTAACGGGACCTTGGAACACGCATGAGTAAATTTGATTTTGACCTTTTTGTCATTGGCGCCGGATCAGGCGGTGTACGCGCTGCACGTATTGCGGCAGGGCATGGCGCCCGCGTCGGCATTTGCGAATCCAGCCGGGTTGGGGGCACTTGCGTCATCCGTGGTTGCGTACCGAAAAAGCTTCTGTCCTATGCAGCTCACTTTCATGAGGAATTTGAAGATGCTGCCGGTTATGGCTGGGAAGTGGGCGAGTCACGTTTTAACTGGTCAAGGTTGATTGCAAACAAAGACCGCGAGATCGACCGCTTGAACAATGTTTACCTGGGTCTGCTTGAAAACTCTGGCGTCAAGCTTTTTTCTCATCACGGAAAAATGATAAGTCCACACGAGGTGCAGGTGGGTGATGAAACCATCAGCGCAGACAAGATACTGATTGCAACCGGTGGACGTCCCTGGGTGCCGGAAATACCCGGTGCAGAACTCGGTATTACGTCCGATGAGGCCTTTCATCTCGAAGCACTTCCCAAAAGTGTCGTTGTGGTCGGGGGCGGGTTCATCGCCTGTGAATTTGCCGGCATATTCAACGGTCTTGGTTCAAAGGTTGTGCAAATTTATCGTGGTGAGCAGATTCTCCGCGGTTTTGACCACGACGTGCAGGACACGCTGGCGGCTGAAATGCAGAAAAAGGGTATCGAGATACGATTAAAAATGAATGTCACTGAACTGATCAGGGACGCGGATGGTCTCATAACTTTAAAACTTGATGATGGCAGTGAGTTGCAGGCTGATACCGTGATGTTCGCTACTGGCAGAGTGCCCAATGTTCGGGGTCTTGGTTTACGGGACGCCGATGTGCACGTATCGCCGGGCGGCATGATACCGGTTAATGAGTTTTCACAGACCAATCTGCCAAACGTATTTGCCGTGGGTGATGTTACCAACAGGGTTAATTTGACACCGGTCGCTCTCATGGAAGGTCATGCATTTGCAGATACTGAGTTTGGTGGAAATCCGCGACCTGTCAATCACCAGTTTGTGCCGTCAGCCGTGTTTTCACATCCGCCGGTCGCGACTGTCGGGTTTTCGGAAAAGGAAGCCGCTGTTCATTATGGTGAACTGGACGTTTACAAGTCCGTATTTACACCGATGAAGCATACGCTCTCCGGCCGGCAGGAAAAGACCATGATGAAGCTGCTTGTTCAGGCGTCAACGGACAAGGTGGTGGGTTTGCACGTGGTTGGCACGGACGCACCTGAAATTGTGCAGGGCTTTGCCGTTGCGATAAAGTCCGGCCTGACCAAACAACAATTTGACCTCACTATAGGTATACACCCCACTGCCGCAGAAGAACTGGTCACCATGCGGGTGCCGGTAAAGAGATAAAGGATTAAGTCATGGATGCGCGTTTGAAAGTGTTTAACGGAGTGCTTTGTCTCGGAGTTTTCGCGGCATTATTCCTGGCTGCACCGGTGTTCGCCAAGAGCGCCAAGAGTTCTACGACGGGTAGCGACAGGCAAAAGTACATTGTCATTCTTGAAGAGGCGCCCCTGGCGAGCTTCGATGGTCGCTCTGTGCAGCTACGTGATTTTGATCAGGACTTGACCGACCTGCAGCCAACCGCCAACCGTTTTACCGGTGCGCGAAAATTGGATGTCAACTCGCCGGGTTCAAAACGGTACCTGAAGTTTCTGGATGAAAGATTTGAATCCGTTCGTGGTGAGTCAGCACTCAAGCTTGGTCGGCAGTTAAAAGCAAGCCATCGTTACCGCAATGCCGTCAATGGTTTCGCGACGGAACTTAATGAGACCGAAGTTCAAGCCCTGCGTGACATTCCGGGTGTTAAATCTGTCATACGCGACAAAATCCAAAAACTGAACACGGATTCGGGACCAAACTGGATTGGTGCAGGCCCGATTTATGATGGTAGTGCAGGTCCGTTCCCGGGAACCGGCGGTGAAGGTGTTGTGGTTGGTATTATCGATTCCGGGATCAATTGGCTTCATCCTTCATTTCAGGATCCGGGCGAAGGCGGCGGTGTTGGGTGGGATCATGTAAACCCCTATGGGACGCAATTGGGCCTGTGTTCTAAGAGTGAAGTGCGGTGCAATGACAAGCTTGTCGGTGTTTATGATTTCGTCGAAAACGACCCGGGTTCAGATGTTGTCGAAGAGAACACGGATGGTGAGGACAATTCGGGACATGGCACCCATGTCGCATCAATCGCGGTGGGTAACCCGCTGACGATTGTACTCAACAATTATGACAGGGATATTGCTGGTGTTGCACCCAACGCAAATTTTGTCAGCTACCGTGTGTGTTTTATTGGCGACCCGGCTGACGGTGGCGATGATGGCTGCCAGACGTCAGCCATTTTCAAGGCAATTGAACAGGCCATAACCGATAAGGTGGATGTGGTGAATTATTCCATTGGGTCAGAGGCAGAAAATCCATGGGCCAGTGGTACGACCAATCAGGCCTTTCTGAACCTCAGGGCTGCCGGCATTTTTGTTGCAACATCCGCTGGCAATGACGGCCCTAATGGCAGCACGCTTGGTTCACCGGCGAATGCACCCTGGATCACCGCTGTTGGAAATGCCACCCATGACCGGGTTTTCGCGAGTGCGGTGGAAAGTCTCAGTGGCGGTGATACAGCGCCTCCCAACGCCATGATCGGTGCTAGCATTACAACCGGGATCGGTGTCAGAAACATCGTCCACGCAAAGGATTTTGGAAGTGCGCTTTGTGGTACGGGTGATACAGAAGTAGTTGCATCACCACAATCCGGCATGTTCCGATTATACCGGTGCCAGTAACCCATTTCTGCCCGGCACGTTTAATGGTGAAATCGTGGTCTGTGATCGAGGCACCTATGGTCGCATAGAAAAGGGCAGGAACCTCGAGTTGGCGGGGGCTGGTGGTTATATTCTGGCCAATACCGAAAATTTTGGTGAATCCGTCGTCGCCGATTATCATTGTTTGCCCGCAACGCATCTCGGTCTTGGTGATAGTGACAACTTGCGGACCTGGCTGGATGGTGGCGCAAACCATCAGGGCGGCCTGAGTGATTTCTTTATTGGAAATATTGCGGTGGCCGGTGATCAGATATCCGCCAGCAGTTCACGTGGTCCTGGGGATCCGCCGATTGAGAATGTCTTAAAGCCCGATCTCATTGCGCCGGGTACGGAAATCATTGGTGCGTATATCCCCGCAACCAGCTTTAACATCCTGGATGGCACCTCGATGTCCTCACCACATGTGACGGGTGGGGCGGCATTGCTAAAATCCGTGCATCCCGACTGGACACCGTCGATGATCGCTTCCACGATTTCGATGACGGCCACACCAGAGTTGGCTATTGATTTCGATAGTTCAGAAGCCACACCTCATAAACGCGGTGCCGGCAGGCCTCGTCTTGACCAGGCGGTTAATGCAGGTTTGTATCTTGAAGAAAGCGCTAGCGGTTTTATGCTTGCCAACCCGGGTACGGGGGGCGACCCCAAGGACCTGAACCTGCCGGGCCTGGTGGATACGGCTTGTTACAATGGCTGTGCTTTTGAACGCACGGTCACCGATTTGGCAAATGGCGCAAGCTGGACTTCATCTGCCCAGGGTTTTGCAAATGGTGTGGTGGTCAATGTGACACCGGCGAGTTTCACATTAGCGAATGGTGCCAGCCAGAAACTGACCATCAATATAGACCTGAGCCAGTCTGAACTGGTGGGTTCATGGGTCTATGGTGAAGTGCGCCTGAGTTCAAGCGGCTTTCCCGATGCGGTTTTCCCGGTGGCGGTATTTGCTGACGGCGGTGAACTGCCCTTTGAATGGAATATTGAAAGCGCTGATGTATCCGGTTGGCAGGACTTCCAGTTGAATGGGCTGGCGGCCATGCCGGATGCTACCTTTACCAGTGGTGGTCTGGTCGTGCCGACAATAACGGTCGATATGCTGCCACAGGACCCCACCGATGATGACCCGTATGACGGTGGCGAAGGTGTGATGACGGTCCTGCATGACATTCCGGAAGATACATTGTGGTTCCATACGGCCACCCTGCCTTCGACGTCTGAAGACCTGGATTTGTTTGTTGGCCTGGATATCAATGGCGACGGCAAGGCGCAGGAATTTGAAGAGCTCTGCGCCAGTACCTCTCCACAGGATATCGAGTTATGTGATTTATTCAGTCCGGAAGCTGGTCAATACTGGGTCCTGGTTCAAAACTGGACAGCGACCAACGTTCAGGATGAGGTAAGGTTGAAATCCGCTGTCATCAGCAACAGTACCCCATCACCGCTGAGAGCGACCGGTAGCGGAATAGTCGCCAACGGCGACAGCCAGAAAATACGCTTGTCCTGGGATGATGTCAGTTCAGTTCCGGGAACAGAACTGATGGGGGCGGTTGGTATCGGCACACGCCGTGAGACACCAAATAACATAGGTATTGTTCCGGTCAATTTCTCCAAGACGGCAGTTGCGGCCCCTGAAACGCTGGTATTGATGAATGGTGTCGATCGTGGTGTAACGGTGCAAAGTGGTGGTACACACGATCATATCTATTTTGACATCCCACCGGGAACCGATTCATTTACAGTGTCGACAAGCCTGACTGGTGCCAATAGCGTGCAAAACGTAGCCACCAAGTTAGAGCTTTACCGGGTTGATTTCGACGATGCTTTCATCAATGCCCCCTTCGTTTCGGCACCCGATATGAGTGGTGCGCCACTGGCTTCGGCCTCGGGCACAGTGAATGCCGGCCCGAGTGTGACTGTTTCGGGCGGAAGTGCCGTACCGGGACGGTGGTTCGCCGTGCTTGTGAATAACAGCAACGCCCATGCAGATGTCAGCATCCGGGCAGATATGCGTTTTTCGGGTGCCGCCATCCCATTGAAATCGGGCCTGTGGCAGGCATCTTCGCGGGAGGGCATCAACCAGGGTTATGACTATTCATCAAGCGGCGGATTCCGTGCCTTTTTGTGGTACACCTACGATGATGACGGTAAACCTGCCTGGTATCTGGCCTCCGCACCTGAACCGGTTGGAAACGTATGGGTAGCCGAGCTATTGCGTTTTACCAATGACGGCTTATTGCAACAATCGACCCCCGTAGGACATGTATCCATTACATTACTGGCCGAGGATGATTCAGTTTTCTCGTTTGTGCTGTTTGGCAAAAGTGGCAGTGACAGGGAGCGACCAAGCCTGCCGGTCGATTGTCCGGACATCGACGGGACTGAACGTAGTTTTGATGGGATCTGGTCACGCACCGCGGATGGTGTTGGTGGCGCCACGGTTGTTATCAATAAGGGATCGCAGGCATTTGTTCATTATATCTATGACGATTCCGGCCGGCCCATATGGCTGATAGGCGCGCCGGAGCCACAGAGCTCAACCAATCCTGAAGCAGGTTTGCTGCAGTTTGGCGGTTATTGTGCGGTATGTTCAGAGAAGGATTTGACCGTTGAAACTGTAGGTTTGTTCACGCGGACACTGATCGATGAAAACAATATTGACTGGAACCTGAATTACCTGCTGGTACCGCCCTTGAGTGGTTCGGTTGATCGCTCGGATAGCACGTCAAAACTGACGTCGCCGGTTGCCTGCGAGTAGTTTAACGAAGCAACGGGCACTCGATCTAAACGGGGGCGGGAAAAACGTTTGTATTTCCCGCTCAGTTTTTGCCCAGAAAACCTTTGACCTGGCTGACAAATAACCAGCAATCTTCAAATCGATTGTACATTGGCACCGGTGCCACCCGGATTACATCCGGCTCACGCCAGTCGGGTATGGTGCCGGCCGCTTCCAATTGTTCAAACAGGGCTCTTCCGGCATCACGACCAGCCAGCACACGCAGGGATAATTGACAGCCACGCCGTCCCGGTTCTGCCGGTGTAACGATCTCCAGCGAGTCGTGCAGTTCGGATTTGATCAGTTGCTCCAGGTAAGCTGTCATGGCGACCGACTTTTTTCTTAGCGTGCTCATGCCTGCAAGCTTGAACATGTCCAGCGCGACTCTTATCGGGGCCATGGCAAGGATAGGTGGATTGGATAAGACCCAGGCTTCAGCCCCTTCGGCCGGCACAAACTCCGGCCCCATCAGAAAGCGTGATTCGGGGTGTGTACCCCACCACCCGTGCAGGCGGGTAAGGTCATTGTGCTCACTATGTCGTTCATTCACGAAGCAAGCTGCTACCGACCCCATACCCGAATTCAGGTATTTATAGGTGCACCAGACAGCGAAATCGACATCGCTTTCCCGAAGGTTCAAAGGTACGTTCCCCACCGCGTGCGCAAGATCAAAACCACACAGCGCACCGGCAGAATGTGCTGAGCTTGCAATACGGGTCAGGTCAAAAAACTGACCACTGGCATAATGCACACCGGGCCACAACACCAGTGCGACCTGCTCGCCATGTTCGGCAAGATATTCCTCGATAGCTGTCTCATCGATTGTCCGGCTATTGGCTGGTGGTTCGATTTCAACCAGGCACTCAGCCGGGTCAAGGCCATGCATGCGGATTTGAGATTCCACGGCATAGCGGTCAGAAGGGAAGGATTGTTGTTCGATCAGGATCTTGTTGCGTAGACCCGTTGGCCGGTAAAAACTGATCATCATCAGATGCAGATTGACGGTCAGTGAGTTCATAAGAACCACTTCCCGGGCCTTGGCGCCGATCAATTCGGCCATTGGCTCGCGCAGCAGATCATTGTATGACAGCCACGGGCGCCGACCCTTGAAATGACCTTCCACGGCCAGTTCCTGCCAGGCATCCAGTTCCTCGAGCACGGCCGCCTTGACCGCTTTGGGTTGCAGACCCAGGGAGTTACCGCAGAAATACAGTTGTTCATTTCCGTCAGCTTTTCTGGGTATTAAGAACCGGTCACGGAAACCACTCAAGGGATCCTGCCGGTCAAGTTCCCGCGCCTGTTCGAGGCTCTTGTTCATAGAAATCTTCTCTCGGTACTTTAAAAATGGAATTGCGACGTCATTATGGTGGGGTCGGCTGGGCTTTTAAAGGATAATAACCGGTTCGGCTCATGCGATTGCAACAAACAGGATATCAATGAAGCGCACTGACTTTCACTATCATTTGCCAGCGGAACTGATTGCACAGCGACCATTGGAGCAACGCAGTTCAAGTCGCCTGTTGTGCCTGGACAGGCAAAATGGCCGCGTGGATGACAGGAGTTTCAACGAGTTGCCCAAGCTGCTGAGCCCGGGAGACCTGCTGGTGTTCAACAACACGGAAGTCATTCCAGCACGTTTATATGGTTTCAAATCCAGTGGTGGCCGTATCGAGATCCTGGTCGAGCGCTTGTTGAGTCAACATGAATGCCTGGCCCAGGTGCGTGCAAGCAAGTCCCCGAAACCAGGTGGAAAACTGGTATTGGAAGACGGTAGTGAGTTGCAGGTGATGGGGCGTGAGGATGGGTTCTTTCCACCTGAAGTCTGTCATGCCGACTTGATGGGCCTGCTGCAGAACCTCGGCCATATGCCTTTACCCCCTTATATTACGCGTGAAGATACTGAGGCTGACCGGCATCGTTATCAGACCGTGTTTGCTGAAACACCGGGCGCGGTAGCAGCGCCTACGGCGGGTTTGCACTTCGATCAGGCTTTACTGGATCAATTGCGCGAAGCGGGTGTTCATTCAACCACGGTCACCCTGCATGTTGGTGCCGGAACGTTTCAACCTGTGCGTGTAGATGATATTGAAGAACACCAGATGCACGCCGAATGGCTTGAGGTGTCACAGGCAACCTGTGATGCCATCGCGGCGACAAAGGCCCGTGGCGGGCGTGTGATTGCTGTCGGGACAACCGCGGTACGTAGTCTCGAGACTGCCGCGCAGGGTGGTCTGCTTGAGCCATTTTCCGGGGACAGCAGAATATTCATATATCCGCCTTACCGGTTCCGCGTTGTGGACGCGTTGATTACCAACTTCCATCTGCCTGAATCCACCTTGTTGATGCTGGTCAGTGCTTTTGCAGGTCACGAACCGACACTGGCGGCCTATCGCCATGCCGTAGAGCAACGCTACCGGTTTTTCAGCTATGGCGATGCGATGCTGCTCAGTTGAATGAAGCCTTTGCGTTGGGGCGTTTTCATCATCTGCTGATGCAATAGGCAGGTTTGAATGTCAGAATGTGCGATTAATCTATTTTGTTGAGTTCCTGAAACCTGATGCAATTTGAACTGTTAAAAACCGATGGCAAGGCCCGTCGTGGCCGCCTGGCCTTTGACCGCGGTGATGTCCAGACACCCGCATTTATGCCTGTGGGCACCTATGGCACCGTCAAGGCCATGACCCCAAAAGCGGTGCGTGATACCGGTGCCGAGATCATTCTGGGCAATACCTTTCACCTGATGTTGCGACCGGGGACGGACATCATCAGGGCGCATGGAGACCTGCATGACTTCATGCAATGGAAAAGACCTATCCTGACCGACTCCGGTGGTTTCCAGGTCTGGAGTTTGTCCGAACGAAGAAAAATTACCGAGAAGGGCGTCACCTTTGCATCACCGGTTGATGGTGCACGGGTTTTCCTTGGCCCCGAAGAGTCCATGGCAGTACAGGCGGCACTGGGTTCAGATATCGTCATGTGTTTTGACGAATGCACACCTTATCCTGCCACCGAGCAACAGGCATCTGATTCGATGGAGATGTCCATGCGCTGGGCGCAGCGTTGCAAGGTGGCCCATGGTGATAGCCCTTCGGCCCTGTTTGGAATTGTCCAGGGTGGCATGTACGAAGGTTTACGTCAGCAATCGGCACAGGCCCTGACCGGAATTGGTTTTGACGGTTACGCTATTGGTGGTCTTTCAGTCGGTGAACCGGAACATGAGCGGGAACTGGTATTGGGCTATACATTACCTGAACTGCCGGTCGACAAGCCCCGGTACCTGATGGGGGTAGGGCGGCCACAGGATATTATTGCGGCGGTTCTGCACGGTGTGGACATGTTTGATTGTGTCATGCCAACCCGCAATGCCCGCAATGGTTATTACTTTACTTCCCGTGGTGTCATCAAAATACGCAATTCACGTTATGCCATGGACACCCGCCCGATTGACGAGAATTGTGAGTGCTACACCTGTCAGAATTATTCACGTTCCTATTTGAAGCATCTTGACCGCTGTAAGGAAATGCTGGGCCCGCACCTGGCAACCGTTCATAATCTGCATTTCTACCAGGCCCTGATGGCGGGACTCAGGGAAGCTATCGAGAAAGAAGCACTGGATGAATATACAGGACAGTTCCTGGATTTATATGCCAGCGGTGTCGAGTGAACAATTATCAATAAAAACGGCGGTTTTAATTTTCCGCATGGCTTATAATTGCCCGTTGAGTTTCGGCCTGTCTGTTTGAAAATTTGAACAGGGGCCCCACTTAGGATTGATAACGATCCAAATCTGATAATACTGTTGGGTGAACCCCAGGGGATAAAAAGAGAGTAAACATGGACTTCTTTATTTCAAATGCATACGCCCAGGACGCTGCTGCACCGGGTGGTCTGATGAGTTTTCTGCCGTTAATCGTCATTTTTGCCGTCTTCTACTTTATGTTGATCCGGCCGCAGATGAAGCGCGCAAAGGAACACAAACTGCTGGTTTCACAGCTGAGCAAAGGCGATGAAGTGATAACCAATGGTGGTTTGCTTGGGAAAATTACGGACGTTTCGGATTCTTTTGTTACGCTGGAGTTGGCCGATAACATGCAAATCAAGTTGCAACGTCAAGCTGTCGCCAATGTCATGCCGAAGGGCACGATCAAGTCCGCCTGATCATTCGCGTTTACCACATTAATTAGAGACTGATTCTATGAACCAGTATTCCGTCTGGAAGTACCTGCTGATACTTTTTATCGTAGCAGTGGGCGTCGTCTATGCATTGCCCAATTTTTATGGTGATGATCCTGCGCTGCAGATCACTTCATCACGTGGCTTTGAACTGCCCGCTGAGCTGACCACCAATATCGATGATGCATTACTGGTTGAGCAGATAAGCTTCAATAGTAGCGAACAGCAGGGTAACCGCCTGTTGTATCGGTTCAAAAACACCGAAGATCAGATCAAAGCGGCTGATGTGGTGAAAAGCGCACTGGGTGAGCAATACACCGTCGCGCTGAACCTGGCCCACGCCACACCTGATGGCCTGCGTGCTCTCGGCGGCAAGCCGATGACACTGGGGCTTGACCTGCAGGGCGGTGTTCACTTTTTGATGCAGGTTGATATGGATACGGCCCGAAGCCAGCAACTGGACCGCTATGTAGATGATATCCGTTCGGTGCTGCGTGACAACGGCATACGTTATGTCTCTGTCCGTCATGAGGGTAACGGTTTGTTGGCCATGCTGCGTACAGCCGAGGACCGGGATAAGACCATGAATCTGCTTCGGACCGATCAGAGTCTGCAGGGTCTGGATATCAGCGAACTGCCAGCGGGTGAGACCTTTGGGATTTCCGCCACGGTGCAGGAAAAACAATTACTTGAGTTACAACAAACCGCTCTGAAACAGAATATTACCACCCTGCGTAATCGTGTTAATGAGTTGGGTGTGGCAGAGCCGGTCATTCAGCAACAGGGTGCGGACCGTGTGGTTGTGCAGTTACCGGGTGTGCAGGATACGGTTGAGGCCAAGAAGATCATTGGCGCAACCGCAACGCTGGAATACCGCGCCGTTGATGAGACCAATGACGCCTTTACCGCTTCTCAAACCGGTCGTATCCCGCCAGAGTCACGTATGTATACCTATGAAGGTAACCCCATCCTGCTTAGAAAACGCCTGATTGTATCCGGTGACCAGTTGATCGGTGCATCCGCATCCTTTGACCAGCAAAGCGGACAGCCTTCAGTGAGCGTGACCCTGGATGGTGTTGGCTCCAAACGTATGCTGGACTTCACACGTGATAACGTGGGGAATCGCATGGCGGTTGTTTACATCGAACAGAAACCAAATGGTACCAAGATCGAGGACGTTATCAGTGTTGCCGTGGTACGTGAACCTTTCGGTAAACGCTTCCAGACGACCGGTCTGGGCTCTATCCGTGAAGCTTCACAGTTATCCCTGTTACTCAGGGCCGGTGCACTCGCGGCACCAATGGAAATCGTTGAAGAACGCACCGTCGGTCCAAGCCTTGGTGCGGACAACGTCGCCAAGGGCTTCAAGGCTGTCGTCATTGGCTTTTGCCTGGTATTGGTCCTGATGGCCGTTTATTACCGGGTTTTCGGCCTGGTTGCCAACCTTGCACTGTTTGCCAACCTGGTCTTGCTGGTTTCCCTGTTATCGATGCTGGGTGCAACCCTGACCATGCCGGGTATCGCCGGTATCGTTTTGACCATCGGTATGGCGGTTGACGCCAATGTACTGATCTTCGAACGTATTCGTGAAGAGATTCGTAATGGTAATACGCCGCAGGCGAGTATCCGGGCAGGCTACGAGAAAGCATTCTCGACCATCGCCGATGCGAATATTACAACCTTGATCGCGGCTTTTGTGTTGTTCCTGTTTGGAACAGGTCCGGTTAAAGGTTTTGCGGTTACCCTGTCACTGGGTATCGTGACTTCCATGTTCACTGCAATTATGGGTACACGGGCCGTCGTAAACTTGATTTATGGCGGAAAGAAACGTGTCCGTAAATTGGCAATTTAAGGTATCAGCATGAAATTACTAAATCGCAAAACCAATATCGATTTCATGAGTCGGCGTAATATTGCGCTGATTTTCTCCTCCATCCTGATTGTTGTTTCAATCGTTTCGCTGGCAACGCGCGGATTGAACTTCGGACTGGATTTCACCGGTGGAACACTGATTGAAGTCGGTTACCCATCGGCACCCGATACCAACGAGGTCAGGGAAAACCTGTCTGTCGCGGGTTTTGATTCCGTGGTGCAGACTTTCGGTGCGGCAACAGATATCGTCGTGCGCATACCGCCTTCCGATGTAGAGGAAAGCAGTGCTGAATTGTCGACACGTGTTCTGGAAGCTCTAAGCCAGGGAGTTGAAGGCGAGATTGAAATGCGCCGTGTCGAGTTTGTTGGACCACAGGTTGGTGAAGAACTGGCAGAGCAGGGCATACTGGCTGTCATTTACGCCATGGTAGGTGTGTTTCTGTATGTTATGTTCCGTTTCCAATGGCGTTTTTCAGTTGGCGCTGTGGCTGCCTTGTTTCATGACATCACCATCAGTATGGGCATCATATCGCTGGTGCAGGTCGAATTCGATCTGACCGTTGTTGCGGCCATCCTGGCGGTTGTGGGTTATTCCCTCAACGATACCATCGTGCTATTCGACCGTATCCGTGAAAACTTTCCACGTTACCGTAAACGTCAGCCGATTGAGGTGGTCAATACCTCGATTAATGAAACCCTGTCACGTACCTTGATGACGTCAACGACCACTTTACTGGTGTTGATAGCACTGTTCTATTTCGGTGGTGAAATTATCCATGGTTTCGCATTCACCCTGATCGTCGGTGTACTGGTAGGTACCTACTCATCTATCTATGTTGCGAGTTCCGCCCTGTTGATGCTGGGCGTGAGTAAGTACGACCTGATGGAAGTGGAAAAGGAAGGCGCGACAGTTGACGCGAGACCCTGATTAAATATCAGCTTTATTAAAGCGATAAAAAATCCCGGCAATTGCCGGGATTTTTTTTGCACCCAAGCTATGGGGTACTGCTAATGCTTGAATCGGTCCTGCGTGTAAAGGCTGCTACCTTTTAGCCTTGGCCCAGCGCGGTTCAATCATTTTGCGCAATGGCGTCATCAGTTTGAAGGGTGCGGCGAGAATCGAGTGGGATTCTTCCACCGAATCATTGCCGTCAAAATCAGTGACAACACCACCGGCCTCTCTGACCAGCAAGGCACCGGCGGCGACATCCCAGGGCTTCAGGCCGATCTCAAAATAGGCGTCCATCCTTCCTGCAGCTACCCAGGCGAGATCCAGTGCGGCAGCACCATTACGCCGGATGTCTTCTATTTTTCTAAACACATCACTGAAAATACCGGTGTAAACACTCATCATGCCGCGCTGGCGGAATGGAAAGGCAGTGGCAACGATCGCGCTATCGAGCGAGTTACGGGCGGATACCCTGATACGCGTGTTATTCAGGTGTGCGCCACTGCCGCGACTGGCACTGAACATTTCATCGCGCATGGGATCATAAACAACCGCGTGTTCCGTACGGCCCTTGATCTGCAAGGCGATGGAGATACCAAAATGCGGTATGCCATGCAGGTAGTTACTGGTTCCATCAAGCGGATCAATAATCCAGACATACTCACTTTGTCCCTCTGAACCGCCTTCTTCCCCCAGAAACGCATGATCCGGGTGATAACGTTTAATTTCACGTACAATTTGCGCTTCGCTGGATTTGTCGATTTCAGTAACATAGTCATGCCGAGCCTTTTGGGTCACGGGAATGCTGGCTACCTTGGGGAATTCCTGACGCATCAGGTCACCGGCGATGTGGGCCGCATTGATAGCGATGTTAATTGTTGGATGGGCCATGGCGATACAACCTTAAAATGAGTATGAATCTATGAACTCGAAGGCGGCACAGGATACCAGAAGCGAGGCGCAGGTGGCAGCACGTTTGTCACATATACGCATTGTTTTGATCAATACCAGCCACCCTGGCAACATTGGCGCCACTGCAAGGGCCATGAAAGTCATGGGTCTGGCGAATCTTCACCTGGTGAATCCAAAGACTTTTCCATGCCACGAAGCAACGGCAATGGCATCGGGCGCAGATGATTTACTACAAAGAGCAGTTGTTCATGAAACACTGGAGTCCGCGCTCGACGGTTGCAGTATGGTCATGGGTACCAGTGCACGGCTTCGCAGCCTGCCCATGCCACAAATGGATCTTCGCTCGGCGGCCAAAGTGCCCTGGACAGAGAGTCAGGAGCAGGATATCGCGATCCTGTTTGGCCAGGAACGTGCCGGTTTGACCAATGACGAAATACACCGCTGCCACCAGTTGGTACACGTAGATACTGATCCCAACTACGGTTCTTTGAATCTCTCTCAGGCTGTTCAGTTGATGGCCTATGAGTTACGCATGGCCGTGGTTGGCGGTGGCGGTGCTGTCGTTGCACCCTCCGATTGGGTGCCGGTGGATGCAGGCCAGATGGAAATGTTTTTTGTTCATCTCGAGCAGACATTACTCGATATCGGCTTTATGAACCCGGATCAACCGAAGCGCCTGATGGCACGTATGCGCAGATTATTCAACCGCGCGCGTCCTGATCAAAATGAAATCAACATACTGCGTGGTATCCTGGCAGCATCGCAGTACTCGGCAGGTAAGCGTGACAGCTGAATTTGCAAAGTATTGAATTTCTTGTGAGTTACTGCTTAAATGGTATTGGGAAGTCAGTTAACCATTGACGAAAGGAATCGTCTGTTAACTAAATGGAGTCATTCTAATGAAGCATTCTAAAGCCCTGAACAGGGGTTTCGGGTTCGCACTCGTATTTTCTCTTTTCATCAGCATGCCGGTTTTTGCCGGTGACCCGCTGATTACGGCCAGTTTCTCCGGTATCTGGGATCAGCCTGAACAGGAAAGCCAGGGCATTATTCTTCAGATCGGGGAACAGGAAGACGATGAAAAAGTCGGTATCGCCTACTGGTTTACCTATGGGCCCGACCTCAAGACCAGCTGGTATCTCGGCGTGGGTCCGGTCGTTGGCAATGAAATAGAAATGGTGCTTTACACCGCATCTGATATCGGTTTTATGGCCGAGAACCTCGAAGGTAATGAGGAGGTTGTAGCCGTTGGCTTTCTCGACCTGGTCTTTAAAAATTGTAACCATGGTACTGCTACGTACGCTTTTGATGAAGTGAATGAAGTGATTGATGAAGGTGAATTTCCCATCAAGCGTATCAGTAGTATTTATCGCCAAAGATGCAGCGGAGGTATTTCAGATGACACGCCATCAGGCGGCAAACCCATGCAAATGGACGTGAGCCTGATGCCTGCTACAGATGATGGAAGCGGCAAAGGTAAAGCCAAGTTCTGGGAGCGCACTGACCGGTCGGACTTCATGGTTGAGGCAGAAGATATCCCCGATGGTAGCTATACACTCAAAATTTGCGGAGACAATGAAGACCCTGACGTGGAAGTACAGATGTTCGATATGCCGGTTGTCAATGGCGAAGGTAAACTCGAGTTCCGTAGCCCCGAAATTGACGAAAAATTGAACCTGAACTTCGACCCGCGTGGTTGCAAAATCGAGATACTCGATGGCGACGTCGTTGTGCTGACTTCCGGTGAAAATGTCCTCAGCGAAAAGAAGACAGGTAAACCCGACAAAGATAAAGGTGACGTCATCAAGATCGAAGCAGACTTTACCAGCACCGGGGTGGTCGAGGGTGCAAAAGGTGAAGCAGAGTTTGAAATGGAGATGGATGAGAGCGAATTCTCCGTCAAGGTCAAGGATGTCCCGGTTGGCTTCTATTCAGTGGAAGTAGCGGGCGTGTCGAAGGGTGAAGTCGAGGTTGTTGACGATGATGGAGACCTTGAGGGCAGGGTAAAGTTTAGCGACCCGCAAAAGGCGGAAAACCTGTTATTGGATTTTGATCCGCGTGGTGAAATTGTAGAAATTCGGCAAACTACAGGCGATGAGCCCGCCGTTATATTGGAAGTGCTTTTTCCGGACGAGTAATTCTTCTGTTTAAAAGCATTCTGTTAACAGAATGGGCCGGTATTACGCCGGCCCATTTTTTTCTGCCTATTTAAAGCTGTTTGGCTTAAAGATAATCCGGACGGTCAATGCCGGCAAGCAGGTCCGGTGCGTCTATGGGTTCACCGGCGGTCAGGCGCAAAGGAACCACACCTGCCCATACCCTGGCTTCCAAATCAGATTTGCTATCTGATGGAGGGCCGGTGCGGCATTTGCAGCTGAACGTTTCTATAGGTAATGCCAGTAAACTGGTGGCATTGAGTTCCTTGATAGTGGACTTTCTCAGGTCAGCCCTGCGCCCGGGCATCAGGTGGTCAACCAAGGCCTGGATGCTGCTTCGCTTTTCATCAGGGTCAGTGATGGGCGTGGCAACACCAAACACCATCACTGAGCGGTAATTCATCGATGAGTTAAACGTGGATCGTGCATAAACAAGTCCGTCAAAATGGGTCACGGTTACACAACAACGCAGACCGGCAGCCAGGTTCTTGACCAGGCGGCTTGCAACGGAGCCATGTATTAATAATTGATCACCCATGCGGGCATAGGCCATCGGCACGACATAAGGCTGCTCTTCCAACGTGAAACCGACATGACAAATTTTGCCGGCATCAAGCATGTCGCAGGCAAGTGGGTAGTCATGACTGCCGCGTTTTGCCTCGCGTTTGAATTTTGTATCAACTTTTTGGGTCATAAGTGTCTCTGGGTATGTGACAACGATGGGCAACATGCTACCTTGTCGCGCGGCTTGATGTCATTATCATGGTGAATAGATGCTAACTTATCTTTTGAATGGAATGTCCCTGTGAGTTTGAATACTGAAGTCAATAAAACGGAAGAAGGAAACTGGCACCAGAGTGTCTGGAAGGTCGTATCGGAAATACCCCCGGGGCACGTGCTGACCTATGGGGAAGTTGCCCGCCTGTCAGGTATGCCAAGAGCGGCACGTCGCGTCAGCCAGGCTCTCAGGCGCGCACCTCGCGGCTTGAACCTGCCGTGGCACCGGGTGATCAATTCGCAGGGGAAGATATCCTTTCCCGAAGACTCAAGCGGCTGGATTAAGCAAAAAGACAAACTTGAAGAAGAGGGTGTCGTGTTCTTAAAAGGCAAGATTAACCTGGAACAATTTGGCTACCGTGGCGCGGTGGACCGCTTGCTATGGGGCGGGGACGATTTGTGATCGGCAAGTTGAAAAAAGCATGGAAAGCTTTACGCGGCAATTTCTGGGGCGCACTGGCTTTTGACGTCGCATTAATGATTACAGCCTTTGTGCTGATCAGCATGTGGCAAACCCGTAATCTGCCGGATGACGAGCATACACCACCACTGGAACTCGCCTGGCTGGATGACATGCGTGCTGATACCGTGATGGTGTCCGGAGAAACGGGTGTCGTCTATTTTTTTGCACCCTGGTGTTTCTACTGTCGCAAGAGTATCGATAACCTCGATGAACTGGTAGCAAGCGGACAACTGGCCTGGGCGAGGGTGGTCGCGCTTGAGTATGAAAGCCTTGACGAAGTAAGGGCTTTCATAAGCGAAACGGACATCAATCTCCCAGTGTTACTAGGTGGGCCACAAACCACTGAAGACTGGCAAATACGTGGATTTCCAACCTATTTCGTGATCGATGGTGATGGCAAAATCGCCAGTCGATCGGTGGGCTATTCAACTAAAATCGGGCTGCAGGTCAGGGCTTGGTTGAACGAGGATTAATGGATGCGACGGTAGGTTGAATGGTGCATTAACACTGAGATTATGTACTGTTTTGCCTTCAGGGTTCGCAACCGGGTCACCACTGACCAGTCGCGAAAGCCTAAGGCTATGCGGTAACTTTCTTCAGGACTCACGGTTGAAAAAAACCATTGATCATTGGGGAAGCCGAGGCTATGCAGTAGCTTCTTCCGGACTCGCTCGAGTACATCCCTGTAGCACTCTTTCTCGACTCCTGTCTCGCAAGGTCCTGAAGAGAGCTACTGCACATCCTCGCCTTTGTGCGAATGCGGGGGTCAATGGTTTCTGGCAGGTAACAGTGGGTGCCTCTGAATTTGATAAATCCACGAGTCTTTGCGAATATTTGGGTTAACAACTTTCAGAAAGATGCAGGGCGTTTGATATTAAGCTGGGGTTATGTTCAGGATGAACGGTATGTCGCGGGCGCAGGGATGCGCGGGAGCGACTGGTTCAGTTTTGCACTGCTTCTGAAGGTGAAAGCCCGAGCGGACGTACTCGCAGCGAGTCCTGGGAAGTTAATACACATCCCAGCTCCCCCAAACTTGCAGATAAGAGAACGTGAACGCTGGAGTTGTTCGAGAGGGTCGTTTAGGCGTTTAAACCGCGATTAACCCAGCAACCCCAATGCCTTCGCATGGTGACGCAGGTGATCGTCGATAAAACTGGCGATGAAAAAGTAGCTGTGGTCATAGCCTTCCTGCATACGCACCTTCAATGGGTGGTGCGTGCAGATACAGGCTTGTTCGAGGCTGCCTGGTTTCAGTTCTTCGCCAAGGAAGTCATCATCTGCACCCTGGTCTATCAGGATGGGCAATTGGTTTTTGACGTTGCACACCAGTTGGGTGGCGTCCCATTCCTGCCACAGGTTGCGGTCATCGCCGAGGTAGTGGCTGAACGCCTTGACGCCCCAGGGTGATTCAGACGGGTGGCATATCGGTGCGAAGGCAGATACTGACTCGTAACGGTCGGGGTCTTTCAGTGCGCACATCAGGGCGCCGTGACCGCCCATGGAGTGGCCGCTGACGCTGCGTTTGTCCGTTACCGGAAGTGAGGCCTCAACCAGCGCAGGTAACTCCTTGTTGACGTAATCAAACATGTTGTAGTGATCAGACCAGGGGGCTTGTGTGGCATTGATGTAGAAGCCGGCGCCAGAGCCAAAATCCCAGTCATCATGTTCTCCGGGCAGGTTGGTACCGCGTGGGCTGGTATCGGGACAGACAATGGCCAGGCCCAGTTCGGAGGCCAGTCGCTGTGCGCCCGCTTTCTGGGCGAAGTTTTCATCGTTGCAGGTCAGGCCTGATAACCAGTAAAGAACCGGCACCGGCCCGGTCTCCGCTTGTGGTGGCAGAAACACACCAAAAATCATGTCGCAATTGAGTACCGCGGATTGGTGCTGAAAACGGAACTGTTGACCGCCGTGAATCCGGTTGCGTGAGATTTCCTTTAGTGCCGTCATGACGTGCTCCTAAAAAATGACGACTGAACGTATGCTTTCACCGTCATGCATCAGGTCAAATGCCTTGTTAATGTCTTCAAGACCCATGGTGTGTGTGACCATATCGTCGATATTGATTTTTCCGGCCATGTAATTATCCACGTAGCCCGGCAGTTCGCTACGGCCGCGTACACCGCCAAAAGCCGTGCCGCGCCAGACACGTCCCGTGACCAGTTGGAAGGGCCTGGTGCTGATTTCCTGGCCGGCACCGGCGACACCAATGATGACAGATTCACCCCAGCCTTTGTGACAGCATTCAAGTGCCGCACGCATGACGTTGGTATTACCGATACACTCGAAGGAGTAATCGACACCTCCATCGGTCAGGTCCACGATCACGTCCTGTATTGGCTTGTCATACTTTGAGGGGTTCACAAAGTCGGTGGCGCCCAGCATGCGCGCCATTTCAAATTTGTCTTCATTCAGGTCAACGGCCATGATGCGTGATGCACCCGCCATGACGGCGCCCTGTACCACGCTGAGCCCGATTCCACCGAGACCGAACACGGCAACACTGGCGCCGGGTTCAACTTTTGCGGTGTTTAATACTGCACCGATACCGGTTGTTATGCCGCAACCAAGCAGGCAAACCTTGTCGAGTGGTGCCTGCTTATTGATTTTCGCGACGGAGATCTCCGGCATCACGCTGTATTCTGAAAATGTCGAGGTACCCATGTAGTGATAGAGCGTCTCGCCATTCATTGAAAAACGGGAAGTGCCATCGGGCATCAAACCCTTTCCCTGGGTGAGTCGAATGGCCTGGCAGAGGTTGGTTTTACCGGATGTGCAGAAGCTGCACTTGCCACATTCTGGTGTATACAAAGGAATCACGTGGTCACCTGGTTTGACGCTGGTCACGCCGGCACCGACTTCCTCCACCACGCCGCCCCCTTCATGGCCAAGAACAGAAGGGAATATGCCCTCAGGGTCCTCACCGGAAAGTGTAAAGGCATCGGTGTGGCACACGCCGGTAGCTACCATGCGAACCAGGACTTCACCCGCTTTGGGGCCCTGTACATCTATCTCGGTAATCTCGAGTGGTTGGCCGGCTTTGATAGCAACAGCAGCACGTGACTTCATATTATGTAACTCCTTGTTTGGTTTTTCGCGATGGATGGGTGTGCGCCGTTCCATCGCATAATTGATTATTATAGCCTGTGGTTTAGTCCCATAAAGGGTCTACTTCAATCAGGATGAACTCGTTATTGTCCGGGTGTTTTCCGCTACTATCACGCGCCTGTCCGAGCGGGTAATTGTTGTCATTCACAATGCCCAGTGTCGTTGCATTTATGACGACCAGGCCCTCGATGGTCCAGAAAGGAAATGAAAAATGTTGCTCGCCATCCTGGTTGAGGTCGTGAGGATCATCGATATCCAAAAGGTCAGCAACCAGGGTTTTGACCAGGAAGCCATCTTCATCTGTTTTATCCAGGTTTACTTTATAAACCTTTTTTAACAATGCTTTATCGTTTTCTTTTGAGTCTCTTTCTATGACCAGGCCGCCCGTGTCCGAGTACATCGTAAAGTCTCCAATTGCGGTGGCGCCCTCATCAAGGCGGTAGCGGAAACTTGGATGATGCGCATCTCTATTCACGAACACGATTTCTGCTATGTTGAATGTATAGATATTCAATCCGGGGCCGGCGCCATCCAGCGGGCCTTCCAGCATGGGGTAGAGCCATTTCCCGTCCGGTGACATTGCCATGCCTTCAAAACCGCGTGAGCGTGGCAGGTTGGCTGGTTCACCCATTGGGTTTTCTTTTGAGTTCAGGTCCGTGAGCGTGAAAGGAGGTGCGAGCAACAAGCCATCGGCGCTGAAGTGAAGCAGAGACGGGTTGAACTCCTCACCTATCCAGTAACTGCCGTCGGCTACCCTGCGGAATGATTCGGGATCAAAATCCGCACCCGTCAGCAGGTGCCCGTTGTCGTCTGCTGCGGGGTAGGGCAGGTAATTGTCCGGGTCGCTTAAGTTAATGATGCGGTTAACGCGAATGCTGCCCGTGCCGCCGGTAACGGTGCGAAAATCTGCCTGGATGTGGTAGATGCTCAGCAGGTAGTCTGAAGAGTTATTGCGGGCGCCAAAGCCGTTGTCACTGAGTACGATGAAAGCGCCATTGTCACCCTTTATCAGCGCGGAAAAGCCCTGTATGGGTTGTTTGTTAACAAAGGGCGGTTGACGCTGATTGCTGGCTTTGATTTCTTGTCCGGAGGTTGGGCCTGGTGTGAATGTGTCAGCGGCTAACTCCGCGTATCCGGTCAGGGTCGCAGCCTGTACTGCTGCCGTTATCAACAGCAGTACAGGTAACAGTAGTAGCGACTTAACTATGCGCAATGGGCTTATCGGTGAATAAGTAATCCTTCAATTCGTGATCCATGCCGGGGTCACGTCTGCGTATCCACTCCAACACCATTGCTGCGTGCTCTTTTTCCTCATCCCGGTTGTGGGCGAGGATGGCACGTAACTCGTCGTCCTTACAGGCATCGACACGTTGGTTATACCAGTCAACCGCTTCAAGCTCTTCCATCAGCGAGGTGATGGCGCGATGCATATCGCGAGTTTCGTCGCTGAGTTCTTCAACGGGTTCGTGATAGCCTTCATTTGACATGTTGCTCTCCAGTTCTTGGGTTCACAAAAAAAATCAGGAATTTACCTGGTGCAGGTGTACATCCGTTTGCGGGTAAGGAATGTTACAGCCGGCTGCTTCCAGTTCAACCTTGGCAGTTTCCAGGACATCCGCAAGTACGCCCCAGTAGTCTTCGCTCTTGACCCATGGCCTGACAACAAAATCGACAGCACTGTCGCCAAGGTTATTGATGAAAATTTTAGTTTCGGGTTCACCCAGTACTTTGGGGTGATCCTCACAGACCTTCTTAAGCACGTTTGCAGCTACTTTCAGGTCGTCATCGTAGCCGACGCCAATGACCATATCGACACGACGGGTATCCTTTGCCGAGTAATTGGTGATGGCGCTGCCATACATCAGTGAGTTGGGAACGATGATCTGTTTATTATCCGGTGTTGACAGGATGGTGCTGACCAGCTGAATTTCATCAACCGTGCCCACAATGCCGCCTGCATCAACAAAATCACCCTTGGCGAATGGCCGGAACAGGACCAGCATGACACCGGAGGCAAAGTTGGATAAGGAGTCTTTGAGTGCCAGGCCGATAGCCAGACCTGCAGCGCCCAATATGGCCAAAAAGGATGTTGCCGGGATGCCGAGTGTATCGACTGCCGCTATGATGGCAGCAATGAGAATCAGGGCATAGACGATAGTACCGAGAAAATCTACCAGTACGTCATCCACCCCACGCTTTTTCAGTAACTTCTTAAATGTGCTTTCTATCCGTCGCGCGAGCCACTTACCGATGATAAATATGACCAAGGCAATCACCAGGTTGATTGCCCCGGTGGTGAGCATATCGACAATGTCAGTGTTCGCTAAAAAATCCTTAATTGCATCCATATTGTTTTTCCTGTTAAAAATTAATCCAGTGTGCAGCAGTCCCGGTGTTAATCAGGCCCCGCGTTAATCAGCCCTAGTCTCAATCAGGCCCGGTCTAAATCAGGCAATATCGCCGTGCGACTCAAGCGCCTGTTCCATGCGGTCCGCCATCGGTGCGATGTGACTGATCACGTACTCCAGTTCCTCCGCGTCCAGTGAAGAGTAGGCCAGGTTGGCACACATTTTCACATAAGCCGTGCTTTCAAGGTCACCTACTGCCAGGTAGCCAACCCTGAGAACCAGGTTGATACGCAGGCATTTTTCCGCATCGAAATCTTCGAGTGGACAAATCAAAGTTTCTACGCGCAAGTAGCGCCGGTTGTCAGCAGATTTCAGTTCAGCAAGGAAAACACTTTGTTTTCTATCGCTACCTTCCATTGCGAGTTCAAACCCCAGCTGAAATGGTTCATCCATAAACAGCTTGTGGTTGTCCATAACGTGTTTTCTTACTTCGGCAAAAGTTTCCATGCATGATTCCTTATTTGGGCGCAAGCCTGACGGCGCCATCCAGACGAATGGTCTCACCGTTGAGGTATCCATTTTCCATGATATGCGCAACTAATTCAGCATATTCTTCAGGTTTGCCTAATCGGCTCGGGAATGGAATGGATGCGCTGAGTGACTCCTGGATATGTTCGGGCATGCCATCGACCATCGGCGTCCAGAATATACCGGGTGCGACCGTGTTAACGCGCACGCCAATGCGGGCGTACTCCCTGGCTACCGGTAGTGTCATTCCTGCGATGCCGGCCTTTGATGCCGAATACGCCGCTTGCCCGATCTGGCCATCAAATGCAGCGACTGACGCGGTGCTGATAATCACACCACGTTCGCCGTCTTCATTGGCCGGGTTGGATTCCATGGCCGCTCCGGCAGCCTTGATGATATTGAAACTGCCAACCAGGTTGACCTGGATGACCTTTGAGAAGAAATCCAGGGCCATGGGTGCTTCCCGGCCAAGTACGCGGCCCGCACCGATGATGCCTGCGCAGTTGACCGCAGCATTGACCAGGCCCATGTGCTCAACGGCGAGATTAACCGCGTCAATAACCCCCTGTTCGCTGGTCACATCCGTTCGAACGTAGCTTACGGCACCGCCGAGTTCCGCCTCTGCTGCAGCGCCAGCTTCATCATTAATATCCAGTAATACGGCCTGTCCGCCACTGGCGACCACTTTGCGTGCTACCGCCAGTCCCAAACCGGAAACGCCACCGGTAATCAGTGCTTTCACTTCATTCAGTTGCATGATGTAAAACTCCTGTTCATGTTAATTGGAAGGGTTAAGTGCAACGCCCGCTTTGCTGTTGTTGGGGCGTTGCAGTTGATTTGAAATCCAGTGACCGGTTTTGGCCAGTTCAGCCAGGTCAACCCCCGTGTCCAGGCCAAGCCCTTGCAGCATGTAAACCACGTCTTCGGTGGCCACATTGCCGGTGGCGCCGTTGGCATAGGGGCAGCCGCCGAGCCCGGCAACCGATGAGTCGATAATGCGGATACCAGCGTCCAGGCAGGCGAGAATATTGGCCAATGCCTGGCCATAGGTGTCGTGAAAATGTACTGCAAGCTGTTCGACCGGTACAACAGAGCTGATGGTTTGGACCAGTGCATTTGCCAAGGCCGGTGTGCCAACGCCGATCGTGTCTCCGAGAGAGATCTCATCGCAACCCAGTTGTTCCAGCCTGATACAAACCTCTGAAACTGCTTCGGTTTTTATCTCTCCTTCATATGGGCAACCGAGTACGCAGGACACATAAGCACGAACAGCTATTCCGGAAGATTTTGCCGCCTTAATGACAGGGTCAAGCCGCTTTATTGATTCGGCGATGCTGCAGTTGGTATTGCGTTGGCTGAAGCTTTCGGAGGCGGCGGTAAACACGGCAATCTCTTTTGCTCCCGCATCGACCGCGCGCTCAAAGCCGGCCATGTTCGGTACCAGCACAGGGTAGCGTGTTCCGTGCAATGTCTTCAGGCCCTTCATGACGTCAGCGGTGTCGGCCATCTGCGGGACCCATTTCGGACTGACGAAGCTTCCGGCTTCAACAACCGGCAGACCGCATAGCGCGAGGCGTTCAATCAGTTCAATTTTTGTGGCTGCAGACAGCTTCTGTTTTTCGTTTTGCAGGCCATCCCGGGGCCCGACTTCAACGATTGTCACAAAATCATTCATTGCTTGTGTTGTCTTTGACCCATTGGGGTGTGCGTTTTTCAAGGAAAGCAGCCAGGCCTTCCTGTCCTTCGGGGGAAACCCGCAAGTTGGCAATCAGTTTGGCCGTCAGCTTGTCGGTGATTTCCTGTGAGTCCGCGTTGTGGCCTGCGATTTCAAAAATCACCTGCTTGCAATGCGCGACTGCTCCTGGTCCGCCTTTAAGAACCGCCCTGATGTTGCTCTCAACTGCGTTGTCCAGTTCTTCTGTCGTCACGATTTCCTGTACCAGGCCGATACGCTTTGCCTGTTGGCTGTCGAATCGTTCGGCGTTGAGGAAATAGCGCCGCGCACTGGTTTCACCAATGCGGCGTATCACATAGGGTGAAATAACCGCAGGCACCAGACCAAGACGGGCTTCTGTCAGGCCAAAACGGGCGTCATCAACAGCAACCGTTATATCACAGGCAGCGATCAGGCCGAGTCCGCCACCAAAGGCGGCGCCATTGATCCTGGCGATGGTCGGCTTTGACAGGTAGTTCAGGTTGCGCATGAGTTCAGCCAGTCTTAAGGCGTCACTTTCGTTCTCTTGCTCGCTGGCATTAACCAGGTTTCTCATCCAGTTCAGGTCTGCGCCGGCAGAGAAGCATGAACCTGTCCCGGTGATCACCACCATCCTGACCGTGTCGTTTTGATCAGCAGACTTCAGTTCCTCTGTCAGTTCGCGGATCATGATGGCATCAAATGCGTTATGCACCTCGGGTCGATTCATGCATAGCGTCAGTACGCCCCGCTTATCTGTTTTGCTGGTTAAACTTCGCATAATTACCTCTCAAGCGTGTCCTCAGCCTACATCCTGAATATGCCGTGCCGGCCGTGTTCGACCGGTGCATTCATCGCGGCAGACAGGGCCAGTCCCAAAACGTGACGGGTATCGATGGGGTCGATGACACCGTCATCCCATAGCCTGGCGGTTGCGTGATAGGGGTGTCCTTCACGCTCATAACTATCGCGTATCGGTTGTTTGAAGGCCTCTTCATCCTCCATTGACCAGGATTCGCCGGAAGATTCAATGGCATCCCTGCGAATGGTTGCCAGCACGGAAGAAGCCTGTTCACCACCCATGACAGAGATTCGTGCGTTGGGCCACATCCAGATCATTCTTGGCTGGTATGCGCGTCCACACATGGCGTAGTTACCCGCACCGAAGGAGCCGCCGATGATCACGGTAAACTTGGGTACATGGGAAGTCGCCACAGCGGTGACCATCTTCGCACCGTCCTTTGCAATTCCGGAATTTTCGGACGCCTTTCCAACCATAAACCCAGATACATTTTGTAGGAATAACAATGGTATATTGCGCTTATTGCAAATTTGTATGAAGTGTGCGCCTTTCAAAGCACTATCAGAAAAGAGGATCCCATTGTTGGCAACAATACCTACCGGGTAACCGTGCAGTCGCGCGAAACCGCAGACCAGGGTTTTACCATAACGGGCTTTGAATTCATGAAAATCACTTCCGTCGATGAGGCGGGCGATGATTTCACGAACCTTGTAGGGATAGCGTGTATCACGTGACACGATTCCATAGATTTCTTCAACCGGATAAGCAGGACTCACTGACTCACGCATTTCCAGGAAGTTTTCCTTTTTACGGTTCAGATAAGAAACCGCTTCACGTGCAAGTTGCAGTGCATGGGTGTCATCCAGCGCAAAGTGATCCGTTACACCCGATTTGGAGCAGTGCACCTCGGCGCCACCCAATGATTCTGCATCGACGATCTCACCGGTCGCTGCTTTAACCAGCGGTGGTCCTCCGAGGAAGATCGTGCCCTGATTTTTAACGATGATGGACTCGTCACTCATGGCCGGAACATAGGCGCCACCGGCGGTACAGGAACCCATCACCACGCCGATCTGTGGAATATTGGCTGCTGATAGCTGGGCCTGGTTATAGAAAATCCGGCCAAAATGTTCACGATCGGGGAATATCTCATCCTGAAGTGGCAGAAAAGCACCGCCAGAATCGACCAGGTAAATACAGGGCAGGTTGTTCTCCAGTGCCACCTCCTGCGCACGCAGGTGTTTTTTAACCGTCACTGGCAGGTAACTGCCACCTTTGACCGTTGCATCATTGGCGATAATGACAACTTCCTGTCCGCTGACGCGGCCCACGCCGGTGATGATGCCGGCCGAGGGCGCTTTCCCGTCATACATCCCATGCGCTGCCATGGGTGAAAGCTCCAGAAAGGGTGAACCCGGATCAATGAGTTGTTTAACACGCTCACGCGGCAGCATCTTGCCGCGCTTGGTATGTTTCTCACGCGCCTTTTCCCCGCCCCCGAGTTCAACCTGGTCCAGGTGTTGTTGCAGGTCTGCAACCAGTTCACGCATGTGGCTGTCATTGGCAGCAAATTCCTTGCTGCCGGTATTAATTTGCGATTGGATGATGGCCATGATCAGCTTATGGAAGCTCGATGGCGAGGGCAGTGGCTTCGCCGCCGCCGATACACAGAGCGGCAACGCCTTTCTTCAGACCACGCTGTTGCAGCGCATTGATCAAAGTCACCACCACACGTGCCCCGGACGCACCGATGGGGTGGCCAAGCGCGCAGGCGCCGCCATTCACATTCATTTTCTCATGGTCAATATCAAGCACGTGCATGGCAGCCATCGTAACCGTTGCAAAGGCTTCATTGACTTCAAACAGGTCGACTTCATCGATACTCCAGCCTGCTTTTTTCAGAACCAGTTCAATCGCACCGATGGGGGCCGTGGTGAACCACTCGGGATCCTGTGAGTAGGTGGAATGGGCAATGATGGTGGCCAATGGGGTGATACCCCTGTCTGCGGCCTGTTGGGCCGACATCAGGACGGTTGCGGCAGCACCGTCGGAAATCTTTGAAGAGGAAGCAGCGGTAACCGTGCCGTCCTTTTTAAACGCTGCCCGTAACATCGGAATTTTGTCGACATTGCATGAAGGCGGTTCCTGGTCTTCACTGACAACCGTTTCACCACGACGCGATTTGACCGTGACCGGTGCTATTTCGTCCTTGAACTGGCTTTCCATCGCCTTTAAAGCGCGCTCGATTGAAGTGATGGAGAATGCATCCTGTTGCTCACGGGTGAAATCAAACTTCTCGGCGCAACGCTCGCCAAAAACACCCATCATCAAGCCGTCGTCCGGGTTTTGCAGGCCGTCGTAGAACATATGATCAAGGACTTCGCCATGACCCATGCGGTAACCACTACGGGCCTTGGGCAGCAGATAGGGTGCGAGAGACATGTTTTCCATGCCACCGGCAACCACGATCTCTGATGAGCCTGCAAGAATCTGGTCATGGCCTATCTGGATGGTTTTCATGGCCGAGCCACAGGCCTTGTTAATGGTAACGGCGCCAGCGGATGTCGGTATGCCTGCCTTGCGGGACGCGAGACGCGCGGGTGCCTGGCCAACACCTGCCGGCAATACGCAACCCATCAGAACATCATCGACTGTATCGGGTGCCAGGCCTGCCTGGTCGAGTGCCCCGCTTATGGCGGCCGCGCCGAGTTCATCACAGGAAACTGTTGAAAATTGGCCCTGGAAAGAGCCGATAGGGGTGCGTTTGGCACCGACAATGACGACTTTGTTACTCATTTCTCAAAACTCCATTGATGTTTTCGATAATTGCTTCGTGGAAAAGGTCCGGTATGGTTTACAGGCTCATTAGTTCGCGGCCGATCAACATTCTGCGAATCTCGTTGGTGCCTGCGCCGATTTCATATAATTTGGCGTCACGTAGTAGACGTCCTGCCGGGTATTGATTGATATAACCATTGCCACCCAGCGTCTGGATGGCCTCCAGCGCAACCCTGACCGCGCAGGAGGATGCCTGCAACAGGCAGGCTGCGGGGTCGATACGCGACCGTTTACCCGCGTCATAGTCTTCAGCGATCCTGTAAACAAAGGCACGTGATGATTGCAGGTCGGTATACATGTCGGCCAGCTTGGCCTGCATGATGCCGAATGAGCCGATGGCGCGGTCAAATTGTTTGCGCTCACGCATATACGGTACAACCAGGTCGAGACAGGCCTGCATCAGTCCAAGCGGGCCGCCGGAAAGCACCAGGCGCTCCGTATTCAGACCACCCATCAGTAGCTTCACACCGCGGTGAACTTCACCCAGCACGTTTTCAGCCGGTATTTCACAGTTCTTAAAAACCAGTTCACAGGTATTTGAACCGCGCATACCCATCTTGTCCATTTTAGGCTCGGTACTGAAACCCGGCATACCCTTTTCGACCAGGAAACCAGTCATGGTAGATGAACCTGAATCCTTGCCGGCGGTGCGCATGTAGACGATCAGTACGTCAGCTTCCGGCCCATTGGTTATCCACATTTTGGAGCCATTGGCAAGCCAGTGATCACCCCGGTCTTCAGCGCGGCAGGTCATGGAACCAACCACGTCAGAGCCCGCACCTGATTCGGACATGGCCAGCGCACCGACCAACTGACCGCTACACAGACCGGGCAGAAATTTACGACGCTGGGTGTCGTTGCCATTTTTGTTCAGGTTATCCATACACAGGTTGCTGTTCGCACCATAGGACAAACCAACGGAACCGGAGGCCCGGGAGATTTCTTCCATTGCGACAACATGGGCAAGGTAACCGAGGTCCGAACCACCGAGCGAGTCAGGAATGGTCATTCCCAGTAAACCGAGTTCCCCCAGTTTTGGCCATAAATCCTGTGGGAAGGTATTATCTCTGTCGATGTCTTCGGCGCGCGGTGCAATTTCCTGTTCAGCGAAACGTCTTACCGTGTCACGCAGCAGTTCCAGTTCTTCACTCAGGGGCATTTGTACATGCATATCGTTGGCCTTTTGTATTTGGTTGACCGCCGCTAATCACTGACGCCGGTGAGAACGATGTAAATGCCTGTGTCAGGGCGCTCAGGCATGCAATTCAACAGTGAAAACCCGGCCTCTGAACCGGATTCAAGCTGTGCATGCAGCCAGCGGGAGTTAGCAGTCAATTGTACCTTATTGCGCAAATACAGGCATCCCGTGACCACTGCTCCCCGGTAGTCACCGACCGTCAGGGCAGGGTGGCGGGCAGGCCTTATTTGGTGAAAAACCAAAAAAGTGGTTGACAGCGCTTTTTGAGAATGGGATAAAGCCCGCTATGTTTATGTATTTGCAGCAACTCAGGAACAACACGAACAAGGCTGGCCTCAAGGCTGTTTTGGCTGTACGTAATGTTGAGCTGAACGCAAATAGCGCTCTCCTACTAGGTCTGGCAATTATTCTGACACTCAGCGGGGTAGCGCAGATCGCCTAGAAAACCAGGAAACAGATCAGCAAAACCCCGCAACTGAAAGGAAGCGGGGTTTTTTTTAGTGAACACGAATGAAAGCACTGAGAATTTAACCAGAGAAATGACAGCCATGAAACCATCGACGCAATTAGCTCCCAAGCTGCGCAGCGGGTCACAGATACTCATCGAGGCGTTGGAACGTAACGGGGTCGAACAGATATTCGGTTATCCGGGCGGCACCATCATGCCGGTTTATGATGCGCTGGTCGGGTCTGATTTAAAACATTACCTGTGTCGTCATGAGCAGGGTGCATCCCTGGCTGCCGATGCCTATGGCCGGGTGACAAGAAAGCCGGGGGTATGTATGGCCACTTCCGGTCCTGGCGCCACCAACCTGGTGACCGGTATCGCCAATGCGTTTATGGACTCTGTGCCAATGGTGGTTATCACCGGACAGGTCCCATCGGCCCTGCAGGGTACGGATGCTTTCCAGGAAGTCGATATTTTCGGTATCACGCTGCCTATCGTGAAACACAGTTATATCGTCAGGGACGTCGCCGAAATTCCGCGAATCGTCAACGAGGCATTTCAGCTTGCGCAAAGCGGCCGGCCCGGTCCGGTCTTGATCGATTTACCCAAGGATATTTCTGCCGGTATGGGATCAGCTGTTTACCCTGAACCCGTTGCGCTGCCCGAAGCCAGTTCACCGGATATCGAGGCGATGCAGGCCGCGGCTGAGATGCTGTCACAGGCCCGTCGTCCGCTTGTTATTGCCGGCGGCGGGATTGCCATATCGGATTCTGTTGAAGTTTTTCGTCAATTTATTTCGCGAAACAAACTTCCGGTAACCAGCACTCTGAAAGGCCTGGGTGTCATCGAAGATGATGATCCATATTACGTTGGAATGCTTGGTATGCATGGCAACGGCGCTGCCAATCACGCCGTGCAGAATTGTGATCTGCTGATGGTGGTTGGTGCACGCTTTGATGATCGCGCCACGGGTAACCTGGCACAGTTTGCACCTTCCGCACGTATTATTCATATCGATATAGATGCAGCCGAAATTTCAAAATTGCGAAAAGCAGATGTTGCCATTGTCAGTGAGTTGGCGCCGGCGCTGGAGGGTATCCGGCCCGCACGTACCGCCAACCCTGGCTGGCGCGCCCAGTGCGCCGGCTGGACAAAAGAGTTTGCCTGGCGCTATGACGCGCCGGTTAAGGGCATATACGCACCGAAATTATTGCGTGATCTGTCAAATGCACGTCCAGGAGCTCTCACCATTACCTGTGATGTCGGCCAACACCAGATGTGGGTAGCGCAGCACTGTAAATTTAGCGACCCCTTACAGCATATTTCATCCGGCGGGCTCGGTACGATGGGCTATGGTTTGCCTGCGGCTATCGGTGCCAAGGTGGCCAAACCCGAAGCCACCGTGGTCTGTGTTTCCGGTGATGGCTCTATCATGATGAATATCCAGGAACTTGCCACCCTCAAGCGCTATGGCATTGATGTCAAAATTCTTTTACTCGATAACTCGGCACTCGGCCTGGTGCGCCAATGGCAGGAGATTTTCTTTGATGGTAACTACAGCGAGGTTCACCTGACCGATAACCCGGATTTTGCCGGCGTGGCGAGAGCTTTTGGTATCCAGGCAAAAAGCATAAAAGAACCCGAAGAGGTCAGTGATGCACTCGAATGGCTTCTTAACACCGACACCGCCGCCATGTTACACGTCTCTATCGACTCGATGGAGAACGTATGGCCACTGGTTCCCCCGGGTAAACCCAATCACAAGATGATGCAGGCAAACACGTAAAGAGGCAGGTATGGCAGATATGAATCACACCTTAAGTATTCAGCTCAGTGGCGCCGAAGGGGCGGTGATAAGAACCCTGGGGCTGATTGAACGCAGGGGGTTCAGCCTCGGCAGTTGCTCAGTTGGCTTTATTGAAAATAACAGCCGGTCGATGCAAGTTAGCGTATCATCCACCCGCCCCGGTGATTTACTAAAGCGTCAGTTGGAACGGCTTCATGACGTCCTGCATGTTGAACTCAAACCAGCAGCGATAAGACCGCGCACACCCCGAATACGCCCCGTTACAAGGAGAAATAAATGAGCCGCATAATTAAAATATTTGATACGACCTTGAGGGACGGTGAACAGAGCCCTGGTTTCAGTATGAGCCTGGGGCAAAAACTGCGGGTGGCCAAGGTGCTGGCCGATATGAAGGTAGATATCATCGAAGCCGGTTTTCCAGCCGCATCACCGGGTGATTTTGAAGCGGTCCGTGCGATTGCAAAAGAGATTCGCGGACCGGTGATTGCCGGTCTGTGCCGTACCATCCCGCGTGACATCGAGCATACGATCAAGGCGCTTGAGCCCGCTGAAAATGCACGTATCCATACATTCATCGCGACCAGCCCGATCCACCGTGACCTGAAGCTCAAGATGAGTCCTGACGAGGTTATTCGTCATGCGGTAAACGGTGTGAAGCTGGCCAGATCTGCCTGTGATGACGTTGAGTTTTCAGCAGAAGACGGCATACGAACAGAAAGAGAGTACCTCGCCGAGGTATTGCAGGCCGTGATTGAAGCTGGCGCCACCACTGTGAATATTCCCGATACCGTCGGCTACTCGACCCCGACGGAGATGTATGAACTGTTTAGCTGGTTGAGCAAAACCGTGCCCGGTATAGAAAATGTGCATATGAGTACGCACTGTCACAATGACCTGGGACTTGCAGTGGCGAATTCCCTTGCGGCCGTTGAAGGCGGGGCGACACAGATTGAATGCGCACTCAATGGGATTGGCGAACGTGCCGGAAACTGCGCACTCGAAGAGGTCGTCATGGCTTTGCGCACCCGTGCAGATCACTATGATGCCGAGGTCGGTGTTGATACCACGCGACTGGCGTCTGCCAGTAACCTGTTGGCTGCTGTGACCGGTAATTTCGTACCGCGTAACAAGGCCATTGTCGGTGAAAATGCATTTGCGCATGAGGCCGGCATTCATCAACACGGCATGCTGGCAGCACGCGAGACCTATGAAATCATGAAGCCGGCGGATGTCGGTGTGCAGGATTCCCAGCTGATACTGGGTAAGCACAGCGGTCGTCACGCGGTGGTGGATCGTGCCAAAACAATGGGCTATGAGCTTGAAGACGACGAGGTCGAGGCCATCATGAAGCGCTTTAAAAGCCTTGCCGATGTGAAAAAGCGGGTTTTCGATTCAGACCTCGAGGCCATTATCACCGGTTACGAGACCAGTACCATGGGCCCGTGGTCTTTGAACTGGTTAAGTGTTGTCAGTCGCGTTAACGGCGAAACCACACCCTCCGCTTCATTAACCCTCGCGCATGAAGACGGCACAACCAGCACGCATACCGGCGATGGTGACGGGCCGGTCGATGCCATCGTGGAAGCACTTGAACTGGTCACCGGAACCAAGATCGAAGTGCTCAGCCTGGCCATGCGAAGCATTTCGCTGGGTGAGGACGCACAGGGTGAGGCCAATATGCGAGCCAAGGTTGATGGCATTGAATACAGCGGTCACGGCTTATCGACCGACATCGTTGCAGCCTGTGCAGAAGCCTTGTTGGAAATTGTGAATCGGGCGATTCGCAATGCTGATCATCTCAGAGAATCAGAAGTGGCCTGAGGAAGGAAACGGCAAATGGCAAAACATATCTTTGAAAGCAACGGTGGTTGCAGTGAATCGCGGGAGGTGAGCGGTGTCCGCGCCTGAGTCCCTGTTTGATAAATTATGGAATTCACACCTCGTACAGGCGCAAAGTGAGTCTACGCCTGCCATCATCTATATTGATTTACACCTGGTCCACGAGGTGACTTCCCCGCAGGGTTTTGACCTGTTACGTGAAAAAGGTATCGTTGTCAGAAGACCTGACCGGACACTGGCGACGCTGGATCATTCGACCCCAACCTTGCCTGCAGACAGTGACGGCAACCGGCCTTATTACACGGAACAGGCAAAAAGACAGGTTCAGGCTCTGCGTGATAATTGTCACGAATTTGGTATTGAATTACACGATTGGGATAGCCCGTTTCGCGGCATCGTGCATGTCATGGGTCCGGAGATGGGTGCAACCCAACCGGGTATGACCATCGTCTGTGGTGATAGCCATACCAGTACCCATGGGGCCTTTGGTGCATTGGCGTTTGGTATTGGCACCACCGAGGTCGGACACGTGCTGGCCAAGCAATGCCTGCTGCAAACCAAGCCAAAAAGCATGCGAATCAATGTCAATGGCAAGCTGCCTGAGGGCGTGACGGCAAAGGACCTGGCGCTGAATATCATCCGTCACCTGGGTATGAACGGTGGGACAGGCTTTGTGATTGAGTATGCCGGTGAAGCAGTCCGCAACCTGGATATGGAAGGCCGCATGACACTATGCAACCTGACGATCGAGGCCGGTGCGCGCGCCGGTATGATTGCACCCGACGAAACAACGGTTAATTATTTACGCGGACGTAAGCGGGTACCACAGGGCGAAGCCTTTGAGAAAGCGGCAGAAAAATGGCTGCAACTGGTCTCCGACCCGGGCGCGGAATTTGACAACGAGATAACACTCGAAGCATCGGCCATGCGGCCGGCCATCACCTACGGTACCGATCCCGGTATGTCAGTTGATATCGGCGAGCCGGTACCCCTGGCCGATAGCCTTAGTCATGAGAAAGCCCTGCGATACATGGGCTTTGAAGGCGGGCAACAGATGAGTGAGCGCAAGGTGGACGTGGTTTTCATTGGAAGCTGCACCAACGGCAGGCTCAGTGATTTGCGTTCTGCAGCGGGTATATTGCGCGGACGCCGAATCGCCGGTCATGTACGCATGTTGGTCGTTCCCGGTTCCGAAAGCGTTCGCAGACAGGCGGAAAGCGAGGGCTTACACGAGACCTTTACAGCAGCTGGCGCTGAGTGGCGCATACCGGGTTGCTCCATGTGTCTTGCCATGAATGGTGACCTGGTCGCTGCGGGTGAAACGGCTGTGTCGACCTCAAACCGTAATTTCGAGGGACGCCAGGGTTCCGGTTCACGCACGATGCTGGCCAGCCCTGAAACCGCTGCGGCCTGCGCGGTGATGGGCCGTGTCGCAAGTGTCTCAGAGCTGGAATCCGTGGAGGTCGGCCGATGAAAGCAATCACAAAATTGACCGGTCCGATATTGGTGCTGGAACAGGAAAATATCGACACTGATCAGATCATCCCTGCACGGTTTCTGACCGCCACGGATTTCGATGGAATCGGTGATCATCTTTTTGCAGATTGGCGGTTCGATGCTAACGGTGAGGCGCGACCGGGTCATAAACTGAATGAGCCCCGCGCCGGTCGCAGCCCCATCCTCGTCGGTGGACACAACTTCGGCTGTGGTTCATCGCGTGAACATGCCCCGCATGCATTGCTGGGTTTTGGTTTCAGGGTCGTGATCAGTTCGCAGATTGCCGACATCTTCAGAAACAACTCGCAAAATGTCGGGCTGTTGCCGGTGGTGCTTGAAGCCGATCAGCATGCCGTGTTGATGCAGATGGATGGTGAAGACATCACGGTCGATCTTGAAGCCTGTCAGGTCATCGCTAAAACAGCAGAGGGTACTGAACACAAGTGGTCATTTTCTATTGATCCGTTCGCGCGTCATTGCCTGTTGCGGGGGTTGGATAGGTTTGAATTTTTAAACCAGGCAGAAGATGCCATCGCGGCATACGAGGAAAACCGATGAATGCAAAGATTGTCCTGTTACCCGGTGACGGAATTGGACCCGAGGTAACGGCCGAAGCTGAGTTACTGATCAAAGCCGTAGCGCAAGCGCATGGCATGGACCTGGAACTCCGGACCGAATTGATCGGCGGCGCAGCGATTGACGCAAGCGGTGACCCCTTGCCGGAGGCTTCACTGGCGGCCTGCCGTGAAGCCGACGCAGTGGTGCTTGGTGCGGTGGGTGGTCCCAAGTGGTCTGATCCGGACATGAAAGTAAGACCGGAACAGGGTTTGTTGAAAATCCGAAAAGAGCTGGGCCTGTTTGCCAACCTTCGACCGGTTCGTCTGCACCCGAAACTGGTAGATGCGAGTCCGCTCAAGCCCGAGTACCTGGAAGGCGTTGATTTGATGGTGGTCAGGGAACTGACCGGTGGCAGCTATTTTGGTGAAAAAGTGGAGGGAGATGACTTCGCTTCCGACACCTGTACTTACACGCGTGAGGAGATTGAACGTGTCGTAAGAATGGCCGGCAATATTGCCCGCCAGCGCAGCGGTAAATTGACCATGATCGACAAGGCCAATGTGATGGCCACCTCACGCCTGTGGCGCAAGGTAACCGGGGAAATCATGCAGGCCGAGTTTCAGGACCTGTCTTACGAGTTCATCCTGGTAGACGCTGCCGCCATGTACCTGATCTCCAACCCGGCTCGTTTCGATGTCATCGTGACCGAAAACATGTTTGGCGACATCCTGACGGATGAGGCCTCCATGCTGGCCGGTTCGATGGGTATGTTGCCGTCAGCTTCGTTAGCGGCCGGCAAAATGGGCCTGTATGAACCGATTCACGGTTCCGCGCCCGACATCGCGGGGCAGGGTATCGCCAACCCTTTCGGTATGTTGGCGTCTGTTGCGATGATGTTTGCATACAGCCTGGATATGCATGAAGCAGCAGATCAGGTTGAACAGGCTATCTCCGATTGTATTTCCGCTGGTCAATGCACGCCGGACCTGGGCGGCAGCCTCAGCACCTCCGAAGCCGGTGCTGCAGTCAGGGTAAGGCTGGCAGAAAATATGACGTCACGGGCAGTCAATGATTGAGATCGCTCAAGATTACCTAAGGCGTGCATTGACTGCACCGCTGTATGACCTGGTGCGTCGTACACCTTTGGACAGGGCGCCAACTTTGTCCAAGCGGATCGGTCACACTCTGTGGCTGAAGCGCGAGGACATGCAGAACACGTATTCATTCAAGTTACGTGGCGCATACAACTGTATACGGCAATTGTCCGATGAAGAACGTAGTAAAGGTGTGGTTGCGGCTTCTGCCGGAAACCATGCTCAGGGTGTCGCAATGTCGGCCCGTGAATTGGGCGTCAAGGCAACCATATTCATGCCGGTGACCACACCCGACATCAAGGTCCGGGCGGTTAAAGCGTTCGGGGCCACCATAGAACTCCGCGGTGATGATTACGATACGGCCTGTGATCTTGCTATTGCATTCAGCGAGGAAAGCGGTGGCTATTTTATTCACCCGTTTAACAACCCTGAAGTCATTGCGGGGCAGGGAACCCTGGGTGTCGAGTTGACCCAGCAGCTTGAAACACCACCGGGAGTCATATTTTTGCCGATCGGTGGCGGTGGTCTTGCTGCCGGTGTGGCCGCAACGGTCAAGGCGGTTTATCCGGACGTTCGTATTGTAGGCGTTGAGCCTGAAGACGCTGCCAGCATGTGTGCGGCCTTTGAAGCAGGTCAACCGGTGGATATCGGCACGACCGGCATATTTTCAGATGGCGTGGCGGTTCGAAAAGTGGGCAGCCTGACGTATAAACTGTGCCGCGAACTGGTGGATGAAGTGATAACTGTCAGTGTCGACCAGGTGTGTGCCGCGGTGAAGTTGATTTTCGAAGAAGTCCGGGCAACCGTTGAGCCTGCCGGCGCACTTGCCGTTGCCGGTGCCATCCATTACGCAGCCCATGAAGCAGAAAATGTTGTTCCCGAAGGCGACTGGGTTGCTTTGCTTAGCGGTGCCAATATCAATTTTGACCGCCTGGGTCATATCGTGGAGCGTTGTGCACTCGGTGAGGGAACCGAAGCCTTGCTGGTCGTCACGATTCCGGAGCGCCCGGGTAGTTTCCTGGAGTTTTGCCGGATACTGGGTGAGTCCTCTGTCACTGAATTCAATTACCGTTTTGCTTCCAGAAAACACGCCCATATATTTGTCGGTGTGCGTTTACAGGAGTCATCCCGGCATTTGCAGCAAAGGCTTCTCGATGGAGGTTACGGAGTTAAAGACCTGTCAGACAATGAAGTGGCCAAGCTGCATATGCGTCACCTGGTCGGCGGCCGTTTGCCCTCCGGTGAACGGGAAAGGTTATATCGCTTTGAGTTTCCTGAACGCCCTGGTGCCTTGCTCGAATTCTTGAGTGTACTGGCAGGCCGTTGGTCAATCAGCCTGTTTCACTACCGAAATCATGCTGCTGCCAATGCGCGAATACTGGCCGGTTTTCTGGTTCCAGCTGAGGATGAAGAGTCCTTTCATCAATTTTTAGAAGAAACCGGGTATCCCTTCTTCGATGAGACGGATAATGTTGCCTGCCTGGAGTTTCTGTCAGCTTCACCGGGTATAAAGGCCGCGCTTAAAACCGCTTAACAAAGTTTCTTTGGTCGCCACAGGACGTGCTTGAGCGCGTCCTGAAGAGAGGTGCTGCATAGCCTTGGCTTCCCCAATGATCAATTGTGAACTAAACATCAGCCCGGAAGAAGAGAGCTTACTTGTTCCAAAAGGTTATAAGCTAACGCTTGTCTTATGTCGCGTTTAAACCTGTGCTCAAAACAGAGCTAAGTGGAACAGCGTTAAATATGAACAATTGAGCCCCGGGCGGTGCAAGTTTTACACAGGCCGGGGCTCTCTTAACGGTAAAGCAGGTTATTCTATCTCGAAGCCATCTTCATCAAGGTGTTGAATAGGCATGCCCAGCGCTTCGAGCTCCTCACGAAGTACGGCTTCGTCACCAACAATGACAATCGCCATGTTGTCCGGCTGAATCAGCTTGTTGGACAGTGCATTCAGTGTTTCCCGGTCGGTTTCTTTCAGGATATTGGCCTGCTGCGTACGATAGTTAAGAGGCAGGTCATAGCGCAGGATGTTGCTCAAAAGACCCAGTTTTCGGCCTGGAGTCTCGTACTGTAAAGCATCTCTCTGACCGATAGCTGAACGCATATAATCGTATTCCGCCTCATCCATGCCTTCGGCTGCAAAGCTTTCCAACTCATTCAAAACCTCGGTCACCGAAGCAGCAGTGGCCTCCTTGTTAACCTCGGCGGAAACGCCGAAACTGCCAAATTCCTGACCGCCACTGAAACCACTGCGGGCGCCGTAGGTGTAGCCCTTATCCTCACGCAGGTTCAGGTTGATGCGGCTGTTAAAGGTGCCGCCCAGGTTGAAGTTGGCCAGTCCGGCCTTGTAGTAATCACCCAGTGCATCGTACTTGATCGATGGTTGAGCTGTGCGCAGGCTCGATTGTGCCGCGCCTTGCTTATTGACTACGTAAAGGGTCCGTCCCGTCATTTCAGGCAGGCTTGCGATGGGTGCGCGGTAGACCTCGGTCACCTCGAGTGCAGCGAAACCTTGCAGGGCGGTGATAATGTCAGCCTGCGGAAGGTCGGCGCTGACAGTAATGCCCGTCAGGTGTGCCGGAAAATGCGCAGCATAATAGGATTTGACATCATCCAGCGTGATTGACTCCACTGTTGAAGGTAGGCCGGAAGACGGATAAGAGAGCGGGTGAGTGGGACCATATAATACGGAGCTGACAGCTCGTCCTGCCAGGCCCTGCGGTGTCTTGCGTGCGGCCATCAGGCCTTCGATGGTCTGGCTCTTGATGCGTTCAAAGTCTTCTTCGGTAAAGGCGGGCTTGAGTGCACGCTCCATCATCAGGGACATGGCTTTATCGAGATGTTTGCTGAGGGTGTTCAGCGTCACCGTGGTCTCATACTGACCGGAGAAGACACTGACACTGGCACCGATTCGTTCCAGTTCCTCTGAAAATTCTGCCGCACTGCGCTCCTGCGTAGCTTCGCCCATCAAAGCGGTCATCAGCGAGGTCAGGCCTGCCTTGCCGGCCGGTTCATCACGCTGCCCGATCGCAAAGCTCGCACGGATCGTAACCGTTGGTGTCTCTGTGTTGGGTACCGCGAGCACGCGTACATTGTTGGATAGTGATGTATCCCAGATCGCGGGTAATTCAACTGCCGGGTTAATACCGGGAACGGGTTGCTGGCTGCGGTCGAAATTATCCGTTACCGGACGCAAAGCCAGTTCTGTACCCTCGTCACCAAAGCTTTCGGGAATATTGCGCTCAGGTGCATCATAATTCTGTTCCGCTGCTGCCAGTTCAGGTTTGCCGTTAGGAACGATACTTAAAATCACAGCAGGTTTACCGGCAATGTATTCGCTAAAGACGCGATTGACGTCAGCAACTTCAACATTCAGGTAACGTTGAATTTCATCACCGATACCGGCGGGGCTGCCGGTGTAGGTCTGAAAGGCTGCGAGTGTGGAGACTTTACCGGATACACTTTGCAGGCCGAATACCCGTCCGGCCTCGTACTGTGCCTTGAACTTCTGCAGGTCATCTTCCGAGACCTCACGCTGGGCAAACTCGTCAAGGGTCTCGCGAACTGCAGCTTCCATTTCGGCAAGGGTCTCACCGGAAGACGGGTTTTGAATGACAATAAACATCATTGAACAGGCCAGTTCGCGACAGGGGTGACTGACACTGGCCTGCACAGCACGGCCGGTTTGCACCAGTCGCTGGTATAACAATGAAGCCTGTCCCTGGCCCATGATCTTGGCCGCAGCATCCAGCGGTACCTCATCGGCGTGATTGGCATAGACCGTGGGCATGATCATGGCAATAGCTGGCAGGTGAATATTGTCCTCCAGCGTGACATAGCGGTCGGCAGTAAGGTGCCCCGGTTGCTTCGGCAGATTTTCAACCTCCGGACCGGCAGGGATGGGCCCGAAATATTTGTTTACCAGTTCAAGCGTGGCCATCGGGTCGATGTCTCCACCAATGGTCAACGCCGCATTGTTGGGCCCATACCAGCGCAGGAAAAAGCGCTTCAGATCATCAACATTTGCGCGGTCGAGGTCTTCCAGCCAGCCAATAACGGGCCAGTAATAGGGGTGGTCCTGTTCATACAGGGATTTGTTCAGTGTTTCGATAGCGCGACCGTAAGGCTGGTTATCCACGCGTTGGCCACGTTCGTTTTTGACCGTTTCACGCTGGACTTCGAATTTCTCCTGGGTCACCGCTTCGAGTAAAAAACCCATGCGATCAGCCTCCAGCCACAGGGCGGTTTCGAGCTGATTAACCGGTAGTGTTTGATAGTAATTGGTACGGTCCGAATTGGTAGACCCATTGAGTGTGCCGCCGGCATTGGAAACCAGCTTGAAGTGTTCTTCATCGGCAACATTGGCCGAGCCCTGGAACATCATGTGTTCAAAAAAGTGGGCAAATCCCGAGCGCCCGACCTCTTCACGGTTGGAGCCCACGTGATAGGTCACATCGACATGCACCAGCGGGTCGGAGTGATCTTCGTGCAGTATCACCGTCAGGCCGTTGGCCAGCTTGTACTTGGCATACGGGATGGCGATACCACTGTCATCACCTTTGAATTCATCTACCAGTGTGATGCCGGCAGGTAGGGCGGGCTTCTCGACTAATGGTGTTGGTGTTTCAGTGCTTGTTTCGTTGTTGCAGGCTGCCAGTGACAGCAGCAGAATCAGGGTAATCAGTCTTTTCACAAGGGCTATCCTAAATGATGAAAATCAACCGCTAAGATTAACACAAGACAAGCCCGGGGTAGAAAGCAAGAGCAAGATCGAAAGTGGTGGTGATGCCAGAAATGACTGATCAAGACCCTGCGGGGATGTGCATTGACAGCACACCCCCGCACTCAGATTTCAACGCTTGAGATTCACGCTCCGGATTCAGGGGCTCGTTTGCGCTATTTTAACCGGGCTCATAGCAAGTGAACGATGCAGGTCATCAATACTGGCAACTCGCGGGCTGTGCGAACCAACGATAATTTTCACATCCAGACCATTTTCATTGATGGCCTCCGCCAGTCGTTTGGTGACCGGTTGTGCCGGTTGCATCTGGCCGTTGGTCGGGTTCGGAAAATGATCGGCTTCAAACAGAATGCCTTCTTCCGGTAACCAGGCCACCAACAGGTGTTCTGAATGTGGGGTGGGTCCAATATCAATAATCTCCAACTTGCGGTTGCCATCGTCAAATACGTATTTGTCTTCTACAAATTGTAATTTGAGTTTGTCAGCATCCGTGGCCGCGGCCCGCATAACCGCTTCGTGTTGCTTCACGGTCAGTACCACGGCCTGTTCCGCCTCATAGGCCGGAACACCCAGCACGTGGTCGTTGTGGTGGTGGGTCATCACACCAAACTTGATTGGTTTGTCCTCAACCACTTCGCGCAATACCTTGATGCGCTCCGGTATACCTGCTGTACCGCCAACGGCAATTACGTGGTCATCCATTTCTACAAACATGGCGTAAGTGCCTGCCGCACCGACCAGGAATACGCCTTCCTTGATTTCCTGCAACTCAACCTCGGTGGGTTGTGGCGGGGCAGCCTCAACCAGTTTGAGGTCCGTTGGGACGGTAGCGTATTTCTCTATTGGCTGATTTACCTGGGTCGATTTGATGTCGATGTATATGTTGGGCTGATCATTCACGTAGAGTTTGAAGGTCTTACTGAAGGGGATGCCGTCTACGGTTTCATAATTGGTAAAGCGGTAATCCACCTGGCCAAATGGCGGCAGTACACGTTCGCTACGACTTAGCAGATGGGTCTCCTTGTCGAAATACAGGCTCAGAGCGGGACCAACCTCCATCACCAGTGTGATCACATCATGTGGCCGGCCTTCAAATTCAACCTCACCCAGCCAGTGTGATGTCTGGCGCCGGTTCTGTAACTGCTTGACCAGCAATGGTGCTGTCACGCGGATAAACGGACCAGAGGTCGTGTCAAAATCAGGCTCGGCAATGGGTGTAACGGTACCAGCGCGGTAGCTCACCTGCCAACCTTCTTCGCCCTTGATGATCTGGCTGCCATTGAAATCGAAACCGTTGCCACTGCCCTTGTTTTTGCCAACAAATGTTTCGTTTTTGAAGTCAATGGCAGAAAAACTCATCTGCTCGTTCTCGTCCCAGGGCGGACCGGGTGCACGGCTTTGGTTAGTGGCCCAGGTAGTGAAATGGCTCTTACGCGCCACGCTGTTCAGGTTGGCTATGGCCTCTGCACCACCATAGGCTTCGAGTGCGGCGTCGATGACTTCACCGGCGCGGTTAACCGCTTTCAAGGGCAGGGTTTCTTCGGCAGATACATAAGTCGTTGCCAGCAGCAGGCCGGCTGACATGGATAGAATAATAAGCTTTTTCATCGGAACTCCTCGTTTGTTGAAAACAGTCATACAAGGAGTCGGTCCCTCTAGCCCGAAATTATTCGGGCCCCGACAACACTTGGATTCAGTGTGCGCCGCGATGAAACGAATGTCCCGCGCTAATCGATAAAGGGAAACGAAGTTGCGATGAATTACGCAGAGTTTAAATAACGAGTACATAGCCAGGCCTGTTCAGCACCTGGACCGGATCAAGGTCTGTACCCCCCCGGCAAGCACCAATTGGCCTAACACCTCCGCCTGAGAAGGTGGTTTCCTACAGGGTACAGTGTGGTCTTTCTTTCAAGCGGTCCAAATACTTCAGAAGGTTGGGACATTCTTTCAACAGGCCGGCACCATTACCCCAGTTCAGGGTGAACCCGACCAGCAGGTCGGTAATGGTAAAACGGTTTCCCAACCAGGTAGTCGGTTTCGGACAAAATCTTATCCAGTACTTTTGCTGCGTGTTTGAAGGCCTCATTGTTTTGTTCAAACAACGCCTTGTTACGCTGCTCTTTTGGCAATACAAACGTATTCCTGGCATTGCTCCAGAGATAGGCTTCCATCTCTGACAAGGCAAAACTGACCCACTGCATATGCAACGCGCGGTCGCGGCTACCCGAGGGTGCCAGCAGTTTCTTTTCCGGCACCAGGTCTGCCAGGTAGGTGCAGATCGCGGCAGCTTCAAACAAGGGCTCACCATTGATCAGTATGGCGGGGACCTTACCCATGGGGTTTACTTTCTTCAGCTCTTCGCTGTGCAGTATTTCCAGCCCGCCGATGACTTTGAATTCAAGGTCACATTCAAGCAGTGCCCAACGGGCTTGTTTTGAACGACTGGGACCGTATTCATACAAGGTGATATCGTGGGCCATGGCGGGTGGTTCCTCTGCTTTTTGTGAGTTTGATCAACAATTCCATACATCATACAGTGTCTTGTGTGTTGTCTGAAACCTGCTTTACGTTAACGTAAACGTAATGTATGATTGCGCCGTGATTTAGGGGTGAAAACCGTACCGGTAAGGCAAGGGAGTTTTGGTGAAAAAGACATACAGCATTCGTGATCTCGCCAGTGAGTTTGATATCACGCCCCGTACCATCCGCTTCTATGAAGAGAAGGGCTATTTAAGCCCGGCAAGGGAAGGAACGCGCAGGGTTTACAGCCAACCCGACCATACCCGTTTAAGGTTAATCCTGCGGGGAAAACGCCTGGGTCTGAGCCTGGATGAGACTGCAGATTTGATCCGTATGTACGGTTCGCCGCGCAATAATCGCAAGCAACTCGAAAAATTCCTTGTGCGAATCGCTGAAAAACGAACCGAACTTGAGCGCAAAAGAAGAGATCTCGAAGTCATGCTGAGTGACCTCAGGATCGTGGAAGAGAACTGCCAGCAAGAACTGGCCAACTACAGTAAAAAATTAAACGGCAAAAAAGTATGAGTACTAAATCCAGCATCAGCGGTACAACCCGTCATCCGGCAGAGAACGATTCCAGCAAAAAGACCGGGGTTAACACGCCTTTGAGGTTTGTCACTGCGGCTTCCTTATTCGACGGTCACGATGCGGCCATCAATATCATGCGCCGCTTGATACAGGCACAGGGCTGCGAGGTGATCCACCTTGGCCACAACCGCAGCGTGCTGGATATCGTGCGCGCTGCGATCCAGGAAGATGCCGATGCGATCGCCCTTTCTTCCTACCAGGGCGGGCATAACGAATACTTCCGTTTCATGGTTGATCAACTCAGGGAACGCGGCGCAGGGCATATTCAGATTTTTGGCGGTGGTGGCGGCACCATCACGCTGGATGAAATCAAGGAACTGGAAGCCTATGGTGTCAACCGTATTTACCACCCCGATGATGGTATGGGCATGGGCCTGGTCGAAATGATTGAAGATGTCGTTGCGCGGGCCGCTAAGCATCGCCAGGCGCCGGTGATACCTGCCAGCTTGCGCAAGGATAATGCGAACGATGTTGCGCATACCCTGACAGCCCTTGAGGCCGGGCTATTTGGTGATGCCGAATTGAAGATGAAACGACACGAATGGGCGGGTGTGAAAAGCCAGGCGCCGGTCATTGGTATTACCGGCACGGGTGGTGCGGGCAAATCATCGGTTACCGATGAGTTACTGAACCGTTTTTTATCAAGCTTCCCTGAAAAGCGTATCGCTGTACTGGCCGTCGACCCGACCCGCAGACGCACCGGTGGTGCATTGCTGGGTGACCGTATTCGTATGAATTCGCTACGTTCGGAGCGTATTTACATGCGTTCGATGGCGACACGGCGTCAACATCTTTCCACCAGCGCGATGCTGCAGGATGCCATACATTTTCTGAAATCTGCTGGTTTTGACCTCGTGATCGTGGAAACGGCTGGTATCGGTCAATCCGACTCCGAGATTGTCGACATGGTCGATTTCTCCTGCTATGTGATGACCTCCGAGTTTGGCGCCCAAAGCCAGCTTGAGAAAATTGATATGCTGGATTATGCCGAACTCGTGATTCTGAACAAGTTCGATCGACGCGCCGCTGAAGACGCCTTACGTGATGTACGCAAACAGTGGAAGCGCAACCACCTGGCCTTCACGATGAACGATGACGATGTACCGGTTTACCCGACCATCGCCAGCCAGTTCAATGACCCCGGTATCAGCTGGATGTTTGTTAATCTCTTGCGCTTGTTACGTGAAAAATTGGATTTGCCCGAACCCGAGTGGACGTCCGGCCTCGATGTTTCCGATCACACCCCGAAAGCAACGGTACTGATCCCCGGTAACCGCACCAGGTACCTGGCCGAGATCGCCGAACAGGGCAGGGGCATCAATGAGGAGATCGAACACCAGGCCGAGTCCGCCAATCTCGCACAAAACTATTTTGAGTGCCTGAAGGATCTGGGAGACCCGCAACTGCCATCAGCCTTCGACCTGTATCGCAGTGATGAGCTGAGTGGTGACAACAAATATGTCCTGTTGCGCCAACGCTATAACGCTGCGCTTACCGCACTCTCAAGCGAGGCCGTCGGCCTGCTCAAAGCGTGGCCGGCAAGAAAAGAGGGCATCCGCACTGAACAGTACAAATATGAGGTGCGCGGCCGGGAAATTACCGGAAGCAACTACAGGGAGTCCCTGTGCAAGCTCCAGATTCCGAAAATCGGAATGCCAAGGGATCGCGACTGGGGTGAGTTACTCTCGTTCCTGATGCGCGAAAACCTGCCGGGTGCTTACCCCTACACCGCGGGTGTATTTCCGTACCGAAGGGCAGGTGAAGACCCCACCCGGATGTTTGCAGGTGAGGGCACTCCGGAGCGCACCAATCGCCGGTTTCATTACCTCAGCAAGGACGGTGCAAGTGTGCGTTTGAGTACCGCATTCGACTCGGTCACGCTTTATGGTGAAGATCCGCACACGCGTCCCGATATTTACGGAAAGGTGGGAAATGCCGGGGTCTCCATCGCCACGCTGGATGATCTCAAAAAGCTCTACTCGGGATTTGACCTGTGCGCACCGAATACGTCGGTCTCTATGACCATCAACGGTCCGGCGCCGATGATACTGGCGTTTTTCATGAACGCAGCCATCGACCAGCAGGTAGAAAAACACCTTGATGAAACCGGTGGCTGGGATGAGGCCAATAAGATCATCAAGAAGTATTTCTGTGACTCTCAGCCTGAATATACCGGTGAATTACCCGAAGGCAATAATGGTCTTGGCTTGAAGTTACTGGGTATTACCGGTGACAAGGTCGTGGATGCCGAAACCTATGCCCGTATCAAGGCTGCGACCATCGCAAAGGTACGTGGCACGGTACAGGCAGATATCCTCAAGGAAGACCAGGCGCAGAACACCTGTATCTTCTCAACCGAGTTTGCAATGCGCATGATGGGCGATATCCAGCAATATTTTGTCGATAACCAGGTACGTAACTTCTACAGCATCTCGATCTCCGGTTACCACATCGCCGAAGCCGGTGCGAACCCGATCAGCCAGTTGGCCTTTACCCTCAGTAACGGTTTGACCATTGTTGAGTATTACCTGGCCCGTGGTATGCATATCGACGAGTTTGCACCCAACCTGAGCTTCTTTTTCAGCAATGGTATGGACCCCGAATACACCGTGATAGGGCGTGTTGCCCGGCGTATCTGGGCGCGCGCGATGCGGGAGCGCTACGGTGCCAACCAGCGTAGCCAGATGCTCAAGTACCATATCCAGACAAGCGGCCGTTCGCTTCATGCGCAGGAAATTCAGTTCAACGATATCCGTACGACCTTGCAGGCTTTGTATGCCTTGTTTGATAACTGCAACTCCTTGCACACCAATGCGTATGACGAAGCTATCACGACGCCAACAGAAGAAAGCGTCCGCCGTGCCGTTGCCATCCAGATGATCATCAACAAGGAATTGGGTCTGAATTTCTGCGAGAACCCCTGGCAGGGCAGTTTTATCGTTGATGAACTGACAGAACTGGTGGAAGAAGCTGTGTACCAGGAATTTGAACGCATCTCTGACCGAGGCGGCGTACTGGGTGCGATGGACACGATGTACCAACGCAGCAAGATCCAGGATGAGTCGATGTACTACGAGCACAAGAAACACGATGGCAGCCTGCCGCTGATCGGTGTGAACACCTTCCTGGGCGGCAAAGAAAGTCATGTGGAAGGCGGCGAACAGGAACTGATGCGTTCGACGGATGAAGAGAAAGATCAGCAGGTTAAAAATGTCGAAGAGTTCCGCGAATTCCATCAGGCCGAAGCGGAGCAGCATCTGCTCAAGTTGCAGCAGGTTGCACGTGAGCGGAAGAACACCTTCGAGTCACTAATGGAAGCGGCCAAGGCTTGTTCACTCGGCAGTATGAGCCATGCGCTTTATGATGTGGGCGGGGAGTACCGCAGGAATATGTGAATCTCCCTGGTATCACAGACACCACCATTCGTGAGCGAAAAAGTGATCCGCCAGCTGAAGATGCACTCTATTCCCCAAGTTTCCCGTGTAGTGAGTGAGCAACCCATTGTTCGCAGAAAGAAACATATAGTGCGCATGAATTGGTTCTGTTATTGTTAAAAGTTCGGTTTTCAATGATGAACAATTACGGGAGGACAATAGTTATGAAGCCCAGCGTTTCCAAGCTATTTAAATTATGTGTTTCACTTTTCGCTTTAATGCTATGCGCCACTGCAATCGCAGCGGATAAACCCAATATTCTCGTGATCTGGGGTGACGATGTCGGAATCTGGAATATTTCTGATAATTCCCGCGGCATGATGGGTTATAAAACGCCTAATATTGATCGAATCGCTGATGAAGGTATGGGTTTTTCAGACTACTACGGAGAGCAAAGCTGCACCGCCGGTCGCTCGTCTTTCATCATGGGACAAAGCGTGTTCCGTACCGGCCTGAGTAAAGTCGGCTTGCCCGGCGCCAAGGAAGGTATGCAGGTTGAGGATCCAACCATTGCCGTGCTTTTAAAAGACCAGGGCTATGCCACGGGCCAATTTGGTAAAAACCACCTGGGTGACCGCGATGAAATGCTGCCAACCAATCACGGCTTCGATGAATTTTTTGGCAACCTTTATCACCTCAATGCCGAAGAAGAACCGGAAAATGAAGACTACCCGAAAAACCCGGAATTCCGGAAAAAGTTTGGACCGCGTGGTGTCATACGATCTTATGCTGATGGACGTATTGAAGATACCGGCCCATTGACAAAAAAACGTATGGAAACGGTAGACGATGAAACCGTAGCTGCAGCCATTGATTTCATTCAACGCCAGGAAAAGGCTGGAAACCCCTGGTTTGTGTGGTGGAGTGGCACCCGTATGCATTTCCGCACCCACGTTAAAGAAGAGCTACGTGGAATTTCAGGTCAGGATGAATATTCCGACGGCATGGTCGAGCATGATATGCACATCGGCCAATTCCTCAAGGTACTCGATGAGCTGGATATCGCAGATAACACCATCGTGTTCTACTCAACCGACAATGGCGTACACATGAACACCTGGCCGGATGCCGGCATGACACCATTCCGAGGTGAGAAAAACACAAACTGGGAAGGTGGTTGGCGCGTTCCCGCCTATGTGCGCTGGCCCGGAAAAATCAAGGCTGGTTCATATACCAATGAAATTGTTCACCACATGGATTGGCTACCAACCTTCCTGGCTGCCGCGGGCAAGGACGACATCAAGGAAGACCTGCTTGATGGTTACAAATCAAGCGCCCTGGGGCGCGAATACAAGATTCACCTCGACGGGTACAACATACTGCCGTTGCTGACCGGTGAATCAGAGAAGTCCGGACGTAACGAAATCTTCTATTTTTCTGACGATGGTGATCTGACCGCATTGCGTTACCAGGACTGGAAAATTGTTTTCCTTGAGCAGCGGGTGGAAGCCACCTTGCAGGCTTGGGCAGAACCATTCGTTCCACTGCGCATCCCGTTGATTTTCAACTTGCGCCGCGACCCATTCGAGCGGGCACAGAAAACCTCCAATACTTACTATGACTGGTTGTTAGACCGTGCCTATCTGCTGGTGCCAGCACAGGCCTATGTAGGCCAGTTCCTGGGTTCTTTCGAGGAGTATCCGCCACGCCAGAAAGCCGCCAGCTTCTCGCTGGATAAGGTAATGGAAAAACTGACCGAGGGTACCGGTTCCCAATAGTCGCTAATAGACTGTTTGCAAGCAACGATTCAAAGGCGGGAAATTTTCCCGCCTTTTTTTTGGTCTGCGGCAGGGCATCCCGACGCGATTGGCCAGCGGGTCACATACCAGCCCGAGGGTTTTCTGCAGGGCCATCGAAGCGGCCGTCAGAAAAGAGAATACAGACACCCACGCTTTCTAAAAGAGAATACAGACACCCACGCTTTCTAAACGTACAAGCGAGAATACAGACACCCACGCTTTCTAATGGCCAGAATAACCTGGATTGATCAGAATCATTTTTAATCGCGATAGAAGCGCTGAAGTTGGGTAGGTTCTTTAAAAGCAAGAACCCCAAAGAACACGGACAGCCATGACTTTGTCCAATGAAACTAAACCAATTTCACTTGGGTTCGTACTCGGCCACAGCAATTACACGAGGAACTGAGTACTCATTTGGGATTACTAAAGTGATTTGATACGTTTGGTCAGGAATTGACCTTGTTTATGCAATCGCGGGTAGCCTGAAGCTGGATATGGATGGAAGGCTCATATTTTTGTTATGGCATTTCGGGAAAGAGCCTGGCACCAAGCACATGGCCTTTGACAAACTTCCTGCCGATGGATGCAGCAAAGGCCCGCAGCATACTAATTGACCCCAGCGCGCCAAGTGAAGGTAGGTCGTCTTTTGCAAGATATTTCAAAACAGGAGATGCATTAATCCTGAGCCTGGCTAGTATCGGTGGAGTAGAAGCAGGGATATATCCTCGCTTGTTTCGTTTGACCTCGCGACCACCCCAATCTATCAGCTCCAGGTAGTCTTTGAGGTTGAAAGGTAATGAGTCATTATTTTGCTCCGAAAAGGGCATCAAACTAATGCTATCCGGGTGTCTAATTCGCTCCTGAATAGATGTGTAATCTGATCTTTCAGGTGTCGTTGCCGCAGCCGCCCGTATAGGATTTAAATCCACATAGGCCATACAGGCCAAAAGTGCTCGTTCATCAAGAAGGGCTTGAGACTTGAAGCGACCCTCCCAGAAACTACCAGTGCAGTGATCTTCGCTATTGGCCATACGGGCAATAGGTTCATTGATGCAGCGCATGAACCAGGAAAGATCAGCTAACCTTTCACGCCAGGTGCCGAACAGTTCGGCAACGCGTTGGAGTTCGGTCTTTGTCAGGTCGGCATTGGCCAAGTACTGGTGCATAAGCAAAGGGCCGGAAAAAATCTGCATCCAGCGACGTGCAACTTCTTCATCGGTCCAGTCATCCACCTGCGCAGCGTTTATCCGAACCACGATGTGATAGTGGTTGCTCATAATGGCATAGGCACACAGGTCAACGGAAAATATCGAACACAGCAGTTTGATACGATCGACGATCCACTGGCGCCGGTGTTCGAAGTTAAAACCGGTTAGTGGATCAGACCCGCACAGGAAAGCACGCCGCACGCATCGGGAGATGCAGTGGTAATAGGGTGTGTCTTCGATGGAGACCTGACGGTATCTTGGTTCTGGCATGAACCTAGCTTAGACAAATGTCGAGTCCGGAACTACGGCAAAAAACCGTCGAGGGTTGTAGGATGGGGATTAAAAGTGGCTGTCAGGGCTTTCCTGTCGGCAAAAAACGTCGAGGGTTGTAGGATGGGGATTAAAAGTGGCTGTCAGGGCTTTCCTGTTGTCAGGGCTTTCCCCGGTAGGCTAAAAATTGATCCGATTCACCCGTACACCCAGTTCATCTACATTCATTTACATTCATTTACAATGGCAAGTAAACGATACCCGTACAGTAGACAAAAGCGAGACCAACAAGAGGAGCTTATTGATGAATTCGAGTAAATCTGGGAGGGGTGATAGCGACCAAAAGTTGCGCCAGATCCCACCAAAACAAGCCGGAAAAATGGGTGCGATTCAAGGGGTTTTGGAATCAGGCTTCTTTCAGCGATCAATAATGGTATTGATCATAGTCAACGCTATCACGCTGGGCCTTGAAACCAGCGACACTGTGATGAAGCTCATTGGCCCACAACTACTGTTCTTCGATAATGTTGTGCTGGCAGTTTTCGTATCAGAGTTGGTGGCAAAGCTGATTGTTTACAGAACACGTTTTCATAAGGATCCATGGAACATATTCGATTTAATTGTCGTGACAATTGCCCTGTTACCTGCAACCGGCAGTCTTTCCGTTTTACGCTCACTGCGAGTATTGCGCGTGCTGAGGTTGGTTTCGGCCGTCCCATCGATGCGGCGTGTTGTGGGTGCATTGCTTGAAGCAATCCCGGGTATCAGTTCGATTATCGGGCTCCTGTTTTTAGTGTTCTACGTGTTTGCGGTTATGGCAACAAAACTATTTGGTGGTGAATTTTCCGAATGGTTCGGCACCATCGGTGCCTCTGCCTACTCGCTATTTCAAATTATGACCCTGGAAAGCTGGTCGGAGTCTATCGCACGTCCGGTCATGGAAGTATTCCCGTTGGCCTGGGCCTTTTTTGTTCCCTTCATACTCGTAACTTCGTTTACGGTTCTCAACTTGTTTATTGGTATTGTTGTTGATGCGATGCAGAGTCAGCATAACAAGGAAGAAACGGATGCCCAGCAAGCCATAGCGGAAGAAAGCCGGACAGAAAGGGCTGAAATTTTAGTCGAATTACGCAGGCTTCGTGACGATGTAGCAAAGCTTGGTCAGCAAAAGTAAGGTCCGTAAATCTAAGATCTCGCCCCAGGCACCGGTCAGATGCCTGGGGCGAGGTCTGAATATCAATTCATATCTACCCAGTTCTCGATTGCACCGCCTCTGGAAACCGTGCATGCGGCCTTTCGTGTACCGGCATTATTTTGCATGATCACTTCCACGGATGCGAGATCCAGCCGTGCATAATATTTCGTGAGATATCCAGAATAATTGAAATTAACCTTTAGTGTCTCTAGATGTTGATGTATTTGAGGAATTGAAAGCCACGCCCTGACCAGCGGTTAATGACCAACCCTGCAATAAAATGTTTGTGTCATATTTGATAATCAGCAAGCAACAGGGTTTTGAGTATTGGACGAATAAAAGCAATTTCCAGGAAGTTTGAGAGTGGACCTTCTGACCTGCCTTAAATCAGGATGTGCAATGTGAATACTTCGCCCACAGGGGTGTGGGGAGGATGGGCGTGAGCAGGATGCGGAAGCTTTGCGACCTTGCTGCCGCCCTGTCGTTTGTTGCTGATTCCGCGCCTAATCTTCAGGTTTCCTATGGGTGGCGATGTCATTGCATAGCGGACATCGGGTTCTGCGAGACTTATATTAAAATTGTACAATAAATTCATTAATGTATAGAAAAAAAGATTATAATGAACAATAAAGCTTGACATAATAATACAAAACCTATACATTATATTTTCAACCTAAGGAACACACTATTATGATTACCAAGCGCAAACTCAATATTTTAGGATTTACTGTCGCCATCACGGCTGCACTGTTACTGGCAACCACCGCGATAGCCGGTCACCATGAGACAAAGAAGAAAGATATCGTAGACACTGCCGTCGCCAATGGCAGCTTCAACACGCTGGCTGCCGCACTGCAAGCCGCGGGCCTGGTGGAAACTCTGAAATCGGATGGCCCGTTTACGGTCTTCGCTCCCACTGATGAAGCCTTTGCGAAATTGCCGGACGGCACGGTCGAAATGCTGCTTATGCCCGAAAATAAAGACAAGCTGGTTGCGATCCTTACCTACCATGTCGTTGCCGGTAAGGTCACTGCTGCCGAAGTCGTTAAACTGGATTCAGCCACCACGGTAAATGGCGCTGATGTTGAAATCAGCGTTCGTGGAGAAAGCGTTTTTGTCAATGATTCACAGGTAGTAATAACCGACGTCTATGCCAGCAATGGAGTCATACACGTGGTTGATACCGTTATTCTGCCTGACTGATACGCTGGCAAACACTTCCCCGGGCACACGAGATGTGACGTGTGCAATTATGGCCGGTTTCAGGTGAGACATCTGAAACCGGCTTTTTTTTAGGAGAAATGGGGCCGGGTGCATATATGAATAGAAAACCGGCAAGAGCACCTTTAAGAACCGCAGTCATTTGGATGGGCATCATACTTCTGTTGGTGGGTTCACTCTATTTGACCTGCGGCTTTTTGGGTTGGGTGCCGTTGGAATTGGAAGTCATCGCCTGGAACAACATCCGCATTGTCTCAGGTGTGGCCATTTCAGGATGCCTGATGGCAGCCATTGGGTTCGGAGACGAGTAATTTGATTAACACAAAGAGAGGATTAGAAAATGTTTAAAAAAGCTGACCTGTTTTTTCTGCTGGCAGTCTTGATTTCGTTTTTTGTATCGGGATACCTGTGGTTCAATGGCCAAAAAATGGAGGGTCTTTTTACTGCCATCTGGGTTCCTTCGATACTGGGTATCGGAATCTATTTCAAGTTAATGAGCTCGGAGGCACGAAACAAATGACTGACATGAACATTTTGCTTTTCGGTATTGTTGTTTTTGGATTGATGCTTGTTGGCGTGGTATTGACGGTACTTGAGTTTCGTCAAATTTCGGCAGATAACAAAACCAGGGATGAAGCCAAAACACTCCGCCCCGAATCTGATCAGTCTTAGGATGGCTCAGGTCAAACTGGTGTCGATAACATGGAAGCGTGAACAATGTTCGGTTATTGTTTCGGTTTGGTAAGCGCAATGAGCATTGCAATGATGACTGTCAGTCTCGATTCAAACCTCCAGGCGTGGCGTGCTGTCAATGATGGCGTCATGGGTGGAGTTTCCGCAGGGCGCATGATTAAAGCTGAGGGCGTGCTGCGTTTTGAAGGCGAATTATCGCTGGATAATAACGGCGGCTTTGCTTCGGTTCGACGTCTGGTTGATCAGGATTTATCCGGGGCAGCGAGCGTACGCATCCAGGTGCGCGGTGACGGCCGAACATATCAGTTCCGGATTCGCCATGACGGGCGCTTTGACGCTGTCTCCTGGCGGGCCGAATTCACCACCACCGGTGATTGGAAAACGCTGGATTTACCACTCGATGAGTTCACACCTGTATTTCGTGGACGTCGCGTACCAGGGGCCGGTCCGGTTAAACCCGCCAGTATTCGACAGGTGGGATTTCTCCTGGCTGACAAGCAACCCGGACCCTTTGCGCTGGAAGTCCGGTCTATCGAGTTTGTGATAGCCCAGGACCCCAAGCTGAAGCAGGCGGTTAGTGAGCAGCCATGATGTGACCAGCTGCTGCAAGGCCACTGAGAAAAGCCCCTTCGACCTTTGATCCGTGGCACCAATCTCCCGCAATCGCCAAGTTTTTTTGGCCAAGCCAGATGGCGCCGCAATTCAACGGCTGCCGGGCCAGCGCATAACGCCAGCGATGGGCAACGGCTGATTCCACTGTAAAGGATTGCGCCAGCGCTAGTTCGCGCGCTGCCTCGAGCAACAGGTCCCGCACTTCATCCGCAGGTTTTTCCAGGTGTATTGAAGACCATTGGGGACTGGCGTGAAGCACCCATGCATCGGCTGCCGGACGCCCCGGACGCGAAGGTTGGCTGGACATCCAGCTGAGCGGTCCCCGGTTGATAAATGCAGCATCGTGTTCTGCGAAAAGGGGCTTATCCAAAACAAGCATAAGCGCCCAGCAAGGCATCATTTCTACCCCACCTATCAGTTCGTCAACTTCAGGGTCGGCGAGCAATGTGCGTGCCTGCTCAGGTGGCGTGGTAACAACCAGCACATCACACTCAAGGTTTTCGCCTCCGTCAGAGGTCAGAATCCATACTCCTTTCCGTCGTTTCAGCTTGCGTACAGCCCAGTCGAAGTGGCAGTCAGCCAGTTCACTGGCCATTTCGCCGCATATAGCGCTCATCCCCGGGGTGCCTACGTATCGTTGAGTGCTTTGTCTTTTTTTGCCGCTATCGTGGTCACCGATGACCGCGATTCGGGCATCCCATACCGCCGCGAGTCCACACTCCTGCCAGGCCAGGACCTGCCGTAAAAAGCGAGGGTCCCGCGCGGTGAAATATTGTGCGCCATGATCGAACAGCAGGTCTTCGTTTCTTCGCGTACTCATGCGGCCACCCGCGCCACGGGCTTTGTCAACCAGCACGACATCATGACCCTGGTGAGACAGCGTGCGCGCGGCTGTCAGCCCAGCCATGCCGGCTCCTACCACGCCGATCCGCATGGGCCTGCCGCCGCCTGACGATGAGACCTTATCGGTATAGCTGTTCATTTCAAGCCTCTTTGCATGACGCAGCGCTCTTTGAGGTAGTTTGGGAGGGTGTCATGTTCATGGCTGCAGGTTGGTCTGGTCAAGGTTTTTCAGGAATTGCTCTGATTGTTTCACGATGGCATTAATTTCCGTGTCGGGCTTGTTGAAAAGGTTTCGGTAGGCCAACCCCATTCTCGGGTTGGATCTGAGCTGTTTCTCCTTGCTGATCAGGAAATTCCAGTAAAGATAATTAAAAGGGCAGGCGCCTTCGCCGAGCTTCTTTGCCGGGCTGAAGCGGCAGCCTGAGCAATAGTCAGACATACGGTCAATATACGCGCCCGATGCGGAATAGGGTTTGGATGCCAGTAATCCACCATCGGCAAACAGCGCCATTCCATGCGTATTGGGTAGCTCCACCCACTCGAAGGCATCCGCGTACACCTGTAAATACCAGTCCTCGACCTCGGCAGGCGCAAGGCTGGTCAACAAGGCAAAATTACCGGTGATCATCAAGCGCTGAATATGATGTGCATAGGCATGGCGACGGGTTGTCTCAATGGTTTGGCGCAGGCAGTTCATGTCGATTTTGGCCGTCCAGAAAAAATCCGGTAGCGGCCGCTTTGCCTCAAGAAAGTTGCTGCGTTCGTAGCCCGGCATCTGTGACCAGTAGAAACCTCGCATGTATTCGCGCCAACCGAGTATCTGTCTTACAAACCCCTCGACTGCGGCAAGCGGAGCCCGCTCTTCTTCGAAGGCCTTGAGGGCAGCCTCGCAAACCTCACGCGGGTCCAGTAAACCGATATTCATGTAGGGGGAGAGCAGGGCATGAAACAGGAAGTCCTCACCGCTTTTCATGGCATCCTGGTAATCGCCAAAGCCCGGCAGGCATTCGTCGATGAAATGGGTCAATGCCCGCTGTGCGTCCGCTCGCCTGGTGGCCCAGGCAAACGATTCAAGGTCTCCGAAATGATCGTCAAAATGTATTTTAACCAGCCGCATAACATCCCGCGTAATCCCATCGGCTTCAAAGCGTAGCCGCCTGGGGTAGGTCATGCCCCGGGGCAGTGACTTGCGGTTTTGCTTGTCATAATTCCATTGGCCGCCAAGTGGTTTGTCGCCGTCCATTAACCAACCGGTTTTACGTCGCATGGTGCGGTAAAAATATTCCATGCGCAGGCTTTTGCGGCCTTCTGCCCATTGCGCGAAATCAGCCAGTGAACACAGGAATCGATTGTCGTCGCGGATTTCAACGGGTGTGTCGAGATCCTTTTGCCAGGTTTGCATCATTTTGCGGACCCGCCATTCCCCAGGCTCAGTCATCACCAATTGATCATATTGCTGGCGCTGCAAAGCACGTTTGATTTCGCCACTGAACGAACCCGTATTCGCGTCGCTGTCCATACGGACATAGTCGACCTGAATACCATCATTTTTCAGTTGATCGGCGAAATGACGCATTGCCGAGAGAACCAGGACCAGTTTCTGTTGGTGGTGGCGTACATAAGTGGCCTCCTCATTGACCTCTACCATCAACACCCGGTCAGCCTGCTTATCGATATCCGACAGCGTCGCGATCGATGCGCTTAGCTGGTCTCCCAGGATAAGGCGTAGTTTACTCACGCGGCCACCGCTGGTAATCGCTGTTGTATGCGCCTGCTGACACACATGGACTGACCGTCGCCCAGGATGAACGCTTTTGAAGGGATTGGCTTTATATCCATATTACCTGCGCCTTTGGGGTTGAATAAAAATGTATGAATTAATTTCATATTAGATCGTATCCATATTAATTGTTAGCGCTTAACCCTTGCATGAATGTATCGATGGACAGTCGTTGAGAGCAGGTGGATAAAAGCTATCTGTTTATAATCTTGGTCTGTCTGTTAATTCGTTCATCCATTCTTTATACGTCTTTGATGGTGTTTGGGTCTGGTTTGGCTAAACTATCGAGTCATTAACCTGTCTGATTGCATACCAGCCTGGATACAGTCTCCAAATAGGGATAACTGAATGAACTTCATCAAACTGTTTTTCGTCTTTTCTATTATCAGTATCGTAAGCCTGAGTGCTTGCACGACGCTTGATCCGTATACCCGCGAGGAGAAAACCAGCCATGCCGTCAAGGGTGCTGCCATCGGTGCTGCGGTCGGGGTCGCGGCAGGTCTGATCACCGGGGATGACTCAAAAGAACGCAAGAAGCGCGCCCTGATAATGGGTGGCGTCGGTGCCATTGCCGGCGGCGGAGTCGGTGTCTACATGGACAAGCAGGAGATGAAATTACGCCAAACACTGGAAAACACCGGTGTGAGTGTTATCAGGGTGGGCGATAATATCACCCTGAACATGCCCGGAAATATTACCTTTGGAGTGGACAGCGCCGATATCAATTCCGGGTTCTATAAAATTCTCGATTCCGTTGCCCTGGTATTGATCGAGTACAAGAAAACCCTGGTGGAGGTCGCGGGACATACGGACAGCACCGGTTCGTATCAATACAATCAGTCCCTGTCCGAGCGCAGGGCGGTGAGCGTAGCAGACTACCTGGTAAGCCGCTCTGTTATGGCCGATCGGCTGATTACCGTCGGGGCTGGAGAGCAATACCCGGTGGCGGGCAATGAAACCAGTGCAGGTCGGCAACTGAACCGGCGTGTTGAAATCAACATTGTCCCGTTGACGGAACCCTGATCAGCAATGGTTGAATATAACCATCTTTCATGAATCTATGTGAAACCGCTGCCTGAGAAAGCGCGCAATCCCGTCTTCGTCATGGTGACCGATGACCGCAGTTGCGGCTTTCTTGATGTGCGGTGAGGCGTTATCCGGCGCATAACTTTCATCGGCTTGCGCAAACATGCTCAGGTCATTGTCGCTGTCACCAAAGCAAACCACACTGCTTGCCTGCAACTGTCGCCGAAGTGTTTCAATGGCGCCGCCCTTGCTGGCATCGCTGTGGTGAATATCGATCCACCACCAGCCGTCACCCTCCCAGGCAGCGCCAGCGTAGGCCATCAGGTGTGGCTCTGCCTGGGTGAGTTTCTCAATACCGGTTATCGCATCGGATGAACCAATCGCGCTGATGTTTGTAATTTCCGCATCGACTGGCAATTCTTCGACCGGTAAAACCGTGATGTCAGCGTTTTTTTCATACATAGCCGCGAGCCTGATCTCAACTTCATTTTTTAAAGGCGTATGATAAACAACATGACGGTTTCCTGACTGCAGGGTGAATACAAAAGGAGCCAGACCTTCGGCTATCACAGCCTGCAAGACGTGCTCGATCTCCCCGTGCTCAAGATAGTTCTGGTGCGAATACTCGTCGCTACCGGGATACCAGATCATCACGCCATTTTTGTAAATCTGCGGCAGATGAAAGCCATGTGGCGCCAACAATTCTCTGGATGCGTGCAGGGTGCGTCCCGTGGCCACGGTATACGCCACACCCCGCTGCGCTAAGGCAGCCAGTGTATCGCGTGTGAAATCCGATATTGATCCGCTACCGTCGAGTAGCGTACCGTCGAGATCGAAAACAATGAGTTCCATGTAAACATGCCTGCTGGAAAATGGGCGTGAAGAGATCTGTTTTCAGATTCTCATCAATATAAGCATGCATTATCTCACATCGGCGAGAGCGGTCCTGCCTATCGCAATTTTACGACCCATACCGCGCTCGCTGAATATACACTTTTCAGTTGCCGGAATTAGCCTGTCTGGAATTCCCCGGTCTGGAATTCCCCGCCAGCCTGGCGCAGCTCACGTAAGCCCGATTTTTCAATTCGTTTGTGCTTGCGCACGGTTCGCTTGACGGCGCGTTTGGCCTTACGGGAGGCATGTGCAATGGCAGCATACAAATCAGCGTGGACAGCCTCCAGCTTGACTGCAGGACGTGAAGTCAGCTGGACACATAACAGGGCCTTCTTGTCTGCGCCGCCCCTGGGGCCATTGATATCGCCAAGAAACACATCTACAGCGACAATGTGCTGCTCCGAACTGGCAAGGTTGCGGGTAAGCTGCTTTCGAACATGCGTATCAATCTCGGGAGTCAGTTCAAAACCATGAGTCTGTAAAAAGATTCGCATCGTGTAGCTCCTATGTAATCGAACCCTAATACTACATATGGAGTGTCGATATAAAATTCGAAATATTCGAGGCCAGGATCAGGTTTTTCCGAACTGATAATGAGCCAGTAGATTCGGCGACAAGTAAATATGCATATAAATGATGGCGTACCGACACTGATCGAGATATCAATTCATATCCCTACTCAAAAACTATGCAGAGGGCTTGCGCATTAGCAGGTCGTTTCTGGCGTTTTCGATGATCTTTAACACGGCGGGATGTTTCAGCTTACGCTCGGGAGAAATGGCATAGTAGCTCTCCTCCACCGCAATGGGCACTCCGATGCGGCGGCACCGGTACATACGTTCCACCTCGTCACTGATTGCCGCAGGCGCCGGGAATATACCATTGCCGCTTTCTCCGAAGGCCTTCATCAGGGCGCTGTCTTCAAACTCGGCCACGATGGTTGGCGAAATACCCTGCTGGTCGAACCAGTCATCAAGTGCCCGCCTGATGGGATTATCCATCGTAGGCATCAGTATCGGTGCCTTGTCCAGGGATCGCGGAAAATCCTGATCGTACTTACGGCTGTTGTCCTTCTTTGCAAACAGCGCGATGTCGCTTGATCCCAGCGAATGGCTAAAAGCCTTGACCGAAAGCCCCGGCGGGATGGGCCGGTCAGATATCACCAGGTCAAGCTTGTGCAGGGCGAGGTCTCCCAGAAGGGCTTCGAGCCCCCCCTCATGACATACCAGCCTGATGGATGTTTCCAGCTCCAGTACCGGCTGCAACACGTGCGATGCAACCAGCTTCGGGATTGAATTCACGACACCCACCGCGAGCACCGCGGGTATGACAATGCGGCCGGTTTTTACACGCGATGCGAGTTCTGCGCCCACGGTGAAAATTTCGTCCGCATACTGGTAGACCAAATGACCGGTTTCAGTCAGGGCGAGGCCCCGGCCAACCCGGCTAAATAGCGGTTCGCCCACCGATTCCTCGAGTAGCTTGATCTGCCCGCTGATCGTCTGGGGCGTGAGATGAAGACTATGGGTCGCTTTGGCGATACTGCCTTCCTTCGCGACTGTCCAGAAATACAGGAGATGGTTGTAATTGAGGTGACGCATGGGTGAATATATTACATCGGTAAAACCGTTGTTTTCAACAGAAATATTCGAATAGACCTGATAAAGGAAGCGCTTATCATAAGCCTGTGTAAAACCAATGGAGGTTTATGAAATGTATTCAGATATTAGCAAGCGAACGACTCCGGCCATCCAGGACATCAAGTCCTTTACGGTCAACAAGGTACTGCGTGACACCTACCGGCTACTGTCTGCAACCCTGTTGTTCTCAGCGGTGGTCGCCGGTACAAGTATCGCGTTGAGACTCCCGGCACCGGGCTTGTTATTGACGCTAGCAGGCTATTTCGGTTTACTTTTTTTGACCTACAGGATGCGTAACAGTGGCTGGGGCCTGGTCTCCGTGTTCGCACTCACGGGATTCATGGGATACACCCTGGGCCCGGTGATTGGTCATTACCTGGGTTTGGCGAATGGACCACAGTTGGTCGCGACCACCATGGGCGTTACCGCGCTGACCTTCGTTGGCCTTTCCTGGTATGCCCGCAGTGCAAATGCCGTTAACACTGCAAACTGGGGATCGTTCCTGATGATCGGCATTCTCACCGCCTTTGGCATGGGGCTTGCCGCATTTTTCTTTCAATTGCCTGCCTTGTCCCTGGCAGTATCAGCCGTGTTTGTGCTCCTGATGAGCGGCCTGATCATGTTCGAAACCCAGAACATCGTGCGGGGTGGGGAGACCAACTACATCCTCGCCACGGTCACCTTGTTTGTCTCGATCTATAACCTGTTTTCCAGCCTTTTACATATCTTCGGCTTTCTTGGCGGGGAGGAATGATGCATTCTTGTCTTGACTTCACAAGTTTAACCGCTCAAAAGCGTCGCAGGTAAAGCTGACAGATTGCTCTGACTTTTTCGCTGCGTTCACCGGCGGGTTTTCCTTGTTGTTGAGCACCCATAACCAGGGCTTTCCCCTAAGCCCTGGCGCCTTCCGGTTACCGAAACATAAGGGCGGAAAAACTCAATTATCCAGCAATACAGATGATCCGATGGTAACCTTGTAATATCATTTTTTACCTGGTATTTGTAACAAGGAATCACGATGAAAAGATTGCTCGCTTTAGCCGCATTACTGCTACCAATGATGGTCTCCACCACAATGGCCGATGAGCCCAAAGAACGCAGCGAAGTTCCCGCACAATACAAATGGGACTTGAGCTCCATGTATGCTTCGAATGAGGCCTGGGATGCAGACAGAGAGAAATTTGAGTCCATGCTGCCGGAGATTGGCGAGTTTAAGGGTCACCTTGCCGACGGTGGTGAGACCTTGCTCTCCGCGATTAGGAAAATTGAAGAAATCAACCAGATCGTAGGCAATTTGTATGTTTACGCCGGCTTGAGTTCCTTCGAGGATCTGCGGGTGGGTGAAAACAGTGCCAGGTTCTCAGAAGCCCAGACGCTGTATGCCAAATTCGGGGAAGAAACTGCTTTCTTCAGCCCCGAGTTGCTGTCTATTCCAAAAGAGAAGCTGGCCCGGATGATCGATAATACCCAGGGTCTTCATATGTACCGGCATTCAATCGACGAGACGCTGCGACTTAAGGGATTTCACACTGTCAGAGTCCGAGGAAAAAATCCTGGCTGCTGCCAGCGATCCGCTGGGCAAATATGGCAGTACTTTCACGGCTCTCAACAATGCTGATATGAAGTTTGGGGAAATGACGGATGAGGAGGGTAATACCGTTGAGTTAACCAAGGCCCGCTATGGTTCTTTTATTTACTCCACCAATCGTCAGGTCAGAGAAGATGCCTGGAAAGGCCTGCACTCAGAATACGAAAAAGTCGGCAATACGCTCGCTGCCAACTATGAAGGTCATGTAAAGGCCCGCGCCTTTCTCGCAAAAACACGCGGATATGATTCAAGACTGCACGCAGCAACGTATGGCAGTGCGATTCCCGAGGAGGTTTACATCAACCTGATCAGGGTAAGTCACGAAGGCGCCAAGCCATTACAACGTTATCTTGAGTTGCGCAAGAAAGCCCTCGGTGTTGAGACACTCGAAGTATGGGATCTGTATGCACCGCTGGTTGAACCCACCATGAAAGATATTGCCTGGGAAGATGCCAAAAAGATTGTTGGCGATGCCTTGCAGCCACTGGGTGAAGAATACGTTAGCCTGTACTGGAAGGGTTTTGATGAAGGCTGGGTTGATGTATATGAAACCGTCGGCAAACGCGGTGGTGCCTATTCCTGGGGAACTTACAGTTCCAAGCCCTATCTTTCGTTAAATTATGACGGCACCTTGAGTGACGTCTCCACGCTTGCCCATGAATACGGACACTCAATTCATTCTTACCTGACGCGTCACACTCAGCCCTATGTCTACGGAAACTATCGGACATTCATTGCCGAAGTGGCTTCGATGACCAACGAGGCGATTCTGTTTCAGAAAATGCTGAAAGAGACGACGTCCAAACAGGAGAAAATCTACCTATTGCAGACTTACCTGGACCAGTTCAGGGGTAGTTTTTTCCGGCAGGCTTCATTTGCAGATTTTGAAATGCAGGCGCATGCCATGGTTGAATCCGGTAATGGGCTGACCAAGGAAAGTCTCAATAAGCTCTATGCTGATGTGTATAAAACCTACTACGGTGACGCCGTCAATGTTGACCCGCTTAACGCAAGTGAATGGAGCCGGATTCCACATTTCCTGCGCAACGATAATTTCTATGTGTACCAGTATGCGACCTCATTTGCTGCAGCCACCGCTTTGGCAAAAATGATCCTGGAAGAAGGCGAACCAGCCAGGCAGAGATTCCTCACCATGCTCAAGTCGGGCAGCAATGACTACCCGATAGAGTTATTGAAGAAAGCTGGTGTGGATATGACAACCCCTCAGCCGGTCTACGATACGCTGGCGGTTTTCGAAGGCTTGGTCTCCGAACTGGAACAGAACCTGGAGTAGAACCAAAGGATATCTTTATTTGGGGTCAGAGTAAAAACTTCTCTGGCCCCTTTTCATGAGATAAATGCTATTAAACATCCGCCATTGAGGGCATGAGTAGATAGGTCACTCCATTATAGAGTGGGTGTTTTGCAACTTGATCCAGCCATTTTCTGTTTTCACCCAGAGTTGTCCTTCCCCCCCACCTCTCCTGCTCTTGAAGACGTTGGCCAGGGCGACAGGACGTGCACCAAAGTATTTTTCAAATGCCGGCGTTGGTATATCAGACTGGGGCAAATCCAGAATTTTGACCCTGAGACCGTGGTAGGCATTGGTTTCAACCCACTCCCGAAACTCAAACTTGTCAAGTTTAGGTCTTGCTTCCAGCGGACGATACTCACATCCAACGGCGTGAACTTCACTAACATTGCCGCTGAATACAATGAGTGTTGGTGGTTCAGATTCAGCCAAATCGGGTGTAGATGCTTCTTCTGCTTCGCAAAAAACAGCTCTCATGAGCTGATCGAAGTCTGTACCAAAACTCAGGTGACCCATTTCACGGAGTTGATCTTCCTGTTCGCTCATGACCGAGGTGATCGCCGTCACTGCTTCGCAAGACCGCCCGGTATTTCTGGATTCCGCCAATACTTCGAGTAACAGATAGAGAGTGGAGCCTGTTGGCTCCGAGCTAAGTGCATATGCCGCGGCCAGGGCCGTCATTCGGCCGCTTGAACAAAGCTTTTCCAGTAAATAGGGCACGGCAGGCTCACCATGACTGCCCAGGTGCTGTACCAGTGGATCAGAGACACTTTCAACCGTGTCCAGCTTTTCGATTTCGATCATCATGCGCGCGTCATCTGCCACATGTGCCGCATATTCCTGGGTGAGACGAATTCTGTCGCGATTTTCAAGCATGTACTTTTGAGGGTCTTCATCACCCAGCAAGACAGCCATTTCATCGCTGTTCAGGTCCAACATCGCCTCACATGTTCCTGGGTCAACGTCATATTCTGAAGGATGAATCTTGTACTCGGCGAAAGAGGCATTCCTGGTGGCTTCCCAACGCCCATACTCGGTGACATCAATAACGTAGTTTTCAATGGTGTCCCGGCTGAGACGGGGCCATTTTGATTTCTTATGTAGCCATTGAGTTTCAAGACATGTTCTCACCTTGCCAAAAATCTGGCTCTTTCGGCTTAGGTAAACGCCTTCCGGGCCAAATGGATCGTCACGATTCGCCTGACTTGCCTCCATCTGATAACCGTCCGACCAGTGGTTTTCGCGCAGTAGCGCTGCTAGCTTTGCACATGCACTGATCAGATTCTTTTGGTCAATCTCGTCGTAGTGGCGGCATAACGCACCGAGTAACTCCATTCTTCCCACTGGCTCGACCGGAACCCGATAGGCCTGCATGAAAGCCAGTATGTGATCCGGGACCTGGCGCTGTGCTTCGGTAGGAGGTGGGTTTTCCCTTACGAATTTCATGGTCTCGCGATAGTATTGCAGTAAGAGGTCATCATAGTAATTGGTCCAGATCGTCGTTTTTGCAGCGTCGATGATGAATTGCCGCACCGCAGGCGTATCTACTTTTTCAGTGATCTTATTTCCATGGCCGTAGTACTCCCGCCAGTTCGCAGTTATTGCGATCATATAGGCCATGCCATTTTCGGGATCGCGACTGATAATTTTTTGATGAGTACCGTGCTCAAAGCATAGGTCCATGTAGTCTGGTGACTGGCAAATATCAGCCATAGCTACCAGAGAGTACAGATCACTTCCCGCCTCTATGAAAAGTCGGTCGAGGAGCTCTCTCTTTTTAGAAAAACTTTCTCTTGTAAGCCTCCTTTCCTCACCAAACAGACCATGCAACGCCGTGAGCTTTGCCGAAACGCGAATCCAGGCTATTTCAGATTGAGATAGAAAGTCGATACGCTCCCGGTTCCATTGTTCTCTTTGTTCATCCCATTGTTCGAAGCCGGGAACGATATAGTCTGCATACCTGCTATCAACATTGGCAACGACAGCTTGCGCTACGAAGCAAGTCGCCAAAAATAAAGGGCCAAACAGAGCATTTTTTAGCAGATGTGAGCTGGTCGTCAAACGTGCCTGCAGTCTGTTCAAAGGCGTGTCCTCAAGTGGGTTCAAATACGCTGGTATTCCAAATATTTGGGGTCAGAGTAAAAACTCCTCTAATCCTGTTTTTCTATCACACGGCTTCGCGTTCGATCGGGCAGGTCATACAATGACCGCCGCCACGTCCACGCCCGAGTTCAGAAGCGGAAATGGTGATGACTTCGATGCCTGCCTTGCGTAGCAGGGCATTGGTGTAGGTGTTTCTGTCATAACCGACCACCACACCTGGGGACAGGGCTACCACGTTATTACCGTCATCCCACTGTTCTCTTTCCTGTTGATAGCGGTTGCCACCGGTTTGAACAACTTCCAGTTTCCTGATGCCCAGGCACTCTGCCGTCACTTCAATCAGGTGCCCCTTTTCAAGCCGCACATCCAGGTCTCCTTCTTTGTCACCGGGCCGGATACTAAAGCACCGTAGCCTGTCGCAGACATCCAGGTAGGCAGTCGCTTTGTCGATGTCGCACAGGGAAAAAATAGTATCAAGGTGCATGGCCGCGCGTGAATGAGGCATCTGGCAGGCGACAACGCGCTCCGCAGCACCCTTGGCAAACAACGCCTGGGCCATCTGTGTAGCGGCCTGGGCGGTGGTGCGCTCACCCATACCGATCAACACACAGCCATTTCCTATCGGCATCACGTCCCCACCTTCAACAAATGCCAGCTTTTGGTCGATCTCCGGGTCGCCCCACCAGAATTCAAACTCCTTTTCGGTAAAGAACGGGTGATACTTATAGATCGCGGTGGTCAAAAGTGTTTCCTGCCTGCGGGCTGGCCAGAACATGGGGTTAAGCGTGACTCCGCCATAAATCCAGCAGGTGGTATCACGCGTGTATGTGCTGTTGGGAAGTGGCGCCAGTACAAAGCCGTCATCATCGAGGTAGGAGCTGAAAATTCCCTCGTGGGGAAATGGCAGTTCACTGGGTGCAATACCACCAATCAGGTGCCGGGCGAGCTGTGCGGAGGGCATTTCGTCCAGCCATGGCCGAGCTTCCTTTGTCATTTGCACACCGATGTAACCGGGTATGATTCTGCGATCAAGGATATATTTGCGGCCCTGGGGCAGATCCAGGACCTGTTCAAGCAGATCGTGCATTTCAAGCACCCTGACTCCCCGTTCTTCCATCTTTGAGACAAAGTCCCGATGGTCGCGTCTTGCCTGTTCTACCCAAATCACGTCATCATAAAGAAGGTCTGAACAGTTACTCGGGGTGAGCCGTTCGTGGGCCAATCCCGGACGACAAACCATGACTGTCTTCAATACGCCTACTTCGGAGTTCGCACCTAAAATTTTTGCCACTTTACTCACCGTTTTTGTTGGGTTTCTTCAAACAATTTGACCGCAAGCTGCTCCGCCTGGATCAGCTCCCCGGCTCTTCGATACCAAATGGTGGCTTCGGCGGCATTTTCAGCCACACCATCACCGTTGTCATGCACCGCGACAGCCAAGCCTCGTATACATGCTATTGTTTCAGCATAGACAAATAGATGCTCTAGTGAAAGCAGGCTTTTGCTTATATAACAATCACAAAAACGTCTTGCAATCAAAGGCTATATAGTGTAACATTATGTTTATTAAAGTGTTTTTTAGTAATCCCGCCAAGTTATCCTCAAAGGAGAAAAATTATCACCATATCCCAAGGCGATCGCATCCATCATCCTCAACATGGAATCGGCAAGGTTGAATCCATCCGCCCCAGAAGCTTTTCCGGCGAAAACGATACACGATTTGCAGAAATCTTTTTCAAACGCGAAGGCATCACATTGATGCTCCGTGAAAACAATCTCGACAACACCATACGCGCACCAATCGGTCCCTCTTTGGCCAAAAGCCTTCTGGACCATATGCAAAACTGGAACGCAAGTGTCAGTAGCCAGTCGAAAGCGCGGGCTAACACCCATCAGGCCATGATGGATGGGGGCGACCCTCATGCCTGTGCCGAGGTATATAAAGGCTTGAGAACACTCGAACAGGATGAGTCCTTGAGCACAGTCGACCGGAGACAGCTTAAGCGTTGTGCTCAATTTCTTTCTGAAGAGCTGGCCAACGCCCTCGATCAGACCCAGGACAAGGTATTGGACCTGATGACCCAGGTAACGCGGGTTTAGATATCAACCAGGGCACCAGTGCCTCTGATCTCTGGTTAACAGGTCCGAAATTAGAGATACTGTCACTCTGACCCTTGCGTGGGTAGGGTTTACTGGTTATTGGCTCTAAAACACGGTGAAATAAATTGAAAACTTTGGCAATGACCCTGGCGGTGACACTGTCAGTGGTATCACTGGATACAATGAGTGATTGGGCAGTCAAGGGTGAAGGAAACTTCAGTTGTCCGGATTATGTTGCAGCCAAAAGAAGCAATACCGCGAAACTCTACAGCTCAGCCACCTGGGTGCAGGGCTTTATCAGTGGTCTAAATTACCAGGCTGCGTTGGAGGAGGGTGCTGACTCCTTCGTTGGCCAGGAGTTTCCCGCCACATCAATTGTCAGCTGGCTTGAAAACTACTGCCGTGAACAACCACAGGACTACCTGTCAGATGCTGCCGAAGCACTCGTTATCGAGCTTAGAGAAAGGCAAGAATAACGATAAATAGTCATCCGAAGACGCCCGTGTCAGCAACGCGTAACCCGCTATTGCCATTCAATCAAACGGAGTTGGTTTTCTTCTTCTGCCAGGTTCATTTTTATCACCTTGTTGTCAGTTGATACCGTGATAAACCGTGGAATACCTGCAGCTGCGAACATTTTATAAATGCTGCGGTCAGGATCAGCCGCCAGCGGAATCTTGATACCGTGCTGGTCACGCCATGCAATAACTGTTTCAGCTGCCTCCTCACGTGCAATGGCAATGATTTCAACAGAGTCATCGTTCAACAGTTCGGACTGATTGAGGGCTTTCATCGCGCGATTTGAATCGCTGCAGCTTGTGGCAAACAAAATGACCAGCTTTCGTTTATCTGTCGCGGTTAAATCGATAGTCTTACCATTTACATCGATGACTGACGCAAGCGGCATTGCCTGACCCGGGCTTACAAATTCTTGATATTTTGGTTTTTCCGATGAGGTGGTGCTGGTATTTACTGCCTCCTCATTTGAAGCAATAACTACGTTTGTCTGGCATGCCGATATTAAGGTCGTAGCCAGTAAAATCACACATAGTCTGGGCAGTGACATTTTGGGTTTCCTGGGTTGTTTATGTTTAGGCGTTTCTATTGTGAGTTACTTTAACTTATCCGGGGTAAGCCAGCATGGCTTTACACTCATCGTGCCAGTTCTGTTCATCTGTGGAGGCGAGTACGTCCAGATCTTCTGGTGTCGCATTGCTGTCATCGACCCACAGGCGTAGCAAATCACTGCCGTTGATCAGATCGATGGCCAATTGTTCGTGTTCGTACTCATAGGGGAAATCACGCCACAATTCGTAGCCGGGCCTGATCTGGCGTAAAGCCTTGAAAGCCAGAGCCATCAGACGCCACGGGCGGAATGCGTGGTGATCATAGGCATCGCCCTCAACATGAATCTGTATTCCGGCACAGAGCTGACCCTTGTGTTTGTGAAAGGTCGGCTCAAACCAGCATTCGCGTAAAACGCAGCCTTCCATCCATTGGGGTGCGATACTCTGCATGGTTGAAATAAGCTTACGGGTGTCAATATCCGGTGCCCCGAATAGTTCCAGTGGTCGCGTGGTGCCACGGCCTTCGGACAGCGTGGTGCCTTCCAGCATGACCGTTCCAGCATAGCATCGTGCCATCCAGAGGTTGGCCGCATTGGGGCTGGGATTCACCCAGTTGCGTTCATTCACGGGCCAGCCATAGCCTGGTGCAACATCCGGCTGCCAGGCATCCATGCGGATAACATCGTATTTCACGTCAAGATTCAGTTTGCGGATGAACCAGTAGCCCATTTCGCCCATGGTTAGTCCGTGACGCATCGGCATCGGTCCTGCACCGACAAAACTTTCCCAACCCGGTCGTAGTATCAAGCCCTCGGCAGGTCGGCCGGCGGGGTTGGGTCTATCCAGCACAATGACAGACTTTTTATATTTTGCGGCCGCTTCCAGCAGGTACATCAGTGTGGTGATAAATGTGTAAATGCGGCAACCAAGATCCTGCAGGTCCACCAGCAACACGTCGAAGTGATCGATCATCTCCGCTGTGGGCCGGCGGACTTCGCCATAAAGACTGAATACAGGAATACCATGAACAGGGTCCAGGAAGTCAGCCGATTCAATCATGTTGTCCTGTTTATCGCCCCGCAAACCATGCTGTGGTCCGAAGGCTGCGGTCAGATGTATATCATCCAGTCCGGCCAGTGCATCCATGGAGTGCACCAGGTTTCGTGTAACGGAAGCAGGGTGTGCTAACAGTGCGACCCGGCGGCCACGCAATGGTTTGCGCAGCGCAGGGTCCTCAAGGAGGCGGTCAATTCCAAATTTCATCAGGAGCTTCCCAAAAGGGCATTGAACTGCAAAGATATGAACAGAAAAGCACAAACCGGTCAAGTTTTGAGGGATTCCAGATACGTGGAAACCCTGGTACTAACCCCCTGTCAGACAGGCGGTTCAAAGCGGCTGGCGTGCTCCAGCAGCCAATCTCTGAAAGCGGCTACTTTCGGCAGGTCGAAGTAATGGGGCGGGGCTACAAAGTAGTGAGACCAGTCGGCCTTGACCACCGTATCTATAGGTCGAATAAGCCGGCGCGCCTCAATCTCACGAGAGGCCAGTGACCAGCGGGTCAATGCGATGCCTTCACCCTGTTCTGCTGCCATCAGTATACTGATGGAGTCATTCAGCAAGCTCCAGCGACTGCTGCGGTTGGTTTCCCCAAACTGACGGAACCACGGGTCCCAGACATCACTGGGTGCGAACAGCAGGTCATGTTTCTGTAGTTCTTCCATCGAGCGAATCGGCCCGGTTTTCTTTAACAGGCGGCGACTGCAAACCGGAAGAATCCAGTCGTCCATTAATTTAATGGATTTGAGTCCCGGCCAATTACCATCACCGAGGCGAACCGCTGCGCTCATGTTGGTCTGGCTAAAATCCACGAGTGCATTGTCCACGTTGATCCGCACATCCATCTGGGGATTCGCACTGTAGAAACCGGGCAGGCGTGGCATCAGCCATTTTTGCAGGAAAGACGGCATCATGCTCAGGTTCAGCACACCTTCCAGCTTATCCTGGCCGATCACCTCTACTGCCTGGCGCAACTCTGCCAGGCCGCGTTGCACACCTGGAAGAAGCTTGCGTCCGGCTTCGGTTAGTGAAATCTGGCGTCCATGGCGATGAAACAACGGTTGGTTTAAACGTTGCTCCAAAGCACGAATCTGGGTGCTAACGGCTGCGGGTGTTACGTTAAGGGCTTGTGCCCCCCTGGCGAAACTCATGTGGCTGGCCACGGCTTCGAAAGTGCGTAAAGCATTGAGTGGAATAGTGCGCATAATAGTTAAGAAAAACTTAAGATGTAAATATTAAAAACCGTTGGTCAATATTGTGCCGTATCACTATCATTGTCAACTGAAAGATATAGTAAATAGAGGTTTATACGATATTTTTCACTGATGAAATTATGACGTTTTTATGACAATAATAGAAAAAACTTGAGTGTAAAGGAGATAAGCAAATGTTAATGAATAGAATACGTGACACGTACCGGGAAGTCACCGGGAACATCGCACCGGTTGCGACCGTTACTTTGGTTTCAGAGCAGCTTCCTGCAGCAAACGCAGACAATATTATCAGCGCTGATATACTGGCAAGACGTCAACGTCGCCGGCGCAGGTCCCAGATGACTGGTATAAGCAATGTCAGTGGCTGGTCAGTTCGTAGCTGGTGATGTACGAGCCGGAAAAACCAAACCAACAACAAACAACAAAACCAGGCTAGAGGTTCGGCTCCCCGTCAAAACAGGGGACCGGACCTCTTTGTTTTTACCTGCACTTCATCCAATCTGCGTTGAAAACCAACACCCCGGAAAAGCTCAATGGCGTTTGGGCATGGCTTCCTGTGGCCAAAAACCCTGTACCTCATCATCCAGCCCCGTCATCTCCCAGCGGATCAATGACAATGGCAATCTGCCGGCTGCCATCAGCTCATCGTGAAATGCCTGCAGGTCAAATTCGTCACCCAGTTGACGCTTGCGGTCTGCCAGCAGTTGCTGCATTTGCAGAGCGCCTATGGTGTAGCCTATGCCGTAGCCGGGTGGACGTCGCAGGTAGATTTCGGCATCCACGCGTGCGACGTTGCGGTCGAGGTAAGGTACTCTTGGCAGCCAGTAATCAACCACCTCGCTCACATTCATCTGGCGTGTTTGCAGCCAAACGTCAGCAGGTACGCGGGCTGCACGGAAAATTCCAAATATCTGTATCAATTCGCGAACCCGGGGCAGGTCTTCAAACAGGCCGGCCTGCATCATGGCCTCCTCCAGGTAGGTTGCCCAGCCTTCCACGCGCCCGGCGCTGTAGATTTTACTTCGAATGGGGTGATCATCACGTGAGGCAATGATGCCATCAAAGCGATGTCCCGGGATCACCGCGTGAAGGTGATCGGGGGAAGGGTCGCGAAACTGTATTTCCTCCCAGAAATTACGTCCGCCGGGGCGCACAATCCAGGGCGCGTTGGTATCCAGTACACCGATGTCATCCGGTACGGTGATGATGGCCTGTTCCTCTAAAAACAGACGAATCCGTTTGTCTGTTGCGTCGATACGCTGTTGATAATCTTCGGCACTGACTGCTGGCGTCAGTTCCGGCAATGCCCTGTTACGGTGCCGCTCAAGGGCATAATCCGCCCATAGCCGGTCCAGTTCCCGTTGACCGAGTACCACCAGTTCACTGGATGTCCATGGCATCAATTTGACATGCTTCAAATACCAGTCGAATGCGTCTTCTCCTACACCGGCGGGTGTGGTCCAGTTTTTTCGTTGGGATTTGAGCCATGTGTCAAACTTTTGTATCGCCTCGCGGGCAGCCCGGATATCGTTTGTCAAATCCGGTTGCACTTCCGCGCGCTTGATCAGATCGTCATACCAGCCAAGAACGCCCGCAGGTGGGGTTGCACGATAGGGATAACCATGACCGACACCATCCGAATGGCTCAGGTTGTGAATGGCCAGATCAGCATAGTCCGCTGCAACGTCATCAAGGTGTTTTTGTGCTTCATCAACCAGCACCGGAATGGCCCGGAGTTTCGCCAGGAAACTGTCGCGGTCTTTACCTTCGACGGGCAGTTCAGTAAAGGTAACCCGCAGCATTCGATCGACATAAAAGCCCGGATCACGGGCCCAGGGGCGGCTAAGTTGCACTATGAAATCAGCCTGGTTCAAACGTGAGCGGACCGCCAGGTAGTCAACTTGCTGCTCACGACTCCAGGACGCGACATTCATGTCCTTGATTCGGGTTTGAAACACTTTGATCTGCTCACGTTGCGCTTCTATCGCTGGCTTGCTGTAGTCGGTAACCGGATCGATGGGTTGACCGGCCCGGTCGCGGATGATCTGGTGAGGGTTCTCTCCACCGGGGTCACGAAACGCGAGGAACTCATCCAGCAGCTTGACCAATTCCTGGTAGTTGTCATTTCCAGCCGGAATATCGGTGGCTGCAGCCTGTGTCGATATTGCGCAGCCAAGGCCAAGACAAATAATGATGGTTCTTAGCAGACCAAATCCATACCGTTGAATGAGATGCATAGTTGAAAATCCCGTGAATGTGAATTGATAGTCAGGTCTTCCGGACGATGAGCGCTCAGGTTTCCATCGCCGTCTTAATGGCAGTTATCGCCCGCTCAATATCGTCCTGAGTCGTACGAAAATTGCTCAGTGAAATTCGCATGACGCGCATTCCGTTCCATATTGTCGGGCCGAACCATGCCTCGCCACTCGCATTGATGCGGTTGATTACCTCATCGGTCCGCTTGTCATGGTCACCACCCGGGTCGAGAAACCTAACCAGACCCTGGTTGATGATCGGTACCGTCAGCACTTCAACGCCAGGCAATTCGCCCAGTTTTAGTACAAAATCTTTCGTCAGGTCGCAACAGCCTTCGATCATGTCGGCCACACCATTGCGCCCAAGTGTTCGCAGGGCCGCGTAGATGGGTATACCACGGGCACGTCTTGACCATTCAGGCCCCCACTCAAACTGGTCGCGAACATCATCAACCTCAACTTTGTACGCAGCCGGTATGGTCATCGCTATTTTGTGTGACTCCGGATCTGCAACAAATGCGATGCCACTGTCGTAAGGCACGTTTAGCCACTTGTGTGCATCGGTCGCCCATGAGTCGGCTTTCTCAATACCTTTTACCAGGTGCCGGTAGCGTGGGCTGGTGGCCACCCACAAACCAAAAGCGCCATCGATATGCACCCACGCATTAAACGCGTGGGCCAGGTCGCAGACCTCGTCAAATGGATCAAAAGCACCGCGATTCAGATCACCGGCGGCAAGCGAAACGATGGTCGGCATGCCAGGGTTCTTCTCAAGCTCGGTTTTCAGTGCAGCAACATTGATCGTGCCATCCTCAAGCTTTGCAACCTGGACGACGGCATCGGTCCCGATACCCAGGTGACGAAGGGCGCGCAACAATGTCTCATGGTGCTCTCCGACTAAAACGCGGATGGGTGGACTGCCGGCCAGTCCCTGTGTTTCAACTGACCAGGCTTGATCAGCCAGTACTTTGTGACGGGCAGCGGCCAGGGCTGTTACATGCGCCATCTGGCAACCGGTTACAAAGGCGTAGGACGCGTGTTGGGGAAGACCGAGCATGTCTTTTAACCAGCCAGCTACAACGTCTTCGATGACGGCGGCAGCTGGTGAACATGCGTAGGCGGCTGCATTCTGATCCCATGCTGAGCATAGCCAGTCGGCGGCCACTGCAGCGGGTATTCCACCGCCGATGACCCAACCGAAAAACCGGCCGCCGGCACTATTCAACAGGCCATCCCGGGCGTCTTCGGCGAGTTCGTTGATCACTTGCAGCGGTGGCAGACCATCCGCGGTAAGTTCTTTTTCCAGTTTGGTGCGGAGCGCCTTTGGGTCAAGTTCTTCACTGACTTTATGATGATCAAACGACGCTATGTATTCCGCCGCAAGCTCTGCAGCGCGTTTAAGTTCAGGGTTCACTCGTTGGTCTCCATGGTTCGAGCGATGATTATCGCTCTAAAAAGGGATGGGATACATTTAATTTGTAAAAAGTATTCGGCCCGATTACTTTAGGCGAACATGAGGAGAAACAAGCATGGGAATACTGGAAGAAAATATTGGCATTTTGCGGGACCACTATCCACCGCTCGCAGGCATTCCGGAAGAACAGTTATGTCGTTTGATCCGCACATACGAACTGGATCCCGGCGACAGTGTCACCTTCAATAACAACCAGGAAGAATGCGTATTCGTACTTTCAGGTGAAGTGGTGTGTGAGGATGGTGATGAAGCCGTCTTTCTTGACCCACACAACACCCTGAGCCGGCCGGTTTGCCTTGCGGCTGGTTCCAACACTTTTTGTGCAAAGCAACACACTGTTCTCGGCCGTATCAATCCCGCACGTCTTGATTTCCTGCTGAGTTGGGAGAGCCTGAGCACTGATAAACCCGGTGATGATGCTTTCCGTCAATGGCTCAGCGGATTGCGTAACCCGTTAATCTTCAGCCGGCTGCCACTGGAAAACGCACACGCGATTTTCCGCCGTTTGCGGCCAGTTAGCGCCCAGGACGGTGAGGTCATCTTTGATATGCGGGAAGAGGCGAAACAGTTTTATTTTATCGAGCAGGGTCAGGCAGAGCTGTGGCGCCCCGGGCTCTATGATGATGAACTGAAACTGACCAAGGTGCTCGGTGTTGGTGATTACTTCGGTGAGGAGGCCTTGCTGACGGGTGAGCTACGCAACGCACGGGTGAAGATGCTGGGTGAGTCCCGTTTGCTTGTGCTGGATAAGAAAGATTTTGATGAGTTAATTAATGCCCCGATGATCGACCGGGTATCCGCCAAAGTGGCAAAAGCCATGCTGGATGAAGGCGCACAATTGCTGGACATACGTTACGAGGATGAATATGAGATGGAGTACATCCCCGGTTGCAAGCTGATACCCCTGTTGGAGCTTCGGGAGCGGGTCGGCGAACTTGAGACGGATAAGGACTACGTTGTTTATTGTCATTCCGGCAGACGCAGTTGCGTCGGCGCGATGATTCTGAGCGAACACAAGTTGAATGCTGTCAGTCTCAATGGCGGCATACGTGACTGGCCTTTTGATGTTGAATATCCCGACTAAGTTACGAGCTAAAGCTAACAGGAAGCGTTTGGATATAAACGCAAATAGTTTGTTCGGGCCTCGTTAGGTTTTGATACCTCGAAACAGCATGAGACACATCATGACCGCCGCACAGGCCACCATCCAGAGGTTGTAACGGAAGTCTGCCGCTGGCGCAATGATGAGCAACGGTGATACATAAAGCAGCCCACTGAGGCCCATGCAAACCAGTAAACGTGGTCCAAACGAGTTGTTTTGCCATAGTCGATACAAGGCGAGGGTAAAGATCAGGATCAGGACCACCAGGTAAAACCAGGGCCGGAAAATAACTGTTTGTGTGCTCAGGGCAAGCCATTGGATGGCAGCGTTGAGTGTTTTGCTGTCCTGGTTGACTAATTTCAAGCCCTGGTCATTTGCTATTATCCGGCTCTCAAACGCCAGATGGATATCATCTGAGCCTATGCCGAGCACGTGCGAAAATACCCGTGCACGGTGCGCCAGGTAGTGTCCTGGGTAATCAAGGGGTAAAGCCAACCAGGCCTCCAATAGTTCTGCCCGGTATTCCGGCTCAGGGAAAAACATGACGACATCGCCCAGTGTGCCATTAACCTTCGGGTTGAAGACTTCTTCAATTCGGTCAAGTGTTTCATGACCGGATGCACTCTTGTCATAGAGAACGGCTGTTGGTATCAGTACTTTTTGCTCTGCCATCGAAACGGCTGACAGGTCCCATACGGCAATGGTAGGCCACTTTGTGTATTTCTCGACGCCAATCGAACTGAGCATCAAGGTAACCGATACGCTGACAGTCAGCAGTGCAGTCGCCAGCTTGACGGTTTCAGGCCAACGACCATGACGTTGACCTGAGTTGAAATACGCATCACACAAGATATAAAACAGTGGAATTGCAGCAAAAAGAGCAGTTTGTTTTACCGCTTGTGCGTAACACAAAGCCAGAAACCCAATCACAAACACCCACCGGGACCCGGTCCGTTTGAGTAGCAATGTGCAGGCAATGGCCAATAGCAAAGAGACCATTACCCCGGTGTCGTTCCATATGGTTGCTGAATGAATCCAAAGCGGTGGGAGTAGCCCAAGGATGACGACAAGCAGTGATCTGGCCCATAAACGATCATGGGCATGGACGGCAATGATCGTAATGGACGTCCAGTACACCAACTGCTGAAAAATCAGCATGGCTCCCGGACCCAGCAATAGATGGCCCATTTGCCACATATAGACCATGACAGGAGGATGGTAATTATTGACCGGCATATCCCCGATGACCTGGCGATACAGGAAAATGGAATCGAACGACATCAAGCCGGGGAAAAACAGAAAGCTCGTGCCAATGGCCAGGATCGTCGCCACTAATGCAATCGTTATACGACTACTGACCTCCTTCATCTGATCCCTCTACTGGTTGAACTGCCCAAGCGAGTAAGAAAGATACTCCTGCGCTGATGAGATAGGAAGGTCGTTGCACAGCTAAATCCCGAAAATTGTGCCCGGGCTCTTTATTTTTATGCTTGATTGCGCTTATTCTCTGTTCCGAAATCAGACAGGAAAAATTCAATGGCAACAGAATTTAACGCAGGCAGTTTTCTTGGCCGATGGGTATTTGCCCTGGTGCTGGTGTTGGGAACCTACAACCCCACCGATTATTCCTACATTAGCTGGATAATGACTGAAGGCGTCAAGTTCGGGCCGGTGATTGCACTCGTGGGCGTCGCCCTTTTGATTGGTTGGATTATCTTCCTGCGCGCCACCTTCATGTCCATGGGTTGGCTGGGTATTATTCTTGGCGCCGCGTTTTTCGGCTGCATAATATGGTTGTTGGTTGATATTGGCTGGCTCAGTCTTGAGTCTACACACGCGCTTGCCTGGGTTGCTCTGGTACTGATGTCCGTGATTCTCGCGATTGGTATGTCATGGTCCCATATCAGGCGGCGACTGACCGGTCAGTTTGACGTGGATGAAATGGACGACTGAGATCCTTAACACGCCGGTTTTAGCAGGCGTCGGGCACGGATTTTATTCAGGGTTTCTGAAATGGGCAGGTTTTGACCTTTAAAATGGTCAGGCAGCCAAGAAAGAGTAAGCCCAGCCCTGCATACCTGGTCCACCCCGCAGGTACATAAAACAGGATCGAGATACCGCCAACCACGACCATCATGGACACGGCCAGTGTCTTCACACTGGCAGATACACATTTGTTTTTTTCCCAGTCACGCAGCATGGGTCCGAATACCTGGCTGCGTAAAAGCCAGTTATGCAAACGTGGTGACGACCTGGCAAAACAGGCTGCTGCGAGCAATACGAAAGGCGTGGTCGGTAATAGCGGCAGGGCGACACCGATGCCGCCCAGCAACAGGAACAGGAGACCTAGTGCGATCCAGGCGTACAAGTCATGCTACCTTTCATGTTGCAAGGCGTCAGCCGGCGCCAACGGGTTAACCCATGTGATTTCACAATCGCTCCTGTTTAAATTGACCAACTATCCATTGGCTGGCCGGACATATTAGAACATGAAAAGGTACCCGCCTTCCTCAAGCCCGAAACGAGCGGTTGATAACCAGCTTTGATACGTCGGAAAACCCGGGCATATGTTTGTGTATATACTTGCTGGGCACATATTTGCAACGCCGTGTATTTACATTGCTATGAGAAAACCAATTTTTTTACTTTCAATCTTAGTGCTTGCAGGGTGGCTGGGTCTCTCAGTCATTGAACAGGCACAGGCACAGGCAGCAAGCAGCGAGCATCGGCCGGTTTGCTCTCCTGACGGATCCCGGCTTGTTTATATGATGAAGTCTGAGCGCACCGATGGAGACTGGGAGCTCTATCAGCTGGTTTTCAGTACGCAGAATAAAAACCGCTTGACCAAACACAAGGGCTGGGATGGCTATGCCGTCTGGTCGCCGGACAGCCGAAGTATTATCTTTGACCGGGAAGACGGGCCGGATGGTCAAAAACAACCCTGGATAATGAATCTGGATGACTACAGCAGCAGGCAGATTGGAAGTTTTGAAGGCTGGTTATCTGTCAGTGACTGGTCCGAGCAACATAAGCTACTGGCTTTTCATGAAACTGAAGGACAGCGTGACCTGGTACGGTTGGACCTCGACGGGAACATACTTGAAAAAATTACCGACACGAGTGACCACAACGAGCATGATGCTCATTTTTCACCCGATGGCACGAAAATCGCGTATGCAAATGGCGAAACCGATGGCTCTGAAACCTCGCTGGAGCTAGTCGATCTCAACACGGGTGATAAGGCCGTCCTGCGCACCTCGATCGGCCGGATTTACGGGCTCAGCTGGTCACCGGACGGCAAAAAAATCGCCTTTGTCGATGCGCCGGATGGCGAAGATGATGATGCGGATATATTTTTATATGATTTCGCTGAACAGAGTTTTCACCAGCTGACCAATGACCCGGCCTGGGATCATATGCCGGAATTCTGCGGTAATAATCACACCCTGTTTTTCACATCCTACCGTAGCGGTGAGGAGCGTATTTACCAGGTTGATCCCGACCCCGGCCCATTTTTGAGTATCAAGCGGTCACAGGATTAGACAAGCCTGGCCATTCGAAGTACTGCACACCGATGATCTCCAGTACCCGCTGTTTTGAGTTGGCGGGTGACCAGATTCGACCCTGATTTTCAGTATGCTATGATTCAGGTGATGAAAATTACGCAACAGCCAACGTTATGAGAACCATTTGGCTAGCTTGTATGCTATTCGCTGGCGTGCTTACAGGTTGTGCCGGGCCTCAGCATTTATCTGACAAATATATCCCCGAGGCTGCAGTTGAATTCCCGCATCTGGAGTTTGAAGCTGACCTGTTTGGTGAACGGCCGGACATCCCTGCCATCACGGACATTTACCGTCTATCAGAAGATCAGCAGCATGCTTTTCAAACGTATTTTGATGATGCCGGCAGGCAGGATATTCCCGCGCACCAGCGTGTATACGATTACCTTGAATCCATCACAATGAATTTTGGCTACCACGGTGACACCTATGCAGCTGAAGAAGCCTTGAGGGAATTCTCGGGAAACTGCCTGTCACTGGCAATTTTGACCACCGCACTGGCTGAGCTTGCGGGAGTTGAGACGGGATACCAATTGATCGATTCCTCACCTGTTTTTGAGTCTCAGGGTAATGTTGTGTTCAGGGGGCAGCACGTGAGGACCAAGCTGTACGAACCGGAACGGGAGACGGTAGATGGTGAATACGTGATGCGCAGAGCCGGGCTATTGGTGGACTATTTTCCCAGTTCAGGGGATCGCTTTGTCAGTAATATCAGCGAAGCCGAATACCAGGCGATGTATTACAACAACCTGGCCAGTGAGGCAATTTCCAGGCAAGACTATGGTACTGCCTTCTGGCTATTGCGTGAGGCATTGAAGTTGACACCGGATGATGCCGGCGCCATCAACTCAATGGCCATCGTGTATCGTCGTGCAGGTGATGCCGGCAAGGCCGAGGAAATATACCAGTACGGAATAGACCATCTGCCCAATAAGGTCAGTTTGTTAAGAAACTACCGGGTTTTACTGATGGGGCAGCAGCGCTTTGCCGAAGCCGAAGACATCAATGTGGCTCTGGCAGAACTTGATGAGGCCAGCCCCTTTGACTGGTTACATGCGGGACACGATGCCTATGCCGATGGGGATTTCAGGGAAGCCATTTCTTTTTATCAAAAAGCCGTTGAGATAGCGCCTTATCTTCATGAAAGCTATGCGGGTATGGCCAAGGCGCACTATCAGTTGGGTAACAGGGTGAGCGCTAAACGCGAACTTTTAAATGCGCAGAAATTTTCCTATCGGAAATCCTTCCAGTCACTCTACCAGGCCAAGTTGGTGGCCCTGGCCAGCGAGCATTAAATTTCGATTTAAGTGGGATACAGTCAGGCCCTTGACTCACTCGTCCTGAAACAGGTCGCCCAGCACCATTTTTGTTTCTGCAATATATTCGTCCAGCTCTTCAAACAGGCCTGATGAAAACTCTACTTCCACTTCATCTTTTGGCTTTTCGGCCATCAGCCAAAACCGGACCTTGCCCTTTGCATTTGCCATGTCGTGAAGGAGGGCTTCGTCGACCAGGTAAACAGGTGCCTCCATCATTCTTCTGTTCATGGTCATGTCCCTGCGAATATTGACGAATCTAAGTTCATGCATTTCGCCCTTCTTCGTCTTGGCCTTCGAGTCTCCGTCTAACATTGCAAACTCTTTTAGGAATACAGCAATCATCATTGACCAACCCTGCCTCGTGTACGAAATAACGATTTGCGCATCCTTCGGGTTGCGCTTGGTTGTGAACACACAGGAGGTCGACTGGTCTTCAGGCTTGACCATGCAATATTTAGCAAACACCGGTGCAGACCAGAGGAAGATTGACGCTGTAACTAATACCCAAAGAGTTTTCATTGGTTTCCTTCTATCGTTCATTAAAGACATAGCTGGCAATACCTGGCTTTGATGCGTGAATCCGTCGGGTGCCTTACTACAAATGCTGAGCCGGATGTTACCTAATCGGTATGAGGCACTCAAGCACCGAAACTGGCTGTGTGCCGTGGAAAATATGCCAGCGTCGCCGGTTGAAGCGCTCTTTTAAAACCTAACTTCCCGGAATCGTCTCGTCCTCATTAATTCGCGGCGCGATGGCAAAGCCGGTGAAGCCATAGATGAGGGCAAAAATGAAGCCGGTATAGCACATGATGGCCCAGGGCAAATAGGCCAGTGTGCTCACGCCAAGCGTACCCGCCATGAACACACCTGCAATACTCCATGGAACCAGTGGCACGATCACCGTACCGCTATCTTCGGTTGTACGGGACAGGTTTTTGGCGGCCAAATTGAACTTCTTATAAGCAGGGGCGAATAGCTCACCCGGTATCAAAATGGACAAGAAGGAACTGCCCGTCATGACCGCAACCGCAATACTGGAGGCCACGGTGGAGGCGATAATCTTTCCAACCGTATTGGCCACCTTCAACAGGTGCATCAATAAAACATCGAGCATACCGGCCTTTTGCACAATGCCACCAAAGGCAAATGCACAAAACGCGATAAGCGTCACGTGCATCATGGAAACCATACCGCCACGTGTCAGCAATTTATCCACCATGGAGTCGCCGGTGGACGCGACAAAACCCTTGACCATTGAGCCCACTGCCGTGGCCATTTCGAGGTGCTGAATAAAGATGGCCAAAAGCACAGCGACCGCAGCAGACAACAGCATGCCGGGTATCACCGGTTTTTTACGCACGGCAAAATACAGGGTGATGACCATGGGAAGAAGCAGTAACCAGCTGAATTGAAAGCTGCTTTTCAGAACCAGTTGTATGCTTTCTGCGCGTTCCATGGTCGTCAGGTGATCCTGGCTGGACATGAGTCCCATCACGAAGTAAACCAACATCCCGAGTAACCAGGCCGGTGTTGTTGTCCACAGCGTATGCCGGATATGGTCAAACAGGTTGCTGCGTGCGGCAACGGGCGCCAGGTTGGTGGTATCGGAAAACGGCGATAACTTGTCGCCGAAATAGGCGCCGGCCACGATGGCGCCTGCGGCCTGGTCCAGCGGGATACCCAGTCCGCCGGCGATACCGATAAAAGCCACGCCAATGGTGCCGACCGTTCCATATGAAGTGCCGGTGACAAGCGATACGACACTGGAGACCAGGCAGGCTGTGAGCAGGAAGAATTTTGGTGAAATCAGCTGTAATCCATAATAGATCAGCATTGGAATGGTGCCTGCGGCGATCCAGGAACCGATCAGGGCGCCCACCACGATAACGATCAACATGGCCGGCATACCCTTGGCCATGCTCTCAATAATCCCGCCTTCGATTTCCTTGTAGGTATAACCCAGTCTGAGCGCAATGATGCCGGCAACAGCAGCAGCGGCAATTAGCAGGATCTCGGCATTGAGATGAAATACGCCGTAGCCGATGCCAAGGAACAGTGCAATCGCAAACAGCGGTATCAGGGACTGTATAAAAGTCGGTGTGGCTTTTTCAGTGGATGTTTCATTGGTCTGTTTCATGGACTTCCAGGCGCTTGTTATTTGATTGGGTGCTTTGCCGGAGCCTGCTAATGAACGGGTTCCGAGTCGAGTTGCTCAATCGAAGGCAGACGTTTAACCGGGTAGGGTTTTCCTTCAAGCAGGTAACTTTTAAAGCGGTATTTTCCGGTTGCACGTGGTGAGACGATGCCCCAGGTGGACTCAGGCTCCAGTAATAATGGAATCAGGTTTGAGGCCGTGCCCGAGACAGGAACAATAATTGTCCCTTTCTGCAGTGTTTCCAGCTGGATTCGCTTGTCGAGATCGATGGTATAGGTGGGCTTTTCTTCATCAATGGCTTTGGTCACGTGTTTGACCAGGTAGGTTTCGGTTTCAGTTTGTTGAGCGCCCTTCAGACTGTGAATTGGAATTCGATGTCTTCTCAGAAGTTCGATCAGTTTTGTTTCGCTGGCAGCAAAGGAATATGCAGCCGGTTTGGTGACGCTCTTTTTGACTTTGACCAGTGGTTTGAAATGTTCCAGGTCCCTGTCGGTGTGTGTCCAGCTTTTCAAATCGAATACCGGAAAGTTTAAAGTCGGGCTTTCCTCGACCGCAAAGTATTCCATCTGGATCAGGCTTTGATCCACATCTGACATCCGTAAACGTGATTGCCTGACGATAGATAACATCTCCCCGGCATGCCGGTCACTTGTTTTCAGAAAATTGAGAATGGCTGACACCTGGCCTTTTGTGCGTTTTTCTATTTCATTGATGAGGTTGCCATAGCGCTTACCCTCAATGATGAATGACAGGCTGTTATAGATGCCCATGCTTTGCCTGCCATCATTGATGGCAGTGGTACTGAAACGCACCACGCCTTCCTCAAAAGGATTACCCACGATATAGCGATGGAAGCGAAAACCGTCCTGTTCAATAGCTTTCCCGGTTTCGGGTATAAAAACTTTTCGGGTGAAGTCGATGATCTCCTGATCTATGTTCAAATTGGTGACACCACCGAGCATTTCATCGGCATCTTTCAGGTAGCCAGCCTCGTTCCAACTGTCCAGTACGGCATTGTATTCATGCACATCAAGCGTCACCTCCGGCATCCAATCCAAAAATAACTGGTGTACGGCATTTGATTCGGGTTCGGTCAAGATGACATGGTTGCGGTTCAGGTCCATGTCGTTTGCATTACGCCGCGTACCTTCGTCTGAACCATCCGGGTTGACCTGTGGGACAAGAATCAGATCCAGGTTTTGTAACAGCTTGCTGTCTTCATTCAACAGGCGACGTGTAACGATCATGGCCGCTTCTTTGCTGGAAGGTTCATTGCCGTGCTGTTGGCATATCACCAAGACCACCGGTTTCTTTTCGCGTTGACTTGCGAAAACATCGTCCTGTGAGAAAAACAGGGCAGGGATGTCGTTGCCCCCGACGGATTTGCCGATGGATTTCATTTCGACCAAAGGGGACGATGCCACCAATGGCTTCAGGTAAGCCACCATTTGCTGATGGGTGGTGAGTGTTTTCCAACCGGATTTTTCCAGTGGGGTCTGCGATTCCGATGCTTGAATCGGGTAACTGATGAGAAGGGAAATAGCTATTGCAAACAGGAGCTTAAGCATTTTTTATTTCACCGCGCCATGGTTGATTATTGTCGCTAAGGATAGCAGAGTTTGCCGCGGATAAGTGGTTTATCACAGGGCTCATGTCGTGGGCGTTTAGAGGATCGCTTAAACAAAAAAAGACGTCACTTTTAGATTGAAATATACTTGCACCTGGCCACTTTCAATAACAATTCTCAGGAATCAGAATGTCCGAACAAAGCGAGTCGCCGAAAGTTAACCCGAACAAACCGGTCCAGGCAGCTGGAATTCCCAATCCGATTACCGAATTGATTACCTCGTTCCGTGAACTCAAAGGCGCGCCACGTGGTTTTTGGTACACCAATTACATCTACTGGCTTGATGGTGTGGCTTACTTTGGCATGCTGACCCTGTTGGCCATGTACTTTCACGATATTTTGGGTATGTCGGATGATTCGGGGCACAAGATCGTCTCCGCGTACATGGCGCTGATCACGGGTTTCATGCTGATATTCGGCCCCATATCCGACAAGCTGGGTGTACGTAAATCGCTATTGGTTTCCGTGGCGCTTTACATCATTGGCCGGACTGCCTTACCACTTGCACCGCATTTTCTTCCCGTGGGCTCGAGTACATTGCTCGCCGTTGTTTTTGGAGGTTTGTTACTAGCCGCTGCAGGTAACGGTTTTATGCAACCGGCTTCCTACGCAGGTGTGCGCAAGTTTTCCGATAAGAAAACGGCAACCATGGGTTACGGTTTGCTTTATGCAGGTATGAACCTTGGCATCGTGTTTATTGGTTTCGTCTCATCGAGAATCAGGTCAGGTCTTGACCTTGGAGGAAGCTTCAAGTTTGAGGGTTTCGGTATCGAGGGGGTTATGTGGTTCTGCGTGCTGGTCAATGTCGTGATGCTGTTGGGGTTGATCTTCTTTTTCACCCCCAAGGTCGAACAGGAAGCAGAACAGGCGGGGCTTGATGATGCAGAGTCGGGCGAAGCGTCTCACGCGCCGGATGCGAATGTTTCGAAAACTCTGACAGCGCGTGTGATCGACTGGTTTAAGACAAGTCCGCTTTCCAACAGCAGGTTTATGTTCTTTATCTTCGCCCTGATGCCCGTACAGACACTTTTTGCCTACCAGTTCCTGGTGATGCCGCAGTTTGTGACCCGTGCTTTCTCGGAAGTGGTGGCTAATAACATGGAAATGATTGTCAACGTTTCCAACCCCTTGATCATCGTTCTCGGTGTGCCGGTGATAACGGCACTGACCCGCAAAGTACCGGTTTATCGCATGATGATTATCGGTTCCCTGGTATCTGCGCTGCCTACCTTCTTCTTCCTTTTGGGACCCAATTTCTGGCTGTTGATGGCCTATCTTGTGCTGTTCTCAATCGGTGAGGCGCTCTGGCAACCGCGCTTTTTACAGTATGCAGCAGAGTTGGCTCCAGAGGGTCAGACCGGCGCGTACATTGCCTTTGCCAATATGCCCTGGTTCATGATCAAGTTTATTGCCGGTTGGTACACCGGCCGCATGATGGATATCTACTGCCCGGCGGAGGGCGCACTGAATACCGAGACAATGTGGTTAATCTATGGCCTGATCGCTATGATCAGTCCGGTTGCGCTGGTCCTGGCCAGGAAATGGGTAGGTAAAGGCTTGCAGGAAAACACAGCCTGATTAAAGGATTGGGAGCGATAATCATGTATTTGCTGAAGACGATATTATGAACCAGCCTGCGCGTCTGTCTGCTTGTCTGGCACTACTACTATTTGCATTTTTTCCACCTTGTGAAGCCGGTGAATCCACATTGATAAATAATGTCAGCTATTCAAGTGTCACGGCCCTGGGTTATACCGAAGCCAATGCCAAACTGGTTTATGGCGCCGACAACCCTGAACTGCAATATGGTTTGCTGTGGTTACCCGCAAACATGGCACCTGTTGAAAAAGCCCCTTTGATCGTATTGATCCATGGCGGTTGCTGGCTTAACCAGTTTGATATCAAGCATACGTTTCCACTGAGTAGTGCACTGGCAGAAGTCCGGTTATGCTGTCTGGTCACTGGAGTATCGACGTACCGGTGATGCAGGTGGTGGCTGGCCCGGTAGTTTTAATGACATCAAGCAAGGCCTGGCATACACCACAAAACTGCAAGATTACCCGGTAGACATAGATCGTATGCTCATCATGGGTCACTCTGCGGGTGGACACCTGGCATTGCTGGCGGCTGGCGAATCTGATGGCCTCCAGGCTGTTATCGGCCTGGCAGCGATTACCAACATCATTGAATACTCACGTGGCAAAAACAGTTGTCAGACGGCAACTATTGGTTTTATGGGGGGTGAGTACGAATCCAATCCGGCTGCCTACCAGGCAGCTAACCCGGCCGGTAAGCCCACTCATGGGAACACGGTATTGCTGCAAGGTGATATCGACTCCATCGTGCCCTCTGTGCAGGCAAGCCTGCAAGGTGCGACGACCGAGGTGTATGAGGGTGCCGGTCATTTCGACTGGGTTCATCCCGGTAGCGGGGCATTCACGTTGTTGCTTTCAACTCTGGAGAGCTTGTTGGAGCAATGAAGAAAGCCCATGCTCCACCAGGTTCACTCGAGCTCATCTGACGAGGAAAACCCAGCTTACTTCTGGTATCTGTAATTCAATCTGCTTATGCTTAACCACATATGATTTTCAAGATCCAAACATTCCTGTCCGAGTTATTCCGTTTTGGTGCGATCAGACCGTGTTCTACCAAGCGGGGTTTTACCAAACGGGGTATTACCATGCGGGGACGAACAGGGTCTCCTGCGATGAGAGCGGGTGTTGCATCCAGGCTTTGGCTGATGACCATTGTCCTGATTCTTTCCGGGTGTGCGGCGGTTGGTCCGGAATATGTTCAACCAGAGTCGCCTGTACCCGACACCTGGGACATGACCCAGGAAATCGGCCTGAAGGCAACGGACTATGAACTGATCGAGTGGTGGGAGGTTTTTAACGATCCGACCCTCAATCAACTGGTGGATATCGCGCATCAGCAAAACTATTCCTTGCAACTCGCTGGGCTGAGGGTGCTCGAATCACGCGCACAGCTGGGTATTGCCGTGGGCACCCAGTATCCACAACAGCAATTGGCATCAGGCGGGGTTGCCCTGGTAGGGCCTAGTGAGAATGCCGGCCAGGGAAATACAGCCTTTAACCAGTACGACCTGGGTGCGTCATTGGCCTGGGAAATGGACTTCTGGGGTAAATTCAGACGTGGTATCGAGTCAGCAGACGCAGCACTGGCCGCATCGATAGCCAATTACGACGAGGCCATGGTACTGGTCACGGCACAGGTGGCGACCAATTATGTAACCATTCGCATCCTTGAGGAACAACTCAGAATTGCTTATGAAAACCTGAAATTACAGCAAAGAAGTTACGATATAGCAGAGGTGCTTTATCGCAATGGAGAAGATTCAGAGCTGGATGTTCAGCAGGCCAAGACCCTGTTGCTGGGCACCCAGGCAACCGTACCTGAACTGAAAACACAACTGGCCCTGTCGCAGAACGCTCTTAACACCTTGCTGGGCCAGAATAATGGTTTCGTTGAAGATCTGATTGCTGCAGGGCCCATCCCGGATGTTCCTGACGAGGTTGCCCTGGGCATACCTGCAGATTTGCTGCGTCGTCGTCCGGATGTAAGACAGGCTGAGTTACAGGCGGTCGCACAGAATGCGCAGGTCGGGGTTGCGACGGCAGATCTTTATCCAAGCATCGCGATTTCCGGTTCACTTGGTGTTGTCAGTATTTCAAAGGATGTTGGCGGTGGTGGTTCCTCGGACCTGTTCAGTTCCGATAGCGTCAATTATACCGCGGGCGCCTCGTTCAGTTGGCCCGTTCTCAACTATGGACGTATTCGCAACAACATCCGGGTACAGGATGCCCGCCTGCAACAGGCCCTGGTGGCCTACCAGCAGTCGGTACTGGAGGCCGCGCAGGAAGTGGATGATGCCATGGTGTCACTGGCAGGCGCGCAGGCGCAAAAAGCAATCCTTTATGAAGGCGTGATAGCAGCCCAGCGGTCTAATGACCTGTCGTTATTGCAGTATAAGGAAGGGTTTTCCGGCTACCAGAGAGTTCTGGATGCACAGAAGTCCCTATTTGCTCAGCAAAATCGCTACGCTGCGAGCCAGGGCCAGGCTGTTCAAAGCCTGGTGCAATTGTACAAGGCACTGGGCGGCGGATGGGAAGTTCGTGAGGGACGGCCATTCGTTGACGAAAATACATTAACCGTAATGCGCGAACGCACTAATTGGGGAGATTTATTGAATGACCAGTGAGAAAAAGAGAGATCCGGTGCGTTTCTGGACCTATATAGTCCTGATTCTTTGCATCGTATTAATGGTTGTTTACCTGGTGGGTGACCGCCTGACCCCCTTCACCACCCAGGCCCGTGTGCACGCCTATGTTGTTCCGATAGCGCCTCAAGTGGCAGGCAGGCTGATCAGCGTCGATGTAGAAAACAACCAACTGGTGAAGGCAGGTCAGCAATTATTCAGTATTGACCCGCATTCTTTTGAACTGGCAGTGCAGGCCGCGGAGGCTGCCTTGAAAAATACAAGGCAATCCATCGAAGCAGGCATTTCGAATGTGGCGGCAGCAAGGGCCAGCGTGGACTCTGCAAAAGCCAATGTCTGGAGAACGGAGCAGGATGCAATCCGTATGCGCCGTATTCGGGAAGAAGATGCAGGTGCCATTTCAGAAAGACGTATTCAATCCGCCGAGGCCAGCCTGGCGTCTGCAAAGGCCGGGCTGACTTCCACCGAGTCATCGCTGGCTGCCGCCATCAGTTCACTGGGCTCCACCGATGATAACAATGCCCAGATTCAGCAGGCGATTACAAACCTTGAGAATGCCCGTCTGAACCTCGAACGAACCGTGGTGTACGCGCCCCGTGACGGCATGATCACCGACCTCCAGGTCGATCGCGGCAACTTCGCGTCAACGGGTGCGCCCTTGATGACATTCATCGCCATTCACGACACGTGGATTCAGGCGGACCTGTCGGAGAACAACCTGGGCCACGTCGACGCAAGAGATAAAGTCGAAATCACTTTTGATGTCCTGCCTGGAAAAGTGTTTAAGGGCAGCGTTCGGCAAACCGGTTATGGCGTCCAGGTCAATTCCAATGCACTGGGTACCCTGCCGACCATCGAAAATGACCGGAACTGGTTGCGTGCTGAACAACGATTCCCCGTCACGATTGACTTTGAAGCCAGTGACCTGTCTGAATCCAACCTGCGTGTTGGCTCTCAGGCCTCCGTGATCGTCTACACCGGTGACAATGGAATTATGAATGCACTTGGAAGGTTCTACATCCGCTTGAGTGCCCTGTTGAGTTACGCCTATTGAGATGCACCCGGTAGCGGCACGCAGAATTTTCAGGCTGGTTGGGGTCACTGCATTTTCGTTGTGGATATCCCAGACGATGAATTGGAGTTTGTCGTTTGTCACACCCGTTTTGCTATCCATGTTGCTGGCTTTACCATTACCAGGCGTCAGTATTAAGCAGGGCCTGACCTTTGTACTGGCGCTTGTTATTCCCATATGGTTAACGACCTGGTTTTTGTTGCCGGTCCTGACCTATCAGCCATTGGTGGGCATGCTGTTGCTCATCTCGGGTTGTTTCTGGTGTTTTTACTACAGCGCCAGTGGTGGTTCACCCATACTGGGTGCCTTCCTGACCATGGGGTTGGCAATCGTTGCAGCAATTGGGTCAGACTCCATCGATGCCGTTATTGCGGTTGATAAGGCACTGACAGTAAATGCAATTATAGCTATATTTTTCTTGTGGCTGGCGTATGTTTTAATACCGGAAAAACCCGTTGAAGCCGTTGCAAAGCCAAAACCGAAGGTGGAGCCGCCTTCCCGTGAAGAGGCTATCCGCAGCGCCTGGCGTTCAACTGCAATCGTGCTGCCGGTTATCGTGTTTTTTCTTTTCTATGCCGGAAGCTCATCCTACCTGGTTGTCATGATTAAGGTCGCCAGCATGGGTCAGCAGGCCGAGAATGATAAAACCAAGGCAGTTGGCAAATCTCTTTTGATGTCGACCCTGATCGGAGGAATTGGCGCGGTCATTATCTGGAACCTGATGAGCATCTGGCCATCCTTAATATTCCTGACGCTCCTGGTTATCCTTGGCGGATTGATCATGGGTCGAAAGATTTTCGAGGGGCAGGGTATGAAGCCTGGTGCAGACGTGTGGTCCTATGCGCTTCTGACCATGCTTGTGATTGTCGTACCAGCGGTTCAGGATAGCGCGTTTGGTGACGCGGCGGGCGCAAAGTTTTTTGACCGTATAGCCATGATGACCTGGGCCACTGTGTACGGCGTTGCCGCTGTGTATGTTTTTGATGCTTTTTGGCGTGATAAAGTTAGCCAAACGGCTAAGGATTAATTGGAATTAGGAGACAATCATGAAGTCATTACGTATTTCCCTTCTGACCACACTGACCATTTGTGGTGTGCAGGCACCGTTGGCATTTGCTGATGTCACCTTACACCAGAGTGTTTCGATTAGCGCCTCGGGTGCGATGTCCATGATGGGGTCCACTGGAACGGTAACCACCGTCATTTCGGGTGATCGTGGTCGAACGGAAAACCGGATGGAGTCGACGTCCAAATTGATGAAAAAGTTTGCCAAAAACGCCAACACTGCAACCATTGTATTGCTTGACGATGAGCTGATGCAGAGCCTGATGCCGGAAAAGAAACAGTATTCTGAGATGACATTCGAACAACTACGCGCTCAGGTGGAAAAAAGCATGGCGCAGGCCGAAGAGATCGGGGGAGGTGAGGCCTTACCTGTAAATGAAGATGAATGCCAATGGTCTCCTCCTGAGATGAAGGTGAATGACACCGGGGAAAAACAGAAATTCGCAGGGGTCAAGGCGAGACAAACGATCATATCGGTTAGCCAGACCTGTACGGTCCCTGATTCTGAAAAAAGCTGCAATATGACGTGGAACATGGAGTATTGGAACGCCAAACGCATGCCGGGGAAAAAGGAAGCATCGAGTTTCCAGGAAGGCCTTGCCAAGGCCATGGGTGGCGATGAGGCCCTGGGCGTGGCGCAGGTGCAGGCACGTGGATTAATGGCCATGTTTAAAAAGGGCTGGGATGACGTATTGAAGGAATCCGGCAAGATGGAAGGCTTTCCGGTTAAGACCGTCATGAGCCTGGAAATGGGTGGAGAAAGTTGTACAACCGGTAGCGGTCAACCGATTGCCATGGATGACGTCTGGAGTAGTGTGGCCGATGCCAGCATGGATGCCGCTGCATCATCAGCAGCCGGTCACGCAGGCAGTGCTGCAGGTAGTAAAGCCGCCGAAGCAGTCGGTGGCGGTGTTGGCGGTTCTATCGCCGGTTCAGCGATCGGTGCAGCCAGCCGTGAGCTGATGAGTGGTGCGTTCAAGAAATTTGGGAGGAAGAAAAAGAAGGATACCCAGCCTGTCGAGCCGGCCAATCCGGCAGATGCATCGGTAACACTTTTTACCATTACTACCGAGTTGACAGGCGTGGATGAAAACGACGTTGCCGATAGCCAGTTTGAAATTCCGGAAGGTTGGGAAAAGGTCGCGGGCGCCTCGTGGTAACCACCGGTTAAGCATTTTGTTTTTGATGACTAAATTTCTGTTTATCCTGATGGTCGTCTTATTGAATGGATGTCAGGCAACAACAGAACCGGGTGCGGCTCAACAGCCCGACATGGCGAAGATAAAATTTTCTTTAGAGGACATCCATACCGACGGACTGCGTGGCCCTCCTGATGGCCTGGTTTCTGTTGCATACGAGTTTTGTGTGCCGGCTGATGATGCTATTTACCAGGAAGTGCAGCAGATTGATCCGAGTCTCAGGGTTTACGCTCAGTCGCCCGGTCGCATTGGCTGTACGGGCAAGCAGTCATTGGCTATTGGAGAAACCAGCCAGGCCCGTTGGCGTGAGGTGCTGTTGGAGCTTTCCTCCCTGGCTTACGTTGATGAAATCCGGGAGTGTTTTTTTGAATAACAATGAACAATCTGGCAATCACAAAAAATGATTAAGGGTTTGAGAAAAGTCGTTATTCTGCTGGCCGTGGTTGCGGTCGCCTATGGTCTACAATTCTTCGAGGATCAGGGTGTTAGCACTGACAGTTCTGTTACCGTCAGTTCTGATTCCAACAGTGTTCTCGAGGCAGCGTTTAACAGCCAGCAAAGTGATTTGCAGGTGCAGGGGAAGGGCAGGGTTGTGAGAATTCTGCCCGACGACGTTGATGGATCAAGACACCAACGGTTTATCCTGGAGCTCGACACCGGCCAGGCATTGCTGATTGCACATAATATCGATCTAGCCCCGAGGATAAGTGACCTGGGTAAAGGTGATACGGTATCGTTTTATGGGGAGTATGAGTGGAATGCCAAAGGCGGTGTCATCCATTGGACCCATCATGATCCGAACAATCGTCATGCAGACGGCTGGTTAAAGCATCGTGGCCGAACCTATCAGTAGCGAAGACGTACGGCAAGCCATCAGCATTGTTGAAGTTGACCCTTCAGGGAGTGCTGCCATGGCCCTTCTGCGGGAAGCTGCCATTGAGGCCAGGCAGATATACCCCGAGCTATTTGCCGCCGACGCTCCCTGGCCGGAAAATGAACCGACAGCTGAGCGGGGTGTGTATCTCGTTGCGAATCTGGGTGGGGTACCCGTTGCATGTGGCGCCCTGCGACCCATCGATGAGAACAGCTGTAGAGATACGAAGGATGTTTGTTTCAAACACATCGCGTCGGAAGGGGCTTGCCAAAGCCGTTCTGCAAGAACTGGAAGCCCGTGCGGCAGCGTTTGCTTATAAAACCATGCGGCTGGAAACTGGAAACCGCCAGTTATCGGCCATGGCTTTGTATGAAGCGTACGGTTTCAGACGTATTGCAGCCTTCGGTGATTACGTGGGTGATCCAACGAGTGTCTGCTTCGAGAAGACGGTTCAACCATAGACTTTCCGGTGTTCCCTTTAATCAATTCCAGACTAATTGAAAAACAGCCATTGACCTGACTATAACTTCATACTTCAGAATAGATTTTCACGGTGATTTACCGTGGTGATAATCTACTGAACAAGGAGATACGAAATGAGCAACAAAGTGATGGACAAAGAGAAATGGGTGCTTCTTTTCAAGGAGATCGGTCTTGATGAAGCAACAATGGTCCGCTGGCACAGGGAGTTTGAAACCAGGTATCCGGATGGACACCAGTCCTTTCTGGAATGGTTGAATATCGGCGAAAATGAAATTCGTCAAATCCGGGCCATGTAAGTGACACTGATAGCGGGATGATTGGTGTGGTTATCGCCAATCATTCCCTATCAAACGACAGGTGGTAGAAATGCAGATGTTTACGATCGGACAGGTTGCTAAACGGTATTCGCTTTCGAGAAGTACGCTGATTTATTACGACAGTGTCGGTGTCCTGAAACCCAGTGGTAGAAGTGAATCCAACTATCGTTTGTATTCCGAAGCTGACCTGAAAAAAATGGATAGAATTCAGTTGTTCCGAAGCACGGGGCTGTCATTGGATTCGATCGAAACGCTGCTTAAAACACAAAGCAGCGACTTGAGTTCAACGTTGGAAAGCAGGCTGTTCGCCATTAACAACGAGATTGAAAAACTGCGGGATCAGCAGAACGTCATATTAAAAATTCTGGAAAATGAAATTCTGGAGAAAAAGACCAGGGTTATAACCAAGGACGTTTGGGTATCCATGCTTATGGCGGCAGGCCTGGATGAATCAGGTATGAAAAACTGGCACGTGGGGTTTGAAAAAAACTCACCTGATGAGCACCAGGCGTTTCTGGAATCCATCGGGATTGCAGACAATGAAATTGCGGCCATTCGTGACTGGTCGAGTACCGGGTAGTATCTGACCAGGCTGGTATTGAGGAATTACTGACTATACGGCTCTATCTGTCGCAGCACATCTGCCATCGCGGTTTGGCTGACTCTGAGCATTCCCTGCTGTGGGCGGTCAAGATCGACCATGATCATCAAGACTGCTGTAAATACGATTGCAAACAGAAATATGGCTGGTGTGTCCCTTTTCCGGTCCGCACTGCTGGCTACACCTACCAGTAAAAAGCTCAAAATGGTTGAAACGATTAGCACCATCCCGAGAATGGTGGGAAGTCGTTTATATGCTGCAGTTAAACGTATTGAATGAGTCTTGATGACATCGTTAACAGCTTCAACAAGGCTGGTCATAATGTCCGAGTCATTCCCCTGCCTGACGTTGCGTTCAATGATGATCCACATCTCTCCGTGAATCTGCTCAGAGCGTTTTAAGACCACTGGCAACTCAACCTCCTGGTTTGATGCCGCGATTCGAATCTCGGTATATTCACGCAGAAGTTGACGCAATGACCTGGCATCCGCTTCATCAAGAAAACCGGCACGCAGCCAGGCCACACCGATGGCGTTGGCCTCGGTGATGACCATGTTCTTGCGTTCGCTGTGGTGCCCGATTGTGATGCCGATGGAAAAGGCCATCAGAAAGGCAACCAGACCCAACATACCGCCAACCACCGAGCTGGTCATGCGTGATTCTCCAGGGTTGGAGCCCCGATCCTGCAAGCGAATGCCGATGTGAAACCCGATCTCTGAAGCCGCCATGACAGCAATCACCATCGCGATAAAAAACAACCAAATCGGGAGCTTGTCCAGGTATTCCATAATCAGTTTCCGTAAAATTCCATTGGTTATTCTGAGTTGGTGTTTATGTTTTCTCGGAAAAGAGCTGTCAGAATTCTACCTTTTCGGTGTTCCGCATGTAATCAAAAATTCTGGTTCTTTGAGCTCGAATTCTTACATTCCATAAACTCAAACTCACAAGTTGCTACAATCCGGATTCATGAAATTCTTATAACAATAACGGGGAACAACCATATGCGTATGTCCAAACGTGATTTTCTTGCCTTTAGTGGCTTATCCGCCGGTGCCGTTGCTATGGGCGCCTGGTCACCCGCGGCACTGGCAGCGCAAAAAAAAGCAGAATTAAGCCCTATCACCGGCGATGTAAAACCTATCACCGTTGAGGAACGGCTCGGCCGGGTTGCAAAGGCGCAGCGTCTGATGGTGGAGAACAATATTGATGCCATCCTGCTCGAGCCGGGTTCAGCCATGCTCTATTTCTCCGGTGTCAGCTGGTGGCGTAGTGAACGACTGACCACCGTGATTATTCCACGCGAAGGGGATATTGGTATCGTCACACCATTCTTCGAAGAACCCAGCGTGCGTGAGTCGATGACTTTTGGCGATGACGTACGGGCATGGAATGAACACGAAAACCCATTTGATCTCGTTACCGGTTTTCTAAAGGACCGTAAGTTAAGTGGCGGCAAAATTGGTTTGGAAGAAACCGTCCGCTACTTTGTCGTGGATGGATTGAAATCCGCTGCACCCTCATTCGAAATCACCAGTGCAACACCTGTTACCCAGGGTTGCCGTATGTACAAGTCAGCCGCCGAAATTGCGCTGATGCGAAAGGCGACCGAGGTTACATTGACGGCATACAAACAGGTATACAAACATCTCGAGGCGGGCATGGAGCCGGATGATGTCAAGGCTTTGATGGCCGCGGCCCAATCTCAGCTCGGTGGTGTGGGCAGCTGGAATATGGCGCTGTTCGGCGTCGCCAGCGCTTATCCGCATGGCACCAATCAGCCGCAAAAGATAGAGGAAGGGCAAATCGTACTGATGGATTGCGGCTGTTCTGTCGAAGGCTACCAGTCGGATGTCTCACGCACTTTTGTATATGGAGAGCCAACAGCCAGGCAACGGGAAGTATGGGACACGGTGCGCAAGGGCCAGCAGATCGCCTTTGAAACAGCACAGATTGGCACAGCCGCTGGCGCCGTCGATGATGCAGTTCGTAGCTATTACGAGTCGCTCGGATGGGGGCCAAAATACAAGGTGCCGGGTTTAAGTCACCGTACCGGTCACGGCATAGGAATGGATGGTCATGAGCGGGTCAACTTCGTGCACGGAGAGAAAACTCCGTTGGCAGCCGGTATGTGCTTCTCGAATGAACCGGGTCTATATGATTTTGATTCTTTCGGTGTACGTCTTAGAGGACTGTTTCTACATGACGGAAGACGGCCCGGCATGGTTCAGTGTGCCACCGGACAGCCTTGATGATCCCGTGGGAACAATGGGTTAACAGGAGTCAACATGCTTAAGAAAATTAACTGGGATGACGTCCCGACTGAAGAAGTCACACCTCAAATGCACCGGAAAATCGTTTCCGGTGAAAAACTGATGATTGCCAAAATGAAGTTCAAGGATGGGTTCCAGGTGCCTTTGCACTCCCACGAAAACGAACAGATAACCGAGGTCATTTCCGGAACGATCCGCTTCTGGTTTGGTGAAAACAGGGAGCAGCAAATGGACCTTCACGCAGGCGAGACGGTGGTTATTCCGGCAAACCTGCCACACGAGGCACTGATGATCGGTGATGTGGAAGAAATTGATCATTGGGCGCCACCCCGGCAGGACTGGCTGGATGGCACTGACGATTACCTGAAGAAGTAAGCGCCGTGCGTGCCGTCGTTTACGAAGCGTTCCAGCAAGCACCTGCTATTCAATCGGTGCCTGATCCGACACCGGATAATGACGGTGTGGTTTTGCGTGTGATGGCCGCCGGCCTTTGCCGTAGCGACTGGCATGGCTGGATGGGGCACGATCCGGATATTACGCTGCCCCATGTGCCGGGGCATGAAATGGCTGGCGTTGTCGAAGCGGTTGGAAAAGACGTGCAAAACTGGCAGGTCGGTGATCGTGTTACGGTGCCGTTTGTCGGTGGTTGTGGGCGCTGCCCGCAATGCGCTTCCGGTAACCACCAGGTCTGCGATGACCAGTTTCAGCCCGGCTTTACCCATTGGGGTTGTTTTGCCGAATACGTGGCCATTCAACGTGCGGATATCAATCTTGTTCGCCTGCCGGAGACCATGACGTTTGAAACGGCTTCCAGCCTGGGTTGCCGGTTTATTACATCGTTTCGGGCGGTAGTCGATCAGGGTCGGGTTCGGCCCGGGCAATGGGTAGCCGTGCACGGTTGTGGCGGCGTAGGTCTTTCAGCCATCATGATTGCTAACGCCCTGGGTGCGAATGTGATTGCGATTGATATTGGTGCGAGCCAGTTGGAATTGGCAAAGGCAGTGGGTGCAGTAGCCGTGGTTGATGCTTCACAATCAGATAACGTTGTCGAGGTTGTCAGGGAAATCAGCGGAGGCGGCGTCCATGTTTCCATCGACGCGCTTGGCAGTCAGCAAACCTGTTTTAATTCAATCGCCAATTTGCGCAAGCGTGGCAGACACGTACAGGTGGGTTTGATGACAGGACAGCACCAACACCCGAATATCCCAATGGACAGTGTGCTTTCCAACGAGTTGGAGATTGTCGGTAGTCATGGGATGCAGGCGTATCGTTACCCGGAAATGATGAAGATGATCGAACAAAGAAAACTGATGCCAGAGAACCTTGTGGGAGGACTGATCAGCCTGGAGCAGTCACCGGCTGCCCTTGTGAGTATGAACCAACCAGGCAGGGCTGGTGTTACCGTGATCAATCAGTTTTGATACAAGCCAGGCTATTGATTGGTGTCACGTAACTACTCATCTGAACACTCACAGCGAAGTCCTTGCGCCATGACTCTCTTGAGTGTCACGTTTTCTCCAATAGGATAGTCATTGGAAAATTCCACCTCGGAAGCATCGTTTTGTTCCCAGGTTTCATTGAATTTTAGTGTTTGATGGGTGCCATTTTCGTCCTTTAAAGTGACGTGCAACTCATACTCCCCAGTGGATGTTTTACAGGTTTTTTGTTCAATGGTTGATACAACTCTTGCCAGCGTATTTCGTTGATGAGATTGAAGTGAAATATATGCCTCACATGACGTAAACTGAATGCCGGGAATCGGCATAGTGACGGTAATCTCTTGTTTCAGTCCACCCCCATCTTTTTTTGAATTCTTGATAGCCTGGGCATGTGGCATGACCCAAAAACCTATCAGAATCACTGCGGGAATGACTCGCAGACCCCTTTTCAGGCAAATTTTGTTGGTTCTTTGTTGTTTTTCGAACATGGTGTTCACCGCTTTATGAGCTGAGGAGGTGCCAATCCTGAAACAGCTTAGAATCAAAGATCGTATAAGTAAATGATGCAATTATTGAAGCATTTGGCTAGCAACATCACCTAGCCGCATCGCATACACAGCGATAAAGAAAATCAACAACAGCCAGTTTACGCTGACCAGTAACGCGTGGACTTTTGCATTTTCAGTGAATCGTAAGATGATCATGATGGTCAGCCAGCAGGAAATGAGTTTCCAGGTTGGTGCAAACGGAAAGCCGAACACCGGCCAGATGAGAATCGCCCAGGTCCAAAAAATGGTCAAAATCGAGTAATAAGGTTTGTACGAACGCCAGTATGCAGCACGCAGGTCAACTTTGTCGTCCGTGAAGTCCGGGATAAGCAGGCTGGTCGCAAGAAACAATAGAAGCGGGCCAATCAGCATATACAGGTATTGCAGAAAATTAATACTGTTTATTTCGCGTAAGCCAATCAATGCCCACCAGAGCAACACATGGGTCAGTAACTGAAACAGAATCAGCAAGGAATGGACCCAGTAGAAGTTCACTTTCAGAGATTCGCGTCGACGCACGAACTCTCCCAATCCCCCAACGATACGCACAATGCCAAGGCCGTTGACGACCGCCGCGAGCGCGACAATGAACATGAAAATGCCAGGGGTAAATTCCATGTGTCGGATTATAGTGCAATTTCAATCATCGGAATCTAATGGGATGCGAGGGTTTTTTATGATGAGACCATTCGGGTTACACCATCAAACCAACATTTTCCAGGCACGGAAAACAGTGCGCATGGCATGGCTAATCTGATTTTCAACCAGGTGAAAGAACATGCCGGGCTGAAGCATTGGCCAACAAAACTAATAAATATTGCTGAAGGCAGGCCCGCCAAATCACCCAGGATTGGGGAAATATCACTCCGTGTATTTGAACATGCTCAAGGTGCGT
>CAVWXX010000016.1:0-206469 GCA_963759155.1 uncultured Gammaproteobacteria bacterium | reverse complement strand
GGTTGTTGGCTTCGATACGTACTTCAAACATACGTGAACGATCATCACCAACCGGGATGACATAACTCACCGGGCTTAGTGATTCACGCTTCTGATGCTCAACTGAAACCTGCATTCCTTCGCGTATCCAACCTGCCACAGAAAGCGGCGCCTGTGCCCTGATTTCCCGGTGCTCGGTATCCACCAGGCGTGCGACCTGTGCACCACGGTTTACAAATTCTCCCGTCTGCACCACCCTTTCCACCACGATGCCGGGGAAGGGCGCCAGAACTTCGGTCTGCTTGATACGGCGTTTGATCTGCGCAATGGCAACCTCTGCCCGCTTGATTTCCTGACGGGTCATATCCACCTGTGATTGCGCCTCATCCAGTTGCGTAGCCGCAGCATTATTGCTGGCAGCAAGCTTTTCGAAACGCTGCATGCTGCTTTCCCGGAACTTGAGCTGTGATTTCAAGCTGGCCAGTTGAGCCTCGCTATCGGCCAGTTCCAGTCGCAGGTCTTCTGCATCAATACGGGCAATCGCTTCACCCTGCTCAATGCGGGAGCCGACATCCGCCACCCAGGTAATACGGCCGTCTGTTTCGGCAGCAATACGTGCATCGTTCTGGCTGATCACTGTTCCAGACACCCAAAGGGTTGCGGAGAACGTGTCGCGTTGCGCTGTTTCAACTTTAACCGGTGACGCCGGGGCTTTCTGCTCAGCATCCTCAGCCCAGGACACCATAGGAACCAAACATAAAGCGAGTGCGATTTTTGTATAACGATTCATATCAATCTCCTAAATCAGGCCACGGATTCCAGCGCGGTCCTGTGCGCCGTTTCCGGCGCGATGACTTCGACCTGCTTTGCCTTGCCGAGACGCAGCATGCAGGGTAATAACAATAAGGTGAAAATCAGGCTAAAGCTCATGCCGCCTACGATTGACGCCGCCAGGCCGCGATAGATTACGCTGCCCTCACCCGGTAACAGCAACAACGGCAGCATGCCAAAAATGCTGGTCAGGGTGCTCATGAAAATCGGCCGCAGGCGGATTCGCAGTGCCTGTTCAACAGCGTCATGACGATCCATGCCACCGCGCTCGGCCTGGCGGGTCTGATCAACTAACAGGATCGCGTTATTGACCACCAACCCCAGCAAAATGATAAAACCGATCATGGTCAGCAAATCCATCGGTTGAAATGCGACCAGGTTCAGGGTGCGAATGGCGATGATTCCGCCAACACCAGCCAGCGGGATGGTCATAATCACCAGCGCGCTGTCTTTGGGGGAGCGGAAAAGGCCAGCCATCAATAAGAACAGGATAAACAAGGCCATGATGAAGTTTCGGCCCATGGTCTGGATGGCTTCGGTGAGGCTATCCGCGCTGCCACCGTACTGAACCGAACCATCAGCGGGTAATACCGCACGCAGACCGGGCTCGACGTCCGCCTTGATCTGCGCGATAGCGGTTTCCAGTGAAACATTATCGGGTGGACTCAGGTTCACAGTGACCGTACGCCTGCCATTGACCCTGCGTACCTGGCCGGGACCGGTCGCCCGTTCAACGCTAACCAGTTCTCCTAATGGCACCACTTCACCACTGGGCGTCATGATGGGCGTTGTGGCCAGTTGTTCCGGTGTTTCCCAGCCATCGGCCCGCATGATGATATCCATGCGATTTTCGCCATTGAAATATTCACCCAGCCAGAGACCGTTTCCGAGGGTCCGCACCAGTGATGCAACACCACGTCTGTCCATACCAACCTCGTTGATACGCGCGTCATCCGGAAATACCCGCAATTCGGGTTCTGCCAGTTCAATACTCGGAAATGTCTGTACATTGGCGCCTTCAAAAGACTCCCTGAGTTTTGTCTGTGCCTCGCCCGCTGCGGTATACAAGCCGGCCTGGTCAGCCGACTGTATATGCATGGAAATATCGCGACCGCCGCCAAAACCACCAAACAGGTTGCCCTGCATGGCAAAACCCTGGAAATCGGGAATATCCACCAGCACTTCATTGCGAACGACTTCAAGTAATTCGCCCACTTTGCTCTGATCGAGCGCACGTGCACCAATGGTGCCGCCACCCGGCCAGGTCAGGATGTAGTAATTCTTCAGGGCGGGTTCCTTGACGCCGTCCATATAAGGCTGCAGACGCTCGACCAGTTTGCTGATGATTTCCTTTTCATTGGTTTCAACATTCGCACCGGGAGGAAACTGCAGGAATGCATCAACCGCATCACGCTTAACCGGCGGCAGGTAATCCATTTGCGGGAAAAGCAACCAGGTGACAAGTAAAGGAGCGGATATCAGGCTGACAATCAGAATGGCACGGCGTTTTCCGGTAGAGCTAAGCTTCATCAATGAATGGGCCAGCCGTGACCAACCCTGTGTCGCATCTTTGCTCAATTTCTTCGGTTTTAGCCAGCTTCCGGCAACCGTTGGAAGCACGGTGAGCGCCACCACCAGCGAAATCACCACCGCGATAGATATGGTCAGGGCAAGATCTGCAAATAACTGGCCTTCCACATCCTTCAGGAACAATACCGGCAGGAAGATGGCCACGGTGGTCGCAGTTGAAGCAAGCAATGCACCTTTAACCTGGCTGGTACCGGCCAATGCTGCGACCGAGGGAATCTCACCACGTTCACGGATACGCAGGATATTTTCAGACACGACAATCGCTGCGTCCAACACCATACCCACGGCGAATGCCAGGCCGGCCAGTGAAATGACATTCAGGCTGCGACCGGTCAGGTCCAGTACGATAAATGTTGATAACAATGAAATCGGAATAGCAGTGGCAATCAAAATTGTAGCCCGGGTATCACGCAAAAACAGCCACAGCACACCGACAGCAAATAGTATTCCCAGCAGCAGGTTGCTGGTCACCATATTGACCGCACGCTTGATGAAAACAGAGGCATCGAAGGACTGTTGAATATCCAGCCCGGCGCCGGCCAAAGGCCCTTCGCGTAATTCGGCAACAGCTTCTTTTACCAGGCCCAGGGTCCCCAAAACATTCGCGCCATTGGCTCGATCAACTCTCATGCTCATCGCCGGGTTACCGTTCTGGATCGCTATCTGGGTTTTCTTGCCACGGGCGACCTGCACATCCGCAATGTCGCCCAGTCGAATTGGCCGGCCTTCGCGCCATTCAAGAATCAGATCCTTGAATTGCATCGGGTCATAACGGCCCTCAAAACGCAATGTGTACTGGCGCCGGCCAACATCAACAAAACCACCTGAAACATCGGTGGAACGGCTGGCGCGGGCTGCAACATCACCCAGTTGAATACCATATTCCGCTGCCCGGTAAGGGTCGATGGTGATCTGCAATTCTTCAGGCGCACCCGCGTTAATCTCAACACCGGCGACACCATCGATGGATTCCAGTTTTGGTTTCACCGTATCCATGATGAACTGGCTGTAATCTTCGATATTGCCTTCAGTACCCGGGAGTAGTTGCACAAAGAACCAGCTCAGTGCCTGGTTGGCGCCACCGCCGCCGCCACCCATGTTGACCACCGGTGGGTCAGAATCAGCCGGCATCGAAGGTAAACGGTTCAGCCTGCCAATGACTTCCATCAACGTGGCCTGCATGTCAGTGCCCAGTGTGAACTCCATGTTAATCCAGGCGCCGCCATTGAAGGCATTGGAAGACATCACTTCCATACCCGGCATACCCTGCAAAACGTCTTCCATCGGGTCGAGTATTTCCGACTCAACTTCTTGCGGTGAGGCTGCACGCCAACCTGCAAAAACACTGATCTGTGGCAGATCGATTTCCGGAAAAAGCTGTACGGGAAGACCTTTCAGACTAAACAATCCAAATAAGGTAATGATGGCCACTGCAACGGCAACACCGGCAGGATTCTTAACGGCTCGTTCAGTAATACTCATGCCTCTGCGGTACTCCCTACATCTTTCTCTATTTCCAGATTGGACGCTCAAAATAAACGGAACGTTACCAATCCACTCTTCTTGTAAGGATCTTAGAGGCTTATATTTTCATTTGGTTGTGACCAAAGTCATGTATTGCGGTGACCTGTTGTTTGTCGACGGCAGACCGAATCAACTCACCAGTCCACCGATAGAGAAACACCAAAATCAGGCTTGTTTCTCCCGACTTTAAAACCGGTTCGCAATTTGAACGTTTGTCTACTATGCTTGATCAGAGGCGAATGATTCTTGTTTGTGTTGAGTTCATTGCCTTAAAAACATCCTCAGACAATAAAAATCTATAAACCGGTATAGCCCGGCGATGTTTCGGGAGAAGAACTCGTGCTATTTAATTCACTGACATTTGTCGTTTTCTTTATCGTTGTGCTATTGCTGCACAACGCACCATTTTCATGGCGGGTTAAAAAGACCAACCTGCTAATCGGCAGCTACATATTCTATGCTGCCTGGAACCCGCCGTTTGTCATCCTGTTATGGCTGTCTACCGTTGTCGACTGGGTGGTCGCCAACAAGCTCTACCTCGAAACACGCCAGGCACGCCGGCGTATGCTGTTATTTGTCAGTATCCTGGTCAATCTCGGCATGCTCAGTTACTTCAAGTATGGCGGATTTCATACTTGAGAATTTTCAGGCCATGATGGCCACCATCGGTATTGATTATCAAGGCGCCCGACTGGAGCATTGTGTTACCGGTGGGCATCTCGTTCTACACCTTCCAGACCATGGCCTATTCGCTGGATGTTTATCTGAAACGTGCAAAACCTGCCAAATCATTTCTCGATTTTGCCTTGTTCGTAACCTTTTTCCCGCAACTGGTCGCCGGCCCGATCGTTCGACCCACACAGTTGATACCGCAATTCAAGCTACCAAAAGTGGCAACACGTCAGCAACTGACCTGGGGCTTTGCATTAATAACACTGGGTCTTTTTAACAAAATCGTAATCGCAGATGGCATGCTGTCGCAGGCGGCTGACAAGGTCTTTGCCGCCACTGAAATGCTACACCCGCTGGATGCATGGCTGGGTACGCTGGCATTTGCCGGCCAGATTTTCTGCGACTTTGCGGGTTACTCAACCACCGCGATTGGTGTTGCCCTATGCCTGGGGTTTTCGTTACCGGATAACTTCCGTTTCCCTTATGCCGCCGTCGGTTTTTCCGATTTCTGGCGCCGCTGGCATATCTCGTTGTCTTCCTGGTTACGTGACTACCTGTATATCCCCCTGGGTGGTAACCGCAAGGGCAACCTGCGCACCTACGCCAACCTGATGACCACCATGATGCTCGGCGGGCTGTGGCATGGGGCCTCGTGGACCTTCGTGGTTTGGGGCGCATTGCACGGCGGTTTTCTTGCCGCAGAACGCTGGCTGGCAAAACGCTTTGGTGGCGGGACTTTCTGGAAGCGCTGGGGGCCACGCTTCTTACTGGCGATGATCACCTATTTCCTTGTCAATATTACCTGGGTATTTTTCCGCGCACAGGATTTCGCCACCGCCTGGCGCATGATCGATACGATGCTGACCTTTAACATGGACGGCAAGAAAGTATTGCCGATGATCGAAGTCATACTGGTCTCCGGCGTAAGCATAGGAATGCTGGCGCTACACTGGTTTATGCGTAACCGCTATTTACACGACGTTGCTGCTGCACTACCCCGCTGGCTATTGGCCGGCGCCTGGGGTGTCATGTTGTGGCTCATTATCATTACACAGGGGCAAAGCAGTGCCTTCATCTACTTCCAGTTCTGATATGTCCGGTTCAAAAGCAGAAGCCGTTTTTGAACGCCCTGTACCGACACTTGGCCGAAGTGGCTGGTTGGCGATACTGATTACTATTGTTCTATTGATTGCCTGGGAGGCTTGGGTGCGTAGCGAGGGGGTAACACCCGCCTACCGTAACTCCGACAGCCAATGGGTAGAGCAACGCCGCCGTATAAACAACGGTGCCGGTGATGGCTGGGTATTCACCGGCTCATCACGGGTGCTATTCAATATGCAGCTTTCGGTCTGGGAGCGCCTGGATAATCGGCGCCCCATACAACTGGCGCTGGAAGGCACTGCCCCGGTAGCCGTTATGGAAAGCCTGGCAGATGATGACGATTTCACCGGCAATCTTATTGTCGGTGTTGCGCCGGGTCTTTTCTTTTCCGGCTATGAGTACCGCCGGCCAGCCATTGATCGTTTTGAAAAAGAATCACCAACCCAGTGGTTTGGTCATAAGGTTTCCGTTCTGGTAGAGCCCTATCTCGCCTTCTACAATTTTGACTTTGCCTTCCCGGCCATATTGCGTCGTCAGCCAGTTCCCGCCCGTGATGGTGTCGTGTTTGATCTGGATGTACGCAAGCTATCCAATATGGAGCGTGACCGGAACACCCGTTTGTGGGATAAGCTGGATTATGACGAGGAGTACAGGGAGTTGGCACGGCATATCTGGGCACAGAACTGGATGCCTTTCGCCGAACTTCCACCACCGGTTCAGGAAAAGCTTCTTGAAGCCCGCCAAAAGCAGCTTGATCGAGCGATCGCTGCCACCAAAAAGCTACAGGCAAAGGGTGTCGAAGTCATATTCGTCCAAATGCCCTACGAGGGTCATTACGCCGTGAGTGAGATTGACATCGCACCACGCGAGTTGACCTGGGATGTACTGCTTGAGCAGACCGGTGCACCGGGTCTACACTTTCAGGATCACGAGGAAATGCAGGGTTACTGGCTACCGGAATGGTCCCATATGACCGGCGACGAAGCCGACCGGTTTACAGAGGCTCTCTATGGTCTTGTGCAACGTGAATTGTCCGCCAGCAAGGCGGCTGGAGGTAATCCATGAGTATCCTGGTCGCCGTTGACCTGTCCCCGGCATCTGAAAAGGTTGTTGAAGCTGCAGGCAGAATTGCAAAACTTACCAATGCTCCGTTGTATATTCTCCATGTTGCCGAGCCCGAGCCCGATTTTGTCGGTTATGACGCAGGTCCCGAGGTCGTTCGCACCCAGGTTGCCCACGAATTACGCCGTGAACACCGGGATGTGCAGGCCCTGGCAGAAAAATTACGGGCGGATGGTCTGGATGCAACCGCCTTGCTGATCCGTGGGCCAACGGTTGAAACCACCTTGAAAGAGGCTAACAACCTCAAAGCGGAGTTGATTGTTGTTGGTACACATGGGCACGGTGCGGTTTATGATGTGCTTATCGGCAGCTATTCAGCCGGTATCATCCGTCGCTCAAAACTGCCGGTTCTGGTCGTTCCCATACAGGACAGTTAACTCCAGAAACATTCCACAAGCATTGAAATATCTTATCGGGATATATTGCTTGAGCAGACAGTCATGCCGGCGCTACACTTCTTGTTATCACCCTGCTTTTTAGTTGGAGGATACGCATGAATATTTTGGTCGCTGTTGATCTTTCACCGGCATCCGACGTCGTCATCGAAGCGGCACGTGGTGTCGCAGAGCTGGCCGGGGTATGTGTTTATGTACTCCATGCTGTCGAAACCGAACCTGATTTTGTCTGCCCTGAAAGCGAGCCTGTAGCCGCTCGAAACTGGCTCGCCGAAAAATTTCCACTCGAACAAAGCCGTGTCCAGGTATTGGCTGACAAACTCCTTGATGACGGCCTTTATGCCGAGCCTTTATTGGTATGCGGGAACGCGGTAGATGCCACGCTGAAGGAGGCCGCTACCCTGGAGGCCGGTTTAATTGTCGTCGGCACCCATGGTCATGGTGCTGTCTACAATGTGCTTATCGGTAGTTACTCAGAAGGCATCATCCGTAAGTCAAAGCTGCCGGTCCTGGTCGTCCCGGTTCGGAAACCCTGATTCGTTAAAACTCTTTACCGCCTGACGTAAACTGCTTGATCCATACCTGCTCCATTGCCGGAAAGCTTTCCTGCGTGTGTCGATAAAACGCTTGTTTCCAACGCAAGATTCGAGCGGAAATGACCTGGATCAAGTAAATTTCCATTAAGTTCTAAATGTAATTGCGAATCATTCTCATTTGCATTACGATCCCTGAACTGTTTTTTCAAACCAATAAAAAGGCCAAGAACAATGAGTTTCTGCAACAAATCGTGGACATCAATCGCCACGGTAGCATTAGTTTTCCTACTGAATACCCCTACTGTAAACGCCCAGGTCAGCAACGCGGAGTTACTCGAAAAACTCGAGTTGATGCAGATGCAGATTGATGAACTGAAGCGGCAGATTGCGGAAAATGAAGAGAAGACCAACGAAACTGACGCCAAGGTTGAGGCTGTCGCAGAAGTGATGGAATCAGCGCCTCCACAGCTTGCCCAGGCCAGTAAGACAACCATTGGCGGCTACGGCGAGTTGCACTACAACAACCTGAATGCCAAAGACCCTGCCAAAGATGTCAACATGATCGACTTGCACCGTTTCGTGCTGTTCTTTGGTCATGAGTTCGATGACAGGACACGCTTTTATTCGGAATTCGAAGTCGAACACGCCCTGGTGGCCGACTCTGGCGGGGATACGCCTGGCGAAGTTGAGATTGAGCAGGCATACGTCGAGTTTGATCTGCGTCAGGACCTGTACGCCAAGGCGGGTCTGTTTCTGCTGCCCGTGGGCATTCTCAATGAGACCCATGAACCAGACACTTTTTATGGTGTGGAACGTAACGATGTAGAAAGTATTATCGTACCCAGCACCTGGTGGGAAGCCGGTGCCGGCATGAATGGCCGCTTTGGCTCCGGTTGGAACTGGGACATGGTCTTTACTTCCGGCCTGGAAATGCAAACCACGGGCAGCAATGCTTTCAGGGTTCGCGGCGGGCGGCAAAAGGTTGCCGAGGCGCTTGCCAACGATGGCGCCATTACCGGCCGTTTACGCTACATGGGTATTCCCGGTCTGCAGGCCGCGATGACGGTCCAATACCAGTTTGATCCGTCCCAGGTCGCGGGTGATGGCCTCGACAGCGGCACCCTGATCGAAGCACATATTGATTACCAGCGTAAGGGTTTTGGCTTACGTGCACTCTATTCACGCTGGGACTTCACCGGTGAAGCAGTGGAAGCAGCAGATGCGGATGTACAGACCGGTTGGTATATCGAACCCAGTTACCGCCTGAACGAAAAGATCGGCTTCTACACACGTTATGAAGATGTCGATGCCGCGCGTCAACAGGACAAGTTCAGCCAGTGGGAAGTGGGCCTGAACTGGTGGCCTGCCAAAAACGTCGTGATCAAATTTGACTATCGGGATCGTAATCACAGCCTCGACAGCCAAAACGGCCGCGACTTTACCGGGATAGACCTGGGCATAGGTTATAGCTTTTAAGTAACGCCTATGAATCGCAGACACCTGTTAATTACATATCTAATCAGCCTGTTATTACCGGCATTGGTTTATTCCGCCTCGGTCTACGAGACCCAGGCGGATTTTCTTTCCCGGGCATTTAATGGATCGCCGCCTGAGCCTGCCATTGTTTGGCTCAGCGGAGAAAGAAAATCAACTGTCCGGCAAATACTGGGTCATGATTACGCTGCGCTGCGTTTGCGTTACTGGTGTGAGGGCGAACGCTCCGCCTGGATTCTTGAGGAGATCGGCAAGGACCTGCCCATTACAGTGGGCATCATTATTGAGAACGATTACATCAAGAACCTCAGGGTACTGACCTATCGTGAAAACCGTGGCGGTGAAGTGGCGACAGCTTCTTTCACCGATCAATTCAACAATGCGGTAATCGAAGAAGGTAGCCGGCTTGATGTCAAAATCGATGGTATTTCCGGTGCGACCTTGTCAGTGCAGGCCTTGACACGGTTGGCGACCATGGCGCTTTTCCTCAACACTCAAAGCAGTTGTAAAAATGGCGCGTAAAAAACGCCCTTCTTCAGCGATGCGTCGTTTGCACCGCTCCTTCGGTGCAGGTGCCGCGATCTTTGTGCTCTTCATAGTGCTCACAGGCCTGGTGATAAACCATTCGAATGATCTCGGTCTTGACCGGCAAAGGGTGTCACTGTCTTTTCTGCTCAACTGGTACGGGCTTGAAAAACCGGAAAATATAAATAGTTTCAGGGTTGGCAACGAGTGGTTGAGTTTTGCCGGATCACAGTTGTACCTTAACGACAAACCGCTGGTCACCATTTCAGACGGTGTAGGTGCGACGGCAAACGGCGAATTGTTAATTGCCGCAGGCAGTGATGAAGTACTGCTGCTTGATCTTGAAGGCAGCCTTATCGAGAGAATCCCCTGGGCTCCCATTAACAATGCGCCCATTGAGTCCGTTGGTTTACACACCGGTGCCACTGTTGCAGTGCAATCAGCCGGCCAGACCTGGGTGGCTGATGCCGATTTTTTGAAATGGCAACCACTTGAAGAGGCCATGCCAAGCCCGCATTGGTCACTACCGGAACCCGCACCTGATGAACTTCTGCAGGCAATCACGCAATCCTACCGCGGTGAAGGGCTTAACCTGGAACGGTTGTTGCTTGATCTTCATAGCGGTCGCTTCTTTGGATCTGTCGGTGTTCTGGTTTATGACCTGCTGGCCCTGGCCCTGGGTTTTTTGTCGATCAGTGGCCTGATGCTGTGGTTCCGCAGCCGGCGTAATGGCAAACCCAGGAAAATTCAATAGCCAGTCGCTTCAAGGCATATAAACCCCGGACTTACATAGAACCGAAAGAGACCAAACTGTTAAACTGTGACCTGAGTTTAACTAGACTACCCAAGCAGCCTTTCACCCTGGGTGCCCTGAAATGAAAACAACAAAAAACAGAGTGCTGACAGCCCTCGCTGCCCTGTGTCTCTGGTCACCCATGGCCGGCGCTGGCTGGCTTCCCGATTACCTGTTCGATGAGCAGGACGGCCAATTTGACGTCAGCGACTACCTGGCCAGCGCGAAAGGGTTTTTGCCTGTCCCGATCATTATTACCGAGCCTGCTGTAGGTTTTGGGCTGGGTGCGGCGGTCGCTTATTTCCATGCACCGAAGGAACTGGATCCGGAGGTACACGAGCATAAGGGGCCGCCGAGTATCAGCGTGGGTTTTGGTGCGAAAACTGAAAACGGCACCTATGCCTACGGCGGTGGACACCTGGGTGTTTGGAAAGACGATCATATCCGCTACACCGGCGCCCTGGCTAAAATGAATGTCAATTTGGCCTTGTACATTAATGGCCGCGATGAGAAGATTCTAGAGCAAGGAATCGATTTTAATATCGATGGCGCATTGCTGTTCCAGCAGATGCAGTTCCGTCTGAAAGAGACCAACTGGTGGTTAGGCGCCAAGTACCTTTATGTCACTGCTGATAATACCTTCGGCCTGGGTGAGATTCTCCCACCTGACCTTCCCGACCCGCAGTTCAACTTTGACCTGGCTGCACTCGGCGTGTATGTCATTTACGATGGCAGAAATACGGTATTTACACCCTCAAGCGGGCTGTCAGGCAAATTGGAATACAAGAATTTCGCTAATACCTGGGGCAGTGATTTTGACTACGACAGCTATAAGGGCAGCCTCTTGCACTATACCCCCTTCGGTGACTACTCCAGCCTCGGCCTGAAGTTTGTAGGTGAGACAGTGAGCGGCGACGTTCCTTACTTTTCCTATCCTTTTGTGATGCTGCGGGGCATACCGGCAATGCGCTACCAGGGGGAAAGTGCGCTGGTGGCCGAAGCGGAATATCTCTGGGGCGTAACACCACGCTGGTCATTGGTGTTTTTCGGTGGTATCGGAAAAACTACCTCCATTAACGAGTTTCGCGGAAAGGGTCAAACCGTCGGTGCAGGCGGGCTCGGTTTTCGATATCGCCTGGCCAGGAAACTGGGTCTGCAGGCCGGCGTTGATGTGGCCCGCGGCCCGGAAGACACCTCGATTTACCTGACCGTGGGAAGCGCCTGGCAATTCTAGAATCACATGATTCAAGTTGAAAAATGACGTTTTGGTGTATGATTGTTTTATGAAGTACGTATTTCTGGCCATTTTTGTATTACTCGCATCGCAACCGCTACAGGTTTCGTCGTGCGATATGCATGATTCCCAGCAAACGTCTCAGCACGGCTCACGCGACATGAATCATGACGATATGCAAAGCATGGACTGTTGTGACCACGATCCTGCAATGCCATCCGATGGCTGTGATTCAATGTTTCATTGTGGCGCCTGTCCAAGCGGTGTCATGGCGTTTAGCTCGATAACACTCAATGCAATTTTCAAAACGGGTTCTCGTCTGTATCTACCTGATACCGGTGAGCCACTAAGCCACTTCAGTCCACCACTTTTCAAACCTCCCATCGTCTGAACCACCAGTGTTCCGAACCGCTTTTGCCGCGGTTATATCCCGATTATTGTTTGTAACACAGGTTAAAACGCCTGTGGTGTTGTGGAGAATACGATGTACCAGTCTTTTGCCGATAAGGCATTTCACCGTTTGTGTGCGGTGACGCTGCTGCTGTTTGCCGGCGCAGAGGTAATTTTTGCCGCTGATTTAACCATTGAAGAAGCCAGCGCGTTGGCACTGAAAAACGACTTTACCCTGCAAGCCATTGATGCCCGCAGTCGGTCCATGTCCGAGTTGGCGGTGGCGACCGAAAGCCTACCCGACCCCCGGCTAAAGCTGGGCTTTGCCAACCTGCCCACCGATACGTTCAACCTGGGCCAGGAGCCGATGACACAGGCCGTCATCGGTGTTCAGCAGATGTTTCCACGCGGCCAGACACGATCGCTTAAAAGTGAGCGCTTGAGTGAGTCCGTTGCACGAAACGACGCTGAGGCCCTGGACCGGCAGTACCTGGTACTGCTTGCCGTGCGTGAAGAGTACACAAGAATATTCCTGCATCGTGAACGCCTGAAAATCCTGCAACAATCACTGGTCGTTTTTAAGGACCTGGCAGAGATCACCCGCGATTACTTCGCGACCGGCCGCGCCCATCAGCAGGATACCGTACAGGCCCAACTTGAGTTATCCCGGGTAGAGGAACGGCTTATAGGTATGCAGCAACAGGAAGAACAGGCTCGCGCGCGGCTGGCAGAACGTATTGGCGCAAATGCTTTCCGTGAACTTGACCCGGATTGGCCAAAAATCAGCCAGCCATCGGGTGCAGAGCAAATCATTGCCGCGCTGGTTGAGCACCCGCGGGTACGCGCCTGGCAACACGAAATTGCCAAATCCAGAACATCTGAAGAAATCGCCCGGCAAGCTTACAAACCGGGCTTTGCCGTGGACCTTGCCTATGGTGGCCGCAGTGGCCAGAACACCAACGGCAGCAACCGCAGCGACCTGCTGTCGGTCTTTGTAACCATGGATATTCCCCTATTTACAAAGAACCGCCAGGACCGCCTGTTAGCCGCCAGTATCGCAGACACCTCTGCCGTTGAATACGTTCGCGATGATGTCTACCGCTCGATGAAAGCCCGTGTGGAGGAACATACCGCAACCCTGGGACGCGAACAGGAAAGACTGGGGCTCTACCAGGAATACCTGTTACCGCAGGCAGCCTATAACGCAGAAACGGCCTTTGAAGACTACCAGGATGCCATCGGTGACCTGACAAACCTGATGCGTGCCCGCATCGGTGAATATGAACTCAAACTAAGCCACGCGGCGCTGCGCGCCGACGAAATTATTACCCGTGCGAGGTTATTGTATTTCCAGGGAGAATCATCATGAGTAAAGACAAAAAGCCGGCAGGCCACCCAAAAATGCCGTTGATCGCCACCCTGGTCATCGGTTTGGCAGGTGGTGTACTGATCAGCAACTACACCATTCTTGGGGAAAGTCTCGATTTTCGATCTGCCGGTAGTGAAAAAGCCGAAAAAGAGGTTCTTTACTGGGTGGCCCCCATGGACCCGGCCTACCGCCGTGACGAACCCGGTAAGTCGCCGATGGGTATGGACCTGGTACCTGTTTACGCCGAAGAACAAAAAGAACCGGAAATCCTGTATTGGGTCGCCCCCATGGACCCGGATTACAGACGTGACGGTCCCGGTAAGTCACCGATGGGTATGGACCTGGTTCCTGTGTATGCAAAAACCGGGACGGACGATAACGCCGTCCATATCAGTTCAAACGTTCAGCAAAGCCTGGGGGTTCGCACAAGCAAGGCCGAACGCCGCTCCCTGTGGCGCAAGGTGGAGGCAACCGGTTACGTGGGTTTTGATGAAACCCGTGTCAGCCAGATCAATTTGCGTACCGAGGGCTGGATTGAGCGCCTGCTGGTCAAAAATGTGGGTGAACGGGTCAGGAAAGGCCAGGCCCTGTTTGAGTTTTACTCACCCCAACTGGTCAACGCGCAGAAAGAATACGTTCAGACCAAGCGGCGTAATGACAAGCGACTGTTAGCGGCATCCAGGGAAAAGTTACTGGCGCTTGGGATGGTCGAAGCGGATATTCAGCGCCTGGCAAACACATCAAAAGTTAGCAACACCATACAGATACTGGCCCCGCAGGACGGTACCGTTACCAGCCTCAACGTGAAAGAGGGGATTTTTGTCCGGCCAGCTACCGAAATTCTGAGCCTGGCCGACCTTTCCAGTGTTTGGCTTCAGGCCGAAGTTTTTGAGTCCCAGGCTGACTGGGTGACGGAATTACAATCCGCCGAGGCACGACTGAATTATATGCCGGGTGAGGTCTTCAGTGGCCGGGTTGATTACGTCTACCCGGTGTTGGATCCCAAAACCCGTACGCTGCAGGTACGGCTTCGCTTTGATAACCCCGATGAACGGATGAAACCCAATATGTATGCCCGCGTGACGATATTTGGCAAACCACACCCGGGTGCCTTGAGTATACCCCGTGAAGCACTGATACGCGGCCAGGATGCCGACCGGGTCGTTGTCGCATTGGCGATGGTAACTACACGGTGCACGAGGTCATGACCGGTATTGAAAGCGGCGACTGGCAGGAAATCATAGCCGGACTGGAGGTTGGTGACGAGGTGGTCACATCTGCGCAATTCCTGATCGACTCAGAGGCCAGCCTGGCCGGCAGTATTCAACGTCTTGATGCCAGTCATTTAACGGACGGCAGAGGCAGCCAACAGGCGGTATTTGGCAGCGGCATTGTCGAGGCGGTGGAGTTGGCAAGCCGGCGAATACGTATCAGCCATGGCCCTATCGAGGCACTCGGCTGGACCGCCATGACCATGGAGTTTGATGTATTGCCGGGTGTACACCTCGAGACCATCAGCATTGGTCAGAACATTCACTTTTCACTGAGCCACTCCAAGGTGGGTGACTATGTCATCAGCAATATTCACCAGCCTGAACCTGCCGGGGTTGATGAGCGTGCGCATCATGAAGCCAATGACCTTCACAAAGTGGAGGGCGGATTGTGATTAATGCCATTATCCGCTGGTCGCTGAACAATCGAATCCTGGTGTTGCTGATGACGGGCATCCTGGTGCTTGCGGGTTTGCGGGCCATTTACACAACACCCATCGATGCCCTGCCCGATCTTTCGGATGTCCAGGTCATCATCAAAACCAACTACCCGGGCCAGGCGCCGCAGGTGGTGGAGGATCAGGTTACCTATCCATTAACGACGGCCATGCTGGCAGTTCCCGGCGCCACCACGGTGCGGGGATACTCGTTTTTTGGTGACTCATTTGTTTACATCATTTTTGAGGACGGCACCGATCTTTACTGGGCCCGTTCACGGGTACTCGAGTACCTGAACCAGGTATCCGGTGACCTGCCCCCGGATGCCAGGCCAGCCCTTGGCCCCGATGCGACCGGTGTCGGCTGGGTGTATGAATACGCATTGGTTGACCGTACAGGCAGTAAGGATCTCAGCCAGCTTCGCGCCATTCAGGACTGGTTTCTGAAATTTGAGTTGCAAACCGTACCGGGGGTCTCAGAGGTTGCCACCATTGGCGGCATGGTCCAGCAGTACCAGGTCGTGATCAACCCGAACGCATTACAGGCCTATCGCTTGTCTTTGGCACAGGTGCGCAGTGCCATAAAGCGGGGTAACCAGGAGGTTGGCGGTTCGGTCATAGAAATGGGGGAAGCCGAGTACATGGTGCGTGCAACCGGCTACCTGACTTCCATAGCTGATCTGCAGAAAATTCCGCTCGGCATGAATGATAAAGGCACCCCGGTGAGATTGCAGGATGTCGCCGACATCCGCATGGGGCCACAGCTCAGACGCGGTATTGCCGAACTCAATGGTGAGGGCGAGGTGGTCGGTGCTGTCGTCGTTATGCGCTATGGTGAAAATGCACAGACAACGATCGCCAAAGTCAAAAACAGGCTGGCCGAACTAAAAGACAGTCTGCCCGAAGGTGTCGAAGTGGTTGAGACCTACAATCGCTCCGCTTTGATCGACCGGTCTGTTGAGACACTCAAGACAAAACTGGTCGAGGAGTTCCTGATTGTGGTGCTGGTCTGTATCCTGTTCCTGTTTCACTTCCGCTCGTCGCTGGTTGTGATCCTCTCGCTACCGGTCGGCATCCTCATCGCCTTTCTGGTCATGCGCTTTCAGGGTCTGAATGCCAATATCATGTCGCTTGGCGGTATCGCAATTGCCATTGGCGCCATGGTCGATGCTGCGATCGTCATGATCGAGACCGTTCACAAGAAGATGGAGCAGGCAGACTACGACCCGAAAAAGCACTGGGATGTGATTGCCGAAGCGGCCACTGAAGTCGGGCCGCCGTTGTTCTTTTCCCTGTTGATCATCACCCTGAGCTTTTTGCCGGTATTTACGCTGCAGGCACAGGAGGGCAGGATGTTTGCCCCGCTGGCGTTTACCAAGACCTATTCCATGGCCGGCGCTGCAATACTATCCATCACCCTCGTCCCCGTCCTGATGGGTTACTTTATTCGCGGAAGGGTGACACCGGAACACAAAAACCCATTGAACCGTGCGCTGATCTGGCTGTACCGGCCATTGATCAACGCGGTTACACACCGCCCCCTGCTGGTGCTGACGGTCTCGGCCGCACTGGTGATCGTAGGATTATGGCCTGCGACCAGGCTCGGATCAGAGTTCATGCCGGATCTGAATGAAGGCGACATCATGTATATGCCAACAACTTTCCCCGGTATATCGATCGGTAAAGCACAGCAACTACTTCAACAGACAGATAAATTGATCTATTCAGTACCGGAGGTGAAGTCGGTTTTCGGCAAGATCGGACGCGCTGAAACGGCAACTGATCCTGCTCCGTTGACCATGATCGAGTCGGTTATCCAGCTGAAACCCGAGTCGGAATGGCGGGCGGGTGTGACCATCGACAGCATCAAGGCGGAATTGGACCAGAGACTGGACCTTCCCGGTGTCACCAATGCCTGGGTCTGGCCGATCAAGACCCGTATTGACATGCTGGCCACCGGTATTAAAACACCCGTGGGTATCAAGATCGGAGGCGCGGACCTCAGCGTCATTGAGGGTATCGGTAAGGATATTGAGCAGGTACTACTGACCGTGCCCGGAACCACCTCGGCCTATGCAGAACGGGTCGCCGGCGGGCGTTATGTCACGGTTGATATCAACCGCGAGGCCGCTTCACGCTACGGGCTCAACATCGATGATGTGCAGGATGTTGTGAAAACCGCGATCGGCGGTATGAACGTCACCGAAACCGTTGAAGGTCTTGAACGTTATCCGGTCAATTTACGATACCCGAGATATATGCGTGACTCGCTGGAGCAACTCAAGCTCTTACCCATCGTCACACCGGCCGGTCAGCATATTACCCTGCAAGCCGTGGCTGACCTGCGTGTCGAGGATGGACCGCCGATGATCAAGAGTGAAAATGCACGCTTGAATGGCTGGATCTATGTCGATATTGCCGACGTTGATCTCGGAACTTATGTGGATGCTGCCCGAAAAGCGGTCGCTGAGCAGGTTGATCTACCGGCAGGCTACTCGATCACCTGGTCCGGGCAATATGAATACATGGAGCGCGCCAAAGAACACCTCGTGATTGTCATTCCGATCACCATCATCACCATCATGCTGCTGCTTTTTCTCAACTTCAGAAACGTGGTCGAGGTGCTTATCATCCTCGGAACATTACCGATGGCGCTGACCGGTGGCCTGTGGCTGCTCTACCTGTTGGACTACAACCTGTCGGTGGCGGTCGGTGTTGGCTTTATCGCGCTGGCGGGCGTGGCAGTGGAAATCGGTGTGATCATGCTGGTTTATCTCAAACAGGCCATGGCCCGACACCAACTGCGTGCCGAGCAGGCCGGCAGGCCTATGCAGAGAGATGATGTTGAAAAGGCTGTTTATGAAGGCGCATTAATGAGAGTACGACCAATCATGATGACAGTCGCCACTATCATCGTGGGCCTGCTGCCCATTATGTTGGGAGGCGGTACCGGCTCCGAGGTCATGCGCAGGATTGCCGCGCCCATGGTGGGCGGGATGGTAAGTGCAACCGTTCTGACCCTGGCAGTCATTCCCGCCATTTTCCTGTTATGGCAAGGACATGGCATGAAAGAGGCGAGTGACAAAAATGAGTAGAAATTCTCACATAGTATTTTCAATTGAAAACCAAGCGGGGTCTTTATGTCGGGAATAAGCGGGGTTTGTTATCATACCGAACTGTTACCCAGCGCCAAGGGTACAAGGCACCGCAAAAACCTGGCCTCCATATGAGGCCTTTCGGCTCCGGTTTGTAACGCGGGGAGTTAAATTAACGCACACCCTGGTGTGCCGGGTGAAACTTTGAACAAAGCCAAAACTGACCGATTTCCTGACTTCTTCCTGGTAGGTGCACCGCGCTGTGGTACGACGGCCCTCAGCCGTTACCTTTCACGAAACCCGCAAATATGTTTCTCAAGACCGAAGGAACCCCATTATTTCGCAAAGACGGATTATATCCCCGATACGGATGAACTCAAGCGGGACTACCTGGATCGCTGTTTTTCACATTGCACACAAGCGCACAAGGCACTGGGCGAAGGATCCGTTTCCTACCTTTATGGCCCGGGTGTCATTGAGCGTATTCTGCACTTCAACCCGCAAGCCAAATTTATCGTTCAGGTGCGAAACCCACTTAAAATGCTACCGTCCTATCACCTGCGTATGCAGTTTCTGCTGCAGGAGGACCAAGCGGACTTCGCAACAGCCTGGGGACTTCAAGACGCACGTATGCGGGGCGAAGGCCTTCCAAAACGCTGTCTTGATCCACGTTTGCTGAATTACGCAGAGGTTGCAAAATTTGGTGCGCAAATCGAAAGACTGTTCAAACTTGCAGGTCGTGAGCAAACGCACGTGATCGTGTTCGAAGATTTTGCCAGTGATACAGCGGGCGTATACAAACAGACACTTGAGTTTCTTGGTGTCGATGACGATGGACAAACAGAGTTTGAAAGAAGATTTGAAAGCCAGATGTATCGATACCGCTGGTTACAGGACCTGCTCTTTGTGCCGGCGACAAGCAATGGAAAAATTGCCGATACATTGCAACAACGATCCCGGAAATATAACCCGGACGGCACCAAGAAAATGAGTTTTATCAAACGCCTGACCAAACTGAACAAGGTGCCCAAGTCGCCGGAGCCGCTAACGCCGCAATTGGCAGAGACCCTGCGTGAAACACTACGGGCTGACGTTCAGCACCTATCACGCCTGCTTGACCGCGACCTTAGTCATTGGACCGATGAGTGACCACGACAGATAACACTTCTATCCTTCTGAAGATTGACGGGATGCACTGCGCTTCCTGTCAAAGACCCATTGAGAAGGCTCTGCGGGAAACGCCCGGTGTCAATGACGTGAGCGTCAACCTCGCCAGCCGCGAGGTCAGCGTAGATGGCACGGTTGTCAGTGACGTGCTGATAGCTGCAGTGGCGCAAGCGGGTTTTGAAGCGGTGGTTGACCCGATTCAATCACTGGAGGAAACCGACCGGGTCAACCAGGCCAATTTCCGCAGGCTGATATACAAAACCGTGCTGGCGCTAGGCACTGGCGCGATATTGATGGTTTTCGGTATGAATGTACCTGCCATCGATACCGTATGGAATTTGAATCATATCGCCTGGTTATTGATCGCCCTTATCACCGCTGCTGTCATGTATTACACGGGGCGGCATTTCTTCAGCGGGGCTTTAAAATCTTTGCAGAATAGATCGGCAACGATGGATACGCTGATAGCGTTGGGCACCGGCACTGCCTGGCTATATTCCACGGTGATCGTGTTGTTTCCCGCACTGGTGCCGGAAATTGCACGGCATGTTTATTTTGAAGCTGCCGTGATCATCATCGGCATGGTCAATCTCGGCCAGGCCCTGGAGCAAAAAGCGCGCGGCCGAACCTCTCAGGCCATTCGCCGCCTGTTGGATTTACAAACCAAAACAGCACGTATCGTCCGGGGTAACGAAGAAATTGATGTACCCATCAGCACCGTCATTAAAGGTGATCTGGTTCGCGTACGTCCCGGCGAGCAGATTGCAGTTGATGGCGTCGTGGAGCAAGGCCAGACAAATATTGATGAATCCATGCTGACGGGCGAACCGGTCCCGGTGACAAAGATCGTTGGCAGTGAGGTCTCCGCGGGCACACTCAACAAGACAGGCAGTGTCATCTACCGCGCCACCCGCGTGGGTTCCGAAACTGCGCTTGCACGTATCATCAAGCTGGTTCGCCAGGCACAAAATAGCAAACCGCCTATCGGTAAACTGGCTGATGCCATTGCCGCGGTATTCGTACCGGTTGTGATGGTAATCGCCCTTCTTGCGGCGCTGGTTTGGTTCAGCATCGGCCCTGAGCCACGAGCCGTCTATGCCATTGTTACTGCTGTGACCGTCCTGATTATTGCCTGCCCATGCGCCCTCGGTCTGGCGACACCGATGTCGGTCATGGTCGGTATCGGCAAGGCAGCTGAAGCCGGAATACTGATCCGCAATGGCGAAGCTTTGCAAACCGCCAGCCAACTCACCACCATGGTGCTGGATAAAACCGGCACCATCACCACCGGCCAGCCGACGGTGATTGAAATTGATGCCCATTGTGATCAGACCCAAAACGCCCTGCTGTTGTTGGCTGCAAGCCTTGAGAGCCATTCCGAACACCCACTTGCACAGGCGTTCCTCGATGCTGCCAAACTACAGGAACTGGACCTGTTAAACGTCGAGGGTTTTGAAGCCATGCCCGGACAGGGTATCAAGGGGGAGCTTGGTGGTCAGCACCTGTTGTTCGGTAACAAACGCCTCATGGACAGTGCCGCTGTGGCGTTGAATTCTGAAGCGCTCGCAAGCAGTGAGCGCATGGCAGGAAATGCGTGGACACCCATGTTTTTGGCCTCAGACGGGCAACTCATCGCCATATTTGCGGTGGCTGACCCGATCAAACCGGAATCGATCGAGGCCATTAAACGCCTGCAGACTGATGGCCTCAACGTGGTCATGCTAACCGGCGATAACCAGCGCACGGCCGAGGCTGTTGCCCGTCAGGTCGGTATCACCCAGGTTCGCGCAGAGGTGCTGCCACAGGACAAGAAAGACCAGGTCGCTGAACTACAAAAGCAGGGAGAGCGGGTTGGTATGGTTGGTGACGGCATCAATGATGCCCCGGCACTGGCCTTGGCGCATGTGGGTTTTGCCATTGGTACGGGTACCGATGTCGCCATCGAAAGTGCCGATATCACGCTGATGCGGGGATCTTTACATGGTGTCGCCGATGCTATCGACATATCACGGGCCACGATGAAAAACATCCGGCAGAATCTTTTTGGAGCATTCATTTATAACTCGGTGGGTATTCCCATTGCGGCTGGCCTGCTCTATCCATTGATGGGCATGTTACTCAACCCGATTGTTGCCGGTACTGCGATGGCATTTTCATCGGTCACGGTTGTAAGCAACGCCAATCGCCTACGTCTGTTCCGTTTCGAAAAGCACCCCTCAAGACCCGCTACCGGTGCTTAAGCCCGCAGTCGTTGCCCGTAAGCTTCACAAATGGCTTGGATTGTTTGTAGGAATCCAGGTACTGATCTGGCTGGCCACCGGACTGTACATGGTGGTCGTTGATATCGACTTTATTCACGGCGACCCATTGGTCAGAAACATGCAGGACACGGTCGTTGTTCCTGATTCACCGAAAATCAGCTTCGTTGATCTTCGCATGCAGTATCCGGACGCAATCCGGATCGGCCTGACGCCGGTAATGGGCAAGACCTTGTATACGGTCATGACAACAGAAAAGCGCTACCTGCTTGACCCTCAGACCGGCTTAACCTACTCACCGCTGGACGAGCAAAGCGCCAGGGAGATTGCAAGATATCACTTCGCCGGTGAAGCGCAGATTACCAATGTCATGTTAATCACTTCAAACCCACCCATGGAAATCAAAACCCGGCGTTTACCATTGTGGCGGGTGGACTTCGACGACCGCTTTGCGACCAGTTTTTATATCGATCCCTTCAACGGTTCACTGGCCACCCGGCGACATCAGTACTGGCGGATTTTCGATTTCTTATGGATGTTGCACATCATGGACTATGAAGACCGTTCAGATGCCCATAACCGCTTGCTGATCGCCGCACAGTTTACCGGCCTGACATTCGCGATCAGCGGCTTGTGGTTGTTGTTTTACAGCTTCAGTGGCCGCCGCAAAAAACTCAGGCTGGGCACCAATTGACACGCACACTCAAAAAAATCCACAAGTGGGTGGGACTGCTGATAGGTGTTCAGGTGTTTCTCTGGCTGTTGAGTGGGCTCGTCATCGCCCTGATTGACCCCGTCAAAGTCAGTGGTAAGCAATGGGCCCGCCCGACGACCGCCGAATCACAAACTATCGACTCAACGCGACTGCTGAACCCGGCTCAGTTGCCTGCTGAGCGTCTGGAAAACGCTCTTGGCGTCGATTTGATGATGCGCCTTGGCAAAGTGGTTTACCTGGTCAAACGTGCTGACGGTGAAAGCCTGATTAGCGCCGTCGATGCTTCCCTCATCGTGATAGATAAAACTGATGCAGAAAGACTGGCACAGCAGGATTTTGGCGGGGATGGTGTCATTGTTTCCATCGAACCGGGTATGGCTCCGGATAAAGAAACACGTGGCAAAAAGGGCGCCTTTTGGAGAGTCAATTTTTCAGACAAGGCCAATACAGCCATCTATATATCCGCGTCTACCGGGGCAATACTCGAAAGACGGAATACCTATTGGCGCGTACGGGACTTTTTCTGGATGCTGCACATCATGGACTATCCCGGCAGGGAAAACTTTAATAACCCGCTGATTATCACCGTCGCCTTAATTGCGATCTGGCTGGGTCTCAGTGGTTTCGGTTTGTTGTTCGGTAGCTTCACCCGGGCTGATTTTTTCTTTCTGAATATTTTTCGCAAAAATGATGAAGCGGTCGTCACCTTGGTCGACAAAAAAGCCGGTAACTCACGACAGGTAAATCTCAGAAAAGGCAGCAACCTTTTTCTGTCACTGGCAACTCACAACGTCAATGTTGCATCCATTTGTGGTGGTGGCGGTGAATGTGGCAAATGCAGGCTTAAAATTGAATGCATTGATTTGCCTGGGGCCAATGATATCGAAACCGCGCTGATCCCAAAACGGCTTCGTGAGCAGGGCTACAGGTTGACTTGCCAGCAGTTGGTAGAAAACGACATGGTTTTACATTTGGCTGAGAGCACCCATTCCAACCAGCAATAACTCTCACGATTTCAATTATCTGTACGACCCTGTCGTTTTTGAATAGAGAACGGCAGTTCATTGACCTACGTCATTCCGATTTTCTACCCAATATGTTGAACTGATATGGACGCTCCAGGGGATTTGCGTCGCAAATCCGGTTCACCCTGTGCGAACAGAGCGTCTGCAAATGGAGTAACGGACATGAACATGAAAGCCCTTCGATTCACAATCGCAAGCGTGCTGCTGGCAACGACCGGTTTTGCGATGGCCTGCGAATACAAAGCCGGTGAAACGGAATTTCTAACGTACGCAAACTGCCGGTATGGCGAGGAGAACATTGAAGTTGTCACCTTGCCTGAAGAGTCCGTCTGGCGACACTGCATCTATTACATGGAGGCATTTCGACCACCAAAACTGCTGGCGGTAACGCGAACAAAAAATGGCAAGGAAGTATGCAGCATCAATAATCGCAAACAAATTGGCAACCCCTGCTACCTTACCAAACAACGTTGCGACGACGCTTTAGAGTTTAGGGACTCATAAAAAAAGACCGACCCCGGGAAACGATTCCCCGGGTCGGCCTATATCACAACCATATCAGACTTGAATTGATCGGCCTGTTATTTTTTCAAGGCATCCCGGATTTCTGTTAACAACACTTCTTCAGCAGACGGTTTTGGTGGCTCTGCTGGTGCGGCCTCTTCCTTTTTCTTCATATTATTCATTGCCTTGATAACCATGAATATGGCAAAAGCGATGATCAGGAAGTCCACGACGGTCTGAATGAACGAACCGTAGTTGAGCGTAACTGCTGCGACATCCCCGGATGCTTCTTTCAGTACAACAGCCAGATCGCTGAAATCAACACCGCCCATCAACATACCAATGGGTGGCATCAGAACGTCGTTCACAAATGAAGAAACGATCTTCCCAAAGGCTCCACCGATAACAATACCTACGGCCATATCAATAACATTTCCACGCATTGCAAATTGTTTGAATTCAGACATCATGCTCATATTTTCTCTCCCTTACTACATTAAAATCATTAACCCCACACCTGAAAAGGCCGGGACTTTATTATCTTAACCCACAATATATCTCATAGCACAGAATCGAATGTTGCGAAGTGTTACGGGGGTTATAATACCTGCCTCTCATCAAACTTATTCACGGTCCTATGTTGGAATTATTGCAGGCCTGGTTGCAAGGTCACGGTATAACTGAAGTACTGGCTTTCTATTTCGCTCGCGGTGTGGCTATCATCTGTGTTCTGTTATTGAGCCTGACAGCGAATTTTATTGCCAAACGATACATCCTGTCCTCGCTTGCCCACCTCATTTCCAAGTCCAACCTGAAATGGGATGACGCTATTTTGCACCAGGGGGCACTCAGCCGGCTGACCTACCTCGTTCCCGCGATCGTTGTTTATGTGCTGACGCCGATTGCGCTTGCGGGTATGGACATGACGATCGTTATCATCAGGTCCGCCACCCAGATTTATATGCTCATCATCCTGATGCTGGTGGTGGATGCCATACTCAATGCCGTCGAAGAAATTTACAAAGGTTTCCGTGCATCCAAGGAAATACCCATCAAGGGCTTTATCCAGATCTCGAAAATCGCACTGTACTTTCTGACTATCGTCTTTGTCGTATCCATCCTTCTGAATAAAACACCACTGTTTCTACTCAGTGGCATCGGTGCGCTCACCGCCGTTTTGATGCTGATTTTTCGCGATGCCATTTTAGGTTTTGTGGCGGGTATTCAGCTGGCCGCGAATAAGATGGTCTCACATGGTGACTGGATTGAAATGCCAAAGTACGGTGCCGATGGTGACGTGCTGGAGGTGACACTCACGACGGTCAAGGTACAAAACTGGGACAAGACCATCACTACTATCCCGACCTATGCCTTGATCAGCGAATCTTTCAAGAATTGGCGCGGCATGCAGAAATCCGGTGGCAGACGCATTAAGCGTGCGGTCAATATCGACATGAACAGTATCAGGTTCTGCGATGAGGACATGCTTGAGCGTTTTGGAAAAATTCAATATATCTCCGACTATATCAACACAAAGAAAGCTGAACTTGAAGCGTTCAATACAGCCGAGAAAGTCGACAATGCGAGCCTTGTCAACGGCAGACGCATGACAAATGTGGGTACTTTCCGCGCCTATGTGCGGGCTTATCTTTTGAACCACCCGATGATCAACAAAAAGATGACCTTCCTGGTCCGGCAGTTGAAACCAACCGAGTTTGGCCTGCCGATAGAGATTTACGTATTTAGTAAGGACAAGGTATGGGCCAACTATGAAGCCATCCAGGCGGATATTTTTGACCACGTCCTCGCTGTGTTGCCGGAATTTGACTTGCGGGTTTACCAGAACCCGACCGGGAACGATTTCAGCGCTTTGGCCCATAACACGCGAGCTAACCGCGAAGGCCTGTAAGAACACACTGCTTGTTAATAACTGCACTTCTGTTATAGTGCGCCACGTCTTGGCACACTTCGGTCTGTGCCAACCACTCCCTTCCGGCACAACGCCGGATGCGGAAACCGAATGAGAATTAGCCCGGACCGACCCATGCAGTGAATAAGTCACCGCGTTTGGGCAGGGCGATCTCGGAGTAAAAATCACACATGTTATTTTCAGAACTTGGCCTTTCGGCCGAATTGTTGCGCGCGACAGAAAAACAGGGTTACTTAGAAGCAACCCCGATTCAACAGCAGGCAATCCCCCTTATTCTTGAAGGCCATGATCTTCTGGCAGGCGCCCAAACGGGTACCGGCAAGACCGCGGGCTTCACTTTACCCTTACTGCAGAGGCTACAAAGCACTGCGGTACAGGGAAACAAGCGCGTACGCGCGCTAATTCTTGTTCCCACACGCGAACTCGCAGCCCAGGTTGCTGAGAGCGTCGAGGACTACGGCCGTTACCTGCCGTTCAATTCAACCGTCATTTTTGGCGGCGTCAGCATTAACCCGCAAATCACAAAGTTACGCCGCGGCGTAGACATCGTCATTGCAACCCCGGGCCGTCTGCTCGATCACATGCAGCGCGGAACGATTCGTCTTGATGCAGTTGAAACACTCGTACTTGACGAAGCAGATCGTATGCTCGACATGGGATTCATTCGCGATATTCGCAAAGTCCTGCAGGCGATTCCAAAAAACCGGCAGAACCTGCTGTTCTCAGCCACTTTTTCGAAGGACATCAAACAACTGGCCAATGAATTGCTGAACGCACCAATGGAAATCCAGGTTGCGCGTCAAAACACCACGGCAGAGCAAATCTCACAAGTCGTACACCCGGTTGATCGCAGTCGCAAACGTGAACTGCTTTCACATATGATCGGTATGGGTAACTGGCAACAAGTGCTGGTATTTACCCGCACCAAGCACCTGGCAAACCGGCTCAGTAAACAACTGGAGCAGGACGGAATCTCCGCTACTGCGATTCATGGTAACAAGTCCCAGGGTGCCCGCACGCGTGCATTGGCGGACTTCAAGAAGGGCGAAATACGTGTCCTGGTCGCCACCGACATAGCCGCCCGTGGACTCGACATCGAACAACTGCCACACGTGGTCAACTTCGAATTGCCCAATGTAGCGGAAGACTACGTTCATCGCATCGGTCGTACCGGCCGTGCAGGTCTCGACGGTGAGGCCATATCGCTGGTTTGTGTCGATGAGAGAAAACTACTCGCTGATATCGAAAAACTGCAAAGATGTAGTATCGAGAGCGTCGTGATTCCAGGTTATGAACCGGATGAAAGCATCAAGGCCGAGCCGATCAAAAACGGCGGTGGTGGTAACAGGGGACGTAACTCACGGCCTGCTAACCATAGCCGAAATAACTCAGGTCAGGGCCGTAACAGTCGTGGTCGCAATGCCTCTGCGCAAGCTCCTCGCGGCAGAAATCAAGGTCAACGTTCACGCCGGGCTGCTTAAATTCGGCTTAAACGTATAACGGACCCGTAACGAAAAAGCCCTGCTCATGCAGGGCTTTTTTATTGAAACCCGGAAGACTAAATCAAGACCCTGACTTGCACAGCCGCGCTAAGCACCACCGTCATCATCTTTCTTTTCATCAGATTTCTTCTTACCGCCAAGAAGACCTTTCAGTAGTGACGAGGCCGGGTCAGACTTCCCGCTACCGTCACCTTCCTTGTCATCGGAACTGGAATCCTCATCTCCGCCCAAAAGTTTACCGATATACTCATCTGCCTTCTTGGTGACTTTTTCTTTTTGTGAGGCAGCAAGCGCAGACACGATATCCACTTTGATTGAGGGCTCATACAGGTTTCCACTCATCTTGACCGGTATCGGGATACCTTTCAGATCACCCAGGTTATCAGCAGCCTCGCCTATCAGCATCGGCTTCAAAACATAATCGATGGATTCCTCCACAAAATTGAAGCTGCCTTTTCCTGTTGCACGTAACAAAGGCGACTCCATCAGTAAATCATCGCTATTGAGTACACCCCGATCAAAAACACCACTCATGGTGAGCTCGGCGAATTTCGTTTTCTGACCCTGGTCCGATTCACTGACAATCTCCGACTGCTTACCCAGTGCGGCCTTGACTGCGCTGATAGTCTGAGTGACATCGATACCCACAAACGCACCATTGACAACACTCATGCCAATATCACCTGAAAGGGCCTCGACTACCGAGCGGGAATTGCTCAAGTCCGTCTTAATCTGAAGGAAGAAATCTCCGGTACCTTCCAGACGTGCAGTACCCGTCAGATCGTTCAAAAAGCTTTCGGCCTGTACGCCTGAGATTCCGTGGTTTGCAGTCATCAGGGGGCGGGTACCACTGGCGTCGATAGTGATATCACCCTCATGCTTACCGCCATAGAAGTTTGCATTGACCGGAGAGAAGCGCACAGATTTTCCGTCGCTGCTCATCTTCAAGCTTACATCGGTGGCCGTCAAACCGGCAACGATCAACTCAGAAATACTGAAGTTACCGCCACCGGTGAAACCACGAAATACATCAACGGACAGGTCTCCTTCTTCAGCTGCCGGGCCCGTGGTGGACTGGCTTGTGGTTTGCTCGACCGGCGAATAGTCGTCGAGATTCAAACGATCCACTTTGAAATCAAACGCCAGTTTTGGAAAATCAAAATTAACCAGCTTTAGCTTGCCGTTGAATGTGGACTGGTCAAACCTGACAGTCAGGTTCTGCATATCGGCACTATCATCTGAGCCCGTGAATTTCATATCAGCCTGCAGGCTTGTCAGTGCCTTGTCATTTTGCGTTGACGGCGGCTCCATACCCAGATCCTTCATAAGCGCTTTCGGGCTGAACTCAGCCACGTTTAACTGACCTGTGAAACTCCTTGCGGCTGAGAGCGATGAAACAGTGAGTTCGCCGGTCACCGCGAGATCGTAAAGTCGTAGTGCAAAATCGGAAAGGATGGCCTGATCCTTTGCAAGGTCAATATCAGCGTTGGCGGTCACGGTTGCATCAAGATCTACCGTATCTTCGCCGGTACCTTGTTTGCCATTGAATGAAAGCTTGAGACCACTGATCCCGAAGCGTTTTCCATCTGCTGCGCTTTGCACCAGTCCGCCAAACGTAACATCCCCGGCCAGTTCATTTTGCGGCAGGTTCATCGTAAAACTGCCTTGCAGGTTGAATGGCTGGCCCAACTCAATGTTTGTGGCTTTCAGGTCGAACTGCTCGAGTTGCGTGGTTTGATCCACATCGTCCAGCGTCACCTTCGCATTGCTGATTTCAATACCCGAGACTGCGAAAGAGCTGACACCGCGACCACTGTCCGGTGAAGATGGATCACCTGAGCCGGAACCGCCAAGGTCCTGCCAGTTGGTCTCTCCATCTGCTTTACGGCTCAAATAGATTGACACGTCATTCATGCTCACTTCGCCAACCTCTACTTTACGTTTGAGCAAGGGCATCAACTTCACTGAAATGCCGGCTTCGCCGATATCCAGCATCGGCTGGTCACCAAAGCCCTCCGGGTTGCCCAGGGTCACATCGCTGAGCTCAAGCCCAATCGATGGGAAAACAGTCCATTTAATTTCGCCGCCAATGGTCAGGTCCCGGCCTGTCTTCTTGGCAACCGCAGCGCTGATCTCCTCCTTGTAGTCATTGGGATCAACCACCATGGGCAACACAACGGTTGCGACGACGACCAAAACAACAACGACACCAATGAGTGCGAATATCCACTTCAATAATTTTTTCATGAAATTTGTCCTCCGACAGAACAAGGAATCTACACCTGTAATTCTAATCGAATAAATCTTGCCAGGTTGCACAAATCATTTAACCTAGTCTTCATGAAGACTGAATCCCCGGAAAAGATCATTCAAAAAATGCTGACCACCACGCCACCGGGTTTTTCCGATGCGGGTGCTGCTGCCGTTGCAGCCGATCTCTATGGAATAAATGCCAATGTCCATTCTTTGGTCAGCGAGAGGGACCAGAACTTCAGTCTGACGGCCCAAAACGGTCGGCGCTATACACTTAAAATTTCCAATCATGCAGAGCAACTTGAGGTTATAGACTTTCAGAATCAGGCCCTGATACATGTGGAAAACACAGACCCTGCCTTTCCCTTGCCACGGGTCATTCCCACACGCGAAGGCCAACTGCATGGCCAGGCAGAACATGATGGGAAAACACATTTTGTACGTGTACTAAGCTGGCTGGAGGGGTCGGCCATGCATGACAGGAGCGTTGATGCCGCTCTTGCCCGTCGGCTGGGCCAACTATTGGCACGTCTGGGTTTGGCTTTTAAGGGCTTTGATCATCCCGGCTCGAACCCGCCTTTGTTGTGGGACATGAAACGGGCAGCCAGCCTGGCCGACCTGGTCACTCATATCGAAAGTCCAGTACTCAGGCCAGTGATCGAACAGACCCTCGACAAGTTCATATCACAGGTCAAACCGGTACTCGATACCTTGCGGTGCCAGGTGATTCACAATGATATGAATCCTGGCAACGTACTGGTGCACAAGGAACAGCCCGATCAAATAAGCGGTGTTATCGACTTTGGTGACCTGACCAAATCACCATTAATCATCGACCTGGCCGTTGCCGCGGCCTATCAACTCAGTGAGGGAAACGACCCCCTGGCGGGTGCACTGCCACTCATCGCGGGTTATCACAGCATGACGCCATTACTGGACATTGAAATTGAACTGCTGACAGATCTTATCCGTACCCGTCTAGTCACCAGTTTGTTGATTGGTTCCTACCGCGCCATATTGTTCCCGGAGAACCGCGAATACCTGCTGATCAGCCAAGAATCAGTAAAAAACTTCCTGCTCAATATCGACCCTTTACCAGCTGATGAGGCACTGAACCGAATTCACAAGGCCTGTCGCTCTATATAAAAGCAATGCACCATGAACGATAAAAAGAAGACCACTTCACAAAACATGCTGGAGCGACGTCAACGCCTCATGGGAGGCGCCTATCGTCTGTTTTACGATGAACCGGTTCACATCGTTTCGGGCGAAGGCGTTTGGCTGTACGACTCGGATGGCAAAAAGTATCTCGATGTTTACAACAACGTGCCGCATGTTGGTCATTGTCACCCGAGGGTGATTGAGGCCATTTGTAAACAGGCACAAATTCTGAACACTCATACCCGCTATCTACATGAACTGGTGCTCGAATACGCCGAAAGACTTACAAGCAAGTTCCCTGACAGCCTCGATATTGCCATGTTTGCCTGCACCGGTACTGAAGCCAATGAACTTGCACTGAGACTTGCGCGCGCTAAAACCGGGGCGAGCGGTATGATCGTCACCGAGCATGCCTATCATGGTACTTCCTGGGCCATTGCCCAGATAACCACCTGTTATGAAACCAGTGAGAAACGCGGCGATAATATTGTCACGGTACCCACGCCATGCAGTTACCGGGGTTTATACGCTAACGATGCGCAAGCTGCCGACAACTACGCTGCCCATCTCAATACTGCTATAGAAACACTGGCCCGTAAGGGCCATCGACCTGCCGCATTTATTGTCGACACCATTTTTTCAAATGAGGGACTTCCCACCGTTCCGCAAAATTACCTGTCAAAAGCCGTTGAAATCGTCCGAAAAGCCGGCGGCCTGTTTGTTGCCGATGAAGTACAACCCGGGTTTGGCCGCCTTGGCAGCCACTTCTGGGGTTTTGACAGCCACGGTGTGGTGCCTGATATCGCAACGATGGGCAAACCCATGGGTAATGGCTACCCGATATCAGCGGTGGTTACCTCGGCCGAGGTGGTTGAATCGTTTCGACGCAATTCCCACTATTTCAATACCTTCGGGGGCACACCTGTCGCCTGCGCGGCTGCGCTTGCCGTGCTTGAGGTTATAGAGCAGGAGGGTTTACAGGCCCATGCGCTTGAAACCGGCAAATATTTACTGGAAGGTTTAAAGGAGTTGGCAACAAATCAACCATTAATCGGCGACATTCGCGGCAGTGGGCTGTTTGTCGGTATTGACCTGGTTCGTAACCGTGAGAGCCGGGAACCGGCTACCGACGAAACGCAAACGGCCGTTAACCTGCTCAGGCAGCAGGGCATTCTGATCGGCTCCACCGGCCAACATGACAATATTCTGAAGGTCCGTCCACCGATGGTTTTCTCGAAAGAAAACGCCGACCTTTTATTACAGAAGCTGCAATTAGTACTGGGCCAGTTGAACAAAACGCCATAATCGGGTTCCCGGGAACCCTTGCTGGTTAAATCAACTGATGTCTATTAAGACGATAGGCCAGGCTGATTTGAGAATCTTTATCGAACCAGGCTCAGACTGAATACTTCTTTTCAACCATTCGCCGGTAATCGGCTGTAAATGCCTGTTCCGTTTTCCACGATTTCTTATCGAGCTCCTGGTAGGGCATCCGGTATGCGGTGAATGTGAAGTGGTCTTCATCATAATAGAGAACACCACGGGTGTAATGATAGTACGGGTCGTACAGCTCCTTGTGAGGACTATCTTTGTGCATATAATTTCTCCACGAACAAACTGAACAACTATCGGTTCGTGGGAATATCGTTTTGTTATTTTAGAATTGTATGAATAAACCAGCGAATTGATGGTGTTCAGTGAACACCCCTTTAGTATACGCGCTGGATTGCAGTTTTTCTGCCTCAAACGGTAATTTTTTATTTAACTTCAGTAATTAAACGACAAATCAGTCATCCTGCACTCCATCACGCGCACTGAGATTTACACTAGAACCCTGCACCCTGGCCAGGACCGCTGACGTCCATGGCCCGGGTGATATCGACTATTTGTTGTCCTGGCTGCCCTGTCATCAGAGTGGTCTGTTCTGCTCGGGATAAAGACCCAGTAAGCCGGCTTCACTGGCCTCACAAACACCGCGTTCGGTAAACAAGCCGGTCACCAGCCGGGCCGGCGTGACATCGAAGGCATAATTACAGGCCGTGACGCCATCGGGTGTGATTTGTACCGTTTCAACCTGCCCGGCGGAATTTTTACCCGCGACATGGGTTACCTCAAAACCCTCCCTTTGCTCTATCGGTATACCGTTGACGCCGTCGTTCATCTGCCAGTCGATGGTAGGTCCCGGAAGTGCCACGTAAAACGGAACTTTGTTGTCAAATGCCGCTAACGCCTTCAAATACGTACCTATCTTGTTACAAACATCACCATTGCGGGCTGTGCGGTCGGTACCGACAATACACATATCCACCTGTCCATGTTGCATCAGGTGACCACCGGCATTATCAACAATCACATCGTGCGGAATACCGTGGGATTTCAGTTCCCATGCAGTCAAGGCGGCGCCCTGGTTACGCGGGCGGGTTTCGTCCACCCATACATGTACCGGAATTCCGTCATCATAAGCCTGGTAAATAGCTGACAATGCCGTGCCCCAGTCGACCGTGGCCAACCAGCCAGCATTGCAGTGCGTAAGAATGTGAAAAACCTCCGCCCCTGCTGGTTTTTGTTGCCAAAGCCCGCGAATGACACCAAGCGCATGGCGACCAATCGCATGATTGATGTCAACATCCTCGTCGCAGATTCCCGCGGCCATCTCATAGGCTTTTGCCAACCTGTCGCCGGCAGGCAAATCTGCCAAAACCTGCTGCATACGTTCCAGCGCCCAACGTAGGTTAACCGCGGTAGGTCGCGTGGCAAACAGGGTATCGAATGCGCTTCTCAAGTTCTCATCTGATGCGTCTTCCCGCATGGCAAGGGCCAATCCGTAAGCCGCAGTCGCACCTATCAATGGCGCTCCCCGAACCCGCATGACACTGATGGCTTCAGCGGCATCCTGCATGGAGGACAGTGTTTTGATAACAAGCTCATGAGGCAGACGGGTCTGGTCGATAATATCTGCCGACCAGCCATTCTTGTTCAACCAGATCGAGCGGTAAGGAATACCATTAATTTTCATTGATGAACCCACTAGAAAAAACAGAAAACAGAATCCTAGCACTTGAGCCGACATTTCACATGATAATGAATGCAAAAAAGCCACGCTTCGTCGAGGATTTTTTTGTAAGTGAGTACCCCTTTTGTAAAGCTTTCGGGTCTTGTCGCGACGACCATTAAGCAACATTTAAAATATATGAATTTTCATTCAAAGTTTATGTTTTATTATTCCGTCAGTGTTGGTAACCTTTAGCCTCGTACCAGCCGCAAGTACCTTGCTTGTCCCCCAAGCCCGAAACTGTCATGGATGACTAATTAAAGTACATGGCGTGGCTGGTGCGAACCCCTTAAACTACCCAAATTCCTCACCGGGTAGGACAGACACATGAGCTTTATTTCACACCTGCAATGTATCCGCTGCGGCACCCAGTATCCTGCTGACAGCATTATGAACCTTTGCCCACTGGACGACAGCCCGGTTGAGATCATCATGGACCTGAAACGCCTGGCGGCCGAACAACCCAACCTGTCGTGGTACCAGCCTGAACGTAACGATATGTGGCGTTTTGGCGGCCTGCTGCCACTGGATATCAATAACCCGGATGATCAGGTGCATATATTCAACCTGGGTGAAGGTCATACACCCTTGCTGGATTACAACGATCATCCGCTCGCACAAGAAACTGGTTTTTCACTAATGGTCAAAGATGAGGGTAAAGCCCATCCTGGCTTTGGCGCGAACCCAACACAAAGTTTCAAAGACCGCGGCATGGCCATGACCATATCCATGGCGCATAAGGCCGGTCTTAAAAAGCTGGCGGTTCCCACCCAGGGTAACGCCGGGGATTCCCTTTGTGAATACGCCAATGCGGCGGGCATGGAGGCAGTGGTCGCCATGCCCGACAACACACCCATGCCCATACTTGGAAGGGTCGCGGCACTGGCTGCCCAGTCTGATCGCTTCAGACTGGAACTGGTCACCGGCACCATTCGTGAAGCCGGTGCATTGCTGAAAGAAAAATGGCTGGATAAAGGTTACTTCAGTGTAGCCACTTTTCAGGAGCCAGGCTGGCGTATTGATGGCAAAAAGACCCTGGGGTTGGAATTGGCGGAGCCCAAACAAGCCGAAGACCCATGGAGTCTGCCGGATGTAGTGATCTACCCCACTGGCGGCGGCACCGGAGTACTGGGAATGTGGAAGGCCTGGAATGAACTGGAAGCCCTTGGCCTGATCGACCATTTCCGCCCGAGAATGATCTGTGTTCAGAGTGAAAGCACCACGCCACTGGTCAATGCCTTTGAAAGCGGCACTACTGAAGTTGCGCCGGTAGACCCCGGAGAAACGCTGGCTTATGGTGTCAACGTGCCGGGAGGGGTGGGGCATTTCAAAGTGCTGTCAATTGTGCGGGAATCAGGTGGTGCGGCCATCGCCGTCAAAGAAGACGATATCAACAGGGCGCTCAGCACCGTATGGAAGGAAAAAGGCTGGTGGGTCTGCCCGGAAGGCGCAGCCTGCCTGGCGGCCATTCCGCGATTGATCGAAGACGGGCTGATACAAGCCGGTAACAAGGTCGTCGTATTTAATACGGGCTCACTGGAAAAGTACCTGCCTGACCTTCGGCACCTGCTTTGATTCAAACTGATGCCTGATACAACGTCTTCCGCCAGCGTTCTACTGCGTTTACTGCGATATGCGCGTGGTTATCGCAGCCGAATCTGGCTGGCATCGCTATGTTCGGTTCTGAACAAGCTATTTGATGTGATGCCGGAAATCCTGATCGGTATGGCCATTGATGTAGTCGTACGTCAGGACAAGTCATTCCTTGCCGATTTCGGTATCCTTGAGCCGTTTAACCAGATGTTATTCCTGGGTGTTTTGACCATTGTGGTCTGGGGCTTTGAATCCCTGTTCCAGTTCTTTTTACAGGTATTGTGGCGAAACCTCTCACAAAGCCTGCAACACGATTTAAGACTGGATGCCTATGGCCATATGCAGGATCTCGATATGGCCTGGTTTGAAGACTCTTCCACCGGCGGACTGGTGGCGATTCTGAATGACGATGTCAATCAACTCGAGCGTTTTCTGGATGGTGGCGCCAATGCCATCATCCAGGTGGTGACTTCAGTCATTGCTGTAGGCGCCGTGTTTTTCTACGTGTCACCGCAAATCGCCCTGATGGCTTTCACACCTGTACCGGTTATCATCCTCGGTGCTTTCTGGTTCCAGCGCAGGGCCCAACCCCTGTACGCCAATGTGCGTGAGAAAGTTGGTCTGCTCAGCACCCGCCTGGCCAATAATATTGCCGGTATCGCCACCATCAAGAGCTTCACCCGGGAACAACACGAAATTGAACAACTGGAAAAGGAAAGCAGCGCCTATGTCGCCGCCAACCGGGGCGCCATCCGCATCAGTTCGGCCTTTATACCGATCATTCGTATGGCCATCCTGGTGGGTTTTGTTGCGACCCTGATCTACGGCGGCAAACTGACACTGGACGGCCAGTTGAACGCCGGTGCGTATAGCGTGCTGGTTTTCCTGACACAAAGACTACTGTGGCCCCTGACCCGCCTGGCGGAGACGGTAGACCTGTTTGAACGTGCGATGGCATCTACACGCCGTATCCTCAACCTGATCGAAGTGCCGATTCGCACTCACAGCGGCTCAAGAGCCTTGCCCATCGACCAGGTCAAAGGCGAACTGAGGTTCGAAAACGTCAACTTCGCCTACCCCAACGGCGCCGAGGTCTTACGTGATATCAACATAACCATCGCACCCGGTGAAACCATTGCGGTTGTCGGCCAGACCGGCTCCGGCAAAAGCACCCTGATGAAACTGCTGTTGCGTTTTTATTCACCCGGCTCCGGCTCTCTGAAGCTCGATGGCACCGATCTGACAGAGTTTAAGATACCGGATCTGCGCAAGGCATTTGGGCTGGTTAGCCAGGACGTATTCCTGTTTCACGGCACGGTAGCTGAAAACATTGCTTATGGACGCCCGGGTGCCAGCCAGCCTGATATAGAAGCGGCGGCCAAAGCAGCCGAGGCTCACGAGTTTATTTTGCAACTACCCCAGGCTTACGACACCATCGTCGGCGAACGCGGACAAAAATTATCCGGCGGTCAAAGACAGCGTGTCTCCATCGCCCGTGCCGTTCTCAAAGACCCGCCAGTTCTGATACTGGATGAAGCCACCTCTGCGGTGGATAATGAAACCGAGGCCGCCATTCAGCGCTCAATGCAGGTCATTACCCGGGGAAGAACAACGCTGGTGGTAGCGCACCGCCTGTCAACCATCGTTAACGCCAACCGGATTCACGTACTCGAGAAGGGTCGTGTAACCGAAACGGGCAGTCATGATGAACTACTGGCCAGCGATGGGTTGTATGCAAGTTTATGGCGGGTTCAGGCAGGGGTAAGCACCTGAGGCGATCCAGATGGCACGCCACCAGGATGATTACCCGTCAAAATAGCCCCGTAAAAGAGTACTAGTGCTGGTGACCGCCCGGCCCGTGCACGTGCTTGTGTTCAAGTTCTTCAGCACTGGCATCACGAATGTCGGTAATTTCCACATCAAAAGTCAGCGATTTGCCAGCCAGCGGATGATTGCCATCGACATCAACATTAAACCGACCCACTTTCAATACCGTTACCTGGACCTGACCCTGGTTGGTCTGCAAGTTAAGAACCTGGCCAACTGAAAGTTTTCCAATGCCTTTCAGACGTTTCATCGGAACACGCTGAACATTTTTCTCATTACGAACACCGTAAGCCTCTTCAGGCTCAACAGTCACGCTGAACACATCATTGACCGCATGCCCTTCCATGGCCTTCTCAAGCCCGGGAATAATGTTATTTGCACCATGCAGATAACTCATGGGGTCTTTCTCACGCGAGGTCTCCATTTGCTCACCGTCAGCATTCTTCAAGGTGTAATGAAAGGAAACAGCCTTGTCTTTTTCAACAATCATAATTTTCTCAATATCAGGTCACGGCCAATGCGGCCAGGCAAAGCGGCATTATAACCTCCGACCGCACTGGCAAACAGTAGCAGTGCCATGCAACCGGGCTAGCTTTGTCCGAGCGATTCTGAAGATTCAGGATGCTTACTTTGTATCTGCACGGATGGGGGCGCTGGGGTGTGTATTGTCTTACCCAGGACCGTCCCAGACACAGCCACGTAGCAGCTCGATGCACTCGGACTGCCGTCGAGCAATTGTATCACTGCACTTGCTCGAGTACGTCCGTGTATCGGGCGCTACACGATCGTGCTCGTACGGTCCTGAGGAAGACCATACACACCCCAGCTTAACATCAAACGACGTGCATCTTTCAAAGGTTTTAAACCCAAACACTCGCAAAAAGCGTGGGCCTATCAAGTTCAGAATTAAGCGTCGACCGCCTAACAGAAACCATTGACCCCCGCATTCGTACAAAGGCGAGGATGTGCAGTAGCTTACTTCCAGACCTTCTGAGACAGGAGTCGAGGATGAGCGCCACACGGATGTGCTCGAGCGCGTCTGGAAGTAAGCTACTGCATAGCCTTGGCTTCCCCAATGATCAATGGTTTCAAACCCAGGCCGCTCCTGTGCATCCATGCACCCGCGGCATACCGTTCATCCTGAACATAAGTCCAGAATTCAGCTACCGCACAGCCCCAACTCTCTAAATGACCAATAGTTTCCACCAAACCAATCCCAAGTTGAATCGCCATACAACAATGGTAGCTGCGTTTTTGCAATTTCTGCGCTATGGTTTATCCATGAACAAAACCCCTTGTCCCGGATAAATGGGAAATATCACAGGCACCGCTATGCGTAAATACTCCTTAATTACATTGCTAGCCCTTTTTTCCACATCAGCATTGGCACAAATACCAAATGATGATGAGGAAATCGCCGTCAATCCGATTGTCGAAAACCCGATCCAGGTAGAAATCACCGAATGGCCCGTGCCATGGAAAAATACCCGACCCCGTGACCCCGACGTCGCCCCCAATGGTGTCATCTGGCTGGTTGGCCAGGGTGGTGATTATGCTGCAAGGTTTGATCCCGAAACCGGAGAATTCAGACGCAAGGATTTACCACCCGGCACCGGCCCCCATAACCTGGTTATCGACTGGGATGGTACTTTGTGGATCGCCGGAAACCGGCAGGCATTTATCGGCCGTATGAGTTACGTCACCGGTGAAGTAACGCGTTTCACCATGCCCAGTGAGAGCGCCCGTGACCCGCACACACTGGTATTGTCGGGTAAGGATGAAATCTGGTTCACCATGCAATGGAGCAATTATGTCGGCCGACTGAATAAGAAAAGCGGCGAGGTGGACCTGGTTCCGATGCTGACCGAGCAGGCTCGTCCTTACGGTATCAAAATGGATTCAAAAGGCCATCCCTGGATTGCATTGCTGGGTACCAATGGGTTGGCCACTATTGACCCCGACAGCATGAAGCTGCGAGTCATCCATTTGCCTCGTGAGGATGCCCGCTTACGCAGACTGGCGATTACTGCTGACGATGCTGTCTGGTATACCGATTACAGCGAAGGTTATATCGGTCGCTATGTGCCTGAGACCGGCGAGTTTACCGAATGGAAGACCCCCAGCGAGCGATCCGGACCCTATGCCATGGCAGCCGATGCCGATGGTCGTGTCTGGTTTGTTGAAACCTGGCCTGAAGTAAACCAACTGGTTGGATTTGACCCGCAAGCAGGGACTTTCTTCAGCGTAACGCCTATTCCCAGCGGTGCGGGTTCCGTCCGTCATATGGTCTATGACCCAAACCGGAATAGTCTCTGGTTTGGAACTGATACCAATAACCTGGCACAGGCGGTATTGCCGTCGGAGCCTTGATACGGCCCAAAAAAAATGGCCCGGGCCGTTAGACCCGGGCCAAACTAACTTCACAATCGGGTGTGAAGTCTGCTCTTGGTTAGTTCACTGCAAGTCTAGTCAAGACCCTTTGGAAGCCGCAGAGGTGGCGCCCAGGTTACATTTGCAGACTGTGTTGACATACTGACAATGCGTTCTCCGCCATCAAATGGATCAGCTGTCCAGCCAAGTGCCGGCCAATCGATATGGGCACTGGCGTGGCAATCGCCACAGTTGGAGTCATAACCGAGTGCCATTTCTTTCGGTGAAACTTCATGGTTTACAGCGAGCAACATGGTAGTTGGCTCAAAAGCGTGCGTGCCGCTGAAGTCCTGACCGGTGTAAAGTGCACCATCTTCAATGGAAAGCGTCCAGTTGAATTTGCCCCAGTAAGGATTCGGGCCGCTGCCTAAACCAAACAGGTGAGGGACGAGAATGGTCTTGTTGACTGGATCAACCGGTTGGTCACCCTTCATCAGTTTGAATGGGTAAATCATTGAGTCAGTGTAATCACCTACGGGTGAACCCAGGTCGATAGGAATGGCACTGTACGTGTCAGTCTTACCAATGACCGGACGATTCCACTTGCCATTTGCATAGCGAAGCGTCGGACGGACATTATTCTTCCAGACGAAGGTACCTTTCTTCTTGTCGTAGGTTGGGCGACCGGTTTCCGGATCAACAGGAATCGGGTCGATATTCTGGCCTGCATCGGACCAGTACCATTCAACCTTGGTGGAAATTTTGCGGGCGATGGCCGGAATATGGCAGACCTGGCAAGCCAGGTTGTCGTGCCAACCTTCAACCAGCATGGGCTCAACAGAGGTACCAGCATGGATGTTGGCAACTTTACCGTGACAATCGCCACAGCGTTTCATCTCACCTTCATTAACTGAATGTAAACTCATGCCAGCGATACCATGATTATAGTCACCAGTATTGGGATCATGATTCGCGCCGTGGCATGCTGTACATGCAAGATCGCCACCGTCAGTACCCATATGCACGTCATATTCACGTGTGGTGCTGATCAGGTCAGAGGAAATGTCACCATGTTTAACATTATCACCACCACCCGCGTGGGAGTGACAGCTGATGCAAGCTTTACGGGTCGGTTCATTTCCGACGGTTATGCTGCGTGCAACGACTTGAAGATCAACGGTCGGGGCTGGAAAACCTCCTGTCGTTGGGGCTTTGGCGTAAGTACCGGATTGATCATGGCAAACCAGGCAGTCGACATTTTCAGGGTTGGTAAAATCATAATCTTTGTTCTTATACCCATAACCGGCGTGACACTGGGTGCAACGTGGTTCATTGGTAGGAACTGCAACACAGAAATTATTGATCAGATTGTTCTTGCCAACTGACTGGCCTTCAAGGCCAACGACACGGTCAGTGTGACCTTCCCACTTGAAGTGACCGGAGTGAAGCATTTGCTCACCTTCACTTTCATGACACATCAGGCAGGACTTCGTGCCTTCGTATTCACGCATATCAAAAAACAGGTCGTGAATATCACACTTGGTGGCTTCTGCGTATTCAATAAAGTCTTGCACAGTCACCAGGTCGTCCTTCTTTTCAAATCCGGACGATGGTTGGACTTTTGCCAGGCCGACAGATGGAATAAGCGCCAGGCAAAAAGTTAGAATGATCGCGTTGAACAGAACCGCATGCCATGCGGCCATGGGTTTGAATTTCATCTCTATCTCCTCGTGTTAAAGATGCAAAATCCATTGCATCGCGCGAAGGATAACGTGTTCAAACTTAACCCAAGCTTAAAAGAAATTTAAGCTTAGGTTAAGGTTCGCAAGCGCAGTATCAATAGTCGAAATTCTGTAGGATTGGTCTCCTCGTGTGCAGCTACCGGCTTCAGCCGGAAAACTGTAAATGGAGTGGGTGCCGTGCCACGCGCGGCACCCTTTTTTTGACCTGGAGAAAAGCTGATCCGGTCACTGAGCCCTGCTTGTCTTAATGGCTTTGAGTACTTCCCGGGTCAGGTCCCATTCATCGAACCCCTGCTTGCCATAATCGAGACCGCGTCGCAGGATTACCGGCAGGTATGGCAAGTCCAGAACCGGCTGCGAACGGGCGAGTGGAGACGATTATTATCGAATTTGCACTTCGATGTGTCTACACTCGACTTGCAATCGCTCCGGGCGACGACGGCTTGCGTCAGCAAACTGAGCGTTAAAATCAATAATGGACATGAAAACCTGATGACTCGAATCCTGAACCTATCAATACTACTTGTCTTTTTGCTGCTGGCTTCCTGTTCACAGGAAACCGAACAGGCAGCGGTGCCCGCAACCGACAAACTGGCAACCCGTGCACAAAACATCACCATCATCCGCGATGACTTTGGCGTGCCACACATTTATGCCAAAACCGATGCGGATGCCGTGTTTGGGCTGCTCTACGCCCAGGCCGAGGACGACTTCAACCGCATTGAGCGCAATTACGTCTGGGCCATCGGCCGACTCGCTGAAATTGAGGGTGAAAAGTCTATCTTCAGTGACCTGCGTGCACGTCTGTTCATGACCACCGACGAGGCAAGAGCCGCCTATGAGAGCGCGCCCGACTGGCTAAAAGAACTCTGTGATGCCTGGGCCGATGGATTGAACTACTATCTGCAGACACACCCGGAAGTAAAACCAAGACTACTGACCCGTTTCGAGCCCTGGATGCCCATGTTTTTCTCGGAAGGATCCATCGGGGGTGATATCGAGCAGATACCGCTGGAAGGGATCGAGGCGTTTTATGGCGAGAACCGCTCACTGGAAAGCCTTCCCAAAACCCCGGCAAGCGCAGCCGAACCTCAGGAGCCACGAGGCTCCAACGGCTTTGCCATCGCCGGCAAGCTGACCCGCTCCGGTGACGCCATGTTATTGATCAACCCCCACACATCATTCTACTTCCGCGGCGAAGTACATGTAGTCAGCGAGGAAGGCCTGAACGCCTACGGTGCTGTCACATGGGGGCAATTCTTTGTCTACCAGGGTTTCAACGAAAACACCGGCTGGATGCACACATCGACCTATGTAGATTTTATCGACGAGTTCATCGAGGACGTTTCACAACATGACGGCAAACTCAGCTACCGGTACGGTGACGAACAACGTCCGGTCGAAGTCTCCGAAGTGACCCTTAAATATAAGGACGGCGACACGATGTCCGAACGCCGCTTCGAGATGTATCACACCCATCACGGCCCGGTCACCCACATGCTGGACGACAAGTGGGTGGCCACAAAGATCAACTGGGATCCGGTCAACGCCCTGCAGCAGTCTTATATCCGCACAAAACAAAGTGATCATGATGGCTTCCGGAAAATGATGGACATCCGAACCAACTCATCCAACAACACGGTATACGCCGACTCGTCGGGTAATATTGCCTACTACCACGGCAATTTCGTACCGCGACGCGATGCACAGTTCGATTTTTCACAACCGGTCGATGGCAGCAATCCGGCCACCGACTGGCAGGGCCTGCATACCGTTGATGAGACCATCAGCCTGCTGAACCCCGAAAATGGCTGGCTGCAAAATTGCAATGCAACACCCTTCACAGCTGCCGCAGAATTCAGCCCAAGGCGCGAAGATTATCCGGTTTACATGGCACCCGAAGCCGAAAGCTTCCGGGGTATCCATGCGGTGAAAGTGCTCACCGGTATATCTGATATGACACTCGACAAATTAATTGAAATTGCCTACGACCCTTATCTACCGGCATTTGAGCAATTGATACCGGGCTTGATAACAGCTTTTGATGAGTCCGGAGAAGCCTATATCGAACTGGCACCGGCCATCGATGTACTTCGCGAGTGGGACATGAAGGTATCAACAGACTCCATAGCGATGTCACTGGCGCATTTCTATGCAACGCGTTACCAAAAAGAAGGCGCCAACCCGGACAAGCTAAGCGGCATGGACCAGATCAACTATTTTGGTACCGAATCGCCCCATGAAGAGCGTTTGCAAATATTTGCCGCAACAGTCGCAAGCCTTGCAGCTGATTTTGGCACATGGGACACGCCCTGGGGTGCGATTAACCGCTTCCAGCGCATCACCGGTGATATTGAACAACCCTTTGACGACGATGCACCAAGCCTGCCCGTAGGCATGGCCTCGAGTCGCTGGGGCGCTCTGGCATCGTTTGGCGCCAAACCCTATAAGGACTCAAAGCGTATATATGGTACCTCGGGAAACAGTTTTGTGGCGGTGGTTGAGTTTGGCGACAGGGTAAAAGCCAAAAGCATGCTGGCAGGCGGTCAGAGTGGCGACCCCGCATCACCGCACTTTGATGACCAGGCACAACGTTATGTAGACAGGGAGTTCAAGGATGTCGCTTACTATCGTGAGGATGTCGAGAAACGCGCTACTAGAACCTATCATCCTGGCGAGGTCTTGCAATAGGTCAAGTTTGCCAGTACCTACTATATGTCGCTAGCCACAAAGGGTGGGGATTCACTCTTTGGGGGTGGGGGAGCTGGGATGTGTATTAACTTCCCAGGACTCGCTTATGTTCAGGATGAACGGTATGCCGCGGGCGCATGGATGCGCAGGAGCGGCCTGCCTCAGTTTTGCACAGCACATCTAATGACACCGTGTGCAAAACTGACACAATCGCGCCGCACCTCCATGTGCTCTATCGCGATATACCGTTCATCCTGAACATAACCCCAGCTTAATATCAAACGACGTGCATCTTTCAGAAGGTCTTAAACCCAAACATTCGCAAAAGCCGTGCGCTTATCAAGTTCAGAATCAAGCGATGTGTCTCCCAGAAACCATTGACCCCTGCATTCGCACAAAGCCAAGGGGGTGCAGTAGCTTATGTCGGGACCTTGAGCGACATGGATGTCGCGCCAGAGCCCACATGGATGTGCTCGCGGCGTGTCCCGGCATAAGCTACTGCATGGCCTTGGCTTCCCCAATGATCAATGGTTTTCTACCTGTGAGTCCTGAAGTAAGGTACCGCATGGCCTTGGCTTCCCCAATGATCAATGGTTTTTTCCCACCTGTGAGTTCTGAAAAAACACTTACGATTTCAAAGCATCACTCAAGCTCTTCAAAGCCAGATGCAAAACCGCATCATCCATGCTCAGCAAATTATCACCCACATACCATTCAAAATAGCTTTGATCAGGCAAGGCAGCATCATTGGCGCCATTGAATAGCCAGATTTTGTGCTCGGCCGCGATCGCATCACGTATGGCGTTCGCCTTTGCAGCGGATACCGGCAGGTATAAGTGCAACATATTGCATTGCGGTTGTTTCGGGTTCGGTGTCAGCAATGGGTACTGCTTAAGCATTTCAAACAACGCTTGAGTACGCTCAAAATACTTCGGTATATCTTCCAGTCGTTGATCAAACTGCATGGCTGCAGATACAACATAAGGTGTATGTCTGAATGTCACCGCGCCCTGGCGCTGCATATCAACCCTGGCTCGATTGATAAAGTTTTCGCTACCCAGCAGCATCGCGCCGGCCAGTGCGCCGATGCCTTTGTAGAAGGACACGTAGACTGAATCGAACCCGTCGCAGACTTCCTCCAGCGATTTCCCATAGCCCGCTGCGGCCTCCCACAAGCGCGCGCCATCCATATGCAGGTGTACATCGTTATGCCTGGCCCACGCCTTGATTTCTTGAAGTTCTTCCCATGCTGGCAGTTGTCCACCGATTTCCCGCAATGGTAATTCGTAGATCACGGCCGCCACCGGGTCCGGGTAATTTTGTAGAGCATCTAAAGATAAAGGCCGATAGGCAGAGCCAACCCTCACCAGCTTGAACCAGTCGTAAAGCAGGCTGTTCTGATTCTCATGTAACAACAGATGCGAGGTAGGATGCGTTAACACCCGGTCGTTACTTTTGATACTACAGGCCAGCCGTAACGCAACGATCTGTGTCGCCACCCCGGTGAGACAGAATTTTGCTTTCTTAAAATCCAGTAGTTCGGAAACTTTGGCTTCAAAAGCCTGCACAAGCTCACCGTTTCCATAGCGGTCATGCACTGCCTCGTTACTTCGACACCAATCTGCCATTGCCTGAAAATCGTCGGCGGGAGATGTCGATGTGAAGCTCTGATGATGTGTTAAAAAATGCGAACAGCTTTTTTCCAGGTTCATTATTTTCACCATGACTTGAAGATTCAAACAGCACGTCTGAAGACGGCTGACATTCTATCAACAACCGTCTTGCCGGTTTCTGCGTTTTTCCTTGATTACGACTGTATTAACGCGTAACTTGCTGGCCATATTTAACCCTCAACGGAGCCAACCGTGAACCTTCGAAATGTGTTTGTCATTGTTCTATTACTCGTACTTGTCTCGGCCTGCAAGCCAGCAGAGGATGCGGCAGTTGATAACCAATCTGAGCCTGATGTTCAGGCTGAACCCGCAGTTGCAACCGGAGACCCGATTGAACTGATGGAAACTGAAGGGCTGTTGCGGCGCATTGGCTCCCTGGCCTCTGACGAGTTTGGTGGCCGTGCACCGATGTCTGAAGGTGAACGCCTGACACTCGACTTCCTGGAAGCAGAATTCAAAGAGATGGGCCTCGCGCCCATGTTTGGAGACAGCTACCGGCAACCGGTGCCGCTGGTTGCGATTGAGGCCACCGGTGATTTGACACTTGGTGTTTCAAACCCGGATGGTGAAACAGTGCTTTCTTTCGCCAACGGGCCGGAGTCAGCCCTATGGACCACACGTGTTGTTGAACAGACGGGGCTGGAAAACAGCGAGTTGGTCTGGGCCGGCTACGGCATCGTCGCACCCGAATATGACTGGGATGATTACGCCGGTCTGGATGTGAAGGGTAAAACCGTGATCGTGCTGGTCAATGATCCTGGCTACGCAACCCAGAACCCTGACTTATTCAGTGGCAATGCCATGACCTATTATGGCCGCTGGACCTACAAATACGAAGAAGCCGCTCGTCAGGGCGCGGCGGGCATACTTATCATTCATGAAACCGGTGCTGCAGCCTATGGCTGGAATGTGATCGAAGACGGCAGGCAGGGCCCGCAGTTTCACCTGGCACCCGATAACAAGAATATGCACCGCGTTAAGGTTGAGGGCTGGTTACAGCACCCGGTTGCCGAGCAAATCCTGGCATTGGCCGGGCAAGATCTGGCGGCACTGGAAGCGCAGGCCGCAAAAGCATCTGTCACGCCGATCCCACTGGGCCTCAACGCCAATGTCTCAATAAAAAATACGATTGAGTTTGCTGAATCCTACAACGTTGGGGCCATTCGTCCCGGACACGATGCAGCAGACGAGTTATTTATCTACATGGCGCACTGGGATCACCTGGGAACCACTCCGCATGAAGAGGGTGAAGAAGGCGATTTCATCTACAACGGTGCCGAAGACAACGCCAGCGGTACGGCCGGCTTACTGGAAGTGGCCGAAGCATGGGCCAACACCCCGGGCGAACCGAACAGAACCGTTGGTTTTCTTGCCGTGACCGCAGAGGAGTCCGGATTGCTGGGTTCCAAAGCATACGTATCCAACCCACCTTACCCGATGAATAAGACGGTTGCCGGTATCAACATGGATGTGCTTAATTTCAGAGGCAAGATGAGCGACATCGTGGTCGTCGGTTATGGTGCTTCCGAAATGGAGGATATCCTCGCCGAAGTGGCCATGGAATCAGGACGCACACTAACACCGGAAGCCACACCTGAAAAAGGTTCTTACTACCGCTCGGATCATTTCAATTTTGCCAAGAACGGTGTGCCGATTCTGTATGCAAAAGGTGGTACAACGGACCGCGAGCACGGTGCCGAGTATGTGAAAAAACGCAACGCGGAGTACATCGCCAATCACTACCATGCGCCAAGCGATGAGATCAGTGATGACTGGGACCTCGATGCCGCAATTGAAGACCTGCGACTGTATTACCTTATCGGCCGCCACGTCGCCTTTGGTGATGCATGGCCCGAGTGGTATGAAGGTAATGAGTTCCGCGCTATACGAGAAGCTTCACAGGCTACCGAATAGACGCAAAAAAACAGTTGGGGTCAGAGTCAATGCTCTGACCCCGGTACCTGATCCCTTTACGCTTACTTGCGGCGTATCGCAGAGAGCACACGTGTTGACTCCACGGATACCTCGCGCCAGGCCTCTTTCCACCAGGTTTTCAAATCGTCCAGAATCAGGTAAAGCGCTGGAATCATGATCAGTGTTATCACCGTCGCAAAAAGGATACCAAATGCAAGTGACGCTGCCATCGGCACGACCAGCTGAGCCTGCGTGCTGGTCTCAAAAATGGTAATTGGCGCCAGTCCGAGAAAGGTCGTCAATGAGGTCAACAGGATGGGTCTGAAGCGGTAACGGGCTGCATCGATCACTGCCTTTTTCAATGGAATGCCTGCTTCTTTCTCCTTGTTAATATAATCCACCAATATCAGGCTGTCGTTCACTACAACACCCGACAGGGCGATGATGCCGAAATAGCTGAACATGGAAACCGGTATTCCGAGGATCCAATGGCCTGCCAGTGCACCAATGGTGCCAAAAGGAATAACCGACATGATCAACAAGGGTTGTGCATAGGAGCGCAACGGGATGGCCATCAATGCAAAAATCAGGAAAAGTGACAGGGCAGCACCCGCCAGTAACTCGCCCTGCACTTCTTTGGCTGCCTGGCTGGAACCGCTGAGCCGCGATCGCACACCGGGAAACTGTGACAGTACCTTGGGTAATTCCTGTTGCAGGATATCCGCCGTAATTTTGGACGGTTCAGCAATATCCTTGTCAACTTCAGCAGTCAACAACACAGCCCGTTCACGATCAAAACGCTGGATGAAAAGCGGGCTTTCTGTCGTTTCTACTTCCGCAACCGCGCTGAACGGTACGCGCCCACCGCTGGGTGTGCGTATACGCATGTCATTGAGGAAACCCACCGAATCACGCTCATCCTTGGGGAACCGGACCATGACCTTGACCTCGTCCTGACCACGTTGCACACGCTGGACTTCATCGCCATAGAATCCGGCACGCACCTGGGAGGCCAGATCAGCCAGGGTCAAGCCCAGTGTTTCCGCCTCTGGCTTGATATTTAACTTGATTTCCGGCCGGCCGCGTTCGTAGCTGTTACGAATATCATAAACACCTGCATAACCGCGTATCCGCCGCTCCAACTCCCTTGATGCGCGGGCGACCTGTTCAATATTGGCTCCGATCAACTGCAAGGATACAGCCGGACCACCACCGGGACCGCCGCCCCTGCCGCTGAAGCCCAGTTGTTTTACACTGGGTATATCGCCGACTTTCTCACGCCAGAGTCTGAGTATCTCCGTACCGGCCGGAATATTACCTTCATCTTTGACAAGTTCCACAATGACCCGCCCGGACGTTTCACCAGTTGCAAGCGCCAGCGCGTGGTTCACCACGGCTCCCGGTTCCCGGCCGAGATCTGCACTCAACTCCCTGTCGACTTCCTTGAGGCCGGCTACCAGTTCGCGCAGAGCGACATGGGTTTGTGCCGAGGGTGTGCCTTCATTCATTTCGAGACTCACCCGCAGGAAATCGGAGGAGATATCGGGAAAAAAGACCGCGCGAAGTACCCCGCCAACAAGGAGGCCAATAGATAGAATCAACAGGGCAATGAAGGTGGAAATGGTCAGGTAGCGCCGTTTGACACACTTTTCCAGAAATGGCGCATAGTAATCATCGACGACATGGTGCAGGCCTTCACTGAAGAAGCGTTGGAAACGGACAAATACATTGTGGGTGTCTGCGCTGTAGTGTTTAACCTTCATATGGGCCAGGTGGGCCGGCAGGATCAGCTTGGATTCCACGATGGAAAAAATCAGGCATAAAATAACAACCCAGCCGATCGGCGCGAGAAATTGCCCGGACGTGCCACCCACCAGCAGGATAGGCATAAAGGCGGCAATCGTCGTCAGAACACCAAAAGTCGCAGGCACAGCAACCCGGTGCACCCCCTCGACGATGTTGTCGACGGAGTGACCCTTGGCGCGCATGTTGGTGTAAGCAGACTCACCCACGACGATAGCGTCATCAACAACGATACCAAGGACCACGATGAAGCCAAACAGGCTGATCAGGTTAACCGTTATACCCAGTGAAGGTAACATCAGGAAGGTACCCAAAAAAGCAACCGGCAAGCCGACCATGACCCAGAACGCCAATTTCAGGCGCAGGAAGAGTGACAGTGACAGGAATACCAGCAAAGCCCCGAATGTCAGGTTTTTGATCATCAGGTCCAACCGGCCCTGCAGGTAATAGGTAATGTCTGCCCAATAGGCAACATTGATCCCGGCAGGAAGATTTTCCTGTCGTTGGTCGACCCAGTTTCTCACCGTGGCGGAAATATCGAGTTCACTCTCGAGTCCGGCCGACTGCACCTCGATGGAAACCGCGGATTTACCATCGAACTCCGAAAACCGGCCCACATCCACGAAACCATCACGAATATCAGCAATATGCTTCAGCAACAAGCGTGAGCCGTCGTCGTTGATACGAACCACGATGTCTTCAAAATCACTGCCGACATAGGCCTGGCCCTTGGTTCTCACCTGGATATCACCGGCTGCCGAGCGTATGGCGCCGGCAGGCAGATCCAGCGAACCGCGGCGTATGGCCGAGGCCACCTCGGCAAGGGTAAGGTCGTAAGCCTGCAGCGTATATTCACTGACTTCGATGCTGATCTCATAATCCCGCGAACCAAGCACCTGGGCTTTACTAACGCCCGGTAGCGTTACCACTTCGTTACGGGTTTGCTTGGCGTATTCCTTCAGTGTTTGTTCCGGAACGTCGCCATAGACAGTCAGGATCAGGACGCGCTGTTGAAATCTCGTGCGTGAAACAACCGGTTTTTCGGTGTTATCGGGAAATGTCGGAATGGCATCGACCCGGCTCTTGATTTCATCCATGACTTCAGCAATATCATATTCACTGAGAATCTCGGCTCTTACCGTCCCGCTGCCGCGCCGGGCCGTGGATTGTATTTCCTTGATTCCTTCAACATCCTGAATGGCTTCCTCGATCTTGATCAGGATACCTTCTTCGACATCCTCGGGGCTCGCGCCGAGAAACGGCATCGAAACCGTGACGAAATCGGTTTCGATCCTCGGCTGTGACTCCTTTTTTATATTCATGGCGGTATACAAGCCGCCGATCAGCAGGATCATCATGAGCAAATTCGCAGCGACGGAATTTCGTGCGAACCAGTCGATGATGGCCGAGTAGGGATTCATTGACGTCATCAATCTTCCCGCCCTTCGGTATCGGTTTCTGAGGTTTCGGGTTGGTTAACGGGCGCTTCACCACGAATCACCAGGCGGGTGCCCGGAATGGGTGCATCCAAGGTGGTTGTAATGACCAGTTCACCGTTGCTCACCCCTTTGGTGATATAAACCTGGCGGGCCTCCGCGCGTGCCACCTCAACATCGCGGACTTCGAGTTCACGTTCCTCGTTGGCGACCAGCACGGTGTTGTCGTTACGCAGAACAAATCGTGGCAGTACCACGACATCGTCCACGTAGCGTCCATTAATCGCTGCACGGACATAGGTACCCATGCGTAATTCTTCCTGCCGGCTTTCACCCAGCAATCCATAAGGGTCGACCACGCTGGCCACCGCGTACAAAACCCTGCTGCTTTCGTCCAGCACACCCTCGGTCCTGATCAGGCGTGCTTCCCATGTTTTAGTCATACCACCGAAATCCGCCGCCAGGCTAACCTCGGGGTAATCTTCCATTTGCACGTCTGTTGACCGCGGCAGGTCGAGGAAAGCGAGGTCGGCCGCCGCCAATGGCAAGCGAACTTCCGCGGTATCAACTGCAAAGCTGACACCGAGTTGTGTACCCGGCGTCACGTACTGCCCGATATCCACACGTCTTTCGCGTAACAGGCCATCGTAGGGTACAGAAATCCTGGTTCGCTCCAGATCCCGGCGCGCCTTCTCAATATCTGCTTCTGCCGCCATTACACTGGCCTCGGCATCGGCTAATTGTGGTTTACGCATGACCAGGTCAGGTGGATCGCCCGCCCGGCCGAGGTTTCGCCAGTCTTTTACAGCCTGCTCTGAGCGTGACTTTTCCTCAGCCAATTTGGCCTTTCGCGAGGCCAATGCTGCCTCGGCACGCTTCAGCGCAGTGCGATAATCACTGGCGTCGATCTCCAGCAGTACCTCTCCGGCGCGAAAAAACCCGCCGGCCACAAAATCGTCAGAAACGGACACCACAATACCCGACACCTGTGCAACAAGGGTGGTCTGGGTACGTGGTCGCACCGACCCCTGCGACTGGACAATGAAGTTAAGCGATTGCGCTTGCGCCTCAACGGCTTCAACCAAAACAGCCGTCTGCCCGCCATCCTGGCGTTCAGGTCTCTTGCCCTTGGCCATGGTCACCATTCCAATGACCACAATGACGGCCAGGATGATTAAGCCTAATGGCAGGAAGTAGCGCAGCATTTTTTTTACAAGACTCATTTTTCTTCTCATTCAATTCCGGGCAGACACCGTTGAAACACTTCAAGGACCCCAATTTCGAGCCGGACATTGTTTAAAAAAACACAACCCGGACCCCTGTTTTAATTGCTGATTCGTTTCTCACAGCGCTATGAGTGTGAGTAAGCTTACCCAACAGACGGAAGCATTATATTTTGTAGTCTACCAACAAGATATCGTAGCCGTAGAGAAATTACGTTTATCCAAGACCAATTCTGCCAGCGCAAACATATTATATAATATATTATACAACAGGAAAATCCGCAAGGGTTCAAAAATTTTAATTTGCTCAGTTGGTTTTTGATAGAGTTCTTTTTTAAACTAATATTTTTAATAACATGCACCTCGATCAGGAACACAGAACACTAACGCAATCTGACATATAAAGCATAAATACAAGTTATACACAAACAGAGCAAATTGCCCAAACCGAACACCCGCGTGAAACCAGACCATTTACTGGATTGAGGTTCCTTGTTAAAAAAGCTGTCAGAAGCAAGTTGAATAACTCAGGAAATTCGCAATCTTTTGAACCCTCTCGATTCCGCCATTAGTTTTTCAGGGCAAAAGGTAGCAGTAGATAGTGAACATTCCCTATACTCTTCGGTCGGCTTAAGCCGATGCCACCGGTTTCGTTCGCTGGCAATTTTGTAAGCATAGATGAGTCATTGAAAACAGAGGTTCCGGTGTCAAAAGAAGGTAAAAAACTATCGATAAAGATCGGCTATCGCGATAGCCGCCGGGCTGCTTCCCGAATCCTTAACCCGGGAAAACGGTTTGCACTACGACGCTTCCTGCTATTTATCGCCGTTACATTGGCAGCGGTCGCACTCTGGAATACGGTTACTGAAACCCTGCCACCCGAGCAACGGGCGGTCTTGCTACTGTTTTTGATTGCAGTCGGCCTATGGGTCACCGAGGCGGTACCGGCTTTTGCGGTCGGTCTTTTGATTATGGGCTACCTCGTGTTCGCACTCGGAACACCACTGATAGTGCCCGAGCCCTGGGATGTAAACCCCTACCTGAACACATGGTCGAGCCCGGTTATATGGTTGATGCTGGGCGGTTTTTTCATGGCAGAAGGCCTGTCGCGAACAGGTCTGGACCGACAGCTTTTTGCGCTTGCCATCAAACCGGCAGGCAGCAGGCCCGACCGGGTTCTGCTGGCCATCATGTTAACCAGCGCCGTGGCATCCATGTTTATCTCCAATACCTCCACGGCAGTTTTGATGGTAGGTGCCGTTTTGCCATTGGTTCGTCAGATGGGCGGCCAGGAACCCTTCTCAAAGGCCCTGTTGATTGCCATTCCCGTGGCAGCCTCGGTGGGTGGTATGGGAACCATTATCGGTAGTGCGCCGAATGCCATCGCGGCAGGTGTCGCCGCAGAAGCCGGTGCACCCATTAACTTCCTCGAGTGGATGGCACTGGGTGTGCCCGTTTCGCTCGTGCTGGTCGTGACAGCCTGGTATTTCCTGGTCAAACGTTATCCGACTGAACTGACTGACGTAAAGCTTGATATGAGCTCGCTGGAAGAGCCGGCACTTCCCTTGAAGCGTGACCGTATCATCGTGACGCTCATATCACTGACGACCGTTGCACTGTGGATGACCACGCCCTTTCACGGCATTCACATTGTCGCCATTTCCCTGATACCCATCGTTGGCCTGACAATGACACAGGTGATGGGTGCAGCCCATGTTCGCAGGCTGCCCTGGGATACCTTGATGCTGGTAGCAGGTGGTTTATCGCTTGGCGCTGCGGTTGTGGATTCGGGGCTCGCCGAAAATTTTGCGTCCCAACTTGGGTTTCTTACCGGTCTGAATATGGATATCGTGGTGTTCGCGGCGTTGGCGCTGATAACAGTTGCGCTATCGAATGTCATGAGTAACACGGCAACGGTTTCCATCGTGTTGCCGGTGGCCGTCGCTCTGGTACCCGGGCGCGAACTGGAAATGTGCCTGATCCTGGGCTTAAGCGCCTCCTGCGCACTGCTATTGCCGGTATCAACCCCACCCAATGCCATTGCCTTTAGTACGGGTGAACTCGAGACAAAGGACCTGCGTCCTGGTGGTGTTTTGATTGGATTGCTGGGCCCGACGCTGATTATCGGCTGGGTACTTTTTATGGTTTGGTTGCTTAACTGACTTTAAGAACAGTACACCATAATATGAGTGCTGGGTTCATGGCCTGGCCAGCTACTTAGGCTTCAGATCCTTATATTTGAACGAATAAGAACGCTGCAATGGGCATTGTCTTACACGAACACAGCACTGGTACGCCTTGTGTTGGCTTTTCATCTCTTATATGCAAGATTGGGGGAGCTGGGATGTGTATTAACTTCCCAGGACTCGCTGTGAATACATCCATGTACGCTCGGGCGCGACATCCATGTCGCTCACGGTCCTGATAAGTTAATACACACCCCAGCTTAATATCAAACGACGTGCATCTTTCAGAGGTTGTTAGTCCAACCATTCGCAAAGATCGTGGTTTATCAAGCTCAGAATTAACCGACTGTTACTTATCAGAAACCATTGACCCCTGCATTCGCACAAAGCCAAGGGGGTGCAGTAGCTTATGCCGGGACCTTGAGCGACAGGGAGGAGGTGAGACCGGGAACCGGTCGAGAGGCTGGCCTGGGCCATGTCGCGACAGAGCCTACAGGACGTACTTGTGGCGTGTCCCGGCATAAGCTACTGCATGGCCTTGGCTTCCCGACTGATCAATGGTTTTTTCCACCGCTGAGACTTGAAGTAACCTACCACATAGTCTCGGCTTCCCCAATGATCAATAGTGACCAGCAGAACAGGAAGCCTTGTTAGGATTTTCCTTGTTCAGCCATCCAACGATGAACTTCATCCTTCAGCACTTCCAGCGGTACCGAGCCGAGGTCCAGAATGAAATCATGGAAGGCCCGCAGATCAAAGTCTGCGCCCAGTCGGCTCTCGGCTTCATGACGTAGTTGCCAGATCGTATATTCGCCCAATTTGTAACTCAGGGCTTGTGCCGGCCACGAGATGTAGCGATCAATCTCGGTTGTAACCTCATGAATAGATAAGGCGGTATTTGAGGCGAGGTAATCCAGTGCCTGTTGCCTGGTCCATCCCTTGGCATGAATACCGGTATCGATGACCAGCCGGCAGGCACGCCACATTTCGTAGGTCAGGCGCCCGAAATCCTGGTAAGGCGTTTCGTAGATGTTCATTTCGATGCCGAGCTTTTCGGCATACAGCGCCCAGCCTTCACCATAGGCTGAAATATAGTCATTACGCCTGAAGTTCGGTTTTTCACCCTGCTCAAGTGCGAGTGCACCCTGCAAGTGGTGACCCGGCATGGCTTCATGCAGCGTCAGCGCGGGCAGTGTGTATAACGTGCGGCTTTCCAGTGCGTAGGTATTGACCCAGTAATAGCCGCCTTTTCGGGCATCCAGCGGAGAGCCGACGTAACGACCGCCGGTGTAAAACGGCGCAATATCATCCGGTACCGGGGCAACCCCATAAGGCTGTCGTGGTAATTTTCCGAATAACTGTGGCAAACGCCCATCAACCTTCTTGGCAATATAAGAGGCCTCCGCCAACAGCTCATGCGGGGTCTTTGCGTAAAACTGTGGGTCGGTGCGCAAGAATTGAATAAAGTCTGCAAAGTCCCCTTCAAACTCCAGATCCTTGATGATGGCTTCCATCTCTGCGCGAATACGAGCCACCTCGGACAGGCCAAGCTGGTGAATCTCATCGGCGGTCATATCTACCGTGGCGTAGAGATATATTTGTTCATCGTAAAAACGTTTACCACCCGGTAGCTCTGAAGCACCCAGTGTGTTTCTTGCACCAACAAAATATTCATCTTCAAAGAAGTCCAGCAAACGCTCATAAGCCGGCACCACACCTTCCATAACGACCGTACGAGCCTCCGCCATCAATTGCTGTTTTTCCTCACCGCCAATCGAGTCACCCATATTCAAAAACGGCTTATAAAAGCTGCTCTGATCAGGGTTCTCTACCAACTGCTTTCTGATCGGCTCTTCACGCCCGGCAAGAATCACGCGTGGCTGGGTCATACCGGTGCGTAAGCCTTCGCGCATTAATTCGATGTACTCATCCATGACAACAGGCAGTGCTTTGAGACGCGACAGGTAGTTGCGGTAGTCTTCAACTGAAACGATATCGGCATCGTTGCCCCACCAGGTCCAGTACATGTAAAACCCCGAATCACTATTGAAGGGGATCAGGTAAGCCTTGGTTTCATAGTCTGCGATAAACTGGTGAATTTGCCGTTTGAAAATACGGTAGTTGATACATTCTTCACGCTCCAGTTTTTCACAGGAGATCGCTGCCAGTTCGATGTTGATCTGTTTCCAGTATTGATAACGCCTGAGCTGGTCTTTCTCACTGACATGGGTAATCAGATGGTCTTTTTCCTTGCTGCCGTTTTCGCGTGCGAGGTAAGGATACTCGTTAATCCTGAACTCCCATTCCTTAGCCAGCAGGCTCTGGAAAGCATCGCTGTCTTCAGCAGCATTTGCATTAACGCTCAGTAACACAATCAACAACGGGATGATTATTCTCATGACACAATTCCTTTGGCTTGCAGAGACGGTGTTATTCAAGAGACCAGGAACCCTTTCCAATATGGATCATCTTCCGGGTCAACTGTAATGATGTTTTCACCATAAATTCTCGCCCACCCTTCGATGGATGGAATGATGGCGGGGTAGTTGCCCACCGAGGTGAGGTCTTCGACACGACCGGTGAACTGGCTGCCAATATAGCTTTCGTGCACAAAACGGTCACCTTTTGCCAGCTTGCCACGTGCAGCCAGTTGCGCCATTCGTGCCGACGTGCCGGTCCCGCAGGGCGAGCGGTCGATGGCCTGGTCACCATAGAAAACCGCGTTGCGTGCATCCGAACCTGCTTGTTTGGCCTGGCCCGTCCACTCCAGGTGTGAAAGTCCGCAGATACGCGGGTCTTGGGGATGGATGAATTCGTATTTTGCATTCAGCCGTTCACGCAGCAAGGGGCTGATACGCAGAATATCGCTGGCAGTGAGATCTTCAAGGTCGCGGTAGTGGGTTTGTGGATCAACAATGGCGTAGAAGTTACCACCATAGGCCACATCCACCTCCAGGTCTCCGCCGAGTTCGGGGCATTCAACGCTCAGTTCTTTTGCATGTAAGTAAGAGGGCACATTAACCAATTTGACTGACTTTACCTTACCGCCCTCTTCGGTATAGCTGGCCACCACCCGGCCAGCCGGGGTCTCAAGATGCAGTTCACCCGCGATCCGCGGTGTCACCAGGCCTTTTTCAATGGCGATGGTCACCGTACCGATGGTGCCGTGACCACACATGGCCAGGCAGCCCGAGGTCTCGATGTACAAAACACCGATATCGCAATCATCACGTGAGCTGGGATACAACATACTGCCGGACATCATTGCGTGACCGCGTGGTTCAAACATCAATGCGGTGCGCATCCAGTCAAACTCGCGCATGAAATGCTCACGCCGGTCCAGCATGGTCTCACCATTCAGGTCTGGCATTCCGCTGGTGACCACGCGCACCGGATTACCGCAGGTATGGGCGTCGATACAGTGGAAGGTCGTTGCGGGTGGGTTTTTCATGATCTGCTTTTTCATTATCCGGCGAACCTGTCAAAACGAAATGCGGAAAGATCCAGTGCTGGCTGCTCTCCTGCCACCATATCTGCAATGATACGGCCGGTCGTCGGTCCCTGGGTGATGCCATAGTGACCGTGGCCAAAAGCATAAAACACATTCGCATGCCCGGGCGAGCCGGAAATCACCGGCAGTGAGTCAGGCATCGCCGGGCGCTGCCCCATCCACTCACTTACCTCGTCGGTTTTTAGACCGTCAAGATAATAGTTAGCCTGCTTCAGCAGGACTTTAGCACGCCTGAAATCAGGTTTTGAGTCCAGGGCTGCAAATTCAGCCGTACCAGCGAGCCTCAGACCATCTTCCAGCGGCGTCATCACAAAGTGACGACTCATCGACATGACCGGATGCTTGAGCTCGAAACCCGGGTTACTGACCTGGGCGTGATAACCGCGCTCTGCGATCAAAGGGACCTTGTAATCGAGTTGCCCGGCAAAAGAATTGGACCAGGCACCGGCAGCAACCACCAGTTGATCCGCCTTTATCGATTTACCGGATTCTGTTTGTAAACTGATACCGGCATCAGCGGCCGTTACTTCGGTGACACGGTCCTGAATCCACTGGCCACCCCTACGCATACAATCATCGGCGATACTTGCCGTCGCCCTGGCCGGATTCACCAGGTGGTGCCAGTCGGGCACCAACAATCCCACGGCTTTTTCCAGCTTCAAAACCGGCATCATGGATTTCAGTTCCTTAGGACCAAGACGGTGATGCTCAAAACCCAGGCGGCGACTCAGGTCGATTTGCCACTGGTCGGAAAGGTAGTCTTTTTCCGTGTCATACAGGTAAATGGCACCCGGTGACCGCTTCAGGTGACTTGCCTCAACCGCAGCCAGAATTTCTTCCCAGTCTCGCAGTACCTGATGCATCAACAAGGACTGTGCTGCGGCGATTTCTTCGACTTTTGGCATATTGCAAGAACGCCAGAATTTCCAAAACCACGGTGCCAATGACAGAAAATCTTTTGGGCGGATCGTTACCGGACCAAGGGGATCCAGTAACCAGCCAGGTACTTTTTTTACCACGCCCGGATAAGAGGATGGAACCACACCGGAAGTCGCAATACACGAAGCATTGCCGTAACTGCAGGCCGCTCCCGGTTGCCCGGAGTCAACCAGGGTAACTTGCAAGCCCTTGCGCTGAAGATGCCAGGCGCAACTGGCACCTATGATACCGGCGCCGATCACCACGCAATGCCTGCTCATCTCAGCTCAGCACATCCAGGCCGTTGACCAGTTCTTCGAGAATCGCGATGATCTCATCCAGCGCCCTGATCGCATTGGCCCCATCACCATCGGCCACTGCCCGGGCGAGCCCACCATGGAGTTCAGCGGAGCGCGGCAGATTCAAACGGCTGCGATGCAGAAACCACAAACGTCTGCACTGGCTGTGCATGGCGGTGAGCGACTGCACAAGAAAGCGGTTATTGCAGGCGGCTTCCAGCAACACATTAAGATGCTGGTCGAGTCGAAAAAAGTTCTCGAGATCGCTGTCTGCGGCCTGTATTTGCGCAGCCAGGATCTTTAATGCCTGCCGTTGGTCAGCTGTTGCACGTTCGGCAGCCTTGACCACCAGCAAGCGCTCCATCACCCGCCTTGCTTCAATAATCTGACTCAGGTCAGAGCGCCGTAATGGTGTAACCATCAAGCCCTTACGTGGCAATACCTGTAACAAACCTTCTACTGACAACCTTTGGATGGCCTCTCTCACCGGTGTTCGGCCAATGCCGGCCATGTCCATCAGGTCTTTTTCAGAGACCAGTTCACCGGGAGCCAACTTAAGTGTTACCAGTTGCTCTTCAAGTACACGATAGGCCTGCTCCGCCAGGCTATCGTTTTCCGCTTGTGGTTTGATAACCGCGTTCATACCACCGGTCGGTTGGCCAATGCTTCTTCTACAATCTGCCGCACGCGTTTCACATCAACGTCGCTCAAAGTCAGTCTTGGTGAACGCACCCGTGCGGACCCGACACCCATCATCTCTTCAACCAGCTTGATCTGTTGAACAAATTTTGGGCCGATATCCAGGCTTAACAGGGGCAAAAACCACTCGTAAATCTCCCGGGCTTCGGCCCACTTGCCAGCCATCATCAGATCATAGATACGTACCGTTTCCCGTGGAAACGCAACCACCAGACCGGCCACCCAGCCAACAGCACCTAATGCCATACTCTCAAACGCGAGATCGTCAACACCGCTGAAAATGGCATAACGATCACCGGTCAAACGCCTGATTCCCGGAATCCGGCGGGTATTGGCGGAGGATTCCTTGATAGCAACGAACTTTGGGTTTGCCGCCAGTGTTTTAAAATCCTCAGGACTAAGATCTGTGCCATAGGCCACCGGGTTGTTGTACAACATAATCGGCACATCAGACGCTGCAGCAACCTCATGCAGGTAACTCATGGTTTCACGCTGATCACTCGGGTAGCGCATCGGCGGTAACAGCATGAAACCATCGATACCCATTGCTTCCGCCCGCCTGGCATATGAGCAAGCCTGACGGGTATCGGATTCGGCGATACAGGCAAGAAGGGGAACCCGGCCATTGACCTTTTTGATAAAGAATTCTGTTAACTGAAGTTTCTCATCCATATCCAGCGTTGAGTTTTCACCCAACGAGCCAAGTATGATCACACCGTGTACCCCGGCGTCCAATTGAAACTCCAGGTGTTCGGCCATTGCATCAAAATCAAGACTCATATCAGCCTTGAACTTGGTCGTAACTGCGGGGTAGACACCTTTCCATCTAGCTGTATTCATAAGTTATTCTTCTCTGATTGATTAATATATGTCTGATATATCAGTTATCAGTATAGCCTTATGGTGGATGGTTTTGCAATACCGATTCACTTACTCGACGGGGACGCTGAGGTTATGCAGTAGCTTGCTTCAGGGCTCAGTTCCACTGGTGGAAAAACAATTGATCGTTCGGGAAGCCAAGGCCATGCAGTAGCTTATGCCGGGACACGCCGCGAGCACGTCCCTGTGGGCTCTGGCGCGACATCCATGTCGCTCAAGGTCCCGGCATAAGCTACTGCACCCCCTTGGCTTTGTGCGAATGCAGGGGTCAATGGTTTCTGGTAAGTAACAGTCGGTTGATTCTGAACTTGATAAACCACGATTTTTGCGAATGTTTGGACTAGTGACCTCTGATAGATGCACGTCGTTTGATATTAAGCTGGGGTGTGTATTAACTTATCAGGACCGTGAGCGACATGGATGTCGCGCCCGAGCTTACAGGGATGTACTTGCAGCGAGTCCTGGGAAGTTAATACACATCCCAGCTCCCCCAACCTTGCAGATATAAAAGCAACCTTCTGAACCACTCCGTAGGCTGGTCTGGACACGCCACCCCGCAATACAACCCACTCTTGCACTCACAGTGGTAAATAGAGTGAAACAGCAGTGATACTAATCCGTTTCAAGGACCACCGGACTCCTGCCGTATTGCTGAATCAATTCGATCAACCTATCCAATGGCAGCGCTTGAATACTCCCCTTGAATCCCTCTGTCGTCACGCCCGCAACAAGCGCGTTGTAAATCGCTTCCTCACTCGCCTCCATGGCTGCTTCGAATAAAGGAGAGACCTGGTTATTCGGCAATTCACTGATCTGAGAAACTGTTTGCCGGCGCTCGGGTGTGCGTCTGACGGAATCGGCTGTCGAGAATGCAACGGCGTAATCACCGGAACCATTGGTTGCCGGGGAACCGGTGCGGGCGATGGCAGACAGTGCGCGGGCGGCGAGCCTGGTCAGGTTCCTGTCCGACAAGGGCGCATCCGTTGCGACCACCAGGATGATCGATCCATCGGCATCGCCCTTGTCTATCGCGTCCTGCAGATAGTACTGCCCGAGCTCCTTACCGACCGGGATACCATCCATCTGCAACACACCACCATAGTTTGTCTGGACCAATACACCCACGGTATAGGCGCCCAGTTTTTCCGGCAGTCGCCGTGAACTCGTGCCGATACCGCCTTTCCAGCCAAAATTGATTGTTCCGGTGCCGGCACCAACCGGGCCCTCTATGACTGGACCGCCGGCGGCATCACTGATGGCCTTGAGTACATGATCGGGGGTGACCACGCGACGGCGAATGTCATTCAGAAAACCATCATTGGTCTCACCCACAACAGCGTTGACTGAGCGAACTTCCCCGTTTCCCGGCTGTGCGAGCGTGTATTCGATCACGCCTTTTATGCCCTCGGCAATCGACAGGGTATTGGTCAATACGATGGGCGTTTCAATTTCGCCCAGCTCCTCTATCTGGGTGCTGCCGGCAAATTTGCCGTAGCCATTTGCAACCGAAAACCCGGCGGGCACTTTGTCCCGGTATAGGTTTCCTGCATGTGGCACAACCACGGTAACACCGGTATTGACCGCCTTCCCCTCCTGCAGGGTGACATGACCGACGCGCACGCCGGCAACATCAGTGATGGCGTTTAACGGCCCCGGCGACAGCACACCCGGCGTAATACCAAGGTCCCGAACCCGTGGTTTTTCATCAGAACCATTTGACCCGGACTGATTGGAAACCTGACCAGCCAGACCGCTTTCTGATGACATCACCATAAGCACGGGTAACAGGAAAGAAATTGCATAGGACCGACTTATTGATATCATGACTTGTCTCTTATCGGTGAGTGAACATTATTCCATGAATATAACAGTTTATTATCTGCTGAAGTCGACCTGAGTATCACTTCATTCCGGCATATGAATTTTCCTTCACCACTCATTGGAATCCTTGGCGGCCTGGGACCGCAGGCAGGGCTCGACCTGGCTCAAAAACTCATTCGACTGACACGTGCTAAACGGGACCAGGAGCACCTTCCTTTTGTTTTGTTCTCAATGCCGGAAATGGTTGGGGATCGGACCGCCTATCTGCTTGACCGGGAGAGAACCAACCCGGCACACGCCATTGCCGGGCAGCTTGAAAGGATGTCCACCATGGGCGTTACGATAGCCGTCATGGCGTGCAACACGGCTCATGCCGGTCCCATATTTGATGTTGTACAGGATTTACTGAGAAGGAAAGGGATCAGCCTTCCAGTCCTGCATATGGTCGAGGAGACCATCACGTATATTGGTGAGGCTTATCCTGCAGTGCAACGGGTTGGAATACTGGGTACGCAAGGTACTTACCAGACAGGTCTGTATGACCAGGCTCTTGAAACAGCAGGACTGGAAGCAATCGTTCCTGACCCGGATGTCAGAGAGCAGCAGATCCACAGCGCGCTTTACTCTCCTGACTTCGGCATCAAGGCCTGCTCGGATCCCGTTTCCGAAGAGGCGTCCAGCCGGGTAATCGCGGCGATACATCACCTTCATACACTGGGTGCAGAGGCCATCATTCTGGGCTGTACGGAGTTACCGCTTGCTGTCAAAGAAAGTGAAATTGACGGAATACCCATCCTGGACCCGGCCAGGATCATTGCGGAAAAACTGATTCTGGAAACCTATCCCGACAAACTTAAAGATCAAAGCCGGTAAGGCACTATCTGAACTCACAAAAAAACCCGGCAGTGTGATACTGCCGGGTTGGTTAATTTTTGCGCAAGCCGTTTAGTGACTGCGTATCTTGATCGCACCGTTGACGGTGTCAATATTCAGCCTGGCGCTGCCATTGCCAATTTTTCCATTCAGATCACTACCAACGAAACCTTTCTCGACTTCCAGACCGAAATCACCGGCACTGATACCACCATTGAGTGTATCTGCACTGACCTCAACATCCGCGTTTTTGGGCAGCTTGATTGTCACACGACCGTTCACCGTCTCGGCTTTCACCCGTTGCTGGCCTTCAAGCCGGGTAAACACTGCATCGATGCTGCCGTTAACCGTTGACAGACCAACATCCCCGGCCAGGTCGCTGACATCAAGATCACCGTTGACCGACTCAGCGACGACCTTACCGGATACACCGCTGATATTCACATTGCCGTTCACCGTGTCTACCGTATCAAGCTCGGTTCCAACCGGCACGATGACTTCATACTTGACCGAACCGCTATGACTGCCGCGAGAATACCAACGATCGGATTTACCAAGCTCTGTCTCGACTACAATCTCATCCGCAGAGTGAGAAATCTCAATCTCAATCTTGTCCATATCTTCCTGGGTGTCAGCCTTCTTGGTCGCAATAATCTCAACACTGTCACCGCTACCACCGGTGACAACGATCGAACCATTCACATTGGAAATGCTGAAACGGCCGCCATCGTTAAGCTTGTAAGAGAATGTCTCTTCCTCTGTCACGCTCGCAAACAGGCTGCCGGTGGCCAGCAGGGCTACAAGGAATGTGAATATTCTGGATTTCATCATGTGTATCCTCTGAATTGTCTATAGTTAATGTAATACAGTAAATTTGATGCGTATAGACGCCGACAGGTTTAAAGCGCTTTATTTATTTTTGCACTATCCTTTTCGTATCGTTTGAACAGGACCTTCATCAATGAATCAGACCAGACAAAAAGCCGACTTGAAGATCAGGCTTATTGAGAAGAAAGATAATGCCGTGATTGCAGACATCATCCGCCTGGTGATGACCGAATTCAAGGCGGTAGGTTGTGGTTATTCGATCAATGATTCTGAAGTTGACGATATGCACACCGCTTACGCGCCGGAGCGGTCGGCATTCTACGTGGTGGAATTGAATGGCAAAGTGCTGGGTTGCGGGGGGTTCGGGCAACTGACAGGCGCCGACGAGGATACCTGTGAGCTACGCAAGATGTATTTCAAATCCCAGCTACGCGGCCTGGGCGTGGGTAGTAAGCTGCTGAACCTGTGTCTTGAAGCTGCCAGGCAAGCCGGTTTCCGGCATTGTTACCTGGAAACCATGGATAGCATGGAACAGGCTCAACGCCTGTACGGGAAGCATGGTTTCAAATACCTGGATAAGCCAATGGGAAACACGGGTCATTCAAGTTGCGGAACCTGGATGGCAAGGGAATTAAAACCATAACACCGGAGTAAAAATGAAAAGAAGAACCCTGGTCAAGGCCATTGGCACTGCCGGCATTGCGGCAAGCTTTCCCTTTCATGCGCTTGGCGTAACCGGTGAGAAGAAAATGAAGGTACTGTTCATGGGTGGTACCGGGTTTATCGGCCCGCATATGGTGCGTGCGCTAATAAATGCCGGGTCGGGTCACGAAGGTTCGTTGCGGGTTGATTATCGGTCCCGGTGACAAAACTGACCGGTTCACATATTGGCCCGTTCGGGCGGCACAAAGCGACGAAATGTTGGCGCCGGGTGATGGGAGTGACCCCCTGCAAACCATCGATGTTCGCGACCTTGCCGATTGGGTGGTTCACTGCATCAATAACAAGCTGGTCGGACCATTCAACTCCACCAACCCTGCTGGACTCTATACCTTTCATGACACGCTGAACATGTGCCGAACGAGCTCAACACGGACCTGAAACTGACATGGATACCTGAGGATTTCCTGAATACACAAAACCTGGGAGAAGGCGGCGGGCTACCTCTCTGGGTTGGCAGCAATAAAGATTACGCCGGTCTCTGGAAAGTGAACGCAGGACTGGCCGTCTCAAAAGGCCTTAAGGTCCGGCCCCTGTCAGAATCGATCAGGGATACCTGGGCCTGAGATCTTACTGATAATATCCGGATTGCGGAGCAAACCTTCAAACAACTTAAATGCCCTCTGCTGGAGGTCATTGTTAACCGCATTGATCCGGAAAACATCCTCGCCATCAGGGCAGAACTGAAGGAACATTTTGCTGTCGGACTCTCTATCAGCTTCCTGCCCATCGACGTTGAGGTAAGCTGTTTCCGCATAGCCCCTTCTCAGACGACACCTTGAAAAAGCAGCCTGGAGGACGAATTAGTAATAAGATGAAATCAATAAGCCCAGTGGATAGAAAGTGAATCCCGAACCACAAGGAATAGTCCCTCCGATCCGTGAAGTCACACCTAAGGCCATTACACGATGGATGAGTCTTGGTTGGCGTGATTTCCGACAGGTTGGGTGGCCCAGCCTGCTACACGGCTTGATCGTTGCCGGCATTAGCCTGGTTATCGTACAAATCGCCCTGTTATTCTGGCCCCTGCTGCCCGGCGCGATCTCCGGATACCTGGTGGTTGGACCGATTATCGCTACAGGGCTTTATGCACTCAGCCAAAAACAGGAGTCAGGGCAGCCAACGCGACCTGCCGATGTCTTCAATGCCTGGCGGCAGGGCTCCCGGTGCCTGCTTAAGTTCGGTTTGTTGCTGGTGTCAGTCGCAACCGCCTGGGTACTGGTATCGGTCATATTGTTTCACTTCTTTGTCAGTGTTGAAATTGCAGGTCCTATGGAGTTTCTGCGCTACGTATTCATGCAGGATGATCATATTTTCCTGCTCTGGACGGTACTGGCAGGCCTGGTCGCTGCCGTTACATTCGCTGTCACGGTTGTATCGGTACCGATGCTTGTAGATCGTGACGTCACCATGCGGGTTGCCATCAGGACGAGCGTTCGAGCTGTAGCCAAAAACCCGGTCACCATGGCTACCTGGGCATTGGTTATCCTGTTGGTGACTGGTCTCTCCATGGCCACGCTGATGATCGGCTTCATCGTGCTTTATCCGGTCATGGGGCATGCATCCTGGCATGTCTACCGTGATCTGGTCGATGTCAGCCAGATTCCGCCGCGTACGCAGGCTGACTGAATCGTGTTTGGACTAACCGAAGCGCAGATCTCAGAGTTTGGCCTAACCTGGGGACTGGGCTTATTGATCGCCTATATGCTTTTCATTGTCTGGGACCTTGCAAAAAAGTCGGGTGCAGGCAGATTGGGCACGTTCGTACTATTTTTCGTGCTTGCGTTCGGCATGCTTGGATTCATCGCAAAGTCCGCAATTAAGTGGTTGCTGGAAATCTGAGGTCAGGTCACTTTCAGTTCGCCAAAAGAACGATTCATGTGGAAGGTCTCCAGTAGTTGTCAGTCCGGAGTATTGGAACAATAAACGCTATACTCTCCTTGTCCCCCCCCCCTAACCCCCCTCCCTTAGGAAAAATAAACGCTATACTCGTCTTAAACTCAAAGTACCAAATTGCCACTCACACCCGTCTTTCAATTAAACTGGCACTGACGTGAGTCAACCACAAAAACAATTTTGAATTTCCCGAGTCAAAATGAAAAGAATAACCCTGGTCAAGAAAATCGGCACCGCCGGACTGGCAGCCTGGCATCAATCACAAACCCCTGAAGCCGGCTGACAAACCGGTGAGGTGGCCACAAAGGCACATTAAAGATCATGATGAAGAGTTTATACATTGCGAGTTTGGAGCCAAACAGCGGGAAGCTGGTGGTTACGCTGGGTGTCATGGAAATGCTCTCGCGCCAGGTCAACCGGCTTGGTTTTTTCCGGGCGCTGTCTCCTGTTGCCGCAGAAGAAGATAGCCATATCCAATTGCTTGCCAGCCGCTTCAACCTCAATTTGACACCCTCACAAATGGTCGGTGTCACCCATGACCAGGCAAGAACCTGGATGGCCAGTGGTGAAGAGCGCCGTCTTTTTCGTGAGATTGTCTCAAGGTTCAAGCAGGCTGAAGCCCTTTGCGATTTTCTCCTCGTTGAAGGGCCGGATATCACGCACCTTTCCGACGCCTTTAATTATGATGTCTCCATACGGATTGCGAGAGAGCTCGGTACGCCGGCGCTTTATGTCGCATCCGGGCTGAATACTTCTACCTCTGATCTTACGGAGAACATCCGCATCGCAGAACAGACCTTCAAGCAACTTAAATGCCCGCTACTGGGCATTATCGTTAACAGGGTTGACCCCCAAAACATTGATGCCATCAGGACAGAGTTGGAAGAACAATGCGCCGCAGGACTATCCATTAACTTCCTGCCCGAAGAAAAATTCTTCAGTAATCCAACGATGGAGGAGGTTGTGGTGGCCCTGGATGCTGAATGGTTCAGCGGACCTAAAGCCGGCCTGTATCGTAATATCCGTGGTTTTAAAGTGGCGGCCATGGGACCGGCCAACTTTCTCGATCACATTGAAAAGAATGACCTGGTTATCACACCGGGTGACCGTCCGGATATTGTTTTTGCCACACTCGGCGCCGTTGCTTCAAAAAATTACCCTTCACCGGTTGGCATACTTCTGAGCGGTAAAATGAAGCCTGAGCCTTCGATCAGGCGGCTTTTGGATGGTATCGATGAGCTGGCTATTCCGATTTACCGGGTTTCCAGCGACACCTACAACACGGCCACCAGTGCCGCTGCTGTTCCTGGAAGGTTGCATCCAAAAAATGAGCGCAAGATTGCCCAGGCACTTGGTCTGTTCGAGACCAATATCGATATCACAAACCTGCGGGAAAAAGCACGCGTGACATCAACCGCCCATATGTCGCCGCTCATGTTTGAGTACTCACTCTTTGAAAGGGCACGGCAGCAACGTAAGCACATTGTGTTGCCGGAGGGGTCTGATGACCGCATTCTGCAGGCCGCCGAAATACTGCGCTTCCGGGACGTCGTTGATCTAACCATCCTCGGTGAGAAAGACAAAATCCGTGCCCGTTGTGCAAGTCTTGGCCTGAGACTTGAAGGTGTGAACTTTATTGACCCGAAGACTTCCGAACGGCGTGATGAGTTTGCAGAAACATTTTTTGAGCTGCGCAGACATAAAGGCATCACCATCGACAACGCCAGGGATACGATGAGCGATGTCAATTATTTTGGCACCATGATGGTTCACAAGGATTTGGCCGACGGTATGGTGTCCGGGGCGGCGCATACCACGGCACATACCATTCGACCCGCTTTCCAGTTTATAGGCACGCCACCGGATGTTCTGCTGGTTTCGTCGGTATTCCTGATGTGTATGGATACCCGTGTGTTGGTCTATGGTGATTGTGCGGTTAACCCCAATCCAAACTCTGAACAACTCGCTGAAATTGCCATCAGTTCCGCAAAGACTGCTCAGATGTTTGGTATTGACCCACTGATTGCCTTACTTTCCTACTCCAGTGGCAGTTCAGGCACCGGGGCCGATGTTGAAACGGTAAGGGCAGCGGTCGAAATCGTTAAGCAGCGCCGACCGGACTTAAAGGTGGAAGGTCCGATTCAGTACGATGCCGCCATCGATGCCTCTGTCGGCAGCAAGAAAATGCCTGATAGTGAAGTGGCAGGCAAGGCGACCGTGTTTATATTTCCTGACCTCAACACCGGCAACAATACTTACAAAGCGGTGCAGCGCGCCTCGAATACAGTGGCTATTGGCCCGGTGCTGCAGGGCCTCAACAAACCGATCAATGACCTCTCCCGCGGTTGCCTGGTGACCGATATTGTCAACACCGTTGCGATCACCGCCATCCAGGCTCAGAACCGGGCCTAGAACAAAAACGCCGACGCAGCGGATATATTTTTATGAAAATACTGGTACTAAATTCCGGGTCGTCCTCTTTGAAGTTTCAGCTTTTTACGGAGGCGGATCTATCGGTACTGGCCGCAGGCCTGGTTGAGCAAATCGGCACGGACAGCGGTGCCGCCAGGCTCTCTTTTGTTGATTCTTCCGGTCATCAGCAGACAATCCAGGAAAATCATCCAGTCACTGATCATTCTGCCGCCATCAAGCTTATGAGTGACATGTTGAGGGAAAGCGGAACACTTGCTGATATGGACGAACTGGCAGGCATCGGTCACCGGGTAGTCCACGGTGGTGAAGCCTTTCATCAGCCGGTACGTATTGATGAGACTGTTATTGGTGCTATTGAAGCGCTGATTCCCCTGGCACCGTTGCATAACCCAGCCAACCTGACGGGCATCCGCGTGGCTCTGGAAAATGCTTCGCAGGTACCCCAGGTAGCCGTTTTTGATACCGCTTTTCACCAGTCAATTCCCGAACATGCCTATCTCTACGCCCTGCCTTATAGCCTGTATGAAGAACAGAAAATTCGACGCTATGGTTTCCACGGAACCTCCCATAGCTATGTCGCAAGACAGGCCGCGCTTTATCTCGACAAACCCATCGAGGAGTTGAATATCATCACCCTCCACCTGGGTAACGGTGCCAGCGCAGCCGCGATCCGTGCTGGCAGGTGTATTGACACGTCCATGGGCCTGACCCCACTGGAAGGCCTGGTGATGGGAACCCGCAGCGGTGACCTGGACCCGGCCATTCTCTTCTACCTGGGCCGGCAGAGTGGAATGGATATGGATGCCCTCGACAAGCTGCTCAACAAGCAGAGCGGTCTGAAAGGAATCTGTGGTGAAAATGACATGCGCACCATCAGCCAGGCAGCAGAAGGTGGAGACAAGCGGGCAAAACTTGCGCTGGCCATATTCTGCTACCGGATAAAAAAATACATCGGTGCCTATATGGCGGCACTCGGCGGGGTGGATTGTGTTGTTTTTACCGGTGGAATCGGCGAAAACTCAGCGATTGTCAGGCAGATGAGCTGTCAGGATATGGAGCGGCTTGGACTCATTATCGATGATAAGAAAAACAGCATCCGCCAAAAGGAGGTGCTGGAAATCCAGGCATCCGGCAGCCAGGTCAAACTCCTGGTTATACCAACCAATGAAGAATATGAGATTGCCAGCCAGACGCTGCAGGTCATCAATAACCCCTGATGATTAACAAGCCATCATAAACGGGGCCCGAGCAACTACTGCGTGACGTCAGAAAGGCTTCCTGGCGTGACCAGAACGCCTTCCATTAATAAACCGGAAACAGGGCCTCAGGTCTTCTTTCACCCATCATTTGCTGACGCACCAGTGGAATGGGCGGCCCGCCATAACTCAGGAAGGTATCGTGAAACTCGCGCCAGGCCGTTCTGCCACCGCGGGTGGCTGTCCAGTCATCGCGTAAACGCTTGATCATCAATTTGCCCATGGTGTAGTTCAAATAGGCCGGGTCATAGGTGCCGCGTGCGGCCTGCTGTATGGCGGTACCTTCACTCTGGAAGCCCTCCTCCATGAAAAACCGCTTTGAATCTTCAACCGACCAGCCTTTTGTATGCAGACCAATGGTCGACAGGAAGCGCGCGTTACGTAACAGGGCATTACTGATCTGACCGATACGGGCTTCAGGGTCGCCATCACGTAAACCGGCCTCCAGCATCATCTCTTCGGTGTAATGCGCCCAGCCTTCTGCAAAAGCATAGCCGACAAATACACGACCATAGAAAAATGGTGCGCGGTTGGCGTGCAGGAAATTCAGAAAATGACCGGGCCAGACCTCGTGTACCGAGGTGAACAATAAATCTGCCTCGCCGGCGATGTAATCTGCCTGTACATCCTCAGGCCAGGCCGGGTTTGGCGGCGAAATGTAATAGACGGAAGGCTGGTTCTTCTCCCAGGCACCCGGGATATTGATATAGGCGAAATTTGAGCGTGCATACGGTGGCGCTTCATCGACCTTTGCCTCTTCGGTACCCGGAATGCTGACCAGGTCTTCTTTCACCATGAATTCGCGGATTTCCTGTAACTGCTCACGCGCACTTTCCACTGAGTCGACCTTGGGTTTATTGCCGGACATTTTTGCAAAACAATCCTGCACACTGAGACCCGGCGCAAATTCCGCGCAGGCTTCATTCAGGCTTTTCAGGTTACGTGCCATGTCGGCCCGGCCGATGGCCTCAAGCTCATCAAGCGGTGTATCAACACGCTCGGTATCCCACAACATCTGTTTGAAAAGATCCGGACCGAGGGCAAAATCTTCGGTTGCGGAAGACATATTGGACTTCAACCAGTCGGTGATGTCCTGCATGGCCTGAATGGCGCCCTTATTCGCACTGGCAAATTCTTTTTGCAGGTCTTCATCTTCAACCCCGGCCCAAACGGCCGGAACGTCATCACGAAAATAATCTGCATAACCACCGAAGCCGTCTATACCCAACTGAAGCCAGGTACGTGGCATGGGCATTTCAAGGTTATCCCTGATCTGTCCCACTGCCCTTGGCACGTTTTGCAGGTAGCGGGTGAACGAACGCATACGTTGTTCAACTGAGTCGTAGTCCAGCGCGATATACGGGCTTGGGTCCAGTGAGTCACTCAGCCAGCCAAAGTAATACTCAGGGCTGCGGAACGGAAGTCGGGCTTTTTCCAGCCAGAACAGATCCTGATCAACACGCGATACCAGGTATTCGCGCTGGTAAAGTTGATCTGCGCTCATCTGGTCTTCTTCAAAGGCCATGGCCTCATCACGCGCCCGGTGCAAGCGTGCAATTTCTTTCTCAAAACCCGCACGACTCCAGTCAGGAAGTTGACCGTCATACTCGTGACGCCCTTGCACAACGGCCCATTGTGGATGGGCATCAATATGTTCCTCTATCTGCCGTGTTACAAATTCTTCCCAGCTCTCAGGCTGTGCGGTTTCCACCGGTGATTTTGTGACGGGCGCAGGGGTTTCGGCATTGTTGCAGGCAGCGAGGCCCAGAAACGTGAGGCATATCAGCGAATAGAAGGTTCGCGTAAGAAATTTTGTCATATTGGGGTTCCGGAGAGAAGCAACGGCTATCTTAGCAGGTCAGGTCCGGTCATGGGATAGCAAGATTGCGCACAAAACACACGCCTCGTTACTACTCTTAACGACCAAAACCCACGCATATTGGCGAACGATTAAAACTCGTTTTCTTCGTCCAGGTGTTCGATAAAAGCTTCGCTGTCGCCGTGCAGATCAAATTTGTGGATCAAGTCGTCGACCTTTAACCACATGGCATCTGTCATGTCCGCACCGGTCAAACTGGAAATGATATTGACCAGGACTCCCTTTTCGTCCTCGTCGAACTTTCCATCAGCAAGGGCGATATCTACTATCTTCTCCAACTCGCTCACGTTTAGCCCGCCATCACGGGCGAAGGCGTCAAAGGCGTGTTGTTTCATTACTTCCCAATCGGAATTAGTTACCATCTCAGACCTCACTTAACCCTGATATGACATTTATTATGCCTTAGTTATAACAGACTTTATGGGCAGCTTGCCAGTTTGCCCCTTGATCCAACCCGGTTGTGGTTTCCGAAAGCAAAAAAAACCCCGGCTATGGCCGGGGCTTTTTCAACATATCAATCAACCTTATTTGACGCCATGCATCAACTTGTTGATGACGGGTGCCAGCACCAGGTAAATGATACCTACAACGAGTCCGATCCAGAACAGTTGCATATAAATACCCGAATACTGGCCAATGGTTGCGGCAACAGTTTCCTCGCCGTGTCCGCCACTATTGGTACCGCCGGATGCCAGCGCAGCGATAATACCAGCCACATACTGTGCCATCGCGATAGACAGGAACCAGCCACCCATGGCAAGACCGACCTCTTTCTCATCGGCCAGTTTGGTCACCATGCTCAGACCAATCGGTGACAGGCAAAGCTCACCGGTTGTATGCAACAAGTAGGTCATCGCAAGGAAAATCCATGGCACGAGGCCGGCAGCATTGGTCATATTGCCAATCGCAAAAACCAGCACGTAGAAACCCAATGCCACCTGTATCAGGCCCAACGCAAACTTGCGCGGAATGGATGGGTTCATATTCATCAGGTCCAGCTTCGGCCACAACATGGCAAATACCGGTGCAAAAATCAGGATGTAAAGCGGGTTAAGTGACTGGAAAACACCAAAACCACCCGCCTGCCAGGTTTCCATGGTGCCGAACATCGGTGTCACAAACTCGCGGGCAAAAAAGTTCAAAGAGCTGCCTGCCTGCTCAAACAAGGCCCAGAAACAAGCGTTGGCGGCAAACAGAATGATCATGGCGATGTAACGATGTAACTGCACCTTGTTCTTTGACCTGATGCCTGCAATGACAAAATAGGCGATGAGCGTCACCATGATGGCAATCAGCAGATAACCGAGAATGGTGCTTTCCGACAGCAGGAAGTAAACGATTCCCGCCAAAACCATGGCGGCTGCGCCGACTGCAAAAAACCGACCCCAGCCGTCCTTGCCTTTCTCCGGCAGACCAACATGACCGAGAGATTTCTTGGCGACCTCGAGGAACAGGGTCGACAGGATCATGCCAATACCGGCTGCAAAGAAGCCCCATTTCAGGCCCCAGGTTGCACCGATCCACGAGGCGGTAATGATTGGCGCAATCATCGCGCCAAGATTAATACCCATATAGAAAATCGTAAAACCAGAATCACGCCGAACATCATCCGGCGCATACAACTTACCAATCATTGTCGAAATATTGGGCTTGAACAGGCCGTTACCGGAAACGATCAGTGAAAGACCGACAAGAAACCAGGTGAGATCCTCGATCAGGAGCACAAACAAACCTGCAGCCATAATAATGGCGCCAAGCAGAATGGACCGCTGATAACCCAGGATGCGGTCAGCTACGTAGCCACCAGCGATACCGGTCGCATAAACCAGGGCGGTATAGCCACCGTAAACCAGGCTGGCCTCGGCATTTGCGCCGGCGCCCAGGTGTGCGAAAAACGTCGTGGCGACATATACAGCCAACACGGCCCGCATTCCGTAATAGGAAAAACGTTCCCACATTTCGATATTGAATAATTGCCACAAGGCCTTGGGGTGGCCCATGAAATCCCCTGCCGGCAAGTTAGGTTGCAGGCTGTTAGCACCATCTGTTTGATTGGTCACGTTAGAAGCTCCAAATCTGTTTTAAGTGATTATTTTCGGATTGCCACGATTGAGCCGTGGCAAAAAGTACGGCAAGCATACCATTGCCCGCAAGCAATCGCATATTCTTAGATCACGTTTACACCCACATTCGCAGGCGTGCGATAATCATCGGAATATCATTATCACTACAAGGCCGAGTATATGGATCAGAAAGTTGCACAAAGTTTTATTGACGAAATATGGATGGACTCCATCGTTCCCGAGCTAGTTGAGTACATCAAGATTCCCAACAAATCGCCACATTTTGACGCTGACTGGCAGGAACACGGTTATATGGAGGATGCCGTTCAGCAGATCTTCAGTTGGTGTAAAGCCCAGGACGTCAAGGGCATGACATTGGACATCGTCCGCCTTGAAGGGCGAACACCGCTCATATTTATGGAAATACCGGCACAGGGCGATGTTGACGCCGATGACACCATCCTGATGTATGGTCACCTCGATAAACAACCGGAAATGACCGGCTGGGCCGATGACCTCGGGCCATGGAAACCCGTGATAAAGGATGGAAAACTTTATGGCCGTGGCGGCGCAGACGACGGTTATGCAGCCTACAGTTCCCTGGCAGCCATCATGGCCGTGCAAAAACAGGGTTTACCACATGCACGTATCGTGGTCATCATCGAAGCCTGTGAAGAATCCGGTAGCTATGACCTGCCATTTTATATCGACCACCTAAGAGAACAGATAGGCACACCGTCGCTGGTGATTTGCCTGGATTCCGGCGCCGGCAACTACGAGCAGTTATGGCTGACGGTCTCTTTGCGCGGCATGGCCGCAGGCACCCTGCGCGCCGATGTACTGAAAGAAGGTGTTCATTCGGGCTATGCCTCGGGTGTCGTTCCTTCCAGCTTCCGTGTTTTGCGCCAACTGGTCAGCCGGCTTGAAGATGAAAAAACCGGTACGGTCATATTGAAAGACCTGTACGCGGATATTCCCGAACAGCGTATGCAACAGACACAGGCCATGGCCGAGGCACTGGGCGACAGCGTCTGGGAAGCCTATCCTTTTGTCGAAGGTGTCGAGCCGATGGCAGCCAATAATGTAGAACGCATTCTCAACCGTACCTGGCGGCCGGCCTTGTCGTATACCGGTGTTGGCGGTATGCCCGAACTGGATTCCGCCGGCAACGTGCTACGTCCTTATTCGGCATTGAAGCTTTCAATGCGTATACCGGCCACCGTGGATGGTGAAGCGGCCAGCCTGGCCATCAAAAAAGCGCTTGAAGTTGATCCACCTAGTAACGCAAAAGTCAGCTTTGAGCTCGATCACGCGGCAACCGGCTGGAATGCGCCTGAAATCGCACCCTGGCTGCATGCGTCACTCGAGAAAGCCTCACAGGAAAGCTATGGCCGTGGTGTCATGTACATGGGTGAAGGTGGCACGATTCCGTTCATGGCCATGCTGGGTGATTTCTTCCCCGAGGCACAATTCATGATCACCGGCGTACTTGGACCGCAATCCAATGCGCATGGCCCTAACGAGTTTTTGCATATTCCATTTGCACGTAAACTCACAACCTGTGTCGCTCAAGTGATAGTGGATCATTGCAAACGAAGCTAACTACACGGTGAGGCTGGTCACCCCAGCCTCACTGGCGGCTTAATTCGATGCTCAGCTCCGTGCTGCCACCCATAAACGTCGCACTTTGCACATTGCCATTGCGCTCAACATTTACCAGGTTAACCTGCTCGGGCCAAATGTCTCGCAGACTGTCATGTCGGAGGGTGAGCGATTCCACGTTTTCCGGTATCGCCGTTTCGAGATAGACCCAAAAAAACCGCCCTTCGATCTCATGACCTACGGGGTTCAGAGGCAGAACCCTGCCATCCTGATCAGCCATTGAAAAGTGCTGAAATACGTATTCAGAAAAAAACGCCTGATCCTCAGCTGAGCTGATTATGTCGGAATCACCATGACGCAGTTCCTTCACCGCGTGCTCGGCATCGTGCAACAGGAATCGATGCATGACCTCGATGTTACTGGTGCGCGGGTTGAACAGGACACGGGTAATCGCCTCTTTCTGCTGGTGCGCCCAGGCCTGCTGCAGCGAAAACAACAAAATCGCAAACAGGGCTAGCTTCAACCAGGCCGTCATTCTTTTTTCTTTTCGTCCTTGTCTGATGTTTCAATCTCGGTCTTGATGTCCTGCATAATGTCACGCTGCTCAAGACCTTCTTTCTCGGGTGATTTAAAGGCCTCAATACGCGAGGGAATAATACGGCGGGGATAGTGGTTGTTTTCCATATCAACATCGGCTGTTTCCCAGCGCGGGTCGATGACCACCTGGGTGAGTTCCCGGTCGGTAACAATCAGTTTCTTGACAGATTTAGCATTGCGGCGCCAGATCTCGGCCGGTATGCGCATCATCTCGCTGTCCCCTTCGGCGTAGGTCAGCTGCAGTATCAAAGGCATGACCAGGCCTCCGTGGTTGGAAAACTCCAGAACGTAGTAGTGCTTATCTTCAGCCAACGCGCGCTCCAGTGCCGCCACCTCCCAGTCCTCCAGTTCCTGCAAGAATTTACGGTACTCGTTTCTTTCCTTGTTGGTGACCGTAAAACGGTCGTTTTCATCATAGAAATCACGGATCTCAGGATTGCTCTCTATCCACAACTTACGCTCGGCGCGATTACGCTCAACAATCAGCGAATAAGGCTTGTCTTTTTCCTCCTGCCGGCGGCGCTCGAAATCGATATCCGGATCCTTCGTATCAAGACGTAGTTTCCAGATACGGTCGATGGACAGATCAACGTGGTCGGTGGAATAAAACCAGCCGCGCCAGAACCAGTCCAGGTCCACACCGGAGGCCTCCTCCATGGTACGGAAGAAATCAGCGGGCGTGGGTCGCTTGAAACGCCACCGGCGTGAGTACTCCCTGAAAGCAAAGTCAAACAGCTCCCGGCCGAGTATGGTCTCACGAAGTATCATCAGAGCAGCTGCGGGCTTGCCGTAGGCATTGGGACCCAGCCGCAAAACGCTGTCAGACTGGGTCATGATAGGTACCTGGTCCTCGGATTTCATATAATCCACCATGTCTCGCGGTTCGACTTTCCACGGGATATCCGGGTCCCACTCCAGTCCGGCCATGGCGTCGAGGAAACTATTCAGGCCCTCATCCATCCAGGTCCATTGACGCTCATCAGAGTTGACCGTCATCGGGAAATAGATGTGACCGACCTCGTGAATAACCACGCCAACCAGAAAACGTTTCTCGGCCTGGCTATAGGTTCGTTCGCCATCATCCTGCTCATCCGTGCGCGGCCCGTTGAAAGTGATCATCGGATATTCCATTCCACCAACTGGACCGTTCACCGATTGCGCCACCGGATAGGGGTAGTCAAAAGAGAAGCGGGAGTAGACCTTCATCGTGTGGATGACGGCGGCTGTGGAATACTTGGACCACAATGGCTCGCCTTCTTTGGGGTAAAAGGACATCGCCATCACCATGGGCTGTACATCGCCGCCCTGGTGATAAGCCTGCGCGTCCCAGATAAACTTGCGCGACGATGCCCAGGCGAAATCGCGCACATTATCTGCCTTGAAACGCCAGGTACTTGTCTTCCTTGTTGCCTCTTTCTCGTTGTCCAGAGCTTCCTCGGGAGTCACGATAAAAACCGGCTTGTCGGCTTTTTCAGCCTGTGCAAGACGCTTTATCTGGGTGCGGGTCAGCACATCACGCGGGTTCTGCAACACCCCGGTTGAAGAAACGATGTGGTCAGCAGGCACGGTAATATCCACGCTGTAGTCACCGAATTCGAGTGTGAACTCGCCACGGCCCAGGAACTCCTTATTGGTCCAGCCTTCGTAGTCCGTATAGGCATGCAGACGCGGGAACCACTGGGCCAGCAGGAAAATGTCATTGCCACCCTCCCGTTCATCCTCAGGAAAATGTTCATATCCTGAACGCGCAGAAACCGCATCCTCCTCCACGATATTGAAGGCGAATTCAATGGTGAACTCCACCGCTTGTCCCGGGCCAAGCGGGCGTGACAGATCAACCCTCATCAGCGTGCCGACTATCGTGTGTGCCATCTCACTGCCGCCGCTACGCACATCAATAATCTGGTAGCCGGTCTCGTTGTCGGCGAGGAACTGCTGGCGCCGCAATTCATCCAGGCTGATCTGTGGTGGTTTATCTTCTTCACGATCTTCCAGCTTGGGTCCACGTCGACTGCTATCAGCAAAAACCTGGGTCAGTTCGGCCATGGAATCCGTTCGGAAGCGATTCTGGTCCAGTTGCAGCCATAAAAAACGCATCGTGTCAGGACTGTTATTGGTGTAGGTGATTCGTTCACTGGCTTCAATGCGACGGGTGTTTTCGATAAGCCTGGCATCGATCTCATAGCTCACTTTCTGTTGCCAGTATGCATGACCGGGTTCACCGCCTGCAGTCCGGTAACTATTTGCCGTTGGCAGTACCTCATCGAGTTGTCGAAACCTGTCCTCGAAATCACCCTTGGTCTGCCGAATGGCGGCATCGGTTGATGGGACAGCGACAAGCAGCAAGGCAACATAAAGTAAGCAGGTGTAGTAACGGGACATAAAAAGCCTTGTAATTTAGTTTTCCAGTGAAGCGTCGAAGGATACAGGAACCCGGTTTATCTTTGCTGCCGAAATAAGCCTGATCTGCACTTTGTTATTTTTCTTACCGGGATACGACCGCTATCGCGCGGGCGTCATGCAATTGATCAAACCCGTTCCCGCAGTAAAACCGGTAGTTCATGCCTCTTTTGAGTCCTGATCTGTCCGTAGTACGTATTCGAGGTCTTCAAGGTTCTGGCGAACCCGTAAGCCGTACTCGTGATCATCACCCCATACTTCCGAGAGTTTGTGCATACCCTCGGTGTCGTGTTTGTCAAAACTCTCGACCATGTGTTTTGCGCGTTCATTCTTAACTCCCAGCAGTTTGAGTGCCTCTTCACCCATGGCAAGCGCCGAACCAAAGGTCTCACGGGCAATATAGTCCGCACCCGCATGGATGAGTTCATAGGCATGTGTCCGGTCGTAAGCCCGCGCCAGAATCTTCAGCTCAGGAAATTGCATGCGGACACTGTGTATCATCTTGATTGCCTTGCCACGGTCGTCAATGGCGATGACCAGCAAACGCGCTTGATCGGCACCCGCCGCCCTCAACAGCTCTACATTGGCAGCATCACCATAAAACACCCGGTTACCGAAGCGACCGGTTAATTCGATCTGACCGGCATCATGATCCAGCAATGTTGATTCAAAGCCGCTTGCTTTGAGCAGACGTGCAACCACCTGCCCGAACCGGCCGAACCCGGCAATGATCACCGGGTTATCAGCATCATCAATTTCATCATCCTCACGCTCATCACAGGTACTGATCAAACGTGGCTGTATAAACTTTTCAAACATAATAATGGCAATGGGTGTCAGCACCATGGAAAGCGCAACCACCAGGACCAGCAGGTTGGCAAGTTCGAGATTGAGTGCATGGGTTTTTAAGGCAAATGAGATCAGCAGAAAGGCAAACTCGCCGCCCTGGGCGAGTAAGAAACTGAACATCAGGTTATCTGCAAGCTGCAGCTTGAATACACGACCAAGAATCAGCAGCACAACAAATTTGAGGGCCATCAGACCCAGCACGAGGCCCGCAATAAAAAATGGCTCGGATACCAGGGTGCCCAGATCAATACTCGCGCCTACAGCAATAAAGAACAGACCCAACAGCAGGCCCTTGAATGGCTCGATACTGACCTCCAACTCGTGCCGGAATTCACTTTCTGCCATCACCACGCCAGCAACAAAAGTACCCAAAGCCGGTGACAGCCCGACCGCACCCATGGCCAGGGTGATTGCAATAATCAGCAAAAGCGCGGTAGCAATGAAAATTTCGCCACTGCGGGTCTTTGCAATGTAACGAAACACCGGTCGGGTCAAGAAGCGGCCTGCCAGAACGATCAAGGCCACCACACCCAGGACGGACAATGCACTCAGCCATTGTGGCGGCTCAGACTCTGCTGTGTTTGAGGCGTGCTGCAAAAGTTGTCCATCACCGATGAATTCGGGTATTGCCAGGAATGGTATGGCCGCCAGCATGAAGATGACTGCTACATCCTGAAAGAGCAGGACAGAAAAACCGCTCTTGCCCGCGACGGTCTTTAACCAGCTTTTTTCATCCAGTGTCTGCAGCACAATGGCCGTCGATGACATTGAGAAAACCAGGCCGATAGTGAGTGCCGTTTGCCATTCAAACCCCCAAAACGCACATAAAAGAGCAATGACGAGCGTGGTGACGACGACCTGCAAACCACCCAGACCAATAATGGGCACCCGCATTCGCCACAAAATGGATGGTTGAAGCTCAAGACCGACAAGAAAAAGCATCAGCACCACGCCAAACTCGGCAAAATGCATGACATCCTGACCTTCACTCCCTACAAGTGACAACAGGTTCGGACCAATGATGAGTCCGGCCAGCAGGTAACCAAGCGCTGATCCAAGCCCCAGGCGTTTTGCGATGGGAACGGCAATGACCGCTGCTGCCAGGTACACAAATGCTTGCATGAAAAAACTGTCTGTCACCAGGCTCTCCTCTGTCCGTGTCTATTCATTTAACCGAAGGTTATCAGTAAACTTCCGGGTCTTCATTCAGCGCAATTGTGCGACTGCTTACAGGTGAGTTCATCATCACCCCGCTCAATCTGGAATGTCGCGTGTGAAATTTTGAACCTTTCCTGCAGCTGTAATGCCAGGTAATGAAGAAACTCATCATTTTTTGGCGGGTTGGACATCAGCAGGTGAGCAGTCAAGGCAGTCTCGGTCGTGCTGATGGGCCAGATATGCAGGTCATGCATACCATCAACACCCGTTTGGGCAGATAACCAATCGCGTACCGCTGTTGGGTCTACACTACGTGGTACCCCATCAATGGCCAGGTTGAGCGAGTCACGTAACAAGCCCCAGGTAGACCAGAAAATGACCACTGCGATCAAAAGGCTGCTCAACGGGTCAAACCATTTCAAGCCGAACTTCCAGATCACAAACCCGGATACGACCACACCGAGTGACACCAGCGCATCGGCCGCCATGTGCAGATAGGCACCACGTATATTGAGGTCATGATCCTTTCCGGAAACAAACAACCAGGCGGTAACCGCATTGATCAATACACCGATGCCGGCTACCACCATGATGGTCTGACCGACAGGTTCTGAAGGCGTGAAAAACCGGTTAATGGCCTCCCAACTGATGACCGAAACAGCCGCCAGCAACAGGAAGCCACTGAACATGGAGGCCAGGATAGTGGCGCGGGAGTAGCCGTAAGTCCGTCGCGCTGATGGTTGTTTGCCGGCGAGGTAATTAGCCCCCCATGCCAGCAACAAACCCATCACGTCACTCAGGTTATGACCCGCATCGGTGATCAATGCCAGTGAGTTGGCCATCACGCCATAAAAGACCTCGACCAGCACGAAAATCACATTGAGTGCTACGCCAACTGCAAAAGCCCGGTTGTAATCCGGTGCGGCGTGATGGTGATGATGGTGTGATTCCCGGTTCATTTATTGCTTCTGAATGTTTCGTTGTGCTTTGTCAGTCAAGTCAATCATTCTGGCATTGATTAGCGATAACAACAATGCATCAGCGTCCATGCCAGCCGCGCTGAGCCACCTGAAATACACAAATATTTCCTTTCCAGGACGGCTGGAATGATATGCGTCAAATACACTGCAAATGTTACTTGAACTGGCCACTACATGGTTGGATACTGGGCACTTCAAACGCGAAAGCATAAAACGGAATTAAACGAAATGGGTATTAAATACAAAATCTGGTTCAACGGTGAAATGCGCAATTTTGAAGATTGCACGGTTCATGTCCTGAGTCATGCGTTGCACTACGGTTCCTCGGTATTTGAGGGGATTCGTGCGTACAAAACACCACAGGGTCCGGCATTTTTCCGCCTCGATGAACATTTGAAGCGTTTATATTATTCCGCTTCAATTTACAGGATTCCAATCCGCTACAGCTTTGAAGAATTGCGTGAGGCCTGTTTTGAAGCGGTGCGTAGTACCGGCCTTGAATCTGCCTACATTCGGCCACTGGTTGCCCGTGGCAATTGTGGTCTGGGCGTCATTCCCAAGAACATGGATGCAGTCGATGTGTCCATCATGGTGGATTCCTGGGGTGCCTACCTTGGTGAAGAAGGCCTGAAAAATGGTATACGGGCCTGTATCACCTCCTGGCAACGCCTGGCGCCCAATACGGTTCCTACTGGCGCCAAGGCCGGCGGGAACTACCTGTCCAGCCAGTTGATTGGTTTTGAGGCCAAGGACCGGGGCTTTGACGAAGGTATCGCGCTGGGTCGTGATGGCTTACTCAGCGAAGGGGCTGGCGAAAACCTCTTCCTGGTCAAGAATGGAAAAATCCTTACACCACCAGCCTCTGCTTCCATCCTAAGCGGCATCACCCGTGATACTGCCTTCTCACTGGCAGCCGATCTGGGTTATGAAGTAAAGGAGCAAACCTTGTCTCGTGAACAACTCTACGGCGCCGATGAGGCATTTTTCACTGGTACCGCGGTTGAAGTAACACCGATTCGCCAGATCGACCACATCACCATTGGCAATGGTGGCTGCGGTCCCGTGACAAAACGTATTCAATCTGAGTTTTTCGGGCTCTTCACCGGCGAAACAGAAGACAAACGCAACTGGTTGAGTCACTTATAAGCTGTGTGACGTTTTTTGACTGACAATATTTGTCAGTTGCGTTACCAATAGCGTCAAACGCTATTCCTCGCCAGACCTAAAACAAGATACCTGAAAACAGGTATCTTGTTGATCTAAAAGACAATTACAAGAACCTTCCCATGCTGGCACAATCCTTGCATTAATAAGGGTGAAGATCGACGTCCATGACAGAAATCTTCGTTCTTGAACCATACAAATTATGGACAAGGATGTTTGTCACCACCTGTGACGGAGCTGTGCCAACGACAGCTTGCGAAAGGGTTGTTCCAACGGCAACCACTGAAGACGTCAGACCCAGGGAAATGGGTCGTTACGGGAAAGTTATGAGCTTGGGGGACAAGCAAGGGTTGATCAGATGGGCAATGGGGATTGTCGGACTGATCTAAATAGGGGAGTGCGGGCAACTGGGCTTAAAAACCACCAATCGCCCGCCAAGAAAAAGGACCCGTTTTTTAACGGGTCTTTTTTTTGCCTGCGAAAAGAGATGGGGCTGACCCGAACATTGTACCGGTATCCCGGTTGATGTTCGGGTTAAAAGGGAATCAAGGTATAACCTTCTGATTGTAAGCGCACATGTGCTGTCATGGCCGAAAGCGCCAGGCTTACTGCCGGGTTCAGGTCTTCAGTGGCAAAACCCCGATGCACAGCTGTCTGGCCACACAGGTATATCTTCACACCAGCCTCATGCAGGGCGGCCAGCATCGCCGTGTTGGGATTTGGCTCATCAAAGCGGGCTTCATAGGCCGCATCCTTCAACAGGTCTTTGCCTGCAGACCCGTGCACAACGATGGCAAACTCTATATTTTTGGGGTCAATTCCATTCCTGGCGTGCAGGTTCATAAAACGGGCCGCTGATTCAAGGCGCCGATTTAAATCACTGCTGAAATCCGCCGTTTTGGATACATCCATGGATACCTTGTAATGTGTATCCGGTTCAAGGTTCCAGGAACCGGCAGGCACATCATAAACAGGACCGAAAGATTCGATCACCGGCCCCGTGTGTGATTCTGCTGCAAATACATTACAAGCCAGCCCCAATAGGGCAACCAATCCAACTAGCTTTCTGAATAACATGAGTAACTCCCCCGGGATACAGGTTTAAAGTGGTCGTTTGAGAATTAAGTCATTGGCCTCAGGAGCCGACGTAATCGGTGATGATATACCCGCCTGATTTTTTATCATGCGCCAACGTAACCATGTTTTTCTCTTTCATCTGTTCCAGCAATTCACTGAAAGAGCGAAAACCGTGGTAGCGCTCGTTAAAACCGGGTTTACGCCGCTTCAGGGTTTGCTTGACCATTGAGCCCCAGACTTTTTCCTCCGGGTCACGATCGCTGAACACATCATCCAGCGTCTCCAGCACCCATTCAAAAGCCTGTTCCGCACGTTGTTGACGCTTACCTGTACCTGTACCCGTACCCGTACCCGCCGGGACATCATCGGTCTTTTCCTTCTTGTCGTTGGTCTTCTTCTTTACGGGTTTTCGACGCTCAGTCTGACGAACAATGTCATCGTAATAGATGAACTCATCGCAGTTGGCGATCAGCAGGTTAGAAGTTGACTCTTTGACACCGACACCAATAACAATCTTGTTGTTCTCACGAAGCTTTGAGACCAGGGGTGAAAAGTCGGAATCACCTGAAATCACCACGAAGGTATCGACATGGGACTTGGTGTAACAAAGGTCCAGTGCATCAACTACCATGCGAATATCGGCCGAATTCTTACCGGACTGACGTAAATGTGGTATCTCAATCAATTCGAAAGAGGCCTCATGCATGTCCGCCTTAAAAGCCTTGTAGCGATCCCAGTCACAATAGGCCTTCTTGACCACGATATTGCCTTTTACCAGCAGTCGCTCCAGTACTTCCTTAATATCAAAACGTGCATATTGCGCGTCACGTACACCGAGTGCGATATTTTCAAAATCGCAAAAAAGTGCAAGATTTGTGGTTTTGTTGGTCATGGAAGGTAAACCTTGGCTTTGATAATCCATTCTACTGCCAAACGGAGATACTCAAAAGGGTGAATGTGAAGTATCCCGCCTTTTACCACTCACAAGGGGTATCCTATAAGTGAATATCCGGACCCCAATTAGCTCGACCTGGTGTAGACAAAAATCATGCAGCAATCAGACGACCATCTCACACCCTACTACCGCCTGGATCCGGAAGAACTGATCAGGGTCGTTGAGTCTATTGGTCTACTCTGTGACGGACGCCTGCTGGCCTTGAACAGCTATGAAAACCGGGTCTACCAGGTGGGTATCGAAGACGCCGAGCCACTCATCACCAAGGTTTACCGGCCTGGTCGCTGGAGCAATGAACAAATTCTTGAAGAACATACCTTTGCCCTCGAAATCGCGGATGCGGAAATACCGCTGGTACCACCCATGGTTATCAACGGTCAAAGCCTGCATGAATTCGACGGTTTCAGGTTTGCCATGTTCAAGCGTCATGGCGGGCACGCACCGGAACTGGATCAAAAGAATACCCGTGTCTGGCTGGGGCGTTTCCTTGGACGGATTCACGCCGTTGGGGCGGAAAAAGCTTTCCAGACACGGCCGGAGTTGACGGTTGAAAGCTTTGGTCACCGGGCCGTCAGGGAATTACTTGAAGGACGCTGGCTGCCACCACACCTGGAAACTGCATTCTCCAGCCTGGCCGCCGACTTGATGATGTCAATTGAGGCATCATTCGAACGTGCGGGTGCATACAGCAAAATCCGCCTGCATGGCGATTGCCACCCCGGCAATATCCTGTGGCGCGATGGTCCACTTTTTGTCGATCTTGATGATTGTCGTAGTGGTCCGGCCATACAGGATCTTTGGATGCTGCTATCGGGTGATAACTTTGAAATGGCCGAACAGATGAAGGACGTGCTGGAGGGATACACCCAGTTTCATCACTTTAACCGTCGTGAACTGAACCTGATAGAAGCGCTACGCACCCTGCGTATGCTGCACCATGCCGCCTGGCTGGCAAAACGCTGGCAGGATCCGGCCTTTCCCATTGCATTTCCATGGTTCGGAGAACCGCGTTACTGGGAAGATTTGATACTTGGTTTAAGAGAACAGCTGGGCCGGATGCAGGAAGAGCCGATACAAATACCGATGTAGCTGGTTAGCCGTTGCTGCGAATACATTCAGCATGACCTTTCAACAACACAGGCCCGCTAGTGGCCCGGTCTGTGAAAAGCCCGGGGATCAGGGGTCGGACACCAGGCACTCAATAATGAGGTGGCGTTTCATCCTGCGGCGCGGCACCAGGGGCGGCGTCACCAATCTCTTTCAAGCGTTCGGACAGGCGGCTGAACTGGTGCTTTAACTCGAGGATTTCACGGTCCTGCCTGGCAACCGTTGTATTCAGACTCTCGATGAGCTCATCCTGGAACGCCAACTGGCTTTCGAGTTCATCGACACGCCTGCCCAGCGTTTCTAAAGTCTGGCTCACTCAGTCACTTCCGGCATTTTCTCAGGAGGTTCCCACAACTCGACCCGGTTACCATCGGGATCCACGATCCAGCCAAAGCGGCCAAAATCATGTTCCTCTTTCTCCGGAATCACCTTACCGCCGGCAGCCCGGACATTGGCAAGGGCGGCATCAAGATCATCGACAATCAGGTTGATCATAAAAGCCTGGCGACGATTGCCAAAATACTCGGTGTCCGCAGCGAACGCACTCCATACCGTGAAAGAATTCGTTGGCATGGCTTCAGGTGAAAAGCTGGTGCCATGAGTGGCGCCCCAATTCTCGATTTCCAGCCCCAGTGTTTCCCTGTACCAGTCGGCCAGTTTGCCCGGATCTGGTGAGCGGAAAAACACACCGCCAACACCCAGTACTTTACCTTTCACGTCACTATTCATGCACTTTTGTTCCCGATTTCAACAACACGCTGCGATTTCATTAGATAAACAATGGTACACCAACAGCATGACGGAGGTGTGGCAATCCGCTTGCCGGTTAAAGTACGCCTACAAACCCCGTGCCATACCAAGCTGGTTGTCTTTTCCACCCACTGACCCCACGTGATTACTTTGCAAACACAGGAAAATGATTATGAGTCAGATGGATAACGCCCCAGAAATTGAAATGGATGTGACAGCTTTAACCCGCGAAGAGGTTTTTACCGATGGCAAGATCGGCTCGATCCGCAAGTTGACCCCGGTCACACTTGAGGGTGAACAGGATAGCAGTCGCCAGGTTCAGTTTGTCGGTTCCACGCAAATCATGACACCGGGTGGTGCTTTACCCCTGTCATTCGAGATTGAAACCGAAACACTGGAAGGCGCGGTCGCCGGTTTTGGTGAGGCAGCAAAGCTTGCGGTTGAACGCACCATGGAAGAACTGAAAGAAATGCAGCGTCAGCAGGCATCCTCTATCGTTGTTCCCGGCAGAGAAAACAACAAGATTCAAATGCCCTGATTTTTGATTGACCTGCTTTATAGAGGTTTAAGAAACCTCGGGTCATTTCAATTAGAATGTTACCGGTACGCACATGAATACCGGTGACATTATGTTCAAACCACCCCCTTTCCCCGGCCTGCGCCGGTTCCTCATGGCTGGTTTGTTGGCCATTTCGATTTCAGGTTTCGCACAGGACGACCTGATCTGGAATGCGCTGGATCCTGAAAACACCGTCTACCTCGAACTACAGGAAGGCCTGGTCGTGATCCAGCTGAACCCGACCTTTGCCCCAAAAACAGTCAAACAGCTCAAATTGTTAATGGAAGATCAGTTTTACCGCGGCACCAGTTTTTACCGGGTCATTGATGGCTTTGTTGCACAGGGCGGCGATGAGAGCGATATCGACGGAAGCACGATTGCCAAGGCACTCAAAGCTGAGTTCGAAATCGATTGGCCGCTTAAGCCGGCTGACAAGGAACAGGCAAAAAACTGGAAACCGATGTCATGGACACCGGTTCAAACCGGCGACATGTTTGCCGCCTACACCGGCTTTATTGACGGCTTCCCCGCTGCGCGCGATGAGAAAAAGGGCGGCAAAGCCTGGCTGACCCAGTGCCCCGGCATCGTTGCCATGGCACGCAATGAAGACCCTGATAGCGGCGGCACCGATTTCTACATTGTCATCGGACAGGCGCCACGTTACCTGGATCGCAACCTGACGGTATTCGGGCGTGTGGTTTGGGGAATGGACGTGGTGCAACGCATCAAGCGCGGCCCCGCCCTTGAAAACGGCATTATTGAAAAGGATCTTGATCGAACCTGGATCAAACGTATGCGACTGGCATCAAATATTGATTCAGAACAACGACCGGATATCTATGTGGCGGATACCAACAGTGATGGCTTCAAAAAAATGATCGAGGAGCGTCGTAACCGCAAGCAAAAATTTTTCCACCATAAACCGCCCAAAGTACTGGATATCTGCCAGATTCCCATACCGGCAAGACTTGAGAAACGCTATGTAAGAAAGGATTAGAGCCTTGTACCTGTGTGGTGACGGGGCTCTCCTGTCGCTACATACCGGGTAAAGGCTTATTGATTATCGTCTGTGACGATCTGGTACAGTACATTCAGCAGCTTGATCGCATCCTTGCTGGCCATATAAGTCATCTTGCTGTAGTCCACCAGCGTATCACCATAACCGGTTAACGAGGCCTCGGTCCCAAAGGTATTACGCACCAGCACAATTGCCTCCTTTTTGACCGTCTTCTTACTCGTCCAGTAATCCTTCAGGGCTTTCATGACACGTTCCGGTGACATGGCCAGGCGAAATACAAAGGGCTGGGATTTCAAACTCACAATGGTGCCAATCTGCCGACGGTCATGAACCAGCGTGACATAGCGGGACCCCGCTCTGTAGTACCTGATCTCGGTACCCAGGTACCAGGTCGATTTCATAAAGACATTTTCAAGAAAGGTGTCGATCAACGGACTGGCATCGACGTTGTTTTCGTGTATCCGGCGCACGATCCACCCACGAGGCCGTTCACGCACTTCCTCCTTATTGGTCATTTTTGCAAATTCCATGACCTTCAAAACCGGGTTCAACTCCTTGCTGTCGACCTGGCCATCATCATTGACGTCCAAAAGGCTGAATAGCGTATCCAGATAGGCCGAAATGGAGTTTTTAACCAATTCCCTGTCAGGTGAACGTTCAAACAGGTTGTTCAGCTCGGGCAGCTTGTCCAGAAAATCCCAGTTCTGCAAACTTGTCACTGAGCCCACCGATGGGTCGCGTATGAAATACTGGAACAACTCCGGCCAGGCTATCTGCATACTCACCAGCGCGAAGAGGATTTTGCACTCCCCGTCGGTGGTTTCACGTCCGGCATTTTTTCTGTGAATGCGCTCAAGAAGGTTCATATAGTTGATCACCCGCTTGATTCCACGCGGGTTACGCCCAACCGAGAAGCGGGTGATATCAAGAAAATATTGCCGGCTTTTTGGGTCAGCGCCATCTTTATCAATGCATGGCAAACCGGCCTTGTCCATCAGGTCGATGATGTACTCATCCAGTTGGTAAGAGGTGGTTGGCACGACAAATGGCAGCTGGATAATCTTGTCGAAAAATGCCTTGCTACTGGTTATTTGCAGATTCTTACCGAGCTTCTCAAGCATGCCGCGCTGCACCACACCATAGTTCAGCGTCATGACATATACACAACCCGGCACGTCGATAAAGTTCTTGATAGCTTCAAGTAGTTCCAATGCCCGACGCGGCCGAATCCGGTCCAGGTCATCGATAAAAACAACCACGCGACGACCATCACCACTTTCGGTCCAGAGTGATACAAGCTTCTTGAATTCGGTCTTGAACACCAGCATCTGGCCGGAAACATCAACATAGGAAACGTCGTTATAATCTGCAATGCCCCCTTCCTGCGCCAGGGCTCTGATCTGCTGCATGACAACGACAAGTATGTGATTCGCCGCCTCCAGCCGCACCTTCAGTTCAGCCGCGTTGATACCCGGTTCCTGCTCCAGCACCTGGCCAAGTTCATGGGTGAGTGCGTACAGGCAAGCCACTGCCATATTTTCATTCTGATCAAATTGCGCGTAGGGCCAGCTATCCAGGCTAATAGTCTTGCACAGGCTGGCATCAAGCAAACCCGATTGCTGATGATTCCTGCTGCCCCGCAGCATATTCATCAGGCTGGTACGACCGATACCCCATTCACCCTGGATACCGATACTCATCGGCAGGTCGCAACCGTGAATAAAATCACGCATGGCTTCTGCATAGGGGAGCAGATTCAGGGTATCGGCTTTGCGTGCTTCATCATCCTGATCGAGGTTCGAAGTAAAGCTGAGAGGAGTTTCACGCAATCTGACGTCATTCATTAGGCAAACCCTATGCGTTTTGTTTTAAAAACATAGTTTAACCCGTCTGAAAGAATTTGCAGGATTGATAACACCTCGCAAGCAACATTGCTGCACCCAAGACCTGAACCAGTACCGGCCAAGCGCAATGTCATCCCCGCTTTCAGGGGATGACATTGCCAATGCCTGGTGTTTGGCCGTTCGGTGTTTGGCCGTTCTATGACTCGCCAAATTGAAGATTTGCCAACTTGGCATACAACTCGCTGCTTTGCATCAGTTCATCATGGTTGCCAATGGCGACAATCCGGCCGGCGTCCATCACCACGATACGGTCGACTTTTTTGACGGTTGCCAGGCGGTGCGCGATAACCAGCGTGGTGCGGTCTTTCATCAAACCTTCCAAAGCCATTTGCACGAGACGTTCGCTCTCGGCATCCAGTGAACTGGTGGCCTCATCCAGTAACAGGATAGGCGGATCCTTGAGAATCGCGCGTGCAATCGCAACCCGTTGGCGTTGACCGCCGGACAAACGTGTACCGCGCTCGCCCAGGAAAGTATCAAAACCATCCGGCAGTGTGTTGATAAACTCATCGGCTGCTGCAGCTACCGCGGCCTGTTCAACGGCGAAATCATCTGCATCGGGCTTTCCATAACGTATATTCTCCCGTGCACTATCACCAAACAACACCGTTTCCTGGGGAACCAGCCCGATCTGCTGTCTCAAGGCTGTTGGCGAGAGTTTTGCAATATCAATACCGTCTACTTCGATGCTGCCAGATTGCGGATCATAAAAGCGCAGCAGCATCTGGAAGCTGGTACTTTTACCTGCGCCTGACGGGCCAACGAACGCGACGGTTTCACCGGGCTGGATATCCAGTGAAAAATCTTGGAGTGCGGGGGTATCAGGTCTTGACGGGTAGTTAAATTTCAAGTTTTTAAATGATATGGAACCACTCGCACGACCGGGCAGGAGAACCGGATTTTCCGGTGCGCGAATGGCGGGTGTCGCCACCAGCAGCTCAGCTAATCGCTCCATGGCGCCGGCGCCGCGTTGAACTTCACCCCAGACTTCACTTAACGCAGCAGCCGAGGAACCCACGAACATCGAATACATTAAAAACTGCGCCAGCTCACCACCCGTCATCGACCCTTCCAGCACTGCACGTGAGCCGGTCCACAAAATAATTGTTATGGCGCCAAATACCATCGTGATACCAAGAGCGGTTAAAAATGCACGGGTACGCACACGTTTGACAGCTGCCTTAAAACTCTCCACCACCGCCTGGCTGTAACGTTCACTCTGCAGGGGCTCCAGGGTAAATGCCTGCACCGTCTGAATCGCATTAAGTGTCTCGTCCGCAAGCCCACTGGTATCGGCAACCCGGTCCTGCGTGGTTCTGGACTGACGCCGGATACGACGCCCGACAATGATCATCGGCACAATCACCACCGGAATACCCAACAATATATATCCGGTCAATTGCATACTGGTCAAAGCCAGCATCACCAGGCCACCCACCAGGGCAATCGAGGTGCGCAGTGCAATGGATAGACTGACCCCTGAAACGCTTTGTACCAGGGTGGTATCGGTGGTCAAACGTGACAACACCTCACCGGTACGCGTGGTTTCAAAAAAGGTCGGGTCCATCCGTACCACCCGGTCATAGACCGCCGTCCGGATATCAGCCACTACACGCTCTCCCAACCAGGAAACCAGGTAATAACGCAAGGCAGCAAAACCACCAAAGGCTGCTGCCGCTGCAAAGAACCAGCCAAAGTAACGGTTAATCGTACCCACGTCATTGGTGGCGAAACCGTTATCGATCAGGTATCGCAATGCCACCGGTAACGCCAGCAAAGCCACTGACGCCACCAGCAATGAAAGCAAGGCGGCAAAAAGCGTACCCCGATAAGCGAGGATAAACGGAACGAGAGTCTTGAGAGGTTTGAGCGAAGTCCCCTTGGGGCGCTCGGTAGAGTTCTTTTCAGCCATTTACAACAGATGGGGGTGTAAGAGGAACTTTAAAGGTAATCAAGGATTTTATAAGTACGCGGAGTGTACGGAAACACGAGAACAACCAAATAGGACCCCACGTTATCTTATGGACTGGTTTCGCAAAAAACTAGCCAACCCAGGATGTGAGTTACTTGGTAAGACAGTCCCTGAGAGCTTCGATTATGCTAACAAAAAACTACCGGGGTGCGCGTGGAGACGGGTATTACCCGGTGAGACACGCAGCAAGTACTTCCCTGTATGCTCTTCAAAAACGTCCCTGTTTTTGAAGGTCTCACCGGGTAATACCCATCTCCACGTGGGTAGTTTTTTTGCCAGGCCTTAGAGGTCTCTTATTGTCTTTTCCCGCATCTTAAACTTCTGAATCTTCCCAGTAACCGTCATCGGAAACTCATCCACAATAACGATATATTTTGGCACCTTGTAATAGGCGATCTGCTCATTACAGAATTGCCTGATCTCATCTGCATCCGCGCTTTCACCTTCATTCAACTTAACCCAGGCAACAACCGCCTCGCCAAATTTTTCATCGGGTATACCAAAAACAGCAGCCTCCTGAATTTTTGGATTCTGAAACAGGTATTCCTCAATTTCCCGTGGGTAAATATTTTCGCCACCGCGAATGATCATGTCCTTGACCCTGCCGACGATATCGCAATAGCCGTCCTCGTCGATCACAGCAAGATCACCCGTGTGCATCCAGCCGGCCTGGTCGATGTCTTCTTCGGTTTTTTCTTCATCACCCCAATAGCCCAGCATGACGCTGTAACCACGGGTACACAGTTCACCCGAGGTACCTCTTGGCACCACACGTCCATGTTCGTCGATAATCTTGACCTGCACATGTGGATGGACACGCCCGACCGTTGCGACACGCTTTTCAAGCGGGTCATCGGTGGCACTCTGGAAACTGACAGGACTGGTCTCTGTCATACCGTAAGCAATCGTCACTTCCGCCATGTTCATTTTGCTGATGACCTTTCGCATGACTTCAATCGGGCAGGGTGCGCCAGCCATGATACCGGTTCGCAGATGACTGAAATCAAACGTGTCGAAGTCCGGATGCTCCAGTGCCGCAATAAACATCGTTGGTACACCATGCAGAGCAGTGCAAGCTTCTTCGCTGACTGCTTTTAGTACAGCTTCTGCTTCAAATGCTTCCGATGGAAAAATCATGGTCGCCCCATGGGTGACACTTGCCAGCACACCCAGCACCATGCCGAAGCAGTGGTAGAGCGGAACCGGGATACACAGGCGATCCTGGTCGGTGAAACCCATTGCCTCCCCTGAGAAATAACCATTATTCAGAACGTTGAAATGCGTCAGCGTCGCACCCTTGGGCAAGCCGGTCGTGCCACTGGTGAACTGGATATTGATCGCGTCATCAGGCTGGTTCAAGCGTGCCCGCTCAGCCAGTTGTTCACCTGCGTCCGCCGGCGCCATGGCGGCAATATCATCGAAGCGGTACATGCCGGCAACCGGTTCGTCACTGATGACGATCAATGCGCGTAATGCAGGTAAAGCTGAGAGCGTCAGTTCACCCGGTCGGGATGTTCTGATTGCGGGTGCGATATCATTCATCACACCGATGTAGTGACTGCTTTTGAACTCCCGCGCCAGGATCAAGGCCTTACACCCGACCTTGTTGAGCGTATAAATGACCTCGGCTTTACGGTAGGCCGGGTTGATATTGACCAGGATCAAACCGGCCCTGGCCGTGGCGAATTGCGCAATAACCCACTCGATATTATTGGGCGACCAGATGCCCACCCTGTCACCTCTTTGTAAATCCAGCGCCAGCAAACCGGCAGCAAACGCATCGATCGCCTCAGCCAGTTGACTGTAAGACCAGCGTATATCCTGGTGACGGACGACGATGGCTTCTTTATCGCCCCATTTCTCAACCACCTGGTCAAGTGCATCGCCAATCGTCTTGTAGATGAGTGGTTGATCACTGGTTCCGCAAACAAAACTCGTGCTTGGTTTCATTGTTGATAATCCTTCGGTATTTTCTCCAGGGTTTCTGCCGAAGCCCCCCACTCCTTCAAAACCTGGCGCAGGTCGGAACGTGCAGGACCTGCCGGACTGCTAATCTCTGATACCGTCCGCGAAAACCGGGGTGCCGGTGCGGGCTGGGTTATGCCATCAATACTGACAAAAGTCTTTCGCGCGGCATTGTGCGGGTGGGAGCTTACTTCCGACATATCCAGTATGGGTGTACAACAAGTCTCCTTGCCATCAAGCAGCTCACACCACTCATCCCTTGTCCTGGTCGCAAACGCGGCCTGTATTTTCTGTCTTACACTGCCCCACTGCGTCTCATCGTGCTGACTGGCCGGGTCGATATCGTCCAGGCCAAGCGCATTGAGCAGGTTTCTATAGAATCGGCTTTCTATCGGCGCGACGGCCATATAGAGATCATCCTTTGTGCGGTAACAGGTATAAAACGGCGCACCACCATCAAGCAGATTGCTGCCGCGTTCATCCTTCCACGCACCCGCCGCCCTGAAACCCCAGATCGAAGACATCTGCGAGGCAGCCCCATCTACCATGGCAGCATCTATCACCTGCCCACGGCCTGATTTTGAAGCCTCCAGCAAGGCGGATAGCATGCCGATCACCAAAAAAGCGCCACCGCCGCCCATGTCTCCGACCAGGTTCAACGGGTAAACAGGACTGCCGCCCTTCTCACCAATACCGGCATAAACACCGGACAAGGCAACAAAATTGGCATCATGGCCGATGGTATTCGCCAATGGTCCCTGCTGGCCCCAGCCAGTCATGCGTCCATAGACGAGTTTTGGGTTACGTGCCATACAGGCTTCCGGCCCAAGACCGAGACGTTCCATGACACCCGGACGAAAGCCCTCATAGATGGCATCTGCCTCCTCGCACAAATCCAGGACCAGTTGCACACCTTCAGGTGTTTTAAGGTCTACACTCACCAATGGGCGGCTACGATTCATGAGGTTGAAGCTGGCGTCTGCGAAAATCGGCTCGTCTTTGACCGGGCGCTCAATACGCACCACGCTGGCGCCCATATCTGCCAGTAGCATGCCCGCGAACTGACCGGGGCCAATGCCCGCAATCTCAATAATCTTGAAACCTTTTAATGGACCCATGCGCGTATTGATATCCTGACGAATGGCCTTTGATGGTCTGATCCGGTCAGCCAAACCCAAGGCTCAAAAATTTCCGGAAATGGAACCAGTTACCCATAATGAGTGTTACGATTCCACATCGCAGATATTTTACCTTTTTTCACCCGATTGAAGTTTGAATTATGAAACCATTAAGATCCGACACCACCACCGCCGGCGACCGCGCGGCAGCATCACGCTCACTATGGCGCGCCACCGGTATGCGCAGCGGTGATTTTGGCAAACCCATTATTGCCATCGCCAATTCATTTACCCAGTTCGTACCGGGGCACGTACACCTGCAGAATGTTGGCAGCCTGGTTGCCTCTGAGATTGCCGCCGCAGGTGGTGTCTCCAAAGAATTCAATACCATTGCCGTGGATGACGGTATCGCCATGGGGCATGACGGCATGTTGTACTCACTGCCCAGCCGTGACCTGATCGCTGACAGCGTGGAATACATGGTCAACGCCCATTGCGCGGATGCACTGGTGTGTATCTCTAATTGCGACAAGATCACCCCCGGTATGCTGATGGCTGCCCTGCGTCTTAATATCCCCACGGTGTTTGTTTCAGGTGGGCCGATGGAAGCCGGTCGTCTCGAAAATGATGGCAAACCCCTGTTACGTGTTGATCTCACCGATGCCTTTTCAGGTGCGGTGAATATGGATGCCTACCCGGGCAGCACACTTGAGGATGTTGAAGACAGCGCCTGCCCGACCTGTGGAAGTTGTTCCGGTATGTTTACGGCCAATTCAATGAATTGCCTGACCGAGGCTCTTGGCCTGTCATTGCCCGGTAACGGTTCGTTGCTGGCCACCCATCGGGACCGCGGCGCACTTTTTCTGGAAGCCGGCCGCCTGGTTGTTGAGTTGGCCAACCGTTATTACCGCGATGATGACGATTCTGTCCTGCCGAGGTCGATTGCAAATTTTGATGCCTTCAGCAACGCAATGGCGGTTGATATTGCCATGGGTGGTTCAACCAATACCATCCTGCACCTGCTTGCCGCCGCCCAGGAGGCGGAGGTGGATTTCAACATGTCACATATCGATGCGATGTCGAAACGTATCCCGCACCTATGCAAGGTCTCACCCTCCACCCATGACTATTTCATGGAGGACGTGCATCGTGCCGGTGGCATGATGTCGGTCATGGGTGAGCTGGAGAAAGCCGGTCTGCTGACAACCGATGTGAGCATGGTGCACAGTACAAACCTGGGTGAAGCACTGGCTAAATGGGACATCGGCAGAACTGAAAACGCCGATGCCAGGCGTCTGTTTACGGCAGCACCGGGCGGTATACGCACGACCAAACCTTTTTCTCAGGACAACCACTGGGAGCTCGATCTCGACCGAAGCGGTGGTTGTATCCGGGATATGGAACATGCCTATAGCAGCGAAGGCGGTCTCGCTGTTCTCTATGGCAACATCGCTGAAAAAGGCTGTATCGTCAAAACCGCTGCGGTTGCCGAGAGCATGTACCGGTTCAGCGGTAAGGCACGGGTATTTGAAGAGATGGAAGTCGCCAATGAAGCCATTTTAGATGATCAGATCAAGCCCGGTGATATCGTTATCATCCGTTATGAAGGTCCGCGTGGCGGCCCTGGCATGCAGGAAATGCTGGCGCCCACCATGGCGATTAAATCCAAGGGACTAGGCGAATCCTGTGCCCTGATCACCGATGGACGCTTTTCCGGGGCCACAGGTGGGCTTTCCATCGGTCACGTCTCACCCGAGGCGGCCTCCGGTGGCCTGATTGCGCTGGTGGAAGAGGGCGATAGCATCAGCATTGATATCCCTGCCCGCAGTATCAATCTCGATGTCGAGCCGGATGAACTGAACAGGAGACGTGCGGCTCTCGAGGCCCATGGTGCTGAAAAGGCCTACCAACCGGTCGCACCACGGCGACGACGCGTCAGCCAGGCCTTGCGGGCCTATGCCGTTTTCGCCAGCAGTGCCGACCAGGGTGGTGTGCGCGACTTGAGCAAGGTGGAAGGTGCGTGATTTTGAGCCGATCTCTAACGGATTTTTGATTTAACCGATGTACCGGGAGGATAGTTAGCGTGTCTAATCTCGATAAAGTTTTCAATATTGAAGACCTGCGCAAAATTGCCCGCAGAAAGCTACCCAAGCCGCTTTTCAATTACATCGACGGCGGCGCCGATGATGAAACCAACGTGCTCGGCAATATACATGCGTTTGATAGCGCCAGCCTGGTGCCTGAATACCTGGTGGATGTGGCAGAAATCGACACAAGGACAACGGTCCTGGGACGTGAAATCTCAATGCCGCTTTTCCTGGCGCCCACCGGCATGACCCGCCTGTTTCATCACGACGGTGAAACCGCGGTATCAAAGGCTGCTGCTGAAGCAGGCACCTATTACTCGTTGTCCACAGTCGGTGCAACCAGTATCGAAGATGTGGCTGCAGCCTGTGACGGCCCAAAAAGTTTCCAGATATACGTGATGAAGGACCGCAGCCTGACACGTGAATTTATCCAACGCTGCAAGGACGCCAACTACGACTCACTGATACTCACCGTAGATATACCGGTGGCCGGCAACAGGGAGCGCGAACTGCGTTACGGTTTTAGCATGCCACCAAAACTCAACCTGGCCGGTATTATCGGTTTTGCAGCGAGGCCGGGCTGGGTTTATCGCGCCCTCACCCACCCGAAAGCCATATTGGCTAATGTGGCGCACAAGATTCCCGAGGGAAGTTCAAAAAGCACTTCGTTGATTGAATATATCGCCAGCCAGTTCGACCCGTCCGTCACGTGGGATGACCTGGAATGGATGGTTGCTGAATGGGGTGGTCCGTTTGCCATCAAGGGCATACTGTCTGCGTCGGATGCACGCAAGGCCGTTGACCGTGGAGTCACGGCGATCATGGTTTCAAACCATGGCGGCCGTCAACTCGACGGTTCCCTTTCAGCCTTTGATGCCCTCGGCCCCATTGTTGATGAGGTGGGTGGCGAGTGCGAGATTATCTGTGATGGCGGTATCCGCCGAGGCACACATGTATTGAAAGCACTGGCCCGCGGCGCCACGGCCTGCTCGATGGGCCGGCCTTACCTGTTTGGACTGGCCGCCGGTGGGCAGGCGGGTGTCAGCAAGGCAGTGGAACTGCTGCGTGCAGAAATTGAACGCGGCATGGGTTTGATTGGTTGTCGCAACATCAGCGAGATCGGCGAAAAACATATTGCTTAGCACCCGTTATCTCCGGGCGCATAAGCCTGGTTAATGCCTGTTAGCCGTCACGGGCTTTCAGCTGAGCCCTGAACTCCATCAACTTTTCTTTAACCACCGAGGCATTGGCGCTGCCCATCCGCACCAGGACTTTCTGCCCGGCCGTCAGAGCTTCCAGTTCTGGTACCTCAAACAGGTAAACAGCCTCGTACTGAGTCAGGTAAACGGGCCCTGCGACATCCGGCGTCTCCAGCAAGTCGTCTATCACAGTGAGCAAGCGGTCGCTAAATGATCCCGTACCACCGTTTTCCTCCCAAGCCTGCTGAAACAGCGGGGAATAGCGTTCATAAAATGTCATCAACGAGCCGGTGTCCATACTTTGCAGCAAGCTGACATATCCATCATAACGGGCAAAATTTCGTGGGCTCAATACCAGTCTTTCACCTTCTGTTTCGGTTATGAATTTTTCACCTGCCGGTTTAATCGGGTTGATATGGACCGGCACCTGGCGGGACGTCAGGCTATCGATCGATGCCACCGCCCTGCTAACCACCTGATCCATGACAAGATATTCCGCCAAAGCATCAGCACCTGCGATATCTGCCAGGGCCTGGGTCACTTCGGGATCACTCTCAAACAATGTCGGTAATGGCTCAGGCGGGATCACTACCGGCTCAAAGTCCATCGCTGGCTCAACCAACGCGCTATCATCACCCGTCAGCGGTGCCTCTTGCGTAACGACCGAAGGCGGTGTTGTCACCTGTGCAGACGGTATTTCAGAAACCGGATCCGCCGGTTTCATAAATGAGTACCAGGCAGCACCTGCGAAAAGAATGATGAGCAAGAGGAACGGAACTGCTTTTCTCATGTCTATGCTCCGGTAGGTTGTTGAGGCGATTACAAAACTTAGGACCCCAACTAACTTATCGCAGTTCAACTGACTTTAGTCAACTGGAATCCTTGATCATTTTTCTGAGTCTGTTATATTGCGTGCCCCTTTAAAATCAAAACCCTATACTCTGGAAGTGATCATCATGCCCTCAGACAAGTTATGCAGTTTTGCACAGTTAAGCCGCACCCTCCTCGGTGCATTCGCAGTTTCAGCCATGCTGGCAATACCAGTGGCGATGGCGGATACGGTGGTGATAGAGACACCACTGGGTGACATTGAACTCGAGTTGCTGACGGAGGATGCACCCAACACGGTCGCCAACTTCCTGCGATATATTGAAAACGGCAGTTACACCAAGTCATTTATGCACCGCAGCGTACCCGGGTTTATTCTCCAGGGCGGGGGATTTACTTTCGATGGTGTAAATTCAAATTTCATCTTCACTTTCGACCCGATAGAAAATGAATTCAAGATACCCAATACCCGCGGCACCGTAGCCATGGCAAAAATTCCCAATTCGCCCGATAGCGCGACCAGTCAGTGGTTTATCAATCTTGCCGACAACTCGGAAAACCTCGACAATCAAAATGGTGGATTTACCGTTTTCGCGCGAGTCATCGGCAACGGAATGGCAGTGGCGGATGCCATCGGCGAATTAGCCATCATGCCCTTCAACAAGCACCCCGAGTTGCCGGTCATTGATTACACCGCGACTGACTTCAACAATGGCAAGTTCATTACCGAAGCCAACCTGGTGATGACCACCGTCACTGCCACGGATGTCACACCGGTTGAAGGTGAATTCGTGATGAATGCCGGCCTCAATGATGCATGGTATAACCCGCTTACCGATGGGCAAGGGTTTTTCATCACGGTGTTTCCTGACTTCAATGTAGTTAACCTGGCCTGGTTCACCTATGACACCCAGTTACCCCTGGATGAAGACGACGCCAACCTGGGCTCTCCCGGTCACCGCTGGCTGACCGCGCTGGGTGACATTGAAGGCGACACTGCCGTCATGACCATCGAAGTCGCTTCCGGTGGACTTTTCGATACCACCACTACAATTGACCGCACCACGGATGGCACGATCACGCTGACTTTTACGGATTGTAGTTCCGGTCTTATCGAATACAATATCCCTTCAATCAATCGTCAGGGCAGTGTTCCTATTCAGCGGGTTGCCAATGACAATGTTGCATTGTGTGAGGCTTTAAGCTCGGAGTAAAAACTTGCAGACAAAAACCCGATACGTCAGATTCATTCTTGCGCTGACGGTCGGGTTAAGTCTTAACGGGTGGTGTCAGCAGGATAGTGAACCGCCCGTAAGTACCTACGACAAAATTTGGGATGCCCTGGTTTTCTACGAAAACCCGGATCACCCCACGATCCATGTCCTTCTCCCTTATTGGCCGGTATCACGGCCAATACTGGAGCGTGAATGCCGACCAGGGCGATGCTGCTGACTGGGAAAACCGCCGCAAAATCATTGGCTTCAGTTCCAAATGGTTCCAGAATTTCACCGTGCAGGCGCAAATGTTCCTGCAGACTGACGGTGGTTCACTCTATGGCGGGCTTTATGAAGGCTTTATAAAGTGGTCACCGCCGGATACCGGCATCTCCCTTAGCGTCGGCCGTCTTGATTACCTGTTCACCGGTCTTGAACGCAGTGAGTCCTCCAAGAGGATCAAGGTGATAGAACGCGGACTGCTGGTCAACCAGGTCATGCCGGCGGAAGTCGTCGGTGCGCTTGTACAGGGGAAAAAGGGTCGCTTCTCCTATCACGCGGGTTGGTTCAGCCGCAGTATCAAAGACGAGTTTGATGATTTCAACAGTGGTTCAGCCACCGCCATCGGGGCTGCCTACGACACGAATCTATTCTATGAAAAGGGTAGCTTGCATCTGGACTGGCTGCACAACCCGGGTCAATCGAATGAAGACGCCTTCAGACCTTTTCGCCATGTCGTTTCCCTCTGGCACAGCGGTGAGCGCGGTCGTTTGCAGATGGGCGTAGATCTGACCATAGCCCAACCAAAGGATACCGCTGGCCATCTGTTCGGCTTAACCGTCGAACCCGCCTGGATATTGGTGAACGAATTGTTTGGCAATAACGATCCATTGCAGCTTATCTTGCGTTACCAATACGCCACCAGTAGCAGAGACAACGGCTTGCTATTACAACGTCGCTACGAACAAAAGGTCACCACGGGTGATGGTGATCGCTACCAGGCCTTATATACCGGCCTCAGTTATTTTCTTTATGGTGACAAGTTAAAGCTGATGGCAGGTGGTGAATACGCCCATATGAAGGATGCCGCAAATGACGGGGGCAGATATAAAGGCTGGACCTGGTTTGGTGCAGTGAGGTTGTACTTCTAAGCCAACAAGCGGTTATTTATAGGCAGCGTCATCCCCACACATTCGCGGGGATGACTTTGCTTCTAGCTGGCCTTTGTATCAGGGCTTGATGAACTTCAGTGTCCAGCGATCCGTGTTACCGGTCACCGTTTTGCGTCCCACTTCATAACGTAACTCGTCATCAGCGCGGTAATGCAAATCTGAAAAATCTGCAAACTCAAAGCCGGCGGCCTCAATTTCATGAATCGCCAGAACCGGGTCAATTCTGCGGCGGTTCTCGGGGGTGTCATCTTCCATGTGACGACGGGTATGGTCGACCACTGCGTAAACGCCACCTGATTTCAGTGCGTCAAAAGCGGCCTTGTTCATCGCGGCACGACCTTCGGCATCAAAGTTGTGGTAATTACGGAAAGTCAGCACCATGTCCACATCCGTGACACCAAGCCCGTCGGTTTCCAGCGTGTAGTTGCGCGCGCCATCTTTCCGGTAGACCTTTGCATCGGTCGCGATGACCTGCATATCTTCAAAACCCGGCTCAGTCATCAGGTTCTTGGAAATATTGCCCGTACCAAACGCTGCGTAATATTCACCATTGTCCGCCACTACGGGTACCAGTAACTTGGTGTACCAGCCTCCACCCGGAAGCAGTTCGACAATTTTCATATCATCGCGAAGACCAAAAAACTCCAAAGTCTGGATTGGACGGCGGTTTCTATCACGTTCTTTTTCAGCATCTGTCCGGTTTTCGCCAGCCATCGCTGTTTTCAGCTTTGCCTCGGTGGCATCAAAATCAGCAGCAAACGCCAGGCCGGAAGACAAAAACAATAAAGCACTTAAAAAATATTTCATTAGAATTTCCTGTAATCCAATTTCGGAGTGCCATGATAAATGAAACTGTCAACGGATGTTATGTCAATCAATGGACGGATGACCAGGATAGTTCTCAGGAACGCTCCAACTCTGCAATCCGGTCCAGTAATTCCAACGCAAGTGCCGCACCTGCCAGGTTGACACCCAGGTCACGCTGCAGATGAATGACCGTCTTCACACGTTTCAAGCTACTGATGGTAAAACGCCAGTGTTCGACGTCCTCACCCGTCGGATCAAGAATACCTTCCGTGACCAGGGTCGTAATGGTTTGCGTTTCCACGGTACAACTGCGACACAGCTCCGCCAGGGTGACGAGGTAGCCTTCTTCCAACACTTCGCCCACCAGGATTCTTTCACCATTTCTCTCACCGCTCATGATCAGGCCACCTCCATTGACGCCCGTGGGTCAAACTTGATTTCTTCCTGCATGCGTTTGTAGAAGTCCCGTGACTTTTCATCATCGGCAGGCGGCAGGGCAATTTGCAGTACCAGGTAGAGGTCACCCGGTGTTTTTGCAGGTACGCCCCGGCCCTTGAGCCGCAGTTTCTTGCCGGCCCTGGAGTTCGCGGGGATTTTCAGATCAATGGCACCTGATGGCGTCGGCACTTTCACCGTTGCGCCCAAAGCAGCTTCCCAGGGGGCGACGGGTAGTTCCAGATAAACATCAGCACCTTCAACGCGATAGTACCGGTGTGGATTAAATTCTATTTCCAGGTAAAGGTCACCGGCTTTGCCACTGCCCTGTCCCTTGGCACCCTGCCCACTCAGGCGAATTTGCTGACCCTGGCGAACACCCTTGGGGATACTGACCTTCAACGTCCGGCTACGGCTAACCACGTGCCCGTCAGGTGTCACCTCCGGCATTTGCAGGGAAATAGAGCGTGTTGCACCACGATAGCTGTCTTCGAGATCGACAAGTATTTTGGCATGATGGTCTTCGCCCTGCATATGAAACCCCCGGCCGCTGCCACCCGAGCGTCCTGCCTGCCCGAATAATGATTCAAAAAAATCACTGAAGCCCTGCTGGCTGCCACCGCCCCGTGGTGCACCATGAAACTCAAAGCCCGAGCCCCAATCCGGCGGTGGTTTAAAACCCTGCTGCGCATTCCAGTTTGAACCCAACTGGTCATAGGCGACGCGTTTTTCCGGATCTTTCAAAACCTCGTAGGCCTCACCCAGTTCTTTGAACTTCAGCTCAGCATCCGTTTCTTTACTGACATCCGGATGGTATTTACGCGCCAGTTTTCGGTAGGCGCGTTTGATCTCATCCTGGGTCGCCTTACGGTCGACATTCAGCGTTTTGTAATAGTCCTTGTAATCCATGCCTTAGCCACTCACCAATGGAAAGGTAAAAACCATGCAAGCTGAATCAGCTTTGCTCCGGGAGTCCTTTGCGACTCGCTGATACACAATGTTGGGGTGAAGTCCTGCCGGGTCAATGGCTATAAACCCGTTAAGGTGTCAATACCCGGATGTGTCAGTTTTGTAGTTTTTCCTTCGGCATATAGGTCTCAGCCTCCTGCCTGGTCAATTGCTCAACACGAAGTGTCCAGTTCGCAAGAGTGGAATTGACCTGTAGGACAAAACTGCCGCTTCCATCAAATAACCTCACACCATTATCGACGTACTTGGTCGTAAAAATCTTACCAACATACTCACCTGTCACCGTGAACAGGCTGACTTCCACCGCCATTTGCCCGGGATAGTCACCGCGGGTACGCCAGTCGACAATCCATGGCGCCTTTACTTCAAATTCCGCCGTTGTCTTGTTGCCAGTACCTTTAAATTCACGGATCAATTCCTTGCTCAAGGCATTGCCTGCAAAACAACTGAGTGTCACAAATATTGCAATACTAACTAAGAACCTGTTCATTTGATTCTCCTGGTTCGGACACATCCGCCTGCGGTTGAATACCAAAAAACCGGGTGTCCTTTCAATTATTATAATTAATATTCGGTATCATTATTCCATTGCCTGACAATTGATGCTCCAAACGCATGCCGCCCGACGCCCATAAACATTTCAATTCGCAGTTAAAATACAGAGCAACTACAATGAACGGGGCTTTGCGCATGCGGACTCAGTGTCCGGATAAATCCATAAGCCGTGTATATCCAGACCGGTGTTTGAGAACGTGTTTTAAATCAGGAAATGCAGGAACTATTTTATGAGTAGCCGCCTACGACTTTTGCCCTGGATTCTTGTCAGCTTCATTTTGATCAGCTGCAATGAACCCGAGCAAATAGTACAACCCATACCAGAAGTGTCGGTGATGGTGACCCAACCGCGTGACATCCCCATTTCTCCGGTGTTTGTCGGCAAGACCGCCAGTTCGCGCCGAATCGAAATTCGCTCCCGGGTGGAAGGCTTTCTTGAGCACCGCCTGTATGAAGAAGGCACCATGGTGAAAGAGGGCCAGGTTTTATTTCAGATGGATCGCAAACCATTTGAAGCTCAATTGGGCGCCGCCAAAGCTGAGTTGGCTCAACAACAAGCCAGACTGACCAATGCAGAGGCCAACCTTGCACGGGTAAAGCCGTTGGCAGAACAAAATGCAGTCGCGCAAAAAGAGCTGGATGATGCCATTAGTATGTACCGGTCCTCAGCGGCCTCAGTAGAAGCCGCCAAAGCAAAAGTGATGCAGGCAGAGTTGAATCTGGGCTACACCGACATTTATACACCGGTGACAGGTGTATCGAGTTTTGCCCGTAAACGTGAAGGATCCTACATTGGAATCGGTCAGGATGCGCTACTCACCTATGTTGCTCAAATCCAACCTATGTGGGTGGAGTTCAGCATATCTGAAAACCAATTATTCCAAAGTCGAGCGGTTAGAACCAGCGGCCTGGTGAAAGCTCCGAGGGATGAAGAGTACGAAGTCGAAATCGAGATGGCCGATCAGAGTATCTACCCGCATCGCGGCAAAATCACGTTTGCCGACGCATCGTTGAGTGAGGAAACCGGCACTTTTCTTATTCGTGCCGAAATACCCAACCCGGAAAAGATGCTTCGTCCTGGTCAATTTGTACGCGCCCGACTACACGGCGGTTTACGCCCACAAGCCATTCTGGTCCCTCAACGCGCCGTTCAACAGGCGGCCCAGGGTAGTTTTGTATGGGTGATTGAAGATGGCAAAACCAGGTTTCAACCGGTGAAAACAGGTCCATGGCATGGCGATGACTGGTTTATAGAGGATGGATTGGAGGGCGGCGAGCAGGTTGTTGTCGATGGCGCACTAAGCATCCGGCCTGGAATCGAGGTGAAGACCATCCCCTACCAGGCTGCTAATCAAGCCGACCAGGGCTAAGCGGTATGATTTCTGCAGTTTTTATCAAGCGGCCAATTATGGCTACCGTGCTGTCAATCGTAGTTGTGATTGGCGGCTTAGTGTCCATGGCTGGTTTGCCGATTACACAATACCCGGATATCGCGCCCGTGCAGGTGACCGTATCCACCAATTACCCCGGTGCCGATGCAGATACCGTGGCTAACTCGGTCGCCGCCCCGCTTGAGAAGCAGATCAATGGTGTCGATAACTTGCTCTATATGCAGTCGAGCAGTTCGGCCACCGGCAACCTGACGCTGACCGTTTACTTCAGCATGGACACCGACCCTGATACTGCCGAGGTACAGGTAAATAATCGTGTCGGTCTTGCCTTGCCGGAACTACCTGATGTGGTTCAGAGCGCCGGCGTAAAGGTAGAGAAACGGTCATCCAGCTTTCTTATGCTGATTGGCATTTTCTCGCCTGATAACCGTTACGATGAACAGTACATCGGCAACTATGCCGATCTGTATGTGCTGGACGCCCTGAAACGAATTCCCGGCGCCAACCAGGCCAGTATCATGGGTCTGCCGGATCTGGCAATGCGTCTCTGGCTACAGCCTGACCGCATGGCCAGTTTAAAAATCACACCCACCGATGTGCAAACAGCCGTCAGTCAGCAGAACAAACAGTTCGGTGCTGGCCGGCTGGGTCAGGCACCCACATCACATCCGGTAGAGATGACATTCCCGGTTGTAACCGAGGGGCGTTTTAACCAGGCGGAGGAATTCGAAGATGTCATATTGAGAGCGGATTCAGAAGGCACTGCCATTGTACGTATGAAGGACGTCGGTTATGCCGAGGAAGGTCTGAAACAATATTTGCTACGCTCAAACCTTAATGGCAGCGCGTCTACATTCATCGCGGTCTACCAACAACCCGGCTCCAATGCGATGGAAGTGGCCGCCAGTGTTCGTGCAGAGCTCGCACGATTGAAGGAAAGCTTTCCCGATGGCATCGACTACAAAGTTTCCTTGGATTCAACCAAGTTTGTAGAAGCCTCCATTGATGAAGTTATCGAGACCCTGATCATCGCTGTCATTCTCGTGGTTCTGGTGACCTACCTGTTTTTGCAAAGCATCAACTCCACGCTGATACCCACCATCGCTATTTTTGTTTCGATCATCGGGACATTTATGGGTATGTCAGCGCTCGGTTTCTCGATTAATTTGCTGACCCTGTTCGGGCTTATTCTTGCCATTGGCATTGTCTGTGATGATGCCATCGTGGTGGTGGAAAATGTCGAGCGGAATATGAACGACGAGGGCATGAAACCACTGGAAGCAACCTTTCGTGCCATGCAGGAGGTAACCGGTCCGGTGATCGCCACTACGCTTGTTTTGATCGCCGTATTTGTACCGGTGGCATTCCTTGGTGGTACCACGGGGGTCTTGTATAAACAGTTTGCCATTACCATTGCCATTTCCGTGGCCATATCCAGCTTTGTGGCATTGACCCTGACACCCGCACTGGCAGCCATTTTGTTAAAACCCGCCACGACACCCGGTCGCTTTTTCACCATGTTCAATAACGGGATGGAACGCATGACCAACCGGTACGTTGATGGTGTCAAACTTGCCATCAAACGTGGCGGACTGGCCCTGGCGATGCTGGCAGCCATGCTGGTCAGCATATATTTGCTTTTTGCTACCATCCCGGGAAGCTTTGTGCCAGCGGAAGATCAAGGCTATCTATTCGCAGCCGTGGTTTTGCCCGATGGTGCAAGCATAGACCGGTCCGAGAAGATGACCACCGAGGTTGCGAATATTTTCGCCGGACACCCGGCTGTTGAGGATGCCTCGGCACTGTCTGGCTTCAGTATCATCGACGGCCAGTTCAAAACCAACACGGGCACTGTGTTCATTTCACTCAAAGATTTTTCAGAGCGTACCGACCCGTCAATGACGGTTAATGCCTTAATGGCTTACGCCACACCAAAAATGCGGGCGCTGAAAGAAGGCTTCGCTTTTCCGATCAATCCACCGCCGATTCCAGGTCTGGGTAGTCAGGGCGGCTTCGAGTTCTGGTTACAAAATCGCGGACAGGGCGGTATCGCTCATCTTGAGAAAACAACACGCGAACTCATGGCCAGGGCCGGGGAAACCGGTGACGTTGTTCGTCTGAACTCCACCATCAACTCGGCTTCCCGACAGTTACGCACCAATGTCGACCGGGCCAAGGCGGAAACACTGGGGCTGCCGATCGCCGATGTGTACAACACACTGCAAACCCTTTTCGGTTCCTTGTACGTTAGTCAGTACAACAAATTTGGCCGGGTCTGGCAGGTTATTTTGCAGGCTGAACCACGTTTCCGTGAAAAGCCCGAAGACATTCAGAATATTTTCGTACGTCAAAAACAAGGCGAAATGGTGCCACTTTCCTCGGTGGTCACCACCGAGTTTGTTTCCGGACCTGACCTGGTATCACGCTTTAATGGCTTTTTGGCCTCCAAGATAACCGGCGACGCGGCACCGGGCTTCAGCTCAGGTCAGGCCATCTCAACGATGGAATCAACATCTGCCAGCGTGCTGCCGGCGGGTTACACCTACGCCTGGTCCGGCCAGGCCTATGAAGAGAAACAGGCCAGCGGCACTGCTGCGATTGTCTTCATATTCGCATTGGTCATGGTGTTTCTGATCCTTGCCGCGCAATATGAACAATGGTCTTTACCCATCGCGGTTGTCACGGCCGTACCATTTGGCATATTTGGGGCACTGGTGTCGGTGTGGGCGCGGGGCATGGAAAACGATGTGTATTTCCAAATTGGCCTGGTCACCCTGATTGGTCTTTCTACAAAAAATGCGATCCTGATCGTGGAGTTTGCAGAACTTAAGTACAAAGAGGGACTGGCCGCCAAAGATGCCGCGATCGAAGCAGCCCGCCTGCGTTTGCGGCCAATTTTGATGACCTCCTTGTCTTTTATTCTCGGTGCGATGCCGTTGGTACTGGCTTCCGGTGCCGGTGCCGCGGCCAGGCATTCTATCGGTACAGGCATCATCGGCGGCATGATAGGAGCGACCACGCTGGCTCTATTTTTCGTACCTTTGTTCTACTACCTGATTATGACCGCCAGGGAAAAAATGGCAGGATCAAAACCGGTTAAGAAAACGACCGCAGCGGATGGGGAGGCCTGACATGAAAATCCTGTCAACAGCCCTGACCCTGCTTGTACTTGCCGCTTGCGCGGTCGGCCCCGATTACGAAAAACCTGGCATCAATACACCCGAAGCCTACCGTTTCACCGACGCGGAAGCCTCGGATGTCGTTAACACCCTGTGGTGGACACAGTTTGACGACGCCGTACTCAATGCCCTGATCGATGAAGCCTTGCAGTCCAACCTGGATGTGCGAACCGCCGCCGCCCGGGTGGAGCAATTTGCCGCCCGCCTGAATATTACACGTTCGGATTTCTTTCCCCAGGTGGGTTATGGCGTCAGTGCCGATCGCCAGGGAATCTCCCGGGACAAGGCTGACGGACTTGGTATCGACTCCATTACCAGCAGCTACGAGGCCACCATCAATGTCGGCTGGGAACTGGATGTCTGGGGCCGCATACGCCGCGCCACCGAAGCTTCAAGGGCCCAGCTACTGGCAGCCGAGGAGGCACGCCGTACGGTCATCATGAGCCTGGTGTCATCTGTCGCAACCAGTTATATCAGTTTGCGTCGTCTCGACGCGCAACTGGAGATCGCAATCCAGACCAGGGATTTACGCGCCGAATCCCTGCGTTTGTTCGAGCTGCAGTTTAATGGCGGTGTCATTGGTCAACTACAGCTCTCCCAGATACAGTCAGAATACGAACTGGCCGTCAGTGCCGTACCCGTCATCGAACGGGACATTGCGATTCTTGAGAGCCTGATCGCGGTGCTACTGGGAAGAAACCCGGGCCCCATTCCCCGTGGCAAGACCATCGATCAACTGACACTCGCACAAGTACCTGAAGGCGTTCCCTCAGAGTTGCTGTTGCGCCGGCCCGACATCCGCCGGGCGGAGCAGGATTTGATTTCCAATAATGCCTTGATCGGTGTCGCACGGGCAGCCTACTTCCCAAGGATTTCACTGACAGGCCTGGCCGGTTTTGTCAGCGGTGACCTGGACGCCTGGTTTGATTCTGACTCTGTCGCCTGGGCTGCCGGCGGCGGTCTCGCTGGTAGTATTTTCACCGGTGGTGCCATAAGAGGTAACGTGAAACAGGCCGAGGCCCTTCAACAACAAGCATTATTCACCTATCAGCAATCCATATTGACAGCGCTGAAGGAAGTAGAAGACGCCCTGGTCAGCACGCAAAAGGCACGTGAAAAACTGTTATCAGATGGCCGACGGGTTGACGCATTAAATGAATACGCGCGTATTGCAAAGCTTCGTTACGACAATGGTTTTACCAGCTATATCGAAGTGCTGGATTCCGAACGCAGCCTGTTTGCTGCGCAGTTGACCCTTGTTGATACACAGAAAGACATCTATGTTGGTCTGATCAACACCTACAAGGCGATGGGTGGCGGCTGGATCGTAATGGCAGAGCAAAAAGCCAACGAGGTGGACTTCCCAGCGGATAAAGGGTCTTATATACCGGACCCGGCAGCAGCGGCGACCTATATTGAGCCGGAGCCCGACAACCAGTAACACGAACCCACTTAAAGAGAGGCCATGTCAGACCAGAACATTCTTTTTACACTGCTTTTCTTTGTTTTCGCATTCCTGATCTGGGGACGTTGGCGCTACGACCTGGTTGCGTTTTCAGCCCTGTTGATTGCCGCTGGAGTGGGGGTTATACCCACCGACAAGGTATTTTCGGGTTTTGGTCACCCGGCCGTTATCGTTATCGCCCTTGTCCTGATCGTCAGCCGCGGGCTGTCTAACTCGGGAGCCATCGAACTCCTGTCACGTTATCTGATCGTCGGCTCCCGTAAACTTGCTACCCATATCGGCATCATGGCCGGCTTTGCCGCTGTGCTTTCCGCCGTGATGAACAACGTTGCAGCGCTTGCCCTGCTGATGCCCCTGGACATGCAGGCGGCGGCAAAAGCCAAACGTAGTCCTGCGCTGAGCCTCATGCCGCTGTCTTTCGCTTCGATCCTCGGCGGCATGATCACACTGATAGGTACACCACCCAATATCGTCATCGCCGAATACAGGAACAGCGTGCTGGGTGAGCCCTATCATATGTTCGATTTTGCACCTGTGGGTCTTGCCGTTGCCATTGTGGGCGTCGCCTATGTTGCCTTGATCGGCTGGCGCCTGATACCGGTTGCGCGCGGCCAGCATGATACAGCAAAGGAACTAAGCCACCTCGGGGATTATCTCGCCGAATTAAAAGTGCCTGAATCATCCTCCGCAATCGGCCAAAAAGTAAGGGACCTGGACGAAACAACAGCTGAGCACGAGGTCGAAATCGTCGGTCTGATCCGGCGCGGTGAACGGCAACCGGGTATGGCCCGTCGCGTGGAGATTCGCAAAAACGACGTATTGGTTGTGAAAGCGGCGCCGGCGGGTATCGAAGCGATCGTCGGCGCCCTCGGGCTTGAATACGCCAGGAAAAACAATACCGAAGGCGGTGTTTTCACCTCCGACGACGCATCATTGCTCGAGGTTGTCGTGCCCCAGGGTGCGCGTATTGAAGGCCGCTCTGCACGCTCATTACGCCTGATGTACCGGCACGGTGTCACGTTGCTGGGGGTTTCAAGACAGGGCAAGCGCTTTATCAAGCGGGTGCAGGAACTGGAGATACGGGCCGGTGATATTCTTTTATTGCTCGGAAACAATGAAAAACTGGATGACATCGCCACGTGGCTGGGCTGCCTGCCCCTGGCAGAGCGCGGACTGCAGGTAACCCAGCGCAAGAAAGCCGGTCTCGCGGTGCTGATATTCGGTAGTGCCGTTCTACTGGCAAGTATCGGTGTGCTTTACCTTACCGTGGCCCTTGGCATCGCGGTGGTATTGATGGTGCTGACCGGCATCATGCCCCTGCGTCAACTATATCAATCGGTTGAATGGCCGGTCATCGTGCTGCTGGGCTCAATGATTCCCATTGGTATCGCACTGGAATCCAGTGGCGGTACCGGTTTAATCGCGTCCGGCATAGTGACGGCTGCCTCCGACCTGTCACCGGCAGCAGTCATGGTCATCCTGATGATCGTAACCATGACGCTATCGGATGTTATGAACAACGTAGCCACCGCCGTGATCGCCGCACCCATTGGGGTCAATATTGCCAACACCCTGGGGGTAAACCCCGACCCATTCCTGATGTGTGTGGCGGTGGCTGCAAGTTGCGCCTTTCTGACACCGATCGGTCACAAGAACAACACCCTGATCATGGGTCCCGGCGGCTATCGATTCGGTGACTACTGGCGTATGGGTTTACCACTGGAAATTATTGTCATCGTTATCGGAGCACCCATGATCCTGTGGGTCTGGCCTTTGTAAGTAAGTTATTGTCCAGCTGGGGAGCACAACTGAACCATGTATATGGAACTTGCGATTCTGGCCCTGTTTGTCTTCATCTACAGTCTCATTGCAGGCCGTGTCGAGCGGTCGGTCATCTCGGGGCCCATGGTTTTTGTCGTCGTGGGATTCCTGTTAGGGCCCTCTGCGCTAGGGTGGATTAAAGGCGATTCCAGCAGTGAAGATTTGAATACACTGGCCGACCTTACCCTGGCCCTGGTTCTCTTCAGTGATGCGGCGTCTGCGGACTTGTCTGTCTTAAAGCGCCAGTTCCGGATTCCGACGCGCATGTTACTGGTGGGTCTGCCTGGTGTGATTCTGTTGGGCTTTGGCCTTGCTGTCCTCATGTTCACTGGTTTGTCGATCTATGAGGCAGCCATTCTTGCCACCATGCTGGCCGCAACCGATGCGGCGCTGGGAAAGGCCGTCATCGGCAATAAATCGGTACCGTCACGCCTGCGTGAAGGCTTGAATGTGGAGAGCGGCCTGAACGATGGTATCTGTGTCCCCATTTTGCTGTTTTTCATTACCCTGACCATTACCACAAAACACGGTGGTCAAGCGGTATCTGCGCTGTCGCTGGTCACACGGGAAATCGGCATTGGTTTGGGTGTTGGATTGGGACTGGCACTCGCTGGCACCGCTTTACTGCGCTGGTGTCTGAAACAGGGGTGGGTCACCGAGGTATGGATGCAGGTGACGGTGATCGGGCTGGCCATTGCCTCATTCTCAATTGCACAAAGCCTGCATGGCAGTGGTTACATTGCCGCATTCACCGGCGGCATGCTTTTCGGCTACCTGGAAAAGGAGTCCACCCACAAGCTCATACTGGCCGCTGAAGGCACCGGCGAAACACTGGCGTTGGTTACCTGGATGCTTTTTGGGGCCATGGTTATCGGCCCTGCTTTCAGTATGTTCAGCTGGGAAGTGGTGATTTACGCGGTATTAAGTCTTACGGTCGTGCGTATGCTGCCTGTTTTTCTGTCTCTTGCCGGTCTTGGCGAAAGTGTTTCCAGCAAGTTGTTCCTGGGATGGTTCGGGCCACGCGGCCTTGCCAGTATCGTTTTTGCGATCATCGTGATCAATGAGGGTGTACCCAATGCCGAGCTTATTGCCCTGGTGGTGACCTGCACCGTATTCCTGAGCCTGATCGCCCACGGTATCAGCGCCAACCCGTTGGCAAAATGGATAGGGGGAAAGACCCGGGCCTGAGCAGCCCGGGCTGGTTTTTCTGACTTAATAACTTCCGCAATCCCGCTCCATGGGCGAGTCAGCGATTGCAGTGAAGTACTCATTGCTGCCTTCGAAGTAATCATCGGCGGGATCATATTGACCACCGTTGGCTTCGATCTGCCGGACAAAGGCGCGCAAATGATTGCGTGAACCACACATCAGGCTCTCGTAGGCGCTGACGATATCCGGATGTTTGGCGTGTTCGATCTCGTGCTGGATATCGATAATGTCGGTTTCTTCAATTGCAGCACCAACATACAGGCCGTTCATCATTGATTGCAGGCCCCAGATCATGAGAGTGTCATAGAGTTCCTGCAGTTCATGATCTGTAAACTCACCCACGCCTGGTATTACCGGATCCGCGAGTTCATATTTATCAAGGAGCTTTTTAAGGGCATCCATATGGCTTTGTTCAGATGAAGCTATATTGTCGAATATCACCAGGCCCCATGATTCCCCCAGTGTTATATAGCTATCACGCGCAACCTTCTCTTCTTCACGCATAAATAACAGCCCATCAATTTCCTCCTGCGATAGCACGTTCAATTCGCTATCTTCTCTTCCAGCATCCGGGCCACCTTTGCCATCGCCACCACCTGGCCCGGCCATACTATTGGTCACGCCTGTGACTGACAGAAAGAACACTGTGAAAATCATGAAAAGAAGTTTGTTCAGCATATTGGCATCTCCATTGCAATCCCTCACCCCAGGCTTGCTATCCCTGCTGGCTTGGGTCTAAAAACAGTCAAGGCACCCCCAAGTTGCCCGAGGGTGCCCGACGTATTGGGAGCACTCGTTGGCTTGCTCCCATGCGCGGAATACTAGTCCTTCATATATGAAGATTTGCTTAAGAGAAGCTTAAGCTGCTGTTAATGTTTAAGATTGACGTTACCGAACCCTAAGCCTGTAGCGGTTTCGTGCTTTTCGACTTAAATTTTTTTAATAATTTGTTTAGATTATTTTCCGCCGGAGCAGACAGACAGGGGCGTTTTTACGTCTGGAAAGTCACCGTCTCAACAAACTCCACCAACGGGCAATATTCAGAAGGCTGGCCAGCGAAGCCGAAAGATAGGTCAGTGCGGCGGCTGTGAGCAACCGCCGGGCGTGTGGCAGGTCTACCGGCTTGAGGATTTCACCTTTCTCCAGCATCGGCAGGGCCCGCTTAAAGCTGGCATCCAACTCGGTTGGTAAAGTGATGAGGTGGACAAGCGTGGTGGCACCCAGGCTCATAAAACCACCCAAAATCATCAACAGGCTGATCATCGGCGCCCGTGTAAGCATACCTATGAAAGGTGCGGCCATCAGAATACCGGCGCCCAGTTTCTGTATCGGTTGTGTCAAGGCAATCAGCTGACTGCGAATTTTCAGTGGCGCGTAACCACTGGCGTCCTGTAAGGCATGTCCGACCTCGTGCGCCGCCACGGTTACGGCCGTAAGCGAACGTCCGTTGAGATTTTCGGCCGTCAGGCGTATGACCTTTTCCTGTGGATCGTAATGGTCACCCTTGGTGGTTTCTTCCACCTTGACACTTTGAAGATCAAGACCATCCAGCAAATGCCGGGCCAACTCACCACCGGAACCGTCGTAACGGTCGGCCGGGCTGCTGTAGCGTGACATAACCTTGCGCACCCACCAACCGGGGCCAAAGACCAGCGCCAGGACTAGAACGAGCGGTAATAGCAGATGCATCTATTCGGGAAAACTCTTGATGATCTCCAGGAACCTGGGATGATTCCGTATATTGTCCATATCTGAATCGTGCTCCAGCCACTCACGGTTGATATTGCCTACCTTGATCAGACAGTGTTCCAGGCAATCTAAAGCGTGCTTAACTTCGCCCGCCAGCGAGAAGAAACAGGCGCCATTGTACTGGATGATGGAATCCATAGGGGCATTTTTCAAAGAGGCCAGCATCCATTTCACCGCCTCTTCCTCGTGGCCCGTTCGTAACAATGCAAACGCACCCATATTAAGCGCACGATTGTCGTTTGGATTGAGTTCGAGCATGGCCCGGACCCGCTTTATACCCTCGAGCGTCACTTCAATCGCTTTGCCTTGCTGACCAAGACTGGTATATAGCTGAGATTGTAACAACACGCTCTGGAAGTCTTCGGGGCGCACCTTGGAGGCCCGGTCAAACAGCTTCACCGCCCGCTCAAGATCACCTTCCTGAACCTTGGCACGACCATAGAAATACCAGGCACGAAAGTTTTTAGTGTCCAGTTCTATGGCTTTCTCAAATACATCTTCCGCCTTTTTGTAGTTTTGATCCATACAGCACGCGATACCATATGAGACATGTGACTCGGCCAGGTACGGCGCAAGTTTCAGCGCCTGTTTACTGGTGCGTTTCGCCTCGGCGAGGTTAACGTCAGTGGCATTGAAATACATGTAGGAATAGCCGTAGGTATAAGCCAGCGCCGCCCAGGCCCGGCCATACTCAGGCTCGAAATCGATGGCCTGCAAAAACAACTGCCGCGCGTAGACATTGTCCTGGGTTGTGTGTTTTGCGAAGCAACTCAAGCCATGAAGAAACAGATCATAGGCCTTGGGGTCAACCCGTTGCCGGGGGGCAACAGGCGTGTATTTTTCCACCTCAAGAACCTTTAAGACCGAAGCTTCGATCTCTTCCTGAATGTCAAAAATGTCTTTGTAGGGCCGTTCAAACTCTTTTGACCAGCGCCGGGTTCCATCGGTGGTATTAATTAACTCAACTTTGATTTGCAGCTTCTCACCCGATTTACGGCAAGCCCCTTTTAGTTCAGTCTGCACATGCAGCTTGCGGCCGACTTCATTGAAGTCGACCTTTCGTGCGTCCAATTGAAATGCGGCCACGCGCGAAGCCACTCGCAGGCTTGGAACCTTGCGCAGGGAATCGAGCATCTCTTCCGCCAGTCCTTCGCAAAAATAGCCTTGATCCTCATTTTCACTCAGATCGGTAAATGGCAGAACAGCAATGGAAGGAACGTTGTCCGGGTAGTGATCAACCTTTTTGAGCGACTCTATCTGGCCCGCCGAATCCTTGCGGATACCATAGGGTGTTATTTCGTAAACCCAGGCAAGCACCAGGGCGATTGGGAAGCCCAGGAATATCAGAACAAGCAACACCGGTAGCAGGTAATCAGGTAGGCCGAGCCCCTCGAAGGCCATGAAACCAGCCAGCATGACCGCCAGGCCGGCAACCAGGTAAATCAGCGCAACATGGACAACCTTGCGCTTTTTAAGCTGACTCCAAAGATCACTGAGGCTCAATTTATTCATTGTCATTACCCGTACAACAACAATACACAAAAATCACTGCTGATGATATCAGCACAACACCACATTAAGAGATAAATGCTTGAAGTGAAACGAACGCACCGGGTGCGTGAACCCGCCCTTTTGCGTAAAATGGGTGTCTTTATCGGCTATCGGAAATCAATAAAATGCTGCGCTTAAAACTGCTTTTCACGATGATCTTTCTCACCGCTTTTAATCTGCCCGTTGTCACCCAGGCTGCCGAGCACCCATTAGCAGGTATACCCCTGCGAAATATCGGACCTGCACTGGTATCAGGACGTGTGTCCGATTTTGCCTTTGTTCCCGGCCAGCCACAGAGTTTTTATGTATCCATGGCCTCGGGAAACTTGTGGAAAACAGACAATAACGGTATCACCTGGACAGCGCTTTTTGAAAATGAAGGCTCATTTGCCATCGGTGTGGTCGAAATCGACCCTTCAAACCCGAATATTATCTGGGTAGGTACCGGTGAGAATAATGCCCAGCGTAGTGTTGGTTATGGTGATGGTGTTTATAAATCCGTCGACGGTGGCAAAACCTGGAAGAACATGGGTCTGAAAGACTCCGGGCATATTTCCATGATCCGTTTTCACCCCGATGACAGCAATACCATCTACGTGGCGGCACAGGGACCCTTGTGGAATTCGGGTGGCGACCGCGGCCTGTATCGCTCCACCGATGGGGGCAAGAAGTGGAAGCGTATCCTGGATATCGATGAAGATACCGGCATCAATGAATTTGTTATCCACCCTGCTGACCCCGATGTTATCGTCGCTTCCAGCTACCAGCGCCGGCGTCATGTCTGGACCTTGATCAACGGCGGTCCAGGCAGTGGCGTGCACAAATCCACCGACGGTGGCATTAGCTGGACAAAACTGGCTGGCGGTTTGCCAGAAGGTGAGCTTGGACGTATTGGTCTTGCCGCAGCCCCATCGGCCCCGGATATGATTTACGCCATCATTGAAGCCAACGAAAAGGACAAGGGTATCTACCGCAGCACCGACTTTGGCGAAAGTTGGGAAAAGCGCTCCGATCACAGCACCAGCAGCCCACAGTATTACAATGAACTGGTTGTCGACCCGAAGAACCCCGAACGTGTCTACTCACCGGATACCTTTACACATGTTACCGAGGATGGCGGAAAAAGCTGGAGTAAAATTTCCTTCAAGAATCGCCATGTAGACGACCATGCCTTGTGGATTGATCCGGCTAACACGTCTCACCTTTATATCGGCGGTGATGGTGGTGTCTACGAGAGCTGGGACCGTGGCCAGTTGTGGCGTCACGTACGTAACCTGCCGGTGACACAGTTTTATCGTGGCACACCCGATAATGACACGCCTTTTTACAACGTCTGCGGGGGCACACAGGACAACTTCAGCTTGTGTGGCCCAAGCCGCAATACCAAAACCGATGGCATCACCAATCCTGATTGGAGTGTTGCCCAGTTCGGCGATGGCTTCAAAGCACAGATCGACCCTACCGATGCCAACATCATCTATGCCCAGGCTCAATATGGTTCGTTGGGACGCTTTGATCGTGTGACCGGTGAACGCCTGCAAATCACACCGATGCCGGGAGGCGATGAGAACAACTACAACTGGAACTGGAACGCACCATTAATCATCTCACCTCATGATAACCGCAGGTTGTACTACGGCGCAGAACGCCTGTTCCGTTCCGATAACCGCGGCGAAAGCTGGGTGGCTGTCAGCGGTGACCTCAGCCGTGAGATCGATCGCAATAAACTGGATGTGATGGGCCGTGTCTGGAGTGTGGATGCCATCGCCAAGAACACCTCCACCTCAACCTATGGCGCCCTGATAGCGGTGGATGAAAGCCCGTTACAGGAAGGCCTGATATATGCCGGCACCGATGATGGCCTGATTCACGTGACCAGCGATGGCGGAGAAAACTGGAGCATGGTCGATACTTTCGCCGATGTACCTGACATGTCCCTGGTCGAGGACATCATCGCCTCACACCATGATGCCGATGTCGCCTATGCCGTATTCGACAACCACAAACGCGGTGATTACAAACCCTATGTTCTCAAGACCGTTAACCGCGGCAAGAGCTGGATTCAGATCAGAAATAACCTTCCATCGCGTGGTACGGCGCATACCATCATCGAAGACCACATCGACCCGAACCTGTTGTTCGTCGGTACGGAATTTGGTCTTTTCTTCAGTAATGACGGTGGTCGCAGCTGGAACGAAATGACTTCCCTGCCAACCATTGCGGTACGTGATCTCGAGATACAGCGCCGCGAGGGTGACCTGGTCGTGGCTACTTTCGGACGCGGTTTTTACATACTCGACGATATCTCACCGCTGCGCTCCAGCAGCGACGACCTGGAAAAGGCAAAGTTGTTCGAGGTACGTGATGCCTGGCTTTACGTACCCGACAACCGGCGTGGCTGGGGTGGGAAAGGTGACTGGGGTGTGGGACGCTACAGCGCTGACAACCCGCCTTATGGCGCAGTATTTGCCTATTACCTGCCCGAAGACCTGCAGTCTTTGAAAGACAAGCGTCGAAAAGACGAAAAAGAACGTGCGAAGGAAGGCGAGGATAACCCCTACCCAAGCTGGGACCAGTTACGCCGCGAAGATCGCGAAGAGGCACCTTCCATCACGCTTACTGTGCGTGATGCTTCTGGCAGTGTCGTCCAACGTATCGGTGCGCCTGCCGGTAAGGGATTTCACCGTGTTGCGTGGAACATGCGCTATCCAGCGCCTGACCCGATCGATCTCAACCCGAGCACCGACTTTGCCCCCTGGGAAAGTCCACCAAAGGGTCCGATGGCTTTACCCGGCGAATATACGGTAAGCATGTCAAAACGCGTTGAAGGCGAACTGGTCGAGATTTCCTCACCACAGACCTTCACCCTGAAGCCCTTGTTCGAAGGTGGGCTGGTAACCGACGACCGTCAGGCCTTACTTGATTTTGAAATGCAATCGAGCAAGCTTTACCGTGCCGTCATGGGTGCCAACAAGGCAAGGAGTGAAATACAGAGTCGTATTGATCACCTGCTTCAAGCTGCGTCAGAGACACCATCTTCAAGTGAGGAGCAGGCACAGGCACTCCGTGCACTCAATGCCCGCATGCAGGACCTGAACGTTCGCTTCAGCGGTGATACCACTATCTCCAGCCGCGCCGAACCGGTACCCATGTCTCTCAACGGGCGTATGTACAGCATCGTCGGCGGTCACTGGGACAGCCAGTCTTCGGTAACCGGCAATTACCGTGACTCCTACCAGGTTGCAGAACAACAGTTCCGTGAGGCCTTGGGTGAACTTCAAGCCATCGCTTCCGACCTGGCAGGCATCGAGTCCACATTACAAGCCGAAGGTGCACCCTGGACACCAGGTCGTATACCTGAGTGGCCCTAACAAGCTGGATGAGTGAAGATGAGGAAACCCCCGCGAAAGCGGGGGTTTCCTTAATATGGCACCGCATTAAGCCATACATCTCGCGTCTTTCGCGGCAAGAAGTTATCGCATATGAGTATAAAAGTGAAATCACATAAGTTCTTTATTTTGGCGTTTGTTAGCTTCGTTCTGGTCACAGGCCTGCCTGTGCAAGCCAAGGAAAAACAAATCGAAACCACCGTACCCGTTACCGTGGACGCAGGCCCGCAGGATGCGCTGGATAGGGGGAACCCGCGAAGCAGTATCATCGGCTATTTGGATGCTGCAAGTGCGTTCAATTGGGAAAAGGCCTCAGAATATCTGGATATGCGCAATTTACCAGCTGACATCCAGGATGTTGGTGGGCCTGAACTGGCCAGGCAGTTCTATCATGTCCTGTCACGAACGATTTGGCTGGATCAATATAGTGTCAGTGACAATCCCGATGGCTTACAGGGGGATGGTCTGCCGGCCTATCGCGACGAACTCTTCAAAATACCGTCAGAGGATGGTGAAGTCCCGATCTGGCTGCAAAGAGTTCCAAGGGGTGATGGCGCCGACATATGGAAACTGTCCAACCGCTCAGTCGCACGAATCCCTGAACTTTATGATTTTTACAGCTATCCGGCACCGGTTGAAAAAGTTAGGGGCTGGTTTCCGGAAGACGCCTCTTTTTTAGGCCTGGAAGCCTTTAAATGGTTCATCGTCATTATTCTGGCACTGTTGTGCTGGCCTGTTTATCACCTTATCGCCATTTTGTTGTCCAGGATATTCGGTTCTCGAAAAAAAGAAACCTATCCACTTATCAGGAATATCTTCACGGGGCCATTGGTCTTTATCGCCATTGTGCTCACAGCGGGAACTATTGTCGAACGCCTTGGCGCTGGTGCGCAGGCACAACAGGTGATCCAGGCAAAGACCCTAAACACGGCGGCCCTCGTCTGGGTGCTTTGGGCGATCGCCAACCTGGTCAAAGCCTATCAACAGGAAAAGCTGATCAAGGCGGGCCGTCCTGGCGCAGCAAAACTGATGCAACCGCTGACAACGCTGGCCAAAATTCTGATTTTTCTTTTCGGCCTGCTTTTTTGGCTAAATAACATCGGGGTAAACATTACCACCGTCCTGGCCGGTCTCGGTGTCGGTGGCCTGGCTGTCGCACTGGCTTTACAAAAACCCATTGAAGACATGATGGGTGCCTTGACGATTTTTTCCCAGGCATCAATGCGCGTGGGCGACCTTTGTCGTTATGGAACCGAAGTAGGGGAAGTCGAAGAAATCGGTCTCAGAACCACCCGCTTGCGTACGCTTACCAACACCGTGGTTTCAGTACCCAATGCGCTCATTGCTTCAGTGGAAGTCGAAAACCTGTCCTTCCGCACCAAGATCCGCTACTGGCCTACGCTTCGACTCAAATACGATACGACACCAGAGCAAATTCGATTGATAGGAAAGCGGATTGAAGAGGCGCTGGAGCAAAACGAACAGGTCCATGATGACCCGATACGTGTGCGCTTCACCGACTTCGGCGATGACGCTTTGTTAATCAAGGTGCACTCTTTCATTAAAACCACCAACTTTTCGGAGTTTCTGGCTGTTGCAGAGGGCATCAATATCCAGATCATGGAAATCGTCAAGTCTTCGGGTGCTTCATTTGCCCTGCCGGGCAGGGCCATTGTTATGGAAGGCGATAAAGCCTGATTGTACCTTACAAGTTCATCTGTGAAGATGGTGCCGCGCCACCCGGTGGACCTCATCACGGTTCATTCTTGATGGTTGTCTTCTGTTGGACTCTGCTTCCTAAAGCAATCAGCAATGAAGAACACATCTGTTTTCAAAAACCCGGTTAAGTCATTGGCTTCAATAGCCAAGCAGTTTCAATGTGAAGTGCATACAGTAAACCTGTCTCCAACTCACGACAGGAAAATACATGATTAGATATATTGTTCTGACCTTTCTGGCGCTTTTAACCATGACCTTCGCCGTGCTTGAAGGCCTGATTGAAAGTCTTCCGCCACAGCTTATCCAGATCAGCGGTCTGCTGACCATCGTATGCGCCGGGGTATTCATCTTCTGGGCACTGAAGATACAGGCAGAAGGATTCAAAAAGAATCGATAAATTTATAATGAACCGTAATCCCAGGCAGCAAATCGACTACAGCGGCAAGGTTCCTTTACGTGGAAGAATACGTCGTGGTTTGTGGAAATCTAGTTTTCTTTCATCTCGCGATGCTTCATCACAAGGACGGTAATCAGGCCAGTCCTCACCACGCGACTCCAGTACTTCGCAGTAAATCTCACGAAAACGCCCCCGTTGATCATCAACACCGGTATCGGCCACCGGCACCAGTGCAAGTGGTGGAGAATCGGTCGTCCAGGGGTTGAGTGGTTTACTGGCGCAAGCCGTTAAAACAAGCAGTATGGGCAACAATAACAGGCTGATAGCAAAGCGTTGGCACCTTCGAGAAACAAAGGGTTGCATATTCATTCTCTGTGTCCGGACTCTGAGAATGTGCAAGAGTATCACGGTGGTGAGGTCCCACAAATGTGCTGGTTCAACATTCTTTATTCATGCATAATTAAAAACTTGCATCAGCAAACCGATCAATCCGGAGGACACGTGAAACCCATATCTTTGAAATTAATTGCTTTATTGATACTTTTGCCATTACAAGCGGCCATGGCGGCTGACAAGCCCAACATCCTGGTTATCTGGGGTGATGATATCGGCCAGTTCAACGTCAGTGCCTACAACATGGGCATGATGGGCTACAAGACACCGAATATCGACAGTATTGCCAAAGAAGGCGCCGTATTCACAGACTGGTATGGCCAGCAGAGCTGCACGGCAGGCCGTGCCGCGTTCATTACCGGCCAGTCGCCGATGCGTACCGGTCTGACCAAAGTCGGACTGCCCGGTGCCCCGGAAGGTATGAAAGTGGAAGACCCGACCATCGCTGGTTTGCTGAAACCCCTTGGTTACATGACCGGCCAGTTTGGTAAAAATCACCTGGGTGACCGTGACGAGATGTTGCCCACCAACCATGGCTTCGATGAGTTCTTCGGTAACCTTTACCACTTGAATGCAGAGCAGGAACCCGAGCACCCTGATTATCCGAAAGATCCGGAGTTCAAGAAGAAGTTCGGCCCGCGTGGTGTGATCCACTCCTTCGCCGATGGCCGGATCGAGGACACTGGCCCGCTGACCATCAAGCGGATGGAAACAGTCGATGAAGAAGTCACTGCCAAAGCATTGGACTTCATGGAACGGGCAGTAAAAGCCGACAAGCCATTCTTCGTATGGTGGAACAGCACCCGTATGCACATCTGGACCCACCTCAAACCTGAGTCAGAAGGCAAGACCGGTCTTGGCATTTACGCCGATGGCATGGTTGAGCATGACGGCATGGTCGGAGAGTTACTGGCCAAACTCAAAGAACTGGGTGTGGAAGATAACACGATCGTCATGTACTCCACCGATAACGGCGCCGAGGTATTTTCGTGGCCGGACGGCGGTACGACGATGTTCCGCAATGAGAAGGCGACACAATGGGAAGGTGGTTTTCGTGTCCCAACCGCCATTAAATGGCCAGGCACCATTAAACCGGGTACCGTCATCAATGATATTGGCGCACATGAGGATATGCTAAGCACATTCTTGCGGCTGCAGGCGATCCCGATGTGAAGGAAGATCTACTGAAAGGTAAAAAGGTCGGCGGCAGAAACTACAAGGTTCACCTGGATGGTTACGACCTCGGGCCCGCATTCAGAGGAGAGGCCGAATGGCCACGCAAGGAATTCCTATACTGGACCGATGACGGAAGTGTCGCAGCTTTGCGCTATAACAACTGGAAAATCACGTTTCTGCGGCAGGATCACCATGGCATCGATGTCTGGACACAGCCTTTCACAGTATTGCGTGCGCCGATGTTAGCCAACCTGCGTATGGATCCGTTCGAAAAAGCCTGGGAGGAAAGTATTGGCTACGAACGGTGGTGGGTTGACCACATGTTCGTATTTGCACCCGCAGGCGCCTATGTCGGCCAATGGCTGCAAAGCTTCCGCGAGTTTCCACCGCGTCAGAAGCCTGGCAGCTTCAATCTCGAACGCGTAATGGAGTCGATAAGCAAAGGCGCGGGCGACAAGTAACAGCTGATCGGCTCGGCACATGACCAGGGGTCAGAGTCGACTGCCAGAGTAAATGCTCTGGCAGTTGGTTCTGACCCCGACTTTTATCTACAAGATTATCCGCCCCCGATCCATCGGGTTAGTGTTTATCCCGCCCATACGTGTTTCACCTCCGTAATCAGGGATTCAAAGCTCCCGCGGATGACTCCAGTAAACATATTCAATATCGTTGATATCGACCGGGTTCACGGTAACCCACAATACCAGCCTGTAGCCATCGGTAAAGTAAGGATCGCCAGTAAAGTTACCCCTGGGATTATCAATTGGTGCGGGAATGGCGCCCTCGACATAGGCAAACTTTTCCAGTGCCTGTGAATAAGCAAGGTTTTCCAGCAGGAACTCCCTGGTTTCATCCGTGTCCGGATCAATTTTATGGGTGGTGATCGTCTTTTTTGTAAAACGCACACCGATATCACGGCTGATTTGCCCCATCCACACCGGTTTACCTTCGAAGGTCACGGGCGCCATCCACAAACGCAGGTGATTGCGCTCGTGAATATTGTCACGCGCTTTCTGAAAAGCCATATCCTGCGGACGCCCGAATACATCCAAGCCCTTGCCGACGATCATTGCATTAACGGGCAGGCCATTTGCCTGGCCATTGGCGTCAGTCGTATTCGTCGCCAAATCAACCAGGGTGCTGCGAAACTCCTCAGTGCTCAGGTCGCGAATTTCATCATTGGCATATAGCCCTTGAAAGTCGACTTCTGCGTGATCCGGTACAAATCCGGGATCCTTCACAAAAAAAGCAAAATTCTGCCCTGATTCGAGGCCAAATAAATCGGCATTGAAGCTCTTGGTACCCGGGCTCAAATGGGTAAAGACAAATCCTGATATGGTTTCGCCGGGTTCCACAAACCGGGTGATGCCCGACTCATGAAAGCGTTTATCCATGGCTGCCCTGGCCTCCTTGGAAAAGCCTTTGCGCAAGGTAAAGGAAACCTCCAGCGGTGAAAAGTAATCGGGGTCGACACTGGACAACGCGAAACGAATTAACCCCCTACTCGTAACGCAAGGCATCGATGGGGTTCAGCTGCGCTGCCTTGGCGGCTGGCACAATACCGAAAATAATACCCACAGCAGCGCAGAAGCCAAAGCTCAACATCACTGCCCATAATGGAACATGGGCAGCCGGGAAACCCGGCAATAAGGCAGCCACCAAAGCCCCTAACCCATAGCCGATGGCGACTCCCAGCAGGCCTCCTATCATGGTCAAAGCCAGTGCCTCGATCAAAAACTGGAGCAGAATGTCCTGCCGGGTCGCACCCAGTGCCTTGAGAATACCGATTTCACGGGTTCTCTCGGTCACCGAAACCAGCATGATGTTCATAATGCCGATACCGCCCACCAGCAATGAAATACCAACGATACCGGCAGACACAGCAGTCACCATATTAATGACCGTATTGAATGACTCGGTTAGCTGTTCGGCGGTCTGTACTCTGAAATCATCCGGTTCACCGGGTTTTAGCCCGTGTTCCTGTCGCAATACACGACGTATGCGTTCCTTGACTTCATCCTGGCGGTTCATGTCATCGACCAGCAACTGGATCTGGATATCCAGGTCACGTGAGGCACCCATGATGCGCTTGGCGGTGCCGTAGGGCAGCAGCACGAAGTTATCCTGCGAAAAGCCAAACAGTTCACCACGCTCTTCAATCACACCAACGATCTTGCACCACTCATTACCCACCCGAAAATACTTTCCAATCGGGTCACCGGGTATTTCAAGATCCTCGATAACATCAACACCGATAGCGCAGACCAGGCGGCGACGGGCATCGTCGTCACCCGTAAAAAAGCGGCCCTGCTGAGGATAAACACTGTTGACATCAAGATAACTGGGGCCAATACCAATCACGCGGGAAAAAGACACCTGCGAGCGATAACTGATGGCACCCTGCGAACCGGTTTGTGTAAACAGCACCGGGGTGATATCGGAAATCCCGTCAATGCGCTTTTCAATAACCTGCATGTCACTGTCCCGCAACTTCGCAAGCCGCCCCTGGATCTGTTTTTTGAAGGGTGTGTAAGAACGTATGGTCAGGGAGTTGCCGCCGAGACCTGCGAACTGCGCATTAATCGTGTACGACAAGCCTTGAACAATAGAGACGACCGCGATCACAGATGTCACACCGATGATGATCCCCAGTGAGGTCAGCAGTGAACGAAAACCATGGGCCCGGATCGACTCCAACGCAGAACGGAAGCTTTCAAAGAGCGCGAACATCAGGCGGCCACCGTCTCTTGGCGTTTATCTGACTCCACCTTGCCATCGGTCAGGTGAATAACCCGCTCACAATGCGCCGCAATATCGGGCTCATGGGTCACCATGATGATCGTCTGACCCTGCTGATGCAGGTCATCGATCAAGGCCATGATCTCTTTGCTTGTTTTACTATCGAGGTTACCGGTGGGTTCATCGGCCAGCAATATGGCCGGGTTTCCAATCAGGGCGCGAGCAATAGCAACCCGTTGACGCTGGCCACCTGACATCTGGTTGGGGCGGGACTCCAGGCGGTCACCAAGACCGACATGACCCAATGCCTCGGCCGCCAGGCGCTTACGCTCTGCACGTGGGATACCCCGATAGACCAGCGGTTGCATTACATTTTTCAGTGCCGAGGCGCGTGACAACAGGTTAAAGCTCTGGAAAATAAAACCGATTTCCCGGTTACGGGCCCTTGCCAGTTCCGCTTCACTCATTTCACCGACATCGGTGCCATTGAGCAGGTAGTCGCCTTTTGTGACCCGGTCCAGGCAGCCAATAATATTCATCATGGTCGACTTACCCGAACCCGAAGCACCAACAATGGCAACATATTCATTACGTGCGATATCAACATCAACACCATCCAGTGCATTGAGCACCTGGTCGCCCATCTCGTAAGTCCGGTACACGTTCCTCAGCTGGATAACCGGCGGCTCTGTGTCTCCCGGATGCATCAATCAACCCCCACCGTTACGGTGGTTTCGCCTTCACTTTTTTCTTCAGGTTCCTTTTCCTCGACCGCATCGCCGTCATTCATGTCCCTTAAAACCCTGAATGGGCCGGTGATGACCATTTCACCCTGTTGGAGCCCGGAAACAATTTCCTGGTCACTGTCACTGGATATACCGACCACCACGTCTTTGCGTACAGCCTTGTCATCTTCCATCACAAAGACATAGTTCTTCTCTTTTTCATCCGCCGCTTTCTCATCCTCAGCAAAGTCCTCATCAAAAAGCACGGCCTGTACCGGCACCGCCAGTGTCTCTTCACTACTCTGGGTATAGATATCTGCGCGTACACTCATACCGGGACGAATAATCATTTCAGTTTGTTCATCCAGCAGAATCTTCACCAGGAAGGACAGGCTGGCCTGGCCGGGTGTCTGACGCGCAACCGATGCAATCGACTGCACCGTGCCGGAAAGCGGTGTATCGGGATAAGCCGCCGTGAAAATATCGGCACCCTGACCCACACGCACCTGTGCAATATCGGCCTCATCGACCTGTACCTCGGTGAGTGTCTCGGAAGGATCGGCGATGACCATCATGGTGGAACCGGGGATGTTCGTGGTTCCGGCGATCACGGTTTCACCCACCTTCAGATCAAGCTGGATCACGACCCCGTCGATCGGTGAAATGATACGGGTCTTGTCGAGTAACTCCTCGGCCTGGTCAAGGCCGGCGCGGGCCTGTGTGAGGGATTCCTGTAGAGAGCGAAGATCCACTTTTGCCAAGGCCAACTCGCTTTCCAGCGCCTCGTAGCTGTCTTCATCCACCAGGTCCCGGGCAAACATTTTCTTCTGCCGCTCAAAACGGTCTGCCAGGGTCTGGATCAACAGGCGCTGTCTTTCTATCGCAATTTGCTGGATACGAACGCGCGCTTCCGCCTGCTCTACCTGTGCCTGGTAGGTCTTGGGGTCAAGCGTAATAACCGGATCGCCTTTCTTTACCCGGTCAGCCTCCTCGACATGCAACTCGGTCACCTGGCCAATGACCTCTGAACGCAACTGCACCTGTTCACGGTAGGCGAGTGTGCCGGAAGCAAGGATCGAGCTCTTGATCAGCTTGAGCTCGACCTTCTGAACTTCAACCTGTTTGGCATCGGTGCCACGGGTGAGTTTTGAAATGAGCGGCACAGCAACCAGCAGCGCCGCCAAAACGGCAAATATCAGGATTTTTTTCATCAAGACCTTTCCGTCAGATCGTCAAAGCCCAGATACCGAATATCAGTACCCAGGGTGTACACGCAACAATCGTTGATTGAACCATGGAAGCACCGGTCCAACGCGCAAAGCCGATACTCATCAGGAAAAGTGTCCAAAAATTGATCAGAGCCAGCGATGTACCCCATGTATACCACGGCTCTCCCGGAGAGGCATGAATAAACAACGAGTTCATCGACAAAACCTGCAGACCCTGGGGTGCCAGTTGGTTCGAATCAGCCATAAATATGGTCACAAAAGCTGCCAGCGTGCCAAACACACCCACGAAGGCCGTCCAGGTGCTGAAGGAGAACCATTGCCCGAAACCAATCCCGGCGCCGGTGACCGCCTTGTTAATAAGGTGAAGATAAACCGACTGAACCAGAAAAATAGCCAGGGTCATGAGCACAATGGCGACCACCGCCACCCATTTACTCCGATCAGGTTGCATGAACTGCCTGATAGCGTCGGCAGCTTCTGCGCGGTTTTCAGCAGGTATGCCACGGATCGTTTCTTCCACCAGCCAGGGAAAGTCCACCCAGCCGTAGTAATAAACCATCAGGCCGGAAGCCAGCAGTATCATGATCAGCAAGGGCCACCACAACCACGATGTATGTAACTTGATTTCATCCAGGGCCTTGCCGGGTGAAGCGACAATATCCACCATCGCATTAAATACCGAGTAGGATTGATCTGTCATTTCTTACCTCCTTCTTGATTACGTCTTACAGCTGTTTCTCCGGAACGATACGCGAAAGAAATGCCTTGAACCTCAGCCAGCCACTCGTCTGGGGCTCATTTTTTTCCACCACTGTTTGACCATCGATCTCGACTGTCCAGCGGAGTTTCCCCTTCTCATTCTCAGTCACCCTGTAGGCAGCTGAAGGCAATATCTCCAAAACCCATTCAGCAATACCACCAGCCAGGTCGGCATTATCAACAAACACGCCGAACTCCGTATTAATATCAATGGAGCGGGGATCAAGGTTCAGGGAGCCAACCAGTGTGTAACGACGATCCATCAGGGCCATCTTTGTATGCAAAGTCACGGTATCGTAAGCCGTTTTGGTGTCGTCTGCGGGCTCTTTTGCGGCATCCAACCTGACTTCGTACAGTTCGACACCTGCCGCGATCATGTCGTGGCGATAACGTGCATAGGCACTATGTACCGGCACATGGTTATTGGTCGCCAGTGAATTGGTAACAATAATAACCCTGACCCCCTTGTTGGTAATACTTCGCCAAAACGCCACTCCATTTTTTCCGGGAATGAAATACGGCGTTATCACCAACACCTCTGACACAGCCTGATCAATCTCTTTAGCAAGCGCCGCAACAAGGACTTGCTGCTCGCTTGAGACCTTGCTTAACAGTTTGTCAGGGTCGTCAGTGACCACCTGGCTTTCAGCAGGATAGAGAGGGATCTGGTCTTCGTTAATTTTATGTAGCAGCAGCGAGTCCAGAGCCCTGCCGTAGATCGACTCGGCGGCGGCTAAAGCTGCCTTGTCTGTATTGGCTCGTGCAGTTTCAAGATCCGGTAGCTTCTTATTTGACTCTAGCGCTTCCATCGGCACCGATAATTTGTGATTCCAGAAGCGGTCAAAAGTGGTGGAAACCTCTGCCGCGACAGGGCCGACTGCAAGCATGTCAAAATCGACAAACTCGGCGTCATTTAACAGCTCGAAATACTCATCGGCAATATTTCGGCCGCCGACAATACTCACCTCGTTATCCACGGTAAACGACTTGTTGTGCATACGGCGGTTGGCAAGCTTGAAATGCCCAAGGTAGTTCAACTGGTAGACACCATCCCTGCCTACAGGGTTAAAAAGACGCATTTCGATATTTGGATGCTGGTTCAATAGAACAAACACGTCATCCTTGACCGTTGTAAAAATATCATCGAGCAATAGCCTCACCCGGACACCGCGATCGGCAGCTTCCAGCAGCTTCATCATAAAAAGATGACCGGCCGAATCCGGTTTCATTAAAAAGTACTGTGCATCAATGGAACGTTCTGCCACGTCAATCAATGCGAGCCTGGCGCCCAGGGCATCAAGCCCGTCTATCAACGGATAGAAGCCCGACTGCCCTTGGTTTTTCGCAACCCAATTGCCGACTTCCACTCCGAGGTGGGTATCGGCGGTGTTGAGAAGGGCATGGCTCTCGGTCTTCGGGAAATCGAGTGGTGCTGTCGCGCAGCCTGTGACCAACAGGGCAAGCAAGAATGAACAAAACGTTCGGAGAATGACTTTTTTCATCGGTACGACGTGCAAGCCCCGGCAACCTTCAAATGGCTGGACTAAATGGTAGTTGATATGCACGATCTAGGCGCTTTTCTTATCATGTTTCTTGAGTTCCTCACGAAATTCTTGCAAGCGGACATCGTGTGCCAACAAGAAACTCATTATTGACAACATGACACCGGCAGACAGGCCGAACATCAAGACACCCGCGCTGGCTTCTATTGCACCGAGTAAGCGCCATTTCTCGGACATGACGATATCACCATAACCAAGCGAGGCAAAATTAACCATGGAGTGGTAGAAGGCGGTGGCATATTCACTGAACTCTCCCACCTCCATGAATACGCCTGCCCAGACTGCGACCTGGATGACATGACCGACAAACAGCATGGTCATGACCGAACTGATGGCATAGGTCGTCCTGCCTTTTATACCAAGCCTGCTGTTTGGGTTGGCCACCTTTCGTTGCAGGTAGTGAAGCAAGCTGATTATCACGGCAATTTGTATGGACATCGTAAGAAACAACGTGGCGCAACCTATTAATAATGGTAAAAACATAAAGTCCCTAAACCTGCTCAAATCACGATTGGAATTCAGCATAGTTTGGCGGGATTATTTAGTCCAGTCCAAGCGGACTGTCGATAATGCCCAAAACCGATCCATAGCGTTGCTCTGACTTTCTTGGGAGTGTTACAATACTGAGCTAAATAGCGACGAGCCGGTTTACCGCTTTCTGCTACTGGATTGAACACATATTCCCCCTGTTTGGGACGTAAATTTAAGAGCGGACTGTTACCCATGGCAAGCGGTACTGAAAACTTAACAACAGGCGAATACATCGGACACCATTTGCAGAACCTGACCTTCGGGCAGCATGCGGATGGATCATGGGGTATTGCGCACGGTGCTTCCGAAGCAGCCGCCATGGGGTTCTGGGCATTTCACGTAGATACACTGTTCTGGGCCATTGTCCTCGGCCTTGTTTTTTACGTGATGTTCAGAAGCGTTGCCAAAAAAGCCAACTCCGGTGTCCCTACCCGCTTCCAGGCTTTTATCGAAATCATTTTTGAATTTGTTGACGGCAGTGTGCGTGAATCCTTTCACGGCACCAGCCGGCTTATAGCACCGTTGGCGCTAACCCTGTTTGTTTGGATTTTCTTCATGAACCTCATGGATCTGATCCCGGTTGACTGGTTGCCCTGGGCGGCCGGCAAAATGGGTGTCGAATACCAAAAGGTGGTACCCACTACCGACGTGAACGCCACGCTGGGCATGGCTATCACCGTGTTCGTGCTGATTATCGTCTATTCCATCCGCTTCAAAGGTGTGAGCGGGTTTCTCACTGAACTGATAATGAACCCCCTGAATCCAAAAGATCTGGGTATGCCCAAGGTCATCTGGCCATTTGTGATGGTCTTCAACCTGCTGCTGGAGACGATTACCTTATTTGCCAAGCCGGTTTCTCTGGGCTTACGACTGTTTGGTAATATGTACGCAGGCGAACTGATCTTTATCCTGATTGCACTGATCTTTACCGCAGGTTCCGGCCTGATTGGTTCCGGGCTGAGCGCCGTATTCGGCGAGCATATCCCTGCCTGGTTCTGGATCGTGGCTGCCATTTCGGTATTCGCTACATTGTGGCTAAACATGAAGGGCAAGCTGGATAACAAGAGAACTGCGTGGTTATTGATGACTGAGATGTTGCTGATTGGCGGCCTGGGCTTCCTGGGCGGGCAGTTGCTGCACTTTGGCTGGGCAGTATTTCACATCATCATTATTACCTTACAGGCTTTTATTTTCATGATGCTGACCATCGTGTACCTGAGCATGGCTTCGGAACACCATTAATTGATCGGCATTGAACTGAGTTTTTTCACTATGTGTTTTTTTAATAAACCATCTTAGTAAACAGGAGTTATTGATGGAAACTGTAATTGCTATGACCGCACTCTCCGTTGGCCTACTGGTCGGCTTGGGTGCATTGGGTGTTGGTATCGGTGTAGGTATCCTTGGCGGACACTTGCTGGAAGGCTCTGCACGTCAGCCGGAAATTGCACCGATGCTACAGGGTAAGTTCTTGCTTGCCGTTGGCTTGCTGGATGCGGTAGCGATGATCGGTGTGGGTATCGCACTGTTCCTGACGTTCGCCAACCCATTTGTCGGCCAGCTGCAAAACGCAGTAGGCGGTTGAAGACTGGCTTATGGGTCTGCCGGCCGCTCATGCGGTCATTGGCGGGTATGTTTTCGACACACGTTTTCTATAGCGAGGTAAGGCATGAATATTAATGCCACATTGGTATTGCAGTCGATCGCGATGATGATCTTCGTGTGGTTCTGCATGAAGTTTATCTGGCCGGAGCTGCTCAAGGCTATCGATGAACGGCGTGAAAAAATCGCCGATGGTCTGGTGGCTTCTGATCGTGCTGAAAAAGAGCTGGAAGCTGCACAGCTGAGCGCTGGCGAGCAGATACTCGAGGCCCGTAACAAGGCCGGTGAGATCGTTGATCTGGCCAACCAGCGCCACAACCAGATTCTGGAACAGGCAAAAGAGGATGCCACCAGTGAACGCCAGCGTCAGGTGACGGCGGCCGAAGCTGAAATCAACCTGGCCGCCAACCAGGCACGTGAGGCATTGCGTGCATCGGTTGCTAGCCTGGCTGTTTTGGGTGCATCCAAAATACTGGAAAAAGAAGTGGATGCGCAAACGCACCGTGAGCTTCTCGACAAGTTGATCGCAGAGATCTGAACATGAGTAATGCGAGGACACTTGCCCGACCCTATGCCAAGGCGGCAATCGAACTGGCAGTGGCTGAAAATGCCACGGGACGCTGGAACGAGATGCTTGACCTGGCAAGCGCAGCGGTGACGGATCAGTCATTGGCCATCCTGCTGGATAGCCCGCACGCGAGCAATAGTCAGATCGTCCAGATTTTGCTGGACACCGCAGGGGAGGCGTTCGACGACCGTTTCAAGAGCTTCCTTTCGGTTTTGGCTGACAACAAACGCCTTGCGCTGTTGCCGGAAATCGCAGTTTTATACCAGGCGCTGCGTGAAGAGTCCGATGGGCTGCTTCGTGTCAGGGTCGTTTCGGCCTTTGCGCTCGATGAAGACCAGGCCACGCGCTTGAAAGCTGCGCTGGCCAAACGCTTTGATCGCGAAATATTACTGGAAGCCGAGGTTGACCCAAGCGTGATCGGCGGAGCCGTGGTTTACGCCGATGGCCAGGTAATTGACGGATCGCTCAAAGACAGGCTGTCAAAGCTGTCGAACAGCCTTTCTAACTGATTTTTTAGACACAGGATGGCCTCTGAAAAGCAGCAGGCCGATAGGAAAAAGACGATGCAGACGACATTGAATCCATCTGAAATTAGCGAGTTGATTAAAAAACGTGTCGAGGAGCTGAATGTTTCAGCTGAAACACGTAACGAAGGCACCGTAGTTAGTGTTTCCGATGGTATCGCCCGTCTCCATGGCCTCGAAGATGCCATGCAGGGTGAAATGATCGAGTTCCCCAAAAACACATTCGGGCTGGCGCTTAACCTTGAGCGTGATTCAGTCGGTACGGTTATCCTTGGTGATTACGAACACATCACTGAAGGTGACACCGTCAAGTGTACCGGGCGTATTCTTGAAGTACCTCACGGGCGTGGCCTGCTTGGCCGCGTGGTCGACGCATTGGGTAACCCGATTGATGGTAAGGGAGAAATCGATAACGATGGTTTTGCCCCGATCGAGAAGGTTGCACCGGGCGTTATCTGGCGCCAGTCAGTATCCCAGCCAGTACAGACCGGCCTGAAATCAATCGACTCCATGGTACCCATCGGCCGTGGCCAGCGTGAATTGATCATTGGTGACCGGCAGATCGGCAAAACCGCTATCGCTATCGACACCATCATCAACCAGGTCAAGTCTGGCATTAAGTGTGTTTATGTTGCCATCGGTCAGAAAAACTCAACGGTTGCCAACGTGGTGGCCAAGCTCGAAGAGCATGGCGCAATGGCTCACACCATCGTCGTCAACGCTTCGGCGTCCGAATCGGCTGCCATGCAATACATCGCACCGTATTCCGGTTGCACCATGGGTGAGTATTTCCGCGATCGCGGTGAGGACGCCCTGATTATTTATGACGATCTGACCAAGCAGGCCTGGGCCTATCGCCAGGTATCCCTGCTGTTGCGCCGTCCACCGGGCCGCGAAGCTTACCCCGGTGACGTTTTCTACCTGCATTCCCGTTTGCTGGAACGCGCGGCGCGGGTCAGCGTAGACTACGTGGAAAAATTCACCGAAGGCAAAGTAAAGGGCCAGACCGGCTCACTGACCGCCTTGCCTATTATCGAAACCCAGGCCGGTGACGTATCCGCGTTCGTACCGACCAACGTAATTTCTATTACCGATGGCCAGATTTTCCTCGAAACCGATATGTTCAATGCCGGTACCCGTCCAGCTGTGCATGCTGGCCTGTCGGTATCGCGTGTTGGTGGTTCAGCACAGACAAAGGTTATTAAAAAGCTGGGTGGCGGTATCCGCCTGGCCCTGTCCCAGTACCGCGAATTGGCCGCTTTTGCCCAGTTCGCCTCTGACCTGGACGACACGACCCGCCAACAACTGGATCGCGGTCAACGTGTGACGGAACTGATGAAACAATCACAGTATAGCCCGCTGTCTGTTGGCAATATGGCGGTCTCGCTGTTCTCAGCTGACCGGGGTTACCTCGATGATGTTGACATGCCCAAGATCGGTGATTTCGAAACCGCGTTACTGGAATACATGGCAAGTACGCATGCCGACCTGGTTGCAACACTGGACCATGGTGACTGGAACGATGAAGTGGAGTCGCAATTGGTCGCAGCCCTGAAAGATTTCAAGGAAACCGGTTCATGGTAAGCCGGACAGTTAACAAGTAGGAGCAAGCCAAATATGGCAGGCGGAAAGGAGATTACAGGCAAGATTCAAAGCATTGGCAACACCATGAAGGTGACTGCCGCGCTTGAAACGGTTTCTGCCAGTAAAATTAAAAAGTCACAGGCCCTGATGAACGCCACGCGTCCCTATGTGCGCATGATGCATCGTATCTCCGGGCATATCGCCAAGGCTAATCCGGAAATTCGTCACCCTTTCACTGTTGAACATGAAACGGTGGAAAAGGTAGGTTATATAATTGTCTCCACGGACCGCGGTCTTTGTGGTGGCCTCAACAATAACCTGTTCAGGAAAACCCTGAAAGACATGTCGGAATGGAAGGCCAAGGACGTCGACATCGCCCTTGTGACGCTGGGCAAGAAAGCCTCGGCCTTTTTCAAGAATATCGATGTCGAGATGATGGGCCATGTCAGCGGGCTGGGCGAATCACCCAAGCTCGAGGACCTGATCGGTGCAATCCGGATCATGGTGGAAGCCTACCGTGACAACGGCATACAGCGTCTTTATATCGTCACTAACCTGTTTATCAATACGATGTCGCAGGAACCGACGATTACACAAATGCTGCCATTGCCGCCATCGGAAGATACCGAGATGGGTGAAATTTGGGATTACATCTACGAGCCCGATGCCCAGACAATGCTGGATGAGGTTGCTTTACGTTATATCGAGTCACTGATTTACCAGGCGGTACTGGAAAACCTGGCGTCAGAGCATGCTGCGCGCATGTTGGCTATGAAGAACGCAACCGACAATGCAGGTGACTTGATCGATGAACTTAAGCTGGCCTTTAATAAGGCACGCCAGGCTGCGATCACGCAGGAAATTTCAGAGATCGTGGGTGGCGCAGCAGCGGTATAGAGACCGCAGCAGGCTTTTAACAGGACATTATTTATTTGTGAATTCAGCGGGCCCTGTATAGATCCCACCAATTCACATCTCACCAAAAGAGTGGAGCGAGTTTTATGAGTGCTGGATCAATTGTTCAGATAATCGGTGCCGTTGTTGACGTGGAGTTTCCGCGCGATGCCATGCCCCGGATATTCAATGCACTAACCGTCGATAACACCGACATCACGCTGGAAGTACAGCAGCAACTGGGCGATGGCGTGGTACGTACCATTGCACTGGGATCCACCGATGGTCTGAAACGTGGTATTCCGGTAGCCGATACAGGTGATGCCATCAAGGTACCTGTTGGTGAGAAGACTCTCGGCCGCGTCATGGACGTGCTGGGACGGCCGATCGATGAAGCCGGTCCAATCGGCGAAGAAAAGCGTATGCCGATTCACCGTAAGCCACCTTCATACGAAGACCAGGCAGGCGGCAACGACATCCTGGAAACCGGTATCAAGGTTATCGACCTGATCATGCCGATCGCGAAGGGTGGCAAGGTCGGTCTGTTCGGTGGCGCCGGTGTAGGTAAAACGGTAACACTGATGGAACTGATCCGTAATATCGCCATTGAGCACTCAGGCTTCTCGGTATTCGCCGGTGTGGGTGAGCGTACCCGTGAAGGCAATGATTTCTATCACGAGATGAAAGACGCCGATGTACTCGGTAAGGTATCACTCGTATATGGCCAGATGAACGAACCACCGGGCAACCGTTTACGTGTTGCTTTGACCGGTTTGACCATGGCTGAGGAGTTTCGTGACCAGGGTAATGACGTACTGATGTTTATCGACAACATCTATCGTTACACACTGGCGGGAACGGAAGTATCCGCACTGTTGGGCCGTATGCCTTCAGCAGTAGGTTACCAGCCGACACTGGCACTGGAAATGGGTCTGCTGCAAGAGCGTATCACCACAACCAAGACCGGCTCGATCACGTCCTTCCAGGCGGTATACGTACCTGCTGATGATTTGACTGATCCGTCACCGGCTACAACTTTTGCTCACCTTGACGCGACCCTGGTACTCAGCCGTTCTGTTGCAGAACAGGGTATTTACCCGGCTGTAGATCCACTGGATTCAACCTCACGTCTGCTTGATCCAAACCTGATCGGTAACGAGCACTATGATGTGGCCCGCTCTGTACAGGGTGTGTTGCAACGTTACAAAGAGCTTAAGGATATCATCGCCATTCTTGGTATGGACGAGCTCTCTGAAGAAGACAAGGCCATCGTGTCACGTGCGCGTAAAGTTCAGCGCTTCCTGTCACAACCTTTCTTCGTTGCTGAAACCTTTACAGGCGCTGCTGGTAAATACGTAACCCTGAAAGATACCATCCGCGCATTCAAGGCTATTGTTGCCGGTGAGTACGATCACCTGCCGGAGCAGGCGTTCTACATGGTTGGCGGTATTGAAGAAGCCGTTGACAAGGGTGCCAAAATGGCGGAGAAAGAGGCCGCCTAAGCAGCCTCTTTTAAAGCGTTGTCTTTTACCGGGACCGGAATTATGACCAAGTCTATACAATGTGACATCGTAAGCGCCCATGAGGAGATTTTCTCAGGCGAAGCAACGATGGTATTTGCGTCCGGAATTGCTGGTGAGCTAGGTATTGCTCCACGCCATACACCACTGATCACGCAACTCAAGGCAGGAACGGTTCGCGTGCAACAGCCCAATGGCGAGGAAGTATTGTTCTTTGTCAGTGGCGGGATACTCGAGGTGCAACCTCACATGGTTACCGTTCTCACAGACACAGCCTTGCGTGGTGGCGACCTCGACGAAGCTGCCGCAAAGGCAGCCAAGGCTGAAGCCGAAAGACAACTGGCTGACCGCAGTGGTGAGTTGGATATTGCAGAAGCCCAGGCTCAGTTGATGCAAGCCGTTGCACAGCTGGCCGCGTTAGAGCAATTACGCAAAATTACGAAGCGTTAATCTCAAAAAGAAATCACATTTACAAGCTACATAGATCACACCCCGTGATCTATGTGCCTATCATCTTCGCCAGATCGATAATATCCCTTTCACAGTAAGTGCAAATGTAACGGTGACTGCCGTCATCGCTTTGTTTGAACTCGGGGATGATGGGCTCATTCTGATTCGATATACAGTTCGGGTTTGAGCAGGTCAGGATTCCCCTGACGACTTGGGGTGCCTCGGCATTAAATTTTCTGACCACTTTTCCACCAACGATAATGTTGATGGTAGCGTGTGGCGAAACCAATGCCACCAGATTGGCCTCTTCTGCTGAAAGCTCCACATCCTCAAACTTGAGGATATCCTTTTTTCCACCTTTTTTAGAATGACTGTTAACCAGTATGCTCATGGTCTTGTCACTCGACAAACCCAGCACCCTGAGTACGTCAAAGGCCATCGAAGGCAGTATGTGATCAATCACTGTACCGTGTTCGATTCTTTCAACTTTCATGTACTTGTCGGACATATCAGGCGCCTCCTACTACCATTGAGAGCAATGCCATTCTTACCGGCACGCCGTTAAAAGCCTGCACAAAGTACTTGGCCTGCGGCATCGCATCGACTTCCGGGATAATCTCATTGATCCTTGGCAGGGGATGCATGACTATCATGCGCTCGGGCCCCTTGGATACAAGCTCCGGGTCAATCAGATACTTGCCTGCCACTTTCTGGTACTCGACCGGGTCGGGAAAACGCTCTTTCTGGATGCGTGTGACATAAAGAATGTCTGTTTTCTCAATAACCTGCTCAGGCGCATGGCAGGCCGTTCCAAACTGCCCGCTTTCCTCAAGATGTTCTATAACCTCGTCCGGCATTTCCAGCCCTTCCGGTGACACCAGGTTGATAGTATTGCCAAACTTCGCCAATGCGAACGCCAACGAATGAACGGTACGGCCATAACGGAGGTCGCCAACCAGGCTGATGTTCAGGCCCTCGAGCCGGCCCATTTCCTGCCTGATCGTAAACAGATCAAGTAGCGTTTGCGTCGGATGCTGACCAGCACCATCACCTGCATTGATGATCGGCACGTCTGAAAACTCGGTTGCCAGCTTGGCCGCACCTTCGCGCGGGTGTCGCAACACGATGGCATCGGTATAGCCACTGACCATCCGGATGGTATCGGCCAGTGTTTCGCCCTTGACGACGGAAGTCGCCTCGGTTCCCGCAAAACCTACCACCGAGCCGCCAAGACGACTCATTGCGGTTTCAAAAGAAAGCCGTGTCCGGGTCGATGGCTCAAAGAAAATACTGCCCAGAACTTTACCCCTGAGGCTGTCATTGACCGCCTCCCCCCTGGCTGTTGCCAGCATGCCTTCAGCGCGGTCGAGAACGTCAATAATAGCCTCTACCGAAAGGTCGTGAACCGAGATCACATGTCGCATGATATTTCCCTGATGAGTGCTTACGTGTGTGCGCATTTTAAACTATTTGCTGGCGGGATGGGGTCACTTCAGTCCCCATAAACAAGCCCGTCAACATCCATCGAAATCAAAGTGCCAGCCTCGCCCGCCATGATGTCCACCAGGTCGGAAAGCTTGCCGATGGCACTGCTGTGACCGGTCCTCCTGACAAAATCACAGGCGCCGCGTATTTTTGGACCCATGGAGCCCGCGGCAAAGTTCATGCCGTCCAGTGCATCAGGATGAGCGGCCCTGACAGGTCGCTGCTTCGAAGTTCCAAAACCGGTATAAACACTGGCAACGTCGGTCAACATTACAAACATTTCTGCATCCAGTTCCCTGGATAACAAGGCTGCGGCAAGGTCCTTGTCGATGACGGCCTCAACACCGTAAAGTTTCTTGTCTTTGTCATGGGCGGTGGGAATACCGCCCCCACCCGCGCAAATGACGACCACACCGTTATCGACCAGCAGGCGAATCGCATCCAGCTCGATAACCCGTTGTGGTAAAGGCGAGGGCACGACCCTGCGAAAATGTGGCCCGTCGGCAGCCATAAACCAGCCTTTTTCCTTACGCAAACGTTCTGCTTCGGGCTTATCGTAAATCGGTCCTACGGGCTTGCTCGGGTGTCTGAAAAGCGGGATCTTCCGGATCAACGACGATCTGTGTGAGTACCGTGACGATATGATCCTCAAGCGGGATAATGTTGCCCAACTCCTGCTCAATCATGTAACCGATCATACCAACAGTTTCCGCACCCAGCACGTCAAGGGGATAGGGGTCAACGGCGGTATAGGCGGCATCCATCAAGGCCAGCAGACCCACCTGGGGACCATTGCCATGCGCAATAATCAGTTGGTGATGTTTATGAATTTCGGCCAATTGTCTTGCCGCAACGCGAATGTTGCCGCGCTGGTTTTCAGCATTCAAAGACTGGCCACGCTGCAAAAGCGCGTTACCACCCAATGCGACAACCACTCTCATCGGCTGAAGTCAGGCGGGGTCAGCTTACTCCGCCTCTTTTTCAGCGACACCACCATCACTGGCTACCCAATGTGGCCACCAGCAGCGCCTTGATCGAATGCACGCGGTTTTCAGCCTGCTCAAACTGGATGCCGGCATCGGATTCGAAAACTTCTTCGGTTACTTCCAGCGCATCCAGACCAAAGCGTTCAAACACATCCCGGCCGACCTCGGTTTCAAGATTATGAAACGCCGGCAGGCAATGCATGAAACGCACCCTTGGGTTATTGCTCGCGGCCATCAGTTTGGCATTAACCTGGTAGGGCTTGAGCAGCCTGATACGCTCGTCCCAGGTTTCCGGCGCTTCACCCATGGAAACCCATACATCGGTATGGATGAACTGCACGCCATCCACCGCCTCGTAAGGGTCTTCGGTCAGTGTCAGTGTGCCCATGTTCTTTGCTTCGAGTTGACGCGCAGCTGCAAGCATATCTTCGCCGGGCCAAAGTGACTTCGGTGCGGCAATGCGGACATCCATACCCATCAGGCAGCCTGCGATCATCAGCGAATGTCCCATGTTGGAGCGCCCGTCACCGACAAAGGCATATTTGAAGTTATGCCAGGGCTGCGGCATAAACTCACGCATGGTCATCAGGTCAGCACACATCTGGGTCGGGTGAAACTCATCGGTCAGGCCATTGAAAACCGGTACACCGGCGTAATCTGCCAGTTCCTGCACGATCTGCTGGCCGGCGCCACGGTATTCGATGGCGTCATACATGCGACCCAGCACCCGTGCGGTATCTTTAACGGATTCCTTCTTACCCATATGTGAACCGGTCGGATCCAGATAGGTCACATTGGCGCCCTGGTCATGTGCGGCCACCTCGAAGGCACAACGGGTTCGGGTTGAGGCCTTCTCGAAAATCAAGGCGATGTTTTTACCACGTAAACGCTGTACTTCGGTGCCTGCATATTTGGCACGTTTCAAATCCCGCGCGAGGTCGAGAATATAGGTCAGGTCGCGTTTCGAAAAGTCCAGGAGCTTGAGAAAACTACGGTTCTTTAAATTAAATGACATATTGGCTTTCCTCTGTAATCAAGAGGGTGCAGAGTAAAGCGTCAGGACAAACATCCCGACACCATTCCTTCAAAATGATTGACTTCATCCAGTACAATAAGCTTCGCCAGAAAAAGTTGTCCTGACCTACATCAGGATTTAGTGAGAATCTGTATTAAATCCTTTATTTGCACTGTTGGAAAGCATGGACATCGACCGGAATCAAGCAGCCCGCACAAGCCCACCCGACCCGGGGACATCTGCCGGATGAATAGCCCGTATTTGCTCCGGTATCTATGCGCGGCACTGTTGACCTGCTGGGTGGTGTGCACGATAACCTTGATCCCCGATACAGCGAAGGCCAGCGTCAGTGATGACATAGCCCTGGGTGATCAGGCCTGGTTTCAACGCGCCGATGGACACCAGGGCTCCCGCGCGGCGGCTGAGCCCATTCAAAAGGCCATCAACGCCTATCGAAAAGCACTGAATGCAGAACCTGGAAATATTGAGGCGCGCTGGAAACTCCTGCGCGCATTTCACTTCAAAGGAGAGTTTGTACTGGAGAAGAACGCCCGCCTGGACCTTTTTATAGAAGGCCGTGAAATCGCAAAAACCGGCATCCTGCAAATCGAACGTGAGTATGGCTTAAGCAAAAGCCTGTTCAGAATGAAACCCGGGGCCCTGGCAAATGCGGTTGACAATCAGACGGTGGTCGGTGAGTTCTTTTTCTGGGGCTCAGCCAACTGGGGTCTGTGGGGACAATACAGCGGCAAGCTGATTTCTGCGCTCACCGGGGTGGTAAACAAGATACGCCTGTTCGCCGAAACCATGGTCCTGATGGATGACAGCATTGAAAACGGTGGTGCACACCGTTTGCTGGGACGGTTTCACACAAGGGTGCCAAGGATTCCATTTATTACATGGTGGGTAGACCCTGACCTGGCTATCAGCGAACTGCGGCTATCGCTTAAGGTCGCACCCGACAGCCTGCTCAGCAAAATCTTTCTGGCCGAAGCGCTATTGAAGTTTCGCTCCGCTGAAACAGGGGAGGCGATAGCTATTTTGCAAAACATCGTTAACAGCCAGCCCGACCCGGAGCGCCTGGTGGAAGACATCAAGGTCATCGAGGATGCCCGGATACTGCTCGCGAAAAATCTGTAATAAAGCTCACTGCCTGGCGGTCACTTGATACATTGCCCGGCGTTTATAAGGAACATTGAAATGCGAAAAATATTTTTGACCCTGTTACTGGCATTGTTCGCGCAGCAGGCCGCTGCGCAGGACATGACGGCGCCCGCCTTCACCCTGGCTGACACCGATGGTGAGGAGATAACATTTCCACGCAAACATGATGGTGTGGATATCTACTTCTTCTGGGCAAGTTGGTGCCCTTACTGCAAGACGCTGATGCCGCATTTAGAGAGTATGCGTATCGAGTATGGCGACGACCTGACGATATACGCGCTGAATATCCGTGATGAGGAAATGCCGGAAATATTCATGATGGAACATGACTATGACTTCATCCTGATACCTGAAGCAGATTCAATCATGGAGCCCTATGGTATTAAGGCGGTGCCGGCGCTTTTTGTCGTCGATGGCCAGGGTAAAATCCGCTTCAACCTGCAAGACATGGTTTTTAACGACAGCAGCGAGTTCAAAGCTCTGAGCCATGACAAAAAGGCGAGTAAGCGGGCGCCCTACTGGGCGGCAGAAATCCGAAAAGCGATTGATAGCGTTTTAAGCGAGACAAAAGCTGACTAGCTCCACCAGCCTCAGCAACTGGAAAAGACTGACTACAGGCTTGGGGTATCAGACCCTGTTTGATCGGCAACCAACTCAGCCAAAGGCCGTTCGTAGTAGGCGTCCGGCGCAAGCTCGCGGGCACGTAGCAGGCTTTTCTCAGCGGCCGTCATTTCGCCGGACAGGTATTGGGTCTTGGCCAATGCAAAATGCAGCTTATGGTCGTCCTCTTTCTTCGTGATTGCCTTTTGCAACAGCCTGATAGACTCTTGATATTGCTCCAGTTCAAGCGCTTCATCACTTAGCCTCAAGAGATAATAAGGATTGTTTCTTCTGTATCTTTCTACTTTTGGTTGCAACTCAGTGGCTAAAGCAAACTTCTCCTGCTCGAGGTACACCTCGTAAAGGTTACTCAGTGCAGAATAATCACCCGGCTCGATTCGCAGGGCCTGTTGAAAGGCGAGTGCTGCATCATCAAGCTGATTGTTGCGGCCATAAATCACACCCAGGTTTACCCAGGAGTCCACCACCTCGGAATTTGAATCGATGGCGCTGCGCATATAGGCATAGGCTGTCGGCAAATCGTTTTCCAGCAGGGCGCCCACCGCAATATTATTCAGGTAAAGCGCCTCGGCATAACTATCATCAACGATTCTTCTGCGGTCAGTTGGATCAATTTCAACACCACTGACATCAACTACCCAGCTAAACCGCCTGGACTTGACGATGACATTGACATGCTTGATCAACAGCACCGTATCGTCCAGATGGTCAGACCATACCGGGCGAATAAACACCTCCTGGAACTCGGCTTCCAAACCAGCCCGGCGGGCCAGGGCAATGATCATATTTGAAAAAGCAACACAGTTACCGCTTCGCGCCTTGAAGGTCTCCGCTGCAGTCATGGTTCGGGCTTCATCGTATTCGAATCCCAGGATGCCGTTTATCATGACCGACCTGATTAAAAGCTCCAGCCTGGTTCGGGAGTCCTCGTACTTGAGGATGTATCGTTCCAGGAACCTGTCCATTTCGGGGGAGACCGCCAGAACATCGATATCTTCAACCTGAACGGCGGGCCCGGCGTTCAACAAGGGAGGCGGGGTGATCTTATCTGTCTGTACCGTTGCACAGCCACTAAAAAGTGACAGCACAAACAGCACAAGCAACAGTCTGCCGGTTAAATATTTATAGATAACAATGTCTTTCAACGGTTTCACTTCAGATATTCAAGAGTTACCTCATAGACCATGATAGTTCATCTACGGTTCCGGCTTTTATCAATAAGACGCTCCTTTTCAATAAGTCCCGTTGACGATATAAATTATTCGTAAAACAATCTCAGCTTTTGAGAAATCTACCAGTATGATAGCCCTATGACGAACACCCACTCAGACATTTCAACGCGATTACCAGGTCTTTTAACTCAAACAGTGGAATATGAGGCCCTGTTTAAGCGTCTGAAGGATGGCCATACGCTGATCACCGGTAACAGCCGGTTGAGCCGTGTACTGACACACCACTACAACCGGTGGCGTGCCGGAAAGGGTGATCGTCGGTGGGCAAGCCCGGTCATCGTCTCCTGGAACCTGTGGCTGGACCGGTACTGGGAAACCGCCAGCTTGAAGGGTGTTGTCGGAACAGACCGCGCCATACCCGGTAGCAGGCAACTCATCAGTTTGTGGGAAAGCACGCTGAAAGAAGAACACCTGCAGCACGCACTCTTACGCCCGGAGTCGCTGGCAGGCCAGCTTCGTGATACACGTAAACTGCTGAGCGGGTGGCGGCTGGATATGAAAGATCCGTGCTGGTTTGGCCATGATAATGAAAATCACACGGCCTTTTACCATTGGAACAAGGCCTTTGAAAGACGCTGCAAACAGGCTGGATGGCTAAGCCCGGAAGACCGTATAGCCCCATTGAGCCAGGCCACCAGTGAAGGTCACCTGGCGCCACCGCAAAACATCGATCTTCTGGGTTTTGACGAGTTCAGCCCCGCCCAGGAAGACCTGCTTTCCGCCCTGCTGGCGCATGGCAGCCAGGTCTGCCGGCTGACGATAACTGCAAGACAGAAAAAAGCCATGTTGTGGAAGAGCAGGGACAGCAAAGATGAACTGGTGAAAATGGCGCGTTGGGTGCGTTACTGGCATGAGAAAGAACCGGATTCCAATATTGCCGTCGTGGTACACGACCTCGAGACACGGCGCCAAACCATAGAAAGACACCTGCAAAACATCCTCACGCCGGGTCAGGATCAGGCCAATCTGCAAACAAAACCGTGGAATATCTCCATGGGCACACCGCTGGCCCGCGAGCCGATGGTTGAAACCGCCTTTGACCTGCTGAAATTGCTGGATAAGCGTATCGACATTCAGGATGTTGGCCGTGTTTTGAGATCACCCTGGCTACGTGGTTCGACCGCTGAAAGAAACAGGCGTGCACTATTGGAAAAATGCCTGCGGGATAAATATCCACGCCAACTAAAACTGGCTGAGGTGATTTATCGGGCAGGCGAAATTAAAACGCACGACCATCACCATAACGAGCTACCGGAAGAGCAGCACGAACCACAGGCATGGAACAGCCCGGAGCTTAATACCCTGCTGAAAACCCTCAGGCGCTTTGAGGGTGAAAGCAGAGGACCACGCCCGGCCTCAGCCTGGGCCGAGTCATTCGACCAGTTACTGGTGAGTCTTGGCTGGCCATTGGCAAAGGAAACCGGCGATGAGCTACCCGCCGAAGAACGCAGCGACGAGCAGGACCATAACTGGCAAGCCCTGCAAAGGTGGCGTGAGAGTCTGCGCGAGCTGGCCTCGCTGGATGCCACCACGACCATGTTGGGCCGCAAGGCGGCGATCAACCAGCTGAAGCAGATCTGCAGGGAAGCCATTTTCCAGCCACGAACAGCGATTGCACCTATCCAGGTGCTCGGTTTATACGAGGTCAACGGCTTACGCTTTGACCACCTGTGGGTGATGGGCTTACATAACGATAACTGGCCACCCAGCGCCAAGCCCAACCCGTTCATACCGGGTAAGTTGCAAATAGCGGCAGACTTGCCCAATTCGAGTCCGCAGCGTGAGCTCAGCGTGGCACGCCGAATTACCCGGCGCCTGCTGGCCACAGCGCCGGATTGTGTTTTCAGCTACCCCGGTCAAATTGATGGCGAGGATGTCCTGGCCAGCCCGCTGCTTGCCAACGATAGTATTGAAACCATAGAACAACCACCCGCCTGGCAGGAGCCCGATTGGCCTGCATTGATAGCTGCCTCGGACAAACCGCAAATCGATGAGCTGAAATCACCGGGTGTACTCATGCACGGCACCGCGCGTGGTGGCAGTTCCATTCTGAAGCACCAGGCCCTGTGCCCTTTCCGCGCCTTCGCCAGCAACCGACTGGGTGCCGATGGCATGGAGACACCGGCCGATGGCATCAGCCCCATGTTGCACGGCAGCCTGGTACACAGCGTGTTGGAGTATTTTTGGAAGGAAACCAAAACCCAGGCCGCCTTGTTGGCGCTGGGTGAAGATGCCTTGGGTGAAAGGGTGCGCAAACACGTCACGCATGTAACCTCCCAGGAACGTGGCCTGCAGCAACGCCCGGCCTTTCGTGAAGTCGAGGCAGCACGTGTCTATCGTCACGTGATGGAGTTTCTCAAGCTGGATATGCAGCGTGATGCTTTCGAGGTGACGGGATTTGAGAAAGAAATTCTGCCGGAGATTGAAGGGCAGCCTATCCGTCTGATCATTGACCGGGTCGACAGCTTGCCAAGCGGCGAAGAAATCATCATCGATTACAAAACAGGCAAGGTCGAGCCAAAAAAATGGTTTGGTGAGCGGCCTGAAGACCCGCAACTGCCTCTATATGCCATTGCCGCCAAGGAACCCCCGGCAGCCGTGGTTTTTGGCATCATCCGTGAGGATGGATGTTCCTTTAATGGCGTGGTTACCCAACAGGGCCTGTTGCCCGACTTACCACCAAAAGAAACCAGCAGGACACGGGAACTGGTTGAGGCCGGGCAGAACATGCCTGAAACCATCCAGAACTGGCGGCAGACCCTGCACCACCTGATGGCCGATTTCCTGGCAGGAAATGCCGCTATCGACCCCAAGGGTGGTACCAGGATCTGTGAAAATAGTTATTGCGAGTTGCAATCCCTGTGTCGTGTCGATGAGTTGGTGAAACAGCACAAGACCAGGCAGGAACAAGACCGCATGGAGAACCCCAAATGAGCCGCCCTTCTGATTGGCAACAAAGGGAATGGGGCTGTGACCTTGAGAACTCCTACATCGTCCAGGCGCCCGCCGGCTCCGGCAAGACCGAATTGCTGACCCAACGTATGCTGGGCTTGCTGGCGCGTGTTGAAAACCCTGAAGAGGTGGTGGCGATCACGTTCACCCGTAAGGCAGCCGCTGAAATGAGCCACCGCCTGGTCAACCGTTTACAGGCCGCAGCCAGGGAACTACGCGGCGAGAATAAAGATGAAAATCTCGAGCCGCACGAGCAGGTCAGCCGCGAATTGGCACTGGCGGCCCTCGAAAACGATACCCGGCAAGACTGGAATCTGCTGGAACAGCCGAGCCGTCTGCGTATCCGTACGATAGACAGCCTCTGCAGTGAGCTCGCGCGACAGTTACCCGTGCTCTCCGGGCTCGGTGGTGGCCAGCAAATCGCCGATGATGCCGACGCCCTCTATCGCATTGCGGCCACCCGCACCATGGCAGTTATCGAAGATGATAAAGACGAGCTGCAAGCCGACGTCATCAGGGTACTGGACCGCTACGACAACCAATATGACAGGCTGGTCGACCTGCTGACCAGTATGCTCGCAAGCCGTGAGCAGTGGATTGGACACCTGCTGAATGCGCGTACGGATAATGGCTTTGACCGGCAGGGTATGGAAGCTGCGCTCAGCTACCTGGTCAAGAATCAACTTGAAGAAGCACGACTCCTGACACCTGACAGCCTTCTTGCGGACTTACCCCGTTTCTACCGGTACGCCATTTCCAATGATGCCAATAATGCCGCGGCAATGGCTGAACTACTGGAAGCCTGTGGCGGCTTTGATTGTGAGTTTCTTGACCTGCCCACCAACGCAGATGCTCTTCCACACTGGAAAACGTTGATCAGCAGCCTGCTGACAACTGCCGGTACCATGCGTAAGTCTGTGACCGTCAAAGATGGTTTCCCGGCGCCTTCCAGTGCAAAAGGGGAAGACAAGCTGCGTTGTGCGGCCTACAAGGAACAGTTTTTAGCCCTGCTGGATGTACATAGCGAGAACATCGAGCTGATTGGTAGTTACAAAACCATTGGCACGCTGCCAAACCCCGCCTATGAAGATGAAGCCTGGGAATCACTCGAGTCCCTGATGCGCATACTGATCTGTGCCGCGGGAAACTGGGAACTGGTGATGGCTGAAAGCGGCGAGCTAGATTATGGTGAAATTGCCCTGCGTGCCATTCGCTCACTTGGTTCAGAAGGCGCACCCAGCGACCTGGCGCTGCGTCTGGACTATCGCATACAACACTTGCTGGTTGATGAATTTCAGGATACCTCAGCCAGCCAGATTCAATTGCTGGATAAACTCACCCACGGCTGGAGTGACGGTGACGGGCGCACACTTTTCCTGGTCGGCGACCCGATGCAGTCCATCTACCGGTTCCGCAAGGCCGAAGTCAGCCTGTTTATCATGGCCTGGCAGGGTCAGTTGTTTGATCATATCCGCTTGAACCCGCTGCAATTAAGCGTCAATTTCCGTTCCACCCGGCCCATCGTTGAATGGGTTAACCAGGTATTTCCAATGGTGATGCCGCGTTTGAGCGACCCGGTGCTAGGCGCCGTCAACTATAGCGCCGCCAGCACCAAACCCGGCGTATCGGAAGATGGACTGGTCGATATTCAAATACTGCCCGGCAATGACCATGAAGAAGAGGCCCGGCGTGTTTGCAGGGTCATCGGTGAATGTGAAGAGGATGAAAGCATCGCGGTACTGGTGCGATCACGCAGCCATGCCAGCGCCATACTGTCTGAACTCGACCGTCTGAAGCAGGACCAGCCCCGTTATCGCTACCAGGCGATTAAATTCACACCACTGGCGGATACAACCCTCATTCAGGACCTGGTCTCGCTGACGCTGGCGCTATTACAACCCGCCGACAGGTTGGCATGGCTGGCCAGCCTGCGAGCACCCTTTGTCGGCCTTACGCTCGCCGACCTCGATGCACTGGTCGCCGGTAACGCCGGTAATATCATCCTCGACGCGCTTGGCACTGGCGCCGATGCGCAGGGACAGGAACCGTTTTCTGTCGATGGTCGTGAGCGCTTGCAAAGAACCGCACCGATTTTGCTCAATGCCGTCAACCGGCGGGGCAGACAATCAACGCGGTCGCTGGTCGAATCCGCCTGGATCAGCCTGGGCGGGCCTGCCTGTATTGAAAATGACAGCGAGTTGAATGATGCGGCAACCTATTTTGACCTGCTTGATTCACTGGAAAACGAAAGCCTGCCGATCGACCGTGACACGCTCGACCTGCGTATGAAAGACCTGTATGCCGAGCCAGATGCCGATGCCAACGGCAAGTTGCAGGTTTTAACCATCTATTCTGCCAAGGGCCTGCAATTTGATAACGTTATTTTGCCCGGCCTCAACCGCGCACCCCGTGGTGACGATAGCAAGCTGCTGCACTGGTTTGAGCTCGCCGGCCAGGACCAGATTGTTATGTCACCGATGCGAAACAGCAAAGAAAAGGAGCTGCAGAAAAAGGAAGGTGATTTGATCCAGTTCATCTCCACCGTTGAGAAAGAGCGCAGACAACTTGAAGACGGCCGTCTGCTTTACGTCGCGACCACCCGCGCGGTCAGCAAACTGCACCTGTTTGCTTCGATCAAACCCAACGCTAAAGACGAAATCAACGCCAACACCAGTAGCTTGCTGGGCGGTCTGTGGCCAGCCATCAAGGACGTTCAAACCCCGTTGGTAATGCAGGCGGCTGAAGATTTGCAAGCGAGTGAACAACAGGAACCTGCTGATAAGGAGCAGCAGGACGCAGCAACCATGGAACTGCCCCAACAATACCGCCGCCTGGCGGCAAGCTGGCAATTGCCAGCGCCACCCGTCGCCGTCCTGCAGGAAACCAGTGAATATACAGAGGCCGAGGACTATATCGAGTTCAGCTGGGCGGGTGAGGATGCCCGGCATACAGGTAACCTGGTTCACCGGCTGTTACAGATGATTGGCGAGCAGGGCGTGGATGATTGGCACGAGGGTGGCGGCATGGCCAGCCAGGTGGGCTGGTGCCGGCAACAACTGGCGCGCGAGGGTATTCAGGGAACAAAAGCAGAGGCCATTATCGACAGTACATCCAGGGCCATCGAAAACTGCCTGGCCTCAACACAGGGCAGTTGGATACTGGCAGACCATGAAGATGCCGGCTGTGAGTACGCCATCACAGCAGTGTTTGAAAATACCAACGGCGATGAAGCCGCGCCAGGCAATGCGCGGCCCAGGAGCCTGATTCTGGATAGAACCTTTGTTGAGAACGGCGTGCGCTGGATTATCGATTACAAAACATCAAGCCATGCTGGTGGCGACCTGAAAGGTTTTCTAATGAATGAAGAAAAGCGCTACAAGGATCAGCTACAGGCCTATAAGAACGCGGTCGCACTGACAGAATCACGACCCATCAAAACTGCGCTTTATTTCCCGTTGCTGGACGAACTTCTGGAAGTCGGCTAACGATATAGAACGGTTAATTTAAACACCCAGGACCAACCGAAGACCCTCTTCAACCTCACTAAGGTACTTCGTGTTAAGCGCACCGACACGCTTAGCCAAAAATGACTTATCAATCGTAATTATTTGAGAGACGTTAACGACTGAGGCTTTATTCAGGCCACTCGCCCTGGCGGGTACCCGGACATTTCCAGGTGCATTCGCCAAGATCAGGTTAGACGTAATGGCTGCCGCCACCACTGTATTTATTCGGCTTCGATTAAACTCATCTGTTTGGATAACAAGAACAGGGCGACGAAAACCCGGTCCGGACCCGCTTGGTGTTGCTAAAGAAGACCACCATATTTCACCACGCTGCACTACCACTCATCCTTTCCAAGCGAAAGAGACTGAATCTGCTCAAGACCATCATCAAGGCTGGATACATCCGGGTCAGTTGAGTACACGGCATCTAACTGCTCCGTAACACCGCTGTACCGGTGCTTTTCCACAAGGGCATCAACCGCATTTGAATAGAGCTGGCTTCGCGAAATACCCAGGCGTTTAGCGAGTTTCTCCGCAGATTCAAAAATAGGATCAGGAATTGAAATTGCTGTTTTCATTTAACAAAAGTATAACCGCAGTTATACCCATGTCAATAAGCCTTTAGTTCGTATGTCTGTCGTACATTCACCCGTTAAGCCTTCACGATACTCTGTCTGACAGCTAATCTTCAGAAAGGTCACTCTTGCTCGCACGCACCGTTGCCGGAATATCCCGTAATTCACCGGGCTCGGTAAACAGGTCGTGTTCGCGTAAGGCTGGCGGTCGCAATGAACGGACTTTTGGTATGGATACCGGCACGTGCACACCAACGGCGTGGCCGGGTTTTATCCGGTTCCTCAGAATCGACCTGCCACTCGCTGAGCTGAAAAACCAGTAAGGGGGGAATGCCATGTGGGTATGGCGCTCATCCCAGTACCCGGCATCCCTTTTAAAGTGAACATCATTGGCATCGGCATCACCCATGTGCAGCACGGTGGTAGTGTCGTTCAGGGTGACGCGCCAGGATATGTTCTCAACATCCCGCCGCCCGTTCGGCCAGCCCGAATGAGGGATACGGACGGCCTCCATGATCAGACCATCCATCTCCAGTGTGACCGGTGCATCTTTATAGGCCAGGTTAACGGCAGTCACCCGCTTAAAGACCGCGTCATCCTGCTCACTGGCCACCGAGCGTAAACCGGTGACCGCCTGCCTGGGTGCATAAAGGTGAATCCCCGGTTGTTGCTTAAGCAAACGTAAAACATCCGCCGGCGAGAAGTGATCACCATGATAGTGACTGATAAAAACCGCATCGATGCCATCGAATGGCGGCGTGCCGGCAAACAGGGCTTCTTCCATTGCCGCCGGTAACAACTGGTACTGGCCGTAATCGTTTCGAAACAAGGGGTCGAACACGACCTTGATGTCGCCATTCACCACCATCAGACCTTCATTGGCGAGATATTGAGCGGTGGCAGACCCCGTTGAATCGTGAGGGCCCTTTGCAAAGGTAAAACCACCCGTCAGCATTAACAGGATCAACAGCAGTTGTTTAAACATAAGCTCTGCCTTCATTGCCTGTCATGCTCTTCATGCCATTTCTGGATGATATCTTCGGCAACCGCTTGAGGGCGGCCAGTGGCAATATTCACAAACACCCAGTCGGTTTCACCTTTCGCGAGCAGCACATCATCGCTTTGGCGCCGAAATTGATAGCAGCGCAATGACCTGACACGCCGCAGGTTTTCTACCCAGGTGAGTGCAATCACGTCATCGCCAGCATATACCGGCTTCAGATACTCGATGTGGTGCGAACGTGCCACCCAGGTGGCACCGGCTTCTTCCATGGCCTGGGTACCGCCGGCGGCCTCATAATGCATTACCGCAACATCCTGCATCCACTGCACATAAACAACGTTATTCACATGGCCATTCTGGTCCACTGCACTATCGGGAACAGTGAAATGGTGACGGAATACGCCAACCGATGGGGGATCATGCCTTTTCATGCTTGACTCAATTCTGCTAAAAACATGCGTCTCATCATGAATCACCAGTACCCGGAAATATGAGCCTAAGTGCATCACGCTCCGCCGGGGTTATCTCCTGCGCCACACCCAACTGCGGCACCACCGGCCAACCAGGGTCAGCAATGGTCAAACCACAGGCACTCTGCGGCTCTGAGTAACGCGGAATGACGTGAAAATGCACATTCGGGTCGACCATCATCAACATCAGGTAGTTGATTTTTTCATAGGAGAATGCGGCTTTGAGGGCCCGCTCAATATCCCCGACAACCACACTCATCTCCTGAAACGACGCCGTAGAGATGTTTGCGAACTCGGTGGCATCAGACTTTTCACACAGGATTAATGAACCGAGCGTGGGCTGTGGCTCACGTAATAACACGAGCCAGTGGTCGTACTCCCGAATGAGGGTATCCGGGTAGCCGAATCGAACCGCGGTCTGGTTTGTCATGATGTTTCCTCCTCACTCGCTCAGATCAGATCACGCCGTTTCAGCATGCCTTTCCAGGTCATGCGAATAGGCCTCCGATTATCCGCGTTTGTTGCCAAAAAAGTCTACAATTGTCATGGTTAATCCACGTCACGGGGTCGTCAGTGCGTCATTTTGGTGAGATTGAAGGTGTAAGTGCCGGTACCGAGTTTGCCAGTCGCGCAGACCTGGCGGCCTCGGGTATCCATCGACCCACCCAGGCCGGTATCAGCGGTTCGAGCACAGAGGGTGCGGATTCAATCGTCGTCTCGGGTGGTTATGAAGATGACGAGGATTACGGCGACTACCTCATCTATGGCGGTCAGGCCGGCTTTGACCCAAATACCAAGCAGCAAAATGAAGATGCAGAGCTGAACCGGGGCAACCTCGCGTTGGTTGTCAGCTACAACAGGGGGCTGCCGGTGCGTGTGACGCGGGGCCTGGGCTCCAAACAACACACCTACCGCTATGACGGTCTTTACCTGGTAGAAAGGTGGTGGGTGGACCGCGGTAAAACCGGTTTTAAAATCTACCGCTTTGCGCTAAGGAAAGTTGACGACAAACCCATCTCTACACCCGCTGGTGAACTGCCTTTACCCACCAGCAACCTCGAACCCGACAGGGTCAGCTCCTATACCACCCGCATTGTGCGCGACACGCTGGCCTCGGAGGCAGTGAAAGAAATGCATCAACATGTCTGCCAGGCCTGCTCAACCCGTCTCGAGTTAACTGGCGGCGCCTACGCACAAGCCGCGTATATCCGTCCACTCGGGCGCCCCCACAACGGTCCGGACCGGGCCGAAAATATATTGTGTTTATGCCCCAATTGCCGTGTTCTTTTTGATGGCTGGGCTTTTTCGATCGAGGATGATGGCACCTTGATCGGCGCAGTTAGCGGCACTCTTAACGAAATAGAGAATCACGAGATTAACCGCGAACACCTCGCCTATCACCGGCGATTATTTGCCGGCGTTGAAGAAAGTTAGCGTTTTAATCCACCACCGGGTAGCAGGCTTCACCCCAGACCCGTTGATAATCGTTCATCATCAGGTGAATGACGATGGGCACCACCTGCCCCATGATGTCAGCGCCCTGTGATATCTGGCTGCGGTTGACACTGCTGTTCCAGGTGGCGCCACCGTGCAGCATCTGATTACGTAATGTGTACAGACGATCGAACATGATCCCCAGGACCTTTTGAGTTTCCATCTGACCCAGGGCACGACGTGCGCCTGCCTTGCTGTTTTGAAATGCGGTCTGCCAGGCTTCTTCTGTTATGTGTCCATTGTGGAAATCCCAGAACGGCTGAAAAACATACTGATTGTCGATCATCAGGCGTATTGCACCGGAAAAGCGATTCCAGACCAATTCGGACAGCAAGCGTTCTGTATCGGATTCGACCAGGCGGTCTAAAAAACCCTGGAACATGCTCCGTTCTGACGAACTCTGGCGGTCGGGGACCTGGTTGGCATAGGCTGCGTTAAACGCGACCCAAAGAAAAATGAACCTGGCATCGTGGTCTTCCACTTCCTGTTCGGCCCGATATAGCCAGCTGAGTGCTCGGTGCACCCGCAGCTTTAACGAGACGGGAAACCGGCTGCGAATTTCACGTTGACGTGTTTTTAGTTCCTGGTAATTCAGGATGGTTTACCCCAGCTTGCTTACAGGAGCGCCCGCCAACCGAGGCAGCAAGCACTACAGGTAACTTTGCCACAGGTTCACGGCTTAAGTCATCGGTCAATCGACCATTTTCATCAAATAGTCTCTATTGTAAAAAGAGGTCAGGGCAAAAGAATGCGCGAGTGAGGAGTGCTTGCCATTGATTTACGCTTGCGCTTTACCCTGACCTCGAAACTATGGGTTCAGAAACTCGGCCCGTGTATGAATGTTCTCTTTGAAGCAACCGCCAAGCGCTGTTGTGCTTGTGGTTGAATTCGAATCCATCACACCGCGTGATTTAACACAATAGTGTGTGGCGTCGATGCTTACCGCCACATCCTCGGTACCCAGCAGGGCCTGTAATGCCACCAGGATTTGCCGGGTCAGACGCTCCTGTACCTGGGGTCGCTGCCCGAAAAAACGTACGATGCGGTTGATCTTGGATAAACCAATGATGGTGTCCTTGGGGATATAGGCAACCTTGGCGGCGCCATCAATGGTCACAAAGTGATGCTCACAGGTGCTGGTCAGGTCAATATTGCGCACCTTCACCATCTCGTTGGCACCCATTTTGTTGTCAATCAGCGACAGCTTGGGAAAGTGCCGGTAATCCAGGCCGGAAAAAATCTCATGAACGTACATCTTGGCAATGCGGTGCGGTGTTTCAGCCAGGCTGTCATCACGCAGGTCGAGCCCGAGCGTTTCCAGCACCCGAACCATCTGCTGGCTGATGCGACTATATTTCTCTTCCGCACTCAAACCCGTTTCGATCATGGGTGTTTCCAGGCCGTGCTCCAGCAGCGTGTCGCGCACCAGCAGGGCTTCCTCGCTCAGCTCAACGTCGGCAGGGGTATTGATATCTAATTTGATCGGGTTAACACTCATGATGCTTTCTCCAGAATAGGGTGGATGCTCGCCTGTGACGCCTGGTACTCCAGTGTCAGCGAGACAGAGTCTGCGAAACGCAGCGCATGGGGCTTATCAATGGTGACCCTTGCGGAATGAACACTCGGGTGCTCACTGCATATACCCAGAACATCGGAAACCAGTTTTTCCAGCAGCAGAAACTGACCCTGCTCAACGTACTCGATGACCTTTTTCGTGATGACCTTATAATTCAGCGCATCATCAACCTTGTCTTGCAAAACCCCGTTATCGAGCGCGTACTTGATCTCAATATTGAGTACAACATCCTGCTTTTTCACCCTTTCTTCAGGATTAAAACCGATTAAGGTACGCAAGCGTAAATTTCGGACGTTTATAATGGCGCACGAGGGCGGCTGTTTGGTAAATGGGTGCGTCGTTTGCATGTCTTTGTTCCAATGTTGTGTTCGATTAATAATTATCTCTGGTTATTACTATACAATACTTATACAATAGCAGTCAATCAACACTTATTTCTATGTTATTTTGAAATATTTTATAATATAGATTTTATATACTTATCAACCATAACCGTCAGGGAATCATGATGAAAACATTGTTAGCAATTTTAGTATCAATCGCCAGCCTGCCAGCTTTCGCCTGTGACAGCGCACTACTGGACCGGGATTTTCGCCGGCTCGCCTCAACTGACGAGGTCAATTTATGCGAGGCCTATGGCGGTAAGGTTCTGTTAGTCGTCAACACGGCTTCCAAGTGTGGCAATACACCACAGTACGACGGTCTTGAAAAACTTTATAAGCAATACGGTGAAGAAGGCCTGGTGGTATTGGGCTTTCCCTCCAATGATTTCATGGGCCAGGAACCGGGCACCGAAGACCAGATCGAAGAGTTCTGCCGACTCACTTATGGGGTCGAGTTTCCCATGTTTGAAAAAACATCGGTTAAAAAGGCCAACGCGGACCCGTTTTTTGCAGCGCTTGCAGATTCCTCCGGCACCTACCCCACCTGGAATTTTCACAAGTTCCTGATTGGCCGTAATGGTGAGTTGATATCGGACTTTAGCCCACGCACGCAACCCTATGACGACAAACTGGTTGCCGCAATAGAACAGGCACTGAGCGAATAAACAACATGATACGTTTCACGATCATCCTGTTAACTGTTTTACTGACCCTGACGGGAGAGAGTGCCATGGCCGCAGAAGAAGCCAAGTACAGTGTCTTTGTTAAACAGGACGACCTTGAAGTACGCGATTACGAACCTTCAATCGTTGCAGAAGTGATTGTTAATGACGATTTCGAAGACGCCTCGGGCGCTGCGTTTCGTAAGTTATTCAACTACATTTCGGGTGATAACACCAAACGCAGCAAAATCGCGATGACATCCCCGGTTAGCCAAAAAGCGGAGCCGGAAAAAATTGCCATGACCTCACCGGTCGGGCAACGCAAGGCGGACACAAGGCTGGGCTGTCAGCTTCATGATGCCCGCCTCTTATACTATGGAAACCATACCGGTGCCTGACGACCCCTCGGTTGTACTCAGGGAAGTACCTGCGTACCGCGCCGCAGCCATCCGCTACTCAGGCAGGTGGACTGAAAAGTCCTACAAGAAACACCTGGCCTTACTGCGGGAGTGGATAGCGTCAGAGAACTTCGAAGTCGTGGGTGAGCCTGTATGGGCCCGCTACAATGCGCCCTTCACACCCTGGTTTGCGCGCCGGAATGAAATTCTGATACCCATCAGCTCCTGAATCACCTGTCAAAAAAGGGGTCCGGATACATCGTTTTCATGTATCCCTCAAAAAGGGGACCAGGGCCGGATACATGTCATTGAATGTATCCGGCCTCTTTTCCGGTCATAGCTATACCTGACAAGCGGATTCATTAAGTGAAAGATAAACTGATGCCAAAACAACTTTCCCGTTTTTGCCTGGCCGTCCTGATGCTGGCTGCGCTGGTGGCTTCCGGCCACCTTGCTGCAGAAACTGATCCGAAGAGCTTCAAGATTCTCGTGTATGGCGCAACCGGAAAGGTAGGCAGCCAGGCCGTCAACGAGGCTTTGAACCGTGGACATATTGTCACCGCGGTATCACGCGACCCTTCCCGCATCACGGTTACGCATGACAATTTGACGGCTGTGAAAGGCGATGTCCTTGATCCGGACAGCGTGGCCAGCCTGGTCGCCGGCCAGGATGTTGTCATTATTTCTGTTCGCGGTGTTTTGGGCAAATCCAAAGACCCCAATGATGCTGTTCCGCGTATCGCAGTGGAAAACGTGGTCAATGTGCTACGGGAAATAGAAAAACCGGCACCACGTCTTATACACGTTGGCGGCTCCGGCTCACTCGTGGTGAAGCCCGGCGTTGTTTATGCCGATACCCTGCCCATGATATTCGTTCCAAGAGCCCTGCAGACCGAGATAGAGGGGCAGGTCCTGGCGTTGGAATACCTGCGCTCGGTGAGCGATGTTGACTGGACCTATGCCACTCCGGCCAAAAACTTTACCAACGGCAAGCGTACCGGGGTATTTCGGATTGGTGGTGATCAGCTTCTCGAAAGCAAAAGCGGCAGAAGCAGAATTTCCCGCGCAGATTTTGCCGTTGCCCTGATTGATGAGGTTGAAAACGCAGCGTTTATCCAGCAGCGTTTCTCGGTCGTGTACTGAGCCGGCAATAATTTTCTCAGCGGTCAGTAGAAACGTCCTGGGGGTAGCCGGTTAATTCCATGTAGCCCTTACCGCGGCTTCCGGGCTCACTTCCACTGACAATGACCGCACCTTCCCAGTAGGGAAAATCCACATCCATCCACTGGTCCGCAATAAGTGGCTGGATTTCGAATTGCCTGTTGATCTGCGGCAGCAATACGCGCCAGTGTAGCGGCAAGCTGCGTCCGGCAACCTGGCTTTTTTGCATTGGGATAAGCTGTATCCGGCCAGGATCCAGCGGTGTTGAACTCCCATCGGGTGCTATCAGATTGCCATGCAGAAAATTATCAACGTCCGCCTGTCCAGGCTGCGCACGGACCTGGAACAACATCAGCTTTTCACCACTTTCAAGATGCAGTGAAAACCAGTCCCAGCCAACTTGTTCGCTCTGTAAAAACTGGCTGCTCCATTCCCTGTCCAGCCATGCGTCACCACTGACCTCAATCACCTGTCCGTCAACGGTCAGTTGACCGCTGGCTTTAAGAAATGGCTGGCTGTAATAGTAGGAGCCACCACCATCACCGTGCTTGGCCGAAAAACCCGCCTCACCCTGCAGAACAAGTGGTGCCGTGCTTTCTAACTGCAGATTCATGGCGTTATCTGCCTGTTGTGCCCTGAGCTCCAGCGGTAACCAGTCCGCGCCGCTGCTGCGCAGTTCCCAGTCATCCAGCCAGGCGGAAAAAGGCCGGGCCGTGACACCGGCGCGGCTTTCATCCTCGGTGTTACCGCCCCGGGCGTAGCGTTGAAAGGATAGATGATCAGTAGGTGTGGTTATGGCCATATGCGCCATGAACACCTGGTTATTTTGTGATCCATTTTCGGTGCCCGGCGGGTTTGGTGGTTGCACTGCCAGGCGGAACAATGTCCACTGCACACCGTAATCCTCTCCCGCAGCATCATGCAGGTTGGCGGTCAGGTACCACCACTCAATTCGGTAACCGGGATGGGCGCCGTGGTCACGCGGGAAGCGCAGCGGCTGACCGGGTCGTGCCTGTGTATAGGCGTCCGCACTCTGCGCCAGCACCGCCAACCCCGAATCCTGCACCGCTGTCTCTGCCGGCCCGCAACCGCTGGTAAACATCAGCAAGGCGCCAAGCAGAACCGTAAAAAAGCGACCGGCCCTCATACGTTTTGCTCACGTAACAAGGTGGCAGGCGAGGTAAACAGTAATCTCAAGGACGGCAATATAACCGCCAGCATCAGGCTGACTGCAGCCAATGCGGCGAGCACCAGGTAGTGCTGCCATTCAAGTTGCAACGGAAAACTCCAACCAAAGGCAGCCGGTGTGACCACCATGCCAAGATAAGCTGCGAGCAGCGTACCCAGGGGCCACACCAGCACCATGCAAAGCAAACCAAGCATGCCCCACTGCGCCAGTAACAATGCACCACGTTCACGCCGGCTCAACCCCAGGCTGGCCAGCAGCGCTTGCTGAGCCACGCGGTGGTGGTGAATCGCGCTGATGGCACAGAAGATACCAATTGCGGCCACCAGCAGGGTTAAGGTATTGAGCGCCTGGGTGACGATGAAAGTACGGTCAAAAACAGCAAGACCCACCTGCCTCAGCTCGGTCTGATCAATAATCTCGTCGTCTTCAAGTTCGAATTTTTCAGTAATAGCCAAACGGACCCGGTCCCACTCATAATCCCGGGGCCCATAGACAGCCAATCCGATGGCGGTCAGGTCCGGCCAACAACTCCTGAACAGTTGCTTGTTCACCATCCATTGTGATTTTGGATTGCCGTAATCCCGGTAAACACCCAGGACCGGAACATCGGCGCGGTCGGCACACAGCTTTACGCTGGCCCCGGTCTGCCAGCCATCGATACGCCAGGCACGTTCGCTGATATACACGCCCTCGCCATTATGAAATTTCATAGCCGCGTCTTTTTCGCTGTTCATCAACTTGACGCTATCCCGAAAACGCTCACCCTCCTGCAGGCTGACCACTTCAACGGCGACCGGTGCCTGGTCCGGCCCCGGCCGCGTTATCGTGGTTCGGTAACGCTCTGTAACGCTTAATTCCGGCATGCTTTGGGCTAACCAGGTCGTGAGCTCGCCACCCCCGTCCTCACTGCGCAGGTACAAATCGGCCACCAGCCGTTGACCCAGCCAATCGTCTGTTGCCTGCCGGAAACTGCTGATCATCGTATTGAGTCCGCTATTGGCAACCAGTGCGAGTGTCATCGCCATCAGTGCTATCGAAGCCGGGCCGAGTAACCAGCGGCTATCTGCCAGCAGCCAGGAGAAACGCGCATTCCGCGCCGGGACCAGTTTTTCCATCCCGCCGATGAGTAAACGCAGAACCAGCGGCAGCAGCAGTGCCGAGCCCAGCAACAGCGCAGCCATGCCGGCCAGTGCCAGCCACAGGTGGGTGGTGATAATACCGGTCACGAGCCCGCCGCTCAGCATCAGAAAACCGGTCGCGGCCATCCAGCGGTCGCGGCCGATCACGGCATGTTGTTGCCAGCCCGCCTGCCTGCGCTCCAGCATTGGTGCATTGAGTGATTGCCGCAGGGGAAAAAGCACGCATAACCCGACGGCCAACACCGTCATCAGAAACGGCAGCCAGATTCCGGAGGGAATGAGACTATCGGGGTAGGTGATGTAAACACCATATAGCTGCGCCAGTGTCTGGCCGACACCCGGCAATAACACGGCGGCCATCTGCATACCCAGCCAGGTGCCGATTAACGTGCCCACGGCCAGGAAAACCAGCAATTCCAGCAGCAGCGCACGTGCCAGTTCGCTTTTCATCACTCCGGCGAGACGCAATTTACGGATCAGGTCGCGGCGGTCGGTGTAACTGAAAGCCAGGGCGTTATAGATCAGAAAAATGCCGACAACAAAGGCCAGCAAACCCATCGCTGCGAGGTTTAGATGAAAACTACGTGTCAATTCCGCCGGATCAGGCGCCTCGGTATTGGCGACATAGACCAGGTCATCCGGCAACGCATGCAATAATTTTGACATGCGTTGGGCGGATGCCGGGAACACCAGTATGGATGACAATACATTGTTACGCCCGCTCAACGATTGCAGGGCCTCAATGTCAATCAACAAGCGGTGACCCAACTGCTGATTGGCAACTGCGACCAATGGCGGCAACACTTCACCGGATGCGAGCTTTACCCGGCTACCTTTTTCAGCGGACAGTTGCTCTATTCTGGCTGGCGCTGCCCATAGCTGATAAGGCGGAAACGCAAAACCCATAAAGCTGCCATCCACCGAACCGGTACGATCGTTGAAATCGAAGGAACCGGCAGGCCGGGGCATGGCGAACACATCGATACCCAGCAATTCGAGCACCTGGCCGTTTTCGCTTCGCACCATCTCTCTCAACAGCGGTGCCAGCATGTCAAAACCCTGTCGGCGCAGGCTGACATAATCACGTTCAGTGATGCTTTGGTTACGGTCTTTCTGACGTATCTGTCCGACTGGCGAAACACTTAAATACTGCTCACCCTGTGCATAACTCGAACGCGCCTGGGCATTGATCAACAGGGTTCCGGCCAATAATACGTTGGCCACGATGATGCCCGTCAGCAGGAACAGTGCCTGCACCGGGTGCCGACGGTAATGACTTAATAGGGTGGCGTTGAGTTTCACGTCGATGCAACCATGCTAAAAATCATGCCATCTCATGCAGGTGGCCCTCTTCCAGCAAGAACTGCCGGTCTGCAAACGATGCCATTTCACGGTTGTGAGTGACCAGAAAAAGACTGCAGTCGGATTCGGTCACCAACTTGGCCATCAGCGTCATGACCTGGCGACTGAGTGTATCGTGCAGGTTACCGGTGGGTTCATCGGCAAACAGCACGCGTGGTCTATGCGCCAGTGCCCGAGCGATCGCGACGCGTTGCTGCTGGCCGCTTGAAAGCACCTCCACCGGCCTGCCAAGCAGCGGCCCGAGACCAAGCACCGTGGAGATCTCATCGATCCACGCGTCGTCCGGTGGTAAGCGGTTCAGACGTCGCTGGAACAACAGGTTGTCACTGACATTGAGACCCGGCAGCAGGTTGAATTGCTGGAAAACAAAACCGAGGTGGCGTCGTCTCAGCATGGAGAGTTCACGCTCGCTTTGAGTCGCCAACGAGCGACCCAGGATGAATACTTCTCCGGAATCCGGGTTTTCCAGGCCAGCCGCGATTTGCAACAGGGTGCTTTTGCCATTGCCACTGGCGCCGAGCAAGGCAAGGCTCTCACCCGGCCCGAGGTGCAAATCGATGCCCCTGAGCACCTGTAATTCGCTTTCGCCATCATGAAACGACTTGGTAATTGACTTGAGCCTGAGCATGCAAAGCCTTCCTCAAAAAGAATCAGGATAACATCCGGCAAACACCAACGGCGGAATCTTCAAGCAACTTTCAATAAAGCCATCGGCTATACCTTAATTGTTTTCAGGTGGTTTCGGTTGGGCCCTCTTTTCCTGATTCGAAAAGTGGGCCTGGATGTTGTCTAAATCGAGCGAATGATGCCGCCTTCAACGCGCTGTGCACTGCCGTTCACAGCACCATTGAGCGCCAGAAACAGGACTGCATGGGCGACTTCTTTTACATCAGCAAAACGTTGAATCAGTGAAGTGGGTTCATGCTCGGCAAAGTAGTTGTCGATCAACTCTTGAGCGGGTTTACCTTCCTCGCTTGCCAGGCCTTCAAAATACTTTTCAACGCCTTCGGTCCAGGTCGGGCCTGGCAGCACTGAGTTGACGGTAACGCCTGTGCCCTTGGTCAACTCGGCCAGGCCACGGGAGAGAGAAACAAGCGAGGTTTTTGTCATGGAGTAATGGATCATTTGAGGCAGTGGCTTAATCGCTGCTTCACTGGAGACATTGATAATTCTGCCGCTGTTATTTTCCAGCATTGAAGGCATAAGCGCCCTGCTAAGCCTGACCACGCTCATGACATTTACCTGGAAGTACCTGAGCCATTCTGCATCATCAATATCGAAAAAATCTTCGACACCAAAAATACCCGCGTTATTTACCAGTATCTCTACCTGGCCCAGCGTTTTGAGTTGCTCAATCACGCTATCGCAACCTTCGGTCGCACCCAGGTCACCATCAACACAGGCAAACGCACCAATCGAGACCTTCACATCTTCAAGCTCAGCACGATTGCGGCCATGGATAACCACGCGCGCACCCTTATCAATGAAAGCTTCGGCAATGGCCTTGCCAATACCTTTGGTTGACCCGGTTACCAGGGTCAGTTTATTTGCGAGATCGGACATTGGTATTACCTTATAAGACAGAGACACTGAGTATAGTGTCAAATGAAGTTCGTATCCGCCCCGTTTTTAACTTATTCTCTTTCAAATATCCCAGATGAAAAGAACCGATATGGCGTTTACCAACCTTCAAATCGACACCGAAGAGCTACCACGCGCCGAAGACCTTCAGATGCAGCCGATGGCGGAGGCTTACCGGCGAGAGTCACTCACCCAGCTGCTGCTGGTTTTTGGGCCATTGTTTTTACTATCGCTCATCCCCCAGTTGTTCCCGATAACGCCACCGCTGCTTAAATACCTGCTACTACTGATTCCATTAGGGCTTCTGCTTATTGGCAGCCTGGTAACACTGGTGGTCGTCAAGCAGATCAAGGTCAAGGCCTACGCGCTTCGTGATCATGATATTGCCTATCGCTCGGGCTTGTTCTGGCGCAAAACCACCTTGCTGTTATTCAGCCGGGTGCAGCACGTCGAGGTGACTTCGGGACCACTGCAGCGCAGGTTTGGTCTGGCGACACTTAAATTCTTCACTGCGGGTGGCTCGAGCGTTGACCTGAAAATTGAAGGCCTGCTGCGCGATGATGCCGAGAAACTAAGAGAATTTATCCTGCTTCGGGGTGCCGGTGAACACGAAACCTGAAGTGAAAACGGAGTGGTTACGGATTTCACCACTCGCCGTTATTTTCTTTGCCCTGAGTGCAGCGAAAAAAGCACTGACACAGGGTTTGCCAATGCTAGTCGTTGTATTCGCCTGGTTAGCATCAGCAGAAGGCTATCAGCGTTACTGGCTAATCAGGGGTGGCGCATTGCTTGCCGTTATTGGGATAGCTTTTGCAATACTCGGTTACCTGAGGTTTCGTTACCGGATAAGCGATGACAGGATTTTGCTGCGCCAGGGTGTAGTGCAGCGTGAAGAAATGGATATAGATTTCCACCGGGTGCAGAACATCACGATCAAAGAGCCATTCTATATGCGCCCCATGGGCCTGAGCGTGTTGAGTATTGATACGGCAGGCAGTGGCGCCAAGGAAATTTCAATCGCCGGCATTCAACGTGAGTTAGCACTTGAATTAAGAGATCAAATCCTGGGTGCCACAAAACCTGAAACAACAGCAAGCCCTGAACAACAGGTCAACACTGGCAAACCCAGGCTACTGCTTGCATTAAACCGGCGTGATGTTTTGATCTACGGTTTAACCGCCAATTTCATGTTGTGGGTAGCCATTGCCATTGGTGCAATATTTAGTGCAGGTGACCTGACAGAGCGGTTTTTCAGCTGGCTGGCAACACGTTTTGCCGTTGAAGACATCCTGGTGTTTTTACAGAATGAAGGCGGCACACTATTGGTCGGCCTGGCCATTTTGGGTCTTGTGCTACTGGTCCTGATTCTATTGCCGTTGATTTCTGTCCTGGGTGCTTTGTTCCGATACGACGGCTACCGTCTGACCGTTGATGGTGAAACCTACCGCAAAAGCAGTGGTCTGCTGACACGGTTTGATGACTCGATAAAACAACACAAGATCCAGGCGCTGGTCTGGAAACAGAACTTCATTGCCCGGTATTTCAACCGCGTCAGCATCCAATTACGCCAGGCCAGTGCAGGCAGTGAAGCCAAGCAGGGACCAATGCCCGCCAAGGCAAATTTCCTGGTGCCCAGCCTGCAGCCGGAACTTGCCGATGAACTCAGCGGTGAGTTTTTCCCGGGGTGTCAGCCTGCCCGGACTGTCTATTCTCATGTGGACCGCCGGCGTTTCATGGTTTTCAACATGGCTGTGCTGTTACTGCCCGCCACGCTGATCACTTTTATTCCATCACTACTGGTGAGTTGGAAATTTTTGCTCGTGATACCGGTGTTCGCAGGTGTGCTTTATATGATCACCAGGCGCCGTTGGCAGAAAGCGGGCTACGGCGTGGAAGGTGCTTATGGCTTTGTACGCAGCGGTTTCCTCGGTACGCAAATCACGATATTCCCGTTATTCAAAGTCCAGCGTATCGATGTGCGTCAAACACCCATACAACACCGTAAGGGTCTCGCGCACCTGACTATCCACCTTGCCTCACATAGTGTAAAAGTACCCTATGTCACTGTTGAAAATGCGAACCTGTTTCGCGACCTGGCCTTGTACAAGGCGGAGACCAGCAGGCTGGCCTGGTATTGAGAGAAAAAGCGAGCCTGCGATCTCATCATCTGAATGCAGAAGGGTCAGAGCAAACACTCTGACCCCGTTTCTAACGACTACTACTTAAGGTTCTATTTCAAAACACCCCTGGCTCGCATGGCCTTCGCGTACAGATACAAACCCAGGCTAACTATGAAAATGATCGCGGTAAATACCAGTGAAAACGTATCGCCTACCACTTCCAGACCATTTGACAAACCGTAGTTGTGAATGGCCGTGATCACCATGGCGATAAATGAAACCAGTAACACCTCAACGGCAACACTTTTCCTCATTAGCAATATGATGCAACCGATAACGCCACCCCACACTGCAATCGCCCAGGCTGCATTAACCCATATCGGAAAGCCATAGAAAAACTCCAGTTGCTCGGGTGTAAAAGCAGCCATGTAGGATTCAACCTTTAACTTTGTCATGACGTAATCCATCGCACCCATGGCGCTCCACAATGTGCCAACAATGCCGACGACCCAAAGATGCCAGGGTGCTTTTACGGGGCTGCTTGCTTGTGATTCGGACATGTTTTTCTCCATCGTTTTTATTTATAAGCCTATCTATATTAATAGCATGATTTTAAAAAGCCGCACTCAATACCAGGCTTTCCTACGCACCATGCATGACCTTTCCCACTATCGACAAGCACGACACTGAGATAATTTATGCACCAATTCACAGGGATACATCCAATAATGAACCGCTTAAGCAAAATCACCTCAACCATCTTACTGAGCCTGGCGTTCGCCACCGCATCAGCCCAACAATGGGTAGAGGAAAGCAACGAACACACCAATGTCGTACTGAAAGCCCAGTCTCAATTTCAACCGGAAGGCGCCACCAGCCTGGGGCTTACCGAGTTTGATGATTCCGTAATGGATCTCGGCCCCGACCTTTACGCCCGCACCATCGCGGTGGATAAAGAGCTGATTCAGATGACGGATGAGTGGCTGCGTACCAGTGAAAACCCCAAGGTGATCCAGGATCTGAACATCCTGCACCAGGCGCTGGAAGATGGCATTGAATCGGCCAAGCTGGAACACAAGTACATGCTGCCGTATTACAACCTGTCGCAAACGATGTTTTACGGCTTTCGGGCATTGTTGGATCCACGCACCGAACCCGGCCGTTACCCTGCCGCATTGACCCGGCTGGCCAAATATACGGGCCGTGCCGAAGGTTACACCCCGATTACGGAACTGGCGAAGCAGCGAACCTCAGAGCGTTTTGCCGTACCGGGCTTGCTGGGCCCATACAAGGGCGAGTTGGAGCGTGATCTGAACAACGTAGAGCGTTTTGCCGCTGGCCTACAGCAGATATTTGAAGCCTCCGGCCTGGAAGGTTACCAGCAAGACCTCGATATATTGTTAGCTCAGCTGAATGACTACGCAGAATGGCTGAAGGTAGAAATTGCGCCGCGTGCACGTCAGGACCATCGTTTACCAGAGGCGCTATATGCCGACAACCTCAAAAATTTCGGTGTCCGTGAAGACCCGGAAAGCCCTTATCCGGGACGCCCAGTTTGGCTTCCAGGAAATCAAATCGCAGATGCGCTCGGTTGCGCGACAGATCGCCGAAAAGCGCGGTTGGGAAAACGGGGATCTCATGCACGTGATGGCGGAGCTGAAGAAAGAGACAATACCGGAAGGCAAGATTCTGGAAGTATACGAATCCCGGCTGGCCGCCATTGAGGAGATGATCCGCAAGCATGACGTCATCACCCTGCCCGAGCGCAATGCCTCCATCCGGCTGGCAACCGAGGCGGAATCAGCCAGCATCCCCGCTCCTTTCATGAGCCCGCCGCAACTGATCGGCAATACCGGCCAATATGGCGAGTTTGTGCTGGTACAGAGCAACCCGGCACTGGAAGGCGAAGACAGCAAGATGGATGACTGGAACCACGATTCGGTCACCTGGGCACTGACCGTGCATGAAGCCCGGCCAGGACACGAAATGCAATTTGCCGCACTGGTTGAAAACGGCACCTCACTGGCCCGCATCACCTATGCCTTCAACAGCGCAAATGTCGAGGGCTGGGGCCTTTACTCGGAAGCCGTCATGATGGAATACCTGCCGCTGGAAGGTCAGCTATTTACCCTGTTGGCGAGGTTACAAAGAGCCGCGCGCATGTTCATGGACCCGATGGTTAACCTGGGCCTGCTAACACCTGAAGACGCGGTTGATTTCATGATAAACCAGGTCGGTCTTTCCAGGGCAATGGCCAGCTCAGAAGCCGACCGCTATGCCTTTTTGGCACCGGGGCAGGCCACTTCGTATTACTACGGTTATCGCAATCTGCAGAGGTTACGCACCGAGGTTGAGATGGCACTGGGCGAGCGCTTTAACCAGCGCAAGTATCATGATTTTCTGCTGAAACAGGGCCTGTTGCCACCTGACTTGTTAAGGCAGGCTGTATTGCAGGATTTTGTACCTGCGCAGTAAAAGTTTATAACGGTTACGCGGCGGTCTTAATCCCTGGGGATTTTGACCGCCGAGGCAACGATTGAATATTCAAATTTTTCAGGCAGTGGTGCGGCTTTTTCACCCAGGTCGGCGGCATAGTGCTCGGCCTGTTCCTTGCTGACACTTTTACGCGAAAACGTACCCAAAAGAACAACATCTTTACCACCGGAATCCGTGGGGATGAAAAACCCGTAGTCCTTGAATGTTACCCGTGCGGTTGATGCACCTTCGGTGGCCACAAAGAAACAACCTTTTTTCTGACAGACTTTGGCGATACGTGTTTCAACCAGCACTTCCTGGTCCAGGTACTTTTCATTATCGGCCATCAGGTCACTCAGACTGAGGGACTTTCCGCTCTCTGGAAGTGCGCTACCAAAAACCTCGTGTGTTGCAGTCACCTCGACAGGCTCTGACAATCGCAGCACCTCGGACTCGGCAGCGAACAACCCGGGGGTAATGCCGATGATCATAAAAGTGAAAAACGCTGGAATAATCCGTGGGTTGAAGTGCCAAGCTTTCATGCAAAAAATCTCCTGTGTGAGAGCGTATTGTAAAGCAAATAGGCAAGCTAACACCTTTGAACTGTATAGCTAAGCCAGCCAATGCAGACAGGCACATTCAAACTCACAAAAGTGTCTATAGCCATAATGGCAAATTGTCTATAGCCATAATGGCAAATTGTCTATAGCCATAATGGCAGATTGTCTATAGCCAAAATGGCAGACTGTCTATAGCCAAAATGGCAGACTGTCTATAGCCAAAATGGCAGATTGTCTATAGCCAAGATTGCATGCTTCAAAATCACCCTGTCACTTGACGCTGAACCCTTGTATTTACTCAAAAAAAAGGGGGTAACAGCATTTGCTGTTACCCCCTGCACGCGGTCTGGAAACTTAAATCAAAGCAGGTCAAAGCGGTCGAGTGACATCACCTTGGTCCATGCACGAACGAAGTCGTGCACAAACTTATCCTGCCCGCCGGCTTCAGCATAAACTTCCGCGATAGAGCGCAACTCAGAGCTTGAGCCGAACATCAGGTCAACCGGCGTGGCGGTCCACTTGACCTTGCCGGTGCCGCGATCACGTCCCTCGTAGAGACCCTCGGTCGCAGAAGACTTTGACCATTGTGTGGACATATCAAGCAGGTTTACGAAGAAATCGTTGCTCAAGGTGCCAGGTTGGCTGGTGAAAACACCAAGCTCAGACTGCCCGGTATTTGCATCCAAAACCCTCAAACCACCAACCAGGACGGTCATTTCAGGTACCGTCAGGGTCAGCATGCTAGCCCGGTCAATGAGCATATCTGCCGGCGACCTGTAGTTGCCTTCGCCAAAGTAATTGCGAAACCCGTCCGCTGTTGGCTCAAGCACGGCAAATGATGAAACGTCAGTCTGGCTTTGTGTTGCATCGGTACGTCCCGGTGTGAACGGAACCTGTACAGTTTGCCCTGCATCCTTGGCAGCCTTCTCGATTGCTGCATCTCCACCCAGTACGATCAGGTCAGCCAGCGACACTTTCTTGCCGCCCTTTTGCGCACCGTTGAAATCTTTCTGGATACCTTCGAGGCGTTTCAGCACCTTCGCCAGTTCATCCGGGTTATTAACCGCCCAGTCCTTCTGGGGTGCGAGGCGAACACGGGCTCCGTTGGCCCCGCCACGCATGTCAGTACCGCGGAAACTGGAGGCCGATGCCCAGGCTGTCCTGACAAGTTCAGGTACAGTCAGCCCCGAGGCCAGAATTGTGGATTTCAGCTTTGCCGCATCCTTTGCGTCTATCAACTCGTGATCAACCGCTGGGACAGGGTCCTGCCACATCAGTACCTCGGCCGGAACCTCATCACCCAGGTAGCGGGCACGCGGCCCCATATCGCGGTGGGTCAGTTTGAACCATGCCTTGGCAAAAGCGAGTTCGAACTCTTCCGGGTTCTCCAGGAAGCGTTTCGAGATCTCCTTGTAACTCGGGTCGAACTTTAACGAGAGATCCGTCGTAAACATGATAGGCGCATGGCGTTTTGATGGGTCATGCGCATCAGGCACCAGGTTGGCACCAGCACCGTCAGCAGGAATCCACTGGACTCCACCTGCGGGGCTCTTTGTCTGCACCCAGTCGAAGGCGAACAGGTTGGCTAAATATTGCATGGACCATGCAGTTGGCGTGGATGTCCAGGCGCCTTCCAGGCCGCTGCTGATGGTGTCACCACCTTTACCACTGCCACACTTGTTCTTCCAGCCAAAACCCTGTTCTTCGACACCTGCTGCTGCGGGTGCGGGGCCAACACAGCCTTCCGGCTTGGCGGCACCATGGGCTTTACCAAAGGTGTGTCCACCGGCGATCAGCGCGACGGTCTCTTCATCATTCATGGCCATGCGACCAAAGGTCTCGCGAATATCAACAGCTGCGGCGAGCGGATCAGGCTTACCGTTTGGACCTTCCGGATTGACGTAGATCAGACCCATCTGCACGGCGGCCAACGGACGCTCCAGTTTCCTGTCACCACTGTAGCGCTCATCGGCGAGGAACTCTTTCTCGGGACCCCAGTAGACCATATCCGGCTCCCAGTCATCCTCACGTCCGCCGGCAAAGCCAAAGGTTTTGAAGTTCATGGATTCCAGCGCGACATTTCCCGTCAGGACCATCAGGTCTGCCCATGAAATCGAGCGGCCGTATTTTTGCTTGACCGGCCAAAGCAATCGCCGCGCCTTATCAAGGTTGACGTTGTCGGGCCAGCTATTGAGTGGCTCGAATCGCTGTTGACCACCGCCGGCGCCACCACGGCCATCAGCCACGCGGTAGGTGCCGGCACTGTGCCAGGCCATACGAATGAAAAACGGACCATAGTGGCCATAATCTGCCGGCCACCAGTCTTGTGATGACTTCATGACTTCCTCAATATCCTTCTTCACGGCATCGAGATCGAGCGCTTCAAACGCCTCGGCATAGTTAAAGTCTTCACCCATCGGGTTGGACTCAGCAGCGTGCTGGCGGAGCGGAGAGAGATTAATTTTCTCGGGCCACCAGAATTGGTTCGACTTTGGCTCGCCCTGAGCAAAAGCCGTGCTTGATAGCATAACCAGTGGCATCGATATCGCCAGGGTGGCGAGTAAATGCATCGTAGTTCTAAGCATTGTGATCCTCCTTGCAAATTAAGAACATTGGTGTTGATAACATTAGACAGCTTGTTGAAGCAGGAGTCGAATCGAATGTTTTAATCACAGTGATATACAAAAGCTATTGAACATGTAAATAAATGAGGCCAATGCTATTTCACGGGCCTTTCATCAAGGCAGCCAACAGGTAAGCAGACCTGACACTATTCAGGAGCGGCACGCCAAGTAGCTGACCACAATGCAAATTGTCGGCCGAACTGCTAGACTTAATAGACCACATCAGATCAGGAATTCAGGTGAAATCGCGGTTGTTACGTGGCTTCATGTTGGATGGTGCGCTGATTGAACCACTAAGGGGTCGTGTCTCACGTCAGGACACTTCCAGTCACCTGCCTCCCAAGGCAGTCGAGGTATTATTGCAACTTGCAAGCGGGCCTGGAGAGTTAATTACCCGGGAAAAGTTGCTCGAATCGATCTGGGGAAACCCTCACACCAACCAGGATGCCCTGAACCATGCGGTAAGCGAAATCCGCAGCGCGCTGGGCGATCATCCTCATAATCCCCGCTTCATTCAGACCATTCCAAAACAGGGGTATCGACTGCTGGTAAAACCGCGGTTATCCGACCCACCGAAGAAAAGCAGGCCAAAAGACAGCATCCTCAACGAGATTGGATTACCACTCGTTTTTCAGGAATTGATGCGCCGCAAGGTTGTTCAAACCGGTGTGGCATACCTCATCGTGGGTTGGTTGCTGATCCAGATCGCGGATACGGCATTCGATAACCTCGGCCTACCCTGGTGGTCAGCGCCCTTCACGACCATGCTCGTTGTTTCAGGTTTTCCGATTGCCCTGATTTTATCCTGGTTCATTGAGTTTGCCGGGGGAAAAATACAGCTGGACAGACGCAAGAGTTCTATTAAAAAAAACAAATCCGGAATTGCCTACCTGTCTGTTGTCGGCGCCTTGCTTGTCTCGGCGGCCGGTCTGAGCACCTACCGGCTATTTGACGAAAGTGACTCACTGTTTGGGACACCACCAGGCTTGGCTGATGAGCTCACAATCCCGGCGAATCTCAATATTCCGATTCTACCCAACTCCGTTGCCGTTCTCCGATTCATGAACATTGGCGGTGACAAGGGTTTCAGTGATGGTTTGAGTGAAAACCTGCTGCACACGCTGGCGAGTTTCAACGAATTGTCAGTGCCCTCAAGGACCTCGACCTGGGCGCTATCCGATAAAAGCCTTCAGTTAACGCAAATTGCGAAGCGACTGCACGTGCGCTACATACTCGAAGGCAGTGTTCATCAGGCGAATGACAATATTCGCGTCACTACCCAGCTGATCGATGGCCGCTCCGGCCACCACCTGTGGTCTGAAAACTATGATCGGCAATGGAGCGCGACCGAATATTTTTCCATCCTGGATGACATAGCAAGGCGGGTAGCGGAGCGCATGCAAGGAACACTTTCGCTGGAGTCGTCTGCGGTCCTGGCCCGGGTCCGCACAAAGGATACTGCAGCCCTTGGTGATTACCTCGAAGGCAAAGCACAGTTGCGTCAACCCAAGACCGACGAATCACTGGGCAAGGCTGTCACGGCGTTTGAAAGCGCCATCGGGGCGGATTCACACTACACCGAAGCCCATGCCGGCCTGTGTGAAAGCTTCCTGGCATGGTACGTAATGACCCGCGATACCAGTTACTTTGAGAAGGCTGAAAAATCCTGCCTGAGGTCACTCACGCTGGATGATTCACTGGGTGAGGTTTACGCCGCCATGGGAAGTCTGCACCGGTATGCCGGGCGCTTTGACCATGCACAGCTGGAATTGGAAAAAGCTCGCAGTTTACTCCCCCATTCCGCACCAGTGCTGGAAGAACTGGGTCGTGTTTACCGCGCCCAGAATAAACTGGCATTGGCAGAAAAGACGCTCAACGAAGCCATTATGCAGGACCCTTCGAATTGGTCTGTTTACAAATCCCTGGGGAATTTTTTGTACCGCACCGGGCGTTATAGCGAAGCAATCCCCCTCTATCAGCATGTGCTCGAACTGGATCCCGACAATGCATCGGGCTACAACAATCTCGGCGTTGCCTATTTCATGTTGGGCCAATTTGACCAGGCGGTTGAGACATGGGATCACATTATTTACGACTCACCCACCCGAAGTGTCATTCAAAACTATGCCAATAGTCTTTTCTACCTGGGCAAGTACGAACAATCCGTGCAGATGTATGAAAAAGCACTTGAGACAGGGGAGAACGATTACCGGATATGGGAAAACATGGCAGCCAGCCTGCACCACATCGATGGTGCCGGCCCAAGGGAAATGGAAATTAGCCAGCGCGCGATTGAGCTTGCCCGACAAACTTTACAGATCAATCCCAATGACCGGGAAACGCTGAGCAGAATTTCACTGCTCTATAACCGCTGTGGTGACAAGGAAAAGGCGCGCGAATCTTACTTACGACTACAGGAGCTGGGCTGGGACGATCCCGACGTGTCATTTATCCAGGCAAAGAATTTGCTTGAACTGGGCGATTTCAATGGCGCCATTTCTGAGCTGGAACGGGCGAAGGACATGGGCTTTCCCACCGTGCTGATCGCCGCAGATCCTGATTTTGAATCACTCCGTGCATCGCCTCAGTTTGCGGTGCTGGTTGGTCATTCATTGTGACAAAGAGTTGAAGGTTTAAACGGGAGTGGAGGAAACAAGATGAAAGTATCGAATGATTTATTACTTGTAGCTGTAGCACTGGCAATCGGTCTTTGGCTTGCTGTTGTCGTTCTTTTCCTGTTGCCTGAGCGGGAACACAAAGTGCATGTGACCGTATCGGCTGATGGATCGCTGTCATCATTAAGAACACTTTGGATACCCAGTGGTGATGATGTCTATCGCTGTTCCAACAACGATCATGGCGGTGGACTGGTTGAAGACCACGGCCGTGGATCGGTCGACGACCATGGTCGTGGATCGGTCGACGACCAGGGGCGCGGATCGGTCGATGACCAGGGGCGCGGATCGGTCGATGACCATGGCGGTGGTGTTGTCGAGGATGGCGCGGCACATGTGCCTGCACCTACCAGGACCCTATTAGAAGATTCCCGGGGGTATCAGGAATTCTGGTGCGATCTTAATGACTACGGTGGACCGGTCGTCAAACACAGAGACGGTCGCGTGGTGGCCGTAGCCATGCCGGCAAAAACGGTTGACAGAGAATATCAATGCGGCAAGGACCTCAATGGTGATGCGGTCATCTTATACAAGGGTCAAGACAACAAAATGTATATGGCCCAGGTCGACCACGGTGGAGGGGTAATTGACGACCAGGGACGTGGACCGGTCGATGATAGCGGTATGAGGAACCCACCCCCATCGAATGTGGATGGTTGTACCGGAAGCGAGAACTGCGAAGGCGCCAGACGTGATTTAATCGGTGCTGATTTTGTTTATTGCATGGTTGCTTTTCCGGACAGCGAACCGGTTATCGTGAACATTGATGGGGATGAGTTATAGGGCAACAACCAGCTGACACTGACATAGGAGTAAACACCGATGCCCATCAGGTTTGTCTCTCTGATCGTTGTGCTAATTGCCCTGGCTGCCGCGATATATGCGGCCGTTTTGGGTAACCTCCAGGCACCCACGTTGACGAAATCCATTCACATGTATGGAGGCGTGCGGACACAAAGCGATATCAGCACCGATGCACTGGAAGCGATTGCCTCACCAAAAGACTCGTCAGATAACCCCCGTGTTCACCTTGTGGTGCAGTTCGAGAGACTCCTGACACCGGCGGAGCAAAACAAGCTCGAATCGAGATTCCATATCGATATCCAGGAAGCCATACCGGTCAGTGCTTATGTTGTCTCGCTACCGGCAAAACGAGCGCTCAATATCTTGAATGAACTTGAGCATATGACACCGGCTAGCAGAGGTGTCGTTGATATTCGTCCGTCCGATAAGTTGTCACCCGCCTTGGGTAAACCGGGGCAACTGGTGATCCCTGAGCACGCTGAGAAAGCATACGGCCCCGGCATCAGCCAACAGGATGGAGTGGCTGTCTTACTCTTCTTATTTTCCGATACGACCGTGGACGATATATCGGACATGCTGGAAAACATCCGCATTCGTAGTTTGTATGATTCAGTTCATGGGGCATCAACAGCTCCCGGCGCACGGCATGGGCTAAGTGGTCCCTATCCACTGATTATTGCCCGAGAGGATATAGGCAAGTTGCTGGAATCGGAGCATGTACGTTGGATCGAACCTGTGCCAGCTCCCGCAGAAGATGACCTGGGTCGACTTCAAAACCGGTCTCAAGCGCCGTTGTCCCGGAGAGTTGTGCAGCCAGGTGCACGTGAAATTGCCGGGCATACCGCACCCGCTGGCGGTGGCTCCGGGGTGCTTATTGCCCAGTTTGAGTCCTGCCAACCCAGGTTCCGTCAGCCCAATGCACATCCAGCCCTGATTAACCGGCCCGCTTTACCTCCTCGCCGTATTGTGCATGGCAATCAAATACCGCAAAAATGTGAGCCGCCTAAGCAAAACACCCTTGAACGCACACAAGGTCCCCCTGAGCATCCCGGCTCGCACGCAACCATGGTGGCAGGCATCATGATCGGGACCCCTGTGACCGGACCCTATGTCGACTTTTACGGCATGGCCACACAAGCCAGGTTAAGAAGTTATTCACTTGAGCATTGGTTGACAAATCTGGACTCAGATTACGAGGATGCGGTCAAGGCAGGTGCAACGATTTCACAGAATTCCTGGGGAAGTGGCTGTGAAATATTTTCAAACTACATCGCGCCTTTCTATCAATGGCAGTCAAACCTGTATGACGAGGTCGTAAGCCAGCGGGACGACCAGGGTAAGCTATCCTTCAAGGATGGCGGCATGTTAATAATCACCTCTGCCGGCAACCATGGTGATGAAAAAATGACCCCTTCCCTGTGGGGTTCCGCCCGTATCGCCAATAGTGCCAAAAACGTATTGACGGTGGGCAACGTCAACACCCAATCACTGAATGTGCCACACCATTGGGCACATGTGAGTAGCGGCCGCGGGCCGACAGCGGATGGGCGGATTACACCGGTCCTGTCGGCGCCGGGCATCAGGCTAAATGCAGCAGATTTTCGACCCGGCCTGGCTACGGCCAATTCCGCAGGCACAGCCCCAAGCGGCATTATCAGTGCTTTTCCGGATTTGGGTCCTGATACAAGCAAGTGGTATGACGATGAGTGGGGCACCTCGTTTTCAGCGCCCATCGTTAGCGGTGCGGCAGCCCGGTTGACAAGTGTGTTTCGAAATACCTGCCCGATGGAGCCCACGCCTGCGTCGTTACGCGCACTATTGATTCACACGGCGCACGACCTTGTAGAAGCGCATTCCACGCTCGCCAATGTCCAGAATGACGGTAGCCTGAATCAGAGTTTTTGCAAGTTTTCGAATGCAGGATCCGAGTTTTTCCTGAACCAGCTTTCCGAAGGACAAGAGTTTCTCGTATACGAAAACCAGGTATACGAAGGACCGGATTACGTTTATGGCTACGGCATGGTACAGGCTGACAAAGCGAGTGATTTTGCCGCAAATTCCCATTTTGTTGAAGATCAAATAACCTCAGGACGCAGGGATTTCCCCCTGAATGTAAATGCAGCCATGCTCGCCGATGACGATGGGAAATTGCGGGTCACACTGGTCTGGGATGATCCTCCATGGGCCGTCAATGGTGGCCTCGATCCAACTTACGGCTATTTGCAAAACGACCTGGATCTGGAGCTCGTCTCACCATCCGGAAAACGCTATTTACCCTGGGTGCTCAACCCGTCCAAGCCCGCTGAACCGGCAAAACAGCACAGCCGGCACTACCTGTTACCGATAACCCCGAACCTGCGTGATCACCGCAATACGATTGAGCAAGTCGTTATCAGCGAACCGGAGCTTGGGGAATGGACAATCCGTGTCAGAGGCCGTCACATGGTGCGCCCGCCACAAGCATTCACACTGGTCAGCAGCGCGATCAACCCGGCAAGCGCGTGTGCCGGCCTACCGTCGCATTGGGTAGAACATCCGCTCGAATTGCCTGAAAGCTGGCTCTTCTGGTGGCTATTCTGGCTGGCGGTGCTGATCCTGGCACTGCTGATCATCACGCTGTGTTGGCTCATTCTGAAAAACTCCCAGACGCAGAACAATTCGCTACCCGCATGGGTTCAAATTGCTCTGATCCTGGCGATGCTTCTTATTTCGGCCTGGTTCATGTTCATGGGGCATCTCGTGGCACTGGTCGCTTTTCTGACTTTCTTTTTGATACTGTTTGCCTGGATAGGTTGAAAAATGCTTATAGAAACGGGAACACAATACGGAAACACGAGCGCCCCGGAAACCAGCGCTGATGTGCGGATCGGGCGGGAATTACTCAAGGCGACGGCACCTTACGCGGTGGAGTCGGTGAACAAAAGCTGGATTGGCTTCAGCGTAACGCCTGCTCAAAACCTGTTAACACTCACCCAACGAATTTGACCCGCTTGGACTACACTTGAGTAATTCAACTCCCAAACAGGCAATTCAATATGCACCAAAGTACTTTCAGCTTCTCAACCACCAGGACTTTATTGCTCCCACTTCTTCTCTTGCTTTGTATTGGCGCTGCCCAAGCCGGGGATAACGATTGTGAGGCGGCCGGAGCGTACGATTTTGTCTGTGGCCCGATCAACGCCGAGGACCTGGTGCGTGTACCTGGCACAAAATGGATCATCGCAAGCGGTATGGCGCCGGGCGCCTCAATTACGCTTATCGATTCACAACAGAAAAGCTGGTCTGATCTTTATCCTGCTGACAGCCCCCGCGCCGTGCAAGACATGGAAACATTCGGCGCTTGCCCCGGCTCACCAGACCCCAATAATTTTGTCTCCCACGGCTTGAATATACGTGCGGGTAAAAATGGTCACTCGACCCTGTATGTTGTGGGCCACGGTGAGCGCGAAGCCATCGAGGTGTTTGATGTAGATGCCAGCGGCGTGAAACCGGTATTAACCTGGACAGGCTGTGTAATGACACCCGAAAACATGGCCATCAACAGTGTCGCTTCCTTCAGCGACGGCTCATTGGTTGCGACGATTCCGCTGCAAACGGGCAGAAACATCACCGAAGCCATAGGCGGTGCATTAACCGGCGGCGTCTACCAATGGTCACCCGGTGACAGCGGGTTTGAAATGATTCAAGGCACTGAGTTGCCTTATGCCAACGGCATCGAAGTCTCCATTGATGAACAGGAAATCTATGTTGCAGTTTCAGGTGGTTTTAACGTCATCGCTTACTCGCGCAGCAACCCTGCCCGCCAATTACGAACCACTCAACCGTTATCATTCGTGCCGGATAATCTTCATATGGACAATGACGGCCGCCTGGTCACCGCGGGCCTGATTATAGACGACCCCGTATGTGGCAATTTGGCGGGTGGGGAAGCATTTGACCTGGAAAAATTCGCTAGCTGTCCACGCCCTTTTGTTGTCAGGGCCATTGACCCTCAAACAATGGAAGGTACGGACATCGCAACCAGCGCAGCCATCGAAAAATTCAGCAACATCACGATGGGGCTGCAGGTGGGTGATGATGTGTGGATAGGTACATTTACAGGTGACCGCATTGCCTATCGATCATTGAAGCCATCCGACTAGCAAGTGTCACCGCGAATGAATATCGGTAATTTTTCCTAATTTCTTAGGTGATAATGACTTGACCAGAGTATGATTTGTAAACCAACAAAAACATCACGAGGAGCGAGAGTTCAATGCTTTGGGTAAAGACAATTCACATTCTTTTTGTCATCGCCTGGATGGCGGGTGTTTTCTACCTCCCCAGGATCTTTGTTCATTTTGTTGAAGGCAAGGAGGCCGGTCAGCAGGTAGACCGGTTGACCATCATGGCGCAAAAGCTATACAGCTTTATGACCGTGATGATGGTACTGGCACTGGCCAGCGGGCTGCCCTTATGGCTGATGTACGGCATTACCGGCGCCTGGATGCACGTAAAGCTTTTCTTCGTGGTGTTGTTGATGGTCTATCACTTTTGGGCTCGCATGGCGGTGCAGAAGATGGCGACAAACCAACTGAGGAAAAGCGGCATTTACTATCGCTGGGCCAATGAGATTCCGCTTGTTTTTCTCGTTGTAATTTTAGTGATGGTGGTCGTAAAACCGATTTAAACCTGCGTAACCCCGATGGGGTGATGATATGACAGCAACAGGAAAGCACCCGTGGTCACTCTCGCAATTGCACCTGGCGCTAGGCCAGTTGAGTGCGAATCTCGAGGTCGCTTTTTAGGGTACGGTGGACGGGACAGCGATCAGCAATTTCCAATAAACGTTGCCGGTTTTCCTCACTCAGGTCGCCCTTGAGGGTAACGATTCTGTTGATAACTTCGATCTTTTGCGGCTTTTCATCACAACCCTCGCAATCATCAATATATTGACGATCGTGGCTCAATGAAACCGTGACATCCTCAAGTGGCAGCTTTTTGTGGTTGGCGTACATGCGGATCGTCATCGAGGTGCAGGTGCCCAATGCAGCAAGCAAATGCTCATAGGGGTCCGGCCCCAGGTCTGCGCCACCCACGGCCGTCGGTTCGTCGGCCAGCCAGACATGGGAATCGCTGATGACAGTGCGGGTAAATTGCTTGTTCTTCTCGGCCACAAGCACGTGCCCCGCCGTCACCGCAGTTGTCTGTTGGGTGATATTGTCGGGCACATCAATATAGCGGGTGGCCCAGGCCGCTATGGTGGTGGCGACGTACTCAGCGTCCACGGGCCTGGTGAGCAGGTGATCGGCATCATCAAGACTGATAAAACTCTTGGGATGCTTCGCGCTGCGATATATTTTCTCGGCCTCTTCTATCGGCACCGTTGCATCCACCGGTGAATGAAACACCAGCAGGGCCTTTTTCAAGCTGGCAATTTTTTCCGAATGGTATTGATCTGCAAGATCTTCTAAAAACTGCTTTTTAATCGTGAAGGGCCTGCCCGCCAAACTGACTTTGGCCACACCCGCCTCGTTGATTTCATCGACCTTGCAGTCAAATTGCTTCACCACGTGCTGCGGGTCGGCCGGTGCGCCGATGGTCACCACCCCTTTCACCTCCCCCATGGCATGGGCTGCGGCCAGCACCGCCGCGCCGCCGAGGCTATGACCAATCAGCAGGGACGGCGCACGGTAGTTCATACGCAGGAAATCAGCCGCCAGCACCAGGTCATTTACATTCGACGAGAAATTGGAGTTGGCGAAATCACCGTCACTGTTTCCCAGCCCGGTAAAATCAAAACGCAATACCGCGTAGCCACGCGCGACCAGCGCCCGGGCAATACGCGATGCAGAAACCACGTCCTTGCCGCAGGTGAAACAATGCGCGAACAGCGCAAAAGAATGAGGGTTGGAGTCCGGCGTCTCCAGCAGCCCAGCTATGGTCAATCCGTCCGTGCCTGGAAAATCCAACTTGATACGCCTTGGCATAATGTTCTCCAATTCCTGTTTTGCCTGTACTCATGTAACTGTCGATTGGCAGCTGACCTTAGGCTGGGCTAGTGTGCCAATTTTGCGCTGGCGATACGGTTAAGGCTTACACCGGATTCGGCCGCTTGCGTTGCAAGATCACGATGCACTTCCGGTGGTATTCGCACCATAAACTTCCCACTATATTTTCGGGTGGAGATCGGCTTGGGAACAGCCTCTTCGTTCTCAACCATGTCCTCAATACAGTCTTTGACCACTGAACGAATGCCTTTCAGAGCTTCTTCTGGACCGGGCGCCAACCAACTGAGCTTTGGAAACTCTGCGGATAAGCCAACAAACTCTTCGTCTTCCTCAGACCACGTGACACGGTAAGTATATTTATCAATTTGAGATATCATTTATCCACCTTAAGCCTTTTTAAAGCGTGCAGCACTTGTCTGACCTGATAGGGTTTGGCTTTCATTTGCCTGACGATTTTAGCCAGGCTATCCATAAAATATAGTATCATTAATGATACTTATGTCAAACTGGTGATTGAGGTGAGAAGTAGAAGATATCACCCATCTAATATGCACCAATCTCCCAAAGGAGCATATCGGCAACTGCCACTCTGTCTTGTAGGTGATTTCACTTTATGCGAAGTGGATCCACCGTATACTGTGCCGCAGTTAATGCTGGTGGGAATAGCCCCACCGGCACGTCACGCCTACCAGGCCAACTTTGACTACAATAAATTTTGGGCCGAAGTCACCGAAGGCCGCGAATCCGCCAGCGCTTTGGCACCGGCAGCGAAGTTTACGGCGTGCCGGCACTGACCTCCGACCTTTTAACCAGAGAAGCCGACAGGTTTGTTCCGATCGACCAACGTCTCTTGTTGAAATAGTATGGAAACATGACAAAGAAACAAAAAAAGCGAATTCTCAGAATAGCACTGCTCATCGGAACGATAACCTCCTTGTTTTTTGTACCGTGGATTTTGGTATGGGCCTGGATATTGCCATTGCCGGACACGGTTCAAGAGCAAGTCGATGAAGCCATTGGGCATGGCTTTGAGGGGATGATTGTTTACGTGGACCAGGCGGGCAAACCACCCGCGTTTTATGCAGCTGGCTGGCATGACCGGGATAACAAAATACCTGCCGACCCACATGCCTTGTTCAAGATTGCCAGTATCAGCAAGTTATATGATGCCGTTGCTATCACCAAGCTGGTCAAAGACAAGCGCCTGGATTTGGATGCAACGCTCGCTGATTACTTTCCTGAGCTTGTGGGCAGAATTGAAAACGCAAATAGAATCACCTTGAGAATGATGGTGCAGCACCGAAGCGGCATTCCCAATTTCACTGATACCCCAAACTTCTGGGCCAACCCACCACCAAAAAGCAGCGAAGAAGCCCTTGCTTTGGTACTTGATATGCCGGCTAACTTTGAACCCGATCAAGACTATGAATATTCGAACACCAATTATTTGCTGATCGCTGAAACCATTAAAAAAGTGCTGGGTTACAGCAACTTCCAATTCTACAAGGAAGAAATCTTAGTACCGCTTGAGTTGAACAATACGTTTGCTTCGCTTGATGAAGTGAATCTGGATGACTTAATGAGTGGCTATCATATTGGCCATGAAGCCGATCTAAAGATGGATGACCATGGAATGGTAGCGACAGCAGAAGATGTAGGAATATTCTTGCGGGCATTAAACGATGGCTCAGTGTTTGATGAAGGGGAACAGGAAATCTATTCTTCAATTTACGTCTACGACCATACCGGTTGGGTCCCTGGCTATCAGAGTATTGCAAAATACTACGAGGATATTGATACCGTTGTTATTCAATTTATGAATACAACCGGGGGATACAATTGGAATACAGGGGAGATTGTTAGCAGTCGTATTGTAAAAATTCTAAGAGGAGAATAACCGTGAGTACCCGTATGGAATTTCAAGCCATCCTCCGTGATATTGGCCTCCGGGAAAAGAGCACGGACACCCATGTCTCTTGATGGCGCCTGATTTTGACCCCATTTTTATAGTGACAAACCCACTTTTACTGAGTCAGTAGAGGAAAAAGCACAAAGTAATATTTTAGAACGCAGCAAAAGGAGAATGGCACCATGAAACAAATTTTCCTGACCCCGTTGTTTATATTGATCCTATTACTCACCGCCTGCGATATTGGCCCAAATTCCGGGCGTGGATTCTCACTTCCAGAAGGGAATGTCGACAAAGGCCGCGCAACCTTTGTCGAGCTTGAATGCAATTCCTGTCATTCGGTTGGTGACATCGAGCGTATTACCGGGAACGAAGGACCCGACATCGACATCATGCTCGGCGGTGAAGTCACTGTCATCAAGACCTACGGCGACCTGGTGACGTCGGTGATCAATCCCTCTCACAAGATAGTCCGGCGCTACGCTAAACAAAAAGTTGTAACCGAGGAAGGCGAATCAAAGATGATTGCTTATAACGAATTCATGACCGTGCAGCAATTGGTTGACCTGGTCACTTATTTGGAAAGCAATTATCAAATCGTTCCGGCCAATAGAACCGAGTATGCAAGATACAATATAGAGAGCAATTAACGAAAACGGGCGACGGTCCAAACCGGCGCCCCCTTGCTTCGGAGGCGTTTTCAGCCTGGCAACGGGAAGTGTCACCTGCGTGTTAGCGGAGCTCGCCCTTGCGTTTCAGTTTCAGGCTGTACAGGTCCGGGCGGCGGTCGCGCCGGTTAGTGACGCTGCCCTTGTCTTCGAGGTGCTTGAGCAGGTCGAGGTCCACGTCCGCGATTAGCACCATCTCGGTATTGGGTGTCGATTCGGCCATGATGCCGGTGCTGGGAAAGGAGAAATCGCTGGGCGAGAAGACCGCTGACTTGGAGTACTGGATGTCCATGTTGTCCACCCGCGGCAGGTTACCCACGCAACCGGTAATGGCCACGTAGCACTCGTTCTCGACAGCCCGGGCGTGGGCGCAGAAGCGCACCCGCTGGTAGCCGGTCTGCAGGTCGGTCATGTAGGGCACGAAAAGAATCTCGGCTCCCTGGTCACGCAAAAGTCGCGACATTTCGGGGAACTCAATGTCGTAGCAAACCAGGATACCGATCTTGCCGCAGTCGGTGTCGAGAGCCCTGATCACGTTGCCGCCGGACATGCCAAAACACTCGCGCTCGGCGGGTGTTATGTGAATCTTGCGCACCGAGTCGATGCTGCCATCTCGACGGCACAGGTAGGCGACGTTGTAGAGTCGCTTCTTTTCTACCACCGGCATGCTGCCAGCGATGATGTTGATGTTGTAGGAGACCGCGAACTCCCGCATACGGGCCAGGATAGGCTCGGTCGTCTCGGCAAGGCGGCGCATGGCGCGGGCCTGGGAGACCTCGTTGTAGGCAACCAGCAGTGGCGCATTGAAAAACTCCGGAAACAGGACGAAGTCAGATTCGTAGTCACTGACGGTATCAATGAAGTACTCGGCCTGGTCTATGATCGCATCGATGCTGTTGGAAGCACGCATCTGCCACTGCACGACACCGATACGCACATCGCGTTTATTACCGAAGAGGGCGCGCGGTTTATCTTCGTGGTAGATGTTGCTCCATTCCAGCAAGGTCGCGTACTCGAGTGATTCGATGTCACCGGACAGGTATTGTTTCAACACCTTTCTGACGTGGAACCCGTTGGCAAGCTGAAAGCTCAGGATCGGGTCGAAGAGTTCCTTCATCCGCACCTTGTGAATGTATTCCCGTGGCGTCAGTTCCCCGGCGTACTGTTTGTAGCCGGGGATACGCCCGCCGGCGACCATGCCGCGCAGGTTGAAGCGTTCGCACAGTTCCTTACGCACGTCGTAGAGACGCCTGGCAAGACGCAGGCCACGGTACTCCGGGTGCACGAAGACGTCGATTCCGTAGAGGACATCGCCATCCGGGTCATGGGTGGAGAAAGTCTCGTCACCGGTGATCTCGCTGTAGGTGTGGTTGTCACCAAACTTGTCGTAATCCACCAGCAGCGACAGGGCGCAGCCGACAACCTTGCCATTGACCTCGACGGCCAGTTGGCCCTCGGGAAATTTGCTTAGAAGTGTGGCGACCTGCCGCCGCGCCCACGGGTCATCGTCGAGCTTCTTGTAAGAAAGCAACATGGCTTCATGCAGGTCCTTGTAGTCCTCGATGGCGAGACCACGGACAAAAACCTTTATCTCTTTTTCTGATTGTTTGGTCATGTTGCTATGATGGGGCTGGTCATGGCGGGATGCAACAGGCCCTTTGCGGTTTGCCGGATCAATTCCTCAAAACACCCAATTTCAAATCAACGCGTGAACCAGCTCAAGAGTCCTTGTATCGCGTTTTCCCTGGAAGTAACGATCCAGCACTTCGTCAAAGACAGGATTGGAATTAGCTACACACGAAAACAGCGTCATGGACGATTTGAGTTTCAGGTTGTCCGGCCAGCCGAAAATATCGGTAATTGATCTGCCTTGTATACCAAGAACAATTTCTGAGCATTCCGGTAAGCGGGTGCCAAGTATGGGTCGTTGCAGTCATTTGGTGTTGGCATGGCGGTTACCTTAAACAAAAGGCCGGATACATCTACACCATGTTTATCCAGCCCAATTTGAAAATTGCTTCCCGCCCCTATGAGGGTCAACCGACTCAACTGGTCTTGTGAAGCTCTTCGCGAAGAATTCGCCGGAGGGTTTTACTATCCACCGGTTTACTTGCGTTGGCGAGATACTCCCGTAAGGCATCATTGATGAGTGTCTGGTAACCGCGGTTCGTCTCTTCGGCCTTGGCACGAAAGGCATCGATCACATCATCATCCAGGTGAATGGTGATTCGTGTCTTGCCACGGGTCTTTATCACTGCACCCCGTTTACCCTTGCTAAAATCGTAGTTATTTTTCATAGATAATTTAATAATATGCATACTATATGCATATGTCAATGAACGGCTTTATGAACGCGATTTGCATCGGCTGAATATGTAGCAGTCAATCACCAATAAATATCGGTAATCACTTTTCCTCAACAGGCCGCTTATTCAGCACCGCCTTATAACGCGGCTTGCCATGGCGCTCAAGATAATACGTCAGCTCCTGCCCATCAGCCGAAAAGGTAAGAAACCACTCATTGGTCGATGCCTCGGGAATGAGATCAGCGGTATAGCTATCGGCCGGAAACGACTGCGATAAAGCACTGCCGGCATCAACCGCAACACCACCATAGAGGGTCACCTCGTCGGGTGTGCCATCTGCATGACGGTGATCATGTTTTAGTTGTAGCCCGTTGACGGTTCTCCCAAGCACCCATGTTCTTGATGAATCCGGCCCCACCAGGAAAGGAATACGAATCTCATCATCCCCGCAGGTCTCAACCGTTGCGACCAGCAGTTGCCCCCTGAATGCATCACCCGGGTCTTCCGGGAATACAGAATCACCTTCAAACCTGGCACCGCACATGGACTTTACCTTGTCGAAGAATGCCTGTTGGTTTGCGTTTAGAACCGGTGTCGATGCGGGGTCTGCAGCGTATGATTGCCCCGTGATGACGCTGATCAGAAGGCCAGCGATGATCACGGATGAAAAAACGTTAGTGCTCAGAGATCTGGTCAAGGGTTTGCTCCTGGTGTTTGTTTACGTGCGCCGAAGAATCAACAACATTCACAAGCTGTCTATTTCCCTTCTAACGTTTGTATCTATCCCCTGCAAGAAGCCTCTCAACTCTTTCATCGGTTTGATTGGAATTAACGCAATGCGATTACCAAACGTTAGCATTTGTACTTTTTGACCAGGCACAATACCCACTGACTCCCTAAAAACCTTGGGTATAACTATCTGATATTTAGCCGAAACTGTTACAACCGTCACAACATATCCTTATCGTTCGAACCTGAGTGTTACGGTATGTTGATCGATACGGCTTGTCAAACAGCTCGCACGTAAGCTGGATACGACGCCTTCGCAATTGACGAGCCTGGACATACAATACTGCTCTACAGTTGAACATCAGGAATAACATGAATAAGAGCGTCCTTTTCCGTCAAACAAAAATTATTGCCACCATTGGCCCGGCAAGTGATGATGTTTCGATCCTGACCCGGATGATAGAAAGCGGCATGAACGTGGCCCGCCTCAATCTTTCCCATGGCAGCTTTGACGAGCATGCACAGCGTATAGAACGAATTCGCGAAGCATCCAGGCTCGCCGACAGGCGGGTAGCCATTATGATCGATACACGTGGCATTGAAATTCGAACAGGTCTACTGAAAAGCAGCTATGTTGACCTGAACCGGGGTATGAATTTCAGCCTTGTGGACAGATGAAAGGGCAGGTGACGAGACCGGTGTATCAATTTCCTATGCAAAATTACCCAATGAAGTCTCTGTCGATGATGTGATACTGCTCGATGATGGCGCGATTGAACTACAGTGTTGTTGCAACATCGGAGAAAGAGATTTCCTGCCGCGTTATCCATGGCGGCATTCTTGGTGCACGCAAGGGGGTTAACTTACCGGATACAGAGCTTTCCATGACTGCAGCGGGGCCCGAGAACCGCGCGGATCTTATTGGTGAAATTGAATTTGCTGCAGCCAATGATGTGGATTATATCGCTGCCTCATTTGTACAGTCGGCTGAGGACATCCGCCGAATACGTGAAATCCTTGCAGACCTGGATATGGATACGCCAATTATTGCCAAGATTGAGAACCGCACGGGTGTGGATAACATGGAGGAGATCATCGAGGCTGCCGATGGCATGATGGTGGCGCGTGGTGATCTCGGGGTTGAGCTGCCTTTTGGTGAAGTTCCCGGCACGCAGAAAAAAATGATCCGGAATACGGTCATGGCAGGTAAACCCGTCATTACAGCCACGCAGATGTTGGCTTCCATGCAACACAATCCCCGCCCGACAAGGGCCGAGGCCAGTGATGTTGCCAATGCAATTCTCGATGGAAGCTCAGCCATCATGCTGTCCGGTGAAACTGCAGCGGGTGAGTACCCGGTTGAAGCAGTTAAAACCATGCATTCCCTTGCATTAACCACCGAATCCAACCTTGAAGAGTTTGGCTATTTGCAGAAAATTCCATTTCACTCAACCAATGTGGTGGCTGAGGCCATTGGCAGTGCTGCGACGACGATGGCAAAAGATCTTGAAGCCACCGCGATTATCAGCCTTAGTGATAGCGGCTTTACATCACGGCTGATCTCCAAGCACCGTCCAAGTTGCCCCATATTGTCGGTCAGCGGCACCGAGAAGGTAGCGCGAAGGTTATCGATGAACTGGGGCGTTGAAGCGGTATCGTACAAAGGGGAGCCAGGCGACCGCGCCAAGATAGATTTTGCAACAACCTGTCTACTTGAACTGGGTTTTGCGAAACCGGGTGATTCAGTCATCCTGACCGCTGGTCATAACCAGACGAGTGGTGGCACGGATATGCTTCGTATTCTTAAGCTCTATTGATTAATTTGGCAGGCTTGCCAGTCTCGAGGAAGAGGAGAAAAAGGGGCCGGATACCATTCACGGTATAACCAGTTGTTGTACCGCTGCCGACACTGCTTGAACGGCTGTGACCAAATCAGTCACCAGTCGTTGGTCTACATTTAAGTCTCCCTCATATTCTCCCAAATTGCGGGTGTCATGCGCTTTTGCCAAGATTCGCCAAACTTCCGGGCCCAATCCAAGTGTATGCGGCACCACTTGAAATACGATGTAACGATTTTTTGGTCGATAGCCGTGACTTCTTAAAGCGGCCAAACATAATGCATGTGCAGCGTTATAGGCCAGATCAAAGCGGCTTTCCAAAGAGAGTCCTGTGTTTGCGGCATCATGCAGACGGGCAAGACCTGATCTTTTCAGGCCATTGAATTCATTACGGTCAGGCGGCTCCACTGCCAACGATCCACTATGCCCCGTTAGATTATCCAGTGGGGAGTTCACTATCCTTCCCTATGATCCAGACTTTGGGTTGGTCGAGCACGCGTTTGATAAACGAGTTGTCGGATTCAATCCTTTTGGTCAGCTCTTCCATTGAATAAATAGTTGGCTGGATGTTTCTTTGCAATTTCCCGGAAACCTCTTCCAGGACCGGAAAAATATCAGCATAAGTCAGACTGTCGCTGATGATCATCAGGTCAATGTCACTGGATGCGGTGTCGCTTTTTTTTGCCACTGAACCATACACAAATGCCAGGTCAATATGTGTTAAAAATGGCTGCAATACCGCTTTAAGAGGCTCAACCAAAGCCACCGTCTTGTTAATAATGGAGCAAAGCTCTGCAAACAATGGTGCATCTGGATTGGCCTGATAGTGGTTTTGCGAACCAATACGTTTTACTGTCGCCAAGCCACTGCGCACCAGACGTGAAAGCTCCCTTTGAACGGCGCCAGAGCCACCACCTGACCTCCTGATGATTTCATTGGTGTAGAAGCTTTGTCCGGACTGCCCAAAGAGCAGTGCCAGAACATTTTGTTGAGTTTTGGAAAAGAGTGCGTCCACCATACTGAGTGACTGACCTTGTTCTGATCTGATCTGCGTAGTGCCCATATTGGGCATGTTAATGCCTATATTGGGCATGTTCAAGTGAAATGTTCGTACTTGGATTGTTAAACAAAAGTATTGTTCGATTCATTGCATGACAAGTCTAATTCAAGCCAGGTCTGAACGGGAAGTCGCTTGTGACTAAAGAATGGTAGGAAAAGCACCGCCCAAGTTGCCCCATATTGTCTGTCAGCGGTACCGAAAAGGTAGCACGAAGGTTATCGATGAACTGGGGCGTTGAAGCGGTATCGTACAAAGGGGAGCCAGGCGACCGCGCCAAGATAGATTTTGCAACAACTTGTCTACTTGAACTGGGTTTTGCGAAACCGGGTGATTCAGTCATCCTGACCGCTGGTCATAACCAGACCAGCGGCGGAACGGATATGCTTCGTATTCTTAAGTCATCCCCGCAGGTCTCAACCGTTGCGACCAGCAGTTGCCCCTTGAATGCATCACCCGGGTCTTCCGGGAATACAGAATCACCTTCAAACCTGGCACCGCACATGGACTTTACCTTGTCGAAGAATGCCTGTTGGTTTGCGTTTAGAACCGGTGTCGATGCGGGGTCTGCAGCGTATGATTGCCCCGTGATGACGCTGATCAGAAGGCCAGCGATGATCACGGATGAAAAAACGTTAGTGCTCAGAGATCTGGTCAAGGGTTTGCTCCTGGTGTTTGTTTACGTGCGCCGAAGAATCAACAACATTCACAAGCTGTCTATTTCCCTTCTAACGTTTGTATCTATCCCCTGCAAAAAGCCTCTCAACTCTTTCATCGGTTTGATTGGAATTAACGCAATGCGATTACCAAACGTTAGCATTTGTACTTTTTGACCAGGCACAATACCCACTGACTCCCTAAAAACCTTGGGTATAACTATCTGATATTTAGCCGAAACTGTTACAACCGTCACAACATATCCTTATCGTTCGAACCTGAGTGTTACGGTATGTTGATCGATACGGCTTGTCAAACAGCTCGCACGCAAGTGGATACGACGCCTTCGCAATTGACGAGCCTGGACATACAATACTGCTCTACAGTTGAACATCAGGAATAACATGAATAAGAGCGTCCTTTTCCGTCAAACAAAAATTATTGCCACCATTGGCCCGGCAAGTGATGATGTTTCGATCCTGACCCGGATGATAGAAAACGGCATGAACGTGGCTCGCCTCAATCTTTCCCATGGCAGCTTTGACGAGCATGCACAGCGCATAGAACGAATTCGCGAAGCATCCAGGCTCGCCGGCAGGCGGGTAGCCATTATGATCGATACACGTGGCATTGAAATTCGAACAGGTCTACTGAAAAACAGCTATGTTGACCTGAACCGGGGTATGAATTTCAGCTTGTGGACAGATGAAAGGGCAGGTGACGAGACCGGTGTATCAATTTCCTATGCAAAATTACCCAATGAAGTCTCTGTCGATGATGTGATACTGCTCGATGATGGCGCGATTGAACTACAGTGTTGTTGCAACATCGGAGAAAGAGATTTCCTGCCGCGTTATCCATGGCGGCATTCTTGGTGCACGCAAGGGGGTTAACTTACCGGATACAGAGCTTTCCATGACTGCAGCGGGGCCCGAGAACCGCGCGGATCTTATTGGTGAAATTGAGTTTGCTGCAGCCAATGATGTGGATTATATCGCTGCCTCATTTGTACAGTCGGCTGAGGACATCCGCCGAATACGTGAAATCCTTGCAGACCTGGATATGGATACGCCAATTATTGCCAAGATTGAGAACCGTACGGGTGTGGATAACATGGAGGAGATCATCGAGGCTGCCGATGGCATGATGGTGGCGCGTGGTGATCTCGGGGTTGAGCTGCCTTTTGGTGAAGTTCCCGGCACGCAGAAAAAAATGATCCGGAATACGGTCATGGCAGGTAAACCCGTCATTACAGCCACGCAGATGTTGGCTTCCATGCAACACAATCCCCGCCCGACAAGGGCCGAGGCCAGTGATGTTGCCAATGCAATTCTCGATGGAAGCTCAGCCATCATGCTGTCCGGCGAAACTGCAGCGGGTGAGTACCCGGTTGAAGCAGTTAAAACCATGCATTCCCTTGCATTAACCACCGAATCCAACCTTGAAGAGTTTGGCTATTTGCAGAAAATTCCATTTCACTCAACCAATGTGGTGGCTGAGGCCATTGGCAGTGCTGCGACGACGATGGCAAAAGATCTTGAAGCCACCGCGATTATCAGCCTTAGTGATAGCGGCTTTACATCACGGCTGATCTCCAAGCACCGTCCAAGTTGCCCCATATTGTCGGTCAGCGGCACCGAGAAGGTAGCGCGAAGGTTATCGATGAACTGGGGCGTTGAAGCGGTATCGTACAAAGGGGAGCCAGGCGACCGCGCCAAGATAGATTTTGCAACAACCTGTCTACTTGAACTGGGTTTTGCGAAACCGGGTGATTCAGTCATCCTGACCGCTGGTCATAACCAGACGAGTGGTGGCACGGATATGCTTCGTATTCTTAAGCTCTATTGATTAATTTGGCAGGCTTGCCAGTCTCGAGGAAGAGGAGAAAAAGGGGCCGGATACCATTCACGGTATAACCAGTTGTTGTACCGCTGCCGACACTGCTTGAACGGCTGTGACCAAATCAGTCACCAGTCGTTGGTCTACATTTAAGTCTCCCTCATATTCTCCCAAATTGCGGGTGTCATGCGCTTTTGCCAAGATTCGCCAAACTTCCGGGCCCAATCCAAGTGTATGCGGCACCACTTGAAATACGATGTAACGATTTTTTGGTCGATAGCCGTGACTTCTTAAAGCGGCCAAACATAATGCATGTGCAGCGTTATAGGCCAGATCAAAGCGGCTTTCCAAAGAGAGTCCTGTGTTTGCGGCATCATGCAGACGGGCAAGACCTGATCTTTTCAGGCCATTGAATTCATTACGGTCAGGCGGCTCCACTGCCAACGATCCACTATGCCCCGTTAGATTATCCAGTGGGGAGTTCACTATCCTTCCCTATGATCCAGACTTTGGGTTGGTCGAGCACGCGTTTGATAAACGAGTTGTCGGATTCAATCCTTTTGGTCAGCTCTTCCATTGAATAAATAGTTGGCTGGATGTTTCTTTGCAATTTCCCGGAAACCTCTTCCAGGACCGGAAAAATATCAGCATAAGTCAGACTGTCGCTGATGATCATCAGGTCAATGTCACTGGATGCGGTGTCGCTTTTTTTTGCCACTGAACCATACACAAATGCCAGGTCAATATGTGTTAAAAATGGCTGCAATACCGCTTTAAGAGGCTCAACCAAAGCCACCGTCTTGTTAATAATGGAGCAAAGCTCTGCAAACAATGGTGCATCTGGATTGGCCTGATAGTGGTTTTGCGAACCAATACGTTTTACTGTCGCCAAGCCACTGCGCACCAGACGTGAAAGCTCCCTTTGAACGGCGCCAGAGCCACCACCTGACCTCCTGATGATTTCATTGGTGTAGAAGCTTTGTCCGGACTGCCCAAAGAGCAGTGCCAGAACATTTTGTTGAGTTTTGGAAAAGAGTGCGTCCACCATACTGAGTGACTGACCTTGTTCTGATCTGATCTGCGTAGTGCCCATATTGGGCATGTTAATGCCTATATTGGGCATGTTCAAGTGAAATGTTCGTACTTGGATTGTTAAACAAAAGTATTGTTCGATTCATTGCATGACAAGTCTAATTCAAGCCAGGTCTGAACGGGAAGTCGCTTGTGACTAAAGAATGGTAGGAAAAGCACCGCCCAAGTTGCCCCATATTGTCTGTCAGCGGTACCGAAAAGGTAGCACGAAGGTTATCGATGAACTGGGGCGTTGAAGCGGTATCGTACAAAGGGGAGCCAGGCGACCGCGCCAAGATAGATTTTGCAACGACTTGTCTGCTCGAACTGGGTTTTGCGAAACCGGGTGATTTAGTCATCCTTACCGCTGGTCATAACCAGACGAGTGGTGGAACGGATATGCTTCGTATTCTTAAGCTCTATTGATTCATTTAATAGAAAATATGTGGAAGGCGCGTCTTGCGGCGATTTCAACTCTTATGCGGCAGGTCAATCTTCCCCTCGGAAATGAGACGCTTTAAAGCCCGGTTTACCGACTTCGCAGTAGGAAAGTACTTAGCAACTTCAGGCTCTAACAGAACGAGGTTTGTTCCTTTCTCAAAACGCCTTGCGTACTTACCGCGTTCACCCTCAGTAAAATCGTATTCCTTTTTCATGTTTGGTTGCTCTCGTAATGTTCACGTTCTTTTTTTGAAATACTCGGTCTGGCAGCACTCAAGCAACTTCCAACAAAGCCATCGGGTTTTTATGAGCAATCAGAAGCAATGTCCGCGCAGCCCCGGAAGGTGAGCGGCGCCCTTGCTCCCAATCCTGGAGCGTTCGAACGGATACCCCGAGCAAAGTGGCAAACCGCGATTGTGATAATCCTGTCTTGCGGCGCACCTCTGCAACTGCAGGCACATTCACTACCCGCCCTGTTTTTCCCCGTTTGAGCTCGCGAATTCCGCTCAGGATTTCGGCGCCGATGTCTCTTTCTTCAATCATTTTCGATTTCCTCACGAATTTTCTTCAACACATGCCCCGGGATTGAATCAGTCACGTTTTTTGGATAGATCGTAAGCATCCAAATGATGCTCTCAGGGCGGCGCACAAAGTAAATAACCCGGTATCCACCACGCTTCCCGCGTCCGGTCGCAGCCCATCGAAGCTTCCTAACACCTCCAGAGCCACAAACCACCGCGCCAGCTTCGGGGTTTTCTATCAGCTCACTTTGTAACTTACAGTAATCATCTTCGCTTAGGTAATTCCGCACCAGGCGTGAAAATAGCCGTGTTTCAATGAAAGTGAACATCAATATTATACGGCATTGCCGTATATTTTCAAGAGCAGAGTTTTCATCAAAAAGAATATGCGCTAATCAATTACCGATGAATATCGGTATTGGTTTCTTTATCTGTAAGTGAGATCAGTTGCTGCGTGTGCGAAAAGTGGAAAGCGTTAAATCAAAGCGTAAACAATCTCCATCGCAAGCCCTTCTTCATCCCTGGCCGGGTTTTCAGGCATCGTTTTGATACGGGGAAAATGCATCGCAGTTACCGCCCCCACCATGGCATCCAATATATCGTCGGCCGCGACGTCTTTGCGTTTATAGGTATTGAGTGCGTCCTTGTAGCAATCCCGGGCGGATGGAAGAAACCTTGTCAGTATCTCGAGCCTTTCTTCCCTGCCTTCCTGTTTCTTTTTGCCGTAATGCAATGGCTTGCGATCATTCAAAGCCCAGAATGCCACCTCGGGGTGCATCTCCCTGACTTTTTCCTGCAGATCCTGCGAGCGCATGTACTCATCCACTTCGCGGATCTTGGGCACGATGTTCCAGGTTTGTTTTGAGAGTTTCTTGCCCACGGCCTGGCGGTTTGCTTCGCTGCCTTCAATATAGGAATGTTCCCGCAGAGCCGCCCGCGCGGGTGCCGGAAAAACTGATGAACCTCTTGGTGATATGGCTTTCCTGGCCGCTGTGTCGCACAAACGCCTGGGGTTTCCGGAAGAAAGCAGGCCGATTGGGATATCTACCAGGATCAGCTTTGCACAGTTTGTAAATAGACTAATATCCGAAAAGTTTTCGAGGACGCCAAACTGGCACTTACCATCAATATCAGTCCCGACGTAGAACCAACCCGATGGGCAGCCATCAATTCCGTAGAACAGCGCAGGAAGTTTTACAGAACGGGTGTATAAATATTCGATATCTTTTTTGGGCACGTGCTTATCAGGCCGTAAATTCCTCAAAGGTGAAGAAGCCTCGATCAAAGAATACATTATGTACCAAACACCTCTGAGTTAACTGGTCCTGTGAAGCTCTTCCCGTATTACTTTCCGCAATGTGTCTTCCAGAGGTTCGGTCTCGGATTGAATGTAATGGCGCAATGCATCATTCATCAACGTTTGATAATTCCCTCCACCTGCATCATGCACCCGCTTTTTAAAGTACTCGACGATGTCGCCATCAAGCCTGATGGTAATACGAATTTTGTTAGGATCCGTCCTTACTAAAGCACCGCGCTTCCCTTTGCTGAAATCTTCATTCATTATCTAATTGTATGTACATTTGGTGTACGCGGCAAGTGGATCGTAATTTCATCCACTAAATATGAATGGAGTTTGCAGCAATGAATATCAGTGAGTGCCCTTCAAGTTTGTAGGCGTTTTCAGTTGTGATTAATTGCAGAAACAGACAAAGATCGATTACGCTTTTTCAGGCTACGTGGTTTAACTCCTGATCAACCTCTACCGCCAACCTCAAACCCATTCCCTTGAGCAGTTTTTCCAAACTTTTGAGCTCCGGGTTACCTTGATCAGACAAGACGCGGTAGAGGTTTTCCCGGTTCAAACCAGTATGACGTGCCATTTGCGTCATTCCACCCAACGCGTCAATCACGTTGCGAATCGCCAGCAAAAATGCACCCCGATCACCCGCTTCGAGCGCAGCATCCAGATAGGCTGCTGCCTCTTTTGGATCGCGCAGAGCTTCGACCAAACTATCCTGGTACTTTCTGCTAGTCGCCATTTTCACGCCTCCTGTAATCACCCAGGTTTCCAAGGCTAGCCCTATCGAGCCTTGTTCTAACCCGTGCGCGGGCCCGTATATCCCGGAGTGCTAGCAACCATTCGTTAAACGGGCTTTTGCCGTTATTGGTTAAGTACTCCTGGAGCCTATATTCAAGCATACAATATTTTGTAGCTTATTAGCTACACTTAAGCGAAAGCAAAGTTTTCATAGGATTAATATGAACCAGTCAGTCAGCCATAAATATCGGCAATCGCTTTTCAAGCTTGTAGGGAATTTCGGTCGTGGCTAATTGTGGGACAGCGGAAATGTCACCTTGGCCCTGATAAGCTCGTCCAGACTGGCATCTCTGGTGCATTCAATCACCCAAAACCAATGCGGATGCCTGTGCCCAGATCATTCAGCCTTTGCTGAAGGAGGCTCAGCGTGATGTCACTTTCTGCGCTCACTCCCAGGTAATCATTGCCCGGGCAGGCGCCATCGGTGAAGATCAGGCCTCCGACTGCATCATGCCCCGTGAGCTCAGGCCCCAGATCCAGCGATTCCAGTAAGCGATAGGCCTTTGCACTGGGGCTGTCGTTGCGAATAAAGGCATCCGCTACAACATCCCAGGGTGCCTCTTCATCAAGCTGCCACCTTTCCAGTTCCCAGTTCTCGCTAAACTCCTGCAAATTACCGCAGTAATACTTATCAGCATATTCACGCCAACTCATTGGCGGCGGCTCGCTGTAAGGGTCACCAAGGTTCAGCTCGCCGTCACGGTCGTAACAAACGATCAGCTCCTCCCGCACAATCCTGGGTGGCTCTAACAGCGGCTCGTCAAACCGATCGAGAAACTCCAAAGCACGGGTGTAGTAAGAAGGAAGAATAAAGCCAGCGGCAGCACCGGCTGTGGACAACAGGAATTGCCTGCGTGTAATAGACATGGATTGCTCCTCTTTAGTACTTCGGACGAAATGCCCCGGCGTACAATCTGGATATCAAATACCGGACCGGGTTTGTCATATGACGAGGCCGGTCAACCCCTGTAATTACATAGATCGAATTTATCCTTCCCAAACCTGCTTGATGTTGAGCCTGTCAGCAAGCTCGTCCAGCCCGGGGTAGAAATCCGACTGAACCGTTGCTCACAGGATTGCAGGCAAACACAAGGTTCCGAATTGTTAAAGACCTGGAGTACTTCCTCTGCTGTCAGCGGTGAGGAAAAGCTGCTCTTTTCGAGCTTGTACTCTTCTTCCGATATCTCGCCGTACTCGTCGACAATCCTCAGCAGGATCGTCCTGTCATCTTCATCGCGACGAGCTCGCAAACTGATAACTTCGCCATGTACGCTGTCTACCAGGCTGTGGCGGGCAATCTCTACCTCATCCTCAAAAAGATCCGGTAGATCTTCTCCGCCCCGGTAGTTTGGTTGCTGCCTGCCTAACTGGTTTTTCAACAGATCGGAAAGGTCGTGTGCCAACCAGGGCTCGGGAATGCTTTCTATGCCTTCCTTTTCCACCGCAGCGACCACCATGGCGCGACGCAAATTGCCCTTGATCCGGCGCAAAACCGCCTCAATGGGTGTGGTTGGTTTGAAATAGTCTGGTCTTGGGCTGTTCATTGCTTTCTCCTCTTTAGTACTTTCGGCGGAATGCCCCGGCGTACAATCTGGATATCAAATACCGGACCGGGTTTGTCGTGTGACTGGTTCGGTCGACCATTTCTAATGCTGTGCAAACTTGACACACGCCGCTCCTGCGCGTCCTGCGCCCGCGGCATACCGTTCATCCTGAACATAAAAACCCGCTCAGCAGTTGCTAGAGCGGGTTCGGAATTCGCCACGCTTTAGCTGTATTTTTAATGCGCCCGCAAGCTGATAAATCAAATCGGCGCTGAATGCATATTGTACCAAGACTGCCTGTTTCTATTGAACTGATTCCTCTCGGAATTCCTACAATAATCAGCCGTCATCATCATCGTAAATGCTGATCCCCTGGCCATACGGATTATTCGGACTATCCGCCTTGTAAGGGCTGCCGGCCCCATAGGGATTATTGATCGAATCCGAGCTGTACTTCGATCCATAACGACCATAAGGATTCGAGGTGGAATCCGGATCATAGGGGTTGGCGCTTAGCTTTCCCCGGTAATTGCCGTTGCTGTCGTATAGCTTCGGCGCATCGGTAGCGTATGGGTTGGTTGCGCTCTTGTTGGAATAGGGCGAACCATACTCGCCATACGGATTGTTGATGCTGTCGCTTGAATACTCTGAGCCATGCTTGCCATAGGGATTAGAGGTTGAATCCGCTCCATATGGATTGGTGCTTAATTTACCCAGATAGGTTTCTTCAGCCAGGCAACCGCTTGCCCATAACAAACCAAAAACCGAGACTAGTAAAATTTTCTTCATATCAATACCCTTTCTTCGTATATAAATTTCGTATCGTTCAAAGCCAAACGCGATCACCAGCGCCTGGTAGTCGTCTTCCCCCCTTCTAGCACCCAGGGGGAAACGACTGATCCAGCTTTTCCGTCTTGCTGAATTGCATGATGCCGGAGTTCATTCTCAAAGCCTGAGAATAATCTTTACAATCTTCACAACACATCTTTCAAGTCACTTCCGGCTGACGCGCTCAATGGCCGGGCGATCAAATTGCCCATAATCAATATCATCATCCGCCAGCCCGGGTCCACGGGCCTTCTTGCGTTCAGCAATGGACTGGCCAAATACCTTGTAATGGACATCTTCCAGTAGTTGTTCCAAATCCCTTTTGCTGGTCACGCCGAGAACAATCCCTGCCCGCATGAATCCCTCAAAACGGCCTCTTTCAAGCTCTGATGGACCATTACCGTTCTTTATGTTGACGCAAATCAAGTGATATTGATTTCTGACTTCGCTGAAGAACTGTTCCTTGCCCATTAAGTGACCTCCCACACTTTCAATGCCTGACCACCGGTTGATACCTGTGACCAACAGATATCAGATTTCACGCTACATTCCTGAACCGCCGCCGCTGCGATGCCGAGGCAGAATAGCGATTACCGTCACCAACCCCCTGGTGCTCACCCGAGACAAAGGCGCACATGTGCACGACCCTTTCCCTGGCAAACAACGCACCACCGGCGATACCCGGGGTGGAATCAAAACGTAAATCCTCTCCCTCGCCCACCGCTTTATGGGTGGAGTATTCAGAACCGCTCAATCTTTCGATAACCTCAGTTGGCGAGCCCAGGCCGCTGGCTTTATGGCCGCGGTAACCCGGATCTATGGCATCGAGCGCATAGCTGCGGATGATCTTCGGCATCAACAACCGACAGGTCTCGGCGGCATCGAAGAACTCCAGGCCCGTTACCCGTCCCTTGATCGAGAACACCGCGCCAACCTGGCCATCAACACATTTAAGCTGCGCGACAAACTGCCCCAGTTTTTCTTCATGATCCTGGTAAACCTGCTCAACGGCCGAGGTGGCCGAGTGACTGCGCATTCGCCCCAGCTTGCCGGAAATATCGTCCCAAACCTCCCCCTGATCAGACCGCGCTTCACGGCATGCCACCAGGTTTTCACTGACCCGCGCCGCTTTCTTAGCCCGACTCATGGAAAACTGCGCCCTGGGCGCGGAGGCAAAGTCATCCCGTGTGTGATGCCAGCGCCCGGATTCGACACAGGAAACGGGTACCACCGTATCCTTGCCAGCCGGCGCCAATACTGTAATGTTGAGGATGCGGTTCTGCTTGGCGCCCACCAGTTCCTCGCCATCCAGCAAAAACACGGCCTGGCTGCCACTGTTGCTGAACAGCAGGTGAGGTACCGAGCCGCCCTCGGAAACCTCGGAAACCCTGGCCAGGTTTTGCGCCAGGGCCTCATCCAGAGTGAGATAGTCCTTGCTTAACAGGCTCTCACGAATCAGCGGGTGCATTGTCAGACCCTCGTGAGTCACCAGATCGCCGACCCGCAGACCGGATAACGCTTGTGCTACTGCATTCATGTTGTTCTCCTAAGTGCCCCGGCTGAGCAGGGCTAATGACCAACTACCAGACCTTCAAACTGCTATTCCCCAAAGAGTGCCTATCCCCCATTTGGTCGCGGTGGCAATGCACCAACTTCAATATAAGGGACAGGGTTCTCATAACCTGAGAAAGGCTTCCAAGGCCGTAAAATATGTAACCGTCCTGTCGAAGACCCGGGCTTTGTCGAACAACCGAGTTCGACAAAGCTTACTGGCAAATTAGCCCCGGTTGAGCTAGGCTAGATTCACTACAACCCAATATTTGCGGGACATTGAGCTATATTCGACACGTTTCACTGTCAAACTATATATTTGACAGTAATGTTTGTCAATCATGGATATGCATATGAACAAAGATCACACCTACACCCTGGCAGAGCTGGCAGAAGAAACCGGACTAACCGAGCGCACGGTACGCTACTACATCGAGCGGGTTCTGCCGCCACATCACAAGCAAGGTCGCGGCAAACTGGCCCGCTACAGTGAAGACACCTTGAACTGCATCCGTTTCATTTTGCTGGCCGGTGAGCGCCATGGCATTAAGCCTGGACAGGCCAAGGGCGTGCTGGCCGATGTGCCGCAGGAAACCATCGATCGGGTGGTGAGGGGTGAAGAGGAACTGGCGGTGATGACCGTGCCTTCGGCGCCGGTGAGAATGAAACATGTAAAGGCCAGCCGTATGCCCAGCGCGAGTTCGCGAATGGCTAAGTATATGGAAGTTGAAGAACCAAGCCACAGGATCGCCCGGTCACCACAGAATCTTTTAGATGTTTTGAGTGATGCACAAATGTCCGAGCCGAATATCGAACAAGAGATTGACGAATCAGTTGCTTATTCAATGGCGAAGTCAGCAGAGCCTTGGCGAACAATTTTTGCGGATGCACATGTTCGAATACAGTGCCGGGGCCATGAAAAGCTGACTTCCCACCAAGAGGAGCAGATCGAAACCGCCGCGAAGTTGATACGGTTGGCATTGAGGTAGTGACTTAAAACAGCGAAAGTCATTTCCCTGACCTTACGCTGACAACCTGACGGTTTGCTCACCGTAACCCTACCGGCAGCAAGTAAATATTTGATTCGGGTCCAAAACGATCTAAAAGCTCGGGCCTAACCCACTCTTAATCTCAACGTTAGATAAATCCAGCTCAGATCGAATGACTTCATAGAAATACTTGGCAATGGATGGGCACAGAATCTCCCTGGTAAAAACCTCCTCCCGCCTGACTCCTGCAGTTGAGGTTTTGTTCTCTATAAACTCTTCAAGAAGATTTAGTATCGGTTGACGCTCGAGGTCATCAAGCAGGAATTTGCAAAGCTCTGGGATACCAGGGTTCATAGTCACACCTCACTGTGATTCTAGATCACTTGTCCAATAAGTATTTGATAGTCTTTACATGTTTCATTTAAACAGATAATAGCAACCAGAACCCATTTGCCACTGGCTAGTGTTGCTTTTCCGACTCGCGCGCTTTTCGCACCAGTTCTATGATTTCTTCATCCGTGAAAGTATCGACTTTACCTGAAGGTGCACCTTCCGTAAAAAGGTAACCACAATCACGCAAGTATTGTTCAGCCTCCAAACCTGAAGTAACTACAGCTTCCATTGTTTGAACGGGACCCAATTGGCCCATAATCACGCAATGCACCACGATACAGGCCCAGCGCCCGTCGTCAGCAGTCACGCCCTTCAGAAAGTAGAAAGTGTCAGATTCACATGCCATTCGACCTCTAAATTCCTCTACAAGCTCATCGCCCTCCAGGCCCCAGCCGGCTTCAATACAATCATCGACTGAAACGATAGAGAGTTCGCCAGTCCCTTTGAAGCCTGGCCATTCTGAATCGTAGAACGAAGTGTACTTATAGGTCTCGTCCAGGAGTTGACGGAATTGGTCAAATTCGGCTTCATCAATTGCCTGGCCGGCATAGGCGGCTTCGACCCACTTGTTGACCATCTCTTGTAGTGGATCTTTTTTGGTGTTTTTCATGTGTAATTCACTCCCTTTGCAATCATGTATCTGATTGATTTTGTTGGGGTGAATTAAAATCCAGACTGAGCGGCCATCCGTGGCGTTGATCCCCCTCAAGAAGTAAAAAGTGTCAGATTCGCACTGCATCCGCCACCTGAATGAATCCACAAGCTCCTCATCTTCCAAATCACAAACGTCTTCGACACATTCTTCGAGCGAAATGATGCTGAATGGGAATTCGTCAGTTCCACCGAAACACTCCAGGTCGCAATTATAGAAATCGACATACCCATAGGCCTTAGTGAAAACCTTAAGGAAATCTTCAATTTCAGTTTGTTCGATAGCATGTCCAGAATAGGTCGCTTCGACCCATTTATTGATCATCTGCTGTAGATGGTTTTTTGCTTCTTTTTTATCGTCCATATTGTTTCCTATACAGTTACTTATCTGTCTGTTTTGCTTGATAGAATTATGCTGTAAAGGGTTCTCAATCCTTGAGAAAAAGGAGACAAAATTGCGTGATTTAGCGGTTTTCCAGGGTTTGATAATCATGGTGCTACGAGGTACTCATTTTGCGCAAGCACAATGAAATACGACATGCCTGACACCCGTCAACACTTACCCAATAGCTGAAGCGTGCTTGTATCCTGCTCTCCCTGAAAGAAACGATTCAGAACCTCGTCAAAAACAGAATCAGAGCCTGCGACACACGAGAATAGCGTCATCGAAGACTTAAGTTTCAGATCATCCGGCCAGCCAAAAACATCAGTGACAGATTTGCCGTTGATACCAAGTAGAGTTTCTGAGCACTCCAGTAAGCGAGCGCCAAGTAAGGGGTGGTTTAGATACTGTGATGCTTCATCCAGGTTTTTGATCGCGTAAAGTTTTGCTGTCGGACTATGGCCAAGGCCCAAGATTTGAGGAAATATGAACCACATCCAGTGGGTTGTTTTATGGCCACTTTTTAACTCGGCGAGAACGTTTGAATAGACTCGTTCCTGCGCTTGAATGAAGCGGTTAAGTTTGGATGGGTCGTTGACGTCTATTGATCCTGGCATAGCGGTAATCTTTGCTGTTTCATGTAACCAGATGATAGCAACCAAAACCCATTTGGTACCAACTAGTGCTGCTTTTCCGACTCGCGTGCCTTTCGCACCAGTTCTATGATTTCTTCATCCGTGAAGGTATCGACTTTACCTGAAGGTGCACCTTCCGTAAGAAGGTAACCACAGTCACGCAAGTATTGTTCAGCCTCCAAACCTGAAGTAACTATAGTTTCCATTGTTTGGACGGCACCCAATTGCCCCATAATCACGCAATGCACCACGATACAGGCCCAGCGCCCGTCGTCAGCAGTCACGCCCTTCAGAAAGTAGAAAGTGTCAGACTCACATGCCATCCGACCTCTAAATTCCTCTACAAGCTCATCGCCCTCCAGGCCCCAGCCGGCTTCAATACAATCATCGACTGAAACGATAGAGAGTTCGCCAGTCCCTTTGAAGCCTGGCCATTCTGAATCGTAGAACGAAGTGTACCTATAGGTCTCGTCCAGGAGTTGACGGAATTGGTCAAATTCGGCTTCATCAATTGTCTGGCCGGCATAGGCGGCTTCGACCCACTTGTTGACCATCTCTTGTAGTGGGTCTTTTTTGGTGTTTTTCATGTGTAATTCACTCCCTTTGCAATCATGTATCTGATTGATTTTGTTGGGGTGAATTATGGCAAATGTTGTTCTCAAATCTTGAGAAAAACCAAGTCTTTTCTTGTCATTTTTCCTTGGCGCTTAATCAACAACCAAATATTTAATCATGCAAGCTACTTTCGTTGCACCGCTGATTTATTTCATTACAGAACCAAACTAAAACAAGTCAAATAACGGCGTAAACTATCTCTATCACAAGCCCTTCGTCACTCTTGATCGGGGTTTCTCCCTTATATCGTAAATTCAAAATTTTGATCTGTCAGAGATGAGAACGGTGAAAGTCATCAGAGAACTACCTGACAATTCAACTTTGTATTGTGCTTAAACTTTTTTAATCCGTATTGCACAGAAACTGTTGAATCAATATGCCTGCATTCCCGGTATCACGCCCCTAACACCACCTCTTGGGTTCGTCACATCGCCCTCACGGCGGGGAATTAGGTGAATGTGGCTGTGCATAATGGTTTGTCCTGCTGCTATGCCCGTGTTCACTCCAATGTTGAACCCAAGAACGTCATTTTCTTCATCCAATACCTTCTCTTTCATAGCCTTTATCAATAAATTGCACTGTGCCAATTCACCTTGCGTCAATTCAAACCATGATGACTCATGACGTTTTGGAATGATCAGTAGATGGCCTTTGGTTACCGGGAAGTTATCCTTGATAACGTAGGCGAGTTCAGCTTCCTGGACGAATGGCCGGTCTCCAGAAACAGTACAAAACAAGCAACTCGGTTCACGTATTTCATGCATGCATCGATTACCACGCACGTCAGAATCATCATTATTACTTTTCCAAGAATTACATCTATAGCATAGAGCCTGGAGATTGCTTAGGTCATTACTTCCTCCCAGGCTTCTAGGATGAATATGGTCAACTTCCAGAGCAATTTCAGCAGCTGAAACCCCACATAGTTCACAACGGTAACGGGCGCGCTTCATTACCTCATACTTTAGTGTCCCACTGATGTATCGGCCAGTTTTTCGCCGGTGCTTGTATATTTGCGCTCCTCTTGAATCCAGATAGTTCTCATATTGCTGCTGGCACGCACGCGTTAGCATTTCTTTTTGTTCAGATGTCAGGTACGAATATCCATTCAGTTGATAGCCTGAAATACTATTACCCTTGCCTCTCATCTTGGAAACAATTCCATGATTTTCACCAAGAACTCTGCCTGGCATGTTGTTGGTAATCTTTGAGTAGTATTCGATGAGCGCTTCATCGCGCTCAGCAAACTGTTTTGCAATTTGTTTAACAGATGCTTCGCCACCATTTTTGATCAGCGTCATCAACATAACCGGTTGATAAATATGCGACATCCGCATTCGGTTTTGGATGAAATCAAGCAAGTCATTGAAGATAGACATAATGGGTATCGTGACACGCCAAGATCCGTTAGTGAAGTGCTCCCACCGTTATCACAAATTGCGAATGGTCAATGCGATGATTAATCGTGAAAGATTTATCAGTTGCTCCACGGGACACTTTTTGACAGAATGTCATCT
>CAVWXX010000015.1:0-396245 GCA_963759155.1 uncultured Gammaproteobacteria bacterium | reverse complement strand
AGCCACATGACCATCCGAACCCGTTTCGCCCCCAGCCCAACCGGCTTTTTACACGTCGGCGGTGCCCGCACGGCCCTGTTTGCCTGGCTGCAGGCACGCGCCAACCAGGGCGTATTTATTTTACGTATCGAAGACACCGACCTCGAACGCTCCACACCCGAATCCGTACAGGCCATTCTTGATGGCATGGCGTGGTTGGGTCTTGATGCGGACGAAGGCCCCATCTACCAGACTGACCGGTTTGACCGCTATGCCGAGGTGGTCCAGCAATTAATGGATGAGGACAAGGCCTATCATTGCTATTGCAGCAAGGAACGTCTGGAAGCCCTGCGTGAGCAGCAGATGAAGGACGGTATCAAGCCCCGTTACGATGGCAAATGCCGGCATCTGGATGTTGCACCTGCAGACATCAAACCGGTGGTTCGTTTCCGCAACCCGCAGACCGGCAATGTGATATTCGACGATCTCGTACGTGGCACCATCAATATTTCCAATGACGAACTCGATGACCTGATCATCGCGCGTCCGGATGGTTCACCGACCTATAACTTCACCGTCGTGGTCGATGATATGGATATGCAGGTCAGCCACGTCATCCGTGGTGACGATCACATCAATAACACCCCCCGGCAAATCAATATTTACCATGCGCTCGGCGCAGACATACCGTTATTCGCCCACGTACCCATGATCCTGGGTGCCGATGGCGCCAGGCTCTCCAAACGCCACGGCGCAGTGGGTGTGATGCAATACCGCGACGATGGTTATCTGCCACAGGCATTGCTGAATTACCTGGTGCGTCTGGGTTGGTCACATGGCGACCAGGAAGTTTTCAGTATCGACGAGATGGTTGAATTGTTTGATATCAAGGACGTCAACCGCAAGGCCTCGGCTTTTAATACTGACAAGCTGGATTGGCTGAACCAACACTATATGAAAGAGTTGCCACCTGAAGAGGTAGCACAGCACCTGGCATGGCATTTTGAAGACCAGGGCATCGATACGCAAAACGGCCCGTCGCTTGCTGACATTGTCACAGTACAGGCAGAGCGCGTTAAAACTTTGAAAGAAATGGCGACGCAGAGCAGAATGTTTTTTGAAGGCTATGATGAACTCGACCCCAATGCTGCCAAAAAGAACCTGCGCCCGGTTGCCGCTGAGCCGCTGCGCCTGATGAAGGAAAACCTGGAGGCACTCGACAACTGGTCGCCGGAACCATTGCATGCTGTGATCGATAAAGTCGCTGCAGAGCTTGAGGTGGGTATGGGTAAGGTCGCACAACCATTAAGAGTGGCCCTGACCGGTGCCGGTATTTCACCTTCAATAGACAAGACCCTGTGGTTGATGGGTAAGCAACGCAGCCTGGAAGGCATTACCAAGGCGCAGGCATTCATCGAGGCACGCATCGCAGCGCAGTAAATACTCAGGAAAGCAAAACATGTCTAAAGTCGAGCGTCTGTACCACCTGCACAATATCCTTAGCCAGCGTCGTACGCCGATTTCGCGACAGGACCTGATGGAGCGTCTGGAGTGCTCACAGGCCACGCTTTACCGGCTCGTGGCAGAACTGCGTGATTTCCTCGGCGCGCCGTTGGAGCAGGATGAGGATAACCGTGGTTTCTACTATGACCGCAGCTACGACCAGCCGTTTGAGTTACCCGGTATCTGGATCAGCCCGGCAGAACTACAGGCCTTGCTGACCGCACGCCAGGTGCTGGGCAATGTGCAGCCCGGATTGCTTGAAGGTGAACTGGAATCACTGCAGGGACGTATTTCCTCATTACTGCAGCAAAAAGGTGTGGATGCAGAGGAAGGTCAGTCGCGTATTCATATCCAGTCGGTAGCGGGCAGGGCGGTACCTGAGCATTTGTTTCAGGATGTGATGGGCGCCCTGATCGGCCGCCAGCAATTACATATTTCCTACCACGGCAGACGTAAAGACGACATAAGTGAGCGGGATATCTCCCCGCAACGACTCACCCAATACCGCAACTCCTGGTACCTGGATGCCTGGTGCCATAAGGCCGAGGGCTTGCGGAGTTTTTCGCTGGAGCGCATCAAAGATCAGAAACTGCTGGGTGAAGATGCCAAGGAAGTTTCTTCCGAAGATCTCGGTGGTCACTTTGACAGCGCCTACGGAATCTTCTCCGGACCCGCCATACATACCGCAAAGCTGAAATTCACACCGGAAATGGCACGCTGGATCGCGGAGGAGCAGTGGCACGCGGATCAGAAAGGTTCCTATGACACTGACGGTGCATGGGTGCTTGAGCTGCCATTTAGTAGTGCACGTGAACTGGTGATGGATATCCTCAGGTACGGCCCTGAAGTTGAAGTCGTCTCACCGGATTTTTTGCGTGATGCCGTCGCTGAATCAGCACGCAAGGCTGCTGAAATTTACGCTTAACTCTGGTTGTGGGTGTTATCTCCCAAACCGCAAATTAGCGCTGCTGAACTAACTCTGATAATCCGCTTGGTTCCGTGGGGAAGCTGGGAGAGGTAGTTACTACCAGGACGCGCTCAAGCACATCCCTGTGTCGCTCGGACTCGGCTTCGTGCCTCGTACGGTCCTGATAGCAACTACCCCTCCCAGCTTCAGCAAACGCCGTGCATATCTACCAGATACCACAGGCCTTTAGTTATCCATGTAGCGGAGAGTGTGCGGTACCTTGCTTCCGGACCGTGACCGAGCCATGGTAAAGGTGCCAGAAACCATTACCTTCGATTTTCTACATAGCCGAGGGTGTGTAGTACCTTACTTCCGGACCGTGAGCGACAGGGATGTCGCGACCGAGCTCACATGGATGTGCTTGCAGCGAGTCCGGCAGAAAGGTACTACGCGACCTCGGCGCCCATGCAGATAATGAGTCAATGTTCGACCCTTCTCATGTATTGAGAACTGTCTATGTTCTCCTGTGTTTCATCAAACAGGAGAACAAGATGCAACCGGTACTTTTTCAGCAGACAGAGGACATTCAAATTCAGTCACAGGCGACCAGGGTGCTGCCAGCTCATGGCGCAGATGTGCAGGGGCAGGCACTTAATGATGACGTCTATGATGATGGAGAATCTCCGGTTCGCATGGTGCTTGCTGTACTCGGAAATGTGATTGGGGGAACGTTGTTGCTTTCAGGGATGTTTGTGCTGCCACATGTGCTGGCAGGGCTATTTGGTTAAAACCACCGTGGGTATCCGCGGCCAGGCTTACCTCTCCTGCCTGTCCGCGGTTTTTTTAAACGTGTTTACCACCGGTCCAGCCACCGCTGGCTAATACATTTTCACCCATTTCACGGGGTGATTCTTCAAGATCTGTGGCCATCGAGTCATTCCAGCGGTTAAGAAAACCGTACAGGCAAACTGCACCCAGGATCTGAACGATCTGGTCTTCATCCCAGTGTTGTCGCATACGTGCAAACAATTCTGCATCGACCGCATTGGGAACCGAACCCGCTGCCATTGCAAAATCCAGTGCCACACGTTCGGCCTCGGAATAGAGCGGGCTGGTCTGGTAATCCCAGATGGCATCCAGTTTTTCCTGGGGGATGTCATGAATTTTCGCTGCGACCAGTGAATGGGCCTCGCAATACTGGCAACCGGCTGCACGGCTTGAGAAATGTGCAATAAGACGCATCAGGCCCAGGTCGACCGCACCTTCCGGGTCCATCACACCCTTGGTCAATTCACCGAAACCCTTCACCATTTTCGGTCGCCGCTGCATGGTGAGCAGGCTGTTGGGTACAAAGCCCAGGATTTTGTCGAAAATATCGAAGTCGTCCTTGAGTTCCGGCGTGGTCTCCGCCGGTAAGGGTTTCATATGTGCCATGTCTAAGCTGCTTCGCTGGTGGTTTTGGCAACCTTGACCGGGCCATTTAAAATGGCATCGCGTGTGACTTCAACGATCAGGTCAACACCCTCGCTGGTGATGTCGAACGGTGGTGTAAAGCGTAATGCATTGATACCGCCATGAATGACGTTGATACCATGCTTGCGCATATATTCCTCGGTGGAGTTGGCGCCGTAGTTTTTGAAATGAACGGAATCAAGTTCAGCACTGGTCAATAGACCGGTGCCCTGCACCTTGGTGATGGACCCGCCCAACTCGTTCTTCAGTGCGGTCAACTTTTCGGCCAGTTCAAGCCCGCGATCGCGAATGTTCTGCCGTATTTCCGGTGTGATACCGTTCAAAACTGCAACGGCAATATCCAGCGCCCTTGGGTTGGTCGTCATGGTATTGCCATAAACGCCGGCTTTGTAAATGCCGGATGTGGCCGGGTTCAAGGCCAGTACGGATAGCGGGTATTGACCGCCATTCAGTGCCTTGGAGTAGGTTTCCATATCCGGGGCGTCCAGGTTTTCGAAACCCGGATAATCACAGATCGACAACACGCCCTGGGCACGCAGACCTGCCTGGATAGAATCCACCAGCAACAGGCAGCCATGTTCCCTGGTCAATTCGCGGGCGCGGGTGTAAAACTCGGGTGTGATCGCCTGGCCCGGGTTGCCTTCACCCATGACCGGCTCCATGAAAAAGGCCTCAATAAATAGCTGGTGTTTTTCGGCATAGTCAAATACCTGTTCCAGTTGACTGATGTTATTGGGTTCAACCGTCAGCAGATTGTCGTAATCACGGAAGCTGGCGAGGTATTTGCAACAGGCCGAACGGGTGGAGTCGGAAAAACGTGCAGGCCGGTCGGTGCGTCCGTGAAAAGAGCCTTTCAAACTGAGGATACGGACCGATTTGGCAGCGTGCCTGCCACCCGGGTCGGTCATGGTCCGGGTGTTGATATCTGCAATACGCGCTGCGAGGGTGACCGCTTCCGAACCACTGTTGAGACAGAAGAAGCGTTCAAAAGGGCATTCGCCCCGGGTCTGGCCGATTTCCTTGCGTAGCGCATCCACCAGGCGTTTCTGGCTGAATGACGGTGTCATCACGTTGGCCATAATATGGGGTTTATTCATCGCCTTGAGCGCCGCCTGCGGTGCGTGACCCAGGCCGAGCATACCGTAACCACCACATTCAAACAGGATGGCGCCACGGGAGGATACGATCCAGGGACCGGAGCCGGCCAGTGCGATATAGGGGTTAATGGCATCTACCGGGTAGAAATTGACAAAACCCTCTTGTAGCCGGGCGGCGAGTTCTGCTTCCGGCAGGGCCATCAGTTCCGGCTCTTCTTCTAACAGTGCCAGGAAATCAGTATAGGCGGCGTCTACTGCCATGCCGAGTCTTTCATCCTGTTGTGCAAACCTCAGTACCGTTTCATCATCGAGACCGTGGGTTTGGATTGCACCACCGTGGGCGCGCATAGCACTGAGTTTTTCAAGCATTTTCATTGAATGAATTCCTTGTTTCCGGAGTCAGAAAATTGATTCGGACAAGAATATCACACACCCTATGGGGGCCGTAACCCCCGCCCGCTTAAACTATTAAGCGGGCCGCAAGGACAAAAAAAGAAAAAACATGTAATACAATGGGTTAAAGTGTATTCTTGTGGCGATTCAGTGCCCACTCAACGTGCTCGCGAACCATCTCAGAGGCGTATTGCTGGCGGCTTTGAAGCGCCGCGATGATGGCGTCGGATGTCGGCGCATTTCCAAGTGCGATGGCAATGTTTCGCAACCAGCATTCAAAACCTATACGGCGTATCGCGCTGCCCTCGGTTCGTTTCAGGAATTGCGCTTCGTTCCATGCGAAAAGTTCGATGAGTTGGGGCGCATCAAGTCCGTGGCGTGGCGCAAAATCCGCCTCCTGTGTGGGTTGGGCGAAACGGTTCCAGGGGCATACCAGTTGACAGTCATCACAACCATAAATCCGGTTGCCCATCAGTGGACGGAGTTCTTCGGGGATGCTGCCACGCAGCTCGATGGTCAGGTAGGAAATACAGCGTCGCGCATCGACGGTGTAGGGGGCAATAATCGCCTGTGTGGGGCAGACATCGATGCATTTTGTACAGGCTCCACAGTGTTCATTGGCCGCTGTGTCGACGGGTAAGGGCAGGTCGGTGTAGATCTCACCGAGGAAGAACCAGCTACCGGCAGTCTTGTTGATCAGGTTGGAGTGTTTGCCAATCCAGCCCAGACCGGCCTTCTCTGCCAGTGCTTTTTCAAGCACGGGCGCCGAGTCCACGAACACCCTGTATCCAAAAGGACCGATATGCGCTTCGATCTGATGAGCCAGTTTCTGCAGGCGTTTACGCATTAACTTGTGGTAATCCCGGCCCAGGGCATAGCGTGAAACGACACCTTTCGAGGGTTCCAACAGGAGGGTTTCTATGTCTTCTGCTGACTGAGGCAGATAATCCATACGAACGGATATGACCCTCAGCGTGCCGGCTTCAAGTTCAGCGGGCCTGCTACGGCGTGTTCCGTGGCGCTGCATGTATTCCATCTCGCCATGAAAGCCCTGTGACAGCCAGTTGTTGAGATGAATCTCGTGGTCCCCCAGTTCAATATCACTAAATCCAAGCTGCTGGAAACCCAGGTCCTGACCCCAGGCACGGATGCGCTCAGCCAACTCGATCATGTCGGGTTCTGACGGTTGTGCTTCTTCACTATTTTTGGGTTGTTTAGGGAGATTCACTGATCAATTCGCCGTTATAATGGAACCATGTCTGGTACAGGTCACAAATTGTATACCGCCGAGCAGGTTCGTGGGATCGATTCTGCCGCGATTCATGGATTAGGTATTGCCGGTTATGAGTTGATGTGCCGGGCGGGCCGTGCGGTGGTCGATGTGGCGCGCGAGCGTTTTCCCGACACCCGTCGCTGGTTGATCATGTGCGGGCCCGGTAACAATGGCGGCGATGGTTACGTGGTGGCAAGGCTGGCGATGCAAGCCAGAATCGATGTCACGCTGTGTTCCCTCGTCGATCCCCGGCAGCTCAAGGGCGATGCTGCCCGGGCGTATGCGGACTGGCAGTCTGTGGGTGGCGAGGTTGTGCACTGGCCATTAGCCAAAAATGACGGCTATGATCTTGCACTCGATGCTCTGTTGGGTACGGGCATTGATCGGGAGGTTGGCGGTGAGTTTCATCGTGCCATCGCCTACTTAAATGACATGGTCTGCCCTAAACTGGCCATCGATATTCCATCGGGCCTGAATGCCGATACCGGCTGTGCGATGGGCTGTGCGACCCGGTCAGCCAGTACGGTGACTTTTGTCGGGCGCAAACGCGGTATGTATACCGCTGATGGTCCTGATTACTGTGGTGAGATCAGTTTTAGTGACCTTTCGATTCCCGTTAAAGCGGCATCGGCACTGTCCGATGATGCCGGCACTTTGCTGAGCCCGGTTTTCCTTGCAGAAACCATAGCGCGAAGAGCGCGCAATTCACACAAGGGCAGTTTTGGGCATGTACTCGCCGTTGGTGGTGCCAGGGGTATGAGTGGCGCCATCCGTTTATGCGGGGAGGCAGCCCTGCGCAGTGGTGCGGGCAAGGTAACATTGGCGACCGACCCGGCACATGCCGCCATGGTCAACCTGGGACGTCCCGAGCTAATGGTCCATGCCGTTGACTCAGAGCTCGATTTGCAATCAAAACTTGATTCGGATTTTGTCCTGGCACTCGGCCCCGGTCTGGGCATGACGGACTGGTCGGCTGCACTGTTTGATACCTGTGTAGCAGCAGCTTTGCCAATGGTCATCGACGCTGATGGCCTGAACCTGCTGGCACAGCGGTCACAACAAACACCTGTGCAGCGTGACAAGTGGGTTCTCACCCCACATCCCGCTGAAGCGGCACGTTTGCTGGCTTGTGAAGTTTCAGATATCCAACGGGACCGTGTTAGCTCAGCCGTGTCGATCGCGAAACGTTTTGGCGCCTGTGTGGTTTTAAAGGGTTGTGGCAGTGTTGTGGCGGATGCCTCGGGCAATTACGCCATCTGCCCCGCAGGTAACCCGGGAATGGCCACCGCGGGTAGTGGTGATGTACTGACAGGTATTATTGCCGCCTTGTTGGGGCAGGGCTTGTCCGGCTTTGACGCAGCCTGTGCAGGCGCGCTGGCGCATGCCATGGCGGGTGATTTTGCAGCCGATGACCTGGGTGAGATGGCCATGATAGCCGGCGATATCATCGACAAGCTGCCTGAAGTATGGAAGTCGATATCGTCATGAGTGGTTCTGTCACTGACATGGTTGCTGGTGAAGTGGTGTTTGCCAGCGAACAAGACCTTGAAAATTTCGCGAATAAATTTGCGTGCAATATCCCGAGGCCGCTTATCATCTGGCTGGAGGGTGACCTCGGTGCGGGCAAAACAACATTTGCCAGGGGCCTGATTCATGCCCTGGGATACAAAGGCCGTGTTAAAAGCCCGACTTACGGTTTGCTCGAGCACTACCAGCTTGAAACGCTGACGGTTCTGCATATGGACCTCTACCGGATTAGTGATCCGAGTGAGCTTGAGTACCTGGGTATTGAAGACTTGCTGGATACGCAGACAATCCTGCTGATTGAATGGCCCGACAGGGGGGCTTCCTGGTTGCCGGAACCGGATTTTGTTCTCAAATTCGGTTACCTGGGAGAAGGCCGTGATCTCCATTGGCTGGCCCGGACACCCGTGGCGAAATCATTTGCATCAGGTCTCCTTGACACCTAACTACTTTTCTTAGCTAGTTCCCTTATCTTGCGGTTTTTAATCAGAAACTATTGCAATTTCACGAAAAGCAATTCATCATTATATTTACGACAAGGAGGTGTATACGTGAGGTTTGGGAGCCAGTGCGCAAACGCTTAATCATTGCAATCATACTTTTGCTAATCTCATTTCCGGTTTTTGCAGCCGAAGTGAGTGGCTTTCGTGTATGGGCTGATCCCGTCAAAACCCGCGCGGTACTTGATCTTGACCGCAAAACTGCCTACAAGCTTTTTACCCTGCAGGATCCGCACCGGGTGGTGGTGGATTTACAGGGTTCCTCTATCGATATCCCGGTCACTCTGGATAAAGAACACGCGGGTATGATCACCAGTGTCCGCTATGGGCAGCCGGACAAAAACACCCTGCGCGTGGTTTTTGACCTGAAAGAGAGTGCTGAACTAAAAAGTTTTCTGCTCGAACCAACCGCCCAATACAGTCATAGGCTGGTCATTGACCTGTTTTCCAGGTCGAATCGCAAATCATCGTCCATGGTCAAGCATGTCGCCGATATCAGTAAACCCAACCGGGATGTGGTGATTGCCATTGATGCCGGTCATGGTGGCGAAGATCCGGGCGCCATTGGCAAGAAAAAAACACGTGAAAAAGACGTCGTGTTGCAAATTGCAAGGCGTCTTAAAAAATCCATTGATGCAGAGCCGGGAATGAGAGCGGTTCTGACCCGTGACGGGGATTACTATATTGCGCTGCGTGACCGCTATGAAAAGGCCCGTAAGGCCCGCGCTGACCTGTTTGTTTCCATTCACGCCGACGCATTTACCAAGCGGAGTGTTCGGGGGAGTTCGGTGTTCGTCCTCTCGGCACGTGGCGCGAGCAGTGAGTTCGCACGTCTGTTGGCAGACAGTGAAAACGCCTCTGACCTGGTCGGTGGTGTGACACTCAATGACAAGGATGACATGCTGGCGTCGGTTTTGCTGGACCTGTCCCAAAGCGCAACGCGGGAAGCCAGTAATAAGGTCGCTGCAGATATTCTGAGTGCGATGAAGCGCAATATCAAGGTACACAAACCCCATGTGGGCCGCGCCAACTTCATGGTGCTTAAATCGCCCGATGTCCCATCGGTGCTGATCGAGACAGCGTTTATAAGTAACCCCGATGAAGAAAAACGACTGACCGAGAAAGAATTCCAGCAACGCATGGCAAGAACCATTACCCATGGTGTTAAAAATTATTTTTACTCCAGCCCACCACCGGGTACCTGGATTGCAGCTAACCGCGATGGTATGAAATACATCGTTGCCCGCGGTGATACGCTCGGTGGAATCGCAAATCGCTACAGCGTCAGTCTGAACCGTCTTCGAAGCGCCAATAAGATAAGAGGCGATGTTATCCATGTTGGCCGTGAGTTGATCATTCCTACCAGTTAGGTTTCCTGTTTTTGTGTTTATGCTCTGCCAGCTCATGGTGTTCCCCGCTTTCGCGGGGATGACGTTGATTACATCTGAGATCGCGTGAACTTTAGCGTTGGCACCGTCATCCCCGTGAAAGCGGGGAACTCCGTCAGGTTAGCAGTGTGATTCAGAAAAAATGACTCCCACCTAAAACAACAAACTGTTGAAGCTTGCACGTGAAAACAGCTAAAAGAGTGCGCATGCCCATTCATCAGTTACCAGAACTCCTGATCAACCAGATTGCTGCCGGCGAAGTGGTCGAACGACCTTCATCGGTGGTCAAGGAGTTGGTTGAAAACAGCCTGGATGCCGGTGCGCAGTCCATCCAGGTGGCGCTTGAGCAAGGTGGCAAGCGACTGGTTCGGGTCATCGATGACGGCTGTGGCATACCTGTCGATGAGTTGCCCCTGGCGCTGGCCCGTCATGCGACCAGCAAAATCAATTCCTTAACGGAGCTGGAAGAGGTTGCGACCATGGGCTTCAGGGGTGAGGCCTTGCCCAGCATGGCGTCGGTCAGCAGAATGAGCATGACGTCCCGGGTCGCCGGGGCCGAACATGCGTGGCTGGTAAAGACAGCGAATGGTGAAATTGAGGCCGCGATTCCCGCACCGGGCTCACCCGGCACCCAGATTGAACTGCGTGACCTGTTTTACAACGTACCGGCACGCAGAAAATTCATGCGCACCGACCAGACCGAATTCAAGCATGTAGACGAGTTGTTGAAGCGATTTGCACTCGGGCGCCCCGATGTCGGCTTTCAGTTGCAGCATAATAACCGCATGGTCCGCCAGTTCCCGCCGGTACGCACGGATGAGGATATGCTGGCCCGGCTGGAGGCGGTGGTCGGTAAGGAGTTTGTTGAGCATGCCCTGGACGTGGATGAACAACGCGGCTCCTTTGGCTTGCGTGGCTGGGTGGCTGAGCCACGTTATAACCGTGCGCAGGCAGACCGGCAGTTCTTCTTTGTGAACGGCCGTGTCATTCGCGACCGCCTGGTTGCGCATGCCATCCGGCAGAGTTTCCGGGATGTGTTGTTTCATGGTCGTCACCCCGCATTTGTGTTGTTTCTCGAGTTGCCTTATGCCGGTGTGGATGTGAACGTCCATCCGCAGAAGCACGAAGTGCGATTCCGGGATTCCCGTGCGGTTCACAACTTCATTTTCTCCACACTCAATCGGAGCCTGGCCGCAGCCGGTGTCGGCGGTGGCGCTTTGCGACCGGGCACAGAGGTCAGCGAGCCTGAATTTGGCTCGCAATCCCCATCTCAAGTTGCTTCTCAAACCGGTGCGTGGGCAGCCAACCAACCGGCAATGGCCATCAATGTTGCGGAACAAATACAAAACTACGCACAGCTGGTATCCGCACCCCGGGCGGGCACGGGAGGTGCGGGTGCAAGCCATTCAGCGCTGGAGGCAGGTGAGGAATTTCCGCCCATGGGGTTTGCGCTGGCACAATTGCACGGCGTTTATATTCTCGCGCAGAATCAGCATGGGCTGGTGCTGGTCGATATGCACGCCGCACATGAACGTATCACCTATGAACGTTTCAAGACCAGCCTGGCCGAGGATGGAATCCGCAGCCAGAACCTGCTGGTACCGGTGACCGTGCACGTCAGTGAGCGCGAGGCGGATATGGTGGAAGAACATAACGACAGTCTTGAGTCACTCGGTATCAGTTGTGACAGGTCGGGCCCGCAAACGGTGGTGGTTCGCAAAGTACCCACGCTGTTGCAACGGGCCGATATGACCCGCTTACTTCAGGATGTCCTGTCAGAGCTGGTGTCAGATGGTAAAAGCCTGAAGATCGAATCAGAGATGGATGAGGTGCTGTCCACGATGGCCTGTCATGGTTCCGTGCGGGCCAATCGACAGCTCAACATCGCAGAAATGAATGCCCTGTTGCGCGATATGGAAAGAACCGAGCGGGCCGCACAGTGTAATCATGGCAGACCCACCTGGGTGCAGTTGGATATGCAAAGCCTCGACCGTCTGTTTCTGCGTGGGCGTTAGGGGTAGGGGGCGTCGTCAGCCCGTGAACAGGCAAACATTACCCCCTGCCATTTTTTTGATGGGACCGACCGCCTCCGGAAAAACCGGGTTGGCCGTCGAATTGTGCCAGCGTTTTCCGGTGGAGATCATCAGTGTCGATTCGGCACTGGTTTACCGGGGCATGGATATTGGCACCGCGAAACCGGATGCGGAAACCCTTAAGCTGGCGCCACACCGCTTGATCGACATACGGGATGCCGCGGAGGCGTACTCAGCTGCCGAGTTTTGTGCAGATGCCTTGCGCGAGATGAGGTCGATCACGGCTGCCGGAAAAATTCCCCTGCTGGTGGGTGGAACCATGCTTTATTTCCGCGCACTTGAGTATGGCCTTTCCGAGTTGCCCGCAGCTGACCCCCAGGTACGTAAACGCCTGGAACAGCAGGCAGCTGAGATCGGCTGGTCCGGCATGCATGAACTGCTCCGGCAAAAAGACCCACAGGCCGCATCACGTATCCATCCGAATGACCCGCAACGAATCCAGCGTGCGCTGGAAGTCATATCGGTCAGCGGCCAGAGCATGAGTGATCTTTATGACAAGACATCTGCTTACGCACTGGACTACCGGCTTCACAAGATCGTGATTTCCCCGGAACCCCGCAGTGTATTACATCAACGTATCGAGCAACGCTTCGATCTGATGATTGCTGCCGGCTTTGTCGACGAAATGAAAAGCCTGTTTGCGCGGTCTGATCTTAACCCGGCCTTACCTTCCATGCGGGCCGTGGGCTATCGCCAGGCATGGGAGTGGTTAGAGGGAAAAACTACGTTCGATGAGATGCGTGAAAAGGCAATCGTGGCGACCAGGCAACTGGCGAAAAGACAGCTCACCTGGTTAAGGCGTGAAAGTGCATCCGTATGGTATGATTTGCAGACAGACGGGGTGAGGCATGAAGTCATCGAAGTGCTTGGGGGGTTCCTTGAAGCTTAGAGCTTCCGCACCCATGTAGTCTGTTCCGTAGCCAATCGGACATTAATAAAAATCTAGGAGAAACAGCTATGGCCAAGGGTCAATCATTACAAGAACCATTCTTGAACGCATTGCGACGTGAACGTGTACCGGTAGCGATCTATCTCGTCAATGGGATCAAGTTGCAGGGCCAGGTCGAGTCATTTGATCAATTTGTCGTCTTACTTAAAAATTCCGTAAGCCAGATGATCTACAAACACGCCATCTCAACTGTCGTACCAGCCAGGAACGTCAGTGTCTTTGATGAAGGGGAAGAAGGCTAGCTAAAGGCGCCTAGTTTTGTTTGAACGGGCAAAGCGGGGTACCCGCGCGGTTCTTTTACATCCGCTTTTCGCGGATACAGGTCCCGAGCAACTCGATGAGTTCGAGGAACTGTGCCGCTCGGCAGGCGTGGAAATTGCCGCTATATTAACTGCACCGCGTGGCCGTCCGGACGCGCGGTTTTTTGTTGGCAGCGGAAAAGTCGATGAGGTCGCTGACCAGGTCGCTGCCACCGGTGCTGACCTGATCGTGGTCTCCAGGCCCTTGTCCGCTATCCAGGAACGTAATATCGAAAAGCGTTGTAAGTGTCGTGTACTCGACCGCACCACGCTGATACTGGATATATTTGCGCAGCGCGCGCGTTCCCACGAGGGTAAGTTGCAGGTTGAATTGGCGCAGTTACGTCATCTTTCAACCCGCCTGGTGCGTGGCTGGACCCACCTGGAGCGCCAGAAGGGCGGAATCGGCTTGCGGGGTCCGGGTGAAACCCAGCTTGAAACCGATCGCCAGCTTGTTGGTCACCGTATTAAACATCTCAAGGGACGACTCGACCGGGTTCGCCAGCAGCGCGCACAAAGCCGTCGTAAGCGCGAACGCTCACACGTTTTTACCGTTGCCCTTGTGGGTTACACCAATGCAGGTAAGTCAACCTTGTTTAACGCATTGACGGAATCCAATGTCGGTACACAGGATATGCAGTTTGCGACACTGGACCCGACGGTTAGTCAATTACCCAATATTCCAACCGGTAACGTGTTGCTGGTAGATACCGTGGGTTTTGTCAGTGACCTGCCACATGAACTGGTGGCAGCCTTTCATGCCACGCTGCAGGAAACCCGGGAAGCGGACCTGCTTTTGCATGTCATTGATGCAGCGGACCCCTTTCACCAACAACGCGAACACGATGTTGAAGATGTTCTCGAAAGCGTGGATGCCAGTGAGATTCCCATTGTGCGGCTATTCAATAAAATTGACCTGGTGGACCGTGCAGCCTCAACACATACCAATGCAGAAGGCGAGGTGGACAGGATCGATGTGTCCGCCCTGGCGGGAACAGGCCTGGAAATATTGAAGGAAACCATTGCGCTGCGGCTAAAAGGCGAAAGAATCAACGCCTGGGTCAGCCTCGGGAACCTTAATGCGAAATTACGCTCTCAATTATTTGACCTGGGGGCTGTGGAAGAAGAGAAAGTGACGGATGATGGACAGTGGTTGCTGCATATCAACCTGTCTCAACAGGACGCGGAGCGGCTCGGTCGACTGCCGGGTGCGGACGGTATGCTGGTACGCGATAACATATTGTCACTTTCAGCACTTGTAGCGCAGCAGGGCGAGCCCTAAAATACCCATATTGAAAACTTTTCATCGGGTTGATAACCCGCCTGATTAATACCTGTTTAGAGTAGATTTGTGACGCGGTGTCGCGTCTGGTACTGGAGAAATTAATGCCCTGGAAAGAACCTGGAAAGGGAGACAAAGATCCCTGGAAATCGGGTGGTGAACAACCGCCTGACCTGGAAGAAATATTTAGTAATGTGAGCAAGCGTTTGCAGTCCCTGTTTGGTGGAGGCGGTAAAGGCGCCGGTTCCGAAAGCAGTGGCGGTAACGGAAGTAGCGGATTGGGGGGTGCGTTTTCCCTCGTGCTGATATTTATTGTTTTCTGGGTTGGTTGGGATTCGGTCCACGTGATCGATGAGGCGGAAAACGGTGTGGTTCTGCGTTTCGGCAAATACTCACGTACCCTGGAACCGGGTTTCAACCTGACGCTACCCAGGCCATTTGAAACACTGACCAAGGTCAATATCAACAATGTAAGAGTGGTGGAAGACCGTGGTCATATGTTGACCGAAGATGAAAACCTGGTTGAATTTGTCTACAAGGTTCAATACCGGATCAACAATGCTCAGCATTTTCTGTTCCGTGTCAGGGAACCTGAGCAAACGCTGCGTCAGGCGGCGGAAAGTGCACTGAGAGAATCCGTGGGTACCAATTCGCTGGACGCCATCCTCGAAGGTAATGCGCGTACCAAGGTGCGTATTGAAACACAACGCGTGTTACAGGAGACCCTGGACTTTTATGAGGCGGGTTTGCAGATAACAGAGTTCAACCTGGTCGACGTGAATGTGCCGATGCAGGTCAGGGAAGCTTACTCCGATGTTATCCGTGCACGAGAGGATCGTGAGCGCTTTATCGAAGAAGCCCGTGTTCATGCCAACAGTGTTATCCCGGAAGCCCGTGGTACCGCGGCGCGTATTGAACAGGAAGCTGCAGGTTATATGGCATCAACAGTGGCGCTTTCCGAAGGTGAGGCCAGTCGCTTCACACAGGTCCTGGCGCAATACCAGCTTGCCCCCGAGATCACCCGCAAACGTATGTACCTTGAAACGATGGAGCAGGTTTTCTCCAAGAACAAAAAGGTATTCCTCGATGTTGATTCAAGCGGGAATATTTTGTATCTGCCGATTGGTCAGCCGGGAAATGATGTCAATCCCGCGAGCATCATGCCACCGATGACAGGCACCAGCGCGATCGGTGTGGATAGTCCGGAAGGCAGTGCGAAGACCCGCAGCAAAGCCAGGGAGGCAAGACGATGAAAAGACCAATTATCTTGATCCTGATACTGGTGATGAGTGGTTTGGGTCTCGCCGGTATATTCACGGTTAATGAAACCGAGTACGCCATCCGCTTCCAACTTGGCCGTATTGTTAAAGTGGACTACCAGCCAGGCCTGAATTTCAAGTGGCCATTTGTGAATAATATCCGCAAGTTTGACCGGCGAATTCTGACCCTGGACACAGAGCCCGAGCTGATGCTGACCTCGGAGCAGAAGTACGTCAATGTCGATTCCTTTGTGAAATGGCAGATCAAGGACGTTGCACGTTTCTATACATCCACCCAGGGCAATGAAGCGATCGCACTGAACCGGCTTCATGGCATTGTCAGTGACCGTATCCGTAACCAGATCGCCAGTCGGACCCTGGTCGAAGTGGTTTCCGAGCAACGTGTTACCACCATGAAAGCGGTAGCCGAGGCAGCCAACCGGGCGGCCGAGGAATTTGGCATCGCGGTTGTTGATGTTCGTATCAAGAGCATCGAGTTACCTGATGATGTGCGTGAGTCCGTATTCCGCAGGATGGCTGCAGATCGACAGAAGGCCGCAAACCTCTACCGTTTCGAGGGTAGGGAAGCAGCGGAGAGAATTCGTTCCGATGCCGACAGGCAGGTCCAGGTGTTACTCGCTGAAGCAGAACGCGAAGGTCAGAAAGTACGCGGTGAAGGTGATGCGATTGCGACCAGGACTTATGCAGAATCCTTTGGTCAGGACGAAGAGTTCTACCGCTTTTACCGAAGCCTGCAGGCCTATCGTGCAGCCTTTGGTTCAAGCCAGGATACGATTGTGATTGATCCGGGTTCCGAGTTCTTTGACTATTTCGGGCAGGACGGGCGTCAATAGAAGCGAACCTGGTGGAACGCCAAATAGAGTTACAGGGTTACCATGGGTAGCGACCTTCTTGTTGCATTGGCACTGGTGCTGATCATCGAAGGTCTGCTGCCGGGCTTGGCACCCTCGACCTGGTTAAAAGTAATGCGTGATGCGGCCAAAATGGGCCCACAAGGCATCCGGATTGCTGGCATAATCAGTATGTTGTCGGGTGCATTATTACTATTCATTCTGACTTAATTCCATTAAACGAAGATTATCGCTGAAATGACAAAAAGCATCGTTGTGTTGGGCACCCAGTGGGGTGATGAAGGCAAAGGCAAGATAGTTGACCTGTTGGCCAGGGATGCGGACGCTGTGGTCCGGTTCCAGGGTGGGCATAACGCCGGCCATACGCTGGTGATAGACGGTCACAAAACCGTCCTGCACCTGATCCCTTCGGGCATTTTGAACGAAGGCGCACTATGCATGATCGGCAATGGGGTTGTGGTGTCGCTGGAGGCCCTTAAGAAGGAAACCGAGCAACTTGAATCCTGGGGTGTCGATGTTCGTTCCCGGCTGGGAATTTCACCGGCATGCCCGGTCATCATGCCTTACCATGAGCTTCTGGATAACGCGCGGGAGAAGGCCAGGGGCGTCAAGGCCATTGGCACCACCGGTCGTGGTATCGGCCCTGCCTACGAAGACAAGGTTTCACGCAGGGGTATCCGGATTTCCGATTTGTATAACCCGGGTCTGTTGGCTGAAAAGCTGGAAGAGGCCATGGATTATCACAATTTTGTGCTGGAAAAATATTTCGATGTGCAACGCATGTCCTATGACCGGGTACTTGATGATGCGCTTCAGCTTGGCGCCTGTTTTTCGGAACTGGTCATGGACGTCAGTGGTGAACTGCATCGGCTCAGGACCGAAGGTAAACGCATCCTGTATGAAGGCGCACAGGGTAGCTTGCTGGATATTGACCACGGTACTTATCCCTTTGTCACGTCATCCAATACCACCATCGGTGCAGTCTGCACTGGTGCAGGTGTTGGCCCCAGTGCCATCGACTATGTACTCGGTATCACCAAGGCCTATACCACCCGTGTCGGTTCAGGACCGTTTCCAACGGAGTTGTTCGATGATGTTGGCGCCGGCATTGCCGAGCGCGGGGCTGAATTCGGCGCGACCACCGGACGGGCCCGCCGTTGCGGTTGGCTGGATGCCGTGGCACTACGCAGGGCAGCGCATACCAATGGTGTCACCGGATTTTGTGTAACAAAACTGGATGTGCTCGATGGCGTCGATACCATCAAGGTAGGTATTGCATACCGTCTCAATGGTGAGTTACTGGATGTACCACCACTAAACGCCGAAGCATGGGATGACCTCGAAGTTGAATATGAGTCCTTCCCCGGCTGGAGCGAAAGCACCCGTGGTGTTACCCGTTATGAAGACTTGCCCGAAAATGCCAAAACTTATCTGGCTGCGATGGAAGCACTATGCGGAGCACCGGTTCACATGGTCTCAACCGGGCCGGACAGGAAAGAGAATATTATCATTCATCACCCGATGGGAAAGTAATCAAAGGTGACAGGGTGGTGAGGTGACAAAAACGTCATTGATATAAACCTTGGGCTTAAGCCACAAAAAAACCCGTCAAAAGACGGGTTTTTTTGTTCAAGTTTGGTGCCGAGAAGAGGACTTGAACCTCCACGAGCTAATGCTCACTGACACCTGAAGCCAGCGCGTCTACCAATTCCGCCACCTCGGCAGTGGGCTGTGGAAAGGGGATCCACAACCCGTTGGCCCAGAAGTAAAGGGGGAACTTCCAAGCCGGTGCGGACTCTACCGATTTCACCCTGAACTGTCAACAGAATTTCACCCTGTGAGGTCTGTAAAACCCTGCCAATGTCAATTTTGTCCTCTTTATGACGTCTGACATCTAATTCGCCTTGATTACGGGGTCTGGCGGTCTAGTCTGATCCGCATATTCGTTTACAATGAGAACTAATACATAGCCAATGAGAGTTAAGCAGGTGACAAGATTCAATACCGGTGGAAAAAACCGCCCTGAAAGCCGGGAAATAAATGCCGTGGCACCCGAGCGCAACGAAATTATTGCACTGCTGGAGAAGAAAGGTCAGCCGATGCAACGTAAAGGGATCGTCAAGGCCCTCAAAGTGGAATCGGATGATAGCCGCGAGATTATGCGACGTCGTTTGCGTGCGATGGTGCGTGATGGGCAGTTGGTTCAAAATCGTCGCAAGGCCTATGGACTTCCCGCCCGGATGGATCTGGTTAAAGGTCGAATCAGTGCCCACCGCGATGGTTTTGGTTTCCTGATACCGGATGATGGCGGATCCGACCTGTACATTTCCTCACGTGAGATGCGCAAGGTGCTCAATGGTGACCGGGTTCTCGCCGCGGTGACAGGCACCGACCGGCAAGGTCGCCGTGAAGGCATGATTGCAGATGTGCTTGAACGTGCCAATGACAGCATTGTTGGTCGGTATGTAGAAGAAAACGGTATCGCCCTGGTCGTTCCGGATGATCCGCGCATCAACCAGGACGTGATGATCCCTCTTAAAGGACACCCTGGGCGCCCGTCCGGGACAGGTCGTGGTGGCAACGATTGTCATTGAGCCAAGCGAGCGTCAGTCACCGGTGGGCAAGATCACCGAGATACTGGGCCAATCAGGCGCGCCGGGTATGGCAACGGAAATCGCCATCCGCAGTCATGGTTTACCCTTCGAGTGGCCTGACGGTGTCGAGGCTGCCGCAGAGGTATTTGGTGAGGCGGTTCCGGAGGACATGAAATCAGGTCGCAAGGATTTACGCGACCTGCCACTGGTGACCATCGACGGTGCGGATGCACGGGATTTCGATGACGCAGTGTTTGCCAGGAAGCAATCCAGGGGTTGGCGTTTGATCGTCGCAATAGCCGAGGTATCAGCCTACGTGAAACCGGGTAGCCCACTGGATAACGAGGCCGTACAGCGTTCTACATCGGTGTATTTCCCAAGCCGGGTGATTCCCATGTTGCCGGAAGCGTTGTCCAATGGTCTGTGCTCCCTCAAACCCGCGGTAGACCGCCTGTGCCTGGCCTGTGAAATGACGGTCTCTGACGACGGCACGGTCAAGCGCTCACGTTTTGTTGCTGCGGTTATGAAATCCTCCGCACGCCTGACCTATCAACAGGTCGCAGATTATTATGAAAGTGGGGAGCTTAAACATCACGATGACATGGCTGATGTTAAAAGCAATCTTGATGATTTGTTAAGCCTGTACAAGGCCTTGTCTGCAGCACGTCTGAAGCGTGGTGCTATCGGCTTTGAAAGTACCGAGTACGGGTTTCAGTTTGATGAGCGCGGTGCGGTCATCGGGCTAATTCCACAGGAGCGCAACGATGCACATAAGCTGATTGAGGAGTGCATGATCCTGGCAAATGTTGAAGCAGCCCGTTTCTTGCTCAAGAACAAGTTGCCGGCGCCCTACAGGGTCCATGCCTCACCACCGGAAGGCAAACTCGAGGCCCTGGGTCAGTTTCTGCGCGGGCAGGGTATTACCGTTCCATGGCGGGATAACCCGCAGCCAAAAGATTTTGAAATGGTGGTCAAGCAGGCCGAGGGCCGGCCTGATGAACACATGATCATGGCGGTATTGTTACGTTCGCAGAGTCTTGCGGCTTATCAACCCGGCAATGAAGGCCATTTCGGCCTGGCGTTGGAGGCGTATACCCACTTTACCTCACCGATCAGGCGTTACCCCGATTTGCTGGTGCATCGCGCCATACACCATTTGTTGCAACATACCGGTGAGTCAACTTATCCCTATACCGAAGCCCTGATGTCTGAATTGTGTGCGCGCTGTTCATTCAACGCGCGTCGGGCGGAAGAAGCCGAACGTGATGTGGTTGACCGTCTCAAATGCGCCTACCTGGAAAACCATATTGGCGAGGAATTTGAGGGCCTGGTCAGTGGCGTCACTTCTTTCGGTTTGTTCGTTGAGCTTGATTACGGTCGTATCAGTGGCCTGGTGCATGTCACCGGTCTGCCAAATGATTATTATCATTTCGACCCGGTCGCCCACCGTATGAAAGGCGAGCGCAGGGGACGGGTTTTCCAGTTGGCTGACCGCGTTAAGGTGCGGGTTCTCGCCGTCAACCTGGATGAGCGAAAAATTGATTTTGAATTGGCTGAATAAATGACATCATCCGGGGAACAGTTACTCATCGGCATTCATGCCGTCTCATCAGCCCTTAAAACGGCGGCAGGTGATGTGGAGTGGCTGCGGATACTCGCCGACAGCAACAACAAGCGCTTACAGGAAGTTGAATCACGCGCACACGGTTCGGGTATCAAGGTCATCAAGACCCGGCTCCCCGAGCTGGATAAGTTATCCGGACAAGAACGGCACCAGGGTGTGATCGCTGGTTTTAAAGGTAGTAACCTGGCTTCGGAAGGCAGCCTGGATGCCATGCTGGATGCGATTGAGGGTACACCACTGGTTCTCGTGCTTGATGGTATTCAGGACCCGCATAACCTCGGCGCCTGTTTACGCACGGCCGAAGCGGCAGGCGTCAACCTGGTGGTGATCTGCAAAGACCGTTCCGCCGGTATCACACCGGTTGTACGCAGGGCTGCCAGTGGCGCAGCCGAAACACTGAATATCATCCAGGCGACTAACCTGGCGCGGGTACTACGTGCGCTGAAAAAGCACGGTATCTGGCTGACAGGCACCAGTGATGAGGCGAGCGACAGCCTGTATGCAACAGACCTGACCGGCCCCCTGGCGCTTGTCATGGGCAATGAGGGCACCGGTTTGCGGCGTCTGACCATGGAGCTATGTGACTACCTGGTCAGCATTCCAATGGCCGGGCAGGTGGAAAGTCTGAATGTCTCTGTGGCCACCGGTGTCTGCCTGTATGAAATTAGCCGGCAGCGACAGAACAGCTGACATAAATCGATTAGACTAGAACCATGGCAATCAGCAGTCATTGCAGTTTTGAACTTCCATCCTGGGTCGGACCATTCCTTGACGACTGGCAGCAACCTTTATCTTCGATTGAGCAGCGTATGCAGCTTACCATTGCGCTTTCAAAACAAAGCGTCCTGCAAAAGACCGGCGGTCCATTTGGCGCCGTGGTCGTCAATGATCAGACTGGCGTCCTGGTATCTGTTGGCATCAACCTCGTCACCACGGCAGGTCTGTCCATCGCCCACGCGGAAATGGTTGCCTTGTCACTGGCGCAATTGTCCATGGGGCACTGGAACCTGTCCCACTCGGGGCCTCTGCAACTGGTGACCAGTTGTGAGCCTTGTGCCATGTGTTACGGCGCGTTGCCCTGGTCAGGAATCAAGAGCCTGGTATGCGGTGCCCGAAAAGAGGATGCGGAGGCCGCCGGTTTTGACGAGGGAGATAAGCCGGAGCAATGGGTTGAATCCCTGCGGCTCAGGGATATCGAAGTGAAGCGTGGCGTTTTGCGGGCCCAGGCTGCGGCGGTGCTGGCCTATTATCACGACAACGGCGGCCCGATTTACAATGCAAGTCACGGCCACGATAAGGGGTAACTATGACAGATTCAGCCAATTTGCGGGTTTCGCTGGCACAAATATCACCACAATGGCTTGACCGCAAGGCAACGCTTGAGAAGGTCAGTGATTATGTGCATCAGGCGGCTGGGCAGGGCAGTCAGCTGGTCGCTTTCGGGGAGGGCCTGGTGCCCGGTTATCCGTTTTGGCCCGAGCTGACAAATGGCGCCCAGTTTGATTCCGATGTGCAAAAGGACCTGTTCGCTCACTATGTATCAGAGTCCGTTGATATTGATGCGGGTCATCTCGATAGCTTGTGCAAAACAGCAAAAGATCACTCGATAGCCGTTTATCTTGGTTGCATTGAACGTGCGGCTGACCGGGGCGGCCATAGCCTGTATGCAAGCCTGGTATACATCCACCCGGATGGACGGATTGGCTCAGTGCACCGCAAGTTATGCCCGACCTATGAAGAACGACTGGTCTGGTCTGCCGGTGATGGGCATGGTTTAAGAGTGCATGATTTGCACGGTTTCCGTGTAGGTGGGCTTAATTGCTGGGAGAACTGGATGCCACTGCCAAGGGCCTCGTTGTACGCCCAGGGTGAAAATGTTCACGTGGCAGTTTGGCCCGGCAGTGTCAGAAACACACAGGACATTACCCGCTTTATCGCGCGGGAATCCCGCTCCTACGTGCTTTCAGTGTCGAGCCTTATGCATGCTGACTGGATACCAGGTAACTTTCCGCACGCAGACAGCGTGACAGCGGCGGCAAAGGGCTGGATGACGGATGGTGGTTCGTGTATCGCTGCACCGGATGGGCAATGGTTGCTGGAACCCCAGGTCGAGACCGAGGGCCTGTTCAGCGCTGATCTGGACCTCGACATGATTCGAAGAGAGCGGCAAAACTTTGACCCGGCTGGTCATTATTCACGACCGGATGTTACCCGCCTCAAAGTTGATCGCAGACGCCAGTCAACCGCAAAATTCAAAGACTAGGACAGGTCTTCCGAGTTTAGCTACCCAGGGGCTGGCGACCAATTTCCATACCGAGTTGTTGCAGAAAGGCTTTCATGTAGTCCGTTCGCCTGATGGCCTCGGCTTTACCGGCTTCTGTTTTCATGGTGTCCGCCAGTCCCAGCAGTTTGCAGTAAAAATGATCCAGGGTGAATGATTTGTCATCAAGCTCACGGTCATCTGCAAATGGGTCGGATGGTTCGTACAGCGGCGTACCCATGCTGCCACCGGTTAAAAAACATCGCGCAATGCCGATCGCGCCTACCGCCTCAAGCCGGTCGGCATCTTGCACGATGCTGGCTTCCAGGGTTTTCGTGGGTATGTTGGCCGAAAAGCTATGTGCCTCAATGGCATGGTGAATCTGTGGTAACAGAGCGGGTGAATAGCGGATGGATTCGAGAAACCGGATGGCCTCATCGGCTGCCAGTTTTGAAGCCTGTTGACGCAAGGGTGAATCCTTGGTGACTGATACACAATCGTGCAGCCACGCTGCGGGGATGCTGATGGCGGCATTACCGTTCTCGGCCTCGGTCAGTATCAGGGTGTTCTGAACCACGCGTTTGACGTGGGTAATGTCATGTGCCGGATCCGATGCCATGACATCCCCAAGATAATCAAGACACTGATCCTGTAACTGATCAAAATTCATATTGCTAAGCAGGCCTTTTGATTATTTGTGATCAACGTTTTTGTAACGTGTTGATTTCTTGCGTGGCCCCATCTTCTTGCGGATGGCGCGCCGGTCTGATTGCCGCTCGACCTTTTCCGCTTTCAGTGCAAGTTGAACCGGTACCGGGCCAAGTCCGACATCCTCTCTGAGAGTCTGGTGGTCCTTGGCCGTCAGTTCGGACCAGTCACCCATGCGGAGTCGTTTTGGCAGAAAAACCGCACCATAGCGAACACGTTTCAGGCGGCTGACCATCAGGTCCTGTGAAGCCCATAAACGCCTGACTTCGCGGTTTCGTCCTTCGAGCAGGGTGACGTGATACCAGGTGTTACTTTCGTCGCCTCCCGCCGCCTGGATATCGCTGAACTGCGCCATGCCGTCATCCAGCATCACACCTTTTTTGAGATTGGCCAGTTTATCCGCATCAACTTCACCGAAAATTCGACAGGCATACTCCCGGTCAACCTGGTTGGACGGGTGCATCATGGCATGGGCCAGTTCCCCATCCGTGGTCATCAGCAACAGACCACTGGTATTGAGATCAAGCCTGCCAACAGCAATCCACCGGGCTCCCTGTATCCTTGGCAAGTGGTCAAATACCGTCGGACGGCCCTGGGGGTCGGAACGGGTTGTGACTTCACCGAGCGGTTTGTTGTAAACCAGGCTGCGCTGTGAACTGGCGACATCAACTACCTTCCATTCCCGGTCTTCAAACCTGAGCTGGTCGCCTTCGCTGGCCGTCTGGCCCAGCGTAGCCGGCTTGTTATTGATGAGAACCTTACCACTCTTGATCTGCCGCTCCAGCGCACGTCTGGACCCCAGGCCCGCAGTCGCCATGAGCTTTTGCAATCGTTGCGGTTTTTGTTGCGGCTTTTCCGGGATAAATTCTTTGTCGTTGTCTGGGTGTTTAGGTTGATTCATGGTTGTGTGGCATCACTTTCAGCTTGCTTGACCTGGTCGTTGTCGTCGTCCTTGTTCCCGTCTGTATCCTCAGTATCCGTTTCCTCATCCAGGCTTTCTGTTGCTGGCTCGGGGGCCGGTGCTTCGAGTTGCAACTCTGGCTCGAGGTTTTCCATGTCGCGGATTTCCGCCAGCGTCGGCAGATCATCCAGATTCTGCAGGTCAAATGAATCGAGGAACGTATTGGTGGTACCAAACAGGGCAGGTTTGCCGGGAACGTCCCGGTGACCGACAACGCGAATCCATTCCCGCTCCTGTAGCGTCCGAATGATGTTGGTACTCACCGATACACCACGCACAGACTCAATCTCACCACGGGTGATGGGCTGCCGGTAGGCAATCAGGGCGATGGTTTCAAGCAAGGCACGTGAATAACGTGGTGGTCGTTCCTTCCAGAGACGGGAAACCCACTCGTTATACTCCTGTTTGACCTGCAGGCGATAACCGCTGGCGACCTTTTTTAACTCTATGCCACGATTGCCGCAATCAACTCTCAATTGTTCCAGGGCCCTGCTGATTTCGCCTTTCGGCGGACGTTCATCATCGCTGAATAACGCTGCCAGTTGTGTGGGTGATAATGGCTGTCCGGCAGCGAGCAGGGCTGCTTCCAGTATGTTCTGAAGCTGCTCACCCTGGATGATCTGGTCTATTGTCATATCGTCTTGTTCAGTCATTGTTCTGCAATTTTTAGTTCAAAAGCCGCCGGTCAGGCGCCGCATTGATAAGAAGTGATTCATTCAGGCGCTTTTACATAAATTTGACCGAAGGGTTCATTCTGTACCAGGTCCACCAGTTGCTCACGGGATAATTCCATCAGTGCGAGAAAACTCACGACCACACCCATACGGCCCTCTTCGGGGTCAAACAGATGCTGGAACTCCATGTAAGGGTTAGTGCGTAAAGCATTGAGGATGACAGACATTCGCTCGCGCACCGACAGAGGCTCTGAGGAAACCTGGTGACTGGTGAATAGTTCGGCTCTTCCCATCACATCCTTGAGGGCCGCGAGGATTTCGCGTAACTCTACTTTGGGTGGTTCGCGAACGATGGTTTTTTCCTCAACGAAGGCCTCCACGGGTGCAAAGTCGCGGCCCAGCCGGGGTAACTCATCCAGGTCTTCCGCTGCCTGTTTGAAACGTTCGTATTCCTGCAGACGCCTGACAAGCTCTGCCCTGGGGTCGGAATCTTCGTCTTCATCCAGGGCGGGGCGGGGCAACAGCATCCTTGATTTGATTTCCGCCAGGATCGCAGCCATCACAAGGTATTCTGCTGCCAGCTCAAACTGCATGTCCTGCAGCATTTCGATGTATTCGATGTATTGCCGGGTGATCTCGGTAATGGGTATATCAAGAATATCCAGGTTTTGCCGCCGGATCAGGTAGAGCAACAAATCCAATGGGCCTTCAAAAGCATCCAGTATGACTTCAAGTGCATCAGGGGGGATGTACAAATCGTGTGGGACTTCGCTGACCGGGAGGCCCTGGACCAGCGCAAAGGGCATTTCTTTCTGGTCGCCTTCCCTGTCTGAGGGGAAGGTGGATTGATGTTTTTCCGGCTCCATATCAGAGGAAGTCTATCACGCCGCGTCCACGGCGCAGGATTTCAGGGTGACCACTGGTCAGGTCTATCAATGTTGTCGGTTCGAGCGGGCAGTAGCCGGCATCTACAAACAGGTCGATTTGCCCATAGACTTCGTCATACAGGTCTTCTGTGTCCAGGATTTTTCCTTCCGGATCCGGCAGGATCAGCGATGAACTCAACAGGGGTTCATCAAGCACCTCCAAAAGCCCCTGCACCAGCGGGTGGTCGGGAATACGGACACCCACGGTACGTACTTTATCCAGCTGCGCGTTCCGCGATACGTTCTTGGTCGATGGCAAAATAAAGGTATAAGGCCCGGGTGTCAGTTGCCGTATCAGGCGATGGTCGGCGTTTTGAACTTTGACCAGTTTGCCGATTTCGGACAGGCTGCGACAGCAGTAGCTAAAGTGATGATGGCGATCCAGTTCGCGCAATCGGATGACCCGGTCACGGGCCTTACGGTTATTGGAGCGCCAACCGAGTGCGTAACCGGAATCTGTCGGGTAGGCAATCAGGCCACCACGAACCAGGACCCCGACAATATGGTCGAGCTGACGCGGGCTGGCGCCATAGGGTTTGATTTCGATTCGTTCACTCATATCCCGCCTATTTTACCTGTCTAGAAGCAATCTGCTCAATGTATTCGCCAATAAAGACAAAAAATCACTCGTTGCGCTTGAGCAAATGAATCAGTCAGGTACACTTCCTGTAAATAGTAAGGAATTTTTCTATGTGGTATGTCATTCACGCAACGGATCGTGAGGATAGTCTTGAAGCACGCAAAGCGACAAGACCAGCACACCTTGAGCGGCTCCAGGCCCTGCTCGGGCAGGGGCGTTTGCTGGTTGCGGGCCCGATGCCCAATATCGACGCCCCTGAGCCCGGGCCGGCAGGGTTTAGCGGCTCGACGGTGATTGCTGAGTTTGATTCACTCGAAGATGCGCAGCAGTGGGCAGCCAGTGATCCCTACGTGGAGGCCGGTGTCTACGACTACGTGGATGTCAGGCCGTTTATCAAGGCGCTGCCGTGAGGAAGGCAATATGAACGCGAGACGTGTTGAACGCATCCGCCTGCTGCTTGAGGCGGCCCTGGAGCCGGAATCCCTTGAAGTGGAAGACGATAGCCACAAGCATGCTGGTCACGAGGGTGCAAAAAGCGGACTCGGCCATTTTAATGTCTCCATCGTCAGTTCGTATTTCAATGGAATGAACATGCTGGCCCGTCACAGGGCAGTGTATTCCGCCCTGGACGATATGATGAAAACTGACATTCATGCCCTGGCCATAGAGGCCATCGCCAGCGATGAACTTTAATTCATCCTACGGCAACTCGACACAAGCGGGCGCTTGCCAGCCTTCAGCCATGTGTTCGACAACAACGGTGGTGCCAATACCGCCACGTACATTGAACACGGCACTCAGGCGCATGAACCGGGGTTTCGTCGCCTTGACCAGGTCGTCAAGAATTTCATTGGTGACCGCTTCATGAAACGCACCTTCATTCCTGAAACTCCAGACATACATTTTCAAAGATTTAAGTTCAACACACTGCAGGTCCGGAATATACTCGAGGGTGAGCGTGGCGAAGTCCGGCTGACCGGTTTTCGGGCACAAACAAGTAAACTCCGGAATATCGATTCGAATGGTATAATCCCGTGCTGGCTGGGGGTTAGGAAACAGTTCCAGTTCCCGACTGGGCTGGCTTGTCATACAACTCTCCGGAAAAAAATTAATAGGATGGGCACTTTACTCATCTCTGAACACAGATTCAATATATGCGACTGACTGCAATCAAGCTAGCTGGCTTCAAATCCTTCGTTGATGCGACTAATTTCACAGCGCCGACCAACCTGACGGGTATCGTCGGGCCCAATGGTTGTGGCAAATCAAACATTATCGACGCGGTTCGCTGGGTGATGGGTGAAGGTTCCGCCAAAGTGTTACGCGGTGAATCAATGGCGGATGTTATTTTTTCCGGCTCAAGCAGTCGCAAGCCCGTCGGCATCGCCAGCGTGGAGTTGATTTTTGACAATTCCAGTGGCCGCATCGCGGGTGAGTTTGCCGCCTTCAATGAAATCTCTGTCAAACGCATGGTTGGGCGCGATGGTGTCTCACAGTATGCCTTGAATGGCACACGCTGCCGGCGCAAGGATGTTCGGGATCTTTTCCTCGGTACCGGTATCGGCTCAAAGAGCTATTCGATCATCGAGCAGGGCATGATCTCCCAGGTGGTTGACGCAGGTCCGGAAGAGGTCAGGTCACATCTTGAGGAAGCGGCTGGGATATCACGCTACAAGGAGCGGCGCAGGGAAACCGAGCGACGTATCAAGCACACCCGCGAAAACCTCGACCGCCTGACCGATCTGCGTGATGAAATTGCCAGTCATCTGAACCGTTTGAAAAGACAGGCCAATGCCGCAGAACGTTACAAGAAGCTGAAGGTCGAGCAAAGGGAACTCGAATCAAAGCTGTTGGCCTTGCGCTGGAGTTCCTTGCAACAGGATGCCGAGCTTGGTCGTTCCGGCTTATCGGTGCAGGAAACCGCGATGCAGGAGCAACTCGCCGAGCAACGCGGCATTGAGTCGCGCATGGAGTCTATTCACCAGGAACAGGCGGGTGCGAGTGAGGCATTCAATACCGTGCAGGGTGAGCTATATTCCGTGAGCAGTGACATCGCCCGGCTGGAGCAGTCGATTCAGCACAGTCGTGAATTGCAGGCCAGGCAAAAGAAAGAATACGACGAGACATCGGGTGCTTTACAGGATATGGAAAAGCACATGGTGCTGGACCGGGCCCAGGTGGAGGACCTGACCAGCAAGCTGGCCGGGTTTGAGCCCGCGCTGGAAACGGCTCTGAAAGAAGAGGCCAGTGCAGATACCGAGATGCAGACGGCTGAAGCCGAGGTGGCCAGCTGGCAGGAGCGCCTGGAAAAACATCACGTCAAAAACAACGAACTCAACCGGAAAGCCGATAACCAGCGTGCAACGCTGGCGATGCTGGATGATCGCATGCAGGAGGCATCGGTGCGTCTAAAGGCTCTTGCGGATGAGACTGAAGGCACGGACACCGGTAACCTGACCCAGGAAGTGATTGCGCTTGAGAAACAGGCTGACGGGGTGGCAGAGCAACTGGCTGAGCAGCAGAAACAACTCGAATCAAGCCGTAAAGCCCTCGAATCCCGTCGTCAGGGTTTGCGCGACGCCATCGCAAAGCAGCATGAATTAAAAGGCGAGATAAACCGGCGTGAAGGCCGGCTTGAATCACTCAAGGCATTGCAACAGGCAGCCCGGGCTGGCGACAAGGGAATTGCCTGGCTCGAATCCAATGGCCTTGAATCTGCCCCGCGCCTGGTCGAGCAACTCGATGTTGCAAAAGGCTGGGAGGCCGCGGTTGAAACCGTGTTGGGGTTCTGGCTGGATTCTGTGATGGTCGATGATACGGCAAGCTTGTCAACCCTTTTGAGCCGGCTTGCGGAAGGCAACCGTGGTGACCTTGAGTTGACGCTGCTTGGCAGCGGGTCATCCGGGCTGAAGGCACAACCGGGCAGCCTGGCTGAGAAAGTCACGGCGCCTGACGCCATTTTGGCACAGCTTAACCACGTGCAGATTGCCGACTCCCTGGAATCTGCCTTCAGTTACATGCCGGGCCTGAAAGATGGCTTATCTGTCATCACGGCCGAAGGTCAGTGGATCGGGCCGGGATGGGTTCGGGTTGCAGGCAGCCAGTCCGGAAAGACGGGAATGCTGGCGCGAAAACAGGAAATCAAATCCCTGCAGGCAGAGCTTTCCGGGTTGCAGCAACAATGGTTGGCGCTTAGCGAGGCAAACCAGGCAGAACGGGATGCGCTGCCGGTCACTGAAAAAGAAGTCAATGAGCTACAGCACCAGGTGAATGAATTGCACCGTAAGGGTTCGGATCTGGGGAGCCGGCTGAACGCCGGACGAAGCCGGATCGAAGACCTCAAGGGTCGCCAAAAGCAGATTGCGGAAGAATCCTCAAATTTGCAGCGCAGGCAAAATGACGATAATTCACAGATTAAAACCCTGCGGGTCGAACAGGCTGCTTTGCTGGATGAAATGGCCGCTACCGAGAAGGAGCGGTCCGCACTGGACAAGCAACGTCAGTCATTGCTGGAGCGCAGGGATCAGGCCCGTACCCGTGCCCGGGAAATACGTAATCAGCGTCATGACCTGGCATTAAAAACCGGGTCACACCGTGCCAGCCTTGATTCACTGCGAAACTCGCTGCAACGAATGGATACCCAGTTCAGCCAGCTGCAACAACGATTTTTGCAGCTTAGTGAGCAAATTGCGCTCAACGAAGATCCGCAAGAAGAACACCGTGAAAACATGGATCGCCTGTTACAGACCCGTGTTGACGTGGAGCAGCGTCTGGCCGCGGCGAGGGCGAAAATGCAACAACTCGAAGATGACTACCGCAAGCTTGATGCGGCCCGTCAAGCCTGCGTCAGGCAGGTCGATGAAATTCGTGGTTCATTGGAAAAGGCCCGCCTGCAGCAGCAGGAGCTGGAATTGAATGCCCGCAATCTTGAGCAGCAGGTTGAGCAATTGGGTCAACAGGTGAGCGAGTTGGCGCAAGCACTTCCCGAGGACGCGGATGCCGAGGCCTGGCAACAGGAGTTTGAGCGACTGGGTGAACGAATTGTTCGCCTGGAACCCGTCAACCTGGCGGCGATATCCGAATATGAAGAGGAACTCAAACGCAAGGAATACATGGACGCCCAGCACGAGGACCTCGTCGGCGCACTGGAAACACTTGAAAATGCGATCAAGAAAATTGATCGTAAGACACGCACCCGCTTTAAAGACACATTTGAAAGTGTCAATAAGGGTGTACAGGAACTCTTTCCAAAGCTGTTTGGTGGCGGACACGCCTACCTTGAGTTAACCGGTGATGACCTGTTGACCACGGGCGTATCGATCATGGCACGGCCACCGGGTAAACGGATCAGCAGCATTAACCTGATGTCCGGTGGTGAGAAGGCCTTGACGGCTGTGGCTTTTGTTTTTGCCATATTCCGCCTGAACCCGGCACCATTCTGTCTGTTGGACGAGGTCGATGCACCACTGGATGATGCCAATGTCGTACGTTTTACTGCTATGGTGAAAGAAATGTCTGAAACTGTGCAGTTTATCGTGGTCACCCATAATAAAATTACCATGGAAATGGTGCACCAGCTCAGCGGTGTCACCATGCGTGAGCCAGGGGTTTCACGGTTGGTACAGGTCGATATTGATGAGGCGACCAAATTTGTAGGAAATTAGTGATATTGCTATGGAAACTTCAACACTAAGATGGATTTTAGTCATTGCCGGGGTTTTGATTCTTGCGGGCATCTTCCTGTTCGGCAACCCCGACAGAAAACGTAAACCACGCGCTTCGCGTAAACGCGCCCATGCACAAAGGGTCAGGCGTGAGCCGGCTCTCAATTCCGAACATGCTGAGGTCGACGGCGAAGGCGACGGGTTTGATGCCAGGCAAGCCGAGCTGGCCATTGATCTGCCTTCTGAAGGCGAGGCGGTTACAGGCAGAGGGGGTGAGAATAGAATCGAACCACGACTGGACAACAAGCCTAAAGCCCCCGCTGCGCCGCTTCCGGATAAAATTGTTACGCTGTTCATACAGTCCCGCGATAATCACACGATAAGCGGGATTGAATTACTTGATGCCGCCGTGAAGTCCGGCCTGGTTTTTGGCACCCATGACATTTTTCACCGTATCCATGAAGAAGACGTCGAGCCGGTCTTCAGCATGGCCAACCTGACCAAGCCCGGGTCATTTGATAAAAACACCTGGAACACCATGGATATCCACGGTGTGACGATGTTTATGACCCTGCCCGGGCCGAGGAATGCCCTGGATGCCTGGGATTCAATGCTGGCAACAAGCCGCAGACTGGCCGAATTGCTGCATGCTGATTTGCTGGATGATCAACACCAAGTCTTCACCCGTCAGCGCTCCATGCAGGTCAAGGAAGAATTACGCGAATACGAGCGGCAGAAAAACCCCGAATCATGACATCGTCACAGGCACACAAACGTGCTGATGAACTGCGGCGTTTGATCGAACATCACAATTACAGCTATTACGTACTCGACGACCCGGAGGTTCCGGACGCCGAGTACGACCGCCTGATGCGGGAACTGGAGGCCATCGAATCCCTTCACCCGGAACTGGTGACACCGGATTCACCCACGCAACGTGTCAGCGGCACACCCCAGGAAGGTTTCAAAACCATACGGCACCGCGTGCCGATGTTGTCCCTCGGTAATGCGTTCTCGGATGAGGAAGTGGCAGATTTTGAGCGACGTGTCGAACAGGGGCTTGAGCGAAGCGATATTGTTTTTGCAGCTGAGCCCAAGCTGGATGGCGTGGCGATTTCACTCACCTACGAAGGCGGCCTGCTGACCACGGCGGCCACCCGTGGAGACGGTGAACGCGGGGAAGATGTTACCGCCAATGTAAGAACCATACGAGCCGTGCCGCTCAAAATCCATGGCGAGGGCTGGCCGCCTCTGCTGGAAGTTCGTGGTGAGATATATATGCCACGGGCGGGTTTTGATGCCTTCAACCAGGAGGCCATTGAAAAGGGCGAGAAACCACTGGTCAACCCGAGGAATGGCGCTGCCGGAAGCTTGAGACAGCTTGATCCACAATTGACCGCGAAACGCCCGCTGGCCTTTTATGCCTATGGAACCGCAACCCGTGATGGTCTGCCGGATACCCAGTTCGATGCTTTACTGCGTTTGCGGGATTGGGGTTTTCCTGTCAATGCCGAGATCAGGCGGGTTAAGGGCTTAAACGGCTGCCTTGATTACCATAAACGAATGGCAGGTCTGCGGCCAAGCCTGGGCTATGACATCGATGGTGTGGTTTACAAGGTTGACCGCTTCGATCAACAGGGGATGCTGGGTTTTATCAGTAAGGCGCCACGCTGGGCACTGGCACACAAGTTTCCGGCTGAAGAAGAACTGACCCGCTTGCTCGATATTGATATCCAGGTGGGTCGTACCGGGGCACTCACCCCGGTTGCGAGACTGGAACCGGTTTTTGTTGGTGGTGTAACGGTGACCAACGCCACGCTTCACAACGAGGATGAAATACGGCGAAAGGACGTTCGAGTGGGTGATTGGGTTGTGGTGCGCAGGGCAGGTGACGTGATTCCCGAGGTGGCGCGGGCGATCCACCAAAGACGTGAGACCGTGCTTCCGGAGTTTCACATGCCCAGGACCTGTCCGGAATGCGGTTCAGACGTTGAACGGGTGGAAGGTGAGGCTGTTGCACGCTGCACCGGCGCGTTGATTTGTCCGGCGCAGATCAAACACGGCATCCGGCACTTTGCCACCCGCAAGGCCATGGATATCGAGGGTCTGGGTGACAAACTGGTCGATCAGTTGGTCGGGCAGGGCCTGGTGCATACGGTAGCGGATCTTTATCTTCTCAAGCATGAGCAGATTGCTTCAATGGAGCGTATGGGTGGCAAGTCGGCAGAGAACCTGCTGAAAGCGCTTGAAGCCAGCAAAAGACCGGACCTGGACCGCTTGCTCTATGCGCTTGGTATTCGTGAGGTCGGGGAAGTGACTGCCCGTTCACTGGCAGCACATTTTGGCTCGATGGAAGCATTGCAAGGCGCCAGTGAAGAGAGTCTGACCGAGGTCAGTGACGTGGGTCCCATCGTTGCCAGTCACGTGGCAGCATTTTTTCAGCAGGAGAAGAACCTCCGTGTCATCCAGGCACTGAAGGATGCCGGCGTCGAGTGGCAGGCATTGGAAGAGAATGCCGGCGAACAGCCACTTGCCGGCGAAACCTGGGTATTGACGGGTGCGTTGTCCATGCCACGGATACAGGCCAAAAACCTGCTCGAATCTTTGGGGGCAAAGGTGAGTGGCAGTGTGTCCGGCAAAACAAGCACTTTGCTGGCGGGTGAAGCGGCCGGTTCAAAACTCACCAAAGCCGAAAAACTGGGCGTAAAGATTATCTCCGAGTCCGATTTTGTTGAATACCTGGCAAGTCAGGGTATTGAAATCACCTAGTCTGATATTCAAGCTGGGCTTGTTGATTCCAAGGCTGAATACACGGGTAACAGATCGGCAATGATGGGTTAATCTGTGTCCCTGAATTCAAAACGGAAGACCGGGGCAGGCTGTTTTTCAGTGGTCACATAAATCGCCTTCCCATCCACCGTATAACTGATGGCTTCATTTTGCGGGGCAGGCGGCCCAACCACCTCTGCAGGTTTTCTTTGCAATGCGCTTAACCAGCTTTCATCAGTTTCACGTCGAAAACGATATAGGCTTCGATAAGTGATGATAGCGGCTTCGGAGCCATCAGGGGAGATGTCAAAACCGGTCGGTTGCGAAATGTAATCTGTCCTGGCACCCCAGTGAAAACGATCGGTTGATGTCGGTGGCCGCAGTTTTGCAATGTTTCCCAGGAACTTTAGTTCGGCCACTGCCTCTGTCAATGCGGTTTGAAGGTCGATGGCATACATCCGGGCGGGTTTGTCACGCTTGGTCAGAAAGAGAATCTGCTTGCCAATGGGGTCATAAGCCATGGCTTCACAGTCACGTGGTCCATCGGGGTAGGTGAGTCTCAATGCATGTTTCAGATCCGTTCTGCCGGAATACCTGTCGTGTTTACCGGTTTTTGGTTCCTCAGCAAAATACAGCTTGATGGATTTTCGCTTTGCCTTGTTGTCACCGATATCGCCAGCCACGATCCAACGGCCATCTTCAACCGGTACCGAGGTGATGTCTTCCCAATCCCTGTTCCTGGCCGGTACTATTTCGACAGAACCAAGGTGGTCACCGGCTTCGTCGATGGCGTATAGAACCGGTTCGCCCTCATCGTTATGCAGGAAAAAGTCACCCTCGCGCGAGAAACTGGCCATCATGCCGCTGGCTTCCAGGAGATCATCGTTTTTCAACCAACCTGTTCGTTCCATGCTGACTGGCTGCATGTCTTCATCCGGTTTTTTCTGATTGCCGGGTTGGTCACAGGCGGTGACCAGGACCGTTGCCAAAACCAGTGTGTTGAGGGATTTATTAAAATGCATGGCGCATTGTAAGGTGCAAACCTGCCATGGTGAAGTTTGAAGTTTGAAATAGCTACGAAAACTCATGTGTGGATTGACATTAGCCAGCGTACCGAAGGCGAATAATTGGCAGCAAATACATGTGTGCTGATAATATGGGTGTGGAAGGTAACAGAGGTCTGGTATCGCAATGGACTTCCCGCAAGTGCCCAATACACATGCATTGGTCATGTTATTAATGACCGGGGTTGCCTTGTTCCTGTTTTCCCGCGAGAAAATTCACCTTGAATCCTCAAGCCTGGCGATACTCGTGATGGTGGTGGTTGGTTTCCAGCTATTTCCATTTGAAGGTGCTCGTGGGACCATCGAACCCATGACGTTTTTCTACGGCTTTGGCCATGAGGCACTCATTGCGGTCTGTGCACTGATGATTGCTGGTGAAGCGCTGGTTCGCACCGGTGCACTTGAACCGGTGGCCAGGCGGCTTGCCAGGCTTTGGAAATGGAGTCCTAAGCTTGCGCTGTTGCTAACACTGAGTCATCGCCGCCATTTTGAGTGCATTCATGAACAACACACCGATCGTCGTATTGATGTTGCCGATGCTCATCGGTGCGGTGGCGCGCAGCAAGGGCTCGGTATCGGGTGTGTTACTCCCCATGGGCTTTGCAACCCTGCTTGGCGGTATGGGCACGACCATTGGTACATCGACCAACCTGTTGGTCGTATCGGTGGCGGCGGATATGGGCATGGAGCGATTTGCGATGTTTGATTTCATGATCCCCGTTGTGCTTGCAGCCAGTGTCGCGATTATTTACCTGTGGTTGGTGGCGCCTCACATGATCCCGAAAAGGACACCGCCCATGGCAGATCTTTCCAATCGTGAGTTTGAGGCTCACCTGCTGATACCATCCGGCAATCCGCTGGTAGGCAGGTCATTGGCGCATCTTATTCACAAGGCCGGTGAGGGCTTTCGCGTCAAGCGGATATTCAGGGATGAACACCAGTTTATCTCTCCGCTGCCCGATGTAGTGATCAGGGAAAATGACAAAATCCAGGTCTCCGCCACCGTTGATATGCTCAAAGAGTACCAGGCGCTTCTGGGTGCCAGGTTGACGGCGGGACCGGAGCCACCCTCCACACCCCATGAAGGTCATATTCAGCTTGCAGAAGTGGTGGTGACAGGTGGTTCGCAATTGCGTGGTCTGAAGGTTGCTGATGCACGACTTGAAGAACGCTATGGATTGGACTTACTGGCCGTGCATTGTGGAGGGGATGTGGTCAGTGCGAGCACCGCCGAACTGAGCCGCCGCCAGTTACGCGCCAGCGATGTTTTATTGGTCCAGGGCAGGTCTGAAAATATCCGCACCCTGAAGATGGGAGGTGAGTTGCTGGTTCTGGATAACACGGCGGATTCACCGCATACACGCAAGGCGCCACTTGCCCTGTTTATCATGGTGGCCATCGTCGCGCTTGCAGCACTTGGTATCATGCCGATTGCCATGAGTGCGATGTTAGGCTGCATGGCCTTAATCGGTACCGGTTGTATCCGCTGGCAGCAGGCAAACCGTGCATTGAGTGCCCAGGTCATACTCATTATCGTTGCCTCGTTGGCGCTTGGTTCGGCACTGATGAAAACAGGTGGTGCTGAATATCTCGCACAGGTGTTTTTGTACCTGACATCCAGGCTTTCACCCGCATGGATACTATCTTTCCTGATGCTGCTGATGGCTATTTTGACCAATGTAGTTTCCAATAACGCAGCGGCTGTGGTTGGAACACCGATCGCTATCAGTATCGCCCAGGAGCTTGGCTTGCCTTTAGAGCCATTCGTGTTATCGGTGCTTTTTGGTGCAAACCTGAGCTTTATTACACCGATGGCTTACAAAACCAACCTGCTGGTGATGAACGCAGGTGGTTATAAATTCAATGATTTTGTCAGGGTAGGGACGCCGCTGACCTTGTTGATGTGGGTGGTATTGTCGTTGGTGCTTACGTTTGCCTATCAGCTTTAAGCGTGACGAAACACTTCGTCACGCACCGGTGATGACACCCGCGACCCTTGTCACGAGGCTGACTACTTGGCGTCGTACTTGAATTTTTGCCCGCCCACGGATGCTTCGAGCATTAAACCGCCGTCTGCGAGGGTGAAAACCGCTACACCGCTGTCATATCTTGCATCAGCTGATGCGCCGAGGGTAATCGCCACCGCAGATACCTGTGCACCCATTTCAAAGTTGCCACGGGTAAAGTGCTCAAAAGCCGTCTGGTCTTTGAACATGATGTATTGCGCATAGACCTGGCCACCTATCTGTGCACCGATGGTGACCTGTGACAGCGAGGTATAACCCATGGTGGTATCACCACGAATGACCAGGCCCTTACCACCCGCGCCTCCGACGATAAAGCCCCCTTTGCCAACCTTTGGAAATACCGCATAAGCGTAGGCGGATTCAAACCAGTGTGTCAGCGTGGGGTCGCTTTCATTGGCCTTGATAATGGCCTGGGCGACGGATAATTCCAGCTTGTCATTCACATTTGGTTTCCATACCTGTGCATAAACACTTGTTGAAATGAAGCCCAGTGTGATCAGGATGGTCAATAATTTTTTCATAGTGTTCTCAAGTGGAATGTCAGGCGTGAATATATCCGATGTAACTGTCAGTTACAAAGTTTGTTTTTTTATCCGGCAACCAGTGTCTGGAGAGGTAGGGGATAACATAAAGCCAGGCAGTTTTTAGCCGCTGGACGATTAATACGTGCATACAAAAAGCCGCTCAGGTAACGCCCCCTGGTGACCCCTTGACGTTACCTGAAGCAGCTATTTCATTTTAGCCATTTTGGTGGCCCGTGCTGTGAGTTGGTTCACACTAGAATCGCCTTGGTAGCAATCAACTCAAAGTGGGGGGGAAGGGGGAAGAGTTGACTGCCCACCAAGGCGACTCGGGAATGATAGCAATGATAATCATTCGCATTATGATCTGGATCAAACATATCTCAATATGGCAGTTTTAATCTACGCTGGTTGATCCGGGCTAAAGCAAAATTTCTATTCACTTCAGTTGGTGTTACCGAACCAATATATGAAGGAGTGTGTGACAACGCCATTTGCCCGATGTTTGCTTCGATCAGGGCTGTTATTGAGTGCGGATTAGTTACCCCATAAACAAAAACAGGAACTCAGCATTTCTGCTAAGCTCCTGTATTTGTTATTTAAAATGGCTCCCCGGGAAGGACTCGAACCATCGACCTAGTGATTAACAGTCACCCGCTCTAACCAACTGAGCTACCGGGGAATATCCTAAGGCGCGGTATTTTGCGTACTTTAGGTGGGCGAGTCAAGGACAATTTTCAGTGGGTTGGGCAACTTTTGCTTGTAGACGAATTCTGCCGCTATTGGATACCGATATAGTTCCCGCTTCAGTGGTCCCTCGCGAATCACAAAACAGGATGGAAGCATTGCTTCCCGGTGCGCTGCCATTGGGGTAAAAGCGCAGTCGACTGCGGGAACTGGAACTGCTGATGTCCAGCATCGCAATTGCACCCGCCTGTTTTAAAAGCGGTTCGCCTTTCTGTTTGTTTCGGTCAGCATTGAGGTCGGCGAAAACAATCCAGCCATCCTGCCATGCTGACTGACCTGTGCAGTCACCGCTTGCAGATACCGGGCAGATAACCGTCTGGGTGTTATGGCTGATGGCGCGTCCGCGTGCCAGGTTCAAATCAGCTTGCAACGTGTCCATGGCGGTTTTCATACGCAGGTTCCAGCTATAGTTTTTGAAGGCTGGTACGCCGGTCGCCAATAAAATTGCAACGATAGTCATGGTAACTATCAACTCCAATGCGGTGAAACCTGTCTGTTGCCGGATCTTCATGCATTGAGATTAATTGAAAGAGAGTAGGGTGCGTAATGGCAAATCCCGGCTTATGGGGGTCAGGCAGGGAGTCAAAACCTGTAAGGGGTTTTACGAAAAAATCGTAAATGTGGGCGTGTCTTTAATCCAGTGTTGCAACCGCATGAGCAATGCGTTGAATACAGGATTGCAGGTTTTCCATGCTGGTGGCAAACGACAGACGCAGGTGACCCGGTGCACCAAAAGCGGTGCCGGGGACCATGGCCACACCGGCATGTTCGAGCATCCATGCGGCCAGTTCCACATCATCGCGAATGTCCGGCATACGGTCGATGATGGACTGGAACGATGGAAATGCGTAAAAAGCACCATCGCAATCTTCGCATTCAATGCCATCAATTGCATTGAGTGCATCAAGCAGATACTCGTATCTGCGTTTGTACTCAACCCGCATTTGCGAAACACAGTCCTGTGAACCCTCAAGCGCGGCGACTGCAGCGGCCTGCGAGATTGAGCAGGCACCGGAAGTGCTTTGGCCCTGCACCTTGAGCATGGCGGTTATCATGTCTTGAGGACCTGCCGCATATCCGATCCGCCAGCCTGTCATTGCATAGGCTTTCGAGACGCCGTTGATAATGACAGTGCGATCACTCAGCTCAGGGCAGGCATTTAGCAGGGTGCGAAACGGTTTTTCGCCCCAGTAAATATGTTCGTAAATATCGTCACAAACGACCATGACCTTTGGGAACTCAACCAGCACTTCCGCAAGCTCGCGGTATTCATCTTCGGTGTAGACCTTGCCCGTCGGATTGGAGGGAGAGTTAATGATCAATAGCCGGGTTTTGTCCGTGATGGATGATTCCAGTTGCTTTGCCGAGATCTTGAAGTCATTCTCAGCTGTCGCATTCAATATGACGGGTTGGCCTTCAGCCAGTTTGATCATATCCGGGTAAGAGACCCAGTAAGGCGCCGGCAGGATGACTTCATCACCCGGGTTAAGCAAAGAGGTTAATAAATTGAACAGGCTCTGTTTGGCGCCGTTTGAAACGATGATTTGTTTGGGGTCATATTCAAGCTGATTTTCAGTTTGAAACTTGCGGACGATAGCGCTTTTTAACTCCTTTGTACCGTCAACCGGCGGGTATTTTGTCTTACCCTGTTTGATGGCTTCAATGGCGGCATTCTTGATGTGTTCCGGGGTGTCAAAGTCCGGCTCGCCAAAACCCAGCGAAATAATGTCCCGACCCTGCGCACGAAGTTCGATGGCCTTCATGCTGACCATGATCGTCGCGGCCGGTTTTATTTGTGTGACACGGTTGGAAATCTTGAACGGCACTTTGTTTGTTCCCCGATCTGACAAAGCCATAGACAATACTCACATCACGTCAACCCGCATTCTGAGACATGATGGGTGAGCTCCGGCATCGATCATATGATAGCAACATTTTAGCCAAGGGGATGAGAAACCTCACCCCCGGTGGTTTATCAGCGGCTGGCTTTCAAACTACTGTGCCAATGGAATCTCGGCAGCCAGTTGCAAATTGATAGCCGCATCCAGTTTGTTTTCGATCTGGATCACACGCATGACCTTTAGCGCAGGCATGAACTTGGCAATTTCCTGTGCGAACTTCTGCTTTATTACAACGTTCTGCATTTCTATTGAAAAATGGTCAGTCATGATTTCATTGGCTTTTTGATCGGTCATTGTCTCGAAGTTTGCCGCAAAATCTTTAATAAGGGTCAGGGTCCTGTCGCCATTGGCGGCCATGGCTGCACGGTATTCATTCCAGGCAGGCCAAAACTGTGCACCTTCGTCAGCTGTGAAGGTCATATTGCCCATGATGATGATCTTGCGATCTGTGTGGGCTGATTGACGTGTAAGCGCAATCTGTTCGTCGAGTGCAGTCTGTGCTGAGACAGCCGTTGAGAATGACACTAGCAGGATTAAGGAAAATAGGAATTTCATGGTCTCTCCAGGGAGCTAAATAATAATAAGGGGCGCTATAATAACAAGTTTGGCCGTCGACGAAGAACATACCTTGAGAAACAAAGCTTTCAAACTGATCAGTGATTACCAGCCGACGGGCGACCAGCCGGATGCCATACGCGCTTTGACGGGCGGCCTGCGTGAAGGCATGAAAAACATGACCTTGCTGGGTGTGACCGGTTCCGGTAAGACATTTACCATGGCCAACGTCATCCAGGATCTGCAGCGGCCCACGCTGATCATGGCGCCCAATAAAACACTGGCGGCACAGCTGTATGGTGATTTTCGGAGTTATTTTCCGGAAAACGCGGTTGAGTACTTTGTTTCCTACTATGATTATTATCAACCCGAAGCCTATGTGCCATCGTCCGATACCTACATTGAAAAAGACGCTTCTATCAACGAACACATAGAGCAAATGCGTTTATCGGCGACCAAGGCACTGTTACAACGGCGTGACACCATTATCGTGTCCACGGTTTCCGCTATTTATGGCCTTGGCGACCCAAGCAGTTACTTGAGCATGGTGCTGAATTTGTCGGTTGGCGAGATCATCAACCAGCGCAGTATCCTGCGTCGATTGGCCGAAATGCAATACAGCCGCAATGATATGGAACTTCGCCGTGGGACTTACCGTGTGCGTGGTGAAGTGATCGATATATTCCCCGGTGATGAGGAGATCAGCGCGATTCGTGTCGAGTTGTTTGATGAGGAAATCGAAGCCATATCCCAGTTTGATCCACTGACAGGTGAAGTGGTGAACAAGCTGCAAGCTGTGACGGTATTTCCAAAATCCCACTATGTGACGCCAAGGCAGACGGTTATCGATGCGGTGGCAGCCATCAGTGCCGAGCTGAAAGAACGACTTGCCCATCAGCGGGACCATCAGCAACTGGTGGAAGCACAACGTCTCGAACAACGTACGCTCTATGACATGGAAATGATGCTGGAGCTTGGTTACTGCAATGGCGTGGAAAACTACTCGAGACATCTCACCGGACGCGGCGCGGGCGAGGCGCCACCGACCTTGTTTGACTACATGGCGGATGATGCTTTGCTGATTTTGGACGAAAGCCACGTCATGGTTCCACAGTTAGGTGGTATGTACAAAGGCGACAGGTCGCGTAAGGAAAATCTTGTCACTTATGGTTTCAGGTTGCCTTCCGCCCTGGACAACCGGCCGCTCAGGTTTGATGAGTGGGAGCAAAGAGCCGGTCAGACCGTGTTTGTATCGGCCACGCCGCGACCTTATGAACTGGAGCGTTCTGAAATCATAGTTGAGCAGGTTGTGCGTCCGACGGGCTTGATTGACCCTGAAGTTGAGATTCGACCAGTGGGTGGGCAGGTTGATGATGTGCTGTCTGAAATCACACTGCGCACGGCAGTGGGTGAACGGGTGCTGATTACGACCCTGACCAAACGCATGGCCGAGAACCTGACCGAATACCTGGCAGATCATGGTGTGAAAGTGAGATACCTGCATTCAGATGTGGATACCGTGGAACGCGTTGAAATCATACGCGACCTGCGCCTGGGCGAGTTTGACGTTCTTGTGGGAATCAACCTGCTGCGTGAGGGACTTGATATGCCCGAGGTCTCCCTGGTGGCGATACTGGACGCTGATCGCGAAGGGTTTCTGCGCTCGGAGTCATCTTTGATTCAGACTATCGGCAGGGCCGCGCGTAACGTCAAGGGTAAAGCCATTCTCTATGCTGATAAGGTAACCGGCTCCATGCAGCGAGCCATTGCTGAGACAGACCGGCGGCGCGCGCGTCAGCGGGAATATAACAAAGAGCATGGCATCACGCCGAAGAGCATCATCAAGGCTGTCAGCGATGTGATGGAGGATGCACGCTCACTAACACCCGCCGAACGGGACGAGCAGCGCAAGGTGGCTGAGACCGCGGCGCAATATCAACATATGCGACCGGCTGAACTGGGTAAGTCCATTGCGGAGATGGAAAAGCAGATGATTCATCATGCCCAGATGCTGGAATTCGAAGAAGCGGCGGATATCAGGGACCAGATCAAACGTTTAAAAGAACAGGTTCTGAAGTCATGATGGCGCTAAAGTTCCACATCCAGCCACACGAGGTGATGATCTGAGACATCGGTCAGGTCATGACCATCCTGACCTGGGGCGGGCCAGAACACACCACAAGCCACGACTTTCAGTGTTGCAGATGGCAGCACGTAGTCAATACGCATATTGCCGGTGTATGTGTCATTGAAGTCCCCGGTGTCCGCGGCGTGAATACCTTTGTGCTCCAGATTCTTACCTTTTTGCTCAGCACTTGCCTGTTCGGCACCTTCGCTGACCGGCACGCAGTTGGCATCAATTTTCGGATGATCCAGTAACTGTAAAATAGCCCCCACACTTGAATCACCATCGACCGGATCTGCATTCAGATCACCCGCTATCACAAATTTGGCATTGCCGGGCAGGCCGCCTTGTGCACCGCTATCATCGTAGATGTAAGCCGAACGCTGCGGTTCGATGTAATCCGCCCACAGCCTGATTTCATCATGATTACGCGTACCGTTCCTGTCTTCCGGTCCGTCAAATACCGGTGGGGTCGGGTGGCTGACAAGAAAGTGCAGCGCCTGGTCATTTACCTTCACCTCGATGTCCCAGTGGCTTTTGGAGCTGAGACGAAGTTTTTTCCAGATCGGCTCCGGGTACCAATTGGAACCATCGGGGTTCATGGGTGCCTGTGCATCCGGCATATCACTCCACTTGAACAAACGGAAACTTCGTTGTAACTGCAGTGGGAAACGAGACAGCACCATCATGCCATATTGACCTTGGAACTTGCCGTAACCCCAGGCGTCTTCAGGTTCTCCCGGGACACCATTGCTATTGAGGTCCATGCCGCTATCCTGGCCGGTATTGACCGCGCCATTCAGTGCGTGGGCATAACTGATGGCTTCACTCCCCACTTGCGGTACGTCGAGGTAGTTCTGGATAAACAGGACTGCTGAGTCGAGTTCGTACCAGTCAAACTCATTGAGCAGTAACACATCGGGTCTGACCCGCTGAATGACGGCGGCAACCTTTCTGAGGTTCTTGTCTTTACCTGACGTCAGACGCTGGTAAAGCTCACCTTCAGATTCCAGCCCCATGGCGATATTAAATGTCGCAAAGCGGATGGTCTGGGGTTTTTCATCGGCGGCATGGGCGGGCAGGGATAATGCCAGGCTGCAAAAAAACAGGGAAAGTGTATAAATCAGGCGCATAGGTTTTGTTCGCAATGAAAGCCGGTATGATAATACAAACAGGTTTTGATGACGGTGAGGTTCTGGAAATAAACCAGGTGGCGGCCTACTTTTCTTATGCCAACAGGACGGTTTCAGGCCTGGGCGTTAATATTGCTGGTGAAACACTGGGTCAATCACCCGAGACAGGCGACGATGGCAGTGGTTGGGCGCACTCCGGTGGCAGTACAGCACCGGTTAAATCATAGTTGTCCGGTCCCAGCACCTGCTGTATCTGGCGTAAGGGTGCTTCGATGGATTGCCACTGGGTATTGGCCAGTTCAGGGTCAAACCCGCTGACATTCTCATCCTCGCCGGTATAGCGCCAGGCGTGCACCGGTACATCGAGTGCTGAAAAAGTCTCCTTGATGGCATCCAGGTTTTTCTGCTTGTCATCTACCATGACGATGACTGACGGCATACCAAAACCGGTTTTTTCCAGAAGCGCATACAACATTTGCCCCTTATGCTGGCCCGCAGTCAAAAACACACCGTCTTCATAAAGTGACAACCGTCCATCTTCAATTGGCATAAAAGGCTCCATGTAACCCCCGTGCGGTCCAATGGCAGAATAACTAAAGCTGAAACCATTACGTCGTAACTCACGAAAGGTCTGTAGACGAAAATCCATTCCGCGTGACGTCAGGGCGATCACTGACACACCTGTTGCCTGGATAGCCCTGACCTGGGCTGCGCTATCTTCCTGTGTGGGGCGCATCGCGCTGGCAAAATACAGGGAGCCCTGCGCGGCAAAACGATCGCCGACGCTTTTTGGGTTGCATGGGTCATTTTCACTAAGGCTTTTTTGCCATTCATACCATTGATCAGAACCCAGGCCCTGTTCCATGGCCATAATGGTGTTGTCTATATCAAACACCACGAGGATTTTGTCTTTGTTTGTGCCTTCGAGCAGATCCAAAGTATCGTCGGCAATATCAGCCAGGTCGGCAGTTTGCGTGTCCCGGGACTGGATCGGGCTGTCGATTTGCCCGGTTTTCTGATGGGCTGAACAGGCGGTCAGGAAATATGTGACCAGCAGGGTCAAAAACAGGGTGGTATGAGCTTTGGTTTTCATGGCGGACATCATACGACATTCCTGTCAGAAGTCACTACGCATGATCGGTGTATTTAATTCCTTGTTTCTTGTGTTGGTAGTGCTGTCACGATGCACATCGCGGCCTGTAAAAGTTGTAAGATTCCCACATTGTTCTTGAACAGAAAAACGGGAATCCAGAAAATGAAGATCTCAATAATTGGCAGTGGCTATGTTGGGCTGGTCAGTGGGGCGGGTCTGGCCGAAGCAGGACATAACGTTGTCTGTATGGATGTCGATGCGGACCGGGTTGCAAACCTGCGATTGGGGAAGTCGCCCATTTACGAACCCGGTCTTGATGAGATGCTGGTTTCTAATGCAAAACGGGGTCACCTGTCATTTACCACTTCACTTGAAGAGGCGGTCAATCATGCCCAGGCACTGTTAATCGCTGTGGGTACACCACCATCAGAAGACGGCTCAGCAGACCTCGGTCACGTTTTGGGTGTGGCAACCGGCATTGGCAGGATCTTGTCGAAGCACCTGCTGGTCATCGTGAAATCAACCGTACCCGTGGGGACGTGCGATCGTGTCCGTGCAGCGATTCAGCATGAGCTTGATGAACGTGGTGAAGATACCGTTTTTAGCGTGGCTTCAAATCCGGAGTTTCTGGCCGAAGGCGGGGCCATCAAGGATTTCATGCAGCCCAACCGCATTGTGTGTGGCATTGAAAATAAGCTGAGTGAAGAATTATTGAGGGAAATGTACGCACCCTTTAATCGTAACCACGAAAAGATGCTTTTTATGGATGTACATTCCTCGGAACTGACCAAATACAGCGCCAATGCGATGCTGGCGACCAAGATCAGCCTGATGAATGAGCTGGCCAATATTGCCGAAAGGGTAGGTGCGGATATTGAGCATGTGCGCCAGGGTATCGGTTCGGATCCACGTATCGGCTACTCCTTCATCTATGCTGGCCCGGGATACGGTGGCTCATGTTTTCCCAAGGATGTAAGAGCCTTGAGCCATACCGCCAGTGAATACGGTTTTGAAGCGAAAATTCTGGATGCGGTTGAGCATGTGAATGCGCGCCAGAAAACCCACCTGTTTGAAATGCTGCAAAAGCACTTTGCAGGTGCGCTGGATGCCAAGTGTATCGCCATTTGGGGTCTTTCATTTAAGCCAAATACTGATGATATGCGTGAAGCGCCCAGCCGGGTTTTGATAGACGCATTGCTCGATGCTGGTGCCAGCGTACGTGCTCATGACCCCGAAGCCATGGACGTTGCAATGCAGATCTATGGTAACGAGGAGAGGTTTTCAGTGCACGCAGACCAGTACGAGGCCGTGACAGGCGCCGATGCATTGGTGCTGGTGACCGAGTGGAAGCTTTACTGGATACCTGACTATGAAAAGCTGGCTGTCAATATGCGCCAAAAGGTTCTCGTTGATGGCAGGAATATCTGGCCACAGGATACGGCCTTGGGTCATGGGTTTACCTGTCACGCTATTGGGCGGCCTTCGGTGGGGTAGGGGCTGTGGTCGGACTCTGAATCATGCCGGTTTCTTCAGTGGATACAAAAAAGCCCCGCGATGCGGGGCTTTTTTGTATCTGGCGGAGAGAGAGGGATTCGAACCCTCGATACGCTATAAACGTATACACACTTTCCAGGCGTGCTCCTTCAGCCACTCGGACACCTCTCCGTAAACCCTTTTTACTGTTCTTTGCAAACAGCCAAACCTAACTGACCCTACCTGAGGGCTCTTTGAGCCCAGAGAGAGGGATTGTTCAAAACCATCCTGGTTTTGACCCTTCGGGCGCTCCCGCTTCGCTCCAGCGACCAAATTTGCTCCCGACAAATTTGTCGAACCCTCGATACGCTATAAACGTATACACACTTTCCAGGCGTGCTCCTTCAGCCACTCGGACACCTCTCCTGATTCGATGACCAGTTTATCAGCTAACCAGATGTTTATCCCGTGAGTTGGGGATGAAGCTGGTGGCGCATGAAAAAACGGCAGCGGATTATCTGTTTAGTGAGGGTTGTGTGTCAACCGGATTCAGAAAGATCGTGTAAATAGAGCGCCGTCATTACCTGTATTGGGAGATGACGGCGCATATTCAGTGTGGGGGAAGGGTCTAGTTTTGATTATCCGGGTTACGTGCTTCATCAAGCCCTTTACGAAGTGCCTCGGCCCAGGGTTGCATCATACGTTTTGCTGCGGCGTAATTTGCTACTTTTGATTGCCACTGCATATACCCCGAATCACGGTCAGCTCTGGGGTCTAGTGCTTTTGCCAGCAGGTCATCGGTTTCAGAGTCATACAACTCCAGGTAAAGTGTCATGGAGCCTGCCGATGTGGTGAACGTATTTGTTCTGCCCGCAGTGCGCACATCCGGCGCAGTGATATCGAGATCGATGATGGCCGGTTTGACTATCAATACATCTTCGGCTCGCTCGTTTGCGAGGGTATAACCACCCTTGGCCAGTTCTTCGGTAAAAACTTCCATGAACAATTCCTGGACATTTTTCCTGATACGTTCCATATCACTGTTATTAACTTTGATGCTGCCCCGATTCTGGTCGCGCTTCCAGTTTTTCTTGAAAGCCACATAGGGCTCAGTTAGATAAATACGATCATACTGTGACAGGTCTGCTCCCGGTTCGGCCCAGACCAAAGCAATATTCTTGGTGTTGGGTATCAGCTTGAGACCTTCCACGGTATATTCAGGTATCTCCTTTTTGCTCTTGGCGACAGTTGCAATAGAAGTAGCGCCCAATATTATGATGGACAGAATTAAAAGTATTTTTTTCATGATAAATGCTCTTCCAAGGCTCAGATAAATTTAAAAATTCGAGTGCTCATTAGTATATACCGGAATTTCGTCACTTATCGTTCAATGGGTGTTAATGACTAACACGAAAATTGATGTGAAATGAGGGTCAACAACTGTTGACAATTAACTGCCTCGCAAGGATAATTCGCACCCCTCGCGAAGCATAGCGTTTTGTGAGGAAAACAGCGCGCCCGTAGCTCAGCTGGATAGAGTACCCGGCTACGAACCGGGCGGTCGGGAGTTCGACAAATTCGCCGGGAGCGAATTTGAATGAGACTGCGCTTGCGCAGCGAACCCGGAGGGTGAAGGGCAGGATGCCCTGAATAATCTCTCCGGCTGTGGAAGAATGTTACAGTGTTAAAACAGCGCGCCCGTAGCTCAGCTGGATAGAGTACCCGGCTACGAACCGGGCGGTCGGGAGTTCGAATCTCTCCGGGCGCGCCAACTGTAACGCCAAATATATGAAAGGCCATCAATTATCAGGTGGCCTTTTGAATTTATTGGGTTTTTAGTTGCCCAAAATGATGGAAATGGATTGACGCAATTTGCTTGAGTCCTTAACATCGACAGGTTAACCGGTTTCGGGGTGTAGCGCAGCCTGGTAGCGCAACTGCTTTGGGAGCAGTGGGTCGGGAGTTCGAATCTCTCCACCCCGACCAATTTATAAGAGACGATGCGCCTGTAGCTCAATCGGATAGAGCATCAGCCTTCTAAGCTGAGGGTTGCAGGTTCGAGTCCTGCCGGGCGCGCCAATGTGGTTTGAAATCACTTTTGGTATAGTCGGGCAGTAGTAAGAAATAATGGTGGGCGTAGCTCAGTTGGTAGAGCTCCGGATTGTGATTCCGGCGGTCGTGGGTTCGAGCCCCATCGTCCACCCCATATTTTGAAAGCAGATCAAAGGATTCTGTTTTGACAAAAAGGGCCATTAGCTCAACTGGCAGAGCATCGGACTCTTAATCCGCAGGTTGTAGGTTCGATTCCTACATGGCCCACCAAATTTACACAGGCTCCTGGACGGGATATCAGTTCGGAAAACGTTTAGCGAAAGTGGCGGAATTGGTAGACGCGCTGGATTTAGGTTCCAGTGGGGCAACCCGTGGGAGTTCGAGTCTCCCCTTTCGCACCAAATAACCCGCCACCGTCGGCACGACGAGACATCACCAAGAGGTTAAAAGACTATTCATGCAAGTCTCAGTTGAAAATATCAGCACCGTAGAAAAGAAGCTGAAAATTCAGGTTCCCGCAGAGGAAGTTAAAAAGCAGATTGATGCCCGTTTGCGCGAAATTGGCAAACAGGTCAGGCTTCCTGGCTTCCGCCCCGGTCGTATTCCTTTCAGTGTCCTGACCCAGCGATATGGTCCGCAGGCGAAACAGGAAGTCATTCAGCAAACCGCACAGTCTGCCCTGCAGAAGGCGGTTGAGCAGGAATCACTGCGAATCGCCGCAAACCCAAGAGTGGCAAGCGAACCGATCCTGAATGATGACGGTCTGCAAATTGATGCCGTGATCGAGACCTATCCCGACCTTGAGCCGATTGACGCCAGCGAAATCTCCATTGAAACACCTGATGTCAGTGTTGTAGAAGACGATGTTACCGAGATGCTGGAGACATTGAAAAAACAACGCATCACCTGGAACGATGTTGAGCGCAAACCGCTTGATGGTGACCAGGTCATGCTCGAATACACGGCAAAGGTCGACGAAGAAACGATTCCGGAAGAAGGTGAGCTTCGTTTGGCAATCATTTTGGGAGAGTCCGGTTTTGAGGCGCTTGAAAAAGCGGTCATGGAGATGTCTGCCGGTGAAGAGAAAGAACACAAGCTGGAGTTCCCCGCTGATTTCCGTGAGCCTGCACTGGCCGGCAAAGAGGCTGACGTAAACCTTAAGCTGGTTAAGGTCCAGGAGGGTGAATTCCCTGAGGTCGACGAGGAGTTCACAAAATCATTCGGTGTTGAGAGTGGTGATGTCGAAGAACTCAAAACGGAAATCCGTAAAAACCTGGAACGTGAATTGAGCCAGGCTGTCAGCAGTCAGCTAAAGGCGCAATTGGCTGATCGTTTACTGGAAATGCATCCAGACCTGGAAGTACCAGAGAGCATTGTCAATAACGAGGCATATAACATGCTGCAACAGATGTTGCGTGGCGCCAAGCTCGATATTACAAAAGAAATGCTTGATCACTTCCGTGAGCCAGCCACGAAGCGGGTTCGCAGTGGCTTGTTGCTGGCTGAAATTGCACAGCAAAACGAAATTAAAATCGATGGTGCCAAGGTTCGCGAAGCCATTGAGATGGTTGCCCAGACCTATGAGGAACCACGCGAGGTCGTGCAAATGTATTACAACGATCAGCGCCTTCTGCAGACCGTGGAAAACTCGGTACTGGAAGATCAGGTGGTTGACTGGGTGGTGAATAACGCTAAAGTGACAGAAAAGCCGATGAGCTTTAGAGAAGTTATCAATGCGGCAACACAGGCAGCAGGCAATTAATATGAATAGCGAAACACGTGCTTTGAATCTCGTACCGATGGTGGTTGAGCAAACCTCAAGAGGTGAACGCGCGTATGATATCTATTCACGTTTGCTTAAAGAGCGTGTCATCTTCCTGGTCGGCCCGGTTGATGATCACACCGCCAATGTCATTGTGGCCCAGTTGTTATTCCTGGAGTCTGAGAACCCGGATAAGGACATCAATTTATACATTAATAGCCCGGGCGGTTCTGTCAGTGCAGGCCTGGCTATCTACGACACCATGCAGTTTATCAAGCCCGATGTCAGCACCATGTGTGTAGGGCAGGCCGCCAGTATGGGCGCCCTGTTACTGACGGCTGGGGCCAAGGGCAAGCGCTACTGTCTGCCGCACTCGAGGGTGATGATCCATCAGCCATTGGGTGGTTACCAGGGCCAGGCCACCGATATTGAAATTCATACCCGTGAAATTCTCAAAATCCGTTCACAATTGAATGATTTGTTGGCGCATCACACCGGACAGAGTGTAGAACAGATCGCCACGGATACAGAGCGTGATAACTTCATGGGTCCTATCGAGGCCAAAGAATACGGTTTGATCGATGAATTGATTGAAAGTCGAAAGGATGACTCTGGCGGCGATAAATAGTAGTATTTTCCGCAGGATGCAGGAAAAATTGAAATGAACGATCAAACTCACACCAGCAAAGACGGCAAAATTCTCTACTGTTCTTTCTGTGGCAAAAGCCAGCACGAGGTTCGCAAACTGATTGCAGGGCCGAGTGTTTACATATGCGATGAGTGTGTTGAGCTATGTAATGACATCATCCGGGAAGAGTTGGATGAAGCTGGTGGAGACAAGAACGAAAAGTTACCTACACCTAAAGAGATACATGCATTTCTCGATGATTATGTCATCGGTCAGCAGCATGCAAAGAAAATACTTTCCGTCGCTGTATACAATCACTACAAACGTCTCGAGCCAAAGCGTTCTCAAGACGACATCGAGCTATCCAAGAGCAACATCCTGCTGATCGGGCCAACCGGTTCCGGTAAGACATTACTGGCGGAAACACTGGCCAGGATGCTCAATGTACCCTTCACCATCGCCGATGCAACGACGCTGACCGAAGCCGGTTACGTGGGTGAAGACGTCGAGAACATTATTCAGAAGCTGTTGCAGAAGTGTGACTACGACGTTGACAAGGCGCAGACCGGTATCGTCTATATTGACGAGATCGACAAGGTGTCCCGTAAGGCGGAAAACCCCTCTATAACCCGTGATGTCTCCGGTGAGGGTGTTCAGCAGGCACTGTTGAAACTGATTGAAGGGACGATCGCGTCAGTACCACCTCAGGGTGGACGCAAACACCCGCAACAGGAGTTTTTGCAGGTTGATACCGGCCAGATTCTGTTCATATGCGGCGGTGCGTTTTCCGGTCTTGAAAAAGTCATACAATCCCGCTCTTCTGCATCCGGTATCGGGTTTTCCGCAGAGGTTCGTAACCGGGAGGAAGAAAATGATATCGGTAAACTTTTGCGTGATGTTGAACCGGAAGACCTTGTTAAGTACGGCTTGATTCCCGAGTTTGTCGGTCGTTTACCTGTCGTGGCTACACTCGAAGAACTCGACGAAATTGCCCTCGTACGGATACTGATAGAGCCTAAGAACGCCCTGCTAAAACAATACCAGCAGTTGTTTTCCATGGAAGGCTCACAACTGGACATCCGCGAAGAGGCGCTGCAGGCTATCGCCCGTCGTGCTATGGCGCGAAAGACCGGTGCACGTGGCTTGCGGACCATTATGGAGAGCATCCTGCTCAATAGCATGTATGAATTGCCTTCGCTGGAAAATGTCTCCAAAGTGGTCGTGGATGAAAGTGTCGTGGATGGCGAGTCAGAGCCATTTATCGTCTATGAAAACGTACCAAATAATGTAGCTTCGGGTGAATAGAACGGGCTCCTAAGCTCGAAACCCAGGTGTCGCACGACATTATCCACTGCTCTTGGTATTGATTTTTCCATTCCCGAGCCCATATTTCCTCAATACAACTTGAAGGGTGCTTCGCCCTGATTTACATTTGTTTGACAGGTCGGTTTCGCAAAAGACAACCGGCATGATTGATAAGGAATATGATGGCAAAGTCCGACACAGAAAAACCTGACACAGTCACCCCCGACACACCTGCACCGGTACAAGCTAGCAGCATGCAGCCGACACCGGTACTGTCGCTCCGCGACGTAGTGGTGTACCCGCACATGGTGATTCCTTTATTCGTTGGACGTGACCGTTCAATTCTCGCACTTGACCAGTCGATGAATATCGATAAGCGTATCGTGCTGGTTACGCAACGAAGCGCAGAGGTTGATGATCCAGCCGAGGCTGATCTGTTTGAAGTAGGAACGCTGGCAACTGTTTTACAGCTCCTCAAACTGCCCGATGGCACTACAAAGGTGCTGGTTGAAGGTGGCGAAAGGGTCAGTATCAGTAAGTTTATTGACGAGAACGGCTATTTTGAAGCCTGGTGGGATCTCCTCCAGGTCGATGACGATCGGACACCACAGGAACTTGATGTCGCCATGCGCTCATTGGTCTCCCTGTTTGAGCAATACGTCAAACTCAACCGCAAAATCCCACCCGAGTTGCTAACTACGCTGGCCGGTATTGAAGATCCGAGCCGGCTGGCTGATACCGTCGCGGCACACCTGAGTATTCGACTCGAGGAAAAACAGGCATTGCTGGAAATCGGCAGTGTGACTGAGCGCATGGAAAAGCTCATGGCGCTGGTCGATGGTGAAATCGAGGTGCTGCAGCTTGAGAAGCGTATCCGTGGCCGGGTCAAAACCCAGATGGAAAAAAGCCAGCGGGAATACTATCTCAACGAGCAGATGAAGGCGATTCAGAAAGAGTTGGGCGACATGGATGATGCGCCGAATGATATGGACGACCTGGCTCGCCGTGTTGATGAGGCCGGTATGACTGCGGAGGCAAAGAAGAAAGCGACCTCCGAGCTAAACAAGCTGAAAATGATGTCACCGATGTCGGCTGAGGCTACCGTGGTCAGAAACTATATCGACTGGATGCTGAATGTCCCCTGGAAGAAAAGCAGTCGCATTCGCAAAAATCTGACAGATGCCGAGGCCATACTCGAAGCCGATCATTACGGCCTTGAAAAGGTCAAGGAACGAATCCTTGAATATCTTGCGGTTCAGCAAAGAGTCAAGGTTATCAAGGGCCCTATTTTATGCCTGGTCGGACCGCCGGGTGTAGGTAAGACCAGCCTGGGCCGTTCCATCGCCCGGGCCACGGGGCGCAAATTTGTACGCATGTCCCTGGGTGGCGTTCGTGACGAGGCGGAAATCCGTGGTCACCGGCGCACCTATATTGGCTCCATGCCTGGCCGCGTATTGCAGAATATGGCCAAGGTGGGTAAGCGAAATCCGCTGTTTATGCTGGATGAACTGGATAAGATGTCCATGGATTTTCGCGGTGACCCTTCATCGGCACTCCTGGAGGTCCTGGATCCGGAACAAAACCATGCGTTTAACGATCACTATCTCGAAGTGGACTTTGATCTGTCCGACGTCATGTTCGTGGCGACAGCCAATACGCTGAATATCCCGGGCCCATTACTCGATCGTATGGAAGTCATTCGTATCCCCGGGTATACAGAGGACGAAAAGCTACATATCGCCGGTAATTACCTGTTGCCCAAACAAATGGAGCAGCATGGTCTGCAGGACACGGAACTGAGTATCAGTGACCAGGTCCTGGTCGATATCGTGCGTTATTACACACGCGAATCCGGTGTGCGAAGCATGGAAAGGGAGATCGCCAAGATTTGCCGTAAATCAGTTAAAAAGCTGGCACTCGACAAAAAGCTTAGCAAGGTCACGGTGACAGCGCGTAACCTCGAATCCTTCCTGGGTGTCAGGCAGTTTCGTTATGGTCTTGCTGAAGAGAACAACGCTGTGGGCCAGGTAACCGGACTGGCCTGGACACAGGTAGGTGGTGAGTTATTGCAGATCGAAGCGATGCTGATGCCGGGTAAAGGTAAGCTGGAGCAAACGGGTCAGCTTGGGGATGTTATGAAGGAGTCGATCCAGGCCGCCATGACCGTTGTCAGGAGCAGGGCCAAGGATCTTGGACTGGACCCGGATTTCTATCAGAAGCTTGATATGCACGTCCATGTACCTGAAGGCGCCACACCAAAAGATGGCCCCAGCGCTGGTGTTGGTATGTGTACCGCACTGGTATCCGCCTTGACCAGGATTCCGGTGCGGGCGACGGTCGCGATGACAGGAGAGATCACACTACGTGGTACCGTGCTGCCGATTGGCGGTTTAAAGGAAAAACTTCTTGCTGCGCATCGTGGTGGTATTGAAACGGTCATTATCCCGGCAGAAAACGAGAAAGATCTCGCAGATATCCCAAAAAATATTCTGCGTAAACTGGATATACATCCGGTCTCAACCATTGGCGAGGTTCTTGAAATCGCACTGGTTGAATTACCCAAACCAATGCCGGGTGCAGTTGGTCCGGCGACTTCAGTAACGGAAGTTGCCGAGTCAGAAACCAGGCCGCACTGACAAATGGCAGCCCGCAGTATGCTGTGGGTTGCCGGTTTTCAGTTTTGAGATTTCATTCCCGGTGTTAATTACATCGGGAGTGGTTGAAGTGTGGCCGGAACAAAAAAAATCTTTCAATTGATAAAAAGCAGTGTTCCGATATATATGAGTCGCTTGGAAGCAGATATTAATGCAAAAAGTCGACTTATTGCTTAATACCTGTTGCGTCATGACAAGGACGTGTATTAACATGGCCGCTCGGCTTGCAGGCCTTTATTTGTAAGGCCTTGCGGGAGTTGATTGAACTTTCGTAACCAGCGGATTTTTCAGTGGGGGTTAGACGCTGAATGTCTTGTTCAAGTCTTCATCTTATACAATACGACACCTAAAAAATTATGGAGTGCATAAATGAATAAATCTGATTTAGTAGATGCGATTGCGGCCGCTTCCGGTCTGAATAAAGCAGACGCAGGCCGGGCGCTTGACGGTTTTACGACTGCTGTAACCAATACCCTGAAAGGCGGTGATTCCGTTTCCCTGGTTGGTTTTGGTACCTTTGCTGTAAAACGCCGTGAAGCACGTTCCGGACGTAATCCACGTACTGGTGAGACCATCCAGATCAAGGCATCAAACAATCCTTCATTTAAGGCTGGTAAAGCCCTTAAGGATGCCGTAAACTAGCGCCGCTTCGGGCATGGGTGCTTAGCTCAGCTGGGAGAGCATCGCCCTTACAAGGCGAGGGTCGGGGGTTCGATCCCCTCAGCACCCACCATCGTACGAGGAGTGGTAGTTCAGTTGGTTAGAATATCGGCCTGTCACGCCGAGGGTCGCGGGTTCGAGTCCCGTCCACTCCGCCATATGAAAGACGAAGGCGCCTTCAAGGCGCCTTTTTCTTATGTGACATTTAAATTGGAAAGGTTTAATCATGGTTCTTCAATCGATTCGTGAAAGACTCACCGGGGTTCTGGCATTTGCAATCCTGGGCATACTGATTGTTCCGTTTGCCTTGGTGGGTGTGAATGAATACTTCACTTCCAGTAGCGGAAATATCGTTGCCAGGGTCAATGAAACAGAAATCACAACCAATGATTTCAATCAAAGCTTCTCTAATTACCGCAGACGGATGCAGTCAATATTGGGTGCATCCTATGATCCGGTTCAATTTGACCAGTTGATGGTGCGCCGTGAACACCTCGATGCCCTGATTGATCAGGAGTTGATAACGCAGGCTGCGCAGTCAATGGGGCTGGATGTTGATGACGCCACGCTGGCCGAAGAAATCCGCAAAATACCCGCTTTCCAGGTAGATGGTCAGTTCAATGCTGATGTGTATCAAAGCAGGCTACTCTCCCAGGGTATGACACCACAACAGTTTCAGGCAGAAATGCGCTCACAGTTTGTGATCACGGAATTACCGAAGAACATTGCAGAGAGCAGCATCGCAACCTCCTCTGAATTGAAAGAGTTTGTCGGCTTGCTGGAGCAAAAAAGAACTTTTAATGCCGTTCAGGTACCCGCTGTTTTGCCGGAGCCTGCTCCCGAATTCAGCGATGCTGATATCGCTGCCTGGCACGACACACATTCTGAGGACTACCAATCTGCAGAGCAGGTTGTCATCGAATACATTGAGCTGGATGCGGCCTTATTGCCGGCTGGTCCGCCGCCGGATGAAGATGTTCTGCGTAGCCAGTTTGATGCCCAAAAAGCGCGTTTTATCAGCCCCGAGCAGCGAAATGTTTCACATATCCTGATCGAGGTCTCACCAGATGCGAGTGAGGCTGACATTGAAACGGCCCGGCAGACCGCCGAAGATTTATCCAAACGGGCGCAGGCCGGTGAAGACTTCGCCACGCTGGCCATTGAGAACTCTCAGGATTCAGGTTCAGCGGCGTCAGGTGGCGACCTGGGTTGGGTCGAGGCCGGTGTGATGGTGAAAGCCTTTGAAAATGCCATGTATGAATTGTCCATGGAAGCACCTGTATCCGAGCCGGTTCAGACCGGTTTTGGTTGGCACGTGATTCAGTTGAAGGAAGTACGTGAGGCCTCGGGTATGAGCTTTGAAGAAGCCCGGGCCACCCTGGTCAGGGAGTATGAGGAAGAAAATGCATCACGCGCGTTCCTTGAGCAGGCGGATCGCCTGGTAGACCTGATTTACGAAGATCCGACCACATTGGAAAGCGCCGCCCTGGTATTGGAGTTGCCCGTGAATGTTGCCGGGCCTTTCCCGCGTGCTGGTGGTGAGGGTGTTGCAGCCAATTCGGAGGTGGTCGAAGCGGCTTTCTCCGACCTGGTTCTGTTGCAGGGGTCTGTCAGTGACCCAATCAACCTGGATGAAAACCGCCTGGTTATGATCAAGCTCAAGGAGCATCTGCCCGTTGCCCTGAAGCCGGTTGAAGAAGTGCGTGATGAAATCATCGCAACCCTGACTGACAACCTGGCACGGGACACTGCCAGGGCCAAGGCTGATGATCTGCTTGCCAGCTTAAAGGGCGGCGAAAGTGAGCTGGAGCAGTTGGCCACGGACGCAGGTCTTGAATATGCCCGCCATGACGCCGTCAAACGCGGTTCACCGCTACCCGATACGCAACTGGTGCAAGAGGTTTTTCGTTTGCCCGTGCCGGCCGAGGGTGAGGCAGTGGATGCGGTATTACCCACCACCGGTGGTTTCGCTGTTGTCCAGCTGGAATCAGTTGTGCAGGGTGAGCTCGAAAGTGGACCAGCATTCGCGAAACAACAGTATGAAAGGGTTATTGCCAATGGTAACGCCAGCCTGGAAACTGCCGCGCTGATGCGCCAGTTGCGAAACACTGCCGATGTAGAGGTATTTGAAGACCGGATCAAATAAGCTGATTTTGGTGTTTTACCGGTTTTAGCCGGTGTGAATAAAAAAGGGTGCGTAACAATACGCACCCTTTTTTTTGTCGTGATGAATGTTGCCAGGCTTTCTATTCAGCGTCTCTTCCCAGTTCCGCCATTCCGAGGATGTTATAACCTGCATCCACATAGGTAATCTCACCGGTAATACCACCGGCAAGGTCCGAGCACAGAAATGCTGCGGCGTTACCCACATCCTCAATGGTCACGGTACGTCTCATGGGTGCGGTACCCTGAACATGGTCCAGCATCTTTCTGAACTGTGAAATACCGGCGGCGGCCAGTGTCTTGATAGGCCCGGCTGAAATGGCATTCACCCGGTGTCCCTCGGGGCCGAGGCTCTGTGCCATGTAGCGCGTATTGGCCTCCAGGCTGGCCTTGGCAAGGCCCATGACGTTGTAGCTCGGCATGGCCCTTACAGAGCCCATATAGGTCAGGGTCAACAAGGCGCCATTGCGTCCTTTCATCATTTCGCGACCGGCCTGGGCCAATGCGACGAAGCTATAGGAGCTGATGTCATGGGCAATCTGGAAACCTTCGCGGGTGACGGCATCCATGTAATCACCGACCAACTGCTCTCTCGGAGCAAAGCCGACCGCGTGGACGAGGATGTCGTAGTAGTCCCAGTGCTTACGCAATTCTGCAAAGGCACTTTCGATCTGCTCATCGTATGCCACATCACAGGGAATAATGATATTCGACTCACAAGCCTCGGCTACCTGCTCTACACGTGATTTGAGTTTTTCAGTCTGGTAGGTGAATGCGAGTTCAGCACCTTCACGATGCATGGCTTCGGCAATACCCCAGGCGATGGAGCGTTTACTGGCGACGCCGACGATCAGCGCGCGTTTTCCTTGCAGGAATCCCATGGATGTTTCTCTCCTGATGAATTGGTTTTATTAAAAGTCTGGCAGGTTAACAGCAGATTTCATTTTTAGCAAAAAGCCCGCTTTAACGTTTCGCATGATTGAACTGCAAACGTTGTGCCGCACCATGCTCGATGACCTGGTCACCATCAAAGGCAAGCTCGCCGTTCACCCACACTGCATCGATACTGCTGCGGAAGCGGCGGCCTTCGAATGGTGACCAGCCACAACGCGATAATACACGCTCCCGGGTCACATTCGTCCCGCCATCCATGTCCACCAGCACCAGGTCGGCATGATAGCCTTCACGGATAAAACCCCGCTCTACAACACTGAAGCGTCTGGCCGGATTATGGGTGATCCCACGTACTGCGGTATGCAAATCAAGCTTGCCTTCGTGGACAAGCTCAAGCGTGGCAACCAGTACTTCCTGCACCAGGGGCAGACCGGCAGGGGCTGTCAGGTAGTTATCATCGGCTTTTTCTGCCGCGGTATGGGGTGCATGATCCGTGGCAATAATATCCAGACGGCCATCTTCAATGGCCGCGATCAGCGCCGCCCGGTCCGCGGCACTCTTTATCGCCGGATTACATTTGATCAGGTTGCCGTATTGCCCGTACTGCGAGTCATCAAAGTGCAGAAAATGAACACATGCCTCTGCGGTGATGCTTTTTCCCTTCATGGGACCGGGTTCGAACAGCGCCAACTCTCGCGCGGTCGAAATATGCAGCACATGCAATTGCGCCTGGTATTTTTTTGCCAGCGCGACAGCCAGTTCACTGGATGCCAGGCAGGCTTCCGCACTGCGGATATTGGCATGTTCAGTGACCGGGATGTTCTTACCGTATTTTTCTGCAGCCAGCTTGATGTTGGCCATGATCATGGGTGTCGATTCGCAGTGGGTTGCTATCAAAACCGGGGAATCGCGAAATATTGCTGCGAGCGTTGACTCGTCATCAACCAGCATGCTGCCGGTCGATGCACCCATAAAGACCTTCACACCACAGGTGGCTGATGGGTCTATCGCGCGAATATTTTCGATATTGTCATTGGTCGCACCGAAGTAAAACGCGTAATTGGCAGCTGATGTCTCGGCTGCACGGGCATACTTCCATTCCAGTTGCTCGGCGTTGGTTGTTGGTGGTTTGGAGTTTGGCATTTCCATATAACTGGTGACACCGCCGGCGATAGCGGCCCGTGACTCAGAATAGAAGTCTCCCTTGTGGGTCAGCCCCGGTTCGCGAAAATGCACCTGGTCATCGATCATGCCGGGTAGAAGGTGACGGCCATTTGCATCGACGACCACGGCACCGGCAGGCGCCTGCAGGTCGCTGGCGATTTTTTCGATACGTCCGTCCTTTAATAACAGGTCGGATTCGGTTACCTGGCCTTCATTAACAAGTTTTGCGTTGCGTATAACAGTGGTAGTTTTCATTGGCTTCGCTGTTTGATGTGCAAGGGAAAGTCTCAAAGGATATTGTAGCGCTATTTCCATCCGCACATAACAAAGCCGATAGAAAGCACCGTCCAATGACGGAGCAAGCGCTTATCCGTGATTGAAAACTTCAACAAATACGGGGCAGGGGGTCGTCTTCCAATTCTTCCAGGATGCGCTCACCGCCGAGTTCGGTTTGCAATATGACCTGTGATAGTCCACTTTCGACGCTTCCGATGATCGCGGCGTGTTTACCGTCCGGCAAGGAACGCCATTTCTGCAGAACATGCTGAGCCTGGTCGGGAGCAACAACCGCGACAACCCGGCCTTCACAGGCAAGGAACAACGGGTCATAGCCAAGCATGTCACAGACGGACTGCACCGGGTCGCTGATGGGAATTTCCGCTTGTTGTATACGGATGCCAAATGGGGTTGTACGCACGAGTTCATGACAGACCGTCGCCAGCCCACCGCGGGTCGGATCACGCATGAACCGCAACCCGTTTATATCAGCCAGTGCCTGTGTCAACGGTAACACGCTGGCAGAGTCAGACTGCAGGTCACCACGCAGGCCAAACTGTTCGCGTGCCAGCAAGACCGATATACCATGGTCGCCAACCGAGCCACTGACCAGTATCGCATCTCCATCGCGTATTTGATCCAGACCCAGGTTGAATTTCGGATTCCTGCAGCCAATTCCGGTTGTCGCCAGGTACAGTCCGCCGCCTTCACCACGTCTTAGCACCTTGGTATCACCGGCAACAATCTTGACGCCGGCAGTGCTGGCGGCCTGTGCGAGGCTGGCAATGATACGTTCCAGTTGCGCGACTTCCAGACCCTCTTCGATAAAGGCATTCAGGGCCAGGTATTGAGGTTTGGCACCGGCAACCGCAAGGTCATTTACCGTGCCATGCACCGCCAGCGAACCAATGTCGCCTCCTGGAAACTCAAGTGGTTGCACGGTGAAGCCGTCGGTGGTGAAAACCACATCACGTGAATCCAGCGACAGGCTCGCAGCATCAACCTGGATGTTGAGCTGGTCATTGGCCAGGTGCCTGGCAAATATCTCTTCGATGAGCTCACGCATGTAGCGGCCGCCATTTCCATGTGCCAGTGTGATGTGAGTGTCTTGCATCATGTTTAATTACTCTTGTAGCCGTATTCGATTATTTGCCCGAAACTGATACCGGCATCATTGACCGGCACATTAACTGGCAGGCTTACTTCAAAACCATTTTTTGTTAATAGTTCAACGCACTTTTCTGTCAAAACCCTGTTCTGGAATACACCACCGGTCATCCCAACCCTGGTGACAGCGGTGTCCTCGCGTATCTGTTTTGCCTGTTGCAGTAGTGCATGCGCCATGGCGGCGTGAAAATGCGCAGCACGTGTCTCAACCGGTTCTGTTTCATCTTTCAGCATGTCAATTAGTGGTGCCCAGTCTACAGTGTACATACCTTCGCTGCGTAACAAGGTCAGCTTGATGGTCCTGCTGTCCTCATACTCACCATAGCGGGCCGCGAGGGCCTCAAGCAGCATGGGCCCCTGGCCCTCAAAGCTGGCCCGCGAGCAAACGCCCGTCAGTGCGGATGCCGCATCAAACAAACGACCGGCGGCTGTTGTCCGGGGCGCATTTTTTCCCTGCTGCCAGAAACTGAATATCAATGGGTCCGCAGCTTCTCCAAGCCGACACTCCTGACCGGACTCCCAGCACAGCGCTGCCGCACTTCGCCAGGGCTCACGACCCGCTCGTTCTCCACCGGGCAGTTTGAAGGGTCGGAATGCCGCAGCGCGTTGCCAGTGACCGGGTTTGCCCAGCAGGGCTTCACCGCCCCACAGAGCGCCATCCGGCCCCGATCCGACGCCATCCCAGGTGAACATCAACATATCACCCACGCTGTTATCGCTTTCAAGGGCTTCGGCATAGAGCGCAGATGCATGAGTGTGGTGGTGGAAGACTTCAGTCACCGGCAAGCCTTGCTGCCGCGCCCAGCGGGATGATGTATATCCCGGGTGTGCATCGCAGACGATATGTTCCGCTTTGACCTGGTACAGGGATTCCAGATCGGTGATGCACTGCTCGAAAACCTGCAGGCTTCTCAGGCTCTCCATTTCACCGATGTGGGGTGATACCACCACGCGGTTATCCCAGGCCAATGCAATGCTGTTTTTCATCTGGGTGCCAACAGCCAATACGCACTTTTCCAGTTTGAAAGGCAATTCAAGCTCGACCGGTGCCAGGCCCCGGCCCTGGCGGATGACGGCAGGCCGCTTGTTGATCACGCGGATGACGGGGTCATCTGCGGGTCTCACAATACGTCTGTCATGATGCACAAATGCATCGGCCACGTGTGCCAGGCGTTGTTCAATATCCTGGTTTTCAGTCAGTACGGGTTCGCCACTGATATTGGCGGAAGTTGCCACCAGTGGCTTGCCAAAGTCATTTAGCAGCGTATGGTGCAATGGGCTGTACGGTAACATGGCACCGACTTCATTCAGGCCGGGTGCGATGGCTGCCGACAGGCCGCTACCAGGTTTTTTTTGTACCAATACGATGGGTCGCGCCGCGGATTCAAGCAGTTCTGTCTCCACATCACCTGGTAACAGGTACTGCCTGAGAATGGCCAGGCAGTCACCCGGATTGGCTGGGAACATGACAGCCAGCGGCTTGTGTGGTCGTGGTTTGGTCCGGCGCAATTGTCTGACCGCATTATCGTTACAGGCATCACAAACCAGGTGGTAGCCCCCGATGCCCTTGATTGCCAGTACTTTTCCGGCTGCAAGGGCTGTCAATGCCGCCGTCAATGCGGGTTCATTCCCTGATTCTGAAGCCTTTCCGGCTTCGCTATAGGTGAGCACGGGCCCGCATACCGCACAGGCAACCGGCTCCGCGTGATAACGCCGGTCAAGCGGGTCGGTGTATTCAGCAAGGCAGGCCTCACAAAGGGGAAAACCGGACATGCTTGTATTGGGGCGGTCGTAGGGTAAGGACTCGATCAACGTATAGCGTGGTCCGCACTGGGTACAGTTGATAAACGGATAGCGAAAGCGCCGGTTGCCGGGGTCATTCAATTCCTGCAGGCAATCCTCACAGGTGAAAAGATCGGCCGGGAGGTGAATGTCTGCATCCTTATCAAGCTGGCTGGGTGATATGACAAATTCACTGGTGTCCAGACAGGTTGTTTCACAAATGGACTCAAGAACGGGGCGGGACAGTCCCGGTGCACCGTCGATTAATGTATTGATAAAGGCATCGAGGTTTTGCCTTTCGCCCTGCACGTGAACTTCAACACGGCCGGAAGCGTTCAGTACCCAGCCATGCAGCTTGTGGCTTAGCGCATGCCGGTAAATGTAGGGTCTGAAGCCAACCCCCTGAACGATACCGCTTAAGATCACTTTCCTGGCGGTTTTTTTTGACACGGCTGTCGTCATTTCTGGTCGGGCATGACGCGGCAAGTCAGCTGCTTTTCCGTGCCAGGTTTGTATCGTTTGATTCCCGTAAACCATTGGCCCACCAGATCCGGCAAGCTCCTTCATCCGATACCATGCACGGCCCTATCGGGTTACGCGGGACACAGGCCTTGCCATAAAGACGGCACTGGTTGGGATATATCTTGCCCAATACCACGCTTGCACAATCGCAACCCGGTGGCATTTCCCCGGCGCGTTTACGTGCATCCACGGCATATGCAGGGAAGTGCAGACGTGCATCGTGATGTTTATACCGGTCGGCGAGGACATAACCGGAATTGGCGATATTGCCGACACCACGCCAGTTTGCATCCTTCACATCAAATGCTGATTGCAATTGTCGTTTGGCGGTCGGGTTGCCACCTTCCCGCACCAGTTCCGGGTAGCAGTTGTCCAGGAAGTAACGGTCACTAATTTTCTGACGCAATACCGAGTACATGGCGGCCAACAGGCTCTCGCTTGAAAACCCCGCTATGGCTGCCGGCATGTTGTGCTGGTCCACGACGAACTGCCATTCCTCAGGCCCCATCACGGTAGCGACATGACCGGGTGCGATCAAAGCATCAAAACCGGCTTCGCCGGAATCGAGCAGCATCGCGACGGCGGGCCAGGTCAGGCGGCCTGACAACAATACGAACAGGTTGTCGGGCGCACCTTCGACCAGCATCGCTGCGACCGGTGCGGTGGTTGTTTCAAAACCGGCGGCAAAAAACACGACCTCCACATCAGGGTTATCTTTTGCAATGTTGACTGCCTCGCCAGGTGAAGCAATGGGACGGATATCAGCACCCAGTGCCTTCGCCTCGACGAGCGTCCGAACCTCGCCCTTTTTGACATTGACCGGTACCCGCAACATATCTCCAAAGGCGACCAGGATGATATCTTCCTGCAAGGCCAGTTGGATGGCCTCGAACACATCTTCTTCGGGACAGATGCAAACCGGACAACCGGGACCGGGAATTAACTCGATGGACGCCGGCAGGGCAGCGCGCAGACCGGCCATGGTGATCGACCGTTCATGACCGCCACAGACATTCATGATTTTTATTTTGCGCTCAATGGGCAGCGAACGAATACGATCCAGCCACTGGTTGGCAGTAGAAGTCATGGACGCGTTGGTCAGGAATGCCCGGATGAATGCTGCGGACCGGAACCATGATGATGGTGATGTTGGTGCTTGTGCTCATGATCGTGCTCGTGCTCGTGCGCTACCGGGGCAGATTCCATATCAAGCCGGACCTGGGCAACTGACTCACGTAGCCATTGCAGCCAAAGCTCCAGTCCATCCCCCGATTTTGCAGATGTCCTGATCAAAGGCGCCGCGCTGGCCAGGTTGCGCAGATAGGTTTCAGCACGCGCAGGGCTAAAGTCATCCAGAACCGGTAACAGGTCGGCCTTACTGAGCATGACCATATCCGCGGTGCGGAACATGACCGGATATTTCGCCGGCTTGTCATCACCTTCGGGGATGGACAACAACACGATGTTTTTATGTTGTCCCAGGTCAAAACTCGCCGGGCACACCAGGTTGCCGACATTTTCGACGAAGACAATATCCAGCTTTGAAAGCTCGAGTTGGTGAACGGCATCATGCACCATGTGGGCGTCGAGGTGGCAGGCACTCCCGGTGGTGATCTGCACCGCAGGCACACCATGGCTGCGAATACGTTCGGCATCGTTCTCGGTTTCAAGGTCGCCCTCTATAACCGCGATACGAAACTCGTCGCCCAGTGCCTTGATCGTTGCTTCAAGCAGGGCCGTTTTTCCGGCGCCCGGTGACGACATCAGGTTGATCGCAACCACTTTATGGGCATTAAAATGCTCGCGGTTGTGCAGGGCCGTGTGATCGTTTTCATGCAACAGGCCATGTAATACGGTAATCGCTTCGCGACCACTGTCGGTTTTTTCCAGTTTCCCACCTTGTGAAATCAGGTGTTCGTTTCCCGGGGTAATGTTGCATCCGCAGGTATCACACATCGTTAACTCCAAATATCAAGCTTGTATTAAAAAAATGGATGGCTCTGGTCATCAGCCTGTTAATCCGCTGCGAGCATCTGGTCATATAACTCCCACGCGCTTTGTGCTTCGGCCGGGGTTATTTTCTGAATTGCATAACCCACGTGGACGACGACAAAATCATCAACCTTGAGTGCTTCATCCTGCAACATGAACAGGCTGACATCACGAAACACACCCTTGGCTTCGCATGTGGAAGCAAAACCGTTAATCTCGCGAATTTGCATGGGAATTCCAAGGCACATTGTATTTTCCAGTTAACAATTAATCGACAAGGCCAGCCTAATGCATGTGTTCGTGACGGCCTATGACCTGAATCAAGCTGCTATTGAATCAGGCTGCACACCGATACCACCGGCTTGAATAATGACCAAAGCATATATTAGTTATTTTTAACATAAGTTGATCTGCGTCAATTTGTCACGGTTCCGGCTACCCTAAGATTAAGTCAGGGAAACTAGAGCTACAGGTGTGAAACCGACCAATACGCTTATACTCGGCATCGGCAATACCCTTCTGAGCGACGAGGGGGTGGGTGTCCATGCACTCAATCTGCTCCAGTCATCACACCCGGAACTGCCTGACCTCACGTATATCGATGGCGGTACCTTAAGTTTCACACTGGCCGCTTACATCGAAGACTGCGACCAGTTGATCGTTTTTGATGCAGCTGAATTGAAAGCACCACCCGGAACGGTAAAAACCATGGCGGGTGAAAAGATGGATGCTTTCCTGGGTGGAGCCAGACGCAGTCCGCACGAAGTGGGTCTGCTTGACCTGTTTGATATTGCCCGTCTCACCGAATCGTTACCCCTCAACCGCGCACTCATCGGTATTCAGCCGCAAAGTATCGAGTGGGGTATGTCACCGACCCCCGTGGTTGCGAAATCACTTTCCATTGCAGTTGAACAGGCGGTTGTCTTGCTTGAGCAGTGGGGCAGGGCAGAAAGGAATGCCGCTAAAAGCGTTTACGAACCGTTTGACTATCCTGCCGTGCCGGTTTGAAAGAGCGGGGACAAAGTCAACAAATGAGCACTTCACCATTCAATATTCACACCGGAAATGAACTGACCTGGAACGTGCGGCCGATATTGTTTGAAGTCCGCCACGCACTGGAAGCCCTTCTGGAAAACGGACAGACCAGCATCATCGACCTTCGCAGCATACCGCTGGCGCCCGGTGAAGAGGAAACCATACTCAATACGCTTGGACAAGGCGAGGTACACGCGCGACTGAGCGCACTCGGTCCGAGTGAGATTTATGAAACCCGTTATGCCGGCGTGTGGCTGGTTACGCATTACAACGAAGATGAAGCGGTTGTCAGCCGTTTCATCGAAATCACAGAGTTACCGGACATTCTGAAATCACAGCAGGAAGATATGTCGAACGCCTTAACTGAGCTCACACAGACACTGGGGACGCAAGACACGTAAATACTTACGGAGACGGACACATGAAGAAGGATTTATCCCTGAAAGATGTAAAACTGAAAAATGGGGACTCGAAACCTGAAACCCTGGGTGAAATATTGCGTAGCCAGAAGGTTTCCCGTCGGAGCTTTATGAAGTTTTGTGCGACAACGGCATCCATGATGGCGCTGCCGCCGGCCATGATACCCGTGATCGCCAATGCGCTTGAGAACGCGCGAAGGCCTTCTGTGATCTGGTTGTCTTTCCAGGAATGTACCGGTTGTACAGAATCTCTGACACGTGCACATTCACCCACCCTTGAAAGTCTTATTTTTGAGTCGATCTCCCTGGACTACCACCACACCCTTCAGGCTGCTTCCGGCGCAGCTGCCGAAGCTGCCCGTGAGGCTGCGATGGAGGAGAACTTCGGGAACTACCTGTTGGTTGTAGACGGCTCAATCCCGCTCGATAACCCGGGTTACTCAACCATTGCCGGTATCAGCAACCTGGATATGCTTATCGAGAGTGCGAAGGGTGCTGCCGCCATTATCGCAGTCGGCACCTGCGCCACTTACGGGGGCATTCCACATGCCAACCCGAACCCGACAGGTGCGGTATCCGTCAAGGACATCATCAAGGACAAGCCCATTATCAACGTTCCGGGTTGCCCGCCGATCCCCGTTGTTATCACCGGTGTGCTGGCTCATTACCTGACATTCGGCTCCATTCCTGAGCTGGATCACATTGGCCGCCCGAAGGCGTTTTACGGTCAGAGTATTCATGACCGTTGTTACCGCCGGCCCTTCTATGACAAGGGCCAGTTTGCCGAGACCTTTGATGACGAAGGCGCAAAGAAGGGTTGGTGCCTGTTCAAGCTGGGTTGCCGGGGTCCGACCACCTACAACGCCTGTGCAACCACCAAATGGAACAACGGCACCAGCTTCCCGATCGAGTCCGGTCATCCATGTCTTGGCTGTTCGGAGCCTGACTTTTGGGATGGTGGCGGTTTTTACAAGGCGCTGTCCATGCCCACTGACGATATTTCAAAAACTGCCGTATATGCTGCAGCGGGCGCCGCGGCTGCCGGTGCGGCAATTGGTGCACTGAATCGTGGCAAGAAAAACACCAGTAACAAGATACACATCAAGACCACTATCGACGACCTGAGAAAGTAAAAACCGGTAGTGATGCATTTTGAGACAGACAATATGAGGAAGAGACTATGACCGAAATTGAGCTTCTGAGTTGGGCGCGAGGTCCCGGCTTACAGATTGCAACCATCATTTTTGTTGCTGGCGTAGTGATCAGAATCCTTGAAATATTGCTGCTGGGCAGAAAGGCGAATCTTGCCGAAGCCAAGGGTGCGGAGATGTCCAGTGGTCTTCGAACCATGGTCACACGAACAGTGCCGGACCGGACCACCTTCAAACGTTCCAGTGTCACCATCGTTTCCGGGTATATTTTTCATATTGGCCTGTTTGTCGTGTGTTTCTTTTCCGCCCCACATATTCTTTTTCTCAAGGATATTATCGGCTTTGGCTGGCCTTCACTGCCAACCCCCGTTGTTGATGCTTTTGCCGTGGTCACAATCATCGCCCTGCTGGCAACACTGGTAAACAGGTTGACCAATAAGGTGATGCGTTACCTGACTGATTTCGAAGACCTGTTAACCTGGTTTGTGACCTTTTTGCCGGTGGTGACCGGTTACATTGCTTTCCACCGAATTGGCTTCACTGGACCGAGTTTGCTGGCGATCCATATACTGAGTGTTGAACTGCTGCTGATCGTTTTTCCATTTACCAAGCTGATGCACGCGTTCACGCTGTTCATCGCACGCTGGTATAACGGTGCGATCTCCGGTTACAGGGGGGTTGCATCATGAGCGCATCCATCGAAAAAGGTATCAATGCCCTAAAACGGCAGGTTGATTCAACGGTTGCAGCGTTTTTCAGCAGTTGTGTGCATTGCGGCTTATGTGCAGAGGCCTGTTTGTTTTACACCGAAACAGGTGATCCGAAACGTACGCCAATCAATAAAACCGAGCCATTGCGCCGCATCTGGAAGTCAGAGTTCACCCTGATGGGCCGCGTGGGAAAAGTGTTGGGTCTGACTAAAAAAGTCGATGATAAATTCCTCGAGGAGTGGCAGGAGCTGGTCTATGACAGCTGTACGCTATGTGGACGGTGCTCGATGGTATGCCCGGTAGGCAACGACATCGCACTGATGATTCGCAAAACCCGCGAAGGTTTGGCCGCTGCGGGTCAGGCTCCTGAAGGGCTGATTGGGGCAACCAACCGCTCAGTTACTATCGGTAGTCCGATGGGCGTGAAATGGCCGGCATTGCGGGCGCAGATCAAACACGTTGAAGCCGATACCGGGCTCAAGATTCCGGTTGATGTCGAAGATGTGGAATACATGTTGTTACTGTCATCGATGGAGATCATGAATTTTCCCGAGTTCATCGAGGCTGTTGCGAAGATATTTGATAAGGCCGGTGCTACCTGGACGATCTCCTCCGAAGCGTTTGAGGCGACCAACAGCGGCATCCAGATTGGTGTTTCAGATATCGCAGCCGAACTGGTGCAGCGGATTGTGGATGTTGCCGACAAACTCAGGGTTAAAACCGTTATCAGTCCGGAGTGTGGTCACGCGTATATGGCCATTCGTTGGGATGGCCCGAACCTGGTCGGTAAAGCATTTAACTTCAAGGTCCGGCATATCCTCGAGGTGATGGATGAATTACGCCAACAGGGCCGTCTGAAAATTGCCAGTAAGGAATCGCAGAAACTGACCTATCACGATCCTTGCCAGATTTCCCGGCGTGGCGGTGTCATTGATGAACCACGCAGGTTGATCGATATGATCGCAGATGATTTCGTCGAAATGCCGGACGCTGGAAAAATGAACTGGTGCTGTGGCGCCGGTGGCGGTGTCAGTGCAAATGAGCGTGCTGATGAAATCCGTCTGAAGGTTTTCGACCGTAAGAAGGCCCAGCTTGAAGCGGTCAGGCCGGATGCCATCATCAGTGCATGCTCAAACTGCCGGATTCACCTCGAGGATGGGCTTGAGGAACACAACATGGATATTCCCCTGTTAAGTCTTACCGAAACCATAGCAGAGCATCTGGCTGAAGATTGAACAGCAGGAGCAGGATGAAATGAAAGACATAAATACCGAAGCGGATTTCAAACGGGAACTGGAAGCCCTGGATGACTTGCAGCAAAGACAGGTCGCAGCATTATTTCTTGAGCATGTTCTTCCTTTGTCTACGGACAAACGTCTTACACGTGTGCTTAAAACAGCGACGGACGGGGATGCCACGGGGGAAGAACTGGCAGCAGCCTTAAAACTGGCACATGCCGTAACCTTTGACAGCCACGCACGCTGTGGCGCAGAGGGTCACTGGTCGGATCAGGCGGGTTACTTTGTTGCCCGCGCCGCCGTTGCAATGGTCACGCCACCCTCACAATCAAGGGCAGGGGGCCCGGCATGGCAGACTGCCATGAGCGCGAGAATGGCCTGGACCAGTATGCTGATCGATGATGAAACGGACCAGCACTCGTCACATACGGAGTGTGAATGGCAGCATCAATGCCTGTCTGACTATCTAAACGCATAAGTAGAGAGAAAATAACATGAGCGAGCGAATCGTAGTTGATCCGATTACCCGAATCGAAGGGCATTTGCGGATCGAGGCCCAAATGGAAGGCGATAGAATCGTCAGTGCCTACTCATCCGGAACCATGGTGCGTGGCATTGAGGTGATTCTGAAAGATCGGGATCCTCGTGACGCCTGGGCATTTGCTCAACGTATTTGCGGTGTTTGCACACTGGTCCATGGTCTTGCTTCCATTCGCTCGGTAGAAAACGCACTCAGCTATCCGGTGCCGAAAAATGCGGATCTGATACGTAACCTGATGGCCGGCGCCCAGTATATTCACGATCACGTGATGCACTTTTATCATCTGCACGCGCTGGACTGGGTCGATGTTGTTTCGGCCCTCGGTGCCGACCCCAAGGCGACCTCGGAACTGGCGCAGTCCCTGAGTAGTTATCCAAAATCATCACCCGGCTATTTTTCTGACATGCAGAAAAAGCTGAAAGGCTTCGTCGAAGCGGGTCAGCTGGGAATTTTCGCCAAGGCCTATTGGGGTCATCCGGCCTACAAGCTTCCTCCTGAAGCCAACCTGATGGCCGTGTCGCACTATCTTGAAGCGCTTTCCTGGCAAAGGGATGTAGCACGGCTACATACGATATTTGGTGGTAAGAATCCCCACCCGAATTTCGTCGTGGGTGGTGTGCCTTGTGCAATAGACCTGAATTCCGATTCTGCGATCAATGCGCAGAAGCTTTCACAGGTTCAGGACATCATCAACCAGATGAAAGTTTTTGTTGAGCAGGTCTATGTGCCCGACACGCTGGCCATTGCCGGTTTTTATAAGGACTGGGGTAATCGTGGTGAAGGCCTGGGTAATTTCCTGACCTATGGTGACTTCCCGTCAAATGGTATGGATGACCCTTCAGGTTTCATGATACCGGCCGGTGCCATTTTGAACCGTGATCTCAGCACCATCCATGACGTCGATATGAACGCGGCTGATGAGATCCAGGAATACATTTCGCATTCCTGGTACGACTATAAAGACGGCAAGGATGCCGGCCTGCACCCCTACGAGGGAGAAACAAACCTCAATTACACCGGTCCAAAGCCGCCCTATGAGCACCTTGATGTTGAGCAGTCGTACTCGTGGATGAAGTCACCGCGCTGGAAAGGTAATGCGATGGAAGTCGGACCGTTGGCGCGGGTCTTGATGTTATATGCCACCGGCCATGAGCAGACCAAAGAACTGGTGAATATGACATTGAGTACCCTGGATGTTCCCGTTGAAGCCCTGTTTTCAACACTGGGACGCACGGCAGCGCGCACGCTGGAGACCAAGATATTTGCGGATGCCATGCAGGGCTGGTTCGACGATCTGATCGTCAATGTAAAGGCTGGTGATACCCGGACCTTCAACGAGACACTCTGGGAGCCTTCTTCATGGCCTAAAAAGGCGCAGGGCGTCGGTTTCATGGAGGCACCCCGTGGCGGGCTCGCGCACTGGATCGTCATTGAGGACAAAACCATTAAAAACTACCAGGCGGTCGTACCCAGTACCTGGAACGCCGGTCCGCGAGACAGTAATGGTCAACCCGGTGCCTATGAGGCCGCCCTGGAAGATAATCACCAGTTACATGATGTAAATCAACCGATAGAAGTCCTGAGAACCATACATAGCTTTGATCCATGTATCGCATGTGCGGTACACTTGACCGACGAGGACGGGGACGAACTCATCAAAGTTAAAGTACGTTAGTCAGGGAAAAACCAGGCAGGATTAAAGAACATGCGAGCTAGAATGTTTCTTACGATTATGAGTGTAATGTCACTCCTGTTTTCGGCTACGGCATTAGCACATATCACCGAATCAGGTGGTGCGTTGCCGCATATTTTCACTGGTGAACATCTGTTGATGTTGGCCGTTGTTGCCGTATGTATTGCAGGACTAAGCAAGCTCTACCGTCGCTTCCGTTAAAGCAGGCCCCCGCCAGAGGGGGCTTTTGAACTAACCATTGTTCGTAAGCCGTTATCAATTACGGCACGGGATCATGCCCGCCTTTACAAAAAGGCTGACAACGTATGATCCGCTTAAAACCCAGCCAGCTACCACGTGCAGCACCGTACTTTCTGATCGCCTCCTGCGTATATTGGGAACAACTCGGTGTAAACCGGCAATGCTGACCCAGAAACGGACTCAGAACGAGTTGGTAAGCGCGAATGATGGCGAGAAGTATCTTTTGCATTATTAATGAAGTCTGGGCAAATTCCGGTTGTTGGTAAAAAACACTTGCTGTCTCTTTCAAGTTGAGATATAACACTGCACCTTGATCAAGTCTATGAGGGCTTGATTATCTCAAAAATATATAATAATCAGTAGATTACAGTATATTCGCTCAGATTTTCAAGGAGTTATAAGACCTATATGACTGCTAAAACAGTAAAATTGCCCAAAGGGTACAAGCCTTCCTGCGACGAAGAGTACATGAATCCCATGCAGATTGAATACTTCAGGCAAAAATTGACGACCTGGAGAGACGATCTGATCGAGGAGTCCCGTGAAACCATCAGTAACCTGCAGTCGGAGGTTCGGGATGTGGGTGACGAAGCAGAGCGAGCCACCCGGGAAACTGAAAACAGTCTTGAGCTACGCACACGTGACCGCTATCGGAAATTGATCAACAAGATCAATAAGACGCTGGCGCGCATTGACGATGGTGAGTATGGATACTGCGAGGAAACCGGTGAAGAGATCGGCCTCAATCGTCTGGAAGCACGTCCTATTGCCACACTGAGCCTTGATGCACAGGAGCGTTGGGAAATTCGTCAGAAGCAAATGGGTGACACCGCTTAGTAAAAGCTCGTATATTGCACAAGTTTTCCAGCCCTGGCCTGTCTTTAAAATGGCAGGCCGGGGCTGGGTATCCCCGGCTAACTCCGTCCTCTTTAATTTTCTTTCTGGTAAGACCTTGCCGCTGAGTAGATGGCTTCCAGCATGGCGTGCAGGCCATTGGCCCGGGTCGCCGATAAATGCTGCTGCAAGCCGATGGCAGTGATGAATTCAGCTTGTGTATTGACAATTTGTTCAGCAGATGCACCCGAATACACCCGTATTAACAGGGCGATAAGCCCGGAAACGATGGCGGCGTCACTGTTGGCACGTATCCTGACTTCGTCGGCATTTCCTTCAATGATCAACCAGACCCTTGACTGGCAGCCATGTAACAGGATGTCATCTGTTTTCTCTGCCTCATCCATTGGTTCAAGTGTCTTTCCGAGATCAATCAGGTATTGATAGCGGTCCAGCCAGTTATCAAACAGGCTGAAATCACTGATGATGTCGTTTTGCGCTTTTTGCGGGTCATGCATTGTCGTCATCCTGTCCGGTCTGATCTAGCCCTGGCTGCCACTGCGGCGCCAGCGGGTGCCATCGGCAACGTCTTCAAGACTGATGCCCATTGACTGTAACTGATCCCTGATTTCGTCCGCACGGGCGAAGTTTTTGGCCTTGCGTGAGGCATTGCGTTCCTCTATCAACTGGTCAATCAAGGCATCGTCAAGGCCTTCGGTATCACCGGCCAGCCAGCCGGCCGGGTCTTGCTGAAACAAGCCGATCAACTGACTTGCCGCCAGAAAGTAGCCGGCCGAGATAGCGGCTGATTCTGCATCAGTTGCATTGGCCAGGCGCCGCGCCTCACTATTGAGCTCGGCCAGGGCATCGGGTGTGTTGAGATCATCCAGCAGCGCCGACATAAATTTTTCTGAGGGTTCTTCAGCCGCCTGAAATGGGCCGAACTTCGCGTTGGCGTCACGCAGGACACCATAGACACGATCTACCGTACGCTGGACACGGGCCAGGGTGTCTTCCGACCAGTCCAGGGGCTGCCGGTAATGTGCGCTCAGCAGCAGGTAACGCAGAACCTCGCCTTTGGTCTGCTCGAGTAACTCATGTACCACCAGTGTATTGCCCAGTGATTTGGACATCTTGCTTCTGTTGACGGTCACAAAACCATTATGCATCCAGTAACGCGCGAAGGTATTGCCGCCATGGGCACAAACACTTTGTGCGATCTCGTTTTCATGGTGCGGAAATACCAGGTCCTGGCCGCCGCCATGAATGTCAATCGTTTCACCGAGATGAAACTCGGACATGACTGAACATTCGAGATGCCAACCGGGCCGGCCCCAGCCCCATGGGCTGTCCCATCCTGGTTGGGGTTCCACCGAAGGCTTCCATAGTACAAAGTCCCCCGGGTGCCGTTTAAATTCGGCCACCTCAACCCTTGCACCCGCTATCATGTCGGTGACATCACGACCGGACAGCGCGCCGTACTGGGCAAATGATTCAACGGCAAACAGAACGTGACCTTCTGACTCATAGGCGTGACCACTATCGATCAGGCGTTGGATCATATCGATCATCTGTGGAATGTGATCAGTGGCCCGCGGCTCGATAGTCGGTGTTCCGACACCCAGCGCAGCCATGTCTTTGTGATAGATATCCGTGTATCGTTTCGATATCACATCGATCGGAACCTTTTGCTCGGCCGCCGCGGCATTGATTTTGTCATCAACATCGGTGATATTGCGTGCATAGACAACCCTGGCGTAACGCGTCGACAATAACCGGTACAGCAGGTCAAAAATGACTGCTGGTCGTGCATTTCCGATGTGTGCATAGCTGTAAACGGTTGGTCCACAGACATACAGGGTTACACGTTCGGGATCCTGTGGTACAAAGACCTGTTTTTTGCGTTTTAACGTGTTGTACAACAGCAGTGGTGCAGTTTCAGTCATAGTAGTAATCTGGATAATTGTTCGACGGATAAGAACCCGATATTTTAACAAGATTATTGAACAAAGAGGCAATCAACATGAGCGCAGCCAAAATCATTACCCAAGGTTATAAAAACCACGTTACACAACTACAAGGGCATTGGGAGAAAGCACTGCAGGCAGAGGGCTATGATGCCGCGTTGATCCATGCGGGTAGCAAGTTGGCCAGTTTTCTGGATGATTATGAGTATCCGTTCCGTTGTAACCCTCATTTGCTTTGGTGGGCGCCACTGCTTCACCACCATGACAGTGCCTTGCTGATTCGACCCGGACAAAGGCCGACACTTTTTTACTACCAACCGGACGACTACTGGCATCTGCCACCTGCTGACCCGGAGTCGTGGTGGGCGGACGAATTCGACGTGATTCCGGTTCGTGATGCGAATGGATGGAAGCAGGCCGGCATCAACGAACAAACAGCCTGTATAGGCGATGCACCTGCGCTCGCAGAAGTTGCCAATAGCGCCCAGCTGAATCCGGCGCGTCTGCTTAACAGGATTCACCTCGCCAGAACCTGCAAAACGCAATATGAAATCGCCTGTATGGCGGAAGCAGCGAGATTGGGCGCCGTTGCGCATGTGGCCGCAGAGCAGGCTTTCAGGGAGGGTTTGAGTGAGTACGACATCCACCAGCGTTATTGCATGTCGATACAAATGGTCGATGCACAGCTGCCCTATGGCAATATCGTTGCACTCAACGAGCACAGTGCGGTCTTGCACTACCAGACCCAGGAGCAACAGGTTCCGGACAGCGTTCGTTCATTTCTGATTGATGCAGGCGCGACGGCACATGCCTATGCCTGTGATATTACACGGACCTACGCAGCGGACGCGGGAGAGTTCGCAGATCTGATTTCTGCGATGGACGAGATGCAGCTCCAACTATGTGCAGCCGTTGTTAAGGGTCTCGATTACCGCGATCTTCATCTGCGCGCTCACCTGGATATTGCTCATATATTGAAGGATTTCGACATTATCAAGCAGTCGCCTGAAGATGCCGTAGCATCCGGCCTGAGTGCTGTTTTCTATCCCCATGGGCTGGGGCACTACCTGGGTTTACAGACGCATGATGTTGCCGGTTTGATTGCTGATGCACAAGGAACCCCCATCCCGCGTCCGCAGGGTCATCCGTTTTTGCGCTTAACCCGTACGCTTGAGGCAGGTAATGTGCTGACCATCGAACCCGGTTTGTATTTTATTGAACCCCTGCTGCGTAAATGGCGTGAAAATGGCGATGTGGCTGCCATTAACTGGGGCAAGGTAGAGACACTGTCACCCTATGGCGGTATCCGTATCGAAGACAATATCGTGGTGACTGATGGCGAACCCCTGAATTTAACCCGGGATGCTTTCGCGGCCTTATAAACCGCAACACCAATAATTGGTAGCGTCATCCCCGCTTTCACGGGGATGCGTCACCTTCGTTTGAATTCGTGTTTCCGTTTAGTCCTGAACCAGACCCAGGCCTTTTAGCTGGCTCACCGGTAACTGACTCACCGGACCGTGGTTCCAAATGGTTGCCTGGCTGTCGAGTAATTGCTGTTTCTCAGGGCTGGCGAGCCATTTAACCGCTTCTGCAACCCTGGCGTCTGCGATGGCTTCATTGACAAGTTCATCCAGCTGGCTGATATAAGGCTCACCGATTATCTTGCGCATGATGTCATTGGCGGCACTCAGGTCATCGGGAAAAAGGTGTTTCCCGGATTGCATGCGGTAGAGGTCTGAAAAAGACTGCATGGAAGACAAGGAACAATACGCGTCATCCAGCAGGCCAAAAATGCCAAGGTTGTCCGGTATCACGTCATCGTCTTCAATCCAGTAGGATTCGACCATTTTCAGAATACTGGTCACTTCAGTTTCAAGCCCGACGTTTTTGGCTGAAGTCCAGGCTACAGTCAACAGGTAAGGCACCTGTTCCAGGTAGTTGTAAATAAAACTTGAGCCATGGGCCAGTTCCAGGGCATCCGGTTGGGCGCCCTGCCGCTCGGCGACCTCCTTGAGCAACTTTTGCAAGTCTTTTGCCGATTGGGGGTCGGCAAACTGGTCAGAGATGATTTTTTGGATTTGAGCGGTATTCATGCGTCCTTAAATCAATGGCTTATGCTTTCTTTCCCGGTTTATACGACTATGCACGGCCGATAGTTTAGCAATTTGCGCCGCTTGAAGTCAGTCCCGCGTTGTTTCCATGCGAATTCAGCGCGTGTAATTCAGGCGATTGTCCGTTAAGGTTGCCGTTTTCCAGAAAGGTCCGGGATTGCCAGGTGTTACTTTTATCCATAATTTCACTGTTTGTCGGTCCAATACTTTACCAGTGGATGCGGCGTGGCGGTTTTGTCGCCAAGGCGTTTGACAAGCTGATCATTGCCATACTGATCTTTTTGATGGCGCTGTATTTGATTCCCGAATCGTGGGCCGAACTCGGTTACTGGTCTGTGGCGCTGATTCTTGTCGGTTACCTGGCGCCGGGTTTGCTGGAACAACTGATCAAGAAAGCGGCGCATACATTGCACCTTGTCAGCCTGTTGCTGGCATTGGCCGGACTCGCCCTGCACGCCATGCTCGATGGCGCGGCATTGAATGCGGGCGATGGGGATATGGCGAGTAACCTGTCACTGGCTGTCGTGATACATCGTTTCGGTGTTGGTATGATGATCTGGATGATGGTTCAACCGCTGTTTGGTAAAAAGGCCGCCTTTGCTTTGCTCGGCTTTATTTCACTGGCGACCGTGGGTGGCTTCATGCTTTCAGAAAGCCTGATAGGTATGGAGGGTGGTTACGCCACGTCGGTGATCCAGGCTTTGATTATAGGTATGATTGTTCATAGCCTTGTTCACCGTAGTCACGGCGCACCTCACCAGCATTAAGGGTCTGGGCCGCATGTCTGACATGCAATTAAAATGGCTTGTTTCAACATGCCTGGTGTTTTATGCGAATTAAGCATTTTCTTCAATTTTTGAGTATCTGCCTTGTGCTGTTCAGCATGCCGGTGTGTGCAGATAAAGTTGAATATGCGATTTCCGGTGTAGATGAACCCATGCTTGGCAATGTGCGTGATCATGTGACTGCGTTCCGGATAGGCACGAGTGCAAGGCTTAACTCCCGCTTGCGGCGCAAACTCACGAATGATGCAGCCGATGCAGCGGTAGCTGCGATGCGGCCTTTTGGTTACTTCAACCCGGTTGTTGAAGTTGATATTACTCCGACAGATGCAGAAAGCTGGTTGATCAATGTGAATGTCCAAGCGGGTCCTCCGGTTCTGGTGAGGGATCTGAAACTGGAACTCACGGGCCCGGGCAGGGAACTCGAGTCGCTCAAATCCTGGTATATAGATTTTCCACTTGAAGAAGGAAAGATACTAAATCAGCCGGCCTGGGACAAAGCCAAGCTTGATGCGGTGGATATCCTTGAAGAAGCGGGATACCTGCTGTCAGAATTCAGTCACCATGAGATGCGCGTTGATCCGGTGGCTAACACGGCGCGGCTGACTTTGATCCTGGATACCGGCCCTCAGGCGGTCATGGGGTCAGTCAGGTTCAATCAGGACATCGTCAATGATGACGTATTGGCCAGCCTCAGGCGGTTCAAGGAAGGCGATGCGTATCACAGCTTTTTGCTTGAGCGGTTTCGGTTGGACCTTTGGCGCTCGGGTTTTTTTGAAGATATCGAGTTGGTTGAACGACGCGAATTGACCGCAGACCCGCCACGGGTGGACTTTGAGGTGAATGTTACACCCCGCAAGAAGAATACCTACCAGGGCACCGTTGGTTATGGAACCGACACACTGGCCCGTGTCCAGTTTTTTTACGGTCGTCATTTACTCAGTCCACGCGGTGATAATTTCGATCTTGGCTTTGGCTGGCGACAAAAAGACAACCAGGTGACATTACAGGCCAATTATCGCTTGCCGCGCAAAACAGAAACCAAACAGTTCTGGATCGCATCCGTCGGGCTTCAAACAGAAAAGCAGGAGTTCAAGGTATCAGAGGACGGCGACATTGAAAACCGGTTGGAGGTTGCACGCGGAACGATCAATGATTACTGGTTGCGATTGGGGAAAACCAGGGTGCGAAATATGCGGCGCGGGTTTCAGCAAATGTTCGAAACGGTCTTCGTTCAGTACCTGAACGAGAAACGAGACTTTCAACCAGGCAGTATCGTTGAGCCGACAGATGAGGGTGTGCCGCTTTCGGCAGGTTTTGACGATTTTCTGAAGGACACGAGCAACTCTCTCAGTATTGGTATGGACTGGGACTGGCCGGAAATACGCGGTAGCGGTTTTCAGACCGTCGGACACCACTTGCGGGCCTGGCTATTTACCTCGAACGAAGCCTGGGGCTCAGATACTGATTTCACCCAGGTTTACCTGTCCAATCGCTGGAATTTTTTGGCCACGGACCGTTTGAAAATTCTGTTGCGGGCAGAGGCAGGCTATAGTCATGCGACCAATGTCAACGTTACCGTTCCCACCGACGGGCCGGATGTAAATGTTGCCATTACCGAATTACCCAACCTTTACCGCTTCAAGGCAGGTGGTAACCAAAGTGTGCGGGGTTACGCATTCGAGAGTCTGGACAACAATGGGCTGGGTTCCAATAATGTTTTCACCGCGAGTGCAGAGGCAGAGTTTCACTTTCGTGAGAACTGGAGTGTCGCGGCATTTGTTGACGTCGGGAACGCATTTAATGATTGGAGTCATCCCAAATTGAAACTGGGTACTGGCCTGGGATTGCGCTGGTATTCGGTCATTGGAGCTCTGCGTCTGGATGTAGCGCAGGGTTGGGCGCTGGAAGGTAACCCGTGGCGAATCCACCTAAGTATCGGGACGAACCTGTTATGAGCCGGTTCAAGCGAATGTCATTCAGAAGGACTGTTTTGGTCGGTTTGCCGGTCATGCTGGTCGTGATTACGCTGTTGTTTTCTGTTTCTGCCTATTGGTTGTTGCATACCGCATCCGGGGCAGCATGGTTATGGGGCAAGTTAGAGACGCTTGAGCTTGCGGATGTCAGGTCCTCACAGGTGTCGGGTGACCTGGCTTCCGGTTTCATGATTGAGGATCTGGAATACAGATCGCCGGGTCTGGACCTGAAAGTTGAACACACGGAGCTTGAAGCCGGGTTTGGCTGGTGGCCATTGTCGGTTCAGGTTGACAGGCTGAGATTGCAGGGGGTGGAGGTGATTACCCGTTCCTCCGAGACGCCCGAAGCAATGAGTGATGTCAACACGGATATCCGCAGCACACTGGCCGGCATTGAATTGCCATTGCCGTTAATATTCAACGACATTGTATTGACCAGGATCAGTCTTCAGCAAGACGACCAGCCTGCAAACCTCCTGGCCGAGTCAGTTCGCTTTAAAGCAACGCTGGATGAGCGACTGGTCATAGACAGCCTGGAGTTTCTGACAAAAGAGCTCGATGCGAAACTGCGGGGTTATCTTGGGTTCGAGTCACCATTTGACCTGGCTGTAACGGCTGAAGGCCGGTTTGAAAAAGCCGGGGAGGCCGGGCAAATGCTGATTGAAGTGCCTTTCCAACTGGAGAGTTCAGGTGATCTGGATAAGTTAACGTTAAATCTGACCAGTCAGACATTCGGCCTGCAAGTGGAGGGTGAAATTCTGGAACCGGCTTCCAGGCCCGCGTGGAAAGTCCAGGCCATGCTGGAGCGCCTGCAATGGCCGCAAGAACACGTCGAGCAGGCATTTGCCTTATCCGGATTGCACCTGACCAGCGAGGGAACAATCGATGGCTGGACATTTTTGGTGAGTTCAGGTCTGGACGCCGGGCCAATAGAGGATGCCAGGTTTACCCTTTCAGGTTCAGGCACGACGAGTGAGGTTAAAGTTGCCGCAGCGAACGTTGCCGGTCCCGGAATGGACCTTGACTTCAATGGCAGCCTGAACTGGTCCCGCCAACCAGCGGCTGATTTGAAAGCTGATATCAGGCAGCTGGATCTGTCCCCCTGGCTTTCCGACTGGCCGGTGGGTGAAAAATTGGCGGGCAATCTTGAAATGAGCTGGTCCGGAAACAGTCTTCAAATTCCAAGCAGTCAATTGACTGTTATCGGAACCGATTTGCTGGTCGGCATCGAAGCTGATATTGATGTCGAAACCAATATCGTCAAGGGTCAGCTTGACTGGCGTAATCTCAGCTGGCCACTCAAAAGCGACACACCCGGGTTTTCGAGTGAATCGGGCCGGATGCATATCAGCGGTACCTTTGACGAGTGGCTTGCCGAAGGGCAACTTGTCGTTCAGTTGGGTGACTATCCGCAAGGCCGATTTGAGATTCAGGGTGGTGGAAACCGGACGTCTACACGTTTGCGCTTACCCGGTGGTGAAATCCTGGGTGGTACCTTGAGTGGCAAGGTCGAGGCGGACTGGTCAGAAGAAGTGACGTGGAGTGCTGCAATCCAGACGCAGGGTATTGACCCTGAGCCGATACTGCCCGGGTGGCCGGGTCAGCTGGACTCGGACATTCAAGTCAGTGCACAAGGCCAGCCCCAGCAAATTAAAGTCAGGCTTTTGGCTTTGCAGGGTAGCCTGAGAGACGTCCCCATCTCTGCAAATGGCGGTCTGGACATACAAGATACCAACCTTGTCTTCCACTCGCTGGAAGTCCGCACTGATGAGGCGGAGTTAGTATTGGATGGAGCCGTTGAAGACCCAGACGGTGTCAGCGTGAAATTCAGCGGTAATCTGCCATCCGCACTGTTGCAGGGTGCCAGGGGCAGTCTTGAACTCGATGGTCGTTATTCGGGTTTTGACGGTCAGACATCTTTTGAGCTTGATCTGCAGGCGCTCGACATTGTCTGGAATGAGTTAAGTGTCAGCAATCTGGCTGTCAGCACTCCGGATACCACGTCAGACGGGGCTTTGCCGGCGCTGCAACTGGATGCCACCGGTGTTAGCTTGAATGATTTTCTGCTTGATGAGCTTTCTCTATCCTTCAGCCCTGTCGGTGATCAACTCCAGATCAAGGCAAATCTCCTGGGTGAGGGTTTTGCTCTCAATAGCCTGATGAACCTGGAAAACAAGGATCGTAGCAACTTTTTTCAGCGAGGACTGGCGAGGTGAACTGAATAAGCTGGAACTGGCTGTTGGTCCGGCCTATCTTTTTGAATTGTCCGAACCGGCAAACTTCAGCTGGTCTTCCGGTTCCATTCAGTTCGGACCGGTATGCCTGGCCGAAAACGTGGACGCATCCTTATGTCTTGATATTGATTATCAGGGCATTGGAGACTGGGCGCTGGTGGCCGATGCCAAGGCCATTCCAGTAAATTACTTCAGGGACTTACTGGAGTTGGATATCCACTTTGAACAGCTAATTGAAGGCCGCCTGGAGTGGCATCAGCCACCCAATCTTCCACCATCCGGCGGTGCCGACTTCCGCATCACGGCCGGGAGGATAATGGACCTGCTCGATGATGATGTTTTGACAGAAACCCGGGAAGGACGGTTTGCCTTTAACCTACAGAATGGCAACCTGGAATCCGGTGTTCTTGATCTCGAATTCCCGGGTACCGGGTTTGTTGATGTCGATTTTGATGTTCTGGATATCGTGACTGGCGGTGTGCGGGAAATCCAGGGTAGGGCCATCGCACAACTCGATCACTTCAAACTGGCTTGGCCAGTTGGTATTGCCCGGCGTGGATGCGGTGGATGGTCAGTTCGAATCAAATATCCTGCTGGGTGGCACGGTGGCAGATCCCTGAGTTTGATGGTACGTTTCAGGTTTTCGAATGGCCTGATTCACTACGCACCTATTGGGCTGCAGCTTGAAGACATCGAGTTCGAAGGCCAGATAAAACGGCGTGATCGTGGTGACTTCAAGGGTCAATTTCCGCGCGGGCGAGGGTATCGCATCCTTTGAGCGGGACATTTTCTCTTCAATGATATTGGCAGTGCCCAGTTGGAAATTGACCTGGCGGGTGAACAGCTTTTGCTGGCTAATACTGATACGTTGAAGATTCTCACCGAAACTGATCTGAAGCTTGTGGTTCGGTCCAAAGCGTATGGACATTAACGGTCGTATCCTGGTTCCGAGTGCGAGTTTGACCCCGAGTAATCTGCTGCTTGGCGAAGTCAGGGATAGTGAGGACCTGGTCATCGAATCACCGGGCGTTGAACTGGAGGCAGATGAGTCCGATGCATCTGTACAAGCCCGGGTTTACGGTCAACTGGAGGTTAGTTTCGGGGATGATGTATCCATCAAGATACCTGGTGTGGAAACCAGTATCTCCGGTACTACATTGTTTGACTGGCGTGGTGACCCTGTTCCGGTTGCCAGATGGCGGTTATACCTTGCAGGGTACAGTCGATGTCTATGGACCGAGACTGACGATCACTAATGGAAGCATCAGCTTCCCCTCCGTTCCTGCAAACAATCCCTTACTCAATATCAGGGCCGGGCGGGATATTTTTGGCAATACCCAGACCCGCTCTGCCGGTGTTCAGGTCATCGGAAGCCTCAAACGCCCTGTCCTGGAGGCTTATACGGTTCCTGTTACCAATGAGGACCGGGCCTGGACGCTGCTGATCACCGGGACCGATTTTGACCAGGGGCAGGGTGTCAGTGGTTTTGATGTCGGTACGTACATCGCACCAAAACTTTATGTCAGCTATGGCATCAGCCTGTTTGACGATGAGAATGTTATCAGCGCCCGCTATGACTTTAAAAAAGGCTTCGGTGTCAAGGTGACTTCCGGTCAGCGGGAAACCGGATTGGATGTTTCCTATACGATAGACAAATAAAAAACGGACCTCACAGGAGGTCCGTTTTTATTCACTCCGATCAGGGTGATCGGTTTTTCAAGTTTCCTAGAACGCGTACTTCGCTGAGAACTGAACGCGATTCAGGTTACCGTCCTCACCGCTCTCAATTTCCCGGTCTGCGCGCAGGTACTCAATACCAAAGTCAAGTTTGGGTACCGGGCTGTAGAGCAGGTTGATATGCACACTGGATGCGGTTTTGGTGACGCCCATTCCGGTCAGGTCAGTGTCGTTGTCCACTGAGAGGTAACCGTAAGTCAGGTTACTGCGCCATTTTTCACTCCAGAAGTGACGGTATGAACCGAAAGCACCCCAGGAACTGATGCCATTCAAGTTGTGATCCTCGTCAAGAACAGCACCATTGGCGGTGTTAAGACCGATATAACGGCCCATGCCTTTACCACCGGACGCCATCCAGCGGAAGTCGTCCCGGTTACCAAATACGACTTTACCGGAAACGCTGAGACCATAACTGGTTTCTGAGTCCTTGATTCCCGCAGCCTGGTTTTCATAACGGAGTTGCCGCACTAAAGCAGCTGCTGTGAATGATGAGGATTCACCTTTCAGGTTATAGCGGAAAACAAAATCGGGGGTCTTATTGTCATCCGCCACGATTCGACTACCACCACGGTAAGGTGTGACGGTTGTTTCCGGGTTCTCCAGGGCAAACTGCCACGGACCATTGGTATACCGGATCATGGCCTGACGACCGAATATGGTTGATTCAGCCGGACCGACGAAGTCAAGATTCTCAGGCAATGCACCAACGTTGAAGAAGGTCATCCAGGTCTGGCCGAACAACCAGTTGTTATAGGTCAGGAAGGCATGTCTGATTCGTGGAGCATACGAGTTTGAAATGCGTTCGTCACCCTGGCCGGACAGCATGAAATCCATCTCGATAAATGTTCCGAGTTTGTCACCGTTATCCAATAGGTGGGTGCTGCGGAAGTTGATACGTGATTCCTTGGCGTGGAAATCCAGATAAGATTCGCCGTCCCGGTTGCCTGGGCCGACCGGAACCGTTGCGGGAATGTAGAAGTCCCTGCCCGCGCCGCTGGAAGGGCCTTCAGTGTAGTTGCTGAAAATTGTATCAAGTTTGACGAATCCGCCGAACTTAAAGCTGTGTTTGTGAACTTTTTCGGCTTCTGCCGCTTCATGCTCGCTCAGCATGGCGGTTACTTTGGCCTCCGCAGCTTCTTCAGCTTTGGCCTCGAGCGCTGCAGTATCAACTTTGGCGGCTGGTGCTGCCGGTGCCTGTTGGTTTTGCAGTAGTTTATGAACCAGGGCTTCAAGCTCAGTAATTCGAGCTTCCAGCGCCTCGACGTTGTCCCCGTCTGCAAAGACGCTTCCTGACCAACTACAGCCAATAACAGCCGCAATGGACAGACTTAGCAAGGTTTTTCTTAAAGATTTTTGGGCCATGATAGCCTCTCCTTTAAACAAATGAGTGTGTGCATGGGCAATGATGCGTAAGATCAACGCAACGGTGTATTAGTCTTTGGTCTAATGCACCGCTTTTCCGACAGCCTCTTCTGGTGCTGCACTTTGCCCGGTTACTTTGATTTCGACGAAGGTCTAATGGGTATTGAGATAGCTAAAGTGAGACAATCAAAGACCAGTCTGAACAGGATGCATCATTATGGATAACGTTTCTCAAGTAACGGCTGGTGCTGCGATGAGATGTCAGTTCAAAAATCCTTCGCAAACCATGTTGCGGTGTGGCGTTAACCTGGCAGAAACTTAACGGTCAGAATACGACGCTGATGGCAAACCGACTCATTGCAATACAGGCTGAAAAGGTGATCGTCGCCGATGACCACCCATTGTTTCGAACGGCAATTAAGGAAGCACTGCAGGCAAGCCAGGGCGAAACGAACTTTTTGGAAGCCAATTCATTCGAATCCCTGCAGGTGCTGGTCGATGAGAATCAGGACGTTGACCTGGTGCTGCTTGATCTGCATATGCCCGGGGTAAGCGGGTTTGCCGGCCTGGTCTATTTGTGCAAGCGCTATCCCAGCGTGCCTGTTGTGATTATTTCCGCTAATGAAGATCCGGTCGTCATCCAGCGTGCATTGGATCATGGTGCTGCCGGTTTTATCCCGAAATCTTCAAATATCAAGATCATTACCAGTGCGATCAATGACATTCTGATGGGTGAAATCTGGGCGCCGGTTTCTACCCAGTCAAACTTGCCCGGCAAGAACGTTTCCGAATTGGCGCTGGCTGAACGTATGGCCAGGTTGACACCACAGCAGTTCAAAGTTCTGATGATGGTCTCGCAGGGAATGTTGAATAAACAGATTGCTTACGATATGGGTATTTCAGAGGCGACCGTCAAAGCTCATGTGACGGCTATCATGAATAAGCTTGGCGTTAGCAACCGAACCCAGGCTGTGCTGGCCGCGAGCAAACTGGATGTTCAGGCACCCTGAATACGGGTGAAACAACGGCGCCGGTCTGACCGGGTCCAGACACTCCATTACATCACGCTATTTTTTTGTCTTCATCATATTGGTCATCAGGGCTCGCAGGGCAGCCGGCCTGATCGGTTTACGTAATATTCCGTAACCCCTTGATTTGACAGTTTCTTCCAGTTCTTTGGACCGGTCAGCAGTGATGACGATGGCGGGCAGGCTGGTCTGGAGTATGTTGTCAAGGTGCTGCATAACCTGTAAACCATCACTCTGATCGTTCAGTTGATAATCAACCAGCACAAAATCCGGTGTACCGTGCATAAGGACCTGGTGAGCAGCCTGGGCCTGTGTTTCAGCCAGTAAGACGGTCGTGCAACCCCAGCGATCGAGAAGCAGGTTCATGGCTTCAAGTATGTCCGGTTCATTGTCGACACACAGGACTATGAGGTCTTTTAACCCACTGGGTTCGGTATGAACGGTGTCCGGGACTTCCGATGGTGGCGGGTCGGATTCTCTTGCCAATTGTACGGTCACCGAAAAACAGCTGCCCCGACCCGGACGCGAACTGACATCAATGCTGTGATCCAGCATCCTGGCGATCCGCTCGCAAATCGCCAAGCCCAGTCCCAGCCCCTTTTCATCCATGCGGCGGGCGTATTCCAGACGATGAAACTCCTGAAAAATAGCTTTCACTTCTGCTTCTGCAATACCGATACCTGTATCCCAGATGCTGATACGCAACTTGTCTCCGCGCACACGGCATCCCAGCAGCACACCACCGGTTTCAGTGTAGTGGATTGCGTTGGCCAAAAAGTTCTGCAATATCCGGTACAGGAGATTACGGTCACTGAAAATGACACGATCCATGGGGTGCACCCGTAAAATAAGATTGTGGTTACCGGCCAGGGCCTTGAAGCGCCGGCGCAGTTGTTCGAATAACTCAGGGACATGGATCGACTCCGGTTCCGGGTCGTACATACCGGAATCAAGCTTTGATATATCCAGTAAGGCACTCAGCAATTGTTCCGAGGCTTTCAGGCTGCGGTCAATACGCTTGACCAGTTGCGATTGCTCATTCTCCGTACCCTCAAGTTGTTGGCGTAATATGGACACAAACAGGCTGGCGGCATTCATGGGTTGAAGCAGGTCGTGGCTGGCCGCTGCCAGAAAGCGGGTCTTGCTCAGGTTGGCATCTTCGGCGACCTGCCTGGCCTGCTCAAGTTTGGTATTAGCCTCTCTGAGTTCGAAAGTGCGTTGCGCAACACGCTGCTCCAGGGTCTCGTTGACTAACTGTAGCTCATGCTCGATATCCTTGAAGTGAGTAATGTCCGTGAAAGTGGTGACGTAACCGCCGCCCGGCAATGGGTTGCCCTGAATTTCAAGAACCTTGTTACCCAGCCATTTGCGCTCGTAACGATACTCCTCACCGCTGCGTAAGCGTGTCAGCCGTTTTTGAATTTCGCCTTTATCGTCTTCAATCAGCCCCCGCTGGGCGTTTATTTGTAAGAGTTCAAGGATCGGTTTTCCGATATGCAAGGTACCTTCCGGGTATCCCATCAGCTCCACGTAACGCCGGTTCCAACCGACTAGCCGCATACCCTGGTCTACAACACTGACGCCCTGTGACATGTTGTCCAGGGTCGATTCCAGCAACTCACGATTAAACTGCACGGCCTGGGATGTACGATCCAGCAATTCCATCACTGCCTCAGGTCCCAGGCCCTGATGGTGCAGTGCAGTGCTGAGCACGGTCCTTGCTGAGGCTGAGCCGATAGCCCCGGCCAGCAAGCGCTCACCAAACTGGATTGTCTCCGGTGAGGCCAATGCGCCGGGTAGCAGCTTGGGCAGTCCCAGGTGATTCATCAGCGCCTTACGCGTTTTGTCCATGCCAAGAAAGCGGCCAATGGTGTTTTCCAGGTCCTCAATAGTGATCAGGCCGCTGCTGCTTCCGGCATCGGGTCCGGGTGCCGAGGACGTCTCCCGGTCGGGTTTGAGCAGGGAGACCAGAATAATCGCCGAGGTATTCAATATCAGGGAGAACAGGGCACCCTGGTTAAAGCTCATTGAAGGAATTATGCTGAACAGGGTTTGCTGATGATCCGTGCCAAGAAAAGATGGCAGGAGCAACCAGATGACCCAGCTGCTTACGCCGAGTGAAAGGCCCCAGATGGCAGCGGTCTTGCTGGCACCCCGCCAATAGATACCTATCAACATCGCTGGCGCGAATTGCGCAGCCGCAGAAAACGACAACAGGCCAATGGAGGCCAGCGGTACGCCAGCCTCAATGGCCTCATAATAGGCGACCGCTGCCAGCGCAAGCAGCAGTATGGATACTCTGCGTGCACGTAACAGCGTTTGCGAAAGGTCTCTCTGGCCACGGCGTTTAGTTATGCCACTTCTTAGCAGCAAGGGCATAACGATGTCATTACTCACCATGATGGCCAGGGCAACAGTCGAGACGATTACCATTCCGGTTGCTGCTGAAAAACCGCCGATGAAGGCCAGCAAAGTGAGTATCGGCCGGTCAAAAGCCAACGGCAGCGATAATACGTAGGTGTCCGGGTTGACCTGTTGACCGGAAAACTGAGTTAACCCGGCCAGGGCAATCGGTATAACCAGTGCAGCAAATATGATCAGGTAGACAGGGAAAACCCAGCGTGCGACACGAAGGTCTGTCGTGTCCCTGAACTCGACAATCGCCACATGGAACTGACGTGGCAGGCACAGGATGGCCACCATGCCCAGGCCCAGTTGGATGCCAAACCCCTCCGGCAGTCTCCACGGGGTGAACAGTTGCTGGTATTCAACATTGTCGCGCATGGTTTCCGCCACACTGCCCAAACCGTTGAAGACACCAAATATTGCGAAAAGACCAATGGCGACGAAAGCCAATAGCTTGACGATGGATTCGAAAGCGATGGCCCACATCAAGCCACGGTGATGTTCACTGGCATCCATGTTGCGCGTTCCAAACATCATTGCGAATACGGCCAGCATGAGCGCAAGGTATAAGGGCAGTTGATCGGGCACGACGGATGCATTGCCGGTTGCCTCGGTGATGACATTAATGCCCGTGGTAATACCCTTGAGTTGCAGGGCAATGTAGGGCACTGCGCCAATAACCGCAGCACAGGTGACCAGTACTGCAATCGTATGGCTGCGACCATATCGATAGGCAATAAAGTCAGCAATGGAAGTAATACGCTGGTCCCGGCTGGTGATGGCGATCCGGCGGATAATATCGAAGCCGAAAATCATCATCAGCACCGGCCCAAGGTAAATGGGCAAGAAGCCCCAACCAGTGGACGCCGCACTGCCCACGGCCCCGTAAAACGTCCACGATGTGCAGTAAACTGCCAGGGAAAGCGAGTAGATGATGGCCTTGAACTTACGATGGTTACGCCCGATTCGCTGTTTGTCACCGTACCAGGCGATTGCGAATAAGAGGCCCATATAGGCCAGTACTATCAGGCTTAGCTTCCAGGGGTTAAGCATACGTCACGTAGTCTTTATCAGTGTTTTTCAACGGACTATCTTTATATTGTGAGCGCTCTACGACTAAAGTATGAGCGTCATGCTTGCAGTCGGAACGTAACATAGTGATCGGGAATTTACCAATCACAGAGAGGCTACCCATGAGTGAACAAACACAAAGACAGGCTTACTGGTCGGCAAATCTGAAGCTGGTGGCATTGTGCCTCAGCATCTGGTTCGTCGTTTCATACCTATTCGGGATCGTACTGGTCGATCAGCTGAACGCCATCAAACTTGGTGGATACGGGCTGGGCTTCTGGTTTGCTCAACAAGGTTCAATTTACGTCTTCGTTGTGTTGATTTTTTTCTATGCCAATCGCATGAAAAAACTCGACGAAAAATTCAACGTGCACGAAGACTAACGGAGAAAAATAATGGATCTGAGAACACTCACATACTTAGTCGTCGGTGCGACATTTGCCCTGTATATTGGCATTGCCATCTGGGCTCGCGCAGGAACGACAAAAGAATTCTACGTGGCGGGCACAGGTGTACATCCGGTAGCCAACGGTATGGCAACCGCCGCCGACTGGATGTCCGCAGCCTCTTTCATCTCCATGGCAGGCTTGATCGCCTTCATGGGTTACGATGCATCGGTTTACCTGATGGGCTGGACGGGTGGTTACGTTCTTCTGGCACTCTTGCTGGCACCTTATCTGCGCAAATACGGTAAATTCACCGTGTCCGAATTTATCGGCGAGCGTTATTACTCCCAGGCCGCGCGGATGGTGGCGGTTATCTGCCTGATTGTGGCGTCTATTACTTATGTAATCGGTCAGATGAAAGGTGTCGGTGTTGCATTCTCCCGATTCCTGGAAGTTGACTTTACCACGGGTGTTGGCGTGGGTATGGCGATCGTATTTATATATGCCGTTATGGGCGGTATGAAAGGTATCACCTACACACAGATCGCCCAATATTGTGTACTGATTTTTGCCTACACCGTACCGGCGATATTTATTGCACTCAATCTGACAGGCAACCCGATTCCACAGATAGGCTTGGGTGGCACGATGGCTGACGGTTCAGGTGTGGCCTTGCTGGACAAGCTGGATATGATCGTGACGGATCTTGGTTTTGCGGCCTACACGGCCCAGAAGGGGACATCGCTGAATATGTTCCTGTTAACGCTGTCCCTGATGATCGGAACAGCGGGTCTGCCCCATGTGATCATGCGCTTTTTCACCGTACCTAAAGTTGCAGATGCACGTAGCTCTGCCGGTTGGGCGTTGGTTTTCATCGCGATTCTCTATACGACTGCTCCTGCGGTTGGTGCGATGGCACGTCTGAACCTGATGGAAACCATCCAGACCGGCGAAGTCGGCTCAGTAGATGGCAACCTGGTTTATGCAGACCGTCCCGAATGGTTCAAGAACTGGGAAATCACCGGTTTGCTGCAATTCGAAGACAAGAACGGCGACGGCCGTGTTCAGTATTACAATGACACGGACGAAGCATTTGCTGCCAAGGCCGCAAGTTTTGGCTGGCAAGGTAATGAGATGGTCAAAGTTGACCGTGACATCATGGTACTGGCTAATCCGGAAATCGCCAAGTTGCCCAACTGGGTTATTGCATTGGTTGCGGCCGGTGGTCTTGCAGCGGCACTCTCAACCGCGGCCGGCTTGTTGCTGGCCATATCCACCGCCATATCACATGACGTGATCAAGGGCGTGATCGCGCCGAACATCTCCGAGAAGAAAGAGCTGTTGGCAAGTCGTTTTGCCATGGCGGGAGCGATCGTGGTGGCCGGTTACCTTGGGATGAACCCACCCGGCTTTGCGGCACAGGTGGTGGCATTGGCCTTTGGTTTGGCGGCGTCCTCAATCTTCCCGGCATTGATGATGGGTATCTTCAATAAGAAGATGGATAACATTGGCGCCATCGTCGGTATGCTGGTGGGTCTGTTGTCCACGTTGATCTACATCTTCTGGTTCAAAGGGTGGTTCTTTGTCCCTGGAACAGAAATGGCGGCCAATACATCAGCCAACTGGTTCATGGGTATTTCCCCAGAGGCCTTCGGCGCAGTAGGTGCGATGCTCAACTTTGCATCCGCATATGTTGTTTCGAAAATTACACCTCCACCACCAGAGCACATCCAGCACCTGGTGGAAGACATACGTGTACCAATGGGCGCAGGCAAAGCTGCTGCTGACCATTAGAAAACGTTGAAAATGGAAAAAGGGTCAGCACAGGTGCTGACCCTTTTTTTTTATGACAGAAGCCTTAGAATGAAACTATGAACAAAAATTTCAGCGATGTAACTTTCGCGGCCGAATTTCTACACACGGTACAACCTTTCAACGCATTGTCAGGCGAAGACCTGCAATGGCTTGCGCGAAAACTGGAAGCCAATTATTACCCGCAAGGGAAAGCCATTTTTGCATCCAAACCACCACCCGGGCTGGCCATTATTCGCAAAGGCGCGGCCAGGTTGCTGGACAAAGATCACAAGTTTCTGGACAAACGTTCGGAAGGTGAAATATTTGGACATAAAATTTACTTTCATGGTGAATTAAAAGACTATTTTGCCGAAGCTGAAGAAGATTGCCTTCTGTGGCATTTAAGCCAGGAGAACTTCCAGAAGCTCCGTACAAAACACCCGCTGATCGGAGAGTACTTCAGCAGCCATCTGAAATCCCGATTAAGTGCGGCGATACAGGTAAAGCACTCAGTCACACAGGTTCGGGACCTCTTGAACCGTAAGCCGGTGCTGGTTGACAGCGGGGTGAGCATTCGTGTGGCTGCCCAGTTGATGAGTGCAGAAAAAGTATCCAGTATCCTGATTGTGGAAAACGATGAACTGTGTGGGATCGTGACCGATAAGGATCTGCGCAAGAGGGTGCTGGTAGAAGGACTGGATTCAGGTTTGCCCATCAAAACCGTCATGACCTCGAACCCGATGAGTATCCATGCGGACACAGATGTGGACTCAGCGTTGCTGATAATGATGCGGGAAAATTATCACCACCTGCCGATCATCGACGGCACCAAGCCACTTGGCCTGGTGACTGCCGGTGACATTCTGCGTGCTCAGTCTGAGCACCCCTTGAGGCTGGTGCGTGATATTTATAAAAAGAACAGCCTGAAAGAGTTGCTGAGCCTGAGTGAACGATTGCCTTCCCTGTATGAGCGCATGGTAAATCTTGGTCGCGGAGTTGGGCAAATCGGGCGCATGGTCACCCATGTTACCGATGCGTTCACGGTCAGGTTGATTCAACTTGCCGAACAGGAACTGGGACCGCCGCCGATGGCTTTTGCATGGGTCGTGTTCGGTTCCCAGGCGCGTGAGGAGCAAACCGCCCGAACCGATCAGGATAACGGGCTTGTTCTTGAGCGCGATGCCGATGAGGATGAAGGTCGGTATTTTGCAAAATTGTCCAAGCTGGTTTGCGATGGCCTGGATCAACTTGGATACGTCTATTGCCCAGGTGAGGTTATGGCTCTGAACGTCAAGTGGCGGGTCTCTTTGCCTAAATGGAAGGGCTATTTTGATCATTGGGTCGATGAGCCGAGCCCGAAGTCAGTGATGCACAGCAGTATATTTTTTGACATTCGTTGCGTGCATGGCGAATCCGTGCTGGTGGATCGTCTCCAGGAACACGTCAGTAACATCACCAGGGACAACAAGATATTCCTGCGTTTCATGGCAGCCAATGCCCTCAGCCATCGACCACCATTGGGGTTCTTTCGCCGCTTTGTACAAGAGGACGATGGCACGCAGAGTGAGGGCTTGAACCTTAAGCACAGGGGTATTGTGCCGATAATCGACCTGGTCAGGATACGTGCACTGGAAGCGGGCATCCGTGAAGCCAATACTTTCAGGCGAATCGAGCAGGCTGTCATTGCGGGCGTGATGAACAGGAAAGATGCCAGCAGTCTGCGGGACGCCCTGATCCTGATCAACCGTATTCGCATTTCTCACCAGTCTGCACAGATGACCGCAGGTGAAAAGCCGACAAACTTTGTACCGCCGGAACAGCTTTCGCCCTTGATGAGGCGAAACCTCAAGGCTGCCTTCATGCTGGTTCAGGAGGCACAGAATGGATTGGAACACAGGTACCAGGTTCACTGATGTTTCAGCGTTGGCGCCTGCGCAGACGGTGCCGGCTGCTTGCCGGACAGTGCCGGCAGGTCAGCCTGAGAAGCTATGTTGAATCCTGTGCCGCACTGCAAATTGAACAACTTGTTGACACACCCCTGATCTCTGTCGATCTCGAGCTAACCGGTCTTGACGCGAAGCAGAACCAGATCATCGCCATTGGCTGGACGCAGGTTGATGAGGGGCGGATACGTTTTGGCTCTAACCGTCACATTATGATTAACGCAAAACAGTCGGTTGGTCACAGTGCCGCAATACATGAGTTAATGGACAGTGACGTGGCCAGGGGCGTTAGCCTTGAGACCGGGTTACAGGAATTGTTCGAGGCCGCCGCCGGTCGGGTCTGGCTATTTCACCACGCGGGTCTTGATGTGGCTTTTCTGCAGCAGGCTTGTATTGCATGGAACGGTGTTGCGCCACCATTTGCTGTTTTGGATACGCTACAAATGGAGTTGGCGATGAGGCAACGGCGCGAACAGTTAGTCAAGCAGGGTGACCTGCAGCTCAGCGTTTTGCGTTCCAGATACAACCTGCCGCGTTACACGGCACACAATGCCCTGATTGATGCCTGTGCGACAGCCGAACTGATGTTGGCGATTGCCTCCAGGATCGACCCTTCCGGCTCGCTCGGCCTTCAACGCCACATCAAGTACTATTAGGGTAAGTATGTTCGAGCTAAGTGTTTTGGGGATAGCTTATGCTGGTGTACCCCTCACTAAAGTCGAATATTGTCATCTCAACAACAGGTCATAGAATAGGCAAACGAAGTTTGCATCACTACAAGAGGAAAGCCTGATCATGGATTACCGGACAATTTATCGGAACTCAATGGAAAACCCGGAAGCGTTTTGGGCAGAAACAGCCGCTGAGCTGGTCTGGACCAGGCCCTGGGAAAAGGTGATCGATGACTCGGATGCACCTTATTATGAATGGTTTGCAGGTGGGGAGATCAATACCTGTTACAACGCCCTTGACCGGCATTGCGAAGAGGGCAGGTCAGAGCAGACCGCTTTGATATACGATAGCCCCGTCACAAGCCAGGTACGCAAATACAGCTACGCTGAATTACGCGATGAAGTCGCGGTATTTGCCAACGTGTTGCAAAGAAACGATGTTGGCAAAGGTGACCGTGTCATCATCTATATGCCGATGATCCCCGAAGCGGTGATCGCGGTGCTGGCCTGCGCCAGGATTGGCGCGGTTCACTCGGTCGTTTTTGGCGGATTCGCCGCAAAAGAGCTGGCAACACGCGTGTTGGATGCAAGCCCGAAGCTGATAGTCAGTGCAAGCTGTGGTATCGAAGGTAAAAAGGTCATTCCCTACATACCCCTGCTGGATGAGGCCCTGGAACTCGCCGGGGTTGAGAACCTGACACGTGTGCTGGTTTCCCGTCCGGAGCTGCCCATCGAGAACCTTCATTCATCGGCCATTCTGTGGCAGGACGCCGTCGCCCAAGCGCATGCGGTTGACTGTGTGCCGGTCAGTTCCACCGACCCGCTTTATATCCTCTACACATCCGGCACCACCGGAGAGCCAAAAGGTGTTGTCAGACCCAATGGTGGACATGCGGTAGCGCTCAAGTGGAGTATGAGCAATATCTACAACGTCAGGCCGGGCGATGTCTACTGGGCAGCGTCGGATATAGGCTGGGTGGTTGGACACTCTTATATTATTTATGCGCCCCTGCTGCACGGTTGTACCACTATTCTTTATGAAGGCAAACCGGTGGGAACACCGGATGCGGGCGCTTTTTGGCGTGTCATTGAACAGCACAAGGTGAACTGCCTGTTTACCGCACCGACGGCTTTTCGTGCGATTCGGCGCGAAGACCCGGAGGGGGAGTTGCTCCACCAGTACGATATCAGCAGCCTCAAGGCCCTCTACCTGGCCGGCGAACGTTGCGACCCCGATACCCTTCACTGGGCGGAAACCCAGCTGGGACTCCCGGTGATTGATCACTGGTGGCAAACGGAAAGTGGCTGGCCGATGGCGGCGAATCCGATGGGTATAGAACAACTGCAGGTCAAGGCGGGTTCCCCAACGGTTGCAGTACCTGGCTACGATATCAGGGTGCTCGATGATGAAGGTAATGAAGTACCCAGGGGGAAATCCGGGTACATCATGGTCAAACTGCCTTTGCCACCAGGCTGCCTGAATACCCTTTGGGGTAACAGGAAGCGGTATCACGATGCCTACCTTTCCCGTTTCGAAGGTTATTACCTGACAGGCGATGCCGGGGTGATGGATGAGGAAGGTTACCTGTGGGTGATGAGCCGGATTGATGATGTGATTAATGTCGCCGGTCACCGTCTCTCGACCGGTGCGCTAGAAGAGGCACTGGCATCTCACCCCGATGTAGCAGAGTGCGCCGTCATCGGTGTAGAAGATAAGCTTAAGGGAGAAATGCCCCTGGGCTTCGTCGTACTTAACAGCGGCGCAGAAATTGATGAGGCTGAACTCAAGAAGAGCCTCATAGGTACAGTGCGTTCTTTGGTAGGGCCGATTGCCACACCGAGGGATATCTACGTGGTGCCACGTTTGCCAAAGACCCGTTCGGGTAAAATTCTCAGGGGTACGATGCGGAGCATCGCTGACGGCAAGCAATACAAGACACCGGCAACGATTGACGATCCGATGGTGTTAAACGAAATTTCTTCTGCCCTGGGTAAGGAAAAGTAACCCGGACTGGCAAGAGAAGAACGGGCTTTCCAGGCTCTTCCCGGCTGGCGTCACCCGGGAAGTGACGCTTCTGGATTATTGGTCGGGGTGGCGAGATTCGAACTCACGACCCCCACGTCCCGAACGTAGTGCTCTACCAGGCTGAGCTACACCCCGACTAAGGCGCGTATTTTAACCAAGCGGACCGGGCAATGAAAGACTCGCTTGTATCAATTGTCCTGTCTTGAAAATCTTTTTTTACGTGCTTTTATTGGAAAAAAGACCACGCTACAATCACATACGGAATTAAGTTATAAATCGCTGCACATTCGGGCAGGAAAATATTTTCCAATTGTTAAGATTTTGTAATAAATCCTTGTTACAATCGCTCCGATCATTACGAGAGTAATGTGAAGGAGACAGTGTTTGCTGAGGCGTGATCGTTAATCTGGTCGGAATTATCAAGTTGATTCCAACACAGACGAAACAATTCCACCTCTTCCTGGCTTCCAGAAAATCAACATTTCCTTGATGATTTACAGGTGGACAACTCAATGTATACAAGAACCCGAAATTCATTTGCTTTCCTGATATTTCTTCTGTTTTTAATAATGCCCTTGGCAGGTCTGGCACAGCAAACTACTTCCTCGATGAGGGTGAATGTAGCGACGCCAAATGGAATGCCATCGACTGACGCAACTATAACGGTCACAGACACACGTACCGGCAGTGCCCGCACGGCGGCGGTTACGTCGGCCGGTTCAGCCACTTTTTCCGGCCTACGTATTGGTGGTCCTTACACGGTCAAAGCGAGCGCCATGGGTTATTCAGACCAGACGGTGACCGACGTTTTCGTCCGCTTGGGTGACACCTTCGTGCTGCCAATGATGCTCGGTGAGAACGACATGGAAGAGGTGATTGTTACTTCTGCCGCAGTCATGACGGAGCAGGTTGCCTTGGGTCCCGCGTCTACCTTCAATATTGAGGACCTCGAGGACTACCCGGCCATTAACCGCGATCTTCGCGATGTGATCCGGTTTGATCCGAGAATCTATCAGGATGCGGCCTTTGTAGGTGCCATACAGTGCGCCGGCGCCAACTCACGCTTCAACAGCCTGACGGTTGATGGTGTGAGAATGAACGATAACTTTGGCTTGAACAGCAACGGTTACCCCACAACAAGACAGCCGTTTCCTTACGATGCGGTGCAACAGGTATCCGTAGAGTTGGCGCCATTTGATGTTCAGTATGGTGGTTTTACCGGTTGTAACATCAACGCCGTGACAAAATCAGGCGGTAATGAATTCTTTGGTTCAGCATTTTACGACTATACCAATGACTCCATGAAAGGTGACAAGTTACAAGGCGACGATATTGATAACGGTAATTTTTCCGAAAAGCGTTATGGTGCTTCCCTCGGCGGTCCGATTATCAAGGATAAATTATTCTTCTTCCTGGCTTACGAAAAGCTGGATGGCGTACAGCAATTCAACCGTGGCGGTGCCGATTCGGGTGCCGGCGATGTGGTCAACGGTGTCAGCGTGGCACAATTGAATGAAATTGCTTCTATCGCACAAAGTGTCTATGGCTATGATGTTGGCGGGTTCCCGACGACATTGCCGGTTGAGGACGAAAAGCTGGTAGCAAAACTGGACTGGCAGATCAATGACAACCACCGTGCATCGTTTACCTACAATTACAACGACGGCTTCAGCTTGTCGGAAAGTGATGGTGGTTCTTCGCGGCTATCCTATTCCAACCACTACTATGAGCGCGGCGCCAAGCTGAAAGCTTACACTTTGCATCTATTCTCTGATTGGAATGACCAGTTCTCAACCGAGGTTCGTGCTGGCCACTTTAAGCTGGACAACCGCCAATTGAATATCGGTGAACCGGGTTTTGGTGAAGTACAGATTCGGACTTACAACAACGGCAGTAGCGCGACGGTTTACCTTGGTGTAGATGATTCACGCCAGTCCAATAAACTGAACTACGATACCAACAACTACAAATTTGCCGGTAAATATATCACTGGCAACCATGTGATTACCGGTGGTTACGAGCGTGACGAACTGGATATTTTCAACCTGTTCATCCAGGAAACTGAAGGTGAATACCGTTTTGACGGCAATTGTGGCAACGACAACCCCAACGGCTGTATTGATAACTTCAGAAATGGTTTCCTGAGCCCTTCCGACGATATCATTTATGAAAATGCCCGCCCGACCAATAACCCTGACGATGGTGCAGCCGTTTGGGCTTATAACATCAACACGCTTTATGCACAGGACGAGTTTACCTTTGGTGGCGGCTCCATGGTTCTCATCGCCGGTCTGCGCTATGAGTGGTACACCAGTAACGACCTGCCACGTGAAAATGCAAATTTCTATGATCGTAACGGCTTTACCAATGCATCCAATTTTGATGGTATGGACCTGATTCAGCCGCGTATTGGTTTCAACTGGGATGTTAACGATCGCACCTCCGTACGAGCGGGTGCCGGCCTTTATTCCGGCGGCAACCCGAACGTCTGGCTGTCAAATAACTACTCCAACGATGGTGCGACCCTGGTCGAGGTTCGTGAGCGGGAAATTGACAACAACAACGGAGGAGGGGGCAACTGGGACTTCGATTCGATCGCATGGACCGGTGATGGCCGCCCAATCTGGGACGTACCGCAGGACATGTATGATGCCGTTGCTTCCGGTTCAACCGATGGTAATGTTGACGCCATAGATCCGGGCTTCAAACTACCCAGCAACTGGAAGTTCAATATTGGTGTGACCTATGATCTGGATCTTGGTGCATTGGGTGACGGCTATATCCTGAATAGTGACCTGCTTTATACAAAGGCAAATGATTCAGCTATCGTGGTTCGTTACAACCTCGTACAGGTAGGTACAGCGCCGGATGGTCGGCCGATTTATGACAACACCCGTGGGTTCCTGAATGACACGATACTTACCAATGTCAAAGGAAAAGATGCTACTGCGCTTAACTGGTCCATAGGTTTGAATAAATCCTATGAAAACGGTTGGGATTGGTCTTTGGGGTACTCCTATACCAAGGCCAAGGACGTGAACCCGATGACGAGTTCAACCTCCGGTTCCAACTATGGAAACGTTGCGGTATCTGACCCGAATAACCCGGGTTTGGCAATCTCTAATTATTCGATTCCACATCGTTTCACCATGCGTCTTTCCTACGAAGCATTCTGGTGGGGTGAAAATCGTACAAAAATCTCCCTGTTCGGTTCTGCGAACCAGGGTCGTCCGTATTCCTATGTGTTTAGCCGGGATGATGGTGACACCTTTGGTGATGAAGTTGACTTCCGTCACCTGCTTTATGTACCCGATGGCCCCAATGACCCGAATGTTGTCTACGCGGATGGTTTCAACCAGCAAGCATTCTTTGATTTCATCGACGATGCAGGCCTGAAACCTGGTATCCAGAAACGTAATGACCACCAGAGCAGCTGGTGGGGAAGCCTTGATCTGCGCTTCGAACAGGAAATCCCGGGGTTCTTTGGCAGGGACAAATTCTCTGCCTTTGTCGTGATCAGGAACTTCTGTAACCTGCTCAATGACAACTGGTGTGTGCTGAAGGAAGCGGGTTTCCCGCGTACGGATGATGTGGTGGACATGGCCATTGAAAATGATAAGTACCTCTACCAGTCATTTGTTAACCCTGGTGGACAAAGCCGTGCTACTGACGCATCCCTTTGGGAAATGCGTGTAGGTCTGAAGTACAGCTTCTGATCTGATAGACACTTGGGGGAGTGACGGGAGGCCAGCTTTAAGCTGGCCTCTCTTTTTCCATTATTGCCCTGCGGATCACGCCGAGGCATAGTGTGAGTCTCGGCGCAAAGCCGGGTTGTGACTTTTATAAATAAACGGAGTTTGCTTTGTCTGCTGAACCTATTAGTGCCCGAATTTATCCCGCCGGAATTTTAACCATGTTAAGCCGCATGGAGGTCGAGCGTTTGCACGATGCCAGTCGCGGTGAATTAGGAGAGCTATTGCGTCGTTGCGCTTTGGCGGTACTCAACTGTGGCAATGAAGGGGATGACGCTGAAGAACTGCTCAAACTCCACAAAGACTTCGCCATCGAAATACAACAGGTCAATCGCGGTATCCGGCTCGAATTGAGCAATGCACCGGGATCGGCCTTTGTCGACGGCATCATGGTTCAGGGTGTGCGGGAATTACTTTCTGCCGTGATTCGTGACCTGGTCTATTTTGATACAGAAATCAGTGGCCGCTCCTCAACCGACCTGGAAAGTCAGGAAGGCATCACCAACGCGGTATTTGAGATCTTGCGTAATGCAAGAACCATGGATCCTACGAGGGAACCGGACGTGGTCGTCTTCTGGGGCGGGCATTCGATTGAACGTCTCGAGTATGACTATACAAAAACAGTGGGTTATGAAACGGGTCTGCGCAAGCTGAATATCTGCACGGGTTGCGGACCGGGCGCGATGAAAGGGCCGATGAAGGGGGCAGCGATTGCCCATTCCAAGCAACGTATTTCAAACGGTAAGTATATTGGTATTTCAGAGCCGGGCATCATAGCTGCCGAGTCTCCTAACCCGATTGTAAATCAACTGGTCATTTTGCCGGATATAGAAAAGCGCCTGGAAGCCTTTGTACGACTGGGTCATGGTTTTGTTGTTTTCCCCGGTGGTGTCGGAACGGCAGAGGAAATACTTTTCCTGCTGGGCGTTTTGCTCAATCCGGCAAATAAGGAAATGCCGTTTCCATTTGTACTGACTGGTCCAGCGGAATCAGCTGCGTATTTCGAACAGATTGACGCATTCATCGGCCTGACACTGGGTGAAGAGGCACAGTCGAAATACCAGATCATAATCAACAATCCGGAGAATGTGGCTCAGACCATGACCACGGGTATGATTCAAGTTAAAAAATATCGCAAGACGCATAAGGACGCCTTTTATTACAACTGGTTATTGCAGATTCAACCTGAATTTCAACAACCATTTGATCCGACCCATGAAAACATGGCAGCACTGCACTTACATCGTGATCAACCCAAGCATTTGCTGGCTGCCAATTTGCGTCGTGCCTTCTCAGGTATTGTCGCGGGCAATGTAAAGCCTGAAACAATCAAGTCTGTACGTAAGCATGGGTTGTTTGAGATCAACGGTGAAAAGGAAATCATGCTGGCGCTGGACCGTTTACTGGCATCATTTGTCAAACAGCAGCGCATGAAGTTACCCGGGACCTCAGCGTATAGCCCTTGTTACAAAGTGGTTTCTCAGGATTTGTAAGTCGCCCGAGCCATAACCAACCAGGATACAGAGATGTTTGAAAGCACCCAGCGAGTATTGGCGTTGCTACTAACGCTATTGCTCTTCGCCTGTAACCCGGCGGATGAAACCGCCATCACGCAGTCAACTGAGCCCGACTTATTGACGCCGGAAGATGCCATTGGTTTTATCGAAGACGCCGGGACACAACTGGCCGGTTTGTTGGCGGAAAATGAACGTATGGCCTGGGTTTACAGTAATTTTATTACCCCCGACACCGAGATATTGGCGGCATTGGCGAATAAAAACTTTACCGCAAAACAGGTGGAACTGGCCATCGACGCCGCAAAGTTCGTCGAGATAGAAGGGCTTGACGATGGCACGGTGCGCAAACTGAATATCTTGCGTAGTGGTCTTACCATTCCGGCTCCTAATGATGCTGCAAAAACAGCGGAACAATCGGAAATAGGTGCCAAGCTGGGCGGTATGTATGGCAAGGGAGAATATTGCTATGCCAATGGTGAGTGTCTCGATCTTGGGCACTTGAGTGACATCATGGCGGAGTCCCGTGACCCGGATGCATTGCTCGAAGCCTGGAACGGCTGGAGGAGCATATCTCCTCCAATGAAGGACCTCTATGCGCGCCAGGTTGAGCTGGCCAATGAAGGTGCCGCTGAGCTGGGTTACGCCGATCTCGGCACGATGTGGCGTTCGGCCTACGATATGCCACCGGAAGATTTCCCAACAGAACTAGACCGGCTGTGGGATGAGGTCAAACCCCTCTACGAAGCTCTGCATTGCCACGCACGCGCAAAGTTGGGTGAGCAATATGGCACAGACCTGGTTCCCCAGGATGGCCCGATCCCGGCGCATTTGCTGGGCAATATGTGGGCGCAGGACTGGAGCAATATTTATCCCCTTGTTGCACCGCCAGAGGAAGTGTCTTCCTACGACCTGACCGCCATTTTGCAGGAAAGAGACTTTGACGCGATCAGTATGGTCAAAGCGGGTGAGAACTTTTTCAGCTCACTGGGTTTTGACAGGTTACCGGATACATTTTGGGAGCGCTCTTTGTTCGTCAAACCCGAGGACCGGGAAGTGGTTTGCCACGCCTCGGCCTGGGATGTGGATGAAAAAGATGACCTTCGAATTAAAATGTGCATCAAGGTCAATGCCGAGGACTTCAAAACCATCCATCACGAGCTTGGGCATAACTACTATCAACGGGCTTATAACAAGCAAGATTATTTTTACCGGTCCGGTGCAAATGATGGTTTCCATGAGGCCGTAGGCGACACCATCGCGCTTTCCATTACCCCTGAATATTTAAAAAAAATCGGCCTTCTCGAAAATGTACCCGATGCATCAGGCGATATTCCCTTGCTCATGAAGCGGGCACTGGAAGGAATCGCTTTCCTGCCGTTTGGCCTGATGGTAGACCAATGGCGCTGGCAGGTATTTGCCGGCCAGGCCGGACCGGAAGACTATAACGATTTATGGTGGCAGCTACGCGAAAAATACCAGGGCGTTAAATCTCCCAATGAGCGGCCGGCCGACGCATTTGACCCGGGTGCCAAATATCATGTGCCGGGAAACACACCATATACACGGTATTTCCTCGCGCGATTCCTGCAGTTTCAGTTCCATCGATCGCTCTGTGAAATTGCCGGCAATGAAGACCCCATTCACCGTTGTTCCATTTACGGTAACAGGCAGGCAGGAAAACGTCTGAATGCGATGCTGGAAATGGGCCGAAGCCAACCCTGGCCGGATGAACTTGAAGCGCTGACGGGTCAAAGGCAAATGGACGCAAGTGCGATGCTTGACTATTTTGCACCGCTGAAGGTCTGGCTGGATGAACAAAATCAGGGGCGGCAGTGCGGTTGGTGATTGCTAGGCACTCTTAGAAGCTAATAAACGAATCAAAAGAGTACAAAAATCTTGAGTTGGTTTGTTTCAGGACTCACGCTGACGGGTTGAAAACCATTGATCATTGGGGAAGCCGAGGCTTTGCATCGGATCTCGTCAGAGCTCAATGGTGGGGAAAACCATTGCTCATTAGGGAAGCTAAGGCTATGCGGTACCTTACTTCCAGACGCGCTCGAGCACATCCATGTGGCGCTCATCCTCGACTCCTGTCTCAGAAGGTCTGGAAGTAAGGTACCGCACATCCTCAGCTTTGCACGAATGCAGGGATCAATGGTTTCTGACAGGTAGCAGAGCGCGTGATTCTGAACTTGAAAAGCCCAGTTTCTTGCGAATGTTTGGGCTGTTAACCTCTTAGAGATGCACGTCGTTTGATGTTGAGCTGGGGTGTGTATGCTCTTACCAGGACCTTGCGAGACAGGAGTCGAGAAAGAGTGATACAGGGATGTACTTGAACGAGTCCTGGTAAGAGCATACACACTCCAGCGCCCCCATCCGTGCAGATTACAAAAGACAAGCTTCTAGAATCACGGGGTGCCTGGTTACTGTCGTTTCTCAGTTAAGCCCCAGTTTCTGCCCAAGTTTAACCGCATCACCCGCACCAAGACTTTCAAGGCTTTTCAAAGCACCTGGTGGCATAAGAAGGATCACGGTAGACCCCATATTAAAGCGGCCCATCTCTTCACCTTTTGCAAGCGTGATCTCTTCATTCGGGTATTCTTTGACGGTCACTTCCTTGTTCTTTGTCGGTGTAACTTCACCAGCCCATACGGTTTCAGTGCTAGAAACCAGCATGGCGCCTACCAGTACCATCACCAATGGCCCGTGTTCTGTGTCGAAGATGGATATGACACGCTCATTGCGTGCGAATAAGCGTGGCACCTGGCGAACTGTGTAGGGCGCAACTGAAAACAACCTGCCGGGTACATGAATCATGCGTTGAAGACGACCGCCGATGGGCATGTGAATACGGTGGTAGTCCTTGGGGGAAAGGTAAATGGTGGAAAAATACCCACCAACGAGTTGCTGGCAAACAGGATCATTGGCGAGCAGGTCCTGTAATGAGTAGTCTTTACCCTTGGCCTGCAGGATACGGTTTTCTTTTAAGTGGGCCGGTTTCGCTGATCCTGCCGTCACAGGGTGAAAGAAAAGCCTGTGGGTCAGGGTCAAATACCCGGGCGCCGGGTTTGAGCGCACGTGTAAACCAGGCATTGAAGCTGACATAGTCTGCCGGGTCGGGTGACAGGGCTTCGGCGTAGTTGATACCGGCAACACGACTGATCAGCGCGATCAGCAGGTTTTTTACCCACTTTATTTCGCTTCGCATCAGGGCGTAGACGATGCGGGAAAGAAAGTGCTGCGGCAGGATGTACTGAAAGCCTGCCAGTATGCGCTCGATGACTGATTTCATTTTGCAAACCTTTGTGTGCGAAGAAGCTTACGACCTTGGTGGCAGTCAACTATAATGCCCGTCGGGTTATATAGTGTAGTGCATATATTGCACCTTGAATTAACAGAATCAACAGGACTTTTATGCAAACTGCCGAAAGCTGGCTTGAATATTGCGCCGGCGAAATGAAGCGTACAGGCCTTTTCTTTGGCCACGGTACCAATAACGCAAATGATGAAGCCGCCTGGATGCTGTTACATATTCTCAAAGCACCACTTGATGGCAGCTTTGATCAATGGGATATCGTGCTGACGACAGCGCAGCAGGATGAGCTTCAAAAACTGCTTGCCCGCAGGATTGACGAGCGTTGCCCTTTGGCTTACCTGATCGGTGAAGCGCGCTTTTGCGGGCTGGATTTTATCGTCAGCCCACAGGTGTTGATTCCACGATCACCCGTCGCGGAGCTGATCGTGGAGCAATTCTCACCCTGGGTGAAATTGGGCGAGGGAAGCAGGGTCCTTGATATGTGTACCGGCGGAGGGTGTATTGCTATTGCGATGGCCGTATATATGCCGGGGTGTAAGGTTGATGCCGTGGATATCTCGCCTGATGCTCTCGATATTGCATCTCAGAACGTCGAGCGCCACGCTGTCGGCGAGCGTGTTCGGCTGGTTGAATCAGACCTGTTTTCCGCGCTCGATGATAGCAGTTATGACATGATCGTCAGTAACCCTCCGTATGTGTCTGCCGACGTGTTTGAAAAGTTGCCGGCTGAGTACCTGGCAGAACCGTCCACCGGATTGGTTTGTGGTGAAGACGGACTGGATATTGTGCTGAAAATAATGGATGCTGCACCCCAATATCTGAAACAACAAGGCATCCTGATAATGGAAGTCGGTGAGAGCGCGGAGACTTTGCAGGAAATACTGCCTCGCGTACCATTTTTCTGGCTGGACTTTGAACAAGGCGGAGACGGCGTATTTATGCTGGAGTATGATCAACTAATTGCATGTCAAGCGGATGTGCACGCTATTTTGGAGCAACGAAACAATGTCTGATAACACCTTCGGGCGCCTGTTCAGGATGACAACCTTTGGTGAAAGCCATGGCCCGGCCATTGGCTGTGTTATTGATGGCTGTCCACCGGGATTGGAAATTGATGCTGACTATATTCAAAAAGAACTGACGCGACGGGCGACCGGTAAAAGCCGGCATACGTCACAGCGTAAGGAAAAAGATGAGGTTCAAATACTCTCGGGTGTATTTGAAGGACGTACAACCGGTGCTTCAATCGGGCTGGTGATTGAAAATACCGATGCCCGTTCAAAGGACTATACCGATATAGCAGAGAAATTCCGGCCTGGTCATGCGGACTTTACCTATTGGAAAAAATACGGTTTTCGTGACTATCGCGGTGGCGGGCGTTCTTCTGCGCGTGAGACCACGATGCGGGTGGCGGCGGGCGCGATTGCCAGAAAGTATCTGTTCGAGAAGCTGGGTATTGAGATTCAAGGCTGGCTGGCGCAGCTTGGCCCTATTCGCACAGATGGTGTCATGGAGATGGATAGCATAGACGACAATCCATTTTTCAGCCCTGACACCAGCTGTCATCAAAGCAGCTTGAAGATTACATGGACAGCCTTCGAAAATCAGGCGATTCCGTTGGCGCGAGGATATCAGCGGTTGCACGAAATGTTCCCGCCGGTCTTGGTGAGCCGGTTTATGGCAAGCTGGATGCAGACCTGGCGACGGCGATGATGAGTATCAATGCGGCCAAGGCCGTGGAAATCGGGGCGGGCTTTGATTGTGTAGAGCACTTGGGTACCGAGCACCGGGACGAGATCACACCCGATGGCTTTTTGAGCAATCATGCCGGTGGTATTCTGGGTGGGATATCCAGTGGCCAGGATGTGCTGGTCAGTGTTGCCTTCAAGCCCACATCCAGTTTGCGTATTCCATGCCAGAGCGTGGATATACATGGTAATGCCGTGGAGGTCATCACCAAGGGCCGTCATGACCCCTGTGTGGGTATCAGGGCTACGCCAATCGTCGAGGCCATGCTGGCACTCGTATTAATGGATCATGTGCTCCGACAGCGGGCACAGAACGGATGATGTAAAGGATTTGAAGTAAAAATGAGCAAGAAATTGAAAATAGCAGTCGTTGGTGCAACAGGTGCAGTTGGCGAGGCGATGCTGTCCATCCTGGCAGAGTATGGTTTTGGTGATGCCGATGTGCATGCGCTTGCCAGTGAGAAGTCTCTCGGTAAATCAGTGGATTTTGGTCACAGGAGCCTTCCGGTGGAAGTGCTGGATGATTACGACTTCAATGGTACCGATTATGGTCTGTTTTCAGCTGGCGCGGGCATCAGTCTCAAGTACGCTCCCCGTGCAGCAAAGGCCGGTTGCACGGTGATCGATAATACTTCAGCCTTCCGGCTTGATGATGATATTCCACTGGTGGTGCCAGAAATTAATGGTGATCTGCTCAAAAACCTCAAGGCGGGCAGCATCATTGCTAACCCCAACTGCTCAACCATCCAGATGTTGATTGCTGTCGCGCCGGTGCATGCGCTTGCGGGTATTGAGCGCATCAATGTAGCGACTTATCAGTCAGTTTCCGGTGCCGGCAGTGAAGGTCTGGATGAGTTGGCGCGCCAGACCATGGACCGCCTGAGCTTTAAAGAGGTCAAGCCTTCTGTTTTTGCACAGCCGATTGCTTTCAATTGCCTGCCGGTTATCGATGCCATGCAGGACAATGATTACACCCGTGAGGAAATGAAGCTACACTGGGAAACACGTAAAATCTTGCGTGACGACACAATCGGCGTCAATGCAACGGCGGTACGGGTGCCGGTATTCTATGGCCATTCCGAGGCGGTGCACCTGGAAACTGCCCGGGATGTCAGCATGGAAGATGTGCGTAAAGCCATGCACAAGGCACCGGGCCTTGTTTTAATCGATGAGACCGATGCCGATAAACAGGCAACTGCCGTCACCCATGGCGCGGGCAAGGATGAGACCTTTGTCAGCAGGTTGCGTCGCGATTACACCCATCCACGTGGTATTAATATGTGGGTAGTGAGCGATAATGTCAGGAAAGGCGCTGCGTTAAACGCGGTGCAAATACTAAAAATGATGGTCACAGGCAAAATGCCGGTGGAAACATGAGGTCAGCAAAAGTACACTCTTAAAGGCCGTTGTTATCAAAATCAAACTGGCGGTCAGGGAGTGACGGGGAAACCATGAACAAACGAATCAACTGGACAGTGCTTGCCGTTCTGAGTTTTTTCAGTCCGGCTTTGCTGGCATTGGGGCTCGGTGGAGCAGTTGTTGAATCCTATCTGGATCAACCACTGAACGTCAGGGTTGAACTCATCAGTAAGACGGAAGCGGAACTGCAAAGCATAACCGCCGGTCTCGCATCTGCGGAAGACTTTGAATTACTCGGCCTGAGTCGTTCAGCGATTACCGTACCACTGGAATTCGAAGTGGTCACAGATGCAGATCAACCTTATGTGCGCATCACCAGTGACCTCAGGATCAATGAACCTGTGGTACAGGTGCTTGTAGAGATCGTATGGGCCAGCGGCAGGATGTTGCGCGAATACACCTTGTTCCTGGATCCACCAACAATCGACTCACCGGCACCACCGGTTATGGTCAAACCAGCACCGGTCAAAGCCCCCCCGGTCGAAAGCAAAGCGCCACCCGTCACGGCCATTCAAAAGACAACTGAGCCAGAGGTGAAAACGGATACAACGCCGGAACCCCGGGTGGATACAGCTGAGCCAGAGCCGGTTGAAGAAACACTGGAGTCGTCAGAACCCACGACGGATTCAGCTGCAATGACTGAACCGGAACAGGAAACAGAACAACAGCAGGAACCTGAAAGCGAAGCAATAGAGGCGCAGGAAACAGAACGGGATCAAGAGATTCAGGCTGAAGCGGAGGCCGAACAGGAAACGCCAGCTGAAGAAGTTTCGGAAGATGAAGTTTATGGCCCGGTCGCCCGTGGTGAAACGCTTTGGGGTATCGCCCGCGAATATAGCCGGGGTACCGGTTATTCAATCAATCAAACCATGCTGGCCTTGCAGCGCAAAAACCCGGAAGCCTTTATCCGGGACAATATCAACTCACTCAAACGCGGCGCTATCCTGCGTTTACCGTCGTTCAACGAGTTGAGTCAGCTGACATCAAGAGAAGCCTTGCTGGAAGTCCTGCGGCAGGAAGAGGAAGTCCGCACCGGTGTACGTTCGGTTGCGCCTGATTTCAGTACACCGACCGTCGCTGATAGTGGCGACTACCAGGCCACTGTTGTTGAAGAAGTTCCCGAGCCTGAAATCATCGAAGATGAAGGGCGTCTTGAGTTGGTGCCACCGGCGGCAGAGGAAGAGGTGGATGAACAGTTTGCTGAGCAGGTGTCTGAAGGCAGTTCAGCTGAGGCGTTACAGGAAGAACTGTCGCGAACCGAAGAAGAGTTGGTAAATGCACGGCAGGAAAATACCTATCTGGCCGACCGTATCAAGGAGCTTGAAGACGAGGCGCGTGCCCGGGAAGCGCAGGCGGCTACCGTTCAGGATTCAGACCTGGCCAATATGGAAACCAAGCTTGCCCAACAGCGTGAAGCGGGTGAAGATGACAAGCCAGTAGCGATAACGCCGGGTGGTGAGCAACAGCCCTGGTACGCGGGTAAAACCATATATATTGCTGCTATTGCGATTGTTCTGGTTGCCCTGGTCATTTGGGGTCTGCGGCGCAGAAGTGCCGGTCTCATGGATGCACAAAGGTCTCTGGAAGTACAGGCTATATCTGACGATGCAGAAGATATCCTGCGCACGCTGGATAATGAGGAAGCTGAAACGGTTGTCCAGCCTGTGCCAGAACCAGAGCCGGAGCCAGAACCTGAGCCAGAACCTGAGCCAGAACCTGAGCCGGAACCGGAGCCTGAACCAGAACCTGAACCAGAGCCAGAAGAACATCCACAAAGTCCGGTTGTTGAAGCAGAGGAAGAACCAGCCGTTGTGCCGCAGACACCTGAAGTGCCTGCCGAACCACAAGCTGCGTCTGAAGCGGATGAGGCTGGCCAGGATGACGATGACCCTGAAATCAAACTCGACCTGGCGCGTGCCTATTTATCCCTCGGGGATAAGGAAGCATCCAGATCCATGCTTGATGAGGTCATGAGAAGCGGCAATGAGGCTCAGAAAGCGGAAGCCCGGCAGATGTTGGAAGAGCTCTGAGTGAAACGGTGTCTTTTTGCCATTACGCGGAGCATTTGAGCCTGGTCTTACGCAGTCTCTACCCATAACAGGTTTAACTCATGCGTTATGCACTCGGAATCGAATATGATGGTGCCGGATTTTGTGGCTGGCAGCGACAAAGCCATTCGCCATCGGTCCAGCAAAGTATTGAAAAAGCACTTGGCGTGGTTGCCAATCATCCGGTAACTGTAATCTGTGCGGGCCGAACCGATACCGGTGTCCACGCCCGTGGCCAGGTCGTCCATTTTGACACACCATCTGAACGCACGGGCCGGCAATGGATGCTCGGCATCAATTCGAACCTGCCGGATGCCGTTCGTGTTCTGTGGATTCGAGAGGTGGATGATAGTTTTCACGCGCGTTTTGGCGCACTGTCCAGAACCTATCAATACAGTATATTAAACCGCTGGGTACGACCGGCTCTCGGGGTTTCCTATTATGGATGGTGCCGGGATGCGCTCGATGAACAGCGGATGCATGAGACTGCTCAGGTTTTACTTGGCAGGCATGATTTCAGCGCTTTTCGTTCAGCGGGTTGTTCTGCCCAGCATGCCATCCGTGAGGTCACGGATATCAGCGTCCGTCGGCAAAAAGACATTGTAAAAATAGATATTACCGCCAACGCATTTCTTTACCATATGGTAAGAAACATTGTCGGTAGCCTGATCCCCGTCGGTGAAGGTGAGAGATCCGGTCAGTGGTTTGCCGATGTATTTGCCGGTGGTGACCGCAAACTTGCCGGTGTGACGGCGGAACCACAGGGTCTTTGTTTTATGAATGTACGTTATGATCCCAAATTCAAGCTACCGGATAATTCGGAGTATTCTGCATTTATATGAAAAAGATATTGATCAAGATTTGCGGACTGACACGGGTTGAAGATGTACAGGCAGCAACGGCTGCGGGAGCCGATGTCATCGGTTTCGTATTTACCACCAGTCCGCGGCAGATCTCCATAGACAAGGCAATTGAGCTATGCAGCTATGTTCCCGAGGGAGTTTTGCGTGTAGGCTTATTCCTTGGGCAAAGCAGGTCTGAAGTTGAACACGTAATTCGTTCTGTACCGCTGGATGTCCTGCAATTTCACGGTGATGAATCCGAGCAGTTCTGCAGCGTGTTTAACATGCCGTGGCTGAAAGCCGTGGCGATGGAAGATGACGGGTCTGTGAGGAAAGCAGAGCGTGAATTTCCCGGTGCGATGGGGCTTTTGTTGGACAGTCATGTCAAGGGAGAACAAGGCGGTAGTGGCAAGCAGTTTGACTGGTCGCTATCAAGTCCGGTAGCCAAGCCCGTCTGGTTGGCAGGTGGTTTGAATGCCAACAATGTAAAAAGGGCAATACAGACTGTCAGACCCTATGCAGTGGATGTTTCCAGTGGCGTGGAATCAGAACCCGGTATCAAGAATGCAGCGATGATGAAAGCCTTTGTCAAGGCAGTCAGGGAAGCGGAAAACAAATTGGAGATGGTGAAAAGTAATGAGTGAAGAACAACAGGTTTGGCCGGATGAGCGTGGCTATTTTGGTGAGTTTGGCGGGCGCTTCGTCTCTGAAACACTGATTCATGCCTTGGACGAATTGCGCGAGGCTTATGGTCGCTGGCGCACGGACGACGAGTTTGTGCAAAGAATGGATGAGGACCTGGCTAATTATGTCGGCCGTCCATCACCCATCTATTTTGCAAAACGCTACTCAGAGGCTGCCGGTGGCGCAAAAATCTACCTGAAGCGTGAAGACCTGAACCACACCGGTGCGCACAAGATCAACAATACGATGGGGCAGGGTTTGCTGGCCCATTACATGGGAAAGAAACGTGTCATCGCTGAAACCGGCGCCGGACAACATGGTGTCGCATCGGCCACGGTGGCGGCCAGGCTGAATCAAACCTGCCGCGTATATATGGGTAATGTTGATATTCAGCGGCAGGCGATCAATGTATTTCGTATGCGTCTGCTCGGCGCTGAGGTCTGTGGGGTTTCATCCGGTTCTGCAACACTAAAAGATGCCCTGAATGAAGCGATGCGCGACTGGGTAACGAATATTGACGATACGTTTTATATTATCGGTACCGTCGCAGGCCCCCATCCTTACCCCGAAATGGTTCGTGATTTTAACGCCATTGTCGGGCGTGAAGCACGTCGCCAGATGTTGCAACACTGTGATGAACTGCCGGATGCACTGGTTGCCTGTGTCGGCGGCGGGTCCAATGCGATGGGTTTGTTTCATCCATTTATCCAGGATGAAAATGTGAAGATGTTTGGTGTCGAAGCCGCGGGGCACGGTCTTGCCACGGGTGAGCATGCCGCCTCATTGTGTGCCGGTCAGACCGGTGTTTTACATGGTTGCCGGACCTATCTGCTGGATGATGACGCAGGTCAGATCCGGCATACGCATTCGGTGTCAGCCGGGCTTGATTACCCCGGTGTCGGGCCGGAGCACGCCTGGTTAAAAGATATCGGCCGGGCAGAATATGTCAGTGTGACGGATGATGAGGCATTAACCGCCTTTCACCAGCTAACCCGACTGGAAGGTATCATGCCGGCGCTTGAAAGTAGTCATGCCCTGGCATACGGTTTTAAACTGGCATCGTCGATGCGTCCGGATCAACGTGTACTGATCAACCTGTCCGGCAGGGGGGACAAGGACGTGCAAACCGTTGCCGAACTGGAAGGGCTTAGCTTATGAGCCAGAGAATCTCAAAATGTTTTGACAGTGCCCGGCAGGCCGGTCGCACGGTGTTGATCCCTTTCATGACAGCGGGAGACCCCGATCCACAATGGTGTGTTGATGTGATGCATTCACTGGTGGAGGCGGGCGCTGATCTGATTGAACTGGGTGTGCCATTTTCGGACCCCATGGCGGATGGCACCACCATTCAGTTGGCCAGTGAGAGAGCCATTGAAAAGAAGGTCTCTCTCAGCAGCGTATTGCAAATGGTGGAGGTTTTTCGCCAGACAGATACGCGTACACCGGTCGTGTTGATGGGTTACATGAATCCTGTTGAACACTATGGTCGCGTTCGTTTTCCTGCTGACGCAATAGCGGCAGGCGTGGACGGTCTTCTTCTGGTAGATTGTCCCCCGGAAGAGCGAGGTGACCTGGGTGCTGCCATGCAGAAGTCCGGTCTTGACGGAATTTGCCTGATTGCTCCGACAACGACCCGTGACCGCGTGAAAGACATCGCCGCCATTGCCAGCGGTTTTATCTACTATGTTTCACTCAAGGGTATTACCGGTTCCGGGCAGTTAAGCTCGCCTGAATTGAGTGAACCGGTCAAACAGATCCGGGAGTTCAGTGACCTGCCGGTAGCGGTCGGTTTTGGTATAAAGAATGCCGAAATGGCCGTTAGTGTGGCCCAACATGCCGATGCGGTCGTGATCGGCAGCGCCCTGGTGGAAGCCCTCGCGGCGACAAATACAAGAGAGGAAGCTTGTGCGGCTGCAACGGCTTTTGTTGCGCCGGTGCGTAAGTCATTGGACAATATGGGCTGATTACGCCTAAACAGGCGCACAAGAACACAGGAATAAGAAACTGATATGAGCTGGTTCCAGAAATTCAGACCATCAAGAATTCGCACAGAAGGCGGCAACAAACGCAATGTTCCCGAAGGGCTGTGGACCACGTGTACCGTGTGCACGGCTGTCCTGTATCGTCCTGAGCTGGAAAGAAACCTGCAGGTTTGTCCAAAGTGCAGTCACCATATGCGTATCAGTGCCCGCAATCGTCTCAAGCAGTTCCTCGACCCGGGTGATCAGCGTGAGATCGCTGCCAAACTTGAATCGGTGGATGCCTTGCGATTCAAAGACAGCAAAAAATATAAAGACCGGATTTCAGCCGCACAGAAGAAAACCGGTGAAACCGATGCACTGGTCGTGATGGCAGGGCAGCTTAAAGGCGCAACAGTTGTGGCATGTGCATTCGAGTTTGGGTTCATGGGGGGCTCAATGGGCTCCGTGGTGGGGGAGAAATTTGCACGGGCCGGGCTTGAAAGTCTGCGCCTGAAAGCACCACTCGTGTGTTTTTCAGCGAGTGGTGGTGCACGTATGCAGGAAGGTCTGTTATCGCTCATGCAAATGGCAAAAACCAGCGTGGTGCTGGCCAGGCTGAGTGAACAGGGTCTGCCGTTCATATCCGTGTTGGTGCATCCGACAACCGGTGGTGTTTCTGCCAGCCTGGGTATGCTGGGTGATATAAACGTGGCAGAGCCCAGGGCGCAAATCGGTTTTGCTGGACCCAGGGTTATCGAACAAACCGTCCGTGAAAAACTGCCGGAAGGCTTCCAGCGTAGCGAGTTCCTGGTACAAAAAGGTGCTGTGGATATGATCGTTGACCGTCGTAATATGCGCGACGAGCTTGCCGCATTACTGGCGCTTTTGTGTGGTGGAAAATTGCCGCGACCGGTCAGCGGCGAACTGATGAAAAGCTGATCGCCCGCAGGTTCTTCCTGCCAAAGCTAAAAACAAACATTATGAACCTCAACGCCTGGCTGGCTTTACTCGAACAACGTCACCCGCAGGCGATTGATCTTGGACTCGAACGTTGTGGCGAAGTCTACCGGCGCATGGGCTCACCGCGACCGGCACCCAGGGTGTTTACCGTGGCCGGCACCAACGGTAAAGGTTCAACGGTTGCCTATCTGGCTGCCATGAGTGGCAGTCTTGGTCAGCGCTACGGTACATTTACATCCCCGCATATTTTTCGCTTCAATGAGCGTATCAGTATCATGGGTGTGGCGGTTTCCGATGAAAGCCTGGTGCGGGCTTTTGAGCAGGTTGAGTCGGCACGCGAAGATATATCATTGACCTATTTTGAGTTTACGACATTGGCAGCCATGTTGATTCTGAACCAGGCAGGCCTGGACTGTGCGGTACTCGAAGTGGGTCTGGGTGGGCGTCTGGATACCGTTAATCTCATTGATGCCGATTGTGTGGTCATCACCCCCATCGGCCTCGACCACCAGGAATACCTGGGTCCGGATCTGAATTCGATCGCAAGCGAAAAAGCGGGCATCATGCGACCGGAAGTTCCGGTTGTTTGCACACAGGCGAATCCGCCAGCAGCCATTCATCGGATCGCATCAGAGTTGCAGGCGCCGGTCTATCTGCGTCACAGGGATTTCGATCTGGTCCAACTCCCGGAGCTGGGACCCGGCTCGCTGCAGTTTAAGTTCGGAGATCAATCGTGTGTGGTTTCAGCACCGCCCATGGGAGGACAACACCAGCTTGATAACCTTGCGGCGGCATTAACCGCGCTGGCCTTAATGAACCCTGGTTACAGGCAAAGGGCCAATGAGATTGCAACTGCCATCAGCACTTGCAGGGTTCCTGGCCGTCTTCAGAAAGTATCTTCTGCACCGGAAATACTTCTGGATGTCGGCCACAACGAGTTGGCTGCTGAGGCACTGGCTGAGTTCCTCGAAAATAGCGGGCGGACCGGCACGACCTGTGTGCTGGCCATGTTGGCGGATAAATCAGCCGAAGATGTTGCCCTGGCTTTGGGTCATGTTTGCAAACGTTGGTTATGTGCGGATTCCGCGAGCGAGCGCGGGCAAACCGGTGAACGTCTTGCCCAGCGTATTCGTTCTGCCTTACCCGGTGCAGATGTCAACGGTTTTGGTGCGCTTGGGGATGCGCTGCAGCAAGCACTTTCATGCGTTGAAGAGCATGAGACAATACTGGTATTCGGTTCTTTTCTAACGGTATCGGCTGCAGCGGAGTGGCTACAACATGGCTTGAAGCACAATGAGCATGATGCTGATAGAATCACCACAGGCGAATCTGTAAAGGCTCCTCGAGAAAAACCAAATGGATAAAGCACTAAAACAAAGACTGGTTGGCGCAAGCGTATTGATTATCCTTGCGGTCATCGTGTTGCCGATGCTGCTCAGTGGACGATCAGACAGGCTCAAGCACGAATCCCGCCAGATCGAACTGCCACCAAAACCCGAGGAACTTTCCATAGAAACACGGCGTTTCCCGGTTGGAATACCCAATAAGCCAACGCCTGACGTTTTGCCGGAATCAATTGAAAGTGAGAAAGTGATTGACCCGGAACAGCTGCAAACCGAAGTTCCGGATTTGACAATCACAACGACCGATGCCCCGGCACCGGTTGATCAGGTGGAGGACGGCAATGACGCGGCTGCACTGACCGCAACGGACACCGAAGAACCTGTTGGAACTGAGGTTGTAGAGGGTTCAGTGCCGGAGGCTAACGAGATCAAAGCGCCGGAGGTCACAAAGATCACGCTGACGTCGAAGAAGCCCGAGTCACTTGAGCTACCCGAAACTGCACCAGTGTCCACAGATACGCCACGTTACCTGGTGCAGGTGGCCAGCTTTAGCAATGAAAAGAATGCCAATGCACTGGCGGGTCTGCTGAAGGCTGAAAATTTACCAGTCTTGATGGATGTTGTGGAGCGGCCTGCAGGGCGCATGTACCGGGTACGTGTCGGCCCCTTTGCCGAGCGTGCCGAAGCAGACACACTGGTTGCCAGTCTCGGTAAGAAAATGACAGACCTGACACCAAGGGTTCTCGACTTGAGACCGAAAGAGAGCGCGCCGGTTTCGAAACCGTCGGATCCATTGGTGAGGTGGGTTGTGCAGGTCGGCAGCTTCAGTCAATCCAAGAGTGCTGAAGACCTGGTTGCCAGGTTACGGCTTGCCGGTCTGAGTGCATTTTCAGAAAAAGTAAGCTCGTCCACCGGTACGGCCTACAAGGTTCGTATCGGTCCCGAATTGGACCGTGATAAGGCGGCCCAGCTCGCACGCAAGGTCAAGGCCGAGCACCAGCTCGACGGCTTCGTCACCACCCAGGAGTGACCGGATAGCTGATGGAATACGCTGATTATGTCGTGCTGGCCATCATTGCCATATCCATACTGGTCGGCGCCATAAGGGGCTTTGTAAAAGAGGCGTTTTCCCTGGCGGTCTGGGCTGCGGCTTTCCTTATCGCCTTTCAGTATTCCGGCGCGCTGGCGATGCACCTGGAAAACCATATCGAATTGCCCTCAGTACGGACATCGCTGGCATTTGCCGGTCTTTTTATCTCCATACTACTGGTGGGTGGCCTGCTGACTTTCCTGGTGGGTAAACTGGTTGAGAAAACCGGTCTGAGTGGCACAGACCGGCTGCTGGGCGGTGTTTTCGGAGGTGTGAGGGGATTGGCCCTGGTGCTTGCCATTATGCTTTTTGCAGGCTTGACACCGGTGCCGCAGGATCCATGGTGGCAACAATCCCGGATGATCCAGAGCCTGATGCCGTTGGCGGAATGGTCAGCTCAATACCTGCCTGACTACATCCTGGAGCACCTCGAATTAAATACAGGCAGCAAAGCCGATAAAGAACTCGCAGAAATTGGTGTGTAGCGTGGTAGAATGCGCGCGCGATTGGTCCGTTAAGGCAAGGGTATTCTGAATGTGTGGAATTATAGGAATTGTCGGTAAGCAGGCAGTCACGCCCTCAATCTACGATGCGTTGACCATTCTTCAACATCGCGGACAGGACGCGGCGGGCATAGCAACGCTTGATGGTCATAAGATTCGCCTGTTTAAAGGCAATGGCCTGGTCGCTGACGTGTTTCCACATACCGAGTTGGCAAAGTTGAATGGTAATGTGGGTATCGGTCATGTCAGGTACCCGACGGCGGGGTCATCCAACCTTGATGAAGCACAGCCTTTCTATGTGAATTCCCCTTACGGAATTGTGCTTGGACACAATGGCAACCTGATTAACGCATCGGCCGTGAAGCAGGAATTGTTTGATAGTGATCGTCGTCACCTCAACACCGAGTCGGATTCAGAAGTCTTACTGAATGTGTTTGCACATGAGTTGCATCGTCTCGGCCCTGCCGGCATGAAGCCCGAAGATGTGTTCAGGGCGGTGGACGGTATGCACCTGCGATGCAAGGGTGCTTACTCTGTGATCGCGATGATTTCCGGCAAAGGTGTCCTCGGGTTCCGCGACCCACATGGAATTCGCCCCGTTGTGCTGGGATATAAAGATACGGACCGGGGCAGGGAGTATGCCATTGCCTCGGAAAGCGTGGCGCTGGATACACTCGACTTCACCCTGATGCGCGACCTCGAACCGGGTGAGTCGGTGTTCATTACCCTGGATGGCGAGTTGCATACCCATGTCAGCCAGTATGCGCAGCCCGCCAGTCCCTGTATTTTTGAGTATGTTTATTTTGCACGCCCCGACTCCATGCTGGATAAAATATCGGTCTACAAGGCCCGCTTACGTATGGGCGAGGCACTGGCCAGGAAGATATTGAAGGAATGGCCTGATCATGACATTGATGTGGTGATACCCATTCCCGATACAAGTCGAACGTCTGCATTGCCGCTGGCCTATGATCTGAACGTCAAATACCGTGAAGGTTTTATCAAGAATCGTTATATCGGCCGTACCTTTATCATGCCGGGACAGGCGCAACGCAAGCGTTCGGTCAAGCACAAGCTCAATGCCGTGAGCCTTGAGTTTCGTGGCAAAAATGTCCTGTTGGTGGATGACTCCATCGTCAGGGGGACCACTTCCACCCAGATCATTCAGATGGCCAGGGAAGCGGGTGCCCGAAAAGTCTATTTTGCATCAGCCTCTCCACCCGTGCGTTATCCGAATATCTATGGCATCGATATGCCGGCACCTTCTGAGTTGATCGCCAATGGGCGTAATGAGAAGCAAATTGAAAAAGCACTGGGTGCCGATCGTCTTATTTACCAAAACCTGGATGACTTGATAGAGGCCTGTCAGGAAGGTAACCGGGGTATAACGCGTTTTGATACCTCCTGCTTTTCAAACGAATATGTAACGGGTGTCGAAGACGGGTACCTGGAAGAGCTTCAGGACAAACGGTCCGATCAGGCCAAGCTGGAAAACCACCAGAACGCAGGGGCATGACCGGCTGACAGCTTTCCTTTATTCGCTATGGTAGACAGGCCCCGCAGGCCTTATCATGCAGCGATGTAACAGATTTTCTTATGAGTGGTTTAATCAAATGACACGTATCTTCAATTTTTGCGCCGGCCCGGCCACATTACCTCTGCCAGTTCTCGAGAAAGCCCGCGATGAATTACTGGACTACAAGGGTCTTGGCATGTCGGTGATGGAAATTTCACACCGCAGTGCCGCATTTGATGACCTGGCTGACAGTACCGAGGCCTGCTTGAGAAGGCTGCTATCCATATCGGACGACTATGCTGTGCTGTTTCTCGCAGGTGGTGCAACCATGCAATTCGCGCAGGTCCCTTTGAATCTCGCAAGCCCTGAGAAGCCGGGTGCCTATATTGTTGATGGCAGCTGGAGTAAGAAGGCTTTCAGCATTGCGGATCGTATGGGACTGGCAACGCTTGCCGCCAGTAGTGAAGCCGCTGGCTTTACATCTATTCCCGCTCAAGACGAATGGAACCTGGGAGACAACCCGGCCTATTTACACTACGCGAGTAATGAAACCATTTCAGGGGTGCAGTTCAGACAACCGCCGGTGAGTGATTTGCCACTGGTGTCCGATATGTCTTCCGATATTTTGTCCAGACCGGTGGACGTCGGGAAGTTCGGTGTGATTTACGCAGGCGCACAGAAAAATATCGGCCAGGCGGGCCTGGCTATCGTGATCGTCAGAAAAGACCTGTTACGTGATCTTCCAGCCAACCAACCTGATCTGATGTCCTGGAAGGTTCAGTACAAGCAGGGCTCACGTCTGAACACGCCACCTACGTATGCCTGGTATATTGCCGGGCTGGTTTTTGATTGGGTGGAAGCAAGCGGCGGCCTGGAGCGAATGGCGGAGCTTAACAAGCACAAGGCGGACACATTCTATCATTACCTGGATCAGAGCTCGTTCTATGTGAACGGGATACCAGCGGAATATCGTTCGCATATGAACATTCCTTTCCAGATAGTTGATGAAACACTGCACGGTCGATTTGTTGCTGAAGCGGAAGCAGCGGGCCTGAGCAGTCTCAAGGGGCATCGCTCAGTGGGTGGTATGCGCGCAAGTATTTACAATGCCATGCCGATTGAGGGAGTTAATGCCTTGATAAGCTTCATGAAGGAATTTGAGAGCAAAGCAGGTTGATGAAAGACAGCAAACAAGTACCGAATAGCAAGAACCAGCCCACGCTGGATGAAGTACGCCGGGAGATCGACACGCTGGATGCGCAAATTCAGGCCATGATCAGTGACCGGGCGCGCCTGGCAAGGGCGGTACGCGAATCCAAAGGGCAGCTTGAGAATGCTGTTGATTACTACCGGCCTGAACGAGAGGCACAGGTTTTACGGGCCGTGGTGGAACGTAACCAGGGTCCGATCAGTGATGCCGAAATGTTGCGCCTTTTCAGAGAGATCATGTCGGTTTGCCTGGCCCAGCAGGAGCCACTGAAAATCGCTTACCTTGGCCCGGAAGGTACGTTTACGCAACAGGCAGTCAATCAACATTTCGGGCACTCGGTGCAGGCGTTGGGTGTGACCGGTATTGACGATGTTTTTACCCAGGTGGAGTCCATGGAGGCGGATTTTGGTGTCGTACCGGTAGAAAACTCCAACCAGGGAATAGTCAGCCATACGCTGGACAGGTTTATTGACTCTGACTTGAAGATTTGCGGTGAAATTGAAATGGCCATTCACCATAATTTGTTGAGCCAGGCCAAAAGCCTGGCACAAATAGAGCGAATCTATTCTCATCAGCAGTCATTATCACAATGCAGGAACTGGATTCGCCAGAACCTTCCCACGGCAGAATGTATTGCTGTCAGCAGCAATGCAGAGGCGGCAAGACGTGTGCGGCATTCACCGGATGCAGCAGCGATATCCAGTCAATCCGCCGCTGAAATTTACGGGGTACCGGTTTTGTTCGCACGCATTGAAGATCGTGCTGATAATGCGACCCGCTTCCTGGTGATAGGCCGACAGTTGCTGCCCCCTTCAGGTGACGACAAAACCACCTTGTTGCTGGCTGGTGATGAAGGCCCCGGGGCTTTACATTCCTTACTTTCGCCATTGGCCCGGCATGCCTTGAATATGAGCCGGATTGAATCACGTCCTGCCAGGGCAGGCCGCTGGTCTTATGTGTTTTTTATTGATGTCGACGGTCACGCTGAGGCCGGGCCATTGAAATCGGCACTGGCGGAGATGCAGGGTCAAGCCAGTCTGACCCGGGTGCTGGGGTCTTATCCAAAAGCCGTCAGTAGCCTTGGTGTGTCAAATGCCGCAACCGATTCTTGATGCCGGCGACCTGTATTCAATATCGATTAAAAGGGTGATGAAATGATTCTCACGGTTGAACCGGCAGAATCCGGATTACGGGGTGAGATTACCCCGCCAGGTGATAAATCCATCAGCCACAGGGCGCTGATTTTTTCCAGTCTTGCCGAAGGACGCTCCGAGTTGAGTGGTCTGCTTGAAAGCGAAGACACCCTGGCGACGATGAAGGCTTGCGAGCAATTGGGCGCGGTGGTAGAGCGGCGTGATAACAGAATTTTTGTTACGGGTACCGCAGGGGCTCTCAAACCACCAGCCAATGGGCTTCTGCAAATGGGAAATTCCGGTACCGCGATGCGTTTGCTGGCAGGTGTGTTGAGTGGTCAGGGTTTTGACAGCACATTAAGTGGCGATGAGTCCCTGAATAGCAGGCCCATGCGGCGTATCGTTGCCCCATTAACACTGATGGGTGCAGATATAACGGCGTCGGAAGACGGCACTGCACCCTTGCATATACGTGCGACTCGCGGCTTGCACGGGATTGAATACGAATCTCCCGTTGCCAGCGCACAAATTAAATCCTGCGTATTGCTTGCAGGTCTTTTTGCGTCCGGTACCACCCGCGTTCAGGAACCTCACCTGAGCAGGGACCACACCGAGCGCATGTTACCGATATTTGGTGTTGACCTGCCTTCAGCGTGTAGTGTTGAAGGTGGCTCTAAACTAAAAGCCAGCCGGTTTTCAGTGCCGGCTGATATTTCCTCTGCCGTCTTTGCACTGGCTGCAGCAGCCCTTACGCCGGGTTCTGATGTCACGCTGCGACAGGTGGGAATGAACCCCACCCGTACTGGTTTTTTGCGTTGTCTTGAAGCAATGGGTGCTGATGTTCGCATTACAAACCTGTCCGCTCAAAGCACCGAACCCGTCGGTGATATTCGCCTGGTGTTTAATGGCAATCTGCAAGCCATTGACGTGCCCGAGTCCCTGGTTCCCGATATGATCGATGAACTGCCCCTGTTAATGGCCCTGGCCGTTAGCGCCACGGGTACAACAAGGATCAGGGGTGCAGCAGAACTGCGCGTTAAAGAAAGTGACCGGATCGCTGTCATGGCTGCCGGTTTGAAAAAGCTGGGAGTGGAGTTGCAGGAGTACCCGGACGGTATTGATATCACCGGTGGAAAAGTTTCCGGCGCACGGGTTCAAAGTCATTGCGATCACCGCTGTGCGATGTCTTTTGCGGTGTTGGGACTGGTAGCCTCAGACCCTGTCCTGGTCGATGAAGCCGAATATATTGCAACCTCATACCCGGGTTTCACCGATGACATGCGGCGGCTGGGTGCAGTCATGCGGGTGGCAGAGTCGCTTTGAGTCACGTGGAAGCACAGGCAGCCCATGTACCGGTTATTGCCGTTGACGGTCCTGGTGGTTCCGGCAAGGGCACAATAACGACCCGTCTGGCCAATCACCTTGGCTGGCACTTCCTGGATAGTGGCGCCCTTTATCGCCTGACCGCCCTGGCTGTCATGAAGCGGCAACTGTCACTGGAAGACGAAGTTGCACTGGGTGAACTTGCTGCCAATCTTGACATTCGCTTTGAAACCAATGGGGTTGACGTGGTTACATGGCTGGATGGGGAGGATGTCAGTGATCAGTTACGCTTTGAAGAAACAGGTGTCATGGCTTCCAAAATAGCCGCGATCCCTGCCGTCAGATCAGCTTTGACCGGGCGGCAAAGACGTTTTCGCCAGTCACCGGGACTGGTAGCCGATGGCCGGGATATGGGAACCGTGATTTTTCCGGATGCAAAACTTAAGATATTTCTTACCGCAAGCGCAGAGATTCGTGCCCAACGACGTTATAAGCAGTTGAAAGAAAAAGGGGAAAGTGTTAATCTCACGCGCCTTTTCAAAGAGATCAAAGCCCGTGATTTGCGCGATCAGTCGCGTAAGGTCGCACCGCTAAGACCGGCTGAGAATGCAGTGATCATAGATTCGACCCAATTGAGCATTGATGAGGTGTTCGATAAAATCGTTTCTTTGATCTGACACTGTAGTTTAAGCTGCTGTTTGTAAAAGATAAATGTGCCTTCACCCATGGTGGGTGGTGGTTTTATTAACCGGCACAATCATGTGCCCCATAACCAGGTGGACATTTTGTTAATTAAACAGAATGTTTGTTGAGATTAAACCCATGACTGAAAGTTTCGCTGAATTATTTGAACAAAGCCTCGCGACACAAAGCCTGACGCCAGGAAGTATTATTACCGGTACCGTAGTTGAAATCAGAGATGACGTAGTCGTCGTCAACGCCGGATTAAAATCAGAGGGCATTGTGCCCATTTACCAGTTCCGTTCTTTGGACGGAGAACTGGAAGTAGCAGTTGGAGATAGTGTAGAAGTTTCTCTTGAAGCCATTGAAGATGGTTACGGTGAAACCCGACTGTCACGTGAAAAAGCCAAACGTGCCATGGTTTGGGACAAACTCGAAAGCGCCTTCACTGGCGAAGAGACCATCCAGGGCAAAATCAGCGGAAAAGTCAAAGGTGGCTTTACGGTCGATATCAATGATATTCGTGCATTCCTGCCGGGTTCTTTGGTGGATGTACGTCCTGTTCGTGACCCGACTTACCTTGAAGGCAAGGATCTTGACTTCAAAATCATTAAGCTCGACCGTAAACGCAATAACGTGGTTGTATCCCGTCGCGCCGTCGTTGAACTTGAGTTCAGTGCAGAGCGCGAGCAGTTACTGGAAGGCCTGGAAGAGGGTGCCAAGGTAACGGGCGTGGTCAAGAACCTCACCGATTATGGCGCCTTCATTGATCTGGGCGGTATCGATGGTCTGTTGCATATCACGGATATGGCGTGGAAGCGTGTTCGTCATCCAAGTGAAGTGGTCAACGTAGGTGATGAGCTTGAAGTACGTGTATTGCGTTTCGATCGTGAACGTAACCGTGTTTCACTTGGCCTGAAGCAGTTGGGTGATGATCCATGGAGTGATCTGGCTCGCCGTTACCCGGTGGGTTCACGTCTGTTTGGTCATGTTTCCAACATTACCGATTACGGTTGCTTTGTTGAAATCGAAGATGGTGTTGAAGGTTTGGTGCATGTATCTGAAATGGACTGGACCAACAAGAACATCAATCCTGCCAAGGTTGTTCAGACCGGTGACGAAACCGAAGTCATGGTTCTGGAGATCGACGAAGAACGTCGTCGTATTTCACTGGGTATGAAGCAGTGTGCTTCTAATCCGTGGGAAACTTTCGCAGCCACCCATAACAAGGGTGATCGTGTTACCGGCGCCATCAAGTCTATTACCGACTTCGGCATCTTCATTGGCCTGGATGGTGGTATCGACGGCCTGGTTCATTTATCTGACATCTCATGGCTCACACCGGGTGATGAATCCGTTCGCAACTTCGCCAAGGGTGAAGAGGTTGAAGCTGTGGTATTGGCAGTCGATCCTGAACGTGAACGTATCTCACTGGGCCTGAAACAGCTTGACCAGGATCCGTTTGCAACTTTCATGGCGGAAAATCCGCGTGGAAGCCAGGTGAAAGGCATCGTCAAGGAAGTGGATGCCCGTGGTGCTGTGATTGAACTGTCTGATGGCGTTGATGGTTATCTGCGTGCTTCTGACATCAAGAAAGAGCGTGTTGAAGATGCCAGCAAGGAACTCAGTGTCGGTGATGAAGTTGAGGCTAAATTTATCAGTCTTGACCGCAAGAACCGCAGTCTGGCCTTGTCTATCCGTGCATTGGAAGACGACGAACTTGCCGAGGCACTTGAGGATTACCATTCGCAGAATGCTGCCAGTGGTACCACCTCACTGGGTGAATTGCTCAAAGCGCAACTCGACCAGGATAGCTGATAAGGAAAGCGGGCGGTTCAATGCGAATCGCCCGCTTTTTGACAGAGTCTGAAAACTCAAAAAAGGGACACGAGAAAAAAATGACTAAATCAGAATTAATTGATCGTCTTGCCGATGTGCAACAACACTTGGCACATCTGGATGTCGAACTTGGCGTCAAATCCATTTTGGAGCAAATGAGTAGCTCACTTTCTACCGGCGAACGTATCGAAATCCGGGGTTTCGGGAGTTTTTCCTTGCACCATCGCGCACCCAGAATGGGTCGTAACCCAAAAACCGGTGAAGCCGTCGCACTGCCGGGTAAGCATGTGCCGCATTTTAAACCGGGTAAATCATTGCGTGACCGGGTAGACAACCAATCCTGATCACTTTTAAAGGATCGAGTTTATCGTGAAAAAATTGGGCTTTTTCCTGGTGGCGATAGTAGCCATCGTGGTTGGGCTACTGGTTGGAACCCTTAATTCCAGCCCGGTTCCACTGGACCTTCTATGGGTGCAGTTCGAGCTTCCTCTCGGCCTCGCGATCCTGCTGGGCTTCTCACTGGGCGTCGTGATGGGGGTGACCGCGATTTATTTTGCGCGTATCCTGCCACTTCGACTCCAGTTGCGCAAAGCACGCGCAGCGCTGGCTAAAAAAGACAGTACCGATTTAAGTCTCCCCGATGATTGAAACCCTGTTGCTGGCACTGATTCCGGCCGCCGCCTGGGGTGGTTGGATTCTTGCCAAAAATACAACCCGTCGTGGTGAACTCAAACGAAATCGTAATTTCAGCAACCGCTACTTCCAGGGACTTAATTATCTGCTGGATGAACAGCCGGACAAGGCGATCGCTGTTTTTATCGAAATGGCCGAGGTCACCGCTGATACCGTGGAAACACATCTCGCACTGGGCAGTCTTTTCAGACGACGGGGTGAGGTGGAGCGCGCGATTAGGGTCCATCAAAATATCATTTCCAAATCAGGTCTGGAAGAGCGCCAGAAAACCCGGGCCTTACTCGAACTTGGTGAAGACTATATGCGAGCCGGTCTTTTTGATCGTGCTGAAAACCTGTTCACCGAGTTAATCGAACGCGACTCACAAGCACCATCCGCCTTACGTCACCTGCTGGATATTTATCAACAGGAAAAAGACTGGGACAAGGCTATTGAACAGGCACAAAAACTCGAAGACGTGACGGGTGAGAAGATGGGCCTGGTGATGGCGCATTTTTGCTGTGAAATGGCAGAAAACGACCTGGTTGAAAACAAACCAGCTGCCGCCAGAAAACATCTGCGTCAGGCCAGGCGGTATTTCCCGGAAAGTATACGTGCACGTCTCACCCTGGCCAGGATTGCCCAGCAACAGGAAATGTTCACCGAAGCGCTGGACGTTTATGAAGAAATTGCAGAAATGAATCTGGAATATATTCATGACATTCTGGAGGCCTATCTGGACTGTGCCCACAAAGCGGAAGAGTTTCCCAGGGCGCTGGCCAGTATGCAGGCATGGTCAAAAGACTATGATGGCATCAGCCTGCTAGTGTCACTGACAAAAGTCATTCGCGAGGAGCAGGGGCTTGATGCGGCCACACGTTACCTGGCTGATGCATTGACCCGTCGCCCGTCGGTAAAGGGCCTGGATTACCTGATACAGTTAAAGCTCGAAGGTGGACCGGAAACAGAGTCCGGTGATGAAATTCTGCGCGCGGTGGCACAAAAACTTCTGGCAAGACAAAACTCATTTCGCTGTACGCATTGCGGTTATGCAGGTCACAGTCACCACTGGCAATGCCCCAGCTGCAAAAGCTGGAGTACCACGCGGATCATACGCGGTGTTCTGGGTGAGTGATCGGTGAACCTGGTTGCCCAATCCTGGCAAGTACCTGGCGTGTGGTTCGCCGTTGGTTTGTTTGCCGGTGTGCTCAGCTATTTCAGTTGTCTGTGGGCACTTAGGCTTGCGCAGAAATCCGGCATGATCGCATTGCCGGGAGAGCGCCAAAGTCATTCTCATGCGACACCGACCGGCGGTGGTCTTGGCCTGGTTTTCAGTATTGTGATAACCACTCTTTGCCTCGAGTTAATTATTTCTTTACCCGTTTTTTGGTGGCAAAACATGCTTCCCGGTGTACTGTTGCTCGCAGTGGTCGGGTGGCGCGATGACAGGGTACCGGTTTCTTCGTTTGTGCGCCTGGTCGTTCAGCTTGTGGTCAGTATCTGGCTGATAGGATCTGCCGCCTGGGTCTTTTCATTGAAGGACGTATTTGTTGTAGCCGTCATCATCCTGTCAATTGTCTGGTTGATGAATGTATATAACTTCATGGATGGAAGTAACGGTATGGCAGGTTTTCAAGGTGTTTTTGCAGGCCTGGTAATGGCAGTCTTGTTCCAGGCTGGCGGCGAGCAGGCTACGGCCTTGATTGCCCTGGCCGTGGCGGCTGCCTGTGCGGGCTTTCTGCCGTTAAACTTCCCGAATGCAAGGGTGTTTATGGGCGATGTGTCCAGTGTGCCGCTGGGCTTCATATTCGCATCGTTCGCCATCTATGGCCTGTATACCGGCAGTCTGGATTTGCCCATTTCCATTTTGATCATGTCCGTGTTCCTTGTCGATGCGACCTTGACTTTGCTCGCAAGGGCATTCCGTGGAGAGCGGTGGTATACTGCGCACGCTCACCACGTCTACCAGCGGCTAATTGCCCTGGGATGGTCGCACCGCCAGGTGCTGGTGCTTTATCAGGCCATTAACGTGTTCTTGGTGCTGCCGGTCATCGTGCTGGCAACAATATATCCGCAATATGCCATTGCGATGGTGGGGCTTACCTTGTTAGTTCTGGCGACAGGTTGGCACATTGCAAATTGGAGGCTTGGCATGACTGCTGAAGTTCGGTTCAAATGAAAAGGATAATTGAAATTATTCGCCACCCGCGAGCAGCAGTCATCGTGCATGACTTATGCATGGTCATCATTGCGTGGATGGTAGCAGCATGGTTCATTGAAAGTACGTCAACAACAGCCTTTGGCAGCAATTTTTCGAACCTGATGAGCCTGGGTATCGTTCTTTTGCTTCAGGGCAGTGTTCTGTGGGCCACCGGTTTATATAAAGGTTTATGGCGTTTCGCCAGTTTCCCCGACATGTGGAATATCGCGCGAGCCAGCATTTTTGGCACCATTGCAATCCTCGCCATGCTTGCACTTGTAAAGGGTCCGGCGATCAGCCTGTGGGCCCCAACCGTCCTGATTTATCCCGTGTTACTTTTCGTGTTATTGGGTCTGCCAAGAATGTGCTACCGGTTCTGGAAAGACTCACAAACTACAGTTGCAGATTCCGGTAAGGGTTTCAAAAGGGTTCTGATCATAGGCGCGGGCCGTTCCGGCGCTATGCTGGAAAGAGAGTTGCGTCGTCGCGGCGGTTTTAACGTGATCGGCTTCCTCGATGATGACGAACGCTTGCGGGGCGCTCAGGTCCATGGCATACCGGTACTCGGTGTGATTGATTCCCTGCCCGGCATCGGCGCCGCCTACCAGGCGGATCTGGCGATCATCGCCATGCCTTCTGCCACCAATCAGCAGATGCAGCGTATCGTCGGGGTTTGTGAGCTTAGCGAAATAGAATTTCGAACCTTGCCAACTTTGCAGGATCTCGGTTCACAGGCAACCAAGATCGGTGATTTGAAACGGGTTGTCATCGATGACCTCCTCGGTCGTGACCCGGTTTCCCTGGAGTGGGAATCCATCCGAGCCGGCCTGGTAGGTAAACGTGTCATGATTACCGGTGGCGGAGGTTCGATTGGTTCAGAGCTGTGCCGTCAGATTGCACGTCTGAACCCGGTTGAATTGATCGTGGTGGATCACAGTGAATATGCACTGTACCGGATCGATCATGAATTGCGCAGCGAATACCATGACCTGCTGTTTCACTCGGTACTCGGAGATATCTGTGACCCTGCCACGGTTGAAAAGGTCATCGGGGACTACAAGCCGGATGTCGTATTTCACGCGGCTGCGTATAAGCACCTGCCGATTTTGCAGACACAGGTCCGCGAAGCATTCCGCAACAATGTTTTTGGCACCATGCGTGTTGCCGAGGCGGCGGAACGTCATGGCGTCGGCACCTTTGTATTGATTTCAACCGATAAAGCGGTCAACCCGGCAAATATTATGGGGGCAACCAAACGGGTGGCCGAAATGTATTGCCAGAACATGAATGCCCGTTCCCAAATGTGCTTTATTACGGTGCGGTTTGGCAACGTACTGAACTCGAATGGCAGCGTCGTGCCCCTGTTCCAGGAACAGATCGCCAAAGGCGGACCGATTACCGTTACACACCCCGAAATATCCCGTTATTTTATGACTATTTCAGAGGCCAGCCAGTTGATCATGCAGGCGGCTGTACTGGGTAGTGGTGGCGAGATATTTGTACTCGATATGGGTGAGCCGGTCAATATTACCTATCTCGCCGAACACCTGATTCGTCTTGCCGGCAAGGAACCGGGGCGTGATATAGAAATTATCTACACAGGCTTGCGCCCGGGTGAAAAGTTATTTGAGCAGTTGTTTCATGAGCTTGAACCCTATGAGCGAACCTCCCATGAAAAAATCCTGCTGGCACATCCACGTGTGGCTGACTGGGATGATTTACGTAGCGAGCTGACCAGTTCAGAACTCGCGGTCAGACGTTACGACACCAAATACCTTCAACAGGCACTGCTACGCCTGGTTCCGGAATTGGCCAAATCCGGTTTTAATACAGAACCCGCAAAAGTTGTCCCTATCTATAAGAGCAAGTGAATCAACATGACTGATTTACCACCTATCAGGAAAGCTGTCTTTCCCGTTGCCGGTCTTGGAACGCGGTTCCTGCCGGCCACCAAATCTATTCCGAAAGAAATGTTACCGATCGTCGACAAACCGCTGATCCAGTACGCCGTTGATGAGGCCGTCGAGGCGGGTATCGATACCATTATTTTTGTAACCAGCCATAAAAAGGGCGCTATTCTCGATCATTTCGACCCTGATGCGGACCTGGAATCGTTACTGTTGGCCCAGGGCAAGGATGAGCTGCGCGCACGTATACACGACATCATCCCTGACCATGTTTCGATGCAGTATGTCATTCAGGAAAAAGCGCTGGGATTGGGGCACGCCGTCTGGTGTGCAAGAAAACTGGTGGGTGGTGAACCCTTTGCCGTATTACTGGCGGATGATTTGATACGCAGCCCGGGCAATGGTTGTCTGAAGCAGATGGTGGACGAATACCATGCAACCGGTGCCGGTAGTCTTGGCGTTGAAGCCATCCCCGCGTCCATGACCGAGCGCTATGGTATGGTGTCAGTAGACAAGGACGAGGCAGGGCGGAATTATATCCGTCAGATTGTAGAGAAACCCAAGGCGGAAAATGCGCCATCCAACCTGGGTGTGGTGGGTCGATACATTCTACCCGGAGAAATATTTTCACTGCTGGAATCCGTACAGGCCGGGGTTGGCGGTGAAATTCAGTTGACGGATGCCATTGCCAGGCAGTTGCAAACAAAGCCACTTCTGGCACATGCCTTTGAAGGTGTGCGTTATGACTGCGGTAGCCGTCACGGATTTATCCGGGCCACGGTAGATTACGCACTCGAGCGGGATGACTTGCGTCGTGACATGCTGGATTACTTCGAATCATTAAGACATCTGCAAGGCTGATGGAAGTCAGACCGCAGGACAATTGGCCTCAGGGTGAGGTCGTCTGTTTCCGGCATCGCTCAGAGGTACTCAGAGACAATATCTGGTCGGACCCCGCAGAGCGGGATTTCAATGTCTATTTACCACCGGGTTATTCCGAATCGGGCAGGGCCTATGCCGCGCTTTGGGATTTTGCCGCCTTCACAAATGCTGGTCCGGGTCACCTGAATTGGAAAAACCAGGGTGAAAATCTGCCACAACGTCTGGATCGCCTGATTGGATGTGGTGAAATGCCGCCGGTGGTCGTGCCCATGCCTGATTGCTACAGTTCGCTGGGTGGTAATCAATATGTGAATTCAGCATCGGTCGGTCGATATGCCGATTACGTGGTCGATGAACTGGTGCCGTTTCTATCGAACCAGGTCAATGTCGTCGGGCACCGTGATGGCCGTGGTGCCTTTGGGAAATCTTCCGGTGGTTACGGCGCTTTGGTTCATGCAATGTATTATCCGGAGACCTGGGGCGGTTTGGCCTCGCATGCCGGCGACATCGGTTTTGAATGGGTTTACCGGCCGGAGTTTCCCCGTGCGGCTGCAGTACTTTCAGCCTTCAATGGTGATCACATTCGCTTTCTGAAAAAGTTCTGGCGTAACAAATACCCGGGCTCACCTGACTATTCAACGCTGATGACACTGGCCATGGCCGCAAGCTATGATCCCGGTGATAGTCAGGAAACCGCGATCCAGTTACCGTTCGACCTGCACACCTGTGAGCTGGACATGAACCGCTGGAACCGCTGGCTGGCGCACGACCCTTTGAACCTGCTTGAGTCGTATGCAGAGCAGCTCGCTTCGCTGCATATGCTCTATATCGATGTCGGTAGTCGTGATCAGTACAACATCCAGTACGGTACACGTGCTTTTATCAGGCGTCTTGAAAAGTCCGGCATCGGACACCATTTTGAGGAATTCGACGGCACCCATTCAGGTATGGACTGGCGTCTCGATATTTCATTGCCGATGTTGGCAAAAGCCTTGTATGCGGCCTGTGAGGCCGGTGAACCTGTTGATAGATGACATTGTTGAAAATTGGAATTTTAAATGATTGAGATTACACAAAGCGCGCAGGAATATTTTGGAAGACTGATTGCACAGCAGGAAATGGATGACGTCGGTCTTCAGCTGACCGTGCTCAACCCGGGAACACCGATTGCTTCTTGTGACCTGCAGTTCCATGTCCCGGGTCAATCCGGGGAAAAAGAGATCGAATTGAAGTATGACGGGTTCAACCTGTATGTTGCGGAAGGTAGTGAGCAATGGCTGGAAGCGGCTAAAATTGATTTTGAAAAAACCGACGCCGGTGGTCAGTTGACGATCAAGGCGCCTGGTATCAAAGGTGACAAGCCGGATGATTCTGATAGCCTCGAAGCCAAGGTCTCATGGGTTCTGCAATCGGAAATTAACCCTGGTCTGGCATCTCATGGCGGCCAGGTGACACTGGAGCAGATCACCCCTGAAAATGAAGTGGTATTGCGCTTTGGCGGTGGTTGTCACGGTTGTGGCATGGTCAATGTGACCTTGCAGGATGGTATCGAAAAAACTCTGAAAGAATACTTTCCCGAGATCAAGGCGGTCGTTGACGCTACCGATCATGCGACTGGCAGTAACCCGTACTATAAATAATCTGAAAATCCGGCGTCTTAAAATCAGGGCATATAGACGATGCCCTGATCAAGGTTTGTTGTTTACTTGTCTCTGATTTCAGTGAGGCCATCCTGACTTGCATACCATGCAGCAATGTCTTCAATGTCGGAATCACTTAGATTGGCCGCAAAACCACTCATGATGGCATTTTGACGGGTTCCGTCACGAAACTCCCGAAGTGTCTTGATCAGATAGTCCTGATGCTGCCCACCCAGGTTGGGATAAATTGGCAGCACAGCCTGTCCGGTTGGGCCATGACAGGCATGGCACACCGCTGATTTGCTTTTTCCCGCTGCGGCATTGCCGGCTGAGAACGCGATAGCTGGAATCAATGACAGCAGGACAACTGCGATTTTAGTTTGGATTTTTTTCATTTTATTCAGCATCCTGACCAGTCGTTTGTGCTGCAAGATAAACGGCTATATCTTCGATATCCTGCTCTGAAAGGGCTTCAGCCTGCAGGTTCATGGTGCTATGCACGCGCTCCCCCGATTTGAAACCTTTTAAAGCGATAACAATGTATTCCAGATTTTGTCCACCAATGCGGGGAACGTGATAAGTCGGGTAAGTGTTTTTATAATTGACGATCCCGTGACAACCTGTACAAGTGTAGGCTTTTATTTTACCTGCCGCGTAGTCGCCGGCCGCTAAGGCATTGATTGATACCAGGCATAGCGACAAAGTGAGCAGAATTTTTTTAATATGCATAAAGAGTTACCACAATAGGTGTTTAACAATAGCGGGCGATTATACCCACAGAATACTATGTAAACCAATTATCACTGCAACAACATGAGGATATTGCCTGATTTATCGCGGCAGATCCCCACATAACTCGGGTAAATGGGTAAAGTTTTTCAACGCAGAAAAAGTATCCGGGGCCTGTTTGCCGATGTAAACGGACAGCGATTCGATCACGACTTCCGGTATGACATAACGGGTGATGAACTCGATCGTCAGCCTGCCACCCCCCGGTTCAGTATCAAAACTGGAAAGTATTGTATCTACGGAGCCCTGGTTGGGGTTTATGACCCTTGCACCAGGTACGAGCACACGTAAAGCGCTCTCAAACAGACCTGCCTGGTAGCCATAGTGTGTGCAACCGAGGAATGCTGTCAGGTTTTGCGGGACCTGGTCAAACTGCGCCAGTGCTTCGGGCACAAACATATTCAGCAGTTTACCGGCACGCAATCCACTGCCATCATTGGAAATCGCATCCGGAAGACCGGGGCAGGCTTGAGCGACGACCTGGCTCGCGGGAACGCCGTTTTCACGCAGTGCATTACCATAAACATCTTCTTCGATGGTAGTGGGTGTCGCAAATACGATAAAGGAAACGTCATTTTCATTTTCAAATACAGACAGCATTTCGCGGTACCCGGACTTGACGATTCCCTTGATGGACTTGTGCCTGTGATGATCGAAATAACTATCCTGGTATAGAACGCTGAGCGTATTGCAGGCAATGAACAGCAGGTCCGGTTGGTATTTCTCGTGGACGCTATTTAAAAAGCGGTCAAATGCCTGTAACTTGGTCCGACGGTCCGGCATGGAGTTGTAGGAATAGTCATCTTCGATCGCTGCATTCAGATAAATGATCTCGATGTCTTCTTTAACAGGCGACCGGCGCAGCCTGGCTTCCAGTTCTGCGCAAACTGAAAGACCACCGACACCGGAATCTGTAATCCCGATCCTCAATTCAATCCAGCCCTGATTCGTAGTCGCCTGTTATTAGCTCAAAAAGGACCGGTGTATGGGAGGCGATCATGTCGGAGAGGGGTTCGGAAGGCAATTCCCAGGTGATAATGTTGATGTCCTGTTCGGCTGACCAGGTTCCAAAAGAACCCGGCGTGGCGTAACCCACATCCGGCACCAGGGGCAGGTTACCCGCTTCGCGATCCAATGGGCCAGCGGCGTTGCCTGGGGGTCCTCAACGCAGGCCAGCGGTGCATGAAGTGAAATCACCGTTCGCGGTTGCAATATTTCTACAAGACTCTGCAATGCTTGCGTTTCCGCCTCCGACCCGGGAGCCGTACCCGGACTCAAGCCGATATCCTGTACTGTTCCACCATGATCCTTATGAAACACGGGATCTGGTGACCAGTTGGCCGTTGGCCAGTTGCGGTTCAGATCGACACCACGAGCATTACTGCGTGTACCTTGCACGGCACCGTCCGGATTGGTGCTTAGAATGACCGGGTTCTTGATGCTACCCACCGGTATACGACGCAGGGCCTCGGAAAGAACCACCGTGGTTTCATTCTCATCGCCATGCATGGCTGCAATCAGCAGGATATCGACCGGGCCGGTGCGTGGGCCATAGAGATTCAATGATGCATTCTGCTCAGATTTACCGTATTGCCACGGCGCGTGACGGAGGATGCCGCGCTCGGGGCGTGGGATCATCGTGGTTTTGTTGTTGTTTTTCATTGGCGCAAAATACCATTGACCTAGGGGTGATTCCAGTCACAATTGATGAGTGGGAAAACCGAGGCTATGCGGTGGCTTACTTTTGGACTCACAGGTTGAAAACCATTGATCATTGGGGAAGCCAAGGCTATGCAGTAGCTTATTCCAGGACACGCTGCGAGCACATCCCTGTGGGCTCTGGCTCGACTCCCTGTCTCTGAAGGTCCTGGAAGTAAGCTACTGCACCTCCTCGGCTTTGTGCGAATGCAGGGGTCAATGGTTTCTGGCAGGTAGCAGAGGGGTGGTTCTGAACCTGATAAGTCTCACGCTTTTGCGAATGTTTGGACTATTAATCCTCTAAAAGATGCACGTCGTTTGATGTTGAGCTGGGGTGTGTATTGTCTTACCAGGACCGTGAGGACAGGAGTCGCGAACCGAGCGCTACATGGATGTACTTGAGCGAGTCCTGGGAAGACTATACACATCCCAGCGCCCCCATCCGTGCAGATATTTAGTAAGCAAGCCTCCAGAATCACTCAGTAGACTGGTCTGGGCACGGGACTTGTTTTAAAGTCAACAAACATCCCAGCGCGCCTCATTTATCAAATGAGGTATCAGCAGTCCAGGTATGGATTGTCCTGCCATCAACAAAAATCCCGCGAACGTGTTTTCAATCCTTTTGCGAGTTCATCAAAATCATGCAATTGCCGGGCAATCAGGTGATAGACCTCGCCGTCGCTTTCCATGATGCCATCCACGGCGATCAGTGAAGAGTTCAGTATGATGCTGCGTTGGCGTTCCCATAGGCGCTGCCATACCACCACGTTGACGTAGCCGGTTTCATCTTCCAGTGTCAGGAAGATGGTGCCATTGGCGGTCATGGGGCGTTGTCGCATGGTGATCAGGCCGCAGGCGCGTGCGTGGCTGCCGTGTTTCAGTTTCAGTAACTGTTGTGCTGTTCTGACCCTGCGCTGGCGTAACAGTTTACGTATCAATGCCACGGGGTGGCGTCCCAGGGTCAGGCCGGTGGCGGCATAATCTGCTCGCAGGTCGTCCGTTTCCGAAGCAGGCCGGATGGCGGTGGCATCATCCTGACGGGTGATGCCCTGGAGCAGGTCGGCGGGTTGTTTTTCTACTGCCGCGACTTCCCAGCGGGCACGATGGCGGTGGCCTGCAATTCCCTTTAGTGCGGCGGCTTCTGCCAGTGCGGCCAGTTCGCGCCGGTTTAACCGGGCACGGGTGCAAAGGTCCTGTACACCGGTAAAAGGCATGTTGCTGCGGGCGCTGGTAATGTTGTTGGCGGCTTGTTGCCCGAGCCCCTTGATCAGACGCAGGCCAAGACGCAGAACAGGGCTACATTTTTTGTCAGTCTCATCTGTGCTGCGCTCAAGTGCACAATCCCAATTGCTGTAACGGATATCCGCCGGCAAGACTGTGACGCCATGCCGGCGGGCGTCCTGTACCAGTTGAGAGGGCTGGTAAAACCCCATGGGTTGTGAGTTCAGCAGGGCGCAGGTGAAAGCTGCAGGATGGTGGTGTTTTAACCATGCGGATACGTAAACCAGCAAGGCGAAACTGGCGGCATGTGATTCCGGAAAACCGTATTCTCCGAAACCCTTGATCTGATCAAATATTTGCTCCGCAAAGCTTTGCTGGTAACCCCGTTCCAGCATGCCGCTGATCAAACGTGTGCGCATGTGTTCCATCCCGCCACGGCGTGCCCACGCAGCCATTGAGCGACGCAAGGCATCCGCTTCCGAGCCGCTGAAACCGGCCGCGACCATGGCGATCTGCATGACCTGTTCCTGGAAGATCGGTACCCCCAGTGTGCGCTCCAGCACCTTACGCAGGGCGTCTGAGGGATATGCAACCGGTTCCAGACCGCGACGCCGCTGCAGGTAGGGGTGAACCATATTACCCTGTATGGGGCCGGGCCGGACGATGGCCACCTCGATGACCAGGTCATAGAAACAGGCGGGCTTTAAACGTGGCAGCATGGCCATTTGTGCGCGTGATTCGATCTGGAAGACACCGATGGTGTCGGCTTGCTGGATCATGCCGTAGGTTGCAGGGTCTTCGGCCGGTACATCGGCAAGTCCCATGTCGGTGTTGTGAAAATCATTTACCAGGTCCAGGCATCGGTGAATAGCCGTCAGCATACCCAGTGCAAGGCAGTCCACTTTGAGCAGGCCGAGGGTTTCGAGGTCGTCCTTGTCCCACTGTATGACGGTGCGGTCTGCCATCGAGGCATTTTCGACGGGTACCAGTGAGGCCAGCGTGTTTTCAGAAATGACGAAACCACCCACGTGCTGAGAAAGGTGCCGGGGGAAACCGATCAGATTCTGCACCAGGTGCAGTAGTTGCCGGACTTTCAGGTTATTTGCCGCAAAACCCTGTTCGGTAAGCCGTTGGGTAAAGCGCGCCGGTTCATCCCACCATGACATATTGCGGGCCAGTTGGTCGACCTGACCGGGGCTGAAGCCCAGTGCTTTTCCCACATCGCGGATGGCACTGCGTGGCCGGTAGCTGATGACGGTGGCTGCCAGTGCCGCCCGTTCACGGCCGTACTTCCGGTAGATATACTGGATGACCTCCTCACGGCGTTCGTGTTCGAAATCAACGTCAATATCGGGTGGTTCATCACGTTCGCGGGAGATAAAGCGTTCGAACAGCATATTCATCCGTGCCGGGTCGACTTCGGTGATACCCAGGCAGTAACAGACCGCAGAGTTGGCCGCAGAGCCACGCCCCTGGCAGAGGATGTCCTGGCTACGGGCAAACTGGACAATATCGTGTACCGTCAGAAAGTAGGACTCGTAGCGCATGTCTGAGATCAGGCGCAGTTCGTGCTCGATCTGTTGCCGCAATTCTGCATTGATGCCATCCGGCCAGCGCTGCCGGATACCCGCTTCTGTCAGGTCACGCAAATGGGCCGCGCTGCTCATGCCCTCGGGTACCACTTCACGCGGGTAGCGATAGCGTAATTGATCCAGGCTGAAGTGACAGCGTTGGGCGATGCGTACCGACTCATCCAGTAGTTCATGACGATACAGGGTGGCCAGGTGATTCCGGCTGCGCAGATGCCGTTCACCGCAGGGCAGGGCACGGTAACCCAGTTCCGGCAGTGTGCAGCCATGCCGGATAGCGGCCAGTACATCGTGCAGCATACGCCGTGAGCGACTATGCATTTGCACATCACCACAGGCCGTTACCGGCAAGCCTGCAGCTTCTGCCGTGTCAACCAGTCGTGCCAGCCGTGATACATCGTCAAAGCCAAGGCAGAGGGCGATTGCCAGCCAACTGCGCCCAGGAAAATGCGAGGCCACCCAGTGTGCCGTTAGCCGGTCGGCCTCTGATCCGTCTGTTTCTGATTCGTGGGTCCGGGATTCCGGCAGCCACAGGGCCAGGCAGTGGCCGAGGTTCTTCTCAAAGGCTTTATCCGGTAATTCATAACGGCCCTTGGGTGCATTACGCCGTCCACGTGTAATCAGCGTGCACAGTTGCGCATAAGCGGTACTGTCTTCGGCCAGCAGTACCAGCCGTGAACCGTTTTCCAGCCTGAACAGGCTGCCGCATATCAGCTTGATGTCGAGCCCGTTCCTCTTGCAGCGGCGGCTTTCTTCAAAGGCGCGCACGATACCGGCCAGCGAGCATTCGTCCGTCAATGCAATGGCGTCGTAACCCAGCTCAGCAGCACGCGCGACCAGTTCCTGCGGGTGTGAGGCACCGTTGAGGAAGGTGAAGTTGCTGGCGCAGACCAGCTCGGCATAGCCATTGGAGGAATTTGATGAACGCATACTGTATATATATACAGTAATTGAGTCAGAAACAAGCCCATGCAACCTATTAAGCTGACTTTGCACCATGAGATCAGGTATTGATCACATTGCGTCGCTCAAAGTATTGTGACCCAGGCACTGTATCAAAGCCGGCTGAAAGGTTACTTGAAAAAATGGAAGAGAAAACATTTACACGGGGACAAATCGGTGGCCTGAGTCTGAAAAACCGGCTTATCAGGGCCGGCTGTTTTGAAGGTATGTGCCAGGGAGGGCAGGTTACGAAAGAACTCATCGAGCATCATCGCCGTGTAGCCGAAGGCGGTGTTGCCATGACGACAGTGGCGTATTGCTCTGTCAGTCATGATGGCAGGGCATTTGATCACGAGCTGTGGATGCGTGAAGACATTGCGCCAGATTTGAAAGTCATGACAGGTGCCATACACGCAGAAGGTGCTGCCGCCTCCATTCAGTTGGGGCACAGCGGTTTTTTTACGAGCAGATCAGTCATTGGTAAGCGGCCGATGGGCGCCTCGGCCAAATGGTGTACATTCACCACGTCCTATTGCAGGGAGATGACCGAAGTCGATATTGAAGACAAGATTGAGGATTTTGCAAAAGCGGCTGTCCTGTCAAAAAACGCCGGTTTTGATGCGGTCGAAATTCACTCCGGGCATGGTTACCTGTTAAGCCAGTTTCTTTCGCCATGGACCAACAAGAGGAAGGATGGGTTTGGCGGCAGTCTCGAGAATCGGATGCGTTTTCCTGTCAGCGTAATCAAAGCCGTCAGGCAAGCCGTGGGGAAGGACTACCCGGTGCTGGTGAAGATGAATCAAGCCGATGGTATGCCGGATGGAATAAGCCTGGAAGATGCGGTTCTGATTGCAAAAGCATATGAAAAAGCAGGTGCAAGCGCTTTGATACCCAGTGCCGGGTTTACCTCCAAAGTCCCTTTTCTCATGCTGCGAGGAAATCTCCCGGTAAAGGAAATGAGTAACAACCAGGAAAAATGGATGAACAGGATTGGCCTGAAGTTATTTGGCCGGTTCATGGTGCCCGAACATCCCTATGAACCCCTGTTTCTGTTTGAAGGCGCAAGAAGTATCAATGAGGCGGTTGATATTCCGGTGGTTTACATCGGTGGTGTCGAGTCAAAAGCGGATATGATCAGGGTCATGAATGCAGGGTTTGAGTTTGTGCAAATAGGGCGGGCGACAATACAGGACCCTGATTTTGCGAAGAGAATCCAGTCGGGTGAAATCATCAAAACGCCATGTGATCATTGCAACCGTTGTGTAGCAGCGATGGACGCTGGTGGGGTGTACTGTGTTTCCAATGAGCTTGGTTTTTTGAACACGCGTTAGTTTTGCTATCCGGTCTCGTTCAGTCGGAAAGACTACCGTCTGACTGAGCATGCATCATGCAATCATTCTCCCCGTCTTTCGCGCTGAACGACAGGCTTGTATTCATGCGTCGATTTGACAGGTTTTGGTGGTGTGAGCTAAGGTGGGGGTAAGGAAAGTCCAAGGGGTTGGATTGACTGTTCGCTTATTTCTGCAATTCTAGGGGATTCAAAATGAAGTATTATCGCAATTTTCAATTGCTGCGCGTCGCAGTATGTAGTTCGATTTTCAGTCTTTTTTTACTCGCAACAAGCACGGTTTATGCCATCCCGGCATCACCCATACCATTCACAGATCAACAGCCTGATGGTGCAGCGGTGACTTTGTTTGCCCGGGGTGATGAACACTTCAACTGGATGGAAGACACCGATGGTTATACGGTCGTCAGGAACAAGGGTTGGTTTGAGTATGCTGAACTCGGTCCTTCCGGCCGCTTAAACCCAAACGGGATGATTGTAGGTCGTGACAACCCGCGTGCACGTGGGCTGCAAAAACGCATCCTGCCTTCCCGTGCGATCAGGGCTCAGTCGGCGAGAAAAGTGAATGGCGTGAGCACCAGTGCCGGTGTCGCGGCTGCACCGGAAGCATCGGCCCCGGTCGGTAACGTCAAAAACCTGGTCGTGATGATCCGGTTTTCTGACCATGTCGGTCGCACACTACCCAGCGTAGCTGATGTTGATGTTTTGTTTAACTCGGTTGGCGGGCATCCATCACTGGCACCGACAGGTAGTGTGAAAGACGTCTACCTGGAGAACTCCTATGGTCAGATGACACTGAACTCTGATATCAACCCCGGGATAGGTGACTGGATCACAGTGCCCAACACGGAAGCGTATTACGCCAATGGAAACTCAGGTGATTCGACATTGTGGCAGGCTCTGCGCAGCGCGCTGGATACGTTGGATTCAGTTATCGATTTTAATGATTACGACCTGGATAATGATGGCCGCATAGACTCAATTGCATTTATCCATTCAGGCTATGGTGCAGAATGGGGTGGCAGTGACTCATACGGCACTCCGAATTCCAGCAGAATCTGGTCTCACCGCTGGGCCATTCAACCACAGTGGAATTCCAATGATGGTGTCTCCGTGTTTGATTATCATATCAGTCCGGGTGTTTGGGGCACTTCCGGTTCGGAGATTGGTCGTATCGGTGTTATCGCCCATGAAACCGGTCACTTCTTCGGGTTGCCGGATCTTTACGATACTGATTCTGGTGCCGGCGACGGTATCGGCTCATGGGGCATGATGGCCAATTCATGGGGTTTTGATGGCACACAACGATGTCCACCGCATTTTTCACCCTGGTCGAAAATAGACCTGGGTTGGGCGACGCCTACGGTGATTTCGCAGCCCGGAGAATATGTTGTTGATCAAGCCGAGTTCAATGCGGACATTTATCGCATCAACAGCGGCTTCCCTTCGAATGAATATCTCCTGATCGAGAATCGCCAGAATGCCGGTTTCGATTGTTCAGTCCCCCAGGGAGGTATTGCGATCTGGCATATCGATGACAGTGCGGGTTTCAATACACAGGGTTTTCCTGGTCAAAGCGGTTGGCCCGGCAATGGCAACCATTACCGTGTTGCACTGTTACAGGCAGATGGCAATTATAACCTCGAAAAAGGTAATAACAGGGGTGACTCGACCGACATGCACCATGCTGCCGGTGTTGATGCAATAGGGCCAGGACCGGGAAATCACCCGAACACTGACACTTATCAAAACGGCAATATCAATGTGACAGGTATCACGATTTCTGATATTTCGGCATCTTCCGCATCCATGACATTTTGTTTGAATGGCTGTAACGGCGTTCCTGCACCTTCCGGCTTGACAGCGACAGCCCAGTCCAAAAACAATATCTTTCTTAGCTGGAATGACAACTCCACAGGCGAGGATGGATTTAACATTGAGCGCTCAGGCAATGGCAGCAACTGGTCTGCCCTGGTGACACTTGGTGCGAACACGAATAGTTATAACAATAACAACCTTTCCCCGGACGCTACCTGGTACTACCGTGTCAGGGCGTTTGAAGCAGCAGAAAACTCTGCCTGGTCAAACACGGCGAACGCGACAACATTCGATTCCTCACCGGTGGCACCGACAGGCCTGAATGCCACTGCGGTATCTGACAGCCGGATTAACCTGAACTGGGTAGACCAGGCGGGTAATGAAGACGGTTACAGGGTGGAGCGTTCTGCGAATGGAAGTACGGGGTGGACGGCAATCGCCTCAAACCTCAACGCCAATTCCACCAGTTATAGCAATACCGGTCTGGCAGCGAGTACTGAGTATTTCTATCGTGTTGCCGGGTTCAACTCCTCACCCGATGCCCTTAATTACTCATCGGTCGCCAGTGCCACGACGCAGGATCCACCGCCATACGTGGATTACGTGGCACAGTCTCAAACGACGAGTGAGGGCAGTGTTTCCGGTGGTTATACGAACACCCATAACGACGACGGATCAGTACAAAGCATCACCGAACAGGAGTCAGGTGGTAACCCCAGGAAACGCCGTAGTTCCCTGTCACACCGGTGGACCTTTAACATTGTCGCCGGCACCAGTACGACTTTGACGGCGAATGCATGGAGCAGTGGTTCCAGCGATGGCGATAACTTCCAGTTTCAGTACTCATCAGATGGAAGCAGTTATTCCAATGCATTCCTGGTTTCATCCACATCGTCTGCAAATAGCCAGAGCACTGTTCTTCCGCCAAGCCTGACGGGCACGGTTTACATTCGTGTCATCGACACGAATAACAGCCAGGGTGCCAGGGCGCTTGATACGGTATACGTGGACCAGTTGCTTATCCGGGTTGATAACACAGTGGTAACACCACCGAACGCCCCGTCAGCGCTAAATGCCACAGCAATTGAACACAACCAGGTGAACGTTTCGTGGAATGATAACTCGAGTGACGAGACTGGTTTCGAACTGCAAAGGGCCACCAATGGCGGCAGTTTCAACACGGTCGTGACGCTTGGTTCGGGAGTAAGCAATTACAGTGATAATAGCGTGAACGAACTCACGACTTACCAGTATCGCGTGCGGGCCTTGAAAGGTGCTTCACAATCGGCGTTCAGTAACACTGGTAGTGTCACGACACCTGAACAGCCAGCGGGTGGTTCAATCGACCTTTCTGCCAATGGCTTCAAAGTGAAAGGTCGTCAGCAGGTAGACTTGAGTTGGAGCGGTTCTTCGGCGAGCACGGTTGAAATCCGGCGCAATGGCAGCGTGATTAGTGCATCGACCAGTAATGATGGTTTTTATAACGACAACATCGGTGCCAAGGGTGGTGCGACCTATCAGTACGAAGTGTGTGACGCGGGAACCAGTAACTGTTCAAATGTCGCTACCGTCAATTTCTGAAAATAATCGCCAGTTGAAGTGAAGAGAAGGGCCGTCGAAAGACGGCCTTTTTTGTGTCATCGCCCTAAGTTTTTTTTATGAAGTATAATAAGCGTGCTGCCTTGCAGTACCCGGAATAAATGAACCGACCTTAAATGGCGGTTACAGGCCCGGGAAAACAGGGTAGCAGGTAGGTCTGTATTGCAGACTTGTGTGAAACAGGACTTGATCCCCGGAGGACAGGTACCACTATGAAAAACTACGCTATTGTTGGTGGCGGCAGGCTTGCACGTCACTTTTCCGAATATTTTCGCCTGCTCAAAATTCCCCACAGTTGTTGGACCCGTGACCATCGGTCGTCATTCAATACATTTGATATACCTGATGCCGGGCAACGTCTGAAAGAGACAGTTGGCGAGGCGGATTACATTTTGCTGCTGGTTCCGGATAAGGCCATTACGACGGTGCTGAAGCAGTATCCCTTTTTACACGAAAAACAACTGATCCACTGTAGTGGTTCCATGAGTATTCCCGGTGTTGCCGGTGTCCATCCGTTGATGACTTTCGCGCATGCGTTGTACGACATTGATACCTATCAAAAGCTGCCATTTATCGTCGAAACGGGTTCCGATTTTGCCAGGTTGTTTCCAGACCTGCCAAACCCGCATTTTGTGATTAACGTCGAAGACAAGAACTGCTACCACGCGATGTGCGTCATGGCGGGTAACTTTTCACAGGTTTTGTGGCAGGCTGTTTCGAGCCGGTTTGAACAGCAGTTTGAATTACCTGCAGAAACATTGCATCCCTACCTGAAACAGGTCACAGAGAATTTTGTTCTGGCCCCGGAATCAGCTTTGACGGGACCACTGACGCGCAATGATCAACAAACGATTAACCGAAATCTGGATTCCCTGGCCGATGATCCTCTGCAGGATCTATACGGTGCTTTTGTGCGCTTTTATCAACATGAGAAAGACCGGTCTCCGAATCTGGAACGGTTTCCAATGGAGCAGTCACGATGAACGTACTCGACTTCCAGGCGTGCAAGGCACGCAACGAAAAAATCGTCATGCTGACCTGCTATGACTACACCTCGGCCTGCATTGTGCAGGACTCGGATGTAGACGTTATCCTGGTCGGGGACAGTGCCGCCATGGTCATGCACGGTTATGGCACGACCATTCCAGCTGATATTGAAATGATGTGCCGGCATATTGAAAGTGTTGCCCGTGGTACAAAGAGCAAATTTATCGTGGGGGATATGCCATTCCTGTCATTCCGGCAGTCGCGCACGGACAACATGCGCGCGGTTGCCAGTGTCATGAAAGCCGGGGCCCATGCGGTCAAACTGGAAGGCATCGAAGGCAATGCCGAAACCATCGCCCACATTGTTAAATCGGGTGTGCCGGTAATGGGTCACCTTGGCTTGACGCCACAGTCAGTTAATCAGCTAGGCGGGTTTCGCGTGCAAGGTCGCAGCGATGCGGCGGCCGAGATACTCAAAAAGGAAGCCCTGGCCTGTGAGCAGGCCGGCTGTTTTGCGCTCGTGCTTGAATGCGTTCCTGAAGCACTGGCAGCAGAAATCACAGAAATGCTGACCATTCCTACCATTGGCATAGGTGCCGGCGCGCACACCGATGGACAGGTTTTGGTGATGCAGGATCTGCTGGGTTTATCCAGTGATTTCAAGCCAAAGTTCGTGCGCAAATACCTGGATGGCAAACGCTTGTGGCAGGACGCTTTCAACGCTTATGCCAGCGATGTAAAGAACGGTCAGTTTCCGGCTGCTGAAGAGAGTTATTAGCAATGAAAGTATTTACATCCATTACCGATTGGCAAAACTACCGGCATACGCTTAAAGAAACCACCCTGGGGTTTGTGCCGACCATGGGCGCCTTACACGAAGGGCATTTGTCGTTGGTGAAAGCAAGCAAACAACAGGACGCTTTAACGGTTGTCAGCGTGTTCATCAACCCCACACAGTTTGATGACAAAAACGACTTCGAAAGGTATCCAGCAGACTCAGGTTCAGACTTGCAGCAGCTTGAACGTGCCGGAGTCGATGTCGTGTTGTTTCCGGACCAGGCACAAATCTACAAGGACGATTATCGATTCAAGGTCACCGAGAGTGAGTTCAGCCGGAAACTGTGCGGCGCCCACCGGCCGGGTCACTTTGATGGCGTACTCACCGTGGTCATGCGTCTTTTGAACCTGGTACGTCCCGATAATGCTTATTTCGGTGAGAAGGACTATCAACAGCTGCAACTGATCCGTGACATGGTCAGCGCGTTCTTCATGCCGGTGAATATCGTTGCCTGTGAAACCATGCGTGAGGCGGATGGCCTGGCCATGAGTTCACGTAACCAGCACCTGGGTGCAACCGACCGGGCAAAGGCCGCGGCCTTGTTTGCCGCCTTGAAACACAGCAGCAGCGCAGCGGAGGCCCGGCAGACACTGGCGGGTAAGGGCTTTGATGTTGATTATGTCGAAGACATTGCCAACCGGCGACTGGCGGCCGCACGACTGGGCAGTACAAGGTTGATCGATAATGTTGAAATCTGAAACAACCGGAAGCCTTCCGGAAGAACTCAGCGGTAAAAGCGCTAATATCCTTTTGTTGATGTCCGGCTCGATCGCCTGCGCCAAGGCATCATCACTGATCTCCGAATGGTCAAAACTGGGTCACCGGGTACGGGTTGCCTGCACCCGCAGCGTCGCTGAGTTTGTCGGCCCTGCCACTTTGCAGGGTCTTGGCGCCGAGATGGTGTTTGATAATGTCTTTGCGCCGGACCGGGCCATGGAGCATATTTCGCTTGGCAAGTGGGCCGATATCATCATTGTGGCACCAGCTACATCAAACCTGATCAATAAGCTGGCGACCGGTATCGCAGATGATGCGGTGACAACACTGTGGCAGGCTGCCTATGGACAGGGCAAGCCCATGTTCATCGTACCGGCCATGAATACCCGTATGTGGCGTTACCCGGCAACACAGGAAAGCATAGCCCGCCTTAAGCAATGGGGTATCCACGTTTTGCCGGTGGCTGCCGGTGAGCTCGCCTGTGGTGAGCAGGGTGAGGGTCGTATGCTCGAGCCACGGGAAATTTTGCAGACAGTGGAGCGATTGCTGGCTGTTGACCGTAAAGTGTCTGCTCAACGTATCCTGATCACGGCAGGCGGCACCCGTGAGTCCATTGATTCGGTGCGTTATATTGGCAATATGAGTAGTGGTGGCACGGCGTCGCGTCTGGCTGATGAGCTAAGTGGCGCCGGACACGAGGTGACCTGGTTGGGTGCTGACAGCGCGATGACACCTGATCTGCCTTGTGCGATGTCGCGGTTCCGCAGTTATGATGATCTGGCCTCGCGATTGGAAAGTCTGCTGGTTGCGAATGAATATGACGTGGTTATTCATGCTGCCGCCGTCAGCGATTTCAGCGTGGCGTCCGTTCAGACAGAGGAGGGAGGTCTGCAGGAAAGCCCGTCGGGAAAATTGTCATCCGATTCGGAAATACTATTACGACTGATACCCAATCCAAAGCTGCTGGACCGTATCAGAGCCTGGTCAAAGAATCCGAAGGTACATATCATCGGATTCAAACTGACCGATACTGAAGACCTGCAACAACGAGTTTCAGCGGTCAAAAAACAATTCGATCATTCGAAAGTGGATGCCGTAGTGCATAATGACCTGAAAGACATCAGTGACAAAGCACATCCATTCCGCCTGTTTACATCAGCACAGGCAGAGGTTCCATGTGAGGATGTGGGAGCACTGGCCAAAACAATAAATAATTTAATGGAGACAGTCTCATGAAATTATGTCTGGACGTGGGTAATAGTCATATTTACGGGGGCGCTTATGAATCGGGCCGTTCGTTACTGACGTTTCGCAGGGGAACAAAATCAGGCTCATCTTCAGATGAGTATGGTCTTTTTTTTCGAGGCGTTTTACGGGAAAACGATATTGATCCAAACCAGGTAGATGAAATCGCTTTGTGTAGCGTGGTGCCAGAAGCTGTTTATGCGATCACGGCGGCCTGCCAGAAATACTTCGATATTCGCCCGTTTATCCTGAAGGCTGGTGTTAAAACCGGTTTAAAAATTCAATACAGAAACCCACTGGAAGTGGGTGCTGACCGCATTGCCAATGCCATTGCCGGTGTTGAGTTATTTCCGGATCAAAACCTGATTATCCTGGATCTGGGTACGGCAACCACGCTGTGCGCCATTGGCAAAGATCGTTCCTACCGTGGTGGTGTCATTTTGCCCGGCTTGAAAATGTCGATGCAGGCACTCGAGAGCGGAACCTCAAAGCTTGGCTCGGTGGAAATTATCCGCAAGGAAGTCTGTCTTGGCCGCACAACCGCTTCCAGTATCCAGTCGGGGCTGTACTTCGGTCACCTCGGTGCGTTACGGGAGATTATGCACAGGATTCGGCTGGAAGAGTTTGACGGTCAGCGTCCGAAAGTGATTGCCACCGGCGGGTTTGCTACCTTGTTTGGCGGAACCGGTCTGTTTGACCAGATTGAGCAGGATCTCGTGTTACGTGGTTTACTGGCGGTACTGGAGTTGAATACTGCAAAACCTGTGGTCTGAAGTCATCCGACTCGGGGTCACATCATTCCCTGGCCCTTTTACTGGCAGGCTCAGCCGGCTCATTCGCGTGCTTGGTCACTGCACCCGTCAGTACCAGGCGCATGGCCTGTTCGAAAGGTATATCCAAAGGTGTCAGGCATTCGCGCGGAAGGAAAAGTGTATAGCCGCCAATCTGGTAACTCATTGGCATATACACGGCCACGGGGCCCTCGGCCGCCGGTGTAAATGGCAGGTCGGTGAACTGCTCACGTGTAACAAAGCCGATCAATTGAAATGACTGCCCGGGCAGTTGCACCAGCACGACCTTGCCCATCTCGCTGCCTTTTTCCGGGCTCAGGTAGGAGATGAAGTCCTTGATCGCGATGTATATGGTCTTGACCAGTGGCAAACGGCGGAAAATGGTTTCGCCCAGGTCAAATAGCTTTTGAAAAATCAGCACATGTGACAGAAGGCCGATCAAGGCAATCAGGACGAGTCCGGATACCAGGCCCATCCCCGGTATATACCAGCCGTCGGGCAGGGTGAATTTCAATATCGCACCCATCAAGGTTTCCGCGCCTGTAGCCACCCACCACAAAATGGCGAGCGTCAGTGCGACCGGTATAACAACGGCGAGGCCCTTCAGAAATAGTTTACCCAATGCATTCATACTGTCTTGCTTTCCTTCATTCCAATGGGGGCATTATAAGTTTATTTATGAAAATAAACCGTGCAGATACCAGCCGGGCCGGGGTTTATATTCATGGAAAGCCCACAGTGTGCTGCCATTGGGAGCACGCACAATGAAGTAATCCCTGCGGCAATCCCTGCCGTCCCACCAGCCGGTTTCTATACGTTCCGGGCCTGTCAGTATGTGGTAGTCATCAATCCGGCATGCTTGTGGCCTGGGCAATAGCCAGGTGGGCCGCCCCGGTCGCGTGGTATAGCTCGCCGGTTCATCCAACTCCCGTAATGACCAACTGTACTCCGGGCGATGGTCTTCCAGGCCTTTGACGCCTTTGACAGAATCTTTCCCCAGCCTTGCACGCAGACGCTCGATGACTTGACCACTCGTGTCTGTGGAGCCCGTGATGGTCTCTTTCAATAAGCTTTTCTGCACCACCTCGCAGGGCAGAAAATGCGGTGCCTGCAGGCGGATATGGCGCACCGGGCGTGGTAGCTGCAGACGCTCCAGGCGCTCGCGTAGCAACATCATCAGGTGCTCTTCGCAGCGGCTCGCCTGGTGCAGGGTCAGACGCATGCTTTGCGTACCTTCATCCAGTTGTAAACGAACCTGCAGCACCTGTATGCCGCGGTCATGGGCACGTAATACGCCGCACAGTTCCTGCACCAGTCGCTTGAGTGGAAAGATAAGGCCTTGCGTGTGTTCGGTGTCCGGCAAATCCATACCGGCAGAGAAGCTATCCGCTGGTCGGAAAGTACTGCGGGGATCAGGGCGATGACCCAACAGGCGATCCAGGTAATCACTTACTGTCAGGCCCATCCGTCTCGCCAGGGCCTTGCGTGGTAGTCGCAATACCTCGGCAACGGTACGCAGACCCATTTTCTTCAAAGCCTGTATTTCGGTGGCTTTCAGGTTCAGGCTGTCGATATCAAGCCTGCTGATGCTTTTGCGTATATCAGCGAAGTCGCGGATGTACAGGGCATGCCGTACCGACAGGTGGGCAGCTTCCGGTGTCGGTGCAATACCGGTGACAGCACGATAGCCAAGTTGCCCAAGTTCCGTGATCATACGTGCTGCCAGCGTTTCAGGCTGGCCGAACAAGCGCTCGCTGGCGCCAGCTTCCAGCAACAGGCTGTTTTGTTGAGACTCGATACAAACCTGGCTGCTGTACTGATAGCACCAACCGGCCAGGCGTTTCAGGATGGCTTGTTCAGCGCGCTGGTCACGTTCCGACACCTGTAATGTATCCAGCAGGCTCAAAGCGGCGCCAACCGGCATGCCGATACGAATACCGGCATGTTCTGCCGCCGGGTTTTGATCAATGATGCATTGTCGCCCAGCCAGTTTGTCACTGATGGCCTGCGGAATATCCTGGCCCTCCTTGTCCAGACCACGCCTGTGTTGATCCAGCGCCAGGTGCGGGAAGTGCAGGGCCAGCCATTGTGGCGGTTTGTGGGTGTATGTGTTGCGTGCCATGGCGATAGTGTGTCAGTAACCATTCTCTATTTGCGAGAATGTAAAAGTAAGTATTTGACTGTTAACTTTAGCACAAGGGGAGGGGTTCATTTATGCGCCCGCGGGATACCGTTCGTCTAATTGGGTACTGTGCGAGATTGACACACGCCGCTCCTGCGCTTCCTGCGCCCGCGGCATACCGTTCATCCTGAACATAAAAGCCGGGTAAAGTACCAAGGGCTGAGAGGTACTTTACCCGGTGTGCTTAACCCCGAACGGTTCGGGCTTCAAGCGGTACTATCAGGCATGGTCAGTGCCCGACAGTGTTCTAACTTTCAGTCGCGCGGCGTCTTAACCACAGTGCAGTGCCGAGGAATACTGCCGCGACGGCAAGACCGATCAGCATGTGCACTGAGAACAGGCGATCCAGGATATTGCCGACTGTTGCTTCATGGTTAAAGGTCCCGCTCAATGGGATGCCGAGGGTGGCAACAGGTTTGTCGCTACCATCGGTGCTGACAAAACTGATAAACGGGCTGTTGGCAAACCATTCACCAATAACACCAAACAGGTTTTTCTTCAGCGTGAAGGTCTGTAAAAATTCGATCCAGATCTGCAGCACTGCAACAACCACGGGTGGCAGAATGGCAAACAGGAGCGGGATGCGTGGTGCAAATGATGACACCAGCATCAACCAGCCATACAGTGGTAATGCCCAGATGGACTGCGCCAGGTAGCTCAGCAGCAGCATGCCCCAGGCTTTAAAGGGACTGCCGATACCCAAAAATAGTGTCCATGGGTTCTCACCCAACGACAGCACCACGACCGAGAATATCAGCATGATGACAATATAGGTCAGAACATAAATTGCCCAGAAGATAAAGGGTGCGAGCACCATTGCTGAAAGCAGCTTTGAGCCCAGGGTCAATGTATCGGAAGCCGGTAGTGATTTCCAAAACAGGATGCTGCGGTCCTTGCGATCATCGTATAAGGAACCCAGCAGGTAGAAAAACACGACGAAGGATAAGACGATGTTAAATAAGCCGGGCAGGGCAGCGACGTTGGCTCCATAAATTATTTGACCACGAAGAGTCGGGTCTGTCTGTGACAGCCAACGGGACAGTTCTTTCAGTGACTGAAACTCGTTGTCAAAATGATTGAAGGTGATGAGGAACATCAGGGTCAATACGATATAGATTCCTCCGATAACCAACGGTGTCGTTCTGAATGCACCTTTATTTTCCCAAAACTCACGTTTTACCAGGGCGATTAAGCGGCTCATGCGGCACCTCCACTCATGGTAGCGACAAACAGGTCGGCGACACTCGGGGTATGCAGTTCGCCCAGTTCCTTGAGTTGCTGCCGGTTGGCGTTTTCATACAGGAAGATATGCCGTCCAAACAGCTCGCGTTCATATAGGGGTTTCAGCTCGCGGGCAGCGGCTGCGTAGTCAGGTGCAACGATCAGTTCAATGTAATTTTCCTGAACCTTTTCCATGCTGCAATCGAGTGCAATACGACCATCCTGGATGAAGATCAGGTCACTGAGAATATGCTCGATCTCCTCGACCTGGTGGGTAGTGATGATGATGGTGCGTTCCTCATCAAAGTAGTCGTTTAACAGGTTGGTATAAAACTGTTTGCGAAAAAGAATATCCAGACCCAGTGTCGGCTCATCGAGTACCAGCAGTTTCACATCGATCGCCATAACGATGGCAAGGTGCAATTGCACCACCATACCTTTGGATAGCTGTTTGACCTTGTGATTCAGTGTGATCTTGGTTGACGCCAGGTATGCCAGGCATTTTTCACGGGAAAATTTCGGGTGTATGTTTTCGGTCAGCTCAATCAACTGCGATACCCGTATCCAGCGGGGCAGGACGGCAACGTCGGCTATAAAGCACACGTCCTCCATCAGCGCAGCCCTGTCTTTGGCAGGGTTTTTGCCAAGAACGCTGAGTTCGCCATCGTAGTTGGCCAGGCCGAGGATGGCCTTCAATGCGGTGGTTTTTCCGGCGCCATTCGGACCGATCAGTCCGACTATTCGACCAGCGGGGATTTGCAGGTCGATATGATCAACCGCCACGGTGTTTTTATAGCGTTTGGTTAAGCCCCGCGCTTCAATGACATTGCTCATCAGGAGTCGCCTTCTTTTTGTGTTATGGATTGGAGTAGTTTATTAATATCTAAGACCCAGTTGGTGGATGCGGGTGACCATCGCAGGCCACTCTTCGCTTAGAAATTTTTCACGTTCACTTTCCGTCAGTTTCTGACGCGCACCTTCACGTACAAACATACCGAGTCCCCGCCGCTTTTCAACGAGTTCGTCATCCACAAGTGCCTGGTAGGATTTTGAAACCGTGATCGGGTTCAGCTGGAAATCAGATGCGACGGTGCGCACCGAGGGCAGGGCGCCACCTTCTTCCAAGGTACCATCCAGGATCATGGCAATGGTGCGTTCTTTCAGTTGCCAGTAGATCGGTTGGCTGTCGTTCCATTGGGTTGTCATATCACTCCCTGGTCAGTCTATCCACGGCGAAATAACAGTAAACCAAGATTCAGTCCGCGGGACTTGCTTTTGGTCGAGGTGTTTATACCGTCACTGTCAGCAGCTTTTGCGGAAATGGTCGTCTGCTGACTTGGTGCAACATCTTGCTGTTTGATTTCCAGGCTTGCGACAGTGCTGATGAGTAACATCAAGACAGCAAAGATCGCCAGGCTGTTGGGCATTTTTGGTCTGTTGTGTGGTCGTAAATTCAGCATTTCGATTCTCACTGGTGTGGTGATTCTCTAGTAGTGTTGTAGTGAAGTATAACACTATATTCTTGGAATGCAATGGGCGAGTAGGATTTTCTTTTCTATTGGCGCGTTGCCCAGGCACGATGCGAGATATCAGGTATTGGGGCCGGATATGAGTACGCCCCGGGCGTTATCAGGTCAGGAGGCTACTGGATCTCTATTTGCAAGCTTTTATGAATAGTCTGACGAGTTAGACGCTGACAGCAACACCTTAGACGTATAAGTCCGGCCTGTTTAACAGCGGGATAAAAATCGTGCATTCGTGATCATCCGTTCACGGTGACCGGTGTAACGAAGCCGGGTGGTTTGAGTGCGAGCACTGAGCACTCAATCTGGCCGAGAATAGCCTCGGCTGTATTACCAATGATGAACCCGGGAATACCGGTGCGGGCCACGGTTCCCATGACGATAAGGTCAGCCTCAATTTGCCTGGCAAGTGCCGGAATCTCTTTACGTGGCTGGCCCTTGATCAGGTGCGTTTGCGGTTTAAGAAAGCCAAAGGTATCTTGTCCCAGCTTGTTGTTTACCTCGCTTATTAAACGATTCAAGCCTGCTTCTCGATTTTGTCTCTCCTGTTCAATAAAGGCGATGACCTTCTCCTCCGGCAGGTGGATTAAGTCATCACACAGTATACTTTCGCTGGTTGCTTCCCATGTATGTACGATGTGCAGTTCAGCAAAGCCGGATAGTGCCATGGAGCTTGCCAACTCCAGAATCTGCTGGTTCAGTTCATTTCGAGACGCTTGCTCTGCTGGCGCATGTGTATCGTCTATATCAACGGCTGCCAGAATGCGCCGGTATGTCTCCTGCGGTTCAGGCTTGATGAGCCAAACGGGGCAGGGACACTTCCGTAAAAGGTGCAAATCCTCAGTTCCAAATAACTGGTCTATCCAATCCATCGAATCAGGGACCTTGATTACCAGGTCGTGTCCGCTGTGCAGCACTTCACGGATGATTTCCAGGAATTGAGTGCCAACTCGTAATTTGGTCTGGACATTGACTTGTTTTTGGTAAGGGGCCACCGCCGTTTCCAGTTTCTGTGTTTGTGCACTTATCATGGCAGTCTGAAGATCAACGGAAATGGGACCACCCTCCGGCATCCCGAAACCAACGGTGACAGGCTCAAGAGTGCTAAGGACTGTCAGTTTTGCCTGATTGTTTTGTGCCAGTGTCACAACGCGCTCGAGGACAGATTGATGCATTTTTTCAGTGCTTGATACATAAAGGATATTATTGAAACGTTTCATTTTATGTGCCTTATTCAAGAACCTTCAGAGATAAAACAAAAGTTCTGACAATACGAAAAAGTCAAAAACTTAAACACCCAAGACAGCCGTGTATAACCTTTACCCTACACAAAAGCCAAAGTCAAAAAGCAAAGATAGCCACATTTAACCCTCAAAAAGAACCCTGACACCTTGATAATAACATTGATGGGTAATAGTCAGATCCCTGAAAACAGGCACTAAAAGCTCTTTCTGCTCCCCCACCAAGCCAGTCCCAGGGCAACCAGCATGGGGATATAACGTTCGGCAATATCGCCGGGGGTATCGGTGGTCCAGTTGAGGATGACGGTCAGGGCAAAGCCCGAGGTCATTGCGGCGATGCGCCAGTTGGGGTGCACGGGGCCACGCCAGAGGGTGATGATGAGCAGCGGGCCGAATGCGGCGGCGAGGGCCTGCCAGGCGAACAGGACACGACTGAAGATGGCTTCAGGGGAAAATATGGCCAGCATGATGGCCGCTATGCCGATTGATAATACAACCCAGCGTGATTGTTTGAGACTTTCGTGGGTGGCCATTTTACCGTTGCGTAAATCATGGCTGACACTGGATGCGGCTACCAGCAGCTGGCTGTCGGCTGTAGACATGATGGCGGATAGAATCGCGGATACCATGATACCGGCCAGCACAGATGGTAGCAGCAGCGTGGCGAGCGCAAACAATACCTGCTCACCATCGCCAAGCGTCGATACGAGCAGACGTCCGCACCAGCCAAGAATGACCATACCGGTGTAAATGATCACCGCCCACAGGATAGCGATCAGTCGCGCGGTCGGGATGTCTTTGCTGTGTTCCATTGCCATGAAGCGGTTAACGACATGCGGCTGGCCGGGATAGCCGAGACCGATGCCGGCCAGACCTATGACAAAACCGACACCCGCAGCGAGACTCTCCTGGCGTGTCCATAATGCAATTGAGGAAATGCCATCGGCGTCGAGGCTGGCGAGTAAAGTGCCGGGGCCACCCACGGCGATCACCCCGGCGATGGGCAAGATGACAGCGCTGCCGGCCATCAAAATGCCCTGGATGCTATCGGTGACGCTGGCCGCCCAGAAACCTCCAAGCATGACGTAGACCAGGACAATGGCTGCACCAAGCGCGATGGCCAGGGTTGGATCCATATTCATGGCGCCGGCAAAGGTGTTACCGGCTGCCTGAAACTGTGCGGCTATATAAAAAGTAAATGAAAAAAGAATGACCCCTGCTCCGATCCGCATGATGGTTTGACGTGCGGGGTCACCCTGCGGGCCGGCGAGAAACTCTGTCAGGGTCAGGGCGTTGTTTTGCCTGCTTTGACGCCACATTCTTGGTGCGACCCAATACCAGTTGATAAAGAAACCCAGCAGGGTGGATGGGATCAACCAGATGGCTGGCAGTCCCCATGCATAAGCAGCACCGGAAACACCCAGTAAGCTCCAGGCAGATGACGAACTGGCTGATGCACTGAGGGCTGCAACCGCGGCGCCCAGTTTACGTCCGCCGAGGTAGAAGTCTTCATTGTCGGATGTTCTTCTGCTGGCCCACCAACCGATAAAAAGTAGTAACAGTTGATAAAGAACCAGGGTCGTAATAAGTATCGTCATGGCACAAAGCATAACCCAGCTTGAAGAATGAAACATTTTGTTTGCGCATAGGGTCAGATATGTGGACAATTCGCACACTGTTTACCAGGAGTTATGACAAGATGAACACATTAAAGCGTTGCGGTCTGGTTTTGGCCGTGTTGATTTTCACTACAAATACATGGGCAATTGAATTGGATACGGAACAGAAAAAGCTGGGTTACATCATCGGTATGGATATTGGCAAATCTCTGAAAGATCAGGGTACAGAGGTAGACCTCGACTCACTGGTCAGTGCTATTCGTTCAACCTACAATGACGAAGAGTTGGCAATGACGACCGACGAAGCTGCGGTGGTTCGCCAGGAATACATCCAAAGACGTCAGGCGGAGCAGCAGGCTGAAGCCGCCGCTGCCGGCGAAACAAACCTGGTTGCAGGTCAGAAATTCCTTGCTGAAAATGCAACTAAAGAAGGCGTGCAGTCAACCGCATCAGGATTACAGTACAAAGTTGTTACGATGGGTACCGGAGCCAAGCCGGCAGCCACTGATACAGTCAAAGTGCATTACCGTGGCACACTGCTTGACGGCACCGAGTTTGATAGCTCCTATGCACGCAATGAGCCTATCTCGTTTGCACTGAACCGCGTTATCGCAGGTTGGACCGAAGGTGTGCAATTGATGCCGGTCGGCAGCAAATTCATGTTTTATATCGCACCTGACCTTGCTTACGGCGAAGGTGGCGGCGGACCTATTCCACCTAACTCCACATTGATATTTGAAGTGGAATTACTGGACATAGAGACCGCGAAGTAAGTTCGCACCGGAAGCGTACAATTTACGGTACGTTAACAAGATAGTGGTGCGGTCAGGGTTTTTGCGGGGTTAAAATCAGCCCCGGGAAAGCAAGAGTCCTGATCGCACCTGGTTTCCTCACGTTATAGTCTCTAATCCCCTGTTTTCGAAAATCGTAATTGAAGCATTATGAGTAACAGTCTTAAAGATCAATTGCTGGCCCTGGGCCTCGCTCCCAAGAAAAGCAAGCCAGCACCCAGAAAACAGCACAAGGCACAGCCCAGTCGGGCGAAACCCGCCAGGACCGATGCCGAGATATCTCTGGATAAGGCCTTCAGTCTGCGCAGTAGGGAAGAGCGCTTACAAAAGGAAAAGGCAGCCGAACTCAAACGTGAACAGGAACGTCAACGCCGCGAGACCAATCAAAAAATCAAAGCCTTGATCAAGGAGAGTTCGGTTCGTGATCCGGCGGCTGAAAACAAGCGGAACTTCCTCTACAAGGGTCGTATACGCAGTGTTTTGGCAACACGAGAGCAGATCAACGAAATTAACGCGGGCACCATTGGCGTCGTTTATCTGAGTGGCAATTATCATCTGCTGCCGGCAGATAAAATTGAAGAAATACGTCAGTTTGCTGCTGATCATATCCCCGATCTGAGCGGTGCCGAATATGCCGACGAAGACGAAAACCCGGTACCGGATGACCTGATCTGGTAATTGGGTTTCATCCAGGCAACAGACTCACGCCCGCTTTCGCGGAGATGACGTCTTTCCTGATGTGAACCCGCTTAAATTACAGAGTTATATTGGCTGCCAACAATCTCTTTGCCTGTTCCGGGCTGATGTTCTTGCGTGCTGCGTAGTCCAGTAATTGGTCTTCGAGGATATTCCCAAGCACGAAGTAACTACTCTGCGGGTGGGCAAAGTAATAGCCGCTGACAGAAGATGCCGGCAACATGGCATAACCACTCGTCAGTTTCATTTTTGAATTGGCTTCAGCATCCAGTAGTGAAAATATTTTTTCCTTCTCACTGTGATCCGGACAGGCGGGGTAGCCGGGGGCAGGGCGTATACCGCGGTAGTCTTCATTGATCAATGCCTGGTTATCAAGTGACTCCTGCGGGTCATAGGCCCAAAGGGTCTGGCGAACCCGTTGGTGCGTGTGTTCGGCCAAAGCCTCGGCGAGTCGATCGGCCAATGCTTTGAGCATGATGGCGGCATAGTCATCATGGGTCGCTTCATATTCTGCTACTTTCTCTTCAATCCTCAGGCCTGCGGTAACGGCAAATAGACCGATATGATCTTTCAGCCCCGATGAGACAGGGGCGATGTAGTCGGACAGGCAGCGGTTATGACGGCCCTTGGCTTTGGGTTTTTGTTGACGCAGGAAATTGAGGCGTTGCTGCTCGGCCTGGCGCTTGTCATCCTCGTATAGCACGACGTCATCACCATCCGCAGAAGCGGGGAATATGCCGACCGTTGCACGTGCATCCAGCCAGTTTTCTTCGACGATCCGCTTGAGCATGCTCTGTGCATCGGCAAACAGGTTGCGGGCCGCCTCACCCTTGTCGTCATCTTCGAGTATTTCGGGGTAACGTCCCTGCATCTCCCAGGTCTGGAAAAAAGGTGTCCAGTCAATCAACGGCACCAGTTCGGCCAGTTCAATGTCTTTAAACACATGCAGTCCCGGTTTGGCGGGTTGGCAGATATCGGCAGCTGACCACGTGGGCGAAAACGCGTTGAGGCGGGCCTCAGACAGGCTGACGGGTGGTTTGCGGCTACTGCCCTGCGCTCTGCGTTCACGCATGCCGGCGTAGTCCAGTGCCACGCTTCGGGTCAGTTTTTCGCGTTCCCCGGCATCACAGAGCTTTCTGGCCACGCCAACTGCCCGGGAGGCATCTTTCACCCAGAACACACCGTTGGCGTACTCCGGGTCGATACGCAAAGCCGTATGCAAGGGCGAGGTCGTCGCACCGCCGATCATCAGGGGTTGTTTTAAACCGCGTCGTTGCATCTCGCTGGCGACATGTCGCATTTCTTCCAAAGAGGGTGTGATCAGACCGGACAAACCGATGATGTCGACATTTTCGCGGATTGCTGTGTCGAGAATGTTTTCAGCAGAAACCATGACACCAAGATCGATAACCTCGTAGTGGTTACAGCTCAGAACCACACCTACAATATTCTTACCAATATCGTGAACGTCACCCTTGACCGTTGCCATGAGTACGCGGGTCAGTTGCTTTTTACTGGTGCCGGCGAGGCGCTTTTCCTCTTCGATATATGGGACCAGCACCGCCACGGCCTGCTTCATGACACGTGCACTCTTGACCACCTGTGGCAGGAACATCCGTCCATCGCCAAACAGGTCACCGACAACGTTCATGCCATCCATCAACGGGCCTTCGATCACATCCAGCGCTTGAGTGGCTTCAAGCCGCGCTTCCTCGGTATCTTCCTTGATGTAGGTGTTGATACCCTTTACCAGTGCATGCTTCAGGCGTTCGGCTACCGGGTTTTGCCGCCAGGCTTCATCAACTTCCTCGGCTTTGCCGCCACCCTGGAACTCCTGCGCCAGTACCAGCAGGCGGTCTGTTGCATCCGGGCGACGGTTCAGCACCACATCCTCAACTGCTTCTCGCAGAGCGGGGGCGATTTCATCGTATATTTCAAGTTGGCCCGCATTGACAATACCCATATCCATGCCGGCACGGACCGCGTGATAGAGGAATACGCTGTGGATGGCCTCGCGAACCCTGTCCTGCCCCCTGAATGAAAATGAAATATTACTGACACCGCCGGAAACCAGTGCGCCGGGACATGACTTCTTGATACGCCTGGTCGCTTCAATAAAATCAATACCGTAACTGTTGTGTTCCTCGATCCCGGTGGCCACGGCAAAAATATTGGGGTCGAAAATAATATCCTCAGGAGGAAAGCCAACCTCTTTGGTCAGCAAATTCCATGCCCTTTCACAGAAGCTGACACGTTTTTCCAGGCTGTCCGCCTGACCATTTTCATCGAACGCCATGATGATGACGGCAGCACCGAAACGTAATATGGTACGTGCCTGTTCGATAAATACCGCTTCACCTTCCTTAAGGCTGATCGAATTGACCACGCCCTTGCCTTGCAGGCAGGCCAGTCCGGCTTCCAGCACTTCCCAGCGGGATGAGTCAAGCATAACCGGCACCCGTGCGATGTCGGGTTCCGAGGCAATCTGGTGCAAGAATCGGGTCATCACGGCAACGCCATCGAGCAGGCCTTCATCCATGTTGATGTCGATGATTTGCGCGCCGTTTCTGATCTGTTGTCTAGCTACCTCAACGGCAGCTTCAAAGTCATCCGCCTGGATGAGGCGTCTGAAAATGGCGGATCCGGTTACGTTGGTGCGTTCGCCTACATTGATGAAATTCAGCTCGGGCGTGATCGTTAATGGCTCAAGACCGGAGAGTCGGCAATAGCTAACGGCTTCCGGAGGCGTCCGTGGTGTCTTGTCTTTGAGCGCCTCACCAATCGCCCTGATATGTTCCGGTCGCGTGCCGCAACAGCCCCCCGCCATGTTGATGAGTCCGTCAGTCGCAAACTCGGCGAGCACGGCCGCCATATTCTCAGGCGTGTCATCGTAACCACCAAGTTCGTTGGGCAGACCTGCGTTGGGATGAACACTGACCGGGCATTCAGCCACCCGTGATAACTCGAGCAGCCAGGGGCGAAGCTCCGTGGCGCCCAGCGCACAATTAAGACCGATACAGGCCGGTTTCGCATGCCGGACTGAATGCCAGAAAGCAGCCACGGTTTGTCCTGACAGTGTACGGCCACTGGCATCGGTTATGGTGCCGGAAATCATCACGGGTACACGAAAACCGAACTCGGTAAATACGTCATCGATGGCGACCAGTGCGGCCTTGCAGTTCAGGGTGTCGAAAACTGTTTCCACCATCAGAACATCAGCGCCACCCTCCATCAGGCCAAGGGCGGCCTCCGCATAGGTTTCTCGCAAATCCGCAAAACTCACATTACGGAAATCCGGTCGGTTCACATCCGGGGATAAGGATGCCGTGCGATTGGTGGGACCGATTGAGCCGACGACAAAACGGGGTTTCTCCGGCGTCCGGGCTGTAATCCGGTCGGCCTCGGTCCTGGCCAGTTGTGCGGCCGCAAAATTCAATTCCCTGACCAGGTGCTCCATGCCGTAATCGGCTTGGGATATTCCGGTGCTGTTGAATGTATTGGTTTCAATCAGGTCTGCACCGGCCTCCAGAAAAGCCCGGTGAATACCGGCTATTTTTTCCGGTTGTGTCAGGGTCAGCAGGTCGTTGTTACCACGAAGGGGCAGGGGATGGTCTTCGAAACGCTGACCACGAAAGTCAGCTTCTTCCAGCTCGAAGGTCTGGATCATTGTTCCCATCGCCCCGTCGAGAATAAGAATTCTCCGGGAGAGAAGTTCGATAAGCTTTTCGGCGTCTTGCGGGTTTTTATAGTCTTGCGAATACATGTTTGATTACCGGTTGGTTATTAAAAAGGACAGACGCTCAGGCTGGCTTACCAGCCATTAGTGTCAGTACCTCGAAGTTAGGGGTGCGCTTTTCAACGGCCGATACGCGGATGTTTTGTGGCTCAAGACCCGCTTGGATACAAAGCTTTTCCAGGGCTGAATCTGTAAACCCAAGGTTGATATGGTTATAAGCCTCAACTGCATTTTTATGTGGATGTTTCTGCAGTGTCGCTGCCAGCAGGCGGCCACCGGGCCGTAAAACCCGGCTGGCTTCATTGAAGACCGTTTGCGGTCGGGTGGTATAAGTCAGAGCATGCATAAGCAAAACCGTGTCATACGAGGCGTCTGCAATTGGCAAATCATGCATATCGCCGGCGGCGAAACTGACATTGGCATAATTACGTAAGCGCTCTTTGCCTGCGTCCACCACCCGTTGACTGATATCCAGGCAATGAACGCTGCGGGCCCTGGGTGCGAGCAACTCGGCCAGCACACCGTCACCCGAGGCTATGTCCAGCACGTCTCCAAGCTCGAGTAACTGAACAATGGTACGGGTGGTCACTTCCCAGGTGCGGCCGGGTGAGTAATGACGCTCCATATCACCCGCGACGCTGTCAGCCCAGTTCGAGTTGCCGCGTCGTGCATTTAATACCTGTGGTATGCGTTCACTATCCTGTTGTATCAATGGGTCTGACGTGTTTTTACGTAACAGTTCCCACAGCGCTGCCAGGCCCGGGTCGAGGATGGAGGCCGCCATACGGTAGTACACCGACACACCCTCTCGACGGTCGCTAACCAGGCCTGCTTCCTTGAGTTTCGCCAGGTGAGTTGAAACCCGGGGTTGCGCCAACTGCGTAATGGCAGCCAGCTCAGCAACGCTCAATTCTTCCCTGTCCACCAGCATTAACAAGCGTAAACGGGTGCTGTCAGACAATAGCCGGAAGTGTTGAGAGGCATGTAACAAATCCATCTTGGCGGGCATATATCTCTTTATCCTGATTCAAAGATATATAGAGGTTAACCAGTCATTCAGGACAGGTCAACAGCTAGCGGCCGATGGGTATCATTTAGAGGGATCGAGGGTATGCCGAAAGCAGGCCGGTGATCGTTAAAAGAATGTTTCCATTGGTTAAAGTCTTTATAATTCGCCTCTACTTATGGGCCGGTATTTTAAGGTTACAAGACAATACACATGCATCAGCAAGGCGGGTTCAGTCGATGAAAGCGAATATGGCAAAAAACAAACAGCTATTGCTAAACAAAATAAAGACAGCAGTAAGCGCTCAAATGAACGCAGCGGCAGCGAAACAGGCCGCTTTTTATTGTGACGTTTTCTTTAAACGGTTGCCGCTTAGCGAGTTGAGGCTTCAGACAACAGACACGGCTGCTGCCATGGTGGTCGAGCAGATCAGGTTTTTACAACAAAGAATGACTGGTCAACTGTCTATCAGGGTATTCAACCCTGACCAGCAACGTGATGGCTGGGAGTGTCAGCATACCGTTGTAGAACTATGCAATGATGATATGCCGTTCCTTGTCGATACATCCAGCATGGTTATGCAGGAACTCAATCTGGCTGTACACATGACGGTTCACCCGGTATTTAATGTTGAACGGGATGCCAGGGGTAAACTGAAATCCTTTCATAAAAAATCTACCCAGCATTCCATCAGAGAATCATTTATCCATATCCACATCGACAAACAGACTGACCCGGCGGTACTGGCATCCATCGAGACGCAGCTAAAAGCCCGGATGGCGTTGGTTCGAACGACCGTTGCGGACTGGCAACCCATGAAAGAAAGTCTTGCGCGTGCCATTGCGGAGTTCGGGGAAAACGCGCCGGACTTACCCAGCAATGTCCGTAAAGAGTGCGTTGACTTTCTGAAGTGGATTGATGATGACCATTTCATGTTTATCGGCGCGCGCACCTATGACATCGTCCAGAAAGGCAATGTGGCTTCACTGAAGGTGGTTAATGGTACGGGTCTGGGTCTGTTACGTGAAGACGGTAAAACCGTCTTGAATCGCCCGATAGCCAGTGTCAGCGATGAGTCGCGTTTCAACCCGAATGCGCCATTGATTATTACCAAGGCCAATACGCGTTCACCGATGCATCGAAGTGGCTATATGGACTATATCGGCGTATTGCGATTCGATGAAAGTGGCAAGGTTGTTGGTGAATATCGAATTATCGGTATGTTTACCTCGCTGGCATACCAGGAACGAATCGCGGACACGCCACTGGTTGCCATGAAGGTCAAGACGGTGTTGGAAAACTCCGGTTTGAGAGAGAACATGCATGCTTGGAAATCATTGCTGCATATCCTTGAAACCCTGCCAAGGGATGAGGTCTTCCAGGCAAGTAGCACCGAGTTGCTGAGCATCGCGATGGGTGTACTCGATCTACAGGAGCGGCAAACGGTTCGCCTGTTTATCCGCAGGGAGCGCTTCGGGCGGTTTTTCTCCTGCCTTGTATATATTCCGAGAGACCACTGGAACACCGAAAACAGGGAAAAAATCCAGGCCATACTCAAGCGGGCGCTGAAGGGCGACAAGTTGGATTACATGATCCAGCTTTCGGATTCAGCCCTGGCGCGTCTGCACCTGATCATCCGGCCAAAAGATGGCACAGAGCCACAACCTGATGTGCGAGGGCTTGAAGATAAGATCATCACCGCACTGCGGTCGTGGACTGATGAACTGACCAATATCCTGGTCCAGACTCATGGTGAAGAAGTTGGCCTTAAGCTGTCCAGGAAGTATGAAAAAGCCTTTCCTGCCGCCTATATGGAAGACATCTCCCCGCGCGTCGGTTCCTATGACATTGCGAAAGTTGACCTTCTGAAAGAAGAGAATGATTTACAGCTGAGTCTCTACCGGCCAAGAGTAAAAGATGCTGGGCCGGAAAGTGATGGTACGGGAATTATTCGCTTCAAGGTTTTCAAAAAGCATCACCCCATTCCGTTATCAACGGTCTTGCCCATACTCGAAGACATGGGTTTGCACATTGTCAGCGAGAGACCTTACAAGCTGAAGCTCGAAAACAGGGAGTGTGTCTGGGTTCAGGATTTTGACATGGTGTACGGCCATGGCAAAGACCTTGATATCGAGGTTGTCCGCGAGAGATTTCAACAGGCGTTTGAAAATACCTGGCGCGGAATTACGGTCAGTGACGGCTTTAACGGTCTGATTCTCGCCTGTCAGCTTCACTGGCGGCAGGTCAAGGGTATTCGTGCTTACTGCAAGTACCTTCTGCAAACCGGAATTCCTTATTCACAGGCTTACATGGAAGAAACCCTGTCGAAGCATCCACTGATGGCGAGACTGCTGGTGGAACTGTTTGATGCCATGTTCAACCCTGAACGCGACAGCGAAAGTGACTATCGTAAGGAGCTGGCAGCCAAGAAACTACGGCGGATATTTCAAAGCCTGTCGACCCTGAAATATTGCGACGACAAGGTGCTGCTGGAGTTGTTGGAAACCGTTGTAGCTGCGCGCAGGAAGAAACGTGATGTGCAGGTAGCGACGATCAAGAAAGTGTTCAGGATGGCCCTGTCCCGGATCAGCAGTATTGACGAGGACAGCATCCTGTTCGCATTTTACGAAGCCATCAAGGGCACCTTGAGAACCAACTTTTACCAACCCGGGGAAGATGGCAATTTACATGAATATATGAGTTTCAAGCTCGACTCCTCCAAAATGCCCCAGCTTCCAAAACCTTTGCCATTCAGAGAGATCTGGGTGTTTTCATCTGCGGTGGAAGGTATCCATCTGCGGGGTGGCAAGGTGGCCCGCGGCGGTTTGCGCTGGTCTGACCGTAAGGAGGATTTCAGAACGGAAGTGCTGGGCTTGATGAAAGCCCAGAACGTCAAAAATACCATTATCGTGCCGGTGGGGGCGAAGGGTGGTTTTGTCGTCAAGCACCTGCCGGAGAATGGAACCCGTGATGAGGTCATGGCTGAAGTTGTCAGGTGTTATAAGATATTTATCAATGCGTTAATAGATGTTACTGATAATTTAGATCAAGATACGGTCATTCCAGCGGCCGGCTTGATTCGCTACGATGAAGATGATCCTTACCTGGTTGTGGCAGCCGACAAAGGCACTGCAACGTTTTCAGATACCGCCAACGAGATTGCATTGAATCGCGGTTTTTGGATGGGTGATGCCTTTGCTTCCGGTGGTTCGGTAGGCTATGACCACAAGGCCATGGCGATTACTGCGCGTGGTGCCTGGGAAGGGGTTAAACGGCACTTCCGTGAAATGGGCAAGAACATACAGAAAGAGCCTTTTAGCGTTGTCGGTATCGGTGATATGTCGGGTGATGTTTTTGGCAACGGAATGTTGTTGTCAACCCAGATCCAATTAAAAGCCGCCTTTAACCATATGCATATTTTCCTGGACCCTGATCCGGATATAAAAGCGAGTTTCAAAGAACGCAAACGGTTATTCAAGCTACCGAGGTCCGGCTGGGAGGATTACAACCAACAACTCATTTCAAAGGGTGGTGGCATTTTTTCCCGGCTTGAAAAGAGTATTCCGATCAGCCGTGAAGTACGTTCCTGGCTGGGTACCGAAGAGCATAATTTATCCCCCAATGACCTGATTCGGCTGCTGTTGAAAGCCGAGGTAGAGCTCTTGTGGAATGGTGGTATTGGCACCTATGTCAAGGCATCGTCGGAAAGCAATGCCGAGGTTGGTGACGCACAGAACAACTGGTTGCGTATCAATGGCAGTGAGTTGCGTTGCAAGGTCATCGGCGAAGGTGGGAACCTTGGTTTGACCCAACTCGGACGTATCGAATACGCTCACGCCGGCGGCCGCATGAATACCGATTTTATCGATAATTCTGCGGGTGTGGATTGCTCGGATCACGAGGTCAACATCAAGATACTGCTGAACCAGGTCATGCATGCTGGAAAGCTGAGCGGGGACAACAGAAACAAGCTGTTGGCGGAAATGACCGATGAGGTTGCGGCCCAGGTTTTGCGTAACAACTACCTGCAAACCCAGGCCATATCCATGATGGAAACCCTTACCGGGGCCCGCCTGGGAGCCAAGCAGCACTTTATTTCCGTACTTGAAGGCGAAGGTATTCTTGACCGGGATCTGGAGAAACTCCCGCATGATGAGGAATTGACCAGGCGGCGCGGGATTGGCATGGGTATGAGTCGGCCGGAACTGTCAGTATTATTGTCTTACAGCAAAATCATGCTTTACCGCCAGTTGCTGGATTCCGATATACCCGAAGATCCCTGGTTATCACAGGAATTACAACGCTATTTCCCGACGCCATTACAGGAAAAATACAGCGCTTACATGGATGGTCACCGTCTGAAGCGTGAAATCATTGCCACCCAGGTTACCAATAGCCTTGTGAATCGTATGGGCGCTTCTTTTGCACTTCGGATGCATGAGGATACCGGTGCCAGCGCAGCCAAGGTGGCGAGGGCGTTTACCATCGCCCGGGAAGTCTTCAAGGCGCGTGATTTCTGGGGACGGGTTGAGGCGCTCGATAATAAGGTATCGTCTGAGTCACAGATCAATGCAACCCTGGCCATGTGGAACCTGCTGCGTCAGGCCACCCGCTGGGTACTCAATCAGTCAGGTGACAAGCTGGGCATCCGGCAGAGTATCGAACGACTGACACCGGGCATGGAAGTGTTGGGAAAGAAAATTACGCGTTCACTCAATGACGCGGAAAAAGAGCGGGTTCAGAAACAGGCAGAGCCGTTGTTAGCGGATGGAATGCCTAAGGCCCTTGCTATGCAGGCAGCCAGCTTGCATTTGCTCTACCCCGCGCTGGATGTGGTTGAAACAGCCGCCATAAGGAAAGAAGACGTACTCAGGGTGGCGACGGTCTATTTCGGTTTGGGTGACCAACTGGGCTTGAAGTGGTTACGCGAAAGCGTGGAGAAATTACCGGTTGCCGGTCAGTGGCATGCGCATGCGCGTGGCAGCCTGCGAGACGAACTCTATTCCCGGCACCGTAGCCTGGCCGGCCTGGTTCTGGAAGCATTTCCAGGCGCGAAAGATCCGGTTAAAAGCTGGGCAGAAGCGAATGCTGAGGCAGTGGGGCAGGTTTCCCATATGCTCAATGATATGCAGAACCTGCCATCAATGGATTATGCGACCGTATCGGTGGCAGTGCGGTCCCTGGAGGGCCTGTTAACCGACCCGGGTGCGAAATGACCAGTGAACGTATTCATTTTGTAGCAAGCCGGGCTGATTCCGCCGGGGAAGCCATTGCGTTGATGAAAAAACGCTATGGTCAAACCCCGTTGGAGGAAGCAGAGGTGATCGTCGCATTGGGTGGCGATGGTTTCATGTTACGAACCTTGCATCGCGTTATTTCGAAAAGCCTGCCCGTGTTCGGGATGAAAATCGGTAATGTCGGGTTCCTGATGAATCGCTACAGCGAAACTGACCTTGTGGAAAGGCTCGATACCGCGAGGTTGGTGAGCTTGAACCCGCTGCGCATGGAAGTGTTGACCGAGTCAGGCACAGAGACCAGTGCCCTGGCCATCAATGAGATTTCACTTTTACGTCAGACAAACCAGGCGGCTCATATCCGTATCCTGGTCAACGACATGATAAAAGTGGAAGAGATGGTCTGTGACGGGGTTTTACTGGCGACTGCTGCCGGCAGCACCGCCTACAATTTCTCAGTGCGTGGGCCAATTTTACCCCTCGGTACTGATGCCATGGCGCTGACACCCATCAGCCCGTTTCGGCCGAGGCGCTGGAACGGTGCGATATTGCCTTGTTCGGCGCGGGTTCGCTTCGAAGTGCTCGATCATTACAAACGGGCGGTCAGTGCGACAGCGGATGCTTACGAGGTACGGGATGTCATCAGGGTTGACGCGTTTGAAGACAAGCGTCTTGAGTTAAAGCTGTTGTTTGATCCGGCACACTCGTTGGAGGAAAGGATACTGAACGAGCAATTTCTGTGACAGCCAGCTGTCTCTATGAACGCTTTTTCATTTTACGCCACAAGCCCTGTTAAACTGAAAATATGACAACTGGCAACAACCGGGAACAAAACCCAAAGAAGTGGGAAAACACCAAGCCGCTGGTTGTGGCCATATCTTCACGCGCATTGTTTAACCTGGATGAAAGCCACGCCGTGTTCGAGTCGCAGGGCCTGGAAGCCTACGCCGAATACCAGATCAGTCGGGAGAATGAATTCCTGATGCCGGGTGAAGCCTTTCAGTTGGTCAAAAAGCTGTTGGCATTGAATGCGGACGAAACCAACCATCAAGGTGTCGAAGTCATTCTGGTTTCACGTAACAGCGCAGATTCCGGCCTGCGGATTTTCAATAGTATTGAACACCATGGCCTGGACATTGAAAGGGCCGTGTTCACCAATGGTGAGAGTCGTTTCCGCTACATGAAAGCCATCGGTACCGACCTGTTTTTATCGGGTCATGCAGAAGATGTACGGAAGGCCCTGGGAGAAGGTTTCGCCGCGGCAATGATACTTCCGGGTGCACAGAGCCGGCAGCACCGTGACCAGTTACGTGTTGCATTTGACGGTGATGCCGTGTTGTTCAGTGATGAAGCTGAAAGAGTGTATCAATCAGAAGGACTTGAGGCGTTTTCCGCGCGGGAAAAGCAACATGCCGATACGCCCTTGCCAGATGGTCCTTTCAGGCCATTGATGCAGGCTTTGCAAAACATTCAATCGGCTTACCCGATTGAAAACAATCCGATTCGAACGGCATTGGTGACGGCAAGGTCAGCACCTGCCCATAAGCGGGTCATCCTCACTTTGCGGAAATGGGGGATTCGTGTTGATGAGGCCCTGTTTCTCGGCGGTAAACCCAAGGGTCCTTTCCTGGCGGCTTTCGGTGCTGATATCTTTTTTGACGACCAGCAAATTCATTGCGATTCGGCGAGAGAGCACGTAGCGACAGGTCACGTTCCCAGTGGTGTCAGGAACCCTTAGTCAACAATGCGAACAGGAATATTATTTTTTTCTGCTTTAATCTGCTGTGTTTGTGGCTTAAGCACACCGGTGTTTGCTCAATCGGAAGAAACGGTCAACCCACCCCTTGCTGAATACGGTTTTCTCGATGCCCTGGTAAACGGTCAATTCAAGACACTGATCCGTTATAGCGGCCAGTATCGCGACAGCAATCTTCAAGTCTTGCAGGATAGTTCCACACCCGAAGCACCGAATGAAAAAGTTTTGCAATATTCTGCACTTGGTGGCTATTTTGGTTATGAGACTGCAGCCTGGCGGCACACTTCATTCGGTGCCACGGTTTACGGTGCGGTACCCTTTGGTCCCAGCCCCGCGAATCGCAGGGGGCTCGGCGGGTTATATGAAGCCGATGGCGACCAGGACCCATATGCAGCCTTGGGCGAGTTGTATATCAAGTATCAAAATGGCGGCCACCTGGTAAAAATCGGCAGACAGGAGATACCGGGTTATCGTTTTGTTGCCCTATCGAATATCCGATTTTCCCCCATCACACATAGCGGGGCGATCTATGAAAATCGTGTGTTCGAAGGCGTAGGAATCAACCTCGCTTACATCATGAGAATGAAAGAGCGTAACGACACGAAGTTCATCGATATGGCAAACGGGGCACGTGTGCGGGAGTCTGACAGCGGTAAGCAGCTGATACGTGGTGCCTACGACCCGAATGATTACGATTCCACCGGCTATATCGGTGAGAAAAAGGAAATGGCATTGCTGGGGCTGACCTATCAAAATGATGCCTTAAGCCTTGAAGCCTGGGACTACTATATCAAGGGTTTTCTGAATACGGTTTTTCTCACAGGGCAATACAAAATTGAACCGGCGACCAGTCAGTTCCATTACATCCTGGCTGCGCAATACACAAATCAACAGGATGTTGGGAACCACATTGCAGGAAATATTGATACCTGGCATTACGGGTTCAGTGCTCAGGCATATTCAGCAGGTCTCAGCTTTTTTGCCAACTACAACCGTGGGGCTTATAACGAAGACTCCTACGACGGCGGCACCATATTTGTACGTTGGGGTACGCCACAGATGTTCAATTCATTCCAGGTTCAGGATTCGGAGTTGGCCGGTACCAAATCCGTCGGTGTTGGTTTGCAGTATGACTTTGGACGAAACGGTCTTATCCCGGGGGTTGTGATGCGTTGGCGTTATGGTGACTATAACCTGCCTGATGATCTCAGTATGACCGATGCGCGCCAGGACCGGCGTGAGGCTACTTTCGATCTTCGTTATTCTTTTACCCAAACGTCGGGGTTTGGCATTTTTACACAAATGAAAGGTTTAAGTCTTCAGTTCAGGCTGGCGTTTAATAATTACCGTACCGATTATGATTTTGAGGCCTATCGTGAAATTCATGGCTACGATTTCGAGTCCGTTACCAAGGACTTTATCGACGCCCGCTTATACCTGGATTACAACTTTTAATTCAGTGATAGGCCGTGACTGTGCCGGTCGGGCAAATTAGAATAGCGGCATCTGAACTAACCAACAACAACAGCCCCGGAGTTTCCATGGCCAGACTGAATCCCACCGATTTATTTGATGTCCGCAGTCTTCTGTCTGAAGAAGAGCAGATGATCCAGGACACCGTCGCCCGTTTTGTCGACGAGCGTGCATTGCCCCTGATGGCAGACGCATTTGACAAGGCCCAGTTTCCGATGGAATTGATACCCGAGATGGCCGAGCTCGGTTTGCTCGGCTCAAGTATCGAAGGTTATGGTTGTGCCGGTTTGAATGGCGTGTCCTATGGATTGATTTGCCAGGAACTTGAACGGGGTGATTCCGGCCTGCGCAGTTTTGCATCGGTTCAATCGAGTCTGTGTATGCATCCGATTTTTGCTTATGGCTCCGAGGAACAAAAGCAACGCTGGCTGCCGGATATGGCTGCCGGTAAAGTTATTGGCTGTTTTGGACTGACCGAAGCACATGGGGGTTCAGATCCTGCCAACATGAAAACAAATGCCCGGCGTGACGGCGATGACTGGATCATCAATGGTTCAAAAATGTGGATTACCAATGGCAATATCGCCGATATCGCAATTGTCTGGGCCAATACCGAAGAAGGCATCATGGGCTTTGTGCTTGAAAAGGGTATGCCCGGTTTTGATGCGCAGGAAATTCACGGCAAGATGTCATTGAGGGCATCGGTCACTTCCGGTTTGTTTTTTGACAATGTGCGTGTTCCGGAGGCCAACCGCTTACCCAATGTCGTCGGCTTGAAAGGTCCTTTGGGTTGTCTGACCCAGGCGCGCTACGGTATTACCTGGGGCCCCATTGGTGCGGCTATTGCCTGTCTGACCGAAGTGGTCGACTACACCGCTGACCGCAAATTATTCGGCCGTCCGCTGGCGGCTAACCAGGCCATTCAGATTCGCCTTGCCGACATGTCGCGGCGTATCACCACTGCACAATTGCTGTCACTGCAGCTTGGGCGCTTAAAGGATGCCGGCAAAATGGCGCCCACGCAGGTCAGCCTGGCGAAGTGGAATAATGTGCGGATGGCCCTGGATATCGCCCGCGATTGCCGGGATATTCTCGGTGGGGCAGGTATCACGGTGGAACACGTTGCGATTCGTCACATGCTGAATCTTGAAAGCGTCATTACCTACGAAGGAACCGAAACCGTTCATCAACTGGTCATCGGCAGGGAGTTGACGGGTATTAACGCGTTTTAGCACTGTTTGGTTCTCAGAAGATTGCAAAGTCATCCCGCGAAAGCGGGAGCCTCTTCGATCTTGCAGCGTGCGGATCGCGGGCGCTGACCTTGCCAGTAGCTGGCAACAAAACTGCTTGTGTTATTTGATAACCAACGGTTCCGGTTCCAACACAATGCCAAACCGCCCCCGAACTGATTCCCGGATCGCATCAGCAAGCTCGAGTATCTCAGCCCCTGTTGCCTGGCCCTTGTTAATCAGCACAAGCGCATGCTGCTCCGACACGGCAGCGTCACCCATAGAGCGGCCTTTCCAGCCACATTTTTCAATCAGCCAGGCGGCGCTGAGCTTCGTGTGTTCAGCGGCAGGATAGGCAGGCATACCGGTAAACTCCTTTGCCAGTTGCTTGGCGATATCATGGCTGACCACGGGGTTTTTAAAGAAGCTGCCGGCATTCCCGGTGATTTTCGGGTCGGGTAATTTGCGTTGACGGATACGGATTACGGCATCACTGACCTGTTTTGCAGTCGGTGTTTTGATACCCATCGACAGAAGCTCTTCGCCCAGTCCTTTATAAGAAAGGACGGGTGTGAATTTACGTTGCAGACGCAAGCGGATACCGGTGATCAGGTATTTGCCGGCATCGGATGATTTAAAGCGACTATTGCGATAGGCGAGCTGGCAGTCTTTTTTCTGAAACTCAACCACCTGTCCGTTTTTCAGGTCAAGGGTTTGTACCGAGTCGAGAACATCCGCGAGTTCCACGCCATAAGCCCCGATGTTTTGCATGGGTGCTGCCCCTGCCAGGCCGGGGATCAGGGATAGGTTTTCAATACCCGACAAGCCCTGTTGCAAGGACCACAGAACAAGTTGATGCCAGTTTTCACCTGCTGATGCCTCCAACAGAACCACGTCTTCGGTGTCCTCGATGATCCTTTTACCGCTCACCCGGTTCAGTATCACGCTGCCCTCAATATTGCCCGCAAACAGGATGTTGCTGCCCCCGCCCAGTATGAGATCACGCGTTGGATCAAAATGGTGTTCGGTGACGAGGGTTTTCAGGTCTTGTTGGGATTCAATTTCAAGCAACTGGCCAGCGCGGGCCTCGACTGCAAAGCTGTTGAGATGTTTGAGGGAAGCGTCAGTCGTCCGCTTCATACGGACTTTTGTGCTGCAATGGCTTTCAGGCAGTCACCAACCAGGTCCGGTCCTTTGTAGACGAACCCGGTATAGAACTGTACCAGGTCTGCACCCAGTTGTATTTTTGTGGCTGCATCCTCACCACTGGTAATTCCGCCTGTACCTATCAGGGCGATCTCCGGTGGCAGGTGGGCGCGAAACTCCGCCAGCACGTGGTCTGACTGGTCTTTCACAGGGGCCCCGCTGAGACCGCCTTGCTCGTCCGCGTGACGCATACCCTGAACTGCCTCACGTGAAATCGTGGTGTTGGTCGCGATCAAACCGTCAAATTCATTACGGACGACAACCTCAGCCATGCCGGGAATCTGCTCGTCTTCGAGATCCGGTGCGACTTTGACCACCAGTGGAACGCGCTTTTGTAACTCATCAGCCAGTTTCAGTCGTCTTCTATTCAAGGCTGACAACAGGGAGTTGAGTTGTTCCACATCCTGCAGGTCACGAAGGCCACGGGTGTTGGGAGACGATATGTTGATCGTGATGTAATCTGCATGCGGATAGACTTTGTCGAGACATAACAGGTAATCATCGACTGCCTTATCGTTTGGTGTGTCGAAGTTCTTGCCGATATTGATTCCGAGTATGCCTTTGAAACGGCGCTTTTCTGCTTGCCGAACCAGGTAATCGACACCCTTGTTATTGAAACCAAGACGGTTGATCATCGCATTGGCTTTCTCAAGACGGAAAATTCTTGGCTTTGGATTCCCGGGTTGTGGGCGCGGGGTAACCGTGCCAATTTCGATAAACCCAAAACCAAGACCACCAAGGGCATCGATGTAATCGCCGTTTTTGTCCATGCCCGCCGCCATGCCGACGGGATTCGGAAACTCCAGACCCATCACCGTGACCGGCAGATCACGGCTTTTACACAGCAGACGGGTGGCGCCTACACCATGACCCAGGCGGAGGCCTTCCAGAGCGAGCCCGTGAGCAGTCTCCGGGTCCGCCATGAACAGGGCTTTGCGTGCTAAGAAATACATGCGCCAATCACCTGGATACAGAATTACAGGTCAAACTTGATACCCTGCGCCAACGGCAGATCAGTACCCCAGTTAATGGTGTTGGTCTGACGGCGCATATAGTACTTCCAGACATCAGAGCCGGACTCGCGACCACCACCGGTTTCTTTCTCACCACCGAAAGCACCACCGACTTCCGCACCGGAGGTGCCGATATTGACGTTGGCGATACCACAGTCAGAGCCCACCGATGACAAAAAGCGCTCAGCATTACGCATATTCATGGTAAATATCGCTGATGACAGTCCCTGGGGCACAGCGTTGTGCATGGCAATCGCTTCGTCAAGATCACTAAACGGCATGATATAAAGAATGGGGGCGAAGGTTTCATCCTGCACGATCTGCCATTCGTTTTTGGCCAGAATAATGGTAGGTTCAACAAAGAAGCCGGGGCGGTCCAGGCGTTTACCACCGGCCAGAACCTTGCCACCCTCGTTGACGGCCGATTCGATAGCTGCTTCAAAATAACCGACAGCCTTTTCATCGGTCAGAGGCCCCATCAACGTTTTGGGGTCCAACGGGTCGCCGATAACCACTTGCTTATAGGCATTGACCAGCGCATCGGTGACACGATCCATGATGGATTCGTGCACGATCAGACGCCGTGTGGAGGTGCAGCGTTGGCCGGCAGTACCGACGGCGCCGAAGACGATACCCGGGATACACATCTCAAGATCGGCTGTTTCATCCATGATGATGGCATTGTTGCCGCCCAGTTCCAAAATGCTGCGGCCCATGCGGGCAGCGACTTTCTGACCTACCTGCCGGCCGATATTGGTGGAGCCTGTAAATGAAATCAGTTCGATACGCTTGTCATTGACAAAGCGCTCGGCCAGGTCGTGACCGTCTTCCATAAAGCAATGAAAGATGGACGGGTAGCCGCCTTCTTCCAGGGCTGCATTGCAGATGTTCTGCACCGCTACACAACACAAAAGGCCGCTATGTGCCGGCTTCCAGATGGTTGTATCACCACAGATAGCCGCAATAAAAGCATTCCAGGCCCAAACCGCAACCGGGAAATTAAACGCAGAAATCACACCGACAGGACCCAGTGGGTGCCATTGTTCGTACATACGGTGCAGGGGGCGTTCAGAATGCATGGTGTTGCCGTAGAGCATGCGCGACTGACCGACTGCCATATCGCCGATGTCGATCATTTCCTGTACTTCACCATCACCTTCTGATTTGATTTTCCCCATTTCCAGGGCGACCAGGCTACCCAGTGCATCCTTGTGCTTGCGCAGTGCTTCAGTGCAAAGACGGACAGCATCACCACGCTGTGGTGCGGGAACCTGGCGCCACTCTTTGAAGACTTCCCTTGAGTGTTCGACCAGTTTCTCGTAGTCGTCGGCGGAGGCGCCGTAGACACGTGCGATAACTTCGCCGTTTGAAGGGTTTATCGACTCTTTGATGCCTGCATCGGTTGTTGTGGACCATTCGCCGTTACCAAGGTATGCGCCGGGATTGAGATCTTTGATGCCCAGGGATTTGAGGAATTCCATATTGTTGCCTGCCTTTTTTGTGTTAAACCGGTGCTCGCCATCAGGTTTGCTCCAGTTTACAAATTAATCAAGATTGAACCCCGTATTATCGCATTGCGACGGTGGCGATGCATATAGCAGATCGTCACACCGGTCCGTTTGGCTCATGCAGTACATATTTTTCACACGGGCGGGAACCACGGCCTGAAGTACATGTCATAGCACGCAGTGAATTTTGCAAATCAGGATTGAATTTAATCATGCTATGCTCAAGGTTAGAGGGGAAGGGCGTGTGAAAACGATTCAGGCGGTTAAAATAGTCAGTTCGGGTAAAATACCTGCGGATTCATCACTGGTAAAACCAATTGGTGTTGGACCGGTGCAAACATGTGGAGTGCAGGGCGCGGTGAGTGAAGCCAAGGTCGATCAATTGCTGGTAGAACGGGTACAGAAGGGCGACAAGCGCGCCTTTGACCTGTTAATACAGAAATATCAGCACCGTATTGTCAGCCTCGTTTCACGTTATGTGTCCGACCACGCCGAGGCACAGGACGTCGCCCAGGAAGCATTTATCAAGGCCTACCGTGCAATCAAGCGGTTTCGTGGTGATAGCGCCTTTTATACCTGGTTGTACCGGATCGCAATCAATACGGCCAAGAACTGGATCGTTGCAAAAAACCGGCGCCCGCCGAGTAGTGACATTGACGCAACGGATGCTGAGCAATACGCCATCAGTAGCCGTCTGAGAGAAACCAGTACACCTGAGAGTGAATTGTTACGGGAAGAGATTGAGCGCACGGTGTTCGACACCATTGCAAAGCTTCCGGAAGATTTACGTACTGCCATCATGCTTCGTGAGATGGATGGTATGAGCTACGAAGAAATCGCGGTTACCATGGAATGTCCGATCGGCACTGTTCGTTCGCGGATATTTCGTGCGCGTGAAGCAATTGATGAGAAACTAAAACCCCTTCTCGGTGGTCACAGTAACGACGGGGAATAATAAGTGATATCTAAAGCAGATGTCCGGCACAGGTAACAGACGAAATGAGTAAGGAATCTTTAGAGCATCTTTCCAGCTTAATGGATGGTGAACTTTCACGTGATGCAGGTTCATTCCTGACACGCAGGTTATTTTCTGATGACGAAACCTGCGAAAAATGGGAGCGTTATCACCTGATACGCGATTGCATCCGTCAACCCGGTAGCAAGCAAGTGGTCACCGGCCTCAGTATCAGAATGAGCCCGAGCCTGGATGCGGAAGAAGTACCCACCGTATCAACATGGCGTAATAATCGTTGGCTGAAACCTGTATCCGGCCTGGCAATTGCTGCCAGTGTTGCAATGATGGCTATCGTGGTCACTGCGCCACAACCGGGTCAAACACCGGGAGAAGTTGATGCCACTGCACTCGTACCGGCGAGCCAGCCGTTTGTCAGTCCGAATACGCTGGCCGGTTCACCGGTTTCACAGGCAGCGAGCTTCGCACCATCAGAAACAGGCAGTTCAAACCGTTTAAACGCCTACCTGCTGCGTCACAACCAGATGGCAAGAACAGCCGGTAGACAGGGTTTTGTATCCTTTGTACCTATTGTTGCCAGCCCCGTTACTGCAGTAGAAGACAAGACCGAATCTGTCGAATCCAAACCCGAACTGGAAACCGCTGAAGATTGATGAGAGTTTTGCCCTGCAAAACCCTGTTGCTCCTGATTTCGATCAGCGTCAGTTCAAGTGTCCTGGGTAACCAGCCCGACGCTGCACGTGAGTGGCTGGAACGAATGACCACGGCCATGAGCCAGATGAGTTACCAGGGAACCTTCGTGTACGTTCGAGGTGGCGTGGTTGAAACCATGCGGATTACCCACGTGACCGACGAAACTGGTGTGCGTGAGCGTTTGTACTCCACCAGTGGTCCCCACCGGGAAGTCATTCGCGACAGGAAAGGGGTACGTTGCGTACTGCAGGATTCGTCGTCCGTCGTTGAAGACCAGGTTGTCGCCAGTTCCTATTTTCCAGAGCTGCCTTTATCGGTTTTTGACGGTGACAGCAGCGGTTACCGGCTTGAATTCGGTCGCGAGGCGCGGATTGCGGGTCATACGGCCCGGCGCGTAACGATATCCCCCAAGGATAATTACCGATACGGTTACGATTTTTGGCTGGAAGAGCAAACCGGCCTGTTATTGCAATGGGTGCTGTTTGATGTTGGGCATAAGCCTATCGCCAAATTGATGTTCACGGACTTTGCAATAGGTTCTGCCGTTGACACAAGCGAGCTTGAGTCAGAGGCAAGCGCTGAAGATTTTGTTGAAATGAAAACCTACAGTTTGCAAAACACCGTGGTTACACGTTCAAGTCCCCGCTGGCAGCCAGCCAATTTACCACCGGGTTTCAAGTTGACATCAAACAGTCACAAGAGTGGTGCTGAAGGTGTCTACGAACATATGGTTTACAGCGATGGCCTGGCTGCGGTATCCGTGTATGTTGAGCAACAAGGTATTGAAGCTACAGTCAAGACGGGGATTAGCCAGTTGGGAACCACCAATGCCTACACGCGTAAGCAGGGTGATCTGCAGATCACGGTTATTGGTGAGGTTCCGCCCAGAACCGTCAGAGCGATCGCTAAAGAAATGGCACTTTCCGTCTCTTCCGATTAACGGGTTCATGTCACTGTCATGATTGAACAAAACGTGCAGGTTTTGCGTTGTGACGGCGAGCGCTTCTGGGTGCGTATGGGTGCTCGCTCCGGTTGCTCGGCCTGCGATAACGGAAAAGGATGTGGTGCGGGTCTTTTCGCCAGGTTAATACGTAACAAGCCGGTTATTTTAGAACTGGCGAGAGACGACATGAAGATAGAAACGGGACAGATGCTGACCCTGTCTTTCCCGGAGCGGGTGTATATGAAAATGGTCTTTGCTTCCTATGGCTGGCCATTGCTGGCCGCGCTTGCAGGGGCGTTTGCCGGTCATAGCCTCGGGCAGTCGCTAGGATTCAGCCGGCTGATGATAGATGTAGTGACGCTCACAGGGGGTGTTTTGTTCGCCTGGTTATGCATGAGTTTTTTCAGGCATCGAAACCCGGCCAAAACGATTTTCGAGTCGATGGATATAGCGGTTTGCCTTTCCTCGAACAAGCCCAATATGTGTAAAAGCAGTGTGAATAAACCAGAACACCTTTAGACCGAATTAATAGATATTGATCCAGGAGTGAAATGATGAAACAAAAAGTTACCTTACAGTTTGCGGTGCTGTTAATGCTCTTTCTGACTTTGCCGGTCGCTGCGAAAGTAACCGGCTTGCCCGATTTTACCGAGTTGGTGGAAAAGACCGCTCCTGCGGTTGTAAACATCCGGGTAACCAAGTTTGGTTCACGCGGACAAAATGGAGCGGACTCCGATGGAATGCCGCGAGGTGAACCGGGTGAGGGCCATCCTGAAATTCCCGAGTTTTTCAGACGCTATTTTAATGTGCCCAATGATCCTCGTGGTGGAGAACCGGATCGCATGGGTGCCGGTTCGGGCTTCCTCTATGACAAGGAAGGTTATATTTTAACCAATCATCACGTCATCGATGGGGCCGATGAAATCATTATCCGAATGGCGGATCGTCATGAGTTTGAAGCCGAGTTGATTGGTTCTGACGAAGCGAGTGACATAGCCGTTCTGAAGATCGAGTCAGAAAAGGACTTGCCGTTTTTGCGTCTGGGTGAGTCGGAGTCTGTCAAGGCAGGCGAATGGGTAGCAGCTATCGGTTCACCATTTAACTTTGAACAAAGCGTGACGGCCGGTATCGTCAGTGCCAAGGGCAGGACCAACCGCGCACAACAATATGTTCCTTTTATCCAGACAGATGTCGCCATCAATCGTGGTAACTCGGGTGGACCACTGCTGAATATGGATGGTGAAGTCATCGGTATCAATTCATGGATACTCAGTTCCAGCGGTGGCTACATCGGCTTGTCATTTTCAATTCCGGTCGAAGTAGCGATAAGTACGGCAAGACAATTACGCGAGACAGGCAAGGTTGAACGTGGTCTGCTGGGTGTCATTGTGGGCGCCGTGACGCGCGAGATGGCCGAGGCTCTCGGGCTTGATCGTCCGGTTGGTGCACTGGTCAATGATGTTACCGAGGACGGTTCTGCCGATCGTGCCGGCATCAAACCCGGCGATGTGATTCTTTCATTCAACGATGCGCCGGTTGAAACCTGGAATGATTTGCCGCCTCTGGTCGGGGCCAACCCACCAGGTACCAAAGCCAGTGTCAGGGTGAGTCGTGAAGGTAAAGAAAAGACCTTTGATGTCACGCTGGACGCGCTGGACGGCGAAAGCTCTACTACATTGGCTGACAACGGAAGCACGCAGAAGGCCGAAAATGTTCTCGGGCTGGTGGTGGAAAATATCAACAGCGACCGTCGTCGCGAACTCGGTGATCCTGAGGGCGGGGTTGTTATTGCCGAGATTGAAAGTGATGACGCGTGGCGTGCCGGCCTCAGACCGGGTGATGTGATCCTGATGATCAATAATCAGACGGTGGAAGATCTGGATGGTTTTGAGAAACTGGTGGACGACATAGAACCTGACCGTGCGGTGGCACTGCGTGTATGGCGTAATGGAACCGCCAGTTTTATTGCCTACACACCGCGCGATAAAGATGAGGGTTAACGTTTAGTCAGTTATAATCAGGGGTTGGAAACAAGGAGGCCGTTCGTTGTTTACAGCGAATGGCCTCTGTCTATCAGGCACTTGAATCATCAATGAAGACTCACAACTGAAGCATTATATGGATCAAAACTACATCCGAAATTTTTCGATCATTGCCCATGTAGACCATGGTAAATCGACACTGGCAGATCGTTTTATCCAGTTGTGCGGGGCCTTGAGTGAACGTGAAATGTCTGCACAAGTGCTTGATACCATGGATATTGAGAGAGAGCGCGGCATCACCATCAAGGCGCAGAGCGTCACCCTGGACTACAAGTCGAAAGACGGCCAGGTCTACCATTTGAATTTTATTGACACCCCGGGCCACGTTGATTTTTCCTATGAGGTTTCTCGTTCGCTGGCAGCCTGTGAAGGTGCTTTGCTGGTTGTTGACGCGGCCCAGGGCGTAGAAGCGCAAAGTGTCGCAAATTGTTACACCGCGGTCGAACTTGGTCTGGAGGTCATTCCGGTATTGAACAAGATTGATCTGCCATCGGCAGATCCCGAGCGCGTCAAACAGGAAATTGAAGATATTATTGGCATCGAGGCAACCAATGCCCTGGATGTCAGCGCCAAGACCGGTCTTGGCGTTTTAGAGGTATTGGAGCGCCTGGTGCGTGACGTACCAAAGCCGAACGGTGATCCGGATGCACCGCTTAAAGCCCTGATTATCGATTCCTGGTTTGATAACTATCTCGGTGTTGTTTCTTTGATCAGGGTGGTTGATGGTGTCGTGCGCAAGCGTGACAAAATTAAATTAATGGCTTCCGGGAATGAGCACCTGGTGGATCAGTTAGGTGTGTTTACCCCTAAACGCGAAGTCCGGGATGAGCTTTCCGCAGGCGAGGTGGGTTTCCTGGTTGCCAGTATCAAGGATATTCATGGCGCGCCGGTAGGTGACACGATTACAACCGCAAAATCACCTGCAGGTGAGCCCTTGCCGGGGTTTGCCCGGATGCAACCCAGGGTTTTTGCCGGCCTGTTTCCCACCGATGCCGATGACTACCCGGACCTGCGCGAGGCACTTGAAAGGTTGCAGTTGAATGATGCGGCCCTGAGCTTTGAGGCTGAAACCTCTGAAGCACTGGGTTTTGGTTTTCGCTGCGGTTTTCTCGGCCTGTTGCACATGGATATCGTGCAGGAACGACTGGAGCGTGAATACGACGTTGACCTGATTACCACCGCACCAACGGTTATCTATGAAGTGGAACAGACCGACGGTGAAATACTGACCCTCGAGAATCCCGCCAAGCTGCCGCCGGTCAACAAAATCGTTGAAATACGTGAGCCCATCATCCAGGCAGATATCCTGGTTCCCCAGACCTATGTTGGCTCTGTTATTGGTCTGTGCGAGGAAAAACGTGGCAGGCAGATAAGCATACAGTACCTTGGCGGGCAGGTTTCGATCCAATATGAACTGCCATTGTCAGAGGTCGTGCTGGACTTTTTTGACCGCTTGAAGTCGGTCAGTCGTGGTTACGCATCCTTTGATTATCATTTCTTACGCTTCACCGCAGGGCCTTTTGTGCGGGTTGATGTTCTGATTAACGGCGAAAGGGTGGACGCATTGTCACTTATCATGCACCGTGATCAGGCGCAGCGTCGTGGCCGTGAACTGGCTGTCAATATGAAGGAGCTGATTCCACGGCAGATGTTTGATGTGGCGATCCAGGCATCCGTCGGCGCACAGATTATCGCGCGCACAACGGTCAAGGCTTTACGAAAGAACGTGACGGCAAAATGTTATGGTGGAGACGCCTCACGTAAGCGCAAGTTGCTTGAGAAACAAAAAGCCGGTAAAAAGCGTATGAAGCAGGTCGGCAGTGTTGAAATACCCCAGGAAGCATTTCTGGCAGTTTTGCAGCAGGATTCTAAAAAATAGGATAGCCCGTAGTGGGTGAGTCCAAAACAGGAAGATAGAATGAATATTGATTTTGCATTGGTGCTGGTGGTGTTGACTTCACTTTCCGGAATAATCTGGCTGGTGGATAGCCTTCTGTTCAAACAACGACGTATGGATCGTTCGGTTCAAACAAGCATTGAGCCGCCGCGTGAACCGGTGATGGTCGAGTATGCCCGATCACTGTTTCCTGTCCTTCTTATCGTGTTGGTGTTCCGCTCTTTCCTGTTTGAGCCGTTCAAAATTCCGTCCGGGTCAATGATACCGACCTTGCTGGTTGGTGATTTTATCGTGGTGAACAAGTTTTCATACGGTATCCGCCTGCCGGTGCTGAACAAGAAGATTATCGACATCGGCGAGCCCAAACGTGGTGACGTGGTTGTATTCCGCTACCCGAAAGACCCCAGTGTGAATTTCATCAAACGTGCGGTTGGTCTGCCGGGTGACACGATCGTCTATCGTGATAAGCGGTTATTTATCAACGGCGAAGAAGTCAAAGAGAAAGCAGCTGGTCGTTTTGGAAGCGATAATGTTAAATGTACGACACCTGCGGTTGATGCGTCGCTGTTCTGGGAAGAGTTGGGTGATGCGAATCATAATATACTGATTCATGATCGTAGCGGCGCCAGAAACGGCCAGTGGGTCGTGCCGGAAGGTCATTATTTTATGATGGGTGATAACCGCGATCGCAGCAATGATAGTCGTGAGTGGGGTTTTGTACCCGAGGAGAATGTTTTGGGTCGTGCGGTAGGTATCTGGCTCAATTTTGATTTCGAAAAAGGCTGTGCCGATTTCTCGCGAGTGGGAAATGGCATACACTAGTGGTATAAAACGCGCTATAGTGAAACTGTGCATATGAGAAAAGGGATGGGGACTATGAAAATGTATAAACAAAGCGGAATGACGCTTATCGGGTTTATCTTTGTACTCAGCTTTGTGATCTTTTTATCTTTTATTGGAATGAAGATCGGGCCGATTTACATGGAATATTACTCAGTGGTTAGTGCGATGAACGGGGTCGCCAAAGAAAGGGGAAGCGCCAACATGTCGCCTTACGACATTCGCGTTAAAGTTCTGAATCGTTTGTATGTCAGTTATTCGGCAGACAACGTCAAGGAACAGCATATCAAGCTAACCCGTAGCAATGGTGTCCATTTACGTATCGCTTACGAGGTGCGTAAACCGGTCATTGGTAACCTGGATGTGGTTGCCAAGTTCGACAAATCGGTACGGTTGTCTAACTGACCCTGGTTGAATAAACCGGTTTTGGTCTGACTGCATGTGACATGAGGGAAATTCCGGGTATACCCTACAGCTTCAAGGACCCTGAGTTACTGGAGCTGGCCTTGTCACATCGTAGTGTCGGACGCTTGAATAATGAACGTCTCGAGTTCCTCGGTGACAGTGTTCTGAATTTTGTCGTATCTGCACGCCTGTTTGACCTCAACCCCACCAGCAGTGAAGGTGATCTCACCCGTTTGCGTGCCCGAGTGGTCCGTGGTGACACGCTCGCAGAACTGGCGGCTGCTCTAAAGTTGGGTGATTACATCAAGCTGGGTGAAGGGGAGTTGAAATCCGGTGGGTTTAAACGGAATTCAATTCTGGCAAATACACTCGAGGCGCTGTTTGGCGCAATCTATCTTGATAGCGGGTTTGAAGCTTGTGCGAGTGTGGTGCGTCATGTATGTGACCCTTTTATCGCGCAGTTGCCGGATGCCGAGTCCTTGAAAGACCCGAAGACACGCCTACAGGAGTGGTTACAGGGTCATGGTTATTCTTTACCTGAGTACACGATGCTCAGCGAAGAGGGTCCACCCCACCGGAAGGTGTTCCTGATGCAGTGTGTCAGTGAAAGCGTGGGTTTTAAAGTGACCGGCAAGAGTAGCAGCAGGCGAAAAGCAGAACAGCTTGCTGCCCTGGCAGCGCTGGATTTCGTTGCCAATATCAAAAAGTAATGAGTGCTGATCAATGACAGATAACACCGAGTTACAGGAAGATTTCCGTTTTGGTTATGTGTCGATCATTGGCCGGCCCAATGTTGGAAAATCGACCCTTTTAAACCAGATACTGGGCCAGAAGGTCAGCATTGTCACGGCCAAGCCGCAAACGACCCGGCAAAAGCTGGCTGGCATCAAGACGACGCCGAAAGGGCAGGTTGTCTATGTGGACACACCGGGTATCCATCACTCCGCCAAGCGCGCCCTTAACCGTTATATGAACCGTGTTGCGCAGGCGTCTTTCCGCGATGTTGACCTGGTGTTGTTCCTGGTTGAAGCGGGTAACTGGAGTCGGCAGGATGAATTTGTCGCCAAGGCCTTGCGCTCGGTAGACGTGCCCGTGATGCTGGTTTTAAACAAGATCGACCTGGTCCCGGATAAGGAATCGTTGCTGGCCTTTATTGATGAACATTTCCGGGATGACGACTTCGTTAATATCATGATGATTTCAGCAAAAAAGGGTAGCGGTGTCGAGGAGTTGGAAAAACAGGTCCTGGAAAAACTGCCATTTTCCAGACCCTTCTATGACGCCGATCAGTTCACCGATCGCAGTGAACGTTTTCTTGCCGCCGAAATGATCCGGGAACAACTGACCCTGCGCCTGCACCAGGAATTACCTTACGCTCTGACCGTGCAGATTGAAGAGTTCAAGCGCAAGGGAAACCTGCTGACCATAGGTGCAATCATCTATGTTGAGCGGGACAGCCAGAAGCAGATTACGATCGGCAAGAATGGCGTGGTACTCAAGCAGGTCGGTACCGGTGCGCGTATCGTGTTGGAAGAGTTGTTCGGTGAAAAGATTTTTCTGCGCTTGTGGGTGAAGGTCAGTAAAGACTGGTCGGATAGCGACAAGCTGATCGAAAGGTACGGGTACACCGACTAGCGCTCTTTTATGAGCAGTCGTTCAAGGCGCGATATATGAGTCGTATACAACTTGAGCCGGCCTATGTCTTACACAGCCGCTCTTTCCGTGAAACCAGCCTGATAGTGGATGCATTCACGCGTGAACATGGCCGCGTGGCCGTTGTTGCCCGTGGTGTGAAGTCACCCCGTTCCCGTTGGCGCAACGTCTTGCAGCCATTCCGGCCCCTGTTGCTCAGCTGGAACCAGAAAAGCGACCTGGGTACGCTCACCGCAGCGGACCAGGTCGCGTCACCACCCGCCTTGCAAGGCCAGGCACTGTATTGCGGCCTGTATCTGAATGAACTGCTGATGCGTTTGCTGCACCGTGGTGACCCGCACGCCGAGGTCTTTGAGCGATACCGGCATTTGCTGTCTGAACTGGCTTCGGAAGCACCACCCCAGCCACTGCTAAGGGTGTTCGAGAAACAATTGCTGGAAGCCATAGGCTACGCGATGTTGCTGGACCGGGAGTATGGAGGCGGTGACGAGGTTCAGGCGCATCGCTGGTATGACTACCAGCCACAACGTGGTCCCGTGGCCGTTGCCGGTCCGGGGAAAAACCGATTTTCCGGCGCCGCATTGCTGGCCCTGCACACTGAAAACCTGCAAACCGAAAATTTACCGGAATTACGTATGCTGATGCGCAGCGTAATCGGCTATCATCTGGGTGACAAACCATTGGCGAGCTTGTCGCTGTTTTCCGCCTGAGCCGTCAGGATATTTAAGAGGTATACCGTTATGCGATCTGGAAAGTTACTGTTGGGTGTGAATATCGACCATATTGCCACCATTCGCCAGGCGCGTGGTGCAAGTTATCCGAGCGTTCTGGACGCCGCACGGGTTGCCGAAGACGCGGGTGCGGATGCGATTACGGTGCACCTGCGTGAGGACCGGCGGCACATACAGGATCAGGAAGTCGTGGCTTTATGCAAGCAGGTCAGAACCCGCGTTAATCTCGAGATGGCCGTTACCGATGAGATGCTGGCCATTGCCGAGCTAAATCGACCGGCAGATGTTTGCCTGGTTCCGGAAAAACGTGAAGAGTTGACTACCGAGGGTGGTCTGGATGTGCTGGCTCATTTTGATGCGGTCAAAAACGCCTGTAAACGACTGGCGGCATCCGATATCCGGGTTTCCCTGTTTATTGATCCGGATATCGCACAACTCGATGCCGCAGTGGCATGTGGCGCACCGGTTGTTGAGTTACACACCGGCAGTTATGCTGACGCGGATGAGGCGCGGGTGGAAGAAGAATATCAGCGTATCGTTACGGCGGCAGAACACGGCGATTCAATTGGATTACAGGTCAATGCAGGGCATGGATTGCACTATGGGAATGTCGAGCCGATTGTACGTATTCCCCAATTGGTCGAGCTTAATATCGGGCACTCCATCGTGGCGCAGGCCTTATTCGACGGTTTACATAAGGCCGTCGCTGATATGCGTTTACTACTAAATAAAAGCGATAGTAAACAATAATATATTTTTCAAGCTTATCCATTAGCAGTGACTCATATCGGGATAAATACACATGGGGCGTAGTCGCAAGAAGCTGTCCGACCAGCCATTTGAATTGGAGATTTATTCACTCGATGCAAAGGGCCTGGGGCTGGCTGCGCTGGGTGAGAAAAACCTGCGTGTATTTGACGCCTTGCCGGGTGAGAAGGTCATCGCACGTCACCTGTTCGGGCGTAAAAACAGGGGCAGGGCGGAGACGCTCGAAGTCCTGAATGCGTCATCTGACCGGGTAAAGGCACCTTGCCCGTCTTTTGGCAATTGCGGTGCCTGCTCTTTGCAGCACCTGTCGATGGACGCGCAATTGAGCCGAAAGCAGAATGCATTGCTGAAGTCTCTGAGTGAGTCCGGTGCTGTTGAACCCGCCGAGGTGTATGCGCCACTGGACTCGTCACACTGGAACTATCGTCGTAAGGCGCGACTGTCGGTCCGCGATGTGGCTGCCAAAGGTCGGGTGTTGATCGGATTTCGGGAGCGTGACGGTCGTTACGTCGCCGATATGGAAGAATGCCATATCCTGCACGAGGTGGCCGCGGATGCCTTGACGAAATTGTCAGATTTACTGGGGGAGTTGGACTGCAGGTCGAGCATCCCGCAAATCGAGGTGGCCTGTGGAGATGAGCGTTGCGCTTTGATCATTCGTCACCTTCAAGACCTGTCAGATAGTGACATAGCGAGTCTGCGGGATTTCGCGAATGAGACGGGTTTGGGGATATACCTGCAGGCCGGCGGCCCGGACAGTATCAAACTGTTGGCACCTGTCGGTTTTCAGCTTGAATACATGTTCAAACCACTGGATTTGCGCTTCCAGTTCGATCCATTGGATTTCATCCAGGTGAACGGCGGGCTGAACCTGCAGATGGTCACACGTGCGCTGGCACTGCTGGACCCACAGCCCGGCGACCGGATACTTGACCTGTTTTGCGGTCTCGGTAATTTCACGCTGCCGCTGGCACAGCGTGCCGGCCAGGTCACAGGTCTGGAGGGATCACAGGAAATGGTCGAGCGTGCCCGCGCCAACGCCGCCCTTAACAACCTGGATAATGTCGTGTTTCAAACCGCTGACTTATACCAGTCCACAGAAAAACAGCCCTGGCCGCCGGGTCATTACGATAAAATCCTGTTGGACCCGCCAAGATCGGGTGCACTTGAATTACTGCCATGGATCGCTGCCAGCGGGGTGAAGCGGGTTCTTTATATTTCCTGTAATCCGGACACCCTGGCGAGGGACGCCGGCGTGTTGGTTAACCAACACAATTTCAAGCTTTTGGGTGCAGGGGTCATGAATATGTTCCCGCATACGCACCACAGCGAAGCCATAGCCCTTTTTGAGCGTAAAACTGACGAGGCAAGTACATGACGGCGGATTCTTCACAAGCAGGTGCTAAACAGGCTCTGGGGCCGTTGTTGATTGGTCTGGCCGGTCTTGAGGTCAGCACCGAGGAGGCCGGTTGGCTGCGTCATCCGGCGGTGGGTGGTGTCGTACTGTTTACCCGCAATTATCGTGATCTATCGCAACTGTCGGCGCTCACAGCCTCGATTCTTGAGACCGCCGGCAGGGACCTGCTCATCTGTGTCGACCACGAAGGCGGTCGTGTACAACGGTTCAGGGAAGGCTTTACACGATTGCCACCCTTGGCGGTGCTGGGAAAGATGTATGCCGAATCCGCCTCAATGGCGTTGGATTTCGCCTACCGGCATGGCCGGGTCATGGCAACCGAGTTGTTGCTGTGTGGTGTGGACCTGAGTTTTGCACCGGTGCTCGATCTGGGTGATCGCAGCGTGGTTATTGGCAACCGTGCCTTCGCGGCGGATCCTGCAGCCATCATCGCACTTTCCGGCGCCTATATTGGCGGCATGCACGATGCCGGGATGGCCGCGACCGGTAAGCATTTTCCCGGTCATGGTTCGGTGGAGGCGGATTCACATACCGACGATGTCTGTGACCCGCGTCCCTGGGAGTCGATTGAAGCGGCCGACCTGAAGCCATTCGCGGCATTGAGTGAAAAACTGGATGCAATGATGATGGCGCATGTCCTGTATCCTCAAGTGGATGACAAGCCGGCAGGTTACTCGCCGTTCTGGATCAGGACCGTTTTGCGTGGGAAACTCGCTTATAAGGGCACGATATTTTCGGACGACCTGGGTATGTATGCCGCAAAAGTCGTTGGTGGGCTGAATGAACGTGTGCGTGATTCCCTGGTAGCGGGCTGTGACGCCGTACTGGTTTGCGACCCCGACGATGTAAGACAACTATTGGCGAATGATGAGTTGTCACTGGCAGACGCGGATGTAGCGCTAAGAAGACTCAAGGGCCATATAACTTCAAGTCGTGAAGATGTAGAACGGGTAAGTGAATGGCGGCAATGGAAAGAAACGATTAAACAACTGGAATTGGAGCAATCAAAATGGGTATGAGTAACACCCCGGACCCACGTGCCTTGTTGGAGAAGTCAACGGTACTTTTTAACCGTGATGAGGTCAGCGCGGCCGTGCAAAAGATGGCAGATGAAATCAACGAATTTTATGGTGATCAGCCATTGATCCTCATATCGGTCTTGACCGGTGCAATCATCCCTGCTGCCTGGCTGATCACAAAGCTGAAAATGCCGATACAAATGGATTTTGTTCACGCCACCCGCTATCGCGGTGGTCTGTATGGTGCGGAACTGGAGTACCGCGTGCCACCGAGACTCAATCTGGAAGACAAGCATGTCCTGATCGTTGATGACATATTCGATGAGGGTAATACGCTCGCGGCGATTAAAGGTTCTGTCGAAAAGCGCAAAGCACGTTCGGTCAAGATGGCCGCGTTGGTTCGCAAAGACCATGACCGTGGCCTGTCGCGTGATTACGTTGATTTTATTGGTCTTGATGTACCTGATGTATATGTATTTGGCTGTGGGATGGACGCCTATGAAGAATGGCGGCACCTGGATGAGATCCTGATATTAGAGCAGTGAAAGGTACGGGAGAATACTGATGCGACGCTTGGGCCTGATTGGTGGTACGGGTCTTGATGAGTTTGGCCAGGCCATCGCTACGCACGACATCAACACTGCATTTGGCCGGCCATCGGCAAAATTCGCTGAATACCAGGTGGGTGATTTACAGCTGTTTTTTCTCCCCCGGCATGGCGCGCAGCACGAAATCCCCCCGCATGCGGTCAATTATCAAGCCAATATCGATGCGCTTAAACAACTGGAAGTTGAGGGCATTATCGCCATCAATGCTGTCGGTGGCATTTCCAGTGCCACGCCACCGGGCGCTTTGTGTGTTCCGGACCAATTGATTGATTACACCTGGGGCAGGGCGCACACTTTCAGTATGGCTGCCGGCGATGACTTGCTTCACGTTGAATTTGCACAACCTTTCGATGGGCGTGTGCGTTCTGAACTGTTGCGCGCGGCCACTGCTGCTGACATTGATGTGACAAATGGTGGATGTGTCGCTGTAACCCAGGGTCCAAGGCTTGAGACAACTGCGGAGATTCGCAGGCTCAGTCAGGACGGTTGCGATCTGGTCGGTATGACTTCGATGCCTGAAGCAGCGCTGGCAAGGGAAGCCGGCCTCGATTACGCCAGTTTGTGTGTCACCGCAAACTGGGCCGCCGGGCTTGAACATGAACCGGTGACCATGGCCGCGATCGAAGCTACACTGGCAACCGCCATGATAAAAGTTCGAAATTTATTGGGTAAGTTATTTGAGGAGTTCCCCCATGTCCGTTGAATCCCGTTTTCCCCATTTACTCGCACCCCTTGACCTGGGTTTTACCACGCTGAAAAACCGTGTTCTGATGGGTTCCATGCATACGGGGCTTGAGGATCGCAAGAAGGATTTTCCAAAACTCGCCGCGTACTTTGCCGAAAGGGCAGTGGGTGAGGTGGGATTGATGGTCACGGGTGGTATTGCCCCGGGTTTAAGGGGTTCACTTCTTCCGACACCATCGGGTCTGTTCAATCGCTTGCAGGTGCCCCGGCATAAGCTGGTTACCAGCGCTGTTCATGAGTCCGATGGTAAAATCTGTATGCAAATCCTGCACGGCGGGCGTTACAGCTATCACCCTTTGAGTGTGGCACCCAGTGCGATCCAGTCGCCGATAACACCCTTCAAGCCCAAGGCCCTGTCTTCCAGGGGTGTAGAGAAACAGATCAAGAATTTTGTGCGCGCGACGAGACTCGCCTGTGAGGCCGGTTACGATGGCGTCGAGATCATGGGTTCCGAGGGGTATTTTATCAACGAGTTCACGACCTCCCACGTTAATAAGCGCACTGATAAATGGGGTGGCAGTACCCGTAACCGTTACCGCATTGCAGAAGAGATTCTTAGCCGTTGTCGTGAGGAAGCCGGAAAAGACTTCATCATCATCTATCGCTTGTCGATGCTGGACCTGTTGCCGGATGGCAATAGTTGGGACGAGGTCGTTGAGCAGGCGAAAATGGCCGAAGCTTCAGGTGCGACCCTGCTCAATACCGGTATTGGCTGGCATGAGGCGCGTATTCCAACCATTGCAACCATGGTGCCACGCGGTGCATTCAGTTGGGTCACTGCGCGTATGCGACCTGAAGTGGGTATACCGGTGATAACGACCAACCGAATAAATACGCCACAGGTGGCTGAGGATATTCTCGCACGCGGTGATGCCGATATGGTTTCCATGGCGCGCCCATTGTTGGCGGATGCGGAGTTTGTCAAAAAAGCCCGCCAGGGCCGGGCGGATGAAATCAATATCTGTATTGCCTGCAACCAGGCCTGTCTCGACCATACCTTTACCGGCAAGCCCTGTTCCTGCCTGGTCAATCCGCGCGCCTGCCGGGAGACCGAGTTGAATTACCTGCCTGCAAAAAATATTAAAGCCATCGCAGTGGTTGGGGCAGGCCCAGCGGGTCTTGCTTTTGCCACGGTAGCGGCTCAGCGTGGTCACCGGGTCAGTTTGTTTGACAAGTCCGGCGAGATAGGTGGGCAGTTCAATATGGCGAAGAAAATTCCTGGAAAGGAAGAGTTCAGTGCCAGCCTGGATTATTTCCGTGGTGAGTTGGAACGTAAAGAAGTCGATTTACAGTTAAATACCCTTGTTTCGGTCGAAGACCTGGCGGGTTATGACGAGGTTGTCCTGGCCACCGGTGTGCATCCGCGCAAGATCGACCTGCCGGGTATTGATCATGACAAGGTGGTTTCCTATATCGATGTACTAACCGATAAGGTCAAGGTTGGCGGGCGTGTTGCCATCATCGGCGCCGGCGGCATCGGTTTTGATATCGCAGAATTTCTGAGTCACCCGGATGAGCATGGTACAGACGGAATCAACGGTCAGATCGAAGCATTTGCCAAAGAGTGGGGAATCGACCGTAGTCTTGAAGCCAGGGGCGGTGTTGCGGGCATAGAGCCACAACCCCCCGAGTCCGCACGTGAGATCTGGCTACTGCAACGCAGGGCTGGCAAACCCGGTAAAACCCTCGGTAAAACAACCGGCTGGATCCACCGGCTGAGTCTGCGTCATCGCGGCGTTCATATGTTGGGTAATGTCAACTATGAGCGTATTGACGATCAGGGGCTTCACATCAGTATTGATGGAGAAAAACAGGTGCTGGAGGTTGATCATGTGGTGGTATGTGCGGGGCAGGTCAGTAACCGCGATCTTGCTGAAAACCTGGACGGCAGAGGGCTTTCGATGCATATCATCGGTGGTGCCCAAAAAGCGGCAGAACTGGATGCCAAGTACGCTATTCGCGAGGGCAGTGAACTCGCTGCAAGGCTTTAAGCCTGCTTAAGCAAGCAGGCTTAAAGCCGCATTCCACGGCGGTTTCAGTTGGTTTTTGGAAGGCTCAGGTGTAATACCAGCCAACCACAGAATGCAGAAGCAACCGAGCCTGTAATAACGCCTATTTTGAGCGCGGCGCTATTTGAAAAGCCGCCGTGTTCAAAGGCGAGACTGCCGATGAACAAACTCATGGTGAAGCCCACGCCGCAAAGTAAAGCCACGCCATACAGCATGGCCCAGCTGGATCCTTCCGGCTTTTTGGCTAGACCCAGGCCTATCATCAGGGCCGTCATGCCAAAAACACCGATTTGTTTGCCAATAAACAGACCGGCCACGATACCGAGTGAAACGGTACCCAGCACGGCATCCATGCTCAGGCCGGCGAGTGGGAGGCCGGCGTTTGCAAAAGCGAAAATGGGTAGTACGGCATAGGCAACCCAGGGATGCAATATGTGTTCAAGATGACGTGACGGTGAGTGATCATCACCACCTTTGAGCGGTATGAATGCCGCCACAGCGATACCGGCCAGTGTCGCGTGCACACCTGACTTGAGCACGAATAACCAGATAAATATGCCGACGATCAGGTAGGCCGCCAGGCTTTTCACACCCATGCGGTTGAGCGCGAATAGCACGGCAACACCGATGCCGGCCAGACCCAATGATGTTGTGCTGAGCTCGGCGGAATAGAACACGGCAATGATAACAATGGCGGCGAGATCGTCAAAAATAGCAATGGTCGTCAGGAATATCTTCAGACTGGCAGGCACCCGGCTGCCCAGCAGGGTCAGTATTGCCAGGGCGAATGCGATGTCAGTCGCAGTGGGTACTGCCCAGCCACTGAGCCCCTCCGGATTATCACGATTAATCAGCCAGTAGATGAGTGCCGGGACCACAAGCCCGCCAATGGCCGCCAGTGCAGGTAGTGCGATTTGCTCCACACTGGAGAGCTGACCTTCCACCACTTCACGTTTTAACTCAAGGCCGACCAATAGAAAGAACACCGCCATCAGGCCGTCATTCACCCACAAATTCAAGGGCTTGCTAACACCAAAGCTTTCAACCATCACGGTCAGCTTCAGGCCCAGGAACTGGGTGTATAAATCGGCCAGGGGTGAATTGGCGAGTACCAGTGCCAGGATTGCAGCGCCAACCAGGATCAGTCCCCCGGCAGACTCGAGGCGAAGGAACTCACGCCACGCGCCAGTATTTTTTTGTATTGTTTTTCTAATCATCTGTATTAACTACCATCTTTATCCTGAACTTGGTGTTTGCAGAATTAGTAAACACGAAATATAATTCACGTAACATCCGCTACCTGGTGATGATTGTATGAGCAGTTGGACTCTCTTTAGTAATCATGGTCACGTTCTGGTTTGCCTGGCTCGAGATTCTGAAGCACGCCTGCGTGACGTGGCAGCTGATGTTGGCATTACTGAACGCGCCGTACAAAAAATTGTACGCGATTTACAGGACGGCGGCATGATAAGTATTAAAAAACATGGTCGCAGGAACAGTTACCGCATTCACAAAAAGCAAACCTTACGTCATGAACTTGAAGCCAGCTGTAAGCTTCGTGACCTGCTCAAGGTTGTCAATAAGGATTTGGACCAGCAAGTTTCCACAGACACACCGGCAGAAAAACCCAAACCGGTTGTCAGTACCCGGCCTGAAAGTAAGCAGGCCCCGGCCGAAGCAAAGCCGGGCAAGGCTGCACTGGTCAGGAAAGCCGAAACTGCAGACACAGAACCCACCGGGACTATTGAAAAACAACAGGGATCGTTGTTCTAAAGCGCGGTAAACGTCAGCATAGGGACATACTTAACAATGAAAAAAAAATGGTTGCTATACGGAGCAAATGGCTACACCGGGCAATTGATAGCAAAAGAAGCTGTACGGCGTGGTTTGCGTCCGGTCCTGGCGGGGAGAAATAAGGGAAGCATCGCTGCTATCGCAAAAGAAACCGGCTTTGACAGCCTGGTTTTCGATCTGGATGATACAGCGGCCCTTGATGAGGCCCTGAAAGGCGTTTCGGTTGTGCTGCACTGCGCCGGTCCCTTTTCAGCAACCTCGCAGGCGATGATAGATGCCTGTTTAAAAGCGGGTTGTCATTATCTTGATATCACTGGTGAAATCAGTGTTTTCGCCAATGCCCACAAGCAATCAGAAGAGGCCAGGCATGCTGATATCGTGCTGATGCCGGGTGTTGGTTTTGACGTGGTACCTACGGATTGTCTTGCAGCTACGCTGGTTAAAGCATTACCCGCAGCAACGACGATCACGCTTGCTTTTGAATCCGGCAGCCACATGAGTCCGGGAACAGCAAAAACCAGCATTGAAGGCCTGGCCGGTGGCGGTTGTGTACGCAAGGATGGAAAACTAAAGTGGGTGCCATTGGCCTGGAAGACGCGGGAAATTCGCTTCAAACACGGTAAACGCCTGACTGTCACGATTCCCTGGGGTGATGTATTTACCGCTTATATCAGCACGGGTGTGCCCGATATCGAATGCTATATCGCGGCACCACCTTCATCTATTTTGCAAATGAAGCGAATGCGTATGCTCAAGCCTTTGCTTTCAATGCAGTGGGTGCAGAATATGATGAAAAGGCGTGTCGATAAATCCATATCCGGCCCGGAGTATGAACAGCGCCAGAGTTCGCAAATGCAGTTATGGTGTGAAGTCACGACGGCCGATGGCCGGCATGCGTCAGCAACCATGACCACACCCAATGGCTATGATGTGACGGTAACAGCGAGCCTGGGTATTGTTGAGCATCTGCTAAAACAGGATGTGGAAGGCGGGTTCTACACACCATCACTGCTGATGGGTGCCGACTACGCAGTGAGCCTGCCGGGCGTTTCGATCGATTTTAATTCTTAAAGATTGAAACCTGCCCGCGACAGGTATCACGCAGGCTGACCACCAGTTTTCCATAGTCGGTGTCACGACAGCGAACTTTGAGGGTCAGTCCTTCATTACCATAAGATTCATCCAGTTTTTCTGCTGAGAACCGTTCCAGCACCCCGTGCAGGCTTGAAGCCCATTCAAATCCAATTTTGATGGTGTATTCCGACATGGGAAACAGCTCAATGACGGAGGCCCTGTCCAGGCATTTCGCGGCAGTTCCTGAATAGGCCCGAACCAGTCCCCCGGCACCGAGCTTGATGCCGCCATAGTAGCGTGTCACCACGACCATGACATCTTCCAGGCCCCGGCGCTCAATGATATTCAATATCGGCCGGCCGGCTGTACCTGAAGGTTCACCGTCATCACTGGAGCGAACCTGGAAGTTGATACGCCAGGCCCAGCAATTGTGTGTCGCCTGGGGGTCAATCACGGATTGGTAGAAGTCCAGTGATTCTGCCTGTGAAGTGACACGGGCTGCATGGCCGATAAACCGGCTTTTCTTGATGGTTTCCTCAAATGTGGCTGGTTTGTTCAGTGTCAGCATGCGCAAGCCTTCAGTCCGATAACGCTTCGGGTAAGGGGTAGTCCGGATAGGTTTGCCTGAACTCTTCCAATTTGCTTATCCAGGCCTTATCACCGGATTGTTTGAGCTTGATTATTGATAGTAATTGTTCCTCGATTTCGGCATCGGTATGCACCGGTAATACGGCGCCTTCCGGCTGTACTGCCCCAATGGTGGCTGGTTGGGGTTGTTTTGACATGATTTGGTATTCTGCAGCATCACCTGGCAAAACCGCCTCATCCATCATGGGTTCTTCAAGTGGCATATCGCTGATCACTTTATCTGCATCAACGCGATCTGTTTTGGCCGGTGCGCTATCCTGCGCCGTCATGGAGCGACGCACCCTTGATTCATACTCAGGGGGCTGATCACCTGCGGAAACTTCGAGTGCCTCGTTATCTGCTGCTGTCGCTACCGGTGCGTTTGGTGCTATCAGTTGACGACCCGGGTCCTCTTCTTTCAACTCCATGGACAGGTCTTTAACCTGATCTACCCCGGTTCGTTTTTTGCCGGCTTTTTCACGTACCGGCCCCGTTGGTACTTCTACCCTGATCGCATCATCAAAGCCCGGCACCTGTTCACGTTGATTGATGATGATAGAGAGTGCGAGCACGACCACCGCAGCGGTGGTCAAGCCATGAAGCCAGCCAAACTTCATCCAGTGCGGCTTTTTCTCAACCGCACGGTGTGCGCTGCTCAAAATTGCCTGGTCGAGCAATTCAGGCGGTTCTTCATTCGGCAACTGGTCGTAGGCTCGGCCGAGCTTTTCGATGCCGTCATTCAGTGATTTATCATTTTCGCCATTATTGTGAATTGTGTTCATTCAACCAGGCTCCGTTTGAGATAGTTAACCGCATAACGCAGGCGACTCTTGACCGTTTCCCTGCCGACACCGGTTACCTTTGCAATTTCCTCCATTTTAAGACCGGTTTCAAGCTGCAGTAGCAAGGTATTGCGTTGCTCCATGGGGAGCGCGCGGATACCGGCACGCAGCAATTCCTTTTGTTCACCTTCAATAACAGCTTCAGTGACGTCAGATTGCTTGTCTGACAAAGTGTCGGGCTCAACGGAGTCAACGGGGCGGGTTCGGCGGTAATGGTCAATCAAGTGGTTATGAGCGACGCGATACATCCATACCTTGAAAGGGGAGGCCGGACGGTATTTTTTCCTTGCCTTGATAATTTTTTCCCAGGCTCCCTGGTAGAGGTCATTGGCGGTGGCAGGGTCGTTCACCTGGCGGATAAAGTAGCGGTAGAGGGGAGCACGATGACGGGCATAAAGTTGATCGAAAGCTTTTGCATCGCCTTTTGCATACCGTTGCATCAGTTTTTCGTCACTCATCTCCCGCATCACTGCAGCGTAGCTGATCTGGAAGAAAGCGCCAAGTAGGCAAAGAACATTAAGCTTGATAGTGTGAGTGTGAACGTTCATACATCTGCACCATCCCATTTAGAAGCGTCATCCCCGTTTTCGCGGGGATGACGTTGCCGTTGTCAAACGCGTACATCGGGTTCGGGCTATTCTCCGTTGGTGTTCTGTGCAACATCAGCGGTTTGGTCAAGTGTTTCTGCCAGGCTCACCAACTGCATAAACTCACTGCGGTAACCGTGCGTGTCATTACCCCTGGATTGACGCGCCAGATTTTCAATATCGTCGTAGCTGAAGTCTTCGAGGAAAGTGCCACCCCGTAATTTCTGCCCAAAGGCGGCTACAGCTGCTGCAAAGTTAAAGCTGTCACCACCGCGCGCATTGATTCCGCTGTCCATGACGGGTGACTGGATCAGTTTTGATACCGATTCGCCAGGCAGCTTATAACGTACCCGCAGGTGGGCGAGTTCGTTACTGAATGCAGTATGGCTGCTTTCCTGGGTTGTCGTATCTGACTGGTAGCGTCTTGGTGGTAAACGCTGACCGTTACTGCCGGTGAGGCTGATCTCATAGAGTGCAGTGACACGGTGACCGGCACCAATTTCTCCGGCATCTACCTTGTCATTGTTGAAATCTTCTTCGTTGAGGACACGGTTTTCGTAGCCGATCAGCCGGTACTCGGAAACCTGAGCCGGGTTGAATTCGATCTGAATTTTCACATCCTCGGCAATGGTCAGCAGTGTCGCCGACATTTCTTCGGCAAGTACCTTTTTAGCCTCAGAAAGACGGTCGATATAGGCATAGTTACCATTGCCCTCATCGGCCAGTTGTTCCAGCAGATGGTCATTGTAATTGCCAGTACCAAAGCCCAGTGTCGTCAATGCGATACCGGCTTTGCGTTTGCGCTGAATCAGGTCGATCAGTTCTTCGGTGCTGGCAAGACCGACATTGAAGTCACCATCGGTGGCCAGGATGACCCGGTTGACGCCATTTTTAATAAAATTCTGTTGTGCCAGTTGGTAAGCAAGCTGGATACCCGCCGCACCATTGGTTGAACCACCGGCCTGTAATTGCTGCAGGGCATTTAATATATCGGCTTTGCGATTACCGGGCGTCGGCTTAAGCACGACACCTGATGCGCCTGCATAGACAACCATACTGATACTGTCACGGGAATCGAGTTGCCCGACCAGCATGGTCAGCGCCTGTTTCAGCAAAGGCAGTTTATCGGGTGAATTCATTGAGCCGGATACATCCATCAGGAAAACCAGGTTTGAGGCTGGTAACTGCTCCCTGGGAACGGTGTAACCCTGGATACCAATACGCAGCAGGCGGGTTTCGTGATTCCAGGGTGTCGGGGCGATTTCGGTGCTGACCTGGAAAGGAACCTTGCGGCTTTTGGGGTAGGGGTAGTCATAATTGAAGTAGTTGATAAACTCCTCGACCCTGACGGCATCCTCGGGTGGTAACTGGCCCTGGTTCAACCAGCGGCGCATATTGGAGTAGGCGCCGGTATCCACATCGATTGAAAATGTCGAGACAGGTTCGCTGGCGACCCGTATAACACTTTGGCTTTCGATGTGCTGGTAGTTTTCACGGTACAGCGGTTCATTCGCCTGGCGAACCTGATTCAGAACCATACCGGTAGAGACCTGGCTGAGTTTCGCAACCATCATCCGGTCGCCGGGAACGCTCTCTATCGCAGCCACTGCATCATATTCATGTAATACCGCAGGGCTGTTTTGAGAGGCGGGCTGATCAGGTTTACTGCGGTCGTCCCTTAGTGTTTGTTCCTTTGGCCCGGGTGTCGAAATAATGACGTACTCGTCCTCGGATTTCTTACCGGCGATCTCGCGGACCTTTTCTTCCACGCGACGTTGAGATTCATTATCAACGGTGACCTGTGCTTCATCATTATTGTCGACTGCACAGGCAGTGAGGGTGGTGATGCAAAGTGTGATTATCAGTGACTGGTATTTCATTTTTTGCTCCTGGTTTGTTAAAAACTTCATTACGTACTGGGTTAATACGCAGGGCGGAGCGAAAAGGGGTTAAGGTGCGCATTAATTCCAGTCGTTAACCAGCGTCAGTCGACTAAAGGGGAGATGATTCGCGCTTACGTTTGCTGGTGGGGGTGCTGGGATTTGTATTGTCTTACACAGGACAGGGTGCCGTGCTCAGACCAGCCTACTGAGTAGTTCAGAAGACTTGCTTTTGAATATCTGCAAGGTTGGGGGAGCTGGGATGTGTATTAACTTCCCAGGACTCGCTGTAATACATCCCTGTACGCTCGAGCGCGACATCCATGTCGCTCACGGTCCTGATAAGTTAATACACACCCCAGCTTAATATCAAACGACGTGCATCTTTCTGAGATCACTAGTCCAAACATTCGCAAAGATCGTGGTTTATCAAGTTCAGAATCAGCCGACTGTTACCTATCAGAAACCATTGACCCCTGCATTCGCACAAAGCCAAGGGGGTGCAGTAGCTTATGCCGGGACCTTGAGCGACATGGATGTCGCGCCAGAGCCTACAGGACGTACTTGTGGCGTGTCCCGGCATAAGCTACTGCATGGCCTTGGCTTCCCCAATGATCAATGGTTTTCAACCTGTGAGCCAGGAAGTAAGCCACCGCATAGCCTCGGCTTCCCGACTGATCAATTGTTTTCCACATGTGATCCAGTGGCAACCGGCTTAGTCCCAACTGAAAAATTGTGACCTAAGGCCTGCTGATTAGGTAGCCGCAGTTTACCCAGATGATCTAATTGACTGATCTACTTGCGCCAAGAGGTTTGTTTGTGGTTTTGCTCACGGTTGAATGAATTTCGCCATCATGCAGGTGTGTAACCACGGCCTGATCAGGCTTTGCGTCTTTAACAGAGCCGATGGCCTTGCCGGATTCAGCATCAGTGATGATGGCGTAACCACGGGCGAGGGTTGGCAATGGGCCAACAGCATTGAGTGTTCGTCTCAGGTTCTGCAATTTTCTGCCTGCGTTCCGGAACGATGCGGATACCTGCCTGTACTAACCGGCGGCCACCAAGCTCCTTCAGATATTGCTGGCGCTGGGGAACAATTCGTGCGCCAGCCAACAATAGACGGTGACGGGCCTGTTGCAACATTTTTCGGTGTTGTGCGAGACGCTGTCCCGGGTGTTGCTGTCCTAAACGATGTGCCAGGTGATCCAGTTTCTGGGAATGTTGCTGCAGCATGTGCAGGGTTCTTTGTTGTAAGCGATTTCGGAGTACGACCAGGTTTTGTTTTAGGGCGTGTTGGTCCGGTGAAATCAACTCTGCGGCAGCAGATGGTGTTGGTGCACGAAGATCGGCGACAAAATCACTGATACTGAAATCAATTTCATGGCCAACGGCTGAAACGACGGGTATGACGGATGCATGGATTGCGCGTGCGACCGGTTCCTCGTTGAATGGCCAGAGATCTTCAAGTGATCCTCCACCACGACCGGTGATGATGATCTGGGCCCAGTTGTGCTGGTTGGCTGCGTTCAGTGCGTTGACGATGGCGGGTGCCGCCTCAACGCCCTGGACCGGTACGCCATAAATGCGCACAGCTGCCAGTGGCCAGCGGCGTTTTAATACATTCAGGATGTCCCGTATTGCCGCACCGGATGGAGATGTTACGACGGCAATTCGTAATGGATAGGCTGGCAGGACTTTCTTTAAAGACTCGGCAAATAGTCCTTCACTGGCCAGGTTGTTTTTCAATAATTCGAATTTTGCCCGCAGAAGACCTTCACCCGAGCGGACCAGGGAATCTGCAATCAGCTGGTAGTTACCACGCGCCTCGAACAGGCTGACACGTCCTCTTGCCTGTACCAGCATGCCATTTTCCGGTTTAAAGCTCATCCCGTAGGTATTGGAGCGGAACAGGGCGCAACTGATCTGTGCTTTTTCATCCTTCAGCGAAAAATAAATGTGCCCTGAAGCAGGCCGGCTCAGGTTAGATATTTCACCTTCGACCCAGACACGGCCAAAGCCGGCTTCAAGGTGTAGCCTGGCTTCGTGGTTCAGCTCACTGGGCGTATAGATATTGCCCATTTCATTATTTTGTCTTTGGTCGTCAAATTGCATGCGCAGATGATAAACTCATGCGCGTCGTCTGTCCCGTTTGATTTACCCTGGAGCTGCCTGTGTTTAAAAAAATCTCAATCCTGCTCAGTTTTGTTTTGTGTGTCGCCTGTAATGGAGAAGCGCCTTCACAAACTGAAGATACGCCAAAGGTAATTGCACCTCCCAAGGAAACGATCGGGCAGGTAGCCGGGCAGGCGTCTCTTGAAAAGACCTTGATACATAACGCCAGGATCTACACGATGGATGCCGGTTTCTCAACCGCCGATGCCATCGTGTTTGATAGTTCCGGCATGATTCACAATGTTGGCGGTGAGGAGGCCATGTTAGAGGCCTTTCCCGATGCCATGCATATTGATTTGCGTGGTAAGACAATTATTCCGGGCCTGATCGATTCGCACGCCCACCTGTATGGCCTTGCAATCAGCCTCAGCCAGGCGCAGTTACGTGATACAAAAAGTATTGAGGAAGTTATTCAGCGTTTGCGTGAGCAGGAACAACACTTGTCAGATGGTGACTGGTTGCTGGGCCGGGGTTGGGATCAGAATGACTGGCCGGTAAAAGAGTTCCCGAGCCGTGCGGACCTTGATTCGGCGTTTCCTGATCGCCCCGTCTGGCTGCGCCGTATTGACGGTCACGCCGGTTGGGCCAACAGTGCCGCACTCGCCATGTCCGACCAGGATATGTCCGGTGACTGGCAGCCCCAGGGTGGTTTCATTTACCGCGATGCCGATGGTCAGGCGAGCGGAGTATTGGTCGACGGCGCCATGGGTCTGGTGGGTAAAGCCGTTCCTGAGATTTCACCGGAACTGCTCGAGGCGTCACTGGGCCTCGCGCTACAGCAATTGGTCAGCCTCGGTTTGACCGGTGTGCATGATATGGGTGTTGACCGCTCCGTGGTCGAGTTGTTTCAAAGGCGAATCGAGGCGGGAGAGTTCCCGACCCGTGTCTACGCCTTTACCGACGGGGCGGGCGAGACACTGGACTGGTTGTGCGAGAAGGGTGCTTACGAAGATGCATCGGGTCGTTTGTACATGCGGGCAGTCAAGCTGTACATCGATGGTGCAATGGGTAGCCGTGGTGCGGCCTTGTTGTCGGATTATTCGGATGAAAGTGGCAACGCCGGATTGCTCTTCATGCCGCCTGCTGATCTTGAAGCCAAATTTGATAAGGCGATGGCCTGCGGGTTCCAGGTCGGCGTACACGCGATAGGTGATCATGGTAACCGGGTGGTGCTGGATGTGCTCGAGTCATCCATGCAGAAGCATCCGCAGAACCCGGGTCGGCACCGCGTGGAACATGCACAGACGTTAACCGCTGCGGATATCCCGAGATTTGCGCAACTGGATGTTATTGCGGCCATGCAACCAACCCATGCAACCAGCGACATGTATTGGGTTGAGGATCGCCTGGGTGCGGAGCGTGTCAAATATGCTTATGCATGGCGCTCCTTGCTGGATAGCGGTGCACGGCTGGCACTGGGTTCAGATTTTCCGGTTGAGCAGGTCAACCCGATGCTGGGTATCCATGCTGCCGTGACCCGTCAGGACACCGAGGGCTGGCCACCGGGTGGCTGGTATCCCGCGGAAAAACTGACTCGCAACGAGGCCGTGCGTGGGTTTACCCTGGATGCGGCATACTCTGGCTTCATGGAAAAGAGCGTCGGTTCGCTCGAATCCGGCAAACGCGCAGACTTTATCGTGCTGGATCAGAACATATTTGAAGTTGAAGCTTCCAGGATCGCCACCATCAAGGTTTTACAAACCTGGCTGGATGGTGAATTGGTTTATTCATATCCCTGATACCGCGCTGTTATTAAGGTGATGGGGTGGTTATAATGATGGGCTAACTCGCCCGGGCCTGCTCCGGGCGTTGCTTTATTCCATATGGAGTACACCTGCCATGAAAGTAATCGGTGAAGCTCTCACCTTTGACGACGTATCCCTGATTCCGTCTTACTCTGACGTCCTGCCCAAAGACGTTTCTCTTCAAACGCGCTTGACCACTGAGTTGAACCTCAATGTGCCGCTGGTTTCAGCAGCCATGGATACCGTGACGGAAGCACGGTTGGCGATTGCCATTGCCCAGGAGGGTGGAATCGGCGTTGTTCATAAGAATATGAGCCTGAAAAACCAGGCCGAACAGGTTCGGATCGTAAAGAAGTATGAAGCAGGTGTGATCAAGGACCCGATTACCGTCGACCCCAATACCACCATCAGCGAAGTGCTGGCCATTACACATCGTCATAATATCTCCGGTGTGCCGGTCGTTGATGGCAATGAACTGGTCGGCATCGTAACCTCCCGCGATATGCGTTTTGAGCGTCGTCTGGAAGACCCGGTCAGCAAGATCATGACCGGAAAAAAGGACCTCGTAACGGTCAATGAAGACGCCAGTCAGGATGAGGTATTGAAATTGCTCCACCGGCACCGGATCGAGAAAGTGTTGGTGGTCAATAATGATTTTGAACTGCGGGGGCTGATCACGGTTAAAGATATTCAGAAATCATCCGACTTTCCGAATGCGGCCAAGGATTCCCGTGAGCGCTTACTGGTCGCTGCAGCAGTCGGTGTGGCCGGTGATACCGAAGAGCGAATCACGGCGCTGGTCGAGGCCAATGTCGATGTGGTTATCGTCGATACTGCGCATGGTCATACCCGTGGTGTACTGGATCGTATCAGGTGGACCAAGCAACACTTTCCGGAAGTCCAGGTTATCGGTGGCAATGTGACCACCGGTGAAGGTGCCCTGGCCCTGGTCGAGGCGGGTGCAGATGGCGTCAAGGTCGGTCAGGGCCCGGGCTCTATTTGTACGACCCGCATTGTGGCCGGTGTCGGTGTGCCGCAGATCACGGCCATCAATAATGTTGCCATGGCACTGGCTGGTAGTGGTGTGCCCTGTATTGCCGATGGCGGCATTCGTTTTTCAGGTGATGTTGCCAAGGCCGTTGCTGCAGGTGCATGGACCGTCATGATTGGTGGTTTGTTTGCAGGTACAGAAGAGGCACCCGGTGAGGTCGAACTTTTCCAGGGTCGATCCTACAAGATCTACCGTGGTATGGGTTCGCTTGGTGCAATGCAGGAAGGTTCGAAAGACCGTTATTTCCAGACGGATGTTTCCGCAGACAAACTGGTGCCGGAAGGTATTGAAGGCCGTGTACCTTACAAGGGGCCATTATCCGGTGTCATTCACCAGTTGACGGGTGGCCTGCGTTCTTCCATGGGTTACATGGGTTGCAGCACGATCGGGCGTTTCCGTGACGAAGCAAAATTTGTACGCATTACCGGTGCCGGTGTCAGGGAGAGCCATGCTCATGATGTCCAGATCACCAAGGAAGCACCAAATTACAAACTCGGCTGACACATTTACAGCACAGGATTGATATGACACACGATATTCACCAGCATCGGATTTTGATCCTCGATTTCGGGTCCCAGTACACCCAGTTGATCGCCAGGCGTATTCGTGAAATTGGTGTGTATTGTGAGATCTGGCCATGGGATGTGACCGAAGAAGAAATTGCGGCGTTCAAGCCCCGGGGCTTGATTTTGTCGGGTGGGCCGGAATCAGCGACGACCGAAGACGGGCCCAGGGCCCCGAACATCGTATTTGATATGCAGGTTCCGGTACTCGGTATCTGCTACGGCCTGCACACCATGGCGGCCCAGTTGGGCGGCAGGGTGGAGCCTTCCGATGAGAAAGAGTTTGGTTATGCTGAAGTGGAACTCACCGCGGCTTCAAGCTTGTTCGATGGCATCGCCGACCGCCAGAGCGACGACGGAAACAGCCTTTTAGACGTATGGATGAGTCACGGCGACAAGGTGACCCGGCTTCCCGAAGGTTTCGACCTGGTGGCGGGTACGGCTTCCGCGCCGGTAAGTGCCATTGCCGATGAATCACGTCATTTCTACGGTGTTCAGTTCCATCCCGAGGTTACCCATACGGCCAAAGGTAAAGAAATCCTGCAGCGTTTCGTGCTCGATATTTGCGGCTGCGATGCCTATTGGACCGCTGCCAATATTATTGAAGATGCAATTGAGCATGTCCGCCAGGATGTCGGCGATGACCATGTCCTGCTGGGTTTGTCGGGTGGGGTTGATTCAAGCGTGGTGGCGGCCTTGCTGCACGAGGCAATCGGCGACCAGTTGACCTGCATTTTTGTCGATACAGGTCTGTTGCGTTACAAAGAGGGTGACCAGGTTATGGCGACTTTTGCACGCCATATGGGTGTGCATGTCATCCGCGTGGACGCACGTGAGCGTTTTCTCGACGGCCTTGCAGGCGTTGAAGAGCCAGAGCAGAAACGCAAGGTTATCGGCAACCTGTTTATCGATATTTTTGAAGAGCAGGCGAAAAACTGTACGCGTTCGGATCATCATGTCAAATGGCTGGCGCAGGGCACCATTTATCCCGATGTCATCGAGTCCGCCGGCAGTCGTACCGGCAAGGCGCATGTGATCAAGTCGCACCACAATGTTGGCGGTCTGCCGGATTACATGCAAATGAAACTGATCGAGCCATTGCGTGAGTTGTTCAAGGATGAGGTGCGCCGTATCGGTATGGAATTGGGTCTTGAACCTGAGATGGTCTACCGTCACCCGTTTCCGGGCCCCGGCCTGGGTGTACGCATCCTTGGGGAAGTGCGCGAGGAATACCTTGAACCACTGGCAAAGGCAGATCATATTTTCATCGAGGAGCTTCGTAATCACGATCTTTACGACAAGGTCAGCCAGGCGTTTGCGGTGTTCTTACCGGTCAAATCCGTCGGTGTCGTGGGCGATCAGCGTCGCTATGAGTGGGTCATTGCTTTACGTGCGGTCGAAACCATCGATTTTATGACGGCCATCTGGGCGCGTTTGCCTTATGAATTTCTTGAAAAGGTCTCGTTGCGAATCATCAACGAAATATCCGGTGTTTCCAGGGTCGTCTATGATATTTCCGGCAAGCCGCCAGCCACTATCGAGTGGGAATGAGTAAGACCCTGTTTATCGAATCGCTGAGGCGCTCATACAGGAACTGGCAGCGTAAAAGGAACCGTGTTTTACCCACTGAAGTACCACCGCCTTTTTTCTACACCAAAGACATCAGTGCCGTTAAGGATTATTTTTCCGGTTTCGCAGATGAACGACAACAAAGCCGCTCAGAATTTTCGGACGGTATTGAGGGTCATTGCTTCCTTTGCAAAGAGGACGTACGTTTCAGTTTGGACATGCCCGGTGACGGCAGTCCTGTTAACTGGCGTGAAACCCTGGCATGTCCGCACTGTGGACTTATCAATCGATGGCGGAGTTGCCTGCATGTGTTTGAGGCTATTTGTGAGCCTACCGAAGATGACCGGATTTACCTGACCGAGACACTTTCGCCTATTTTTAAAAACCTGAGTGGACGATTTCCCCTGCTCCGATCGAGTGAGTATTTTCCGGACAAGACATTTGGTGAAGTGGTTCCGACCCATCTTATGCCGGTCAGAAACGAAGATGTGACAAACCTGAGTTTTGATGATTCCAGTATGGATATCGTGTTGAGTTTTGACGTGTTGGAGCATGTCCCGGATTATCGCGCGGCATTGCGGGAGTTCTACCGGGTGCTTGATGCTGGCGGACAGCTTGTGGTTAGCGTCCCGTTCAGTGACAAGCACGAGACCCGGGTGCGTGCCAGCGTTGATGATGACGGTCATATTCGCCACCTGGTGGAACCGTGTTATCACGGTGACCCCTTATCGGACCAGGGCGTACTCAGCTACTATGATTTTGGCATGGAGTTGCTGGATGAGATGCGCGAGGCGGGTTTCGAGGAATGTTTTCTGTTGTGTTTTAACTCAAAAAAGTGGGCTTACCCGGGTAAAAATGTCGTATTTATCGCACGCAAACTTACCACTGGAAACAACAGGTATGTCAATGCAAAATCGGCCTGGCACAGTGCGCGTTATCATGCACAGCACATTACGGAAAGCTTGACTGAGTTCTCACGCTACGCCATTTATTCCCTGGAACATTTTTCGAAACGAGTGTATGGACGACTATTCTACGGAAGGGCGAGACCAACCCCAATCCCCAGTCGTTCACCTGTTAATGTCATAGAGGTACCTGATTTACCTGATATTTTTCACTATTGGTCAACCAGGTATCTTGTACCTGAAATGTCACGCCATGGGTTCAACGGTCCTGAAGATTTCTTTTTTCAATATACAAAAGCCTATTTGAAAGAATCCATAAATCAAAGGGTCAATATATTGAGCCTCAGCTCAGAAGAGTGTGATTTTGAGATCAGGCTCACCAAGAAGCTGCTGGAGTGGCAGTTGAATGATTTCGTTATCGAATGCCTTGATGTCAATAGAGATAAATTGAATGTGGGTAAAAAGGCGGTTGAAGCGGCAGGTCTGAGTAAGTACTTTCTGTTCAAGCACGATGATCCGGACAGTTGGGTTTCGTTCAAAAGATATGGAATTGTTTACGCACATCAAGCGTTGCACCGTGTCAGCAATCTTGAAGGCCTGTTCGCTAATGTCAAACAGTCTTTGGTACCCGATGGTTTATTCATCATCTCCGATATGATCGGTAGAAATGCTCACATGCAATGGCCTGAAACAGTTGATGCCCTCAAACCATTCTGGGATGAACTTCCGAAAAGCTATCGATATAACAATTTGCTGAACAGGCAGGAGACACAATTTATCAATTCAGATCATTCCGCCAGGGAATTTGGAAGCTTGCATTCACAGGATATTCTGCCGCTACTTTTGGAACGTTTTAACTTCAAGTTCTTTTTTCCTTATGGGAATCTTGTTTTTGTTTTGTTTGATCGCTTTTTCGGTCACAATTTCGACACCGATGTTGACTGGGACAGAGATTTTGTTGGTCGTGTTCACGCCCGTGATGAAGCAGGAATAATCAATGGCGAGCTAAAGCCGGTTTCGATGCTGGCGGTGCTCACGAACAGGGAAACGGAGACAGTCTTAAGACATCCGGCTTTAACACCAGCGCATTGTCTGCGAAGTATACCGGTTGAAGCGTCGTCTGAACCTTAGAGAGTTGATTAATGAATGAATTTGTGAACCCATATGTGAAAGACAACAGGGCAGAGCTGCAAGCGACATTTCAATCAGCCCGTCCGTTCCGGCACATTGCCATAGACGACTTCCTTGACGGTGACTTTGCCCGGTCTCTGCTGGAAAATTTTCCTGTTTTTGATGAGAAGCTGGCAGTCAACGAAAACGGGGAGGTCGGTGGCAAGGCGGTGCAGGAAAAGGTATCCGGACTCGGCCCTGTCTGGCAGCAGCTCGACAGACTGGTACAGGGGGAAGAGTTTCGCAAGATGATTTCAGACATTACCGGTGTTCGCGAGCTGCAATTTGATCCCTATTACTTTGGTGGGGGTACGCACGAGAACCTGCATGGGCAGAGTCTGAATCCGCACGTGGATTTCAATTTTCATCCAATAACCCGCCAACACAGACGCTTAAACCTGATCTTTTATCTCAGCCCTGAATGGGACCGGGCATGGGGTGGTTCTATCCAGTTACACCGTGATCCTTACAGGCCACCCGCGGATGATGAAATCGTAACGATTACGCCGGCGTTTAACCGCTGCGTCATTTTCGAAACCAATGAACATTCATGGCATGGTTTTAAGCAGATCAACCTGCCTGAGGACAAACGTGAGTTGTCGCGTAAAAGTTTTGCCCTCTATTACTACACTGATAAGCGGCCAGCAGAGGAAATCGGGGCTGAGCATTCCACCATTTATGTTGAGGAGCATTTGCCGGAACATTTTGAAACCGGCATGGTGTTAGGTGAGGCTGATTTGCAGCAGGTCCATAATTTGCTGGCAAGCAGGGACCAACACCTCAAGCGTTTGTACGCTGACATTCAGCACCTCAACACAGACCTGAATTACCTGCGTGGTGAGATGAGCGTCGATGAAGCGATCGAAGACTTTGAGCCTGATGTGAATGACAGTGTCGAAGTTGTTCTATTGAAAAAACGCGTTGCGGGCTTGCAGTATCGCATCAAGGAACTTAAAGGATCAACATCGTGGCGTTTGACCCGGCCTTTAAGAATGTTGAAGCGGGCGTTATCCGGGAAGGGCTGATTCATGCCAGGTATTTCCACTGAAACACATGATGATCAGGATCTTGTCTGGATGGGCAAGGCGCTGCTGCTGGCGAAGCGTGCGGGTCTTGAACAGGAAGTCCCCATCGGAGCGGTGGTTGTTCTGGATGGAGAAATCGTCGGTCGTGGCTGGAACCAGAATATCGGTCTCAATGACCCATCGGCACACGCGGAAATCATGGCCATGCGCGACGCGGGTGAGAAGCTTGGAAACCACAGGCTGATTGGCTGTAGTCTTTACGTGACCCTGGAGCCCTGTCCAATGTGTGTTGGTGCCATGATTCATGCCCGCTTGAAGCGTGTCGTCTTTGGTGCAAATGATCCCAAAACGGGTGCCGCTGGTGGCAGGTTTGATTGGCTGGCTGATCCCGCCCACAATCACAGGCTTGAAGTCACGGGAGCTTGTCTGGCCGGGGAAAGTTCAGCCCTGCTGAAAGACTTTTTCAGGCAAAGAAGGTGAGCCGCAACCTATGACCCGGTTTCAGGTGGTCTTGCCCCGGAATATGAAAAACCTGGCCAGCAGATAATTCACCATCATACCCGCGCAACTCCCCACCGCCACGCCCCAAACGGGTTGTCTTGCCACAAACTCAACAAAATACACCAGCAGTGCGTAACTCACGTAGTTGACCACGCCACCCCCCAGCATCAGACCCAGGTAGCGGAAGAACTCATTGACCAGCGACAGACCCGAGGCCCGTTTGGAGAACGTCAGGTGACGATTCAGTACCCATGTTGTCAGTACGGCGCAGATAAACGAGAACAGGCGGCCATAATACAGCCCCAGGGATGACTTGAGCAGATAGAGAACACCAGAGTCAACCAGGAATCCAATAACGCCGACGAGGCCAAATAGCACAAGTTCCCGAACGACTTTCATGTCTAATCTTTGTGGGATACCCCGGGAATTGACAGGTATGACAGTCTTTTTAACTCCTGGCGTCCACGGGTCACATTATCGAGAAGTAAACCGCAGCCGAATGCCAGCAGGGCCGATATCATCAATCCCGTCGCAAGTATCGCTGTCGGAAAGCGCGGAACCAGACCTGTTGCCAGGTATTCCGGAAGTAACGGTAGTGCAATTGCAACTGACACCAATGCGAGAATGGCACTCAAAATGCTGAAAAATTGGAGTGGACGCTCAATCATGTACAAGCGACCAATGGTCTTAAGTATGCGGAAGCCATCACGATAGGTGGATAATTTGCTTTCCGACTCTTCGGGACGGGAACCGTAGGCTGTTTCAACCTCACCGCAGGGCATACGTAATTCGAGTGCATGCACGGTCAGTTCAGTCTCGATTTCAAAACCTCTTGCCATTGTGGGGAACGACTTTACAAACCGTCGAGAGAACACCCGGTAACCCGATAGCATGTCGGTGAACTGTCCACCAAAAATGCGCCGGACGGACCCGGTAAGTAGCTGGTTACCAAAACGGTGGCCCCTTCTGTAATTTTCGGCCTCCCCACGATCAACACGGCAACCAACCACCATATCCAGGTTTTCTGCCAGTAGTTTATTGACCAGGCTGCGGACCACGCTCACATCGTAGGTGCAATCACCGTCCGTCATCAGGTAAATATCCGCCTCTACGTCGGCAAACATCCTGCGTACCACGTTACCTTTGCCCTTCAATGCAACATGAGCAACATTGGCGCCGGCGGCACGGGCCACCTCGGCTGTGCGGTCGGTGGAGTTGTTGTCAAATACGTAAATGACAGCCTCGGGCAGCGCGTCCTGAAACTCGTTGATAACCTTAACGATGGCCTGCTCTTCGTTATAACAGGGAAGTATGACTGCAATGCGAAGATCAGCCAGTTGCGGGTGTTTGGCTTGCATTAATTTGGCTCCGTATTTTTAAGTTCACAAAACCGGTATTCATGTCTGGCTTTACCGAGGAATGCATCGACCTGACCGCAACTTTTGTCGTCAACAGCCAGGCCAAGCTTTAGCAGGGCTTCACTTGAACGCTGCCAGATGACTGGATTGTCCGATTCGTATATGACGTATTGTTTTCCGCTTCGGTTCGAGGTGAGGATTTTAGCACGTTGCCAGTAGGCATCGGACACACCCATGTTAGGTACAATCTGGACAAAGGGTGTTCGAATATCCATGGCAGGCACAATCCACGCCAATGGCTGGCCTGCCAGGTAGATGCCAGCGGGTTCGGGGTCGAGTTCTAAACCATTGGTCTCTATGCTGTAGACCGTATCAGCCCATTCGGAGTGCCCCCAGTCCGGCGCACCATCTAAATTCACCAGGGTCAATACACCGACAAGCAACAGCGCTACCGGCACCGCAAAGCGGGACCTGGCGGTGTAAGTGATAATGATAAACAGCAAAAGCGGGATCAAAAACTCGATGACGGCAAGGTATCGGTAGATTCCAAAAATGTTCAACCAAAAAAAGTAACTGATACAGAAAAATGTCAGTAGATATGTCGCTTCCGGCGGCCATGGTTTTTGCACCACGGTCTTCCTGAAATAGTTGATAACCTTGTAGACCAGCAAGCTCAGAACCGCCGCATAGGCGATAAGCCAACTGTACTGCTGGTACTTGAGTTCAGCCACCCTTTGTGGATCAAGGGTAAAGATAAGCGGGTAGAAAATTTTATCGAAAAGTGTCCCGGGTAAAAAACGCAGGTCACGGGTTTCGTGAAATGTCGCCAGTTCCCCCTGGAAGTAGTTATTAAACTGGGGGAACAGTGGGTTGCCGAACAGACGCCAAACCTCAAACAACCAATAACCACCCGTTAGCGCCAAACCCGCCAATACTGACAGGCCAAAAACAAAGGCGAGCTTGAACCGCTTTAAAAAGGGTATTGGAAGTATCAAGAAGGCAAGACAAAGCGGTAACGCATAGATTGCAGACACGAGTTTTAACCCGATACCAGTGCCGGCAACAAGACCGGCCCCGGTAACCAGCACCCATACGGGGCGTTGACCAGGCGAATCAAGCACGTCAATGGCGCAAAGGATCATCCATAGCGACAACAATGGGAACAAGGCGACCAGGCTATCGTGCATCGTCGTGCCGACCTCTGCCAGAAAACCAACCGACAGCACACCCGCCAGGGCCAGCAGCAACGCGTAGATACTGCTCTGCGCGTGCTCCTTGAGCACTCTGTTCGCAATTTTATAGATCAGGAAAAAATTCAGACCGTGTATGAAACCGAGCAGAAACCCGACCATCCTGGGGCTTAAATGAGAGATCGCGGCGAAATATATGATGTCCAGCATGGGGCTGAAGAAGGTTTGCATGCCCGCTGGTGCAAGGTCGAACTCGATTCGGTCGTTAAAAAAGGCATAGGGATTATACAAATGATAGTTCAACAGGTCCCAGTTCTTGTCCTGACCAAGAGAAAGTGACCAGAAACCGAATGCCAGCGCAACCAGTAACGATAAGGTGACGCCGATCCAGCGGTTGGAAATGATCGTAGCTTTCACTTTATTGAGACCCTGTGTTGTTTTTAATTGTGCAAATCGTCTGGGATCACCCCGAATGCAATTATTATTATACCTGCCATATCACAGCTTGAACCATGCTTTGAACTCAATTCTTGGATGCCATGCACCGGGCCGGGATTGACAGCTTTTTTCATTTGTGAAGTCGAAGCTGCAAACTGATATAAAACGTCATCAGCATGAAAACCCGCAGGACGACAGGGCGCCCTGCGGGTTGATGAACCTTGAGATCAGGTTGCTAGTGTGCGTGAACCTTGTCCACCGCCGCCACTTTGCCTTCGCCATGACAGGTTCCGCAGGACTCACCAAAAAACGAGGTGTTGGCATAGGCATGAGCTGCTGAATCGTCATCATCATGACAGCTCAGGCAGGCAGCGGTGTTTGGCGCCATCGGGCTCCACCATGCCTGCGGCGTCATGGTCGGCAACGAAGCGCTGCCCACTGGTACCTGCTGGGAATTATTGACATGACACATATCACAATTTCTCAGGTCGCCCGGGTAAATGACGTCGCTGTAGTCACGGTTACCGATCGAGAAGCCGTTTTGAAGATCTACGCCACGGTGAATGCTGTGCACCATGTACTTGAGGTGGATCGTTTGGTCTCCATCAAAATCGAGCGCTTCCGGCATGTGGCAAGTGGCGCAATACTGCGGGTCGTGCCGGATGCCACCATGGAATGCGAGGTTGGAGTGACAGCTTTCGCAGTTGAAGTCGTCAACCACCATGCGCCGGGGTGTGGCAGTTGCATCGGTGACCGCAAAGGCGATGCTCGGGTTTTCTGCGTTGTCGCGCTCCTCGGATACCGTTCCATCAAAGTCGATTGGAACCAGGTTCCGGCTTTCAACGCTGACGGTGAAAGAGCCAGACGCATCCTGGGGCAGTGACTGATCAAAGGTATAGGTCCAGGTGTTATCACCGGCCCATACGTGAGACCGGTTGGCGATTTCCTGGATGCGGAAGCTGTAATCATCGTTTGGCCCGGATAAGGTCAACCTGAAGCGATCCAGCGTGGCCGGGTCGATCGGGCTATTCTTGCTACCTACCGAAAACTTCACGGTAGGACTATCTCCCGGGTTGGTATTGGTGACCTCCAGGAACTTGACTAACACACCCGGGAATTGTGCTGACTTGTAGAGTTCCAGGTGGGCACCCTGAACGGAACGGTCAAACTCGTTACCGGTGTAAGGTGCATGACAGTTGTCGCAGGTGATGTCATCCACCATGACAAGGTTGTTTTCAGAGTGGCCTTCACCCGTTTCCCAGTTGATATAGTCGTGACATGACCCACAGGTCTTGCGGCTGGGATGATCCATCCAGTTGGTATGCTGGGCGCCCGCTTCACCCCTGAAGGTACCAGGCGCATTACTGACACAACCCAGTACCGTGGCATTGACCGGAACGGATTGGAGCAATTTCTGGGTGGTCGTATCGTAAATATCAAATGTAGTGCCGTCTGCCACCCATTTTCCAGTCTCTACAGAGCCTGATGGCCCGCCTGTGGCAAAACCAGTACCTTCAGGGTTGGAGGCGGTACGAACTTTGATCTCAACATTATCGGTGTAGTCCCAATTCAGGACAACACTACCGACGCTTGAGCTGTCACATACCAGGGCTGCGGGAGGGGTGGAAACCATTGGGAAATTCGCAGTGGGAATACCACCGGTATGGCAGTCTGTACATTCATTAATGGGGGCAGGGTAGACGACATCATTATAGTTATGCACAGATTGGCGGTAACCAATAATAGTGTAGTCCTCGGTCAGGTATTCACCCATGTGAATTTTGTGGATCATCAAGGGCATATCAATCGAGTTACCTGTGTCCGGATCAATATCCTGGCTCGCGTTATGGCAAAGAATACACAACTCAACTTTCTGGCGTGATCCGCCATGGATGGCGAGTGGGTCATGGCATCTGCCATTGCAGGTTTCTGTGGTAACGATTTCACGGGGCATGGGTTCAGCCGTTCCGGAAGGAACAAAATGATCAAGCTCATTCGCTACATAGGTGCCCAGGTCGAATTCATTCAGGTTACGGGTCGCGTATACACCGAGGGTATGGGTGGCATCTGCATCGTAAGCCTCGGGTAGTATCGTGCCAAATTTGTACTTATAGGTGCCTATGGCCAGTTCCGTATAGCTACCGCCTGAGTCAGTGGATGCCTGTTCTGCAGAATCACCGGTAATCGGGCTGGTCTGGACACGGGTCGTATAGGCGACATATGACTCTTCATATGACGGGATAAACGAAAGGACGAAAGAAGTGCTTACCGGCCCAGGTGTGAGGGTGCCCGTCCTGTCCAAAGGCAGACCCGCAGGGTCCGTTAAGGTAAAGGTCACTTCTGTTTGACGGTCGGCTGGAACAACGACATCGGTAATGTTCAATACCAGGCCCGGCCTGATGAACAATAGCTGCTCGGGCGTCAGGTAGAATTCACTGTCTTTTGTTGTGTAGTGCCCACTGTCGATGGTTTCTGATTTGGCAGCGAGGTTCGCTGTGCCCAATAAACAAAGCATACCGATCAAGAACGGTTGTAATAACTTAAACTTCATCTCTGACTCCCGATTTGCGCGTCTTATTCCATTTCAGAAGATCGACACAGCCTGATTCTTTTTAAATCTGTTTTATTATGTTTGTAATCATACCCTATAAGCCGGAAAAAATTATTTCATTCATCGCTCTGATACGGATCAATGTCTGTTTTTTCCGGTGTAAAAAAAGTGCAGGATGTCGAAACATCCTGCACTTGTCTTCAAGGCTCGAAAGCCTGTTTAACAACTGGCTTTACTGGGCGTGAACTTTGTCAACAGACGCCTCTTTACCTTCACCATGACAGGTCGAGCATGACTCGCCAAAGAACGTGGTGTTGGTGTAAGCATGTACTGCTGCATCATCGCCATCATGACAGCTCAGGCATGCTGCGGCCTGCGGTTGCATCGGACTCCACCACGCTTGGGGTGTTATCGTCGGCAATGCGCCATCTGCTATTGGTATCTGCTGTGAATTGCCAGTGTGACAGGCTTCACAGTTACGCAGGTCGCCAGGGTACTCAACTTCGCTGTAGTCATGACTGCCTATTGCAAAACCATTCTCAAGTTCTGCGCCACGGTGAATACTGTGGATCATATACTTGAGGGCTATGGTTTGTTCATCTCCGCGGTCGACAGCTTCCGGCATATGGCAGACCCCGCAATAGTCCGGGTCATGCCGGTTGCCACCGTGGAAGGACAGGTTGGAATGGCAATTTTCACAGTTGTAGTCTTTAACCACCGTGCGTCGCCACATGGCAGCATCATCGGTAACGGCGAATGCAATTTGAGGGTTCTCTGCCGTATCACGTTCTTCAGATACTTCATTGCCCATATCAACATCAACGAGGTTTCGTGCTTCCACGCTGATCGTATAGGAGCCTTCAGCGTCGTCAGGTAATGCAGTTTCAAATGTGTAGGCCCAGTTTCCATCCACCTGGACATAGTTCTCCACGTCTTCACTTTCATAAAAACTGAAGTCTTCGTTCGGTCCGGAAAGCTTGAACCTGAGGCGGTTCATATCAGCCGGATTAAGCGGACCATTCTTACTGCTCACGGAGAATGTGACGGTTGGATGCTGGCCAGGGCCGGTGTTGGTGACTTCCATAAACTCAACAATCACACCAGGTAGCTGTGATGATTTGTAGAGTTCGGTGTGCGCACCTTTAACCGACCGGTCAAATTCAACCCCGGTATCAGGTCTGTGGCAGTTACCACACAGGTCATCATTTGACACGGCAATGTGACCAACGCCATTTTCAAAATCAATGTCGACGTGACATGCACCGCAGACCACACGGCTTGGGTGATCCAGCCAGTTGGTATGTTGTGCGCCTGCTTCACCTCTGAATGTGCCTGGTGCGTTGCTTACACATCCAAGAGCCGTGGTGTTGACGTAAAGCGTCTGGAGGGTGTCGCCCGTGGCCTGGTCAACCAGCACAAATGTTGATCCATCGCTAACCCATTTGCCGGTCATCGCCGAACCTTCACCCGCTGTCGCTGCGAATAGCGGACCATCAGCTGTATTCATGTGGATTTCAAAAGCTCCAAGGTTGCCCCATTCCAGCATGGTCGCGCCAAGGCCGGACATATCACATACAGGTATAGGATTGGGGTTGGCAACCAGCGGGAAGTTCTGTGTCGGGGTGCCGCCGGTATGGCAAGTTTCACAAGCGTTCAACGGAGCCGGATAGGTCACTGATGAAAAGTCATGTCCGCCTGCTTCTGTGGCTGCGTGAACGGCGTGGATCAGCTCTTCAAAGCGGGTGTTGCCTGTGGGGTTATGGCACTGGGTACAGGCCTGTGGTTGCTGCCAGCGACCATGTAATTGCAGAGGGTCATGACAACGGTTACAGGTCTCGGTTGTCACGATATCCCGGGGCACCACATCAAACAAACCGCTTGGAACCCAGTTTTGTATGGCGTTGTCCGCATAACGGTCGAGTTCGAAGTCGCGCAGGTCACGACGGCCGCCTAGTACCAAAGTGTTCGTGGTATCCATATCGGCATCATAAACATAGTCAAATTTGTATTTGTAGGTTCCAGGCGCCACTTCTGTGAGTGTGCCATTTCTACTGATGCGTTCATAGGCGAGCCTGACTTTCTGCTCTTCATCCATCGGAATATTGGCCAATGTGAAGCGCATGTCTACTGCGCCCGGGTGTAGCAATACCATCGTGATCCAGTGGCAAGCCGTCGGGATCCTTAATGGTATAGGTGACTTCCAACTGCATATCCTCCGGAAGAACAACGTTTACGAATGTCGATGTCCAGACCTGGCCTGATGATATATCAATTGCTCAGGGGTCAGGTAGAACTCCTTATCCTTGGTAGTGTAAAACCCGCTATCAACGGCCTCTGATTTGGCGGCCAGATTGCTTGCACTGCATAAACACGCAATGCTCAGCAGAAGTGACCATACTATTTTTACCCTCATGACTTACTCCCGTTTTGTCCATCGTTTCATCGGTTGTGAAAAAGACTGGGAATTGTTGTCGGTATGGGCACTTTCGATCGACCTCACCCAAGTGACAATTTCTCACATGATCGGATACGTGACATTGACCTAGGTCATACAGACAGGTGTGAATATTCAGGCAAAAAAAATGCAGGGTGTCGAAACACCCTGCATCTCTTTAGAGGCTTGAAAGCCTGTATAACTATCGACTTTAGCGGGCGTGAACCTTGTCCACTGCAGCTGATTTTCCTTCACCATGGCAGGTCGAGCATGACTCGCCAAAGAACGTGGTGTTGGCGTAAGCATGTGCCGCTGAATCGTCGTCATCATGACAGCTCAGACATGCTGCAGCTTGAGGCTCCATCGGTGTCCACCAGGCATTGTTGGTGATCGTTGGAAGTGCGCCGCTAGCCACTGGCAAGTTCTGTGTACCATTCACATGGCATGCATCACAATTACGCAGGTCGCCAGTAAAGTGGATATTACTGAAGTCGTATGTGCCTCTTGAACGGATGACAACATAGCCATTCTCAAGTTCAGCACCACGGTGAATCTTATGGATCATCCATTTCATATGGACAGACTCGGGTACATCAGCGATATCAAGCCGGTCAGGCGTGTGACAAGTGCTGCAGTATGTGACATCGTGACGGTTGCTACCGTGCAGGGACAGGTTGAGATGGCAAGCTTCACATTTTGCATCATCAACAACCTTACGTCGTGGAGTTGCATTGTCGCCAGTTACTGCAAATGCCATCATTGGGTTCTCGGCGTAATCACGTTCTGTTCCGGTCCGTCACCCATGTCGACTTCTACTTCGATACGTCCTTCCATGCTGATGGTAAATGAACCTGCTGCATCGTCTGGAAGTGGTGTTTCGAAGGTGTAAACCCAGTTATCACCATCCTGAACGGCTGATCTGGCGTCTTCGTCCACGTAGAAATAATCATAGGCCCAGTCTTCATTAGGTCCGGTGATGACAAACAGCATGCGATTCATTGATCCTGGGTGTATCGGGCCATTTTTGCCCTTCAATGAGAAAGTAACGACTGGGTTTTCACCCGGGCCAGTGTTGCTGATATCAAGAAACTCAACAATCACGTTAGGCATTTCTACTGATTTGTAAAGTGCAAGTGTTGGAACCTCTGACTGAACGGTCAAACTCTGAACCGATTGGTCTGTGGCAATTGCCACAACGTGTTATCATTTTCCTGTGGGATACCACTGGCATGGCCTTCACCGGTTGCCCAGTTAATCGAGTCATGACATGCGCCACAGGACTTGCGGCCCGGGTTGTCCATCCAATTGGTATGATTGGTTGCAGCAACGCCAACAGATGCGCCTGGAGGATTGCCAACACAACCAAAGCCTGTTGCATTAACCTTCAGTGTTTGAAGGGCATCGCCAGAGGCTTTATCGACCAGTACAAAAGTAGATCCATCTGCATACCCATTTGCCAGTCATGGCTGAACCTTCGCCTGCGACTTGCCGCAAATAACGGACCATCGGCTGTATTCATGTGGATTTCAAATGAATCGAGATCGCCCCACTCGAGAAGTGTTGCACCAAGACCGGATGCATCACATACGGGTACAGGATTCGGGCTTGCTACCAGCGGGAAGCTTTCCGTTGGTGTTCCACCTGTATGGCAGGATTCACATTCGGTAATTGATGCCTGGGTATACAACATCACTGTAGTCATGATTCGACTGGCGGTAACCAATGATGTTATATCCATTGGCAAGTTCTGCGCCCATATGGATTTTGTGGATCATCAAAGGCATGTCAAATGAATTGCCAGTGTCAGGATCGATATCCTGATTCGGGTTGTGGCACAGGATGCACAGGTCGACATCTGTACGCGCACCACCATGTAATGGCGAGTGGATCATGGCAGCGGCCATTACAGGTTTCGGTGGTAACGATTTCACGTGGCATCGGCATGGCGGAACCGGAAGGGACAAAGTGATAGGTCTCGTTGTCCTACGTAACGGTTCCAGGTCAAACTCGGTCAGATCGCGACGTGCATAGATACCCACGGTATGGGTCACATCCATGTCGTAGCCTTCAGGAAGTACCGTACCGAATTTATACATATAAGTACCGATAGCCATTTCGGTGTAAGTGCCACCGGAATCGGAAGTGCCCTGCTCAGCAGAGTCACCCGTGATCGGGCTGGTCTGAACCCGGTTGGTGTAGGCGTAGTAACCCTCTTCACCTGCCGGAATATTTGCAATGATGAAAGAAGTGGACTACTGGACCTGGTGTATAGACACCGGTTCTGTCCAGCGGCAAGCCAGCAGGATCAGAAAGTGTAAACGTAACTTCTGCCTGACGGTCGGCTGGAACCACAACATCCGTTATTTCCATTACCAGACCCGGTCTGATGAACAATAATTGTTCAGGTGTTAAGTAAAACTCACTATCTTTGGTTGTATAACTACCGCCATCGGTTACTTCTGATTTGGCTGCCAGGTTGGTTGCGCTGCATAAAAATACAAGGCTGACCAAGAGCGACCACATTGTTTTTACCCTCATGACTTACTCCTGTTTGCCCGTCATTTCATCGGTCGTGAATATGACGGCACTTGATTACTGAAAAGGATGCTTTCGTTCGTACTCATCCGTGCGTCAATTTGTCACATTGCCAATGCTGTTACATTGACATATGTCATATGGAAGGGAAGTTGCTTTTAGTCCAGATGTTTTCCGAGGTTTTCACAGTCTGAAATACAGGTCTTTAAAGACAAATAATGGTTAGGTGAAAATATCTGAAAAACTTCACCGGATACCCTTCAACAAGTGAAAGAATGCGCTAGAATGGAACAGAGTTATTACACTAGGAAAGATTATGAGCAAAACTACATTAAAGCCCGGTGTTGTCACCGGCGAAGGATACAAGACACTGGTTGAAGCAGCCAAGCAGGGTGGTTATGCATTGCCTGCGGTTAACGTAACCGGTACAAACACGATTAACGCTGTGATGGAAGCAGCGGCGAAAGCAAAATCCGATATCATCATCCAGCTATCCAATAGCGGTGGTCAATTTTACGCAGGAAAAGGCCTCGAAGATGCTTTCAATGCGAAAGTAATGGGTTCGGTTGCGGCAGCACAGCATGTGCACCTGCTGGCAGAGCACTATGGTATATGTGTCGCCATGCATACCGATCACGCCAACAAGGCGCTGATCCCCTGGATCGAAGCCCTGCTTGATGAAGGTGAGAAGTATTACAAAGCGCATGGCAAGCCGCTGTTCAGTTCCCACATGCTGGATCTGTCTGCTGATCCCATCGATTTTAATCTCAGCGAGTGCGCCCGCATTCTGGAGCGTATGGACAAGATCGATATGTCACTGGAGATCGAACTGGGTGTAACCGGTGGTGAAGAAGATGGCATCGGCAGCGACTTTGAGGAAGGTGCAGATAACTCGAAGCTCTACACTCAACCTGAGGATGTGTTACGTGCCTATGAATTGCTGAACCCGATCGGCCATTTTTCCGTTGCCGCTTCATTTGGAAACGTCCATGGTGTTTACAAGCCGGGTAATGTCAAATTACGGCCTGAAATCCTGAAGAACTCCCAGGCACTGGTTCAACAGACCTGTGGCACAGGTGATAATCCGCTTCACCTTGTATTTCATGGTGGTTCCGGTTCTGAAAAAGCCAAAATTCATGAGGCCGTCAGTTACGGCGTATTCAAGATGAACATCGATACCGACACCCAGTTTGCTTTCTCGCAACCGGTTGGCAAGTTCGTCAATGAACATCCCCGTGCATTCCAGTACCAGATTGATCCGGATGATGGCACACCTTATAAGAAGCAATACGACCCAAGGGGTTATTTGCGTCTTGGTGAAGAAGGCATCGTTGCGCGTTTGCTGGAAGCCTGTGATGATCTTGGTTCAAAAGGCAAATCCATCGCGAGTGCCTGAACGCCAGATTTGAAGTAGTATTAGGAATGGCCGGGTTTAAACGCCCGGTCATTTTTTTTGCTGGTCAGGAGTTAAGCTTTTAATATGCCTCTAGTCGAACATCTCGAATTACCCACTTTTTCGCGTCTGCGGGAACAGGGGCACGAAGTGCTGCCGTTAGATCGCGCGGTGCATCAGGATATCCGGGAACTGCATATCGGGTTTCTGAACATGATGCCGGATACGGCATTGGAGGCGACCGAGCGACAGTTCATTCGCCTGGTGGGTAATTGCAATCGTATTGCACAGTTTTACGTCTATCCATTTTCTCTGCCGGGCTTGTCCCGTAGTGAAAAGACACTGGATTACATCGAGCGCTTTTATTGTAAGTTTGAAGATATACAGAAACAGGGTCTGGATGCACTGATTATTACCGGCGCCAACATATCAAATCCTAACCTGGAGCAGGAGCCATTTTGGGAACCTTTGATGGAGGTTGTCCGTTGGGCTGAACAGAATGTTGCTTCAACCTTATGCTCTTGCCTGGCGACACACGCCTTGCTCCGTTACTTTTATGGTATCGAACGACAGGCACTACCGGGCAAACGTTGGGGTGTCTACAGTCACCGAACCTCCAGCCCCGGTCATCCTTTGTTAAGGGGTATCAACACACGCTTCGATGTGCCGCATTCACGCTACAACGAAATAACCAGGCAGCAACTGGAACAGGCCGGTCTGACCGTGCTGGCGGAAAGTGAAGCCGGCGGTGTGCACATGGCAGTCAGTCCGGACCAGTTTCGTATGATCTATTTCCAGGGTCATCCCGAGTATGACAAGAACAGCCTGCTCAAGGAATACAAGCGCGAACTGTTGCGCTACCTGGCTGGTGAACTGACTTCGCCGCCGCCGTATCCGGAAAACTATTTTAGTGATGAGGTCGAGGTCATGGCTGAGCAATTTCTGGAACAGGCAAGACGGGCGCAGGCCAACAATGAACCGCTGCCGGTTTTGATGGAAGAAGAAATTGACGCCTGGTTGGACAATACATGGGGAGATACGGCCAAGGCGCTCGTGAACAATTGGCTCGGTCTTGTTTACCAGGTAACAAATCTCGATCGAACCCAGCTCTTTATGGCGGATATTGATCCCAATGACCCACTGGGCATGAAAACTTAACAGGCTTAAAAAAAGGAAGTACTCAATGAAAGATCAGACACTCGCCATACATGCCGGATTCAAATCCGATCCCACCACCAAGGCGACCGCGGTGCCGGTTTACCAGACCGTTGCTTACGAATTTGACAACGCACAACATGGTGCTGACCTTTTTAACCTGGCAGTGCCGGGTAATATCTATACCCGTATCATGAATCCGACCACCGATGTTCTGGAACAACGTTGCGCAGAACTTGAGGGTGGTATTGCGGCGCTGTGTGTCAGCGCGGGCAGTGCGGCGATCAACTACGCCATTTTAAACATTGCGGAGCAGGGCAATAACATTGTATCCGTACCTCTGCTCTATGGTGGCAGTTACACATTGTTCAAACACATGTTGCCACGCCAGGGTATCGAAGTCCGTTTTGCAAGCGATGACAGCGTGGCGGCGATGGAGGCTCTGATCGATGAAAAAACCACCGCGGTGTTCTGTGAGTCGATTGGTAACCCGGCGGGTAATATCGTCGACATCGAAGCGCTGGCCGATATGGCGCATAAGCATGGTGTGCCGTTAATTGTGGACAACACCGTGGCGACGCCGGCCCTGATCAAACCGATTAATTATGGTGCTGATATCGTGGTCAATTCACTGACCAAGTATATGGGTGGTCATGGTAATTCACTGGGTGGTGTGATTGTCGATGGTGGCCAGTTTCCATGGGATAAATACCCGGAAAAATTCCATATGCTGAATGAGCCTGAAGCCTCTTATCACGGCGTGGTCTACACCGAAGCCATGGGGCCTGCGGCCTACATTGCACGCGCGAGAACGGTGCCGTTGCGTAATACCGGCTCAGCCCTGAGCCCGATGAATGCCTTCCTGATTTTACAGGGGATGGCGACCCTGCCACTGCGTATGCAGCGTCATTGTGAAAATGCCCTGGCCGTGGCCAACTACCTTAAAGATCACGAAAAGGTCGACTGGGTCAATTTCGCCGGCCTGCCAGAATCACCCTATTATGACCTGGCACAAAAATACACCGACGGGAAACCGTCAGCCTTGCTGACTTTTGGTATCAAGGGTGGTTATGAAGCGGGCGTGAAGTTTTATGATGCCCTGCAGATGTTTCTGCGCCTGGTCAATATCGGCGATGTGAAATCATTGGCGGCACACCCGGCATCGACCACACACCGTCAATTGGAAGGTGCAGAACTGGAGGCGGCCGGTGTGACACCGGATATGATCCGCTTGTGTATTGGTATCGAAGACATCGAAGATATCATCGCTGACCTGGAGCAAGCGCTGGCGTCAGCATAACCGTTGATTCCAGCAGTGTTGTTTACATAACTAGTCTGGACGTGATCACTCCGAACCGACTCCGTCAATGGCAACGCATGCTGCTCATGGCTTCGCGGTCCCGGACCCTGTCCGGGACTTCCCTCCCATACAGTCCGACTAACGCGGCCGCTCATACAGCACATCCATGATGCTGGATGAGCTCGATTGGCCATCCGGGCCAATAGTCCACTATCGGCCTGTCTGCTCGGCGCTACGAAATCGCCCCATGCGTTGCCACTGACGGAGTCTTATCCGCATCGATAAGCACAGCGTCCAAGCTCAATGGGGTGGGTAGTCTGAGCCAGCCATTAATTCGCCGAGTGAAGGGTTTCGCCCGGAGCGATTTTCAGGGATGAAAATCGAGAGCTGACGGTACAGGAAGTACCGCCAGCGCGGTTCCGATCAGGCGAGTTCCTGAACGAGGCTGGTGTCATGTCAAACCTATATCGTGGGTTTCAGAGCAACCCAGATGTTCCAGGACAAGGCGCAGTCCGCAGGAAATGGCATGTCCTTTTCAAGGGCTGCAACGCCGTATTGGGGCATCTGGATAGCTCCCTTCGGGCGAGCCGTGAAGCGGTCGTTCGCTGTGTTGCGCCTCTGGGCAAGGACCGCGGCCATTGCCAGCGAGACGTGCCTTGCGTACAACCACTTCACGGCTCGCTGAAACCCACGATATAGGTTTGACATGACACTAGTGCGCAGCACCGAATTGGCATGGCTGGCATTAGACTACCCGCTCCATTGAGCCTGCCTTGGGGAACCGGTGCAATGTCCAGGCTGGTTATTTATCCTCGAAATACATGATTCCCTCGCTGCCTGCGAGGGATGATTCACGATCCAAAACGTACCGAAAAGCGACGTTTAACGGGGTAGGGGAATACATCAGTCAGGTCACCTGCCATGATGATGTCTTTCACTTTATTCCACCACGCGGCATCCAACAAGTCAGCGTGATCCTTCTTGAATAATGCCATATCTTCGTGGTCGGTAAAAAAGAACGGTGCAAATGTTTCGGGGAAGACATCGTTCTGGCCAACCGAATACCATGGTGTATCTGAAATTTCGTCCTCGTAGCTGCGTGCCGGCGGAATGCGGCGGAAGTTACAATCGGTGATGTAACAGATCTCATCGTAGTCGTAGAAAACCACGCGCTCGTTTCGTGTAACGCCAAAATTTTTCTTGAGCATGTCTCCCGGAAATATATTGGCGCCGACCAGGTCGCGAATGGACTGGCCAAAGTCGCGTATCGCGCGACGGCGTTTCCTGCCGGATACCTGTGAGAGGTACTGGTCCAGCGGTTCCATACGCCGTTCGATATAAACATGCTGAATGATCAGGTTGCCATCCGCTTCCTCGATCGAACCGGCCGCGCTGTTACGCAGTTCCTTGAGCAGTTCGGGATCAACCCTGTCCAGGGAAATCGCTACGTTGGAATATTCCAGGGTGTCCGCCAGTCTGCCCACACGGTCATGATACTTGACCAGTTGGTATTTCTGGCGCACATCTTCCCTCGATGCCGTTTTGGGTGGGTCAAACCGGTCCTTGATCAGCTTAAAGACAAACTGAAAAGACGGTAGCGTGAACACCAGCATCACCATGCCACGCACACCTGGTGCGATCTGAAAATTATCCTGAGAGTGGTTCAGGTGATATTGCAGTTCACGGTAGAACAGTGTCTTGGCCTGTTTTTGCAAGCCCAGCATGGCATACAGGTCGACGGTAGATTTACCCGGCATGATGGATAGCAGGAATCGCACATAGGTAGAAGGCACCTCCATATCAACCATGAAATAGGCACGTGAAAAACTGAAAACGATGGTCACGTCCTTGCGGCGCATGAGTGCTGTATCGACATAAATCCGTCTTTCAGAATCTTGCAGCAATGGAATGACCAGTGCCTGTGTACGGTCACCGTTGATAATACGGCAGACGATGTACGCGGCCTTGCTGCGGAAAAACAAGGTCTTGAGTGCCTGAATTTGATAGTTGGGGTGGATTTTCCAGTTCTTGCCCTGGTGTTTGAGGATCGCGATTTCCAGCCTGCGAATATCGCGTCGAAGATCCTGGAAAGGGTTACTCAACCCGAAGCCCGTTACGATTTTGAGCAGACTGCGACGCAGGCCTTCGCTGGGCGGGTAGCAACTTCGATAGGAAGGGCTTGATCCATGCAGGTGCTCGGTGCTGATACTTGGGCGCCAGAATATATTTTCATTATTATAGTAATTTCTATGAAGAACCCTGCAAACCACAGAATTATAAAATGTTTCAGCACATTCTGCTTGCAGATGGTTAAGCAGAAGTGAAATATAGGCAGTTTTTACGTCAGGCCATAAACCGGCATTTTTACCAATGCCAGGAAACTGTTTATCGAGGGCTATTACCGTTTCAGTGACACGCGCTTCATAACCGAGGATACGTTCCTTTCTGCCTTCAGCGGCACGCGACCAGTTGGCGTATTCATAACAGAACTTGGCTTCGTACCCAAACCTTCTGAACAGGAAGTAGTGCCGGTCAAACCCATCAAGTATCGTCTGTGCGACGGCCTTGCTGGATGGTGTCATGCTGTTCATTTCAATCCCTGTCTGAAACTGACATGCCTAAGTTATCAGCTTCAAATCTTTGTGCAAGCACCGATGCCCAGTATCTGCAAGATTCTGCTGATGGGTGAAAACCATCCTCACTAAACTCCTGTACTGACGGGTTGATGTTTGTGGGGATATGCTGCATGCCGTTTTGCCTGCTAATGATATTGGCGGCGATGCTATCCAGCGTTGCGGCGCGTTGCCCAAGGGTGAAGCGCAGCGGTTGTGGCGGTAGCGGAAACTGTCCCATGGGCGGCAGACCGGCAAAGATGACGTTTGCCTTTGGCCATTGCTCTCTCAGTTCCAAAACAAGCAGATTAACCTGTCGTCGCCATTTACCTGTGCTGCTCAGCCCGGTGACATCGTTAACCCCGATCGAAATCAGAATCACATCGGCCGGTTGCCCCGGAGTTAACTGGGTAACGCTTTGCCGCAGGTCTGAAATATCTGCGCCATTTGCACCTTCAATGTGCCAGCACACTGAGCACTCTCTTGATACTGCAAGGGAATGGGCAAATTGAACGGGTAATGAATACTCAATAAGACCGGTGCCCACCCCTGCGATAATCGAATCACCCAGGGCGAGCAGGTGCAGTTTCTCCCCGCGACCACATATACCGGTTCTGATACCACTAGCCTCCGGTAGACGGATGGCTGTTTTACGCAACCACAAACCCTGCATCGCGGAGAGTGGCAGCAATAGCCAGAAACCGAGATGTTTAAACAGGTTTTTCATGAATGGGGTTTCAAACCTGTAGCTACGCTATTTTTGTCAGAAATTGAAGTTCACCCATAGTCCAATATTGCGTCCGGGCGCGTCGATGCCCGAGCCATGTTCACGATAAGCACTGTCAGCGAGGTTCTCCAGCCGCAGACCCAGTTGTAGGGCGTCGGTCACCTGCCAGTCCACTACCAGGTTCAGCGTCGCCCAGCTGGCTGTGCCCAATGGGTTGATACGCGGATCTTCCACATCGCGGGGGCTCAGACGATCCTGACGGGAAGCAAACATAATATAAGGTTCAATACGCCAGTCACTGTTAAAGAAATACTCCATTCCCACCTGGCCATTGAAGGGTGGTATGCGGTCGGCCGGAAAGCTCAGTTCGCTGTCGTCCTGTTCCTCGCCATGGGTGTAGTTGAAAACGGCAATCAGACGCAATTCTTCCATGACGGCCCAGTAAAGACCCGCTTCAAGACCATAGATTTCTACGTTATTGCGATTTTCACTACGAACGACAAAGCGACCGTCCGGGGTTGTATCACCGGTGAAAACCGATGTGATCTTGTCAGAATAGTCGAGATAAAACGCGAATACTTCAAACTCGAGGGTATCGCTCTCTGCCTTTATCCCCAGGTCATAACTCCAGACCGTTTCCGGGCCGAGATCTGTGTTGGCGACATTAAAGCGATTACCCGGGCGCGGCCCCAGTGCCGCCAGGTCAAATATATTGGGTGGCCGGAAGCCATGTCCCAGGTTGCCAACCAGTTTCAGTCCCGGGTTCAGTTCATAGACCGCGTGAATATCACCGGTCAGGTGGGAAGGCGTCAGCTTGACGTTATCGTAGGTGTCATTGGCCGGCAAGCGGATGTCAAACCAGCTGTAACGCAGGCCTGCATTCAGGTTGAACTTGTCGGTATTGATCCACTCGCCTGAAAAATAAACCGCGGCGCTATCCATGCTGGAACCATCGGGGAAGCGGCTGCGAACTTCGGTTTTGGCGTCGGATTCTTGTGTTTGTCTGAAGCGCTGGCTGTCAACCTCATCCGTATAATACTCCGCACCCCAGACCAGCGAGATGCCGGAATCGAAGCTTGAATTAAACTGCATGGTCAAACCATCCAGCGTGCTGCGGTTGTTTTCGGTGCTGATGAGGGGGCTGCCATAATCCTGCGTCAACCTGTCATCGGTAATAGTCTGGCGCGCCAGGTGGGCCTCAAATTGATCAAACCAATCACTTTGCCCGTCGTAACGAAAACGGGCATGGATGAAGCTGCGTCGGTTGGGTTCAAACAGGTACTGTTCAGAGGAGGGCTCGTCCTGGCCATAACCGGCTACCATTTCGTCGTAACGCGGTGTCGATGGCTGCTCCATCACCTGGGCTGCCAGCATCAGGCTGGAACGCTCGCTGGTGTCGACCACGAACTTCAGATCGGCGGCCTTTGAGGTGTAGCCAGAAGGAACCAGTTTTACGCCATCTGCTGATTTTCGTGACGAATGATCCTGGTAGGTGGCACCGCCGGTAAAGCCCCAACCCTGTTTGCCGCCGTTGGTGCGGGCGTTCAGTACCCAACCGTTATCCACGCTGTCATAGCTACCATAAAGCCGCGTTTCCTGCTGCCAGTTGCTATCACTAAAGCCGGGTTCGGGCGTCAGGATATTCAACACGCCACCCATTGCATCCGCCCCGTACAGGGTGCCCTGCGAGCCGCGGACAACTTCCATGCGCTCGGCTGCGAAGGAATCTACCAGTCCCAGGTACTGGTTGGGTGCGTTTCGAAAGAAAGCGTTGTTTAAACGCATGCCATCGACGAGGTGGAGTATTTGTGAGCCCTTAAGGCCACGAATAATAGGAATACCCTGGCCGGGTGTCGTTTGCTGGAAGAAGGCGCCGGGTTGCCCGCGCAGCACTTCGGCAATTACATCGGGTGCCAGCTGGAGTATCGTTTCCTCATCAATGGCCGTCACCGCTGCCGCGATGTCGATATCCCTTTTGTTTGTGCGTGTTGCCGTAACCTGCACATGTTCGAGCGTATCGGTCTCATAAAGATCATCGGAAGCCTCATCACCCGCCAGCAGTGTGGTGTGAAACAGCAATAAGAGCAGGGGCGACACCAGCAGTCCCGCCCGAAAAGTAGTGGTCATAAAGCTTGGTCAGACTATGATTGGAAACAGCGCGTATTTTGCCACAAAAGCGCGCATGTTGGCAGGCAGATGCGGTTTTCTTTTTGAAAAACCTGCGACATTTTAACGTGACTTTAATCAAGTTTTTATGTGAACCCTGCTCTGGGCCGTAGAAATTTAATGCCGGGTTCAGCTATGAGCCGGTAAACTGGCCGCTCTTGCAGTACAAGGTTTATACTAGATGGCTCTGTGTAAATGGGCGGGAGCCTGCCAGTGACAAATCGTTCTAGTAAGACAGAAGCGGGCCGTAGCAAAGATCATGGTCTGGATAGAAACCCCGGTATGGAATATACGCCGGAGTTGTTTAACAGCCTGCGTATCAACCGCAGTGCTGTAGAGCGCAGGGCATCCACTATTGCCACACGTCGTTCGGTTAAAAAGGATCACCAGACCGCATGGCTGCTCAAGGTTATCACCTGCATGGACCTGACCACGCTCGCCGGTGATGACACGCCTGGCAAGGTCAGGCGCCTGTGTCAGAAAGCACGTCAACCGGTGCGCAAGGATATCCTGGAAGGGCTGGGTGTGACCGATATGAATATTCACACCGGCGCCGTGTGTGTTTACCACAACCTGATTGAAACCGCGGTAAAAGAACTTGAAGGCACGGGTATCCCGGTTGCGGCAGTGTCTACGGGTTTCCCGGCAGGCCAGATTTCCCTCGAGCTGAAGCTGGCACAGATAAAAGCTTCGGTTGAGGCGGGTGCCACTGAAATCGATATTGTCATCTCCCGCGCCAAGGTGCTGACAGGTGACTGGAAGGGTTTATACGACGAGGTGAAGGCCTACCGTGAAGCCTGTGGTGAAGCGCATATCAAGACGATCCTTGCAACCGGGGAGCTGGCTACTCTGACCAATGTTGCCAGGGCCAGTTGGGTTTGCATGATGGCGGGTGCCGATTTTATCAAGACCAGCACTGGCAAGGAGAGTGTTAACGCTACTTTGCCATTCAGCCTGGTGATGGTGCGTGCGATCCGGGAGTACCACCGCTTAACCGGTTACAAGGTAGGTTACAAACCTGCCGGTGGCATCAGTAAAGCCAAGGATGCCATCGCCTATCTGATACTGATCAAGGAGGAACTGGGTAACGACTGGCTGGACCCGCAGCTGTTCCGCTTCGGTGCCAGTAGCCTGCTGGGCGATGTAGAGCGCCAGCTGGAGCACCGCCTGACGGGTAGTTATTCGGCCCAGCATCGTCACCCCATGAGTTAGGAAGGTAGTGAATTGATATGAACATTAAAGACATCTTTATCCGCATGGAATACGGCCAGGCACCGGAAGACCGGGAGGTCGCGGAATTATGGTATGGCGGGCGTCACAACACCTTGCTTCACTATATCAATGGTGAGTGGCAGGAGCCCGCCAGTGGCGAGTATTTTGCAACCAACAACCCCGCCTGCAATGAAGAACTCGCAAAAGTTGCAGACGGCAACGCGGAAGATACCGACCGCGCAGTGGCCGCCGCAGCAGCTGCGGCTCCTGCATGGGCAGCCCTCAGCGGACATGAGCGTGCCCGATACCTCTACGCGATTGCCCGCCAGGTACAAAAACACAGCCGTTTACTTGCTGTACTGGAAAGCCTGGACAATGGTAAACCCATTCGCGAATCCCGCGATATTGATATACCGCTGGTGGCACGACACTTCTATTATCACGCCGGCTGGGCGCAGGTGATGGAACGTGAAATGCCCGGTTTTCAACCACTGGGTGTGGTTGGCCAGATCATTCCGTGGAACTTCCCATTACTGATGGCAGCCTGGAAGGTTGCACCGGCACTGGCCATGGGTAACACCGTGGTTCTGAAGCCGGCTGAATATACCTCGTCGACAGCAGCGCTGCTGGCGCAAATCTGTGATGAGGTTGGTTTGCCTGACGGTGTGTTTAACCTGCTGCTGGGTGACGGCAAGGCGGGTGCGGCCCTGGTCGAGCACAAAGATGTCAAAAAGATTGCCTTTACCGGCTCAACCGAAGTAGGCCGCATATTACGCAAGGCCACCGCCGGTACCGGTAAAAAACTGACACTGGAGTTGGGTGGGAAATCCCCCTTTATTGTCTACGAGGACGCGGATCTTGACAGCGTCGTGGAGGGTCTGGTGGATGCTATCTGGTTCAACCAGGGCCAGGTCTGCTGTGCCGGTTCACGTTTACTGGTACAGGAGTCGGTGGCTGAAACCCTGCTCGAAAAAATCCGCCTGCGTATGTCAAAACTCGTCATCGGCGACCCTCTCGATAAGGGTATCGATATCGGTGCGGTGGTTGATCCGGTACAACTGCAAACGATTACCAACCTGGTCAAGCTGGGCGTCGAAGAAGGCGGCAAGCTCTGGCAGGCAGATACCGGGATGCCCGACTGCGGTAGCTTTTACCCGCCAACCCTGATCACCGATGTGCAACCCTCATCGACCCTTGCCCAGGAAGAAATATTCGGCCCGGTGGTGGTATCGATGACATTCAGAACACCTTCCGAAGCGATTCAGCTTGCCAACAACACCCGTTATGGACTGGCGGCAAGTATCTGGACTGAAAATATAAACCTCGCCCTGGATGTCGCACCGAAGCTGAAAGCCGGGTCAGTGTGGATTAATTGCACCAACGTATTTGACGCAGCGGCTGGTTTTGGTGGCTACCGTGAATCCGGTTTTGGCCGCGAGGGTGGTAAAGAAGGCCTGTACGAATATACACGTGCAGCCTGGGAGTCAAACCTCCATGATGAGCCGGTTTATCCGCTGGTAGAAGCATCACCTGCCAAGTCCGCTAAACTCTCAGAAGGGGTGAGCATTGACCGTACCGCCAAGCTTTATATCGGCGGCAAACAGGTCCGGCCCGACGGTGGCTTGAGCATGCTGGCTCACGATGCTTCAGGTCACGCAGTTGCGGAGTTTCCACGCGGCGCGCGTAAGGATATCCGCAATGCAGTAGAAGCCGCCCGCAAAGCGGAAGCCTGGACCCACAGTACGGCGCATAACCGCGCCCAGGTGTTGTATTACATTGCAGAGAACCTGTCAGCACGTGGCGCGGAATTCAGCCGCCGCATTGCACAGCTGAGTGGTAAGGATGAAGCCGCTGCAAATGCCGAGTTGGAGCTATGTATTTCCCGAATCTTTACCTATGCTGCGATGGCGGATAAATACGACAGCGCGGTGCACGCAACACCATACCGCATGGTCACGCTGGCCATGAAAGAGGCCCTCGGTGTCATTGCAATCGTTGCGCCGGAAGAGGCCGGCTTTATCGGCCTGATTTCAACGGTTTTACCGGCCATTGCGATGGGCAACCGCGTGGTTTTGGTTCCATCACAACAATATGCATTGCTGGCGACGGACTTCTACCAGGTTCTCGACACCTCGGATCTGCCGGGAGGTACCGTCAATATCGTGACGGGAGACCAGGATGTATTAACACTTGAGCTGGCCAAACACTACGATATTGAAGGCTTCTGGTACTGGGGTACGAAGGAAGGCAGCCAACTGGTTGAAGAGCAGGCGGCCGCAAGCATGAAGCGCACCTGGGTTAACTATGGCCGTTACCATGACTGGGAAGACCCATCACAGGGTGAAGGTGAAGTTTTCCTGCGTAAGGCGACTGAGATCAAGAATATCTGGATTCCATACGGAGAATAGCTGGGCGGGTTCACAGCATTCGTGCGATCTAAGGCCTGTGTACTGGCTTACCAGGACAGGTACTGTGCCCAGACCAGCCTACTGAGCCTTTTAGAAGGCTTGCCTTTCAATATCTGCAAGGTTGGGGGGCGCTGGGATGTGTATTGTCTTACCTGGACTCGCTCAAGCACATCCTTGTGGCGCTCTTTCTCGACTCCTGTCTCGTAAGGTCCAGGTAAGACAATACACACCCCAGCTTAATATCAAACGACGTGCATCTATCAGAAGCTTTCGAGCCGTGCATTCCCGCAAAGCTCGGGCTTCGGAGGTTCAAAGTTAACTGACGTGTACCTTCCAGAAACCATTGACCCCCGCATTCGCACAAAGCTGAGGGTGTGCGGTACCTTACTTCAGGACCGTACGAGACAGGAGTCGAGTATCGAACGCCACAGGACGTGCTTGAGTGAGTCCTGAAGTAAGGTACCGCATAGCCTTAGCTTCCCGAATGATCAATGGCTTTTTTAAAACTGCGAAGTACTGAAGGAAGTTACGGTTGAGCTTCGGCTTCCCAGTTGATCAATTGTTTTTTTCTCTCTCAGCCCTGAATTGCAAACCTGCTTTGACCAAGTGATTGCTTTCCAGCCTCAATCCAAATAACCAAGCGTTAACGCTTTCAGCCGCTTTTCCAGTTTTCGCGCCTGTTTTCCGGGCGGGTTCCAGCGTGGTTTGATGGAGGAGATCGTGATGTAGCCTTCCATGTGTGCGCGCACATCATCGGCTTCCTTATGTGGTAGCTCCGGGTCGACTCCTGGATAAAAGCCTGGCACCACATCACCGGTTTCGCCGCAACGGCGATAGCCCATTCGTATGATGGTTCCGGCAGATACTTTTGGATGCAAAACACCCTTGATCAGATCCCTGGGAAGTGGCGGATAATTGATATTGAGCAGTATTTCTTTTGGCAAAAGACGTCCGTCTTCAGTGGTCGAAGCCCGCAGTGAATCAATGACAGAGCAGGTGAATTCGGCTGCAGCGTCAAATACCTCATAAGTGCTTGGGAACTGGCTGTCGATTTCATCAAATCGCATACCGGCGGAGACGGCAATGGAGGGGAAGCCGTTGAGTGTTGCCATGATGGCGGCGCCGATGGTGCCAGACATGTGCAGCGCCGTGCCCACGTTGGGTCCGAAGTTAATACCGGACAGGACGAGGTCTGGCGGGTTGTCTTCCAGGATGTGCCGCAAGGCAACCAGGACCGTATCAACGGGCTGACCATCGAGGTGCCAGTAGTCGGTTTCGAGTTGTTTCAAAGAAAGATTGCGCCGGCTGGTGATTCCCATGCCGGTGGCGCTCTGTTCGGTGCTGGGGGCAACCATGCTGACACGATGGCCGGTTTGTTTTAAGGCACGGTGCAGGGCCTGGATGCCGGGTGCCTCGTGACCGTCATCATTGGTAAGCAAAATATGCAGAGGTTTATGCTTGTCCATGGGGTCCATTTTATCCCTCATCGCATGCCAGTTGGCATATCATGAATTCGGAAAGCGCCACGACGGGCGAATGCCGGTCTGACTACGCGGTTTTAATCATTTTTCAGCTTTCTTCAACCACGTACAGGGACAGCATTTCTGCGACGACCGCGGGGCGCTGCCTGTCTTCAATTTCAAGTGTCACCTTGGTTTTAAGCATAAACTGCCCACCGGACCTTGCACTTACCCGCTCAATCCTGGCCCTGGCACGTACCCGGCTGTTGACCTTGACGGGTTGTGAAAAGCGGACCTTGTCAACGCCATAATTAATACCCATCACGAGACCCTCAGGTATGGGCAGGATTTGCGCTAAAAGATGGGGGAGTATTGAAAGACTGAGGAAACCATGAGCAATGGTGCAACCAAATGTTGTTTCAGCGGCCCTTTCGGGGTCGACGTGGATGAATTGGTAATCGTCGGTCGCGTCGGCAAAGCGGTTGATACGTTCCTGGTCAATCAGCAGCCATTCCGACGGTCCCAGTTCAGTGCCTGCGGAGTTTTTAAAATCATTGATGGATATATTGCTCTCAATCATTGCTTTATCATGACTCTTTCATTTCCCAAACCGAAGTAAAAATTCCATATTGATGCATATTTACGCGTTTCAATCCGGCGAGAGCCGACACATGTAATGCAGATACTATCAGCTCTGATGGTTTCTACAATTCCTTTTCAGCTGATTCGAGTTTCTCGCTGGCGTCCAGCCACTCCCACTCGAGTGACTCCAGCGAGGATCTGAGGTCAGCCTGCTTTTTCAGCAATGTGGTCATCTCGTCTTTTCGGTCAGCATCCGTATACAGTGACTCATCGGCCAGGCGTTGTTCGAGCCCGCTCAGTTGTGTGCGCTGTCGATTCATTTCCTTATCAATTTTTCTGACGGCATCGGTGTGGGGCTTGAGTCGCTGGCGTCGCCTGGCTTCATCCTGGCGGTTCTGTTTCTTGCTCGAAACCGGCGTGGTTCGTGCTTCACCGGCAGGATTGTCGTCAGGTGTGTCTTCCTGGTCTCTCAGCCAGTTCGGGTACTCATCAATGGATTGCCGGAACTCGTGCAACTGTCCATTGTGAACGATATACAGGTCATCACAGACACTGCGTAACAGGTGACGGTCATGGGAGATGACCAGCAGGGCGCCACTGTATTCCATCAGTGCCACGCTGAGCGCATGCCGCATATCCAGATCGAGGTGGTTGGTCGGTTCATCAAGCAGCAGCAGGTTGGGCTTTTGCAGCACCAGGATAGCGAGTACGAGCCGGGCCTTCTCGCCACCGGAGAAAGGTGCAACCGGATCGTTGATGCGGTCACCCTGAAAACCAAAACGCCCCAGGTGGTTACGCAGTTCCTGTTCCCTGGCGTCCGGCGATTGATGTTGCATATGCCATAAGGGGCTGCAATCCATCCGCAATAACTCGAGTTGTTGCTGAGCGAAATATCCGGTGTGGGTGTGTTTATTGACCGTTCTTTCGCCCGCCAGCATCGTGCTGCCATTCACCAGGGCCTTTACCAGCGTCGACTTGCCGGCACCATTGGAGCCCAGCAGGCCGATGCGGTCACCTGCGCCCAGCCTGAGGCGGATATGATTGACAATTTCAGTGGTTCCATAACCAACCGTTGCATCCTCTAGTTGCATCAGCTGTTGCGGTTGTTTGTCGGGCTCATGAAATTTGAAGTGAAAGTTGGAATCCACGTGTGCCGGTGCAATCTGAACCATGCGTTCGAGCATTTTCAGACGGCTCTGTGCCTGCTTCGCCTTTGTGGCCTTGTAGCGAAACCTTTCCACAAAACTTTCCATGTGCTTGATTTCTTTTTGCTGTTTTGTGTACATCGCCTGTTGCAAGGCCAGTTGTTCTGCACGCACAGCTTCGAACTGGGAATAATTGCCGGTATAGGTTTTAACGGTCTCAAACTCAATGTGGGCAATATGCGTGCAGAGTCCGTCGAGGAAATCCCTGTCGTGCGAGATCAAGAGAAGGATGCCTGTATAGGCCTTCAGCCAACGCTCCAGCCAGACGATGGTAGGCAGATCCAGGTGATTGGTGGGCTCATCCAGTAGCAGGATATCCGAACGGCACATCAATGCCTGTGCGAGGTTGAGGCGCATACGCCAGCCGCCGGAAAACTCATTTACCGGCTTTTGGATTTCATCCGCAGCAAACCCCAGCCCGTGTAACAGTCTCGCGGCCCTGGTCTCGGCGGCAAAGCCGTCGATGTTATCCATTTGCTCATAGAGTCCATGAAGTCGCTCATCATGGTCGTCCAGTGCTTCAAGCTCGCCGATTCTGGTTTGCAGTTGGCGCAAATCTTTATCACCGTCCATAACAAACTCAAGAGCGGCGTCGTCAGAATGCGGGCTTTCCTGGGTGACATGAGCAATAACATCTTTAGGGTTGAGTTGTAATTGGCCGGAATCTGCTTCCAACTGCCCGAGGATCAGGGCGAAAAGTGAACTCTTGCCACTGCCATTGACACCGATTACACCCAGGCGCTGGCCCGCGTGGGCTTGCAGGCTGGCGTTTTCAAACAGCAGCTTGACGCCGCGGCGCAGTTCGATCTGGTTGAGTTGTAACATGGAAAGATTCTGCCAACAGGCTATCGTAAAAGTGGGGCATTATAAGGCAGACCACGCACGGAAAGTGAAAGTGCCTGAGAAACTCGTTACGCCCACTACATTTCTATCATGTTGCCAGGCATTGAAAATCTGCTCATTTTTTGTGGACTTCTGGGAACATGGCTCTTACTCTTACTTTGCAAAATTTATGGCAGAACAGCTCATGTGAGCATCCTCTCAGGCATCTGCCTGATCAGGCGCCCCATCAACAAAGGACAAGCAGTGAAAACATATATGCAAGCATGGTCAGTCGGCCGGCAGTATTATTCAATAGTGATGACGAGCCTTCTACTTTTGGCTGTTTTGTCGGCGTGCTCCACGGGCCTGACCGTGAGGAGTGATATTGACCCGAGCACGGATTTCTCCCAATACAAAAGCTATAATTTCTTTGAGCCAATGGGTATTGAGGGTGGTTACAACTCTCCCGTGTTTGGTGAACATTTTCGGGCATCCATCGGTAACGAAATGCGCAGCAGGGGTTACCGGGTGGCAGAGATGCCTGATTTGCTGATCAATGTCACGTTACGCTCGGATGACAAGATTCGCATGCGGTCCTATACCGCGCCCTATGCGAGTGGTGCCTATTACAATCGCCCTGGAGGGGCTTATGGGGGCTCTGCGCTTGGCGTCGGTGTTTCAGCTGGTACCCGCGCCACCCAGACCACCGAGGCCTCGGTGTTCATAGATTTCGTAGATTTTGAACAGCAACGTGTTGTCTGGCAGGGCGTGGCTGTTGTAGATGTTAATGACAAGGTTGCAACGCAACTTCGTGATGCTATTTATACTGCCGTTGATAAGGTATTGGCGGAGTATCCACATACCGCAGGTAAGTGAGGAACACTAATGTTACCCAAGAGAACCTTGATGGGCCCGGGACCCTCAGATGTTTACCCGGAAGTACTCGCCGCCATGGCCAGGCCGACGATTGGTCATCTGGATCCGGCGTTTGTCGACTTTATGGACGAGCTTAACGAGTTATTGCGTTACGCTTTTCAAACCAAAAACACCGTAACCCTGCCTATCTCGGCGCCGGGTTCAGCCGGTATGGAGTGTGTCTTTGTCAACCTGCTTGAGCCAGGTGACAAAGTTGTAATTGCCAGCAATGGTGTGTTCGGTGGCCGTATGCTGGAAAATGCCCGCCGCTGCGGCGCAAACCCGGTCGTGGTCGAGTTTGAATGGGGCACGCCGGTTGACCCCGGCAAGGTTGAAGAGGTGCTCAAGGCCAACCCCGATGCGGTGGCATTGGCCTTTGTGCATTCAGAGACATCGACCGGTGTGAGATCTGATGCGAAGACCCTGTGCAGGCTGGCGCATGACCACGGATGCCTGGCTATCGTTGATGCCGTTACCTCGCTGGGCGGTATTGAACTGCGTGTGGATGAGTGGGGTATTGATGCCATCTATTCAGGTACGCAAAAGTGCCTGTCCGCTCCGCCGGGCCTGTCACCCGTATCATTCAGTGATGCCGCCATGGAGAAAGTAAAGGCACGCAAGACACCGGTGCAAAGCTGGTTTCTCGACTTGAATTTGCTAACCTCTTATTGGGGCCCGGGCGCGAAGCGTGCCTATCACCACACGGCGCCCATTAACATGCTTTATGCCTTGCATGAGGCGCTGGCGATTCTCAAAAAAGAAGGTCTTGAAAACGCCTGGGAAAGACATGCCGCCAATTATCGCAAGCTGCGTGACGGGCTCAATGTGATGGGTCTCGATTTCTATGTCCAGGAAGAATACCGTTTACCACAACTCAATGCGGTGAACGTTCCTGAAGGCGTTGACGAGGCCGGCGTCAGGAGTTTTCTGCTGAACGAATACAACCTTGAAATTGGCGCAGGTCTTGGCACATTGGCCGGCAAAATCTGGCGCATCGGTTTGATGGGTGCATCCAGTTCTGAAAAACACATTGCGTTGTGCCTGGATGGTTTGAAGGCTGCACTGGCAAAAGGCTGACGCCTGTTTAAAGGGCTCAAATGACGCGGCGAATATTCATATTCAGTGTCATAGCCCTTGGCTACTTGATTATCCGTGATTGGGAGAGTGCGCCAATAGAGCACCCGCCGGGGATACTGGTTGCAGAGCGACCCTTACAGGTTGACCTGCAACCATCCACGTTCATGCTGGATGACTATCAACTGACCCGCAAAGCGAGTTTCGAAATTCGTGCGCGGGTTTTGTCGAAAGAGCCTTATTACCTGAACCGGACAGCCGATCTCTCACCGATCGACCTTGCGCTGGGCTGGGGTGTGATGTCAGACAGTGCTGTGCTCAGCCAGATTGATATATCCCAGAGCGCTCGCTGGTATCGCACAAAGTACGATTTGCCGCCACCCATCGCCGAGCAGCAGATCATATTCAACAGCAGCAATATGCATATGATCCCGGCGAGAAAAGATATCGAAAGAACGCTGAAGAAGTTGCGCATAGGGGATATCGTCTCGATTAGCGGCTACCTGGTCGATGTGGATCATGATTCCGGCTGGTATTGGCGTAGTTCAATGTCCCGTTTGGATACCGGCAATGGCGCCTGCGAGCTGGTTTATGTCGAATCCCTGAGCGTGGAGAGCCCGGGGCAGGGGTGATACCAGTGTCAGCTGAATGAGTGCGCTATCCTATTTCTGCCAACAGCCGGTCAACCAGGTTTTCGCAACTTGAAAGATAACCTCCGCCAAACAGGTTGAGATGGTTAAGCATATGGTAAAGCTTATACAAATCACGGCGAAGCTCATAACCATCAGCTAAGGGTGAATGCGCCTGGTAAGCGGCATAAAAAGCCGGCTCGAAGCCACCGAATAGCTCGGTCATGGCAATGTCGGTTTCGCGATCACCGTAGTAACTCGCGGGGTCGAATATTACCGGTTGGCCGTCACTGGTAAACGCCTTGTTTCCCGACCACAAATCACCGTGTAAAAGTGATGCGGAAGGTTTGTGGTCCTGTAACAGTTGATCCAGTTTTGACAGCAGATGTTCACCCTGGTCAAAGAGCCGGCCGCCAAAGCCAGCTGACCTTGCCATACTGAGCTGAGGCTGCAGACGGCAATCGCGCCAGAACCCGGCCCAGTTGGTGGAGGGGTGGTTCAGCTGGGGAGTCGTTCCGATATAGTTATCCTGTGACCAGCCAAAATGCGCCTGCGGAATTTCATGCATTTCCGCCAGTTGTTCACCCAGCAGTGCCGCCGGGCCGCTTGAAGTCAACTCGAGATACTCCAGCACCAACCAGGATGTGTTGCCATGCTTGCCCCAGGCAATGGCTTGCGGGACCCTGATACATTGGCCTGCCGAGATTTCCCGTAGCGCCAGGGCCTCGGTTTCAAACATGTGGGGCGGAGCATTGTCGCGGTATTTCACAAACCAGTTCGTCTGCCTGTTATGTATCAGTGCTGCCTGGTTGATATCGCCACCATGCATGGTCCGGCCCCATTGCAGGCTGTTAATATGTCCAAGCGCCTGGCCCAGTCCGGTCTGTATTGAATGGAGCAGTGAAATTTTTCCGCTCATGCTGAAATCTTACTCCCGATGTTTAACCTGTGCATTCTACAATTTTTCTGAATTCATCCTTGCCATATCTAGTGTGTGAGGCTTATCTATTAAAGCTACAATAGCCCCCGAAAAAATGACTGTGGGTGGATTGGTAAATGAGCGAGTTGGAAGAAAAGATGGCCGCCGGGAAAACGTCTAATGCTGATTGGCAGTCGCGCAAGGACGCTGCATTTGCGCGCGCGATCGGAATTCTCGCACCTGTTTATATCGAGTCTGCAAAAAATGCGGAAATGTGGGATGTAGAGGGGCGGCGATATATCGATTTTGCAAGTGGTATAGCGGTATGTTCAACGGGGCACTCACATCCAAAGGTCGTTGCGGCTGTTGGAGAGCAACTGCAACGTTTCAGTCACACCTGTTTCGGTATCACGCCCTATGGCTCTGCGGTGGAACTGGCAGAGAAACTCAACGCGCTGGCGCCGGGCAATACGCCCAAAAAGACCATGTTTGTCACCACCGGTGCCGAGGCGGTGGAGAACTGTGTGAAAATCGCCCGTGCACATACGGGGCGCAGAGGAGTAATTGCTTTCAGTGGCGGGTTTCATGGCAGGACCATGATGGCAATGGGCCTAACAGGAAAAGTTACACCCTATAAAAATCTGTTTGGTCCGATGCCGGGTGATATTTACCATGTGCCATTTCCGGTTGAGTATCATGGTGTAACGCTAAAACAGACGCTTGCTGCGCTGGACACATTGTTCCGTGTCACGATTGCGCCATCTGATGTTGCTGCAATTATCGTTGAGCCGGTGCAGGGCGAGGGCGGGTTTTATCCGGCATCGAATGAATTCCTGCAGGCATTGCGGTCATTATGTGATGAGCATGGTATCGTTTTGATCGCTGATGAAATCCAGTCGGGATTTGCCCGTAGCGGGAGGTTTTTCAGCTGTGAGTACGCTGGTATTGAGCCGGACCTGATAACGATCGCCAAGGGTGTAGCAGGCGGTTTTCCATTGGCGGCTGTTGTTGGTAAAGCAGAGATCATGGACGCGCCTTTGCCCGGCGGGCTGGGTGGAACCTATGCTGGTTCACCGATCGGTTGTGCCGCCGCGCTGGCCGTTATCGATATCATTGCCGCAGAAAATCTCGTTGACAGGGCCGGGCAGATCGCTGAGGTTTTTGCCCGCAACCTGCTCCGCTTGCAACAAAAGTATCCGGATGTTCTCGGTGATATTCGCGCCCAACGTGGCGCTATGATTGCGATGGAGTTGGTCAAAAATGGTGATCCGGAACAACCGGACGCTAACCTGACAAAGGCGCTGGTGGAAAAAGCGTGGCAATCCGGACTTATTTTGCTGAGTTGCGGGGTGCGGTCTAACGTTATCCGCTTTTTGCCGGCATTGACCATTTCAGATGAATTGATTGACGAGGGAATGAATATTGTTGAGTCTTGTCTGAATGAGTTGTTGGACTAGAAAATATTGATGGACCTTGTACTACACTTGTCTAAAGGACTGCAGCCGGTTTAAAAATGGAAATTGAAGACGTCATAACAACAACAGATCCTGTGCCGAAAGCTTCGCGGAACAGCCTCAGCCTGATGAGCTTCAATATCCAGACCGGTGTTGATACGCAGGATTTTCACGAGTACGTCACCAAGAGTTGGAAACACCTGTTGCCCTTGAAGGAGCGAATCTCGAACCTGAACCGTATCGCCGACCTGGTCCAGTCCTATGACATCGTCGGTTTGCAGGAAGTGGATTCGGGCAGCCTGCGTACCGGTTTTCTGGATCAGACCGAATACCTTGCACACCGTGCCCGCTTCCCTTACTGGTATCGGCAGGTGAACCGTAGTCTCGGTAAAATAGCCCAACACAGCAATGGTGTGCTCAGCCGGGTACGACCGCAGACGGTTGATGAGCACAAGCTTCCCGGTTTGCGAGGGCGGGGTGCAATGCTGGTGAAGTTGCCGACTAACAAGAAACCTTTGCTGATATGTATTATGCATCTCGCACTCGGCAAGCGTGCCCGCCGACTGCAGTTGGAATACATAAGCGAACTGGTTAAAGAGTATTCGCAATTGGTGGTGATGGGTGATTTCAATTGCGGGACTGATTCCAGGGAGTTACTGGACCTGGTCGACAACACGCATTTGAAGTTGCCGGTGGGGGATCTGAAGACCTTTCCCAGTTGGCGGCCAAACCGCAAGTTTGACCACATACTGATTTCAGATTCATTGAAACTGAAACAAACCAGTGTGCTGGAACAGACTCATTCCGATCATTTGCCTATCTGCGTGGAAATTGAACTACCGAAGGGTGTGTTTCTTGGGGCTTGATTCCCGGGCAGTCTCCGGCCATACAAGGAGCCCTGAGGCTCAAACCGCAGGGCGAGGTGTCGTGGTCTAATTCATAAGTGTATTGACCAGTGCAGCGCTTGCGTCTGACAAGGTCTTGCCCGGGTTGTCATTGCAGTAGTTATCCAGCCACAGTGTCAGGGCATCCTGATCAAGCCCCGTACCTAGTTGTGTGTTTCCCCGCGTCTCGGCATGTATAAAGTTTACGCCGCTGATGAATCCTTTTGCCCAGTTCAGGTTGATGTAATGCATTGAGCTCTTGCTTTTTCTATCTATCCGGTAAACATCACAGGTCTTGACGCCTGCGCCTTCGGTCGCGTAGTCACCCTCCATTTCCGCAACGGCGGTGCCGGGGTTCTCATCCATTGCCGCGGGGTCGGTAAGTTGAAAATCAGCCGCAGCAATACCACTCAACAGGCATAGTGTAGCAATCAGGGTAAGTTGTTTCATGAAGGTCTCCTGTTAATTCAGGCTTATAAGAATACAGATCAACGCCTTTGCTTCATAGGCTTATTATTGGCTTAATCTTTGTTGCCAGTGGAATTATCATTTGACAATGTATAGGTTTTGTATAATAATAAATGAGCGTTAAAAAGGAACAATACATACCTTTACTGCACATGAAAGAGTTGCTGCGCAAAATGTGTGATTAAGGTATTTTGTAAACAAAAATAAAAGTATAAGTATATTTGCTTAATTGACCGGGATCTGAAGGAAAATGGAAAAACAATCGCAAGCCAGTGTGAACAAGGCCGAAAGCTCTTCGGGGGCTATCGGCTGGGCCGAAATGGGCCTGGTGCCTGACAGTGTTATTCGCGCCGGTATACGGCGTCTTAATCGTCAGCGACTTGAAGAGATTCATGCAAGTGAGATCGAGTTGAGCAGCGTCGAGCTGTTGTCTTTCGTAGAAGAGATGAAAGCTGCGGTCATCGCGCCCGTGCCCGAGCTCGCAAATGAGCAGCACTATGAGGTGCCCGCCGATTTCTTTGGCCTCGTCATGGGGTCGCATCGAAAATATAGCAGTTGTTACTGGAATGACGAAACCGAGAACCTTGTCCAGGCCGAGGCGGAAGCATTACGCATCACCTGTCAACATGCAGGAATCGAGGACGGTATGCGGGTGCTCGACCTGGGTTGCGGTTGGGGGTCATTGAGCCTCTGGATCGCTGCACACTATCCGGATAGTCAGGTTGTTTCCGTATCCAACTCCAACAGCCAGAGAGCTTATATTAATGAGCAGGCAAGACTCCGTGGTCTTAGCAATATAACGGTCCAGACCTGTGATATGAATGATTTTGATACCGAGCTTCGCTTCGACCGGATCGTGTCGGTTGAGATGTTTGAGCACATGCGTAACTACCAGGAGTTGTATCGTCGGGTAAGTACCTGGTTGCAGCCAGGTGGGAAATTCTTCAAACATATTTTCTGTCACCGCAGTTGTGCCTACGAATTTGTCGACCAGGGGCCTGCAGACTGGATGAGCCGGCACTTTTTTTCAGGCGGCATCATGCCCAGTGATGACCTGCCGCTGCGATTTCAGCGTGATCTGCAGTTGGTAAACCAGTGGCGCTGGAATGGCGTTCACTATGAAAAGACTGCCAATGCCTGGTTAAGCAACATGGATAAAAACAAGGCGGAGGTTATGAAAATCATGGCCTCAACCTATGGTGACGATGAAGCGGGCAAATGGTTTATGCGCTGGCGTATATTCTTTATGGCCTGTGCCGAGTTGTTCGGTCATCGGGGCGGTAGCGAGTGGTACGTATCTCACTACTTGTTTGAAAGGCATGCAGATACCGCAGCGGCAGTAGGCGCGTGAACCGCACGCTGGTCAACTTTATCGCATTCCAGCTTGGCTGGTTCTCCTGCGTGCTGAGTGCAGCCAAGGGGTTGCCTTGGCTGGGTTTGATTGTGGTTTGCCTGGTGGTTGCCTTGCATATCAGGTCGTCTGATAAGCCACGTCACGAATGGCAGCTACTCATACTGGCAGTAATGTCCGGCCTGGTGTTTGACAGTCTGCTCGTCAGTGGCGGCCTGGTGCGCTATCCGAGTGGGATGCTGTTTTCCAACATGGCACCTTACTGGATTCTGGCCATGTGGGCCCTGTTTGCGACAACGCTTAATGTATCGATGGCCTGGCTTAAAAACAGCCTGGTGCTGGCCTCCGTGATGGGCGCCGTTTTTGGTCCCCTGAGCTACCTGGCTGGTCAGCGACTTGGCGCAATCGAGTTGCTCGATACCCGCGTCAGCATGATGGCACTGGCTGTGATCTGGGCACTGGTGATGCCCATGCTCATCTATGCGGCAAACCGCCTGGACAACGTTACTGAACTGGCGCGGGTCGTACCCTTACAGAAATTGACCGGAAAAGAGCAATGATTGACTGGACGGCATTTACGTATGCCGGAGCAGCACTGCTGCTTGTGGCCGTGGTTTTCTGGTTTATCAGCCTGCTGCGCAATGATGTCAGTATCGTCGACTCATTATGGTCTCTGATGTTTCTGGTTGTTGCCCTCGTCTATGCAGCCATGAGTGAGCCGGGAGGGCCACGCGAGGTGTTAATACAGGTGCTGGTGGCAGTCTGGGCATTGAGGTTATCTGGCTATATTACCTGGCGAAACCGCGGTGAGGCGGAGGATTTTCGGTATCAGGAAATCCGTGCCAACAACGAGCCGGGATTCCGCTACAAGAGCTTATACATCGTATTCATTCTGCAAGCCATGTTGGCCTGGGTGATCAGTCTGCCACTGGCTGCAGCCATCAGCGGGCAAACAGAGGTCGGGTTACTGGACTATGTTGGTGTTGCTGTGTTTTTCGTCGGTTTGTTTTTTGAGGCTGTTGGCGACTTGCAATTGTCCCGTTTCAGGCGTGAGCCTGCCAATAAGGGCAAAGTTCTGGATACCGGTTTGTGGCGTTACAGCCGTCACCCCAACTACTTTGGTAACTTCACCATTTGGTGGGGTATTTACCTGGTCGCACTTTCCGCCGGCGGTTGGTGGACAATTGTTTCGCCGCTTTTGATGACTTTTTTGCTTTTGAAGGTATCCGGTGTGGCCTTGCTGGAAAAAGATATCAGCGACCGCAGACCAAAATATGAGCAGTACATTCGCCGCACTAACGCCTTCTTTCCGGGTTTGCCGCGTGATTAAAAGGAGCTTGAACTGATGTTGAAGAAAACCACTTTGCTGATGGCGCTACTGGCACTGTCTACTTCTGTCACGGCCATGCAGCAGGAATGGCGCTTCCAGGTATTTCTTGATGACAAGGAAATTGGTTATCACGATTTTATTTTGCAGGAACAGGATGAGCAAAGAAAATTGCAGAGCGAAGCCAATTTCGAATATCGCATGCTGTTTGTAAAGCTGTTTGGTTATGAGCATCAAAACGTCGAAACCTGGTCGGGCAACTGCCTGACGGGCATTGAGTCGAGTACCGATGCAAACGGCAAACCCTTTCAGGTCAGTGGTTCTTTGCAAGGCGACCGTTTCGTGTTGAGCGGAACGGCCGGTGAAGCGGAACTGCCGTCATGCAGTATGAGCTTCGCCTACTGGAACCCTGAGTTCCTGAAGCAGGAACGCCTGATCAATGTACAGAATGGAGAAGTTCTGGAGGTTGAGGTCAGTGAGCCGGAATTAACGCAACTGGAGGTTCGGGGTGAGATGCAGCCAGCCTGGCGTTACCTGCTGGGTGCCGGTGAAATGAAAATCGAGCTTTGGTACTCGGAAAATCACGAGTGGCTGGCTTTGGAAACCGAGGCGCGTGGTGGTCGGCGCTTAATTTACAAGTTACTATGAAGCTCCGGAGAGACTGAATTGAAATCTTTACTTCGAGCATCTTCTGTTACGGCCCTGTTTCTCGCCCTTACAGCCTGTAGCTCCATGGAGCCACTGCAAACTGTAGAGGATGTTGATATCGAGCGGTTCATGGGTGACTGGTATGTCATCGCCAATATTCCTACCTCGATTGAAAAGGGCGCCCACAATGCCATCGAGACCTATCGGCTTGATGATGATGGCACCATTGCCACTACGTTTACGTTTAATGACGGCAGCTTTGATGGTGAGCTCAAGACCTACAATCCCCGCGGTTTTGTAAGTGAGGAGTCAAATGCTATCTGGGGTATGCAGTTTATCTGGCCTATCAAGGCCGACTACAGGATCTTCTACCTGGATGAAGACTACTCCGTGACGGTGATTGGCCGTAACAAGCGTGACTATGTCTGGATCATGGCCAGGGAGCCTGCCATTGGTATTGCTGAGTACTCGGGCATTCTTGACCGGCTTGAGGTCGCTGGTTATGACGTCAGCGCGATACAGCGGGTGCCGCAGCGGTGGTAGCAGTTGTACAAAAATCACGTTGGCGTGCTTTGCGGGAGTCGTTAGTCGCCTGGTTTGATACCGGCGCTGTCGACCTTCAGAGTCAAAAACACGCCAAGCGTATTGACTGGTTGAGGACTTTGCCATTTATTGCCATGCACCTGGCCTGCCTGGGCGTGATTTGGGTGGGCTGGAGTCCGGTCGCAGTTGCTATGGCGGCGTTTTTGTACCTGCTTCGCATGTTCGCGATTACCGGTTTCTATCACCGTTATTTTTCTCATCGCAGCTTTAAAACTTCCCGTAAGCTTCAGTTTGTATTTGCCCTGATCGGTGCTTCTGCTGCACAACGCGGGCCGGCCTGGTGGGCAGCCCACCACCGTCATCATCATGCGACAACCGAGCGTGAAGACGACCCTCATTCACCGGTGCATCATGGGCTTTGGTGGAGTCATACCGGATGGTTCCTGTCGCGCGAGCACTTTCCCGTGCAGACTGAGCGTGTGCGTGACTGGCAGCCTTATCCGGAGCTCAGGTTCCTCGATCGCTATGATATCGTCGTACCCGCCATCCTTGCCCTTGGTCTGTACCTGCTGGGGGCCGGTTTAGAAGCCTGGGCGCCGCAACTGGGAACCAGTGGCGGCCAGATGCTTATATGGGGTTTCTTTATTTCTACCGTCGTTCTTTATCACGGAACGTTTACGATCAACTCACTGGCGCACCGGTGGGGAACACGGCGTTATAATACCCCTGACAATAGCCGGAATAATTTCCTGTTGGCCCTGCTGACGCTTGGCGAGGGCTGGCATAATAACCATCACCATTATCCTGCTTCGGTTAGACAAGGGTTCTATTGGTGGGAAATTGACATAACCTATTACCTGTTGCGCGGCATGTCGGCCATGGGACTCATCTGGGATCTGAAGCCTGTGCCGTTGAAGCGAAGAGAGTCTGGTCTTCTCAATGAACAACGAAGGAATACACCCTAATGAAGATTGCAGTCATCGGCACCGGTATTTCCGGAAATGTCGCGGCTTACCACCTGGCGCGTGAACACGACGTCACCGTGTTCGAAGCCGATGGAAGGATTGGCGGTCACACCAATACAATGCAGGTAGAGCAGGGTGGCCAGACCTATGCCATTGACACCGGTTTTATCGTGTTTAACGAACGTACCTACCCGAACTTTATCGCATTGCTGGACGAACTGAATGTCGCCTGGCAGGACAGTGATATGGGTTTTAGTGTGCAACACGAAGGAACGGGGCTTGAATACAATGGTTCCACCCTGAACTCACTTTTTGCTCAGCGTAGCAATCTATTCAAGCCATCGTTTATACGCATGATCCGCGAGATATTGCGCTTTAACCGCGAGGCGCCGCGTCTGCTTCAACCCGCAGCGTATGATATTTCACTTAAAGCCTACCTCGAGGCTGAGAAATACTCACGTGAGTTCATTGATCACTTCATTATCCCAATGGGTGCGGCTATCTGGTCTGCCAAACCGGCGGTGATGGGTGAAATGCCTGCCCGGTTTTTTGTCCGCTTCTTTCAAAACCATGGCATGTTGAGTGTCAACGACCGGCCTGTCTGGCGTGTCATCAAGGGTGGCTCAAACAGTTATGTCGACAAACTGGTGGCGGGTCATCGTGACCGGATCAGGCTAAATGCGCCGGTCGAATCCGTCCGCCGCTCCCACGATTATGTGGAAGTGAAGGTCCGTGGTCAGGAAAGCGAGCGCTTTGACCAGGTTTTCATGGCTTGTCATGCTGACCAGGCCCTGAAAATGCTGGCCGACCCCAGTATGAATGAAGAGCAGGTTCTTGGACGTTTCAAGTTCCAGGATAATGAAGCCATATTGCATACGGACGAAACCCTCATGCCGAAACGCCGGCGCGCCTGGGCTGCCTGGAATTATCACATCCCGGCCAACCCACAGGACCGGGTCGCCTTGAGCTACAACATGAATATCCTTCAAAGCATCAAGGCGCCCGTTCAGTTTTGTGTAACCCTCAATCACGCGAGAGCGATTGACCCCAACAAGATAATCAAGCGTATTCAATACAGTCACCCGGTTTTTACACCTGAAGCAGTGGCTGCCCAAAAGCAACATGCCGAAATTAATGGCGCCTATCGAACCTATTATTGTGGTGCGTACTGGCGTAACGGCTTCCACGAAGACGGTGTGGTCAGCGCGCTGAATGCGCTGGAACATTTCAATGAACACTCAAAACATGAAAAGCGCGATTTACTCAGGGCAGGTTAGACACCGGCGCGTGCAGCCTACCGGTCACGAGTTCGTGTACCGGTTGTTCATGATGTATCTCGATTTGTCGGAGTTGGACACCGTTTTCAGGGGCCGCTGGTTTTGGTCAACGCGTAAATCTGCTTTGGCCAGGTTCAGCAGGGAAAACCACCTGGGTGATGCTGGCCTGCCTCTTGATCAGGCCGTGCGCGACCTGGTCGAGCTTGAAACCGGTCGTCGTCCATGTGGCCCTGTTCGCTTGCTGACGAATCTCAGCTATTTTGGCTATTGTTTTAACCCGGTCAGTTTTTACTACTGTTTTGACGCCGACGACCAGCAGGTCGAAACCATTGTTGCCGAGGTGAACAACACGCCCTGGGGGGAGCGCCATTGTTATGTCCTGAGCGAATCGATGAACAGCGGTGTGTCACAACATAAGCGCTATTCGCCAGCAAAAAAAATGCATGTTTCGCCGTTTATGCCAATGGATATCGACTATGACTGGCGATTTTCCACACCAAACGGGCAATTGGCTGTGCATATGGAAAATGCACGCGAGGGCCGCAAACTGTTTGATGCAACACTGGAGTTCAAGCGCACTGAAATCAGCGCCGGTTCACTCGCGCGTGTGTTGTTGGTCTATCCTTTTATGACCTTGAAAATTATTACCGCCATCCATTGGCAAGCGCTTCGGTTATGGCTGAAGCGCGTGCCGGTGTATGACCATCCCGATAAAAATGTGACGACGTAAAGGAAGAAAATATGAAGTCCGTAAGTCTGGCCTCTGAGCAGCACCTCACCAGTATGCAAAAACCCGGTGTGCTCGATAACCTCGCACGCCGCCTGGTGATCAAGCAGCTGGGTCGTCTGAAAACAGGCAATCTGCAGTTGCTGGAAGCGGGTTCAAGTATCAGTTTCGGTGAGACATTAGCTGACGCAGAACTGAGTGCAGAAATCGAAGTGATTGATCCGGCTTTCTATAGCGATATTGCCTTTGGAGGGTCGATCGGTGCCGGTGAAGCCTATATGCGTGGCTCCTGGCAGTGCGAGGACCTTGTCAGCCTGGTTCGCATTCTGCTGCGCAACCGTGATGTATTGGACAATATGGAAACGGGCACTGCCTGGCTCACGATTGCCTTTCAGCGGATGTTTCACTGGATTAACCGCAATACACGGGAAGGTGCGCGGCGCAACATTTCGGCACATTATGATCTGGGTAATGATTTTTTTGCATTGTGGCTGGATGAATCGATGATGTATTCATCCGCCATGTTTGAGCACGCTGAACAAGGCCTGGCTGATGCGCAGCGGCATCGTCTTGACGTGGTTTGTGAAAAACTTGAGCTGGGACCGGAGGACCATGTCATTGAAATTGGAACCGGTTGGGGTGGTTTCGCCATTCATGCGGCGAAAAATTATGGTTGCCGGGTAACGACAACGACCATTTCCCGTCAGCAGTACGAAATGGCCTGGCAAAGGGTCAAGGACGAGGGCCTGCAGGACAGGATTGAACTGTTGCTGGAGGATTATCGGGACCTTGAAGGCAGCTACGATAAATTGGTGTCGATCGAGATGATCGAAGCGATTGGCAGTGCGCAATACGATACTTATTTCAACCAGTGTGGCCGTCTACTCAAGCCGGGAGGACGTATGTTGATACAGGCCATCACCATTGCGGACGACCAGTATGCGTACGCTCAAAAGAACGTTGATTTCATTCAGCGCTACATATTCCCTGGTAGTTGCCTGCCCAGCCTGCAGGTCATGAATGAAACCATTGCGAGGGTCAGCGACATGCGTGTGACGGATGTCGAGGATATTGGCCAGGACTATGCGTTAACCCTCAACCACTGGCGACGTAATTTTTTCGCTCATATCAACGAGGTGAAGGAAATGGGTTATCCGGAGGAGTTTATCTGGATGTGGGAATTTTACCTTTGTTATTGCGAGGGCGGTTTCATTGAAGGTGCAATCAGCGATGTTCACCTGCTGGCGGAGCGGCCTCTTTAGACAGGACTCAAGATTTTCATTGGAAACTGACGCCCCTCTATCAGGGGCGTTTTTTTATGTGCGTTCTTCCCGGTACGTTACTTTTTCATAAATGCATCAAAGCTCCTCAGTTGGTTTATGCGACTCACAAAATTAGACGCAATCTATACAAAAGATAAAAACGATAAATAAAATACTTGCAATAATTATACAAAACCTATATATTATTTACCAACATCGTTAGATTATATGAATTTAGCGATAACACCGTTGGTTTATAGGCAGTTTCATCTAATTAATCGTTGAGGAGATTATAATGTACAAAAGTTTTACAAAAAGCAAAATGACCATCATCGCAGCAGTCGCATCCACCAGCTTATTGATGGCAGGCGGCGTCTTTGCGAAAAAGAATGCAGACAAAGTACCAGGCCCTCCTGGCAAGTCAAATATTGTTGAAATTGCCGTTGATAACGGTAACTTCACTTACCTGCTTGGAGCCGTGAATTGCTACACCGATGAGGAGACTGGTTACAACCCGGTTGTTGAGCTTCTCACCGGATCAGATAACTACACCTTATTCGCACCTGTTGACCAGGCATTCATCGACTTGCAGCTCGCATTGAATGATCTGTGGGATCTCGGTCTCACCGAAACATCTCCGGAGACCTCTTGTGCGGTAGACACGCTGTATGGTGAGGGTACGTTATTCACAGTTCTTGCCTACCACCTAACGGAAGGCCGTCGCTTCTCAAACAGCGTCTTCAACAAAAACAACTCGAAGGATATCGAAATGCTTGCTGGTGGCTTCATCACCTCAAGCACGATGCCTTCTCCGAAGTTGATCACCAATATCTACCAGATGGTAGGTCCGGTTGTGGGTGAAGATGGAATTACTCCCCTGATCAACATCAAGGCAAGCAACGGCGTCATCCACGTAATTGACACCGTAATGCTACCGATTGATCCAACACCTCCTGCAGAATAATCAGCAAGGTTTTGTCGAGAGACAACCGCCTCCTTCGGGAGGCGGTTTTCGTTTATGTAGGGTTTACTGGTAAGCGTTAAAGGCCCTTTAACATGCACCAGCTTATCCAGGCCCCTGTCAAGTCGGGGTCAATTCTTATCATTGAGCTGGGCGATACGATGCTTGTTCTCTGACAAAGCGGCTAATGCGCGCTCTCGTCCTGTTTTGTGATCAATGACAGGTTCAGGGTAGCTCGCGCCCAGCTTCACGCCGGCCTGTTGAAGGACACCATAAGGCGCCTCCCAGGGCTGGTGAATATATTTTGCAGGCATTTGCTTTAACTCCGGTACCCAGGTGCGAATATATTCGCCCTCCGAGTCAAACTTCGCGCCCTGCAACATCGGGCTGAATATACGAAAGTAGGGCGATGCATCGGCCCCACAACCGGCGGTCCATTGCCAGCCCATGGTATTGCTTGCCAGGTCGGCATCGACCAGCGTATCCCAGAACCACTTTGCACCCTGCTGCCAGGGTTGCAGCAGGTGTTTGACCAGGAATGACGCCGTGATCATTCGAACCCGGTTATGCATCCAGCCGGTCTGCCATAATTGGCGCATACCTGCATCGACGATCGGGTAGCCTGTCTGACCTGTCTGCCAGGCTTTTAGATAGGTATCATCCGGTTGCCATGGAAATTGGCTATAGGACTTATTCAAGGCCTGATCTGGTGTTTCCGGAAAATGAAAGATCAGGTGATGGGCAAATTCCCGCCAGCCGACTTCACTTAAGAAGGTGTACTCACCCGGACCGTCCACTGAACCGGTCTGAAGTACAGCCTGCCAGACCTGGCGTGGTCCAAGCTGGCCAAAGTGCAGGTAAGGAGACAGCCTGGATGTGCCATTCACGGCTGGCAGGTCGCGTTTGTTCTTGTAGTGTCTCGCTCGCTGTTGAACAAATTCATTCAAGGTCGTTCCGGCTGCTTTCAAGCCAGGGTCCCAGTGTTGGTAAAAGCCCTTATCCCAGGGTATGTCGGGTAGCAGCTTTAAAGATTGCAAAGCTTGACTTCGAGGGGCTTTGGGTGGGGCAATAAGCGCTTTGATATCCACTGGCACAGGGGCCTCAATCGGCAACGTTCGCAGGTGCTTCCAGAACGGTGTAAAAACCCTGAATGGCTTGCCGCTCCGGTTTTGAATGGTGTGCGGTTCAAAAAGAAGGCTGGCAGAAAAGCTTTCGACGCCTATATCCCTGGCCCGCAATTCCTGTTTGATTTGCGCGTCACGCTTGATAATGGCGGGTTCATAGCGCCGGTTCCAGAAAACATCGCTCACCTGGTGGGTTTTACAGATATCCAACAGGACTTCAAGGCTGTCACCTGTGCGCAAGATGAGTCTGCTGCCACATTCCTGCAGTTTTTCGTCCAGCGCCTCGAGTGCATGGTGCAGCCACCACTTTGAGGCACCACCCGGCGCCCATGCGGCTTCTTCTTCGGGTGCGTATATGTAAAGAGGGATAAGTGGTCGACCGGTTTTCAAAGCGGCGGCCAATGCCGGGTTATCCTCAATGCGTAAGTCCTGACGAAACCAAACTAAAACGTGTTCAGACATGCAAAAATGTTCCTGTTTACCGATGGTGCTTTCAGAGAAAAATGACAACGGACAGTTTATCGTAATGAGTTGGGTGTGGTGCACATTTCTGGATTAGAATTGTGGCTGCTCATCAGGACTGTCGGAAAATGCTGGGAATTGAGTTATGAGTGCAGTTGGTTCTAAGAGATCACCGTACCAGGGACAAAATCTTTCAGTGCTACTGATAGTTTCTACGCTCGTGCTGCAGGTGTTTTTCTTTGCACCGATGCATGTCATTTCCCGGAATTTTGGTGAATTCCCGGTACCCTTTGTTAATATCCTGGCGGTGCACCTGGCGTTTTCATTTGCACTGATCCTGGTTGTTTTTCTTGTCGTACGAATACTCGAGCTTCATATCCTTACCGCTGCCCTGGCATTTTTCAGCCTGGTCGCTTTTCTCGAGTCATGGATGTTTTACCGCTTTGCCGGGCACCATCCTTTGAGTGAAAAAATAATCGACTGGCAGGCATTGCAATGGCTTTCCAATATCGAGTTGGCCATGGCACTGCTTGCCGCGGTCCTGCTCGTGGTATTTCGAAAGCGAATTAAACTGCTTGCCAGGCTTTCTTTGTCTATCTTTGTGTTGCTTACACTCGGTTTTGTTTACGATACGGTCAGCAAGTTCGATGAGCTGTTTTCCGCACAACAAGCCACTGCAGAGCATTCCCCATACCTTGACCATTTCTACCGGCTCTCAAGTGAACGTAATGTTATTCATATTGTTGCCGACCAGGCCCAGGGCGCCATGTTGCACGATCTCCTGGCGACGGATTACGAGCATTATTCACAGGTATTTGACGGTTTTACCTTGTTCAAGCAAGCCGTCGGCGGGTTTGAGAGCAGCTATCCCGGCATAGTCTTCAACATGTCAGGTGAATCGCCGGATCCGGCGTTTGACCTGGTTCGCAAACAGCCATTTACCCCGGACTACATTGAAGAGGTTTTGCGCGAACGTTCGATATTGACCGTGCTCTCACAGAATTCATTCAAGACTTTTGGTTTTCAGTTTAACCCCGAGGTTTTCTGTAAAGGGCCTTATACGGCCTGTGGCGGGTCACAGGAACAGGTCTTTACGGGAGTGCCTCTAAATGACCCCAAATGGCGCCTGGCTGTCGCTGTTGTGACATCCTGGGACCTGGCGTTATTTCGAATGACACCGATAAAACTCCGGGCCCGCATCCATGACGATGGCCGCTGGTTTGCAAAGAAGTTGGCCGCGTTTGGCAGTTCACGCTCTGGTGTCATCGATGTTTTCACGCAGCGTCTCGAGGTGGAGGATAACCCGGGCACCTATAATTATTTCCACCATGCCGGTGCGCGGCCACCGTTATTGTTTGATCGCAATTGCAGGTTTGTTGGTTCCCGTGCAATCAATTCCTATACACAGGGCGAGCAACTCAGGTGCATGCTGAAACAGTTGGGTGAGATGATCGATGCGCTCAAGCAGGCCGGTGTCTATGATCAGACCATGATCGTGATCAATGGAGATCTTGGCACGCCGGGGCTTGGGGAGTCTGTAGAAGCCCGAACCGGTAATGGCGTGTCACCGGCTTTGATAGGGAAGGCCAGCACCTTGCTGCTCATCAAACCACCCGGGGCGACTGGCCCATTGGCTTTTTCAGATATACCCGCCACCATCGGTGATGTCCCTGCAACCATGATGAACGCCCTGGGGTTGGAAAGCGAATTTCCCGGGGTGGCGCTGTTCGGGCAAGCGTTAAGCGCCGGACGTGAGCGTGATTTTTTTACCTATGAATCGAGTGAAAAGGTGCAGGAGTTACAAACGCTGCCAATGCTCTCACGCTACCGCATTCAGGGTGATGTATTTGACGAGCGTGCTTGGGTATTGCCTGTCACTGTGGATGAGGGAAGGTATCTTTCAAAGCTACGAGTGGACCACCCTGACTTTCCGACCTACTCAGAAGGGTTCAGCGCGCTTGAACAGCACCGTGTGCCCATACGTTGGGTTGACGGGGATCAGGCACGTATATTGCTATCTCCACCTGCAACAGGGCCGGTGGTCCTGGCGTTCGAAAGTTATGTGCCTCGTGAAATCCGCGCGCAATCGATGGAAATCAGGATCAATGGCACACTGATAGGCACGCTGGATCACAAAGCACTCAGTGAAACCCAACATCGCGTGCCGCTACCCGGGACCCTGCCACGTGAACAGTTACTCGAAATAGAATTTACCATGGGCAAGACGGTGTACACAGGAGAAGACCAGCGGCAGCTTTCAGTGTTGTTCAGCTATATTGGCCTGGAAGCTTCGGACTGAAGGATGTTGGCTCTGAACCTGAAAATTTTCAGACAGAACTCAATGGTACTTCTTGACACCTGCCAGAACCGGAATCGGAAGCTTATTCTCCCGTGTCGGAACGATGCAGTTGTAAATTGATGCGTAACTGCACAGGGGGTTAATGACCAGGTTGAAATCGATGTCAACGTCGTCACCCTCCTCAGGTTCCTTGACAATCAGGTAACGACCTCCGCCATAGCTGTATTTGCCGGTGGTTTTGTCGGTGAATGGTATAAACAGGACGTCACTATCCAGCGTATGTTTATACGCGGTGAGCTCAAGCTCAGTGCCGTCGATTTCAAACTGCAATTTGGCATACCGGTATTGTTTCTTGAATCTCTGAAGACCGGTTATCAGGTCTAAATGCTCCGGCGATTCAAATTTCAGGATTTTTGCGGTCAAGGCAAACTTCGGGTTTGCTTCAAACCTGTCCAGTGTCTTGAACTCTTTTATTCTTTGGGTATCGGGATCAAAGACCAGCGCGGTAATCGCTTCTTCAGATGGATAGAATTCGACGGTAAACCTTCCGGTTTTCAACTTGTCACCGGCGACCAGGAAAGTACCTGAAGGCATTTCTTCGTCTTTCCTCAGGAATCTGACCGCCTTATCCAGCCCCGTCCACTCCCATTTGCCATCGGAATTCAGCAATGAAAACGCCGCTTGACTGGATGGCTCTTTCGACCACTCAAGCTGTCCATCCTTTTCAGCAAAGTAAGCCATATTGGTCTCGCTGATTTCAAACCTGGAAGTGCCGGCAAGCGGTGACGTCGGGCTGTTTTTGAACTCACTGTCTTCTTCGGCCCAGGACTCATGAATCGACTTTAGCCAGTCTTTTTGATCCATGTTCTCGACCTTGTCGGCACTGACACTGGAGCTAAGAAACAAGCCAGAGAAAAGAAGACAGAAACCGAACCTGAAAAGACTGGAAATCATCATGGCATGTAGTCCTGGAAAGTAAGCTTGTATTGTACGCCCGGAGTCGAAAATCGCTACTATTCATCCCAATAAGGTTTCTCTCCAAATCGCTCAGCTATGAAGTCGATAAAGCGGCGTGCACGCTGTGAGAGGTAACGGGTTTGCGGGTAAACGGCCCATGCGTTCAGATCGGGTGGCGTGTATGACTCCAATACAGGAACCAACTTCTTTGCTGCCAGAGACTGCCAAACAATGAAAGTTGGTAATGCGACAATACCATGACCAGCAAGCGCCATATCATGCAGGAAATCACCATTATTGGCTGTCATTCGCGTTGAAGTATGAACCAAATGTTCATCACCGTTCCGGTTGCCAAGCCTGATTGTATTGCCGCGACCGAGGTTGTAACCGAGTATCTGGTGAGCTTTTAAATCTGTCGGTTTCCCGGGCGAGCCATGTTTTTCCAGGTAAAAAGGACTCGCGCACAAGAGCAAGCGAATTGGGCAGATGCGGCGTGCATGCAAGCTGGAATCTTTAAGGTCCGCGATCCGGACAGCAAGATCCACACCCTGTTCAACGAGATCCACCTGGCGGTCCGAAAAGTCGATATTGATCGCCAGACCGGGGTGCTCACGCATAAAAATATCGATGGCAGGCGACAGGTGAGTCAGGCCAAATGACAAGGGTGCAGCCAATCGCAATTGGCCTTCAAGGGACGCACCTTCGTCCGTCGCCAGGGTATCGAGTTCAGACACATCGCCAATCAATTTGACCGCGCGCTCGTAATACTCACGACCAATGGTGGTCAGGCTGGAACTGCGTGTTGTACGATTGATCAATGGCACACCCAGGCGGGTTTCCAGTGCCACCAAACGCCGGCTGATCCCCGATTTCGCCATACCCAGTTGATCCGCCGCTTTACCTATACCGCCGGCCTCGACGATACGTACAAAAACACTCATGTCTTCAAGTTGGCCCATATCATTGTTCACTTATTGTTAACAATAAATTGCAATTATTGCTGTTTTTAAAATATTTGACAATGATTACCATGACAACCTGATAAACAATTAAACATGCCTTGAAGGAGTAATTAATTATGGGACTTTTAGTAGATGGAAACTGGCAGGATCGCTGGTACGACACAGATAAGGCTGGCGGGCGTTTTATTCGCAGCGATGCGCAGTTTCGTAACTGGGTCACAGCCGATGGCAGTGCAGGGCCCACCGGGCGTGGCGGTTTCAAGGCTGAGCCAGGCCGTTATCACCTATACGTTTCATTGGCCTGCCCATGGGCAAACCGCACGATGATATTCCGGTCACTGAAAGGTTTGGAAGATTCTATATCCGTCTCCGTGGTGCATTGGTATATGGCGGAAAATGGTTGGACGTTTGAACCAGCGGATGGCGTTATCCCCGACCCGATCAATCATGCCAAATACATGTATGAGGTATATACAGCAGCTGACCCGGCTTATTCGGGCCGGGTCACGGTGCCCGTATTGTGGGACAAAAAAACCAATACGATTGTTTCCAATGAGTCTTCTGAAATCATCCGGATGTTAAATAGTGCATTTGATGGTGTAGGGGCCATTGCCGGCGATTATTATCCGCAGGGACTGCGCGAGGAAATTGACCAGATTAATGAACGGATTTACTCTAACGTCAACAATGGTGTATATAAATCCGGTTTTGCCACCACGCAGGAGGCCTATGAGGAAGCCGTTGTACCGCTATTCGAAACACTTGACTGGCTGGAGCAACGGCTGTCGGAACGGCGTTATTTGCTGGGCGATGTGCTAACCGAGGCCGATTGGCGGTTGTTCACTACGCTGATACGTTTTGACCCCGTGTATGTGGGTCACTTCAAGTGCAATATTCGCCGTCTTGAAGACTATCCCAACCTGTCAGCCTATACACGGGAACTATATCAATTCGGGGACGTGGCAAAGACGATCAATATGCATCATATTAAGCATCACTACTACGTTAGCCATACGACGATTAACCCATCGGGCGTGGTGCCGGTCGGTCCTGACCTGGACTTTAGTGTGCCACACGGCCGCAATTAAAAACCTTAGCGAGAAAATGTATGACCAACCCCATCATTTCCGATAACAAACCGGCAAAAGTAGATCTCGAAAAAGGTTCAGAATATTACTTTTGTGTATGTGGTCGTTCTAAAAAACAACCATTTTGCGACGGGTCGCATGCGGGAACCTCATTTAAACCGAGGGCCTTCAAAGCGGATGAAGATGGCAGCGCGTATTTATGCAAGTGTAAACATACTAACAACCCTCCCTATTGCGATGGGTCGCACAAGCAATTTTCTGCCGACCAGGTTGGCAAGGAAGGGCCAGGGGTCCAGGCCGGGGACTCTGACTTACCGGAAGCGGTTCCCACACCGGAAGAACCGACGGTGGCGTTTATTCATCAACTCGCAAAAGAAGGCCTTTCGAAACTGGGTCATCACGGCCCGATGACGTCTATGGGTGTGCCACGTCATCAGCTGCCACATTGGGATGATATTCAGATCATGGCGGCGCAAATGGCCACCAAGCCGCTAATGGAGGATCAAGATGTCGCCACGGAACTGGTCATGGGTCCGGAAGCGAAGAAGCCACTGAGCTTGAGGATTCCACTGATGGTTTCTGACATGAGTTTTGGGGCCCTGTCCGAAGAAGCGAAAATTTCTCTGGCAAGGGGCGCCGAACTTGCGGGTACCGGCATTTGTTCCGGTGAGGGTGGCATGTTGCCGGAAGAGCAGGCTGAAAACTCCCGCTATTTCTATGAATTGGCCAGCGCCGGGTTTGGCTATAAAGAAGAACTGTTAGAAAAGGTCCAGGCATTTCACTTCAAGGGTGGCCAGGGTGCGAAAACCGGTACCGGGGGCCACTTGCCGGGTAATAAAAACAAGGGAAAAATTTCGGAAGTCCGGGGTATCCCTGAAGGACAGCCGGCTGTTTCCCCACCGACGTTCAAGGATATTTCATCGGTTGCAGACTTCAAACGGTTTGCCGACCGGGTCAGGGAGATTACCGGTGGCATACCCATCGGTTTCAAGTTGAGTGCCAACCACATTGAGCGGGATATGCAGTTTGCACTGGATGCCTCGGCAGACTACATCATCCTTGATGGCCGGGGAGGTGGCACGGGTGCTGCACCTGAAATGTTCCGTGACCATATCAGTGTTCCAACCATTCCTGCTTTGGCCAGGGCACGCCGGTATCTTGATGAGCAAGGTGCAAGCGGTCGTGTGACGCTGATTATTACAGGTGGCTTGCGTGTTCCCATTGATTTTGTAAAGGCACTCGCTTTGGGCGCTGACGGTGTAGCCATTTCAAACAGCGCCATGCAAGCCATCGGCTGTGTTGCTGCCAGAATGTGCAATACGAATAACTGCCCGACCGGTATCGCCACTCAAAAGCCCGAATTACGCAAGAGATTGAATATTGAAAAATCTTCAGTTCAGTTGGGTAATTTCTTCAGTGCGAGCGTCGAGCTGATGCAGGTTATGGCACGCGCCTGCGGCCATAACCACTTAAACCAGTTTGTAAAAGATGACCTGGCAACCTGGCACCGCGAAATGGCGCTACTGTCAGGGGTGAGGTATTCGGGTTTTGAAAGCACTTAAGTTACGAACCGACGGCTTGCGCCGTCTGGCACGATGTTACTGTAGGCACCGGGAGTTAGTTGGTTTCCGAATGATCCTGTAATCTCGCCGGCATCCATACTGTAATCGCACTTATGACCATTACGATGGCTGCAACCACGATGATCAGAGAATAGTTATCCTCGCCCAACAAAATGGCAGTAATAACAGGTCCGGATGCGAGTCCCATCTTTGATGCAAAGCCGCCCATGGCCGCCATTTGCCCAGTCACATCGAAACGCGATGCCAACCCCAGAAGATAAGAGATGGTAAAACCCCAGGTAATCCCGATCAGGCAGTTAGAGGCAATCCATATCCACGGTATATTACTGAAAAGCAATGCCCAGATTGCAAGGGTGGTGAACGCGATACCTGAAAACAGTGTTACAAGGTAACCGAAACGACTTCCTATAATTATTACGAGACCGGCCCCGGCCAAACCAAGCCAATTGGCAATACCAAGTGTTGTAGAAATGAAACCCAGTTCCAATTCATAGTACTCACCCAGACCGATAATGAATGCAAATAGCCCCATGTTTGCGGCCTGGAACAGGAAAATCGTAGCCAGCGTAAGGAAAACAGGTAGCTTCTTGCTTGGCCCGGTAACATTCTGGATGACTGGCGTCTTGGTAACATCAACTGCATAGGCCGGCAGGAAAGGCAGCATCAGGAAGGTTGCCAGGCTGAATGCCACGAGTGAATAAAACAGCACCTGCACACCAAATTCCGGCACCAGGCCTGGAATGAACATGATGCCTAGCCCGCCAAAGCCGAATTGCACAAAGAGTAAAACACCAAAAGTGCGGTCGGGTTGGCTGGTGCGGGCAATCAGGGAAAAGCCGGTACCAACGAGCATGCCACCGATAAATCCGTGAAGGAATCGAACCAGTACCAATACCGTCGGGTCTGTCAATTTAATTGAAACCAGATCGATTGCAATCAAGCACGTAAGGAACAAGGTTGCTGCCAATTGCCAGTTCAGCCGTTTAACCAGGAATACGATAAAAAGGGCCCCGGAAGCTGCCCCATACATATTGGCAGACGCGATGTTGCCGGCCTGCTGGTTTGTAAAGCCCAGTGCTTCAATCAGGCCGCTGACAATTGTTGGCATGATATTGACGTAGAAAAGACCAGCTGTGGTAAGGAATGCCAGGAAGGTTCTGGCCATCATGCTATTTGGAGATACTTTTGGTAAGTTATTGTACATAAATGTTATTCTTTGCAAAAGTTAAGAGCTTTATTGGCCTCAACGACGGCCTTGCGAAACCCGTGTTGATCGCTGTCGGTAAAAAAGTAATAAACGCTGCCCTTCGGTAGCAGGGCAACCGCGATGCCGCCGTAACCGGACATGAAGGGAATCCAGGTTGCCTTTGAACAATCGAGCCACCCGGATGCATCGACGGCCCAGAAACCGTTGCTGTAAGCCAGTTCATTCCCGGTTGGTGGTTTCGGCCACGGCCCACCTGACCGGAACATGGCAGCATCGAATGCGGGTGCTGCCAACATCCTAGTGACCTTACTGTCGTTGTTCAGAGCGTATGCCATGCGTGCCAGGTCATCATTATGAAATATCAGTCCATAGCCGGTGAATGGCTGGAAAACCTCGTCATAGGTGCGTTGAGTCCAACGTAAAACGGGGCTGAGGGGTAGTGGTTCAAATACATCCGGAAACAACCAATCACGGTATATGTCGGCATCGGACCCCAGTTTTTTTTTCAGGAAATTGTTCATTGCAACACCCAGCAGGTAGGTATCGGTGGTGTGATAGACCCAATGTGTGCCGGCGGGTACCTGGTGGGGCCAGGCCGCGCAACTGAAGCGCAGCTTGTCGGCGTGGCCTTCCGCTTCGAAGAAATAGTCCATCCCGTTGTTTTCGTCGGCTTCGTACAGGGCAGAACTATAGTTGCCTGTAGTCATGTTGATTAAATGCGCTGGTGTGACCTTGTCCCAACGGCCATCTTCCAGCTTGCATTCAGGGATCAGCGCGGAGACCGGGCTCGAAGCGAACTCAGGCCAACGACTGGTGAGCAGGAAGTAACCAAGGCCGGCAAAAATACTCTTTGCCAGCGAGTAGGAGGGCAGGTCGAGCACATCACAGAAGGGGTAGGGGCCAAATCGTGTCGGACATTCACTTCGGTAGTGGACGCCGTTGAGAACTAAACCATAAACGCTGGCATCATCGATTCCGGATGGTTGAAATGCGCTTTGTTCAAGCCCCGGGTAATCAACCCCGAGCGCGGAAAAGGGCTTGACCGGTAAACGGGCGGCGACTTCACGACGATAAGCGACAATGACCTCGCTGGATGAAGAAACCGGGCCGGGTGAATACTCAGCTTTTACAACACCCCACAAATTCACCTTGAGATACAAACAGGTTTCACTGGTGATTTGCCAGGCGACGCGACTAATCGAACCGTCACCCCGGTACAAAAACGTCATCAGGCCATTGTGCGTGCAATTCTGGTTTCTTTCCTTGAGAGCAAAAGGTAAAGCAGCCCTTGACCAGCCCTTGTCTGCAGCATCCGTCCAGGCACGTCCCGGTTCCAGAATGATTTCCCAGTAAGGGTGGCTGCTACGCTGCGGTTCACGTTTTACCGGAACGATGCTGGAACCGTCGCTGACATACTCATAAGAGAAGGGTGGAAGTGAGGCAAGTTCCGAACTCAATTGTCCGGTGATTCTATAGGTATCTACCAATGTCTCCATGCCGTTGAATGCATCCCTGCTGTTCAGTGTTAACAGGCCATTGAAAGAGTCCGCGGGTAAGACGGTTGCTGCGGGTGGTGTGAATGCGGTTGTAACAAACGGCTTGGGTAACGATTCATTACCCAGGAGAAAATTGGCGCTGAGCAATGGCTCCAGGGGAACCCGTTCTTCAGGACCGGGCTCGCCGGATTGCGGGTTACAGGCGCAAACAAGCATGGCCATGAGCAAGATCAGGGCCGGGCCGGTACTGCGTTTATGTGACTCAGTCAACTGCAATCCCGAGTGCTACAAGCTTTTCGCGCAACGGCGAAAGCTGTAAGTCGTAGGTTTTCCAACGATTGATCGAGGTTTGATAAACGGGCTGCCTGACCTGGGAGGCGCTCGCAGTGGTCGAGACCGCCTGGTGTTCATAAAAACGTACGCATCGGGGGTCCCAGTCCAAGCCGCAATATTCCAATAGTTTGCCGGTTTGGGCCTCGACATCTTTCACGAGGTCCTCGTAAGCCAGTTCATAAATTACACCAGGCATGACGTTCTTCCAGTGGCTCATAAGTTGGCTATACGCAGAGTAGTACAAAGCGGTTTCCTGCTGGTCGTATGACCAGGGATAGGCGTCCCGGAAGAGACGCTTGTAGATTGCGTAGCAGGTGTCCATCGGGTTGCGTGTTAGATGAACGATTCTGGCCTGTGGCAATGCCATGTGAATCAATCCGGCATACAGAAAATTCAGGGGCATCTTGTCGACAAAATGCGGGGCATTACCCGTCAGCGGCCGGCTGCTGTCCAGGTAGGCTTTTCCAAGCACTTCAAAATCGAGCTTGGCGGTCTGTTCTACCAGTTCCCTGCGGGACAGGTCACGCGGGCCTGACTGACGTCTGGTCAGCTGCATCAACTGGACTGCAAAGTGGTTCAGTTCGCCGGCGGCAAATACCTGCGGGTGGCTGCCGAGGATTTGTTCGACGAGTGTGGTACCCGTACGGGGAAGGCCGATGACAAAAATCGGCCTGTTACCCGGGTATCCAGGCCCGGAATCGTCCAGGATCTCGCGGGTGAATGTATCTGAAATTGCTTCGATGGTTTGCAGGTCATCACCGATATCGTAATTGAGGTGCTTCCTGCGTAGTCGCGCTCCGCGTGTCAGCGCGTCGAAAGATTTCACGGTCGCGCCGCTATCTTCCAGTTCTTTGGCTAGCGCAAAACAGATTTTGACTTCACCCTCAGGTGTCTTGATGCCCCTGTGTAGCAGGCCTTCCAATTCGGCAACGTGATTGGATTCCGACGTCTGTTTACGCAGATCCGAGCGTAATTCATAGGCGTCATAGTCTGCTGCATTCAGACTAATGGCCTTGTCCAGGCTGTGTTCGGCATCTGCCAGGCAACCCTGAAAACGTTGCATGGTGGCCAGGTTATACCAGTGACCGCCGTTTTCCGGCTGTTGTTCGATCAGCTTCAGATAGAGGTTTTCGGCCTCCTTATGCATATCCAGCCGGCTGCACAGGAATGCCAGTTGCGACAGATCCTCCGTGCTATTCAAACGTCCGGTTATGAGTTTATTAAGTGATTTACGTGCAACGGAAACCTCTCCGCACATGATGAGACAGGCCACACGGTGTAATTGCCATGCCCGGTTGCCCGGCTCCAACTTCAACGCACGGTTTATGGTTTCCAGCGCAATTGCAGGTCGCTTGATCAATTGCGCGACGTGGCTGGCAACGTGCCATCCGGGTGCGAACCCGGGAAACTCACGGTTGAGACGGTTACAGAATTTGATCGCCTGTCTGATGTCTTTCAGACGGATGCTCTGCCATGTGCTTTCCAACAGTTGCTTGCTGGTTTCCGGGTTTGGCATCTTGGGTGACTCACTTGGCATTAAACATTTTATCCTAACATTCTGCCGCTATCCTGAACGGGAATAAAAAACCGGGCCGCAGCCCGGTTTTTTTGTATAACGTACCCGGTAAACTTACCGGAAACGATAAGTGGCACTGATGCCAAAGGTGCGCGGTGTGGAAATATAGTTTCGCTGATTATTTCCATAGTAGTTTTCGAATATACCGGTATCTGTACTCATGTAGGCCTCAGGGTAAGAGCCCGTGATTCCTTCTTCATTGGTCAGGTTTTTACCATAAAGGGAAAAGGTCCAGTGATCGGTCAGAATTGCCACCGACGCATTGAACAACGCAAATGACGGGAAAGTTTCCTGGATTGACGTATCCTGAACCGAGTTGATCGAGTCGCTCTGGTAGTAGGCGAGCAAGCGTGAAGCCAGGACCCAGCCGTTATTCAGCCCATAGGTATGATCCAGACTGACCGTTGCAACATGTTCTGCCGTGCTGGGCAACCTGTGGCCGTCTTCAGCGATCAGACCACCCGTCTGGGGCTGGAACAGATCGTCCGTGAGTTTGGCATTGATATACGAATAACCAAAATTCACAATCAGGTTTTCTGTGGCGGCCCACGCTGCTTCGAGTTCCGCGCCCTTGGTGGCGGCTGACTTACCGTTCTGGGCCATGAAGAACCCCCACCATGCAGTTGCTGTATTGAGCTGAGGGTCATTCCAGTCAACGTAGAACAGATCAGCAGAATACCTCCAGCGGCCGGTGTCACCCTTGACCCCGATCTCGTAGTTATTGACCGTATCCGCCTTGTAGAACTGCACGGTTTCAGGGTTCAGTTCTTCAAAGAAACCGGATGTTGGAATTGCATTGGCGCCACCGCGACGGAAACCCTGGGAAAATGTGGCGTACAACATGTGGGTGTCGCTGACGTCCCAGGACAGGTTCAGCTTAAATAAAACATCACTTTCTTTTTGCGAGGGATAATCCACGAATGGCACCTCGACACCCTCAAACAACGGGAAATCCATGGCTGTGCTGTTGGTCAGCTTATTGTCAAACCAACGCACACCAAAATTAACACGGAAATTTTCTGCTGCATGCCAGGTCAATTCGCCATACAACGCCTTGTCTTTGAAGTTCTCCCTGCGATCGTAATAAAAATCGATCTCAGACAGGTCGTATCCACCTGCCCACCAGGCACCGAAGGACCTGCAGGCCTCACCCAGTTGCGGGCAGGCTTTGCCATATTCATTCAGGCCCAGCAGGTAGCTGAAGTTGGTGGTAGAACGATCCTGGTCCATGTAGTACGCACCCACAATCCAGTCAATCTTGCTGTCTTGCGAAGCGTCTGAAATCAGGCGAAATTCCTGGACAAATGCCGATTCATCAAACCCGGCATTTACGTAAGCGGCAGCCCTCGGGTTACCCGTATAGAGAATCTCGAACCAGTTTGTGAAAGTGGTGTCCTGGCTGCGGTCGGTGACCCACAAGCTGGTGTTGTCCCTCCAGCCACTGCCTTCATGTGAGTAGTCCGATGTGTTTGACGTTAACATGGCAAAACCGAGATCCCAGGCGATATCCAGGTTTAAGAGATCAACGTCCCTCGTTGAAGGCTCGAGGAAGGTTGAGCCGTTGTCATCATCACCATATTTATTGCCAAAGTAATCTGCGCCCTTGGTCGTGCTGCGCCGGCCGCCGACTTCATCATCCTGTGTTTGGTAAGTTAACTGAAACCTCAAATCATCGGTGGCGTCCCAGAGGAAAGACGCACGCAGGTACGTGATTTTGACGTCATCCGCATCTTTTTTCGAGGTATAGCAGGCATCATTGAATGCAACTTCTTCAGGGCTGAGAGAAGCGCTGTTGTTGTCTGTGCACTGTCCGTCGTCCGACAGTACCTGGGGCTTGCCATTGCTTCCCAGTTGATAAAGATTCACGTAGTCAATGACACCGTCATTATCAATGATTCCGCCGGAAACACGGAGTGCCGCCGAGGCTCCTATTGGGAAGTTCAACATGACGTCACCGCTCAGGTTGTTGCCACTCGAGCCGTCTGTTTTTCCAATGCTGGCGCGTACTTCGGCATCAAAGCCGGTCGGGTCAGGTTTATTCATGATGTAGCGAACCGCACCACCCAGAGCGCCTGAGCCATATAGCGTACCTTGCGGTCCACGAAGCACCTCCACCCGCTCTACATCCTTGAGCAGGAAGTTTGCAAAGATCGGAGTGTTGTCAACGTAGGTTGCAACGGTTGGAACCGATGACAAACCGATATCGCCATTGACGCCGTTGTCGACATTCACGCCCCGGATAACGATGCTGTTCATATGGCCCTGGTTTCTATAACCCCGGTCCACAACTGAAATTCCCGCAATATTCCGCATCAATTCATTAGAGTCCACAATATTCTGAGCCTCGATGTCGGCGCCTGTAATTGCGGAAATGTTGTAGGGTATGTCCTGGGTGGATTCAGCGCGCGAAGTTGCGGTAACGATTACTTCTTCGAGAACCAGGCTATCCCCTGAGTTGTCGTTTGCGGCCTGATCCTGTGCGATTGCGAGGCTCATCTGTGTGGACGTGATGATTGCTGTTGTAATGGCGACGGTAAGTGTCTTTCTTTTCATCGGCTTCTTCACTCTCATGGATTTGCTCCGTTTTTATGGTTTATTTCAGTCCCCGGCGCGGTCTGCTGGCACAGCGCCAATTGTTAAGATAGTTGAAGTCTTGTCCAGACCGTAGAGCCAGATACAAGTCGGCTTTGAGTCCAGAGTTTTGTCGGTATGTCGATTCGGGTGATCATGAACCTGGCCTATTTATCCTTGCCGGGCACCACCAGCGGACCCAGTTCGGCATATGCACCAGCTCCGGAACCTTCTTGATAGACGGGGTAATTAATGTTTGCATCCCGAAAACTTTTCAGCGTTTGTCCGAGTCCGTTAAGTCCTCTCTCGCGGACACGGCGCAAGTGATTAAAATCAAATTCAACGGTGATGATTTCACGACCGGCCGAGGCCTGGTGGATAATGGTTCCATCAGGCCCAACCACGATAGATTTGCCGTGACCAAGACGCCCGCCACTGTTCAGGCCAAAGAAGTACACCTGGTTGGTGGCGGCATTGGCGCGTGAGATGGCAAGTTCGACATCCCGGTCGATGGTATTGGTGAGCGTGGGAACGATAATCGCCTCGGCACCCATCCAGGTCAATTGTCGAATAGTTTCCGGGAACCATATGTCATAGCAGATAACGAGGCCAACCTTGCCCGCACCGGGTACTTCAAAAACCACGAAGTTATCACTACCGGAGACATTCTTTTCATAAGGGTAAAAAGGATACTGTTTTCTATAACGGGCAATTACATCACCATCCGGGTTTATAACCGGTGCCGTGTTGAATAGGTCTTCACCCCGGCGTTCATGGATCGAGCCGGGAATTAACCATATCCCGTTTTTCCTGGCCGCTTCCCGGAGACAGTTCTCGACTTCCCCTGGCAGTTGCACGGCCATTTGCATGTTGCCGCCATAAATACAAAGCTCTGGAAGCACCACCATCTGAATCCACGGAAAGCGTTTTTTTACCTGGTTGATTTCCTGCTCTATGATGGACAGGTTGTCTGCAACCCCCAACTCAAGTTGCAGACCTGCAATGGAAAGGTGACTCATGACTGGCTCCCGTTGACTATTGCTTATGTAAGCACCTGCCATTACAGGTGCATACGAGCAGACTAGCTATTGGTCAAAGGGGTGTATAGAACCAGTTTAAATGTGCTGATGAGTCCAGTCGGGTCTATTTTTGCTGCACAATACCCGAATCGACGAGACGGCCGCCGGGTCTCCACCAACGAATGTGGTCGCCGTCGAGACTTACCCGGAGCCTGCTGACATCACCATATCCCCAGTTTTTCCACTGGCGGCACCAGACGTCGCCCTCCAACCACCATTTGCCGGTATCGCAATCCTCGTCGGCATGACCGGAACGCCCCGTCATTCTGCCTCCCTCGTGCAGAAAGATAGTGCAGGGTGCACCGTAAAATGTACGTGTCATGATGGTAGCCCCGGCCATGGTTTTATGTAGTTTTGCCTGGTCCAGCAAGTTTGGATCATCAGGGTCCATGTATTCAATCCGGTCACCAGACAGGCCCCTCATCACGCGGGTAAGTTGCTCGACCGCTTCGCGTATATTTTCTTTCGGCATGCTGGTAACACCGAGGCGAAAGTGATTTCTCTTATGCTCGCGGGCATTGTGGTAATGCCTGTCAGGCTCGATCAAAATGCCATGTTTAGCGGCTTCGGTGACCAGGTCATTGACGTTGATTCCATCGGGGCAGCGAACCCACAATGCATTACCACCTTGTGTCGGTAATTCGATTTCGATGTCCCTGAGGTAATGGTTCAGTGCCTGGCGCAAAGCCTCCCAACGTTCGCCCATCATCTTGTGTAACCTGGCCATGAAAGCATCGTAATGGCCGAGTGATAGAAAATATGCTGCTGTCCTCTGGGTGATCATTGCCGGCCGGCCAATGACGATCTGGCGTAAACGGCGCGCCTCCCGAATGAAGTCGGCTGCAGCAACAATAAATCCGATGCGCAGGCCAGGGGCAAGAACCTTGGGCAACGCCGACACATAAATCACCCGGTTGTCGGAATCCAGGCCGCGCAAGGCCGGATGCGGCTGATCCAGGTAGTTACTTTCATGGTCAAGATCATCCTCGATAATGAGTTGATCGCTCTCGATTGCCTGTTTGATTAGCCCCAAGCGGCGTTGATTTGGCATTGTCACTGCTGTTGGAATCTGGTGGCTTGGAGTTACGTAGATCACCTGAGCCTTTTTCAGCCGGCTATTGATGACCATGCCGTGCTCGTCGACAGGGCAATCAATGATTTTTGCACCGGCCAGTTTAAGTAACTGTCTTGCTTTAGGATTTCCGGGTTCTTCCATCGCGGCAGTCGTTTTCTTGTCAACCAACAACCGGGAGAGAAGGTAAAGGGCATTCTGGCCGCCCAGTGTAATAAGTATCTCATCTGCATTTGCCGTGATACCGCGTCTTGGCAGCATCTTGGAACGAATTTCCTCGATGAGGGCAGGGTGATCTGCGTGGCCCTCATCACCCTCGCCATGGTCGATGATACGGGTGCCCAGGGCAAGACGGCTGGCTTCGCGCCACTGTGCAGCCGGATAGAGTGACGAATCAAAATGTCCGTCAATGAAAGGGAAGGGATATTGCTGCCAATTGGACGGCCAGTGAAACTGACCTTCATGACCCGGTTTCAAACGTACGCGTTTGCGCCAGTTTGAATCCTGGAGGTTCTGTTCGTTAGGGCTGCCCTGAAAGCCCACGCGGCTTGCAAGAATATCCCGATTGACAAATATGCCACTGCGTTGCCGGCTTACCAGGAAGCCTTCTTCAATTAGCTGGTCATAGGCGAGCACAACTGTATTGCGCGCCACTCCCAGCTGTTCCGAGAGCTTGCGTGAAGAGGGGAGCTTTGTTCCCAGCGGGTAATTGCCGTTAAGGATTCCCTTGACCAGCTTTTGACGAATCTGCTCTTGAAGATTCAGGTCGCTGTTTGGGTCGAGGTAAACTAAGGGGGCGGTCACATTGACCTCAATATTCAATCATGTTTTAGGACGCGGGTTCTTACCGCTTTTTCCGTTCGTCTGCTTCACTTGTTTTGGACCTCAATAGTACTTCGTGTTTCACGATACTTCCATGCAGACGACTTGTAAATCCGTAAACAGAACATAACATGGTTCTAGCTGCGATACTGAACTCCCGTACCAGGGTGCCGGATAATCTCCGTGGTTTGTGTCTTAATCCAGTCTTCAAATAGTTGTGCCCTCAGTGACCGGTGTTCTACCTGGTTGGTCAATAGATAATAGTTATGGGATTCAGGAATCGCCTTCTTGAGCAGTGTTACAAGACGGCCATCTCGAAGGTCCTCCTGGATTTCAAAAGAGTTGCACAGCGCGACGCCATAGCCCAGTCGAGCCGCGGTTAGTGACAGGTTGGTGCTATAGAAATGAATTTGCCTTGTGTCGTCCGGCATGTCCATGTTCATGACGGCAAACCAGTTCGCCCAGTTGTTCTGGCTGTCATGCAAAAGGGTAAGTTGGCTTAAATGTTCCGGTCTTGTGATTTGTGGTAAATCATGAAGAATCCGGGGGCTGCAAACCGGGTATATAGAAGGGGACACCAGTTCCTCAAGCCGTCGCCCACCTGCCTCGGGCTTTCCGTAGCAGATAGCGACATCGATTTCACCGGGAATCTCTTTTTGCTGAGGCTGAAGCTCAACGACATGAATACTAATTTGCGGGTACTGAAGCTGAAACTCGCCAATATGTCTGATCGCCCAACTGGCACCCGTCGAGTCGGTACAACCAATGACAAGTGAACCCACAAGATTGTCCGGGTCCAGGTGCCGGGTTCCCGCCGTGATGCTATCGAAACCTTCCCGAACTGCATTGAGTAGTCTCTTGCCGGCACTGGTGAGTTCCAAACGATTGTTTGTACGGAAGAAGAGTTTAACCTTTAGTTGTTGCTCAAGGGCCCGAACCTGGTGGCTGATGGCGCCATGGGTAACGCCCAATGCATCACCCGCACGCCCCATGTGTAAGTATTGCCCTGCGCTTTCAAATGCTCGTAATGCAGACAAAGGAAGTGTGCGTCGATCCAACATGTTAATAGTCCTGTGAAAATAATTCACAGAATGTACAAAAATATATCGATATATGCTAGAAATATTAGTAGTTATGCTACTTGGGCACATGCATTCGTATCCTGGCTGCCGGTGCACTTAGTGGCTTCGAAATTCAGGGAAATTATTGGAGGGTTAAATCGTGGGTATTTCTATTGCAGACAAACGTTTATTGAAAATGGATGCATATATCAACGGTCAGTGGGTCGCTTCAGACCAGCGGACAACGCTGGATGTGACCAATCCGGCCACAGGTGAGGTGATTGCGCGGGTGGCGAATTGCGGTACTGCCGAAACCCGGCGAGCGATTGAAGCCGCGCAGACTGCTCAACACAGCTGGAGCAAGACCCCCGTAAAAGAACGCTCCGCGATTTTACGCAAGTGGTTCGGTCTGATGATGGAAAACCAGGAAGACCTGGCCCGAATTCTCACCGCCGAACAAGGCAAGCCTTTGGCTGAAGCCCGTGGCGAAATTGCCTATGGTGCCAGTTATATCGAGTGGTTTTCCGAGGAGGCGAAGCGGATATATGGAGATACCATTCCACACACCTCGGAGGATAAGCGCCTGTTAGTTATCAAGCAGCCTGTGGGTGTTGTTGCATGCATTACACCGTGGAACTTTCCCAATGCGATGTTGACTCGAAAAATTGCACCGGCATTGGCTGCCGGCTGCACGGTCGTTTGCAAACCGGCCAATGCAACACCGTTGTCGGCCTATGCATTTGCGGAGTTAGCCGAACGTGCCGGTGTTCCGGCAGGTGTTATCAACCTGGTCACCGGACGAACAGCGGAGATTGGGAAGGAGCTTACGTCCAACCCGCTTGTGCGAAAGCTGACTTTTACAGGTTCAACACCCGTTGGCAAGCAACTGATGGCTGAATGCGCTGCAACGGTCAAACGTACCTCGATGGAACTGGGAGGTAATGCCCCGTTTATCGTATTTGATGACGCCGATCTCGATGCCGCTGTCGCCGGTGCTATGGCGAGTAAATACAGGAATTCCGGCCAGACCTGTGTCTGTGCCAATCGCATCCTGGTTCAGGAAGCAGTTTACGACGAATTCACCGATAAACTTGTAGAGGCAGTGAAGAGTCTAAGTGTAGGGGACGGTGCGCATGAAGGGGTAACGATCGGGCCTTTGATCAACGAAGGTGCTGCCAGGGACGTAATGGGCTTCATCGATGACGCCGTTGAAAAGGGCGCGTGTGTTAGGGCTGGCGGTCGACGTTCAGACCTGGGTGGAAGCTTTATCGAGCCGACGATATTGACCAACGTCAGTGACGACATGAAGGTGTTCAGGGAGGAGATTTTCGGACCTGTTGCACCGTTGTTCAAGTTCCGTACGGAAGCCGAAGCGATTGCAATGGCAAACGACACCGAGTTCGGCCTGGCCTGCTATTTTTATTCACGTGATATCGGTCGAATATGGCGGGTTGGTGAAGGCCTGGAATATGGGATTGTCGGCATAAATGAAGGCATCATTTCAAATGAAATGGCGCCTTTTGGGGGTGTAAAAGAATCCGGTCAGGGCCGTGAAGGTTCAAAATATGGCCTGGATGATTACCTTGAAATTAAATACATGTGCCTGGGGGGTATCGACCAGTGAAAGATCAAAGCAACGCACAGTGGCAGGCACGCAAGCAGTCCGCGATGGCACGTGGTCAGGGAAACATCGCAGCCGTTTATATCGATCATGCAAAGAATGCCGAGATGTGGGATGTCGAAGGCAAACGCTATATTGACTTTGGCACGGGTATCGCGGTTTGTTCAACGGGTCACTCCAACCCTACTGTTGTTGCCGCCGTTAAAAAACAACTTGAGCGATTTAGCCACACCTGTGTGATGGTTACCCCTTATGACTCTGCCGTGGAGTTGGCGGAAAAACTTAATCAACTGGCGCCCGGCCCGACACCCAAAAAATCTATCTTCGTGACCACGGGAGCCGAAGCAGTTGAAAACTGCGTGAAAATCGCCCGTGCTCATACGGGGCGCCGCGGAGTGATTGCTTTTAATGGTGGGTTTCATGGCAGAACCATGCTCGCGATGGCGCTAACGGGAAAGGTCACGCCTTATAAAAACCTGTTCGGACCGTTCCCCGGAGAGGTTTACCATGCTCCTTTTCCAATTGAATACCACGGTGTCAGTGTTGAAGACTCGCTAAAGGCGCTGGACATGCTTTTTAAGGTAGATATTGCACCATCCGATGTGGCCGCAATGATTATCGAACCTGTCCAGGGTGAGGGCGGGTTCTATCCTGCATCGAATGAGTTTTTGCAAGCCCTGCGAAGACTATGTGATGAGCATGGCATTGTTTTGATTGTTGATGAAATTCAAACTGGCTTCGCCCGCACGGGAAAGTTTTTCTGTAGTGAATATGCCGGTATTGAGCCCGACCTGATGACCGTTGCCAAGGGTGTTGCGGGTGGGTTTCCGCTTGCGGCAGTCGTCGGAAAAGCCGACATCATGGACGCGCCCTTGCCAGGCGGATTGGGTGGAACCTATGGTGGGTCGCCGATTGGCTGCGCTGCCGCCCTCGCGGTGATCGACGTCATTGCAGAGCAGGGCCTGGTCGGGCGGGCCAATCAAGTTGGTTCCCTTTTTGCCAAAAAATTGAATAATCTTCAAAGGCGGTTTCCTGGGCAAATTGGTGACATTCGTGCCGAGCGTGGTGCGATGATCGCCATGGAACTGGTAAAGAACGGTGATGCTGAACAGCCCGACCCCGGCCTGACCAAATCGATTGTAACGATGGCCTATAACAAAGGTCTGGTGTTGTTGAGTTGTGGTATCCGGGGCAATGTCATCCGGTTTTTACCCGCATTGACGATTTCAGACGAACTCATTAATGAGGGTCTGGATATTCTTGAGACTTGTTTGCAGGAGTTGGTTAGTTGAAAGTCAATCAATGAAGATCACTCCGATCCATTGGACTTAAATGACATCCCATGACCGTGAGCGGTCTTTGAGTCGGTGGAGGCGGCGGGACAGCTTATCCTTATCTTTCGAAAAGGGCTGGACTATACCTTCATCCTGTTGCCAGGATGATAATGGCTGCTGGCAGGCCGCCGAGATTGAGTATTCCACTGATGGTGTCTGACATGAGCTTCGGTGCCCTGTCAGAAGAAGCAAAAATTTCCCTGGCCAGGGTGCGAAAACGGGCGCGGGTGGCCACTTGCCGGGCAATAAAAACAAGGGGAAGATTTCGGAAGTCCGCTGTATTCCAGAAGGACAGCCGGCTGTTTCCCCACCCACTTTCAGGGATATTTCATCGGCTGCAGACTTCAAGCGCTTTGCCGACCGGGTCAGAGAAGTTACCGGTGGTATACCCATTGGTTTCAAGCTGAGTGCCAACCACATTGAGCGGGATATGCAGTTTGCACTGGATGCCTCGGCAGATTACATCATCCTTGATGGCCGGGGTGGTGGCACAGGCACGCGCCTGCGGCCATAACCACCTAAAACCAGTTTGTAAAAGATGACCTGGCAACCTGGCATCGCGAAATGGCGCTACTGTCAGGGGTGAGGTATTCGGGTTTTGTGGATCCGGTTGGCAGGTAAACAAATTGCAGAGCCATCTATCGCAGTAAACGGCCAGGAGCCGTCATCCAAAAGTTTTGGTCAGGGAGTAATTGTTGAAGTGGTTGAGCACAATAAGAGAGGAAGATAACCATCAGATAAAGCATCTGATGAATATCTTCCCCCACCCAATTTCTATTGTTTTGTGTATGGATTTATCTATCTCAATCTGTTAACGGAGCCGTAACTGGAGAATGATGTTCGTGAACCATTTTCCATTCACCCTTTGTTTTAACAAATAATAAAGTAATTAGATTTTCGACTCTGATTTCGCCATATTCCTTATGCATCAGTATAAAATCTGAGACGAAGGTCAAATTCGCTACATTTCCAAAATATACGGCAACATTCAAAGTTCCCTCTTTAGCGGCAAATTGTATTACCCCACCTTCTTCTAAATCTTCACCAAATAACTGGCGTTCATTATGTTCGTTACCCGCACTATCGAAAGACAGTCCTCCATTGAATTCGACAAACTTGTCTCCATAAGCATGAAAAGAGATAAGTTGATCCATAAATTCGCTATCATATCCATGTCCGGCTCCGGCTATTATAGTTCCTGCAATGGCCCCAAAAGTTTCTAGAACTTCTGCTTGTGCTTGTTGATAAGCTTGGTCAATTACAGAATTCTTGTCAGATTCCTTAGATGCGACGACGTTTGTAGTCGAAACACAAAACACGAAAAACGAAACCACTAATAATCTAATTGCTTTCATAATAAAGTTTCCTCTCTATGGATCAAATTTACGATTTACCTCAACCTCTCTGGAAACCATGCTTCTCGATAGTTCCTCATTTCTGGCCGGCCTCACGGAATTCCTGTAAAAAGATCCGTGTTACAGTACATGCTAGGTCGTCGGTACGAATACTGCGTGACCAGAGGGTAATAATTTGCTGAAAATTTGCTGATAAAACCGCTGAAAACCAGTCGCAACGTAAGTTTTGTACCATTGGCTGTGGTCTTGAGTGGATTGGCCTGAATTAATAATGAGAACAGACAGATTCGAATGATTTACGAATTTTCTGACTTAACACTGGATCTGAACCGGCACCTGCTAACCCGTGGTGGGCAGCCGATCAAGCTGACGAAGCTCAGTTTCAAGGTGCTTAAGGCATTGGTCCTGGCAGCACCAGCGTTGATCTCACACGATGACCTGATCGACCAGGTCTGGGGACCCAATCGGGTGATTACGCCCGACAATCTTGCCCAAAGAATGAAGACGCTGAGGCAGAGTCTTGGTGATGATCCCAATCAGCCCATCTACATCGAGGGCTTACGGGGGGAAGGTTATCGCCTGGTTCCCGAAGTCAAAATTCAGTCGGCACAGATATCCAGTCGCTCATTCAGGCAAGCCCCGTCTTCACGTTTGCTTGTGAGCCTGGCTGTGTTGGCATTGGCTCTGGGGTACATTGCTTTCGACAAGTTTGCCCACCACCCTGTCGAGGATGAGCAAATTGCCCAATCGGTGCGTCAGGAAGGCCACACTGCCGCTCAAACCGAATCACACGATAACAATTCCATTGCTGTACTGCCGTTTGTCAACATGAGTTCTGATGAAGAGCAGGAGTATTTCTCAGACGGTCTGTCCGAAGAACTGTTGAATCTGCTTGCAAAAATCCCTGAATTGCGTGTGGCGGCACGTACTTCTTCTTTCTCTTTCAGGGGGAAAAACCTTGAAGTAACAGAAATCGCCTCGCGGTTGCAAGTAGCCCATGTGCTCGAGGGTAGCGTTCGCATGCACGATAACCAACTACGCATAACCGCACAGCTGATTCAGGCGGATAATGGCTTCCATGTATGGTCAGAAAGCTATGACAGGCAGTTGGATAATATTTTCGATATACAGGAAGAGATCGCGATCGCGGTCGTCGATGCTTTAAAAATCACCTTGTTGGGTGAGGCACCCAAAACACGAAAAACCGACCCAGTGGCCTATCGATTGTTTCTCGAAGGACAGTACCTGAAGCGCCAGATTTCAAAAGACTCACTGGACCGAGCAATTGAGGCCTTCAAACAAGTGGTTGAGATCGATCCTGCTTATGTTCCGGCATGGGCCGAGTTGGCGGATACTTACATATGGGGCGGGGGTTCAGGCGAGTTGTCGTTTGAGGAAAGAACTGTCCTTGCCGACCACGCTATTCAAGCAGCTATTAGCACCGACCCAGACTACGCATTTGCCTATTATGTCCGTGGTATATCGTGGATTTTTACCAAAAACAACTTCAAACAGGGGATCGAAGATTTTGAATATGCGTTAGAGCTGGAACCTGACAACGCTTTTATAGTAGCTGCCATTGGTAAAGGCGCGTTTTTGACCGGGAAGTTTGACCTCGCAATTACCCAATATCAGGCGGCGCTGGCCATGGAGCCAATCGTTCCTGAATTCTATTGGTTTCTTGGAAATGCCTATCTGAGTTCCGGGCGCCTTGATGATGCAGAAGCGTCATTCAGGAAGCTGCTTGGTTTGAGTCCTTCTTCCTACGGGAAATACGATCTCTGGCAAACGCTGTTTTTAAAGGGCGAGTTAGAGGCTGCCCTGGCAGAGTCTGACACTAGCTACGTTCGTGCCATAGTTCATCATGCATTAGGTAATGCAGCAAAGGCCGATGAAGCCCTTGCAGACTTAATTGAGAATGCTAGTCCCTATGCGATAGCCAGGGTCTATGGATACCGTGGTGACGTAGACAAGACGTTTGAATGGCTTGATTACATGCTGGAAAACAGCGACTACTATCCAACCTGGATACTGACCGAAACCGCGTTCTACAGCATTCATACAGATCCGCGTTGGGAGCCTTTCCTGGAGAAACTGGGTCTGCTGGAATTCTGGCTTGAAATGGCACCGAAACAGGGGTCTTAAAGCGAAACTGCCCGAAATCCCACGGCGTATTACTGGAATAATAATCGAGTTTGCTGGTTCTGATTGTTCGGGAATGCTTATCCAAACGCATCAACGCTTCCGGCCATTTGTAGTTATCGTTGCGCTAGGTACTGAAGTTCCGAACATGTCCAACTGCGCCATACAAAAAACCACCGTAAGGGTGGTTTGTTTGTATGGGGCGGCGGGAATCGAACCCGCAGAACTCTATCGCGTTGACTGAGCCAGATTTGAGTGATACTGGTTTGGGCTTGATCTACTAACTATTAGCCTTGATGGCAAGAACCGCTTGTTCAAATAACTTTTTACTGGCGAGCATTTCATCAGTGTATTTTCCATTTCTCGGAGTTACCGCAAGATAGTCTTTAAGAATTAACGCGGCACGTGCACGTTTATATGACTTCAAATAGGGAAAGATTTGTTCTAAAAGTGATAGTGCATGCCTGTTGTAAACAGCATAGGCATAACTTTGGGAGTGCAGAGCTTTACTTGCTCTTTTGTTTGTGATTTTTCCAACACCAGATACGGTCATTACGAAATCAAGGAGGTTGATTTCTGTGCTTGCAATTGAAATGCAGAGTTGACGATTTTCGTTTTTATGTTTTCTCGTGAGAGTAACTGTACCTTCACCATCAATGAACCCCGCAATATAGGCTGCATCGGTGTTGTTCAGTGTTTTAATTTGCCTGTAATTATTCATCGTAAAGATAGCCAAAAATGTACCCCGGCAGATGCCGGGGTAACAGATTGGTGGAGGCGGCGGGACAGCTTATCCTTATCTTTCGAAAAGGGCTGGACTATACCTTCATCCTGTTGCCAGGATGCGGAGCGTGTTATTCGCGGCTTAATAATGCCTTGAATCCTAGTATTGGCTCCTCCCAAATAAACTACGATTTGAGATCAGCCAGTCTATGAGTCTCTACAGGGCAGGCCTGGAGTTAGCCTCCTTCCTACCCCTCGGTATTGCCTTAACAGTTGCCTGCTTTAGGTTTCACCGATGTGAGCTCCGTTTTCACTTTACCATTACTGGTAAAGGCGACCCATGTTGATCGAACCCGCGTCCGCAAGTGATCAGCTTTCGGCTCTACATGCTTATCCGTCCTATTAATTTAGTTGAAGGCTACCCGGTCGGCAGGGAAAACAATCAACGATCCTGGATAAGTTTTAACGGATCCACACCAGGCGTGCTTAGCCGCGATCCCGTTTAGGGTGACTCCCGGGCTCCGACGCGTACGGGCACGCTTCGGGCGGAAGGCACTAAGCTAGGTTTTTAAGCTGCTAGTGCGTAGTTGTCGTCGTTGGCAACTAAAAGTTTTGCAGTCAGTTTAACGAGTTGTTTGCAGCTCGGCATGCACCTAGAGTTTCACTACCCACGTCGAAGCCAGGTCGCCCCCTAAGTCTATCTATCGGACGCTATTCTACCGATTTGGTTCCCGGGTGTCTTTAATAAATGTGAGTATTGGAATAAAGAGGTCATGGCTAGTCATGATTTAGCAGATCAGGGTTTCGCAGCCATTTACACAGCGTCAGGCTGGTTGCCAGGATGATAATGGCTGCCGGCAGGCCGCCGAGATTGGAAAGCATCTTGATACCGTCGATGCCAACAAAACTCACCATGGTCCAGGAAACGATACCGATAATGCTACCCCACAACACCTTGACTCCCAGCCCGGCCTTCTCTTCAGAATCGGCATTAAAGCCCGTCGTGCACAGATTACCGATCGCATCCGTATTTGAATCTGCTGCGGTGACATAGGATATAAACGCAACGAATATTAAAACGGCGGTCATCACGGTACTTAGCGGCAATTGGTTGAACACAAAATAGAGCAGTTTTTCGGGCCCTGATGAGCTTAGTGTTGAATTCAGTATGCCCGCCTGGGTCATATCAATATGAATGGCTGTACCTGAGAAAATCGAGATCCAGACAATGGCGAACAGGGCGGGGTAAACCAGGTTGATTTGAATAAATTCCCGAACGGTATAGCCACGGCCAATTTTTCCGAGGAACAGGGCGGCGATGGGGGCCCAGGCAAACCAGATGGACCAGTTGAACACACTCCACTTTTGCGGCCAGTCGTCACCTGAAGCGGCTCCGGTGAATAAGCTGAGTTCAAAGAAATTACCAAGATACGAACCAAGCCCCTGGGTGCCAAAAGACAAGATGTAGATGGTTGGCCCGAAAAGAAAAACAAACAACCCCAGAAACAGCAACAGGTAAGCGTTCACCGCCGACAGCCTGGCGATTCCGTGGTGCAGGCCACTGGCAGCGGAGGCCACAAAGGTGGCGACAATCAGGCCGACCGCTACACCCAGGGTCAAGGGTGATGTGGTGATATCCGTGAACTCGCCAATGCCTCCGACCAGGGTAATAGCGCCGGTTCCAAGCGAAGACGCCATACCCGCAACCAGTGCGTAAAGGGCAACCGTATCGATTATCTGACCGTTTTTACCCAGCACATGGTTACCAAAGACCGGTTGCAGAGAACTGCCGATGGAAAATGGAAGCCTCATATTATAAAAAGCCAGGGCAAAGACCAGTGAGGGCACGGCATAGATGGCATAAGGCGTGAACGACCAGTGCAATATCATGGCCGACAGGGAAAATTTTGCCGCATCAACCGAACCCGGTACCAGACCCCAGGATTCCGGTGGGAAATTCAGGTGATAAATCGGCTCTGCAGTGGTCCAGAACAAAACACCGACGGCGAGGGTGGTGCAAAGCGTGATTGAAAACCAACGGGTTTTGGATAGCAGGGGACTGGCTGCCTTACCACCGATTCTGACTTTTCCCAGCGGGGAAAAATATACGACCACGACCAGCATGAGCAGGTAAAAGCTACCCAGGCTGAAAAACCAGGAGAAGCGGTCCAGCAGTGTCGCATTGAGAGACTGGGTGACCCTAAGAAATCCGTCCAGGTCAATAAAGCTCATGACCACTGCGGCCATCAGAATGAGGAATGAGGGCCAGAAAACCAAGGGCCTGATTTTGTCAAACATAGACGTTCTCTTTCTTGTTGTTCAGATCAGCTTTCGCTCTATTTTCTCGTCGAATTTTCTCTCAAAAATACACTCATCGTCAGCCCATGCCTGCCAGGTGGCCCGGACAAAATAGTGCTGCTGTGACGAAGTCATTTCATAGTGGCTATTTAGTGCAGTTTTTGTTTTGCCCTGTGTCATTTTTACCTTCAGGGCTGTTTCTGATCTGGCTGAATTCGGGTCGTCAGGATGAATGCTCAATCGCTGATCGATGGTGAAATCAACTTCAGTATCACATGAACGGTGCCATAAGTGTCCGTAATCTGTTTTGATGCTGGTTTCTACAATACCGGTTTCAGGATCTTCCTTGATGGTTTTTTGCGTACGCCCGCTCCGCAGTACCCTGGTTGCGGATAGCGCTTTTGGATCAAACTCAGCCAGGGCGGGATTCTTGTTTATCTCCAGTGATGTTGAACAGGGCAGACTCAAGCGGCTTTCGGCCAGTTGCAGCGTCAAAGTGTCCCGATAGGGTGAAGGCCATATCAATGGCCAATAGGCATTGGATATTGATAGCCTCAGCCGGTGACCGGCGGGTAGCCGATACGCAATATGGTTAAGCGGGATCTCGACCCGATAAAAATATCCGGGTGCCAGGGGTTCGGGGGTTTCATTCGAATCTCGATGTGCCAGGTTAAGAACGCCATAGGTGATCAGGGTGCTTTCCCCCGTCGGGTGCACATCACATAGCCGTACTGCAATATTGGCCAGGGCTTTATCAGCTGAAAGGTATAAATGGGCTTTTGGCTGACCAACAATGGGAAGCGCCTTTTCAAGCGGCGGCGTGTCGAATGTGCAGGATTGGTCATCATCTGCCTGTTGATCGTCGGCGAATTCGCTGCTGTAGCCGATTCCTACCATCAGTTTCCCAGCCATTTTGCCGGTGGATTCCGCTGAACAAACCTTCACGGTGTATGGCTTTATGTTGCGGTCTGATGACAATGCGTCGGGATGAAGAAAATACTGCCGTTGCCTAATCGACGGGGAAGGCCAACTGGTCTCGCTTTGCCAACAGCCCTCGCGGTGCGTGTAATCAACGGCGGGTTTTACCGAATCCATCAGGTAATACTGCAGTTTCGGCTCGTTCATGATGCCGTTATCAATGCCTTTCAGCCACCGGTCCCACCAGCGAACCGACTCTTTCACATAGTCGATTTTCGGGTTCGGATAAGCGATGTTTGGATAAACATGGGCCCACGGGCCAATCAATCCCTTGCAGGGAGAAGAGAGGTTTTCAACAAGGCGAAAGACCGTGTTTCGGTAAGCATCTGCCCAGCCACCCATGGCATATACCGGAACCCTGATCCGGCCGTAATCTTCGCTGACGGAACCGTGTTTCCAGTAATCGCTCTTGGTTTGTTCCGCCAGCCACTTGCGTGGCAAAAACGGCATGTTCTCAAGACGCTTCAACCACTGCGCTTGCCAGTCGTCACCCATCAGGCGGGGGTCGGGGCAGCGGGCCTGAGCGTACGACCAGAAGAATGCCGCCCAGTCGAGGTTGTCATTCAACAGGCAACCACCGGCAAAATGGATGTCTTCGTTGAAGCGGTCGTCCGTGGAGCAGATGGTGATAATGGCCTTGAGTGCGGGCGGTTGGCGGTAGGCCAGTTGTAGTGAATTGAACCCGCCCCATGAGATTCCAACCATGCCGACGCTGCCATCACACCATGCTTGCCTGCTGATCCAGTCGATCACCTGCTCGGCATCTGAAAGCTCCTGCTCGCTGTATTCGTCGTCAAACAGTCCATCGGATTCACCCGTGCCCCTGATATCGACCCGTATACAGGCATAGCCCTGTTGGGCGGTCGCCGGCATGGTGATTTCGTCACGGACAATGGTTCCGTCATTCTTGCGATAGGGCAGGTACTCCAGTATCGCGGGAACCGGTTGCCGGGTGGCGTCAACAGGCAGCCAGGCGCGGTATGCCAAACGGGCGCCATCCGCTAATGGAATGACATCATGATGGATTTCTTTGATCTTCTTGTTCATCTTGACCGCAGGGTACCACGAGTCCCAAATGTGTGAGAACCGGGAGAATGCTCATCGATTATTTCGTCGTGTTTGACATCGGCATATAATAATCATGAAGCCCCTGTAAAAAGGCCGGGATATTGGAATTCCTTTTACTCATTACCGGTTTGCTTGGTTTATGGATTGGCACCGAGCTGACGATTAGCGGCGCCCTGAGTATTGCCAAAAGGCTGTCGCTCTCGGAGTTTCTCGTCGGTGCTGTTATTCTGTCCATCGGCAGCGATTTACCTGAACTGGCGATTGCCGTCGATGCCGGCATCAAAAACAACCTGGGCGGGAACGCGTCCGGGGTGGTGGTGGGCACAACCATCGGCAGCATCATCGGGCAGATCGGTTTCGTGCTGGGTGTCACGGGCCTGCTTGGTTACCTGGTGCTGCCACGTCGCTATATCTTCCGGCACGGTGCGGTTTTGTTGGGAGCCAATATTTGCCTGTTCCTGACGGCCCTTGACGGCACCATTAGTCGCACCGAGGGTTTGATGCTCATCACCATGTATGTGGTTTACATGTTTGCGCTGCTGCGGGGGGAAAGGGCGCATACCGATCAGCGGAAGGTAATCGCTGAAAACCGGATCAGCCCCTGGGTCTTGTTGGTTGTCGGGCTTATCGTGGTCATGGGAAGTTCAGAGCTGACCGTGGAGTCGGTGCTTACACTGGCCAACCGGCTTCACATCAACGAAGCGTTCATATCGATTGTCATTATTGGTCTTGGATCCAGCCTGCCGGAACTTTCCATCTCGGTTTCCGCCATTATGAAAGGCAAGGCGAAACTGTCGGTTGGTAACATCATTGGCAGTAACATCCTCGACACCCTGTTGCCGATCGGCGTCACTGCTGTCATATCACCCCTGTTGTTCGACCGGGCGTTTCTACTCTTCGACCTGCCATTCATATTTTTGCTGACGGTAGTCACTCTGGCATTATTTGTTCGAGTACGCGGCTTGCAGAAAAAAGAAGCGGGCATCGTACTGGCGCTTTACCTGCTTTACCTGTTGATCAAGTTTATCCAGTTGTAGTTTTTCCTGACGATATTAAGGGACTCCGGCAAATCCGAGACCATCAGCCACTCTATCGCCAACCAACGTTCCCATGTGCCTTCACTGGGGATTAAAATGACCCTTGAAAAAGCTCCATACCAGTAATCTGCTCACCTTCTGTCCCTGGCTCATGTTGATCACGTCAATTTTTTGCGCGCCCAGTCGGGATAACAGTTTCTTGATTGGTGAAACATTTTCCCGCTTGGAGACCAGGCTGGTGAAGTAGTAAACCTGCCGGGAATAATCGACACTCTCTTTCGCCATCCTGGTCAGGAAACCAATCTCGCCACCCGCACACCAGAGTTCGGCGTTCTGGCCGCCAAAGTTCAAGGGCTTATCACCGCGAGCCGCTTTGCCCTGGTTGAGGTTGTTCCTTTTACGCCGGTTGGCAGCCTTGGCCTCAGCAAGCGAAGCGTGAAAGGGTGGGTTACACATGGTTAGTTCAAAACGGTCCGAGGGTTTGATTATTCCTTTGAATATCGCGTCCGGATCCGCTTGTAGCCGCAGTTTAATCAGTTTTCGCAGGCCTGGGTTGGATTGCACGATCACCTCTGCCACTTTTACTGCTACCGGGTCGATATCCGTGGCCACAAACTTCCAGCCATAGCTCTGGCTGCCGATAATGGGGTAGATACAGTTCGCGCCGGTGCCAATGTCGAGCACCTGGATATTTCTTCCGGTGGGTGCTTCGGGGTGCTTTGCAGAGGTCAAAAGGTCTGCGATGTAATGAATGTAATCTGCCCGTCCGGGAATCGGTGGGCACAGGTAACCCTCAGGGATCTGCCAATTGGCAATATCATAATAGTGAGCCAATAGTGCTTTGTTCAAATGTAAAACGGCCTTGCTATCGCTGAAGTCGATGGTCGTTTCGCCCTTTGGATTACTCTTCAGGTAGGGTCTTAATGCCGGACAGGATATGCACAGCGCCTCCAGGTCATAGCGGCCCTGGTGCGGGTTCCTTGGATGGAGCGATGGAGACCTGGACTTCACAAAGACAGTGCCATGCAGCAAGGATTGTTAGCTGAGATGCACATTAGCTGTTAATGTTACCTGCAATTATTCTTTACACCCAGTGAATTCTCCCATCCAAATCACGGTATCCGCATGAAATTACTAATACGCAATCTTGCCCGCACGACCACAGAAGCGGAACTCCGCGCTTTGTTCGAGGCGCATGGAAAAGTCCAATCCTGTACCTTGGTCATCGATAAGAAGGCCGGAGGTTCCAAGGGCTTTGGCTTTGTTGAGATGTCTGGCCCGGGTGAATCCAGGGCGGCTATGAAGGCCCTAAACGGTAAAAATGTGGGCGGCAATAAAATTCGTGTGAAAAAGGCGGCGCCCAAGCCAGTCGCGACTGGCTAGATAACGGCATCTGGATAACGCAACCATGGCAAGAACGCGGCTACGACGGCTTAATGAAACCCCAACGTCAGCCGGCACCGAGGAGATAAACGGGGCGGATCGCAGCCCAAGCTGCGGATTTCTCAGCCAACGTCTGGGACTGATCTGCGGCCTGGATCCCGTTTGCCGTTTTGGCAATCACTCGCAACTACTCCTCGGCGACTTTTCGATATGCAGAACGTCTCGCTTAAGCGCCGTTACAAGGTAACGCCCGTTGGAGGTGCTCAGGCCTGCCCGTTTTTGTGGCGGGTCAAATACAAAAGCTCATAGGGTTGCAGAACAAGCTGGTCTCTGAATCGAACCGGTTTTTCACTATTTATGGCATTGAAGATCTGTTCCCGGTTTGTGTCGATATGTTCATTTAATTCGTCAACGGCCAGCACTTGCTGGCTGGCACTGAAATTGGCGAGGACGACGACGCACTCATCGCCATTGTTAACATCAAACCTGGAAAAACCAAAGAGGGCTGAATTGCTTAAATTTAACAGTGTCCGGTTATTAAAATCGGCCAGCACAGGCAATGATTTTCGAATTCGAATTAAATGAGCGATGCCCGAAAAAATCATATTTTCAATGGTACCCTTTGTGTGGCGCAACTCCGCCTTTTGCCAGTTGATCATTGGGCGATGGACCCAGCGATTGTCAGTTTGTTTGTCGAGGTTTTGCAGGTAACTGAAATCGTTGGTCACGCCCAGTTCATCGCCGTAATACAGTAATGGGATACCGCCAAAGCTCAGAATAATGCCGTGTAGCAGCAGAATCCGGTCAACAGCCGATTGAATGAGTTGCGGATCAGCATGCTCAATTGCTTCTTCAAGCCCAATGAGAGATGCCAGCGAACCAGAGATTCTCGCGTCACCGGTTTTCGGGTTTTCGGCAAAAGGTATGCCGCGTGCGTCCGAATCGGGGTGATTACCAATAAAATAGTCGAGCAAAAAGCGCCGATGATCTGCCGGATTGTAGCCCGTAATAGCGATGTCATGATCGTCAAAACCAAAACCGATATCATCATGACAACGCACATAGTTCAGCCAGGTGGCACCTTCGAGTTTGGTGGGCAAACTAAGCAGGCCCTGGCGCAATAATTTTGCATTTTTTGTTGCCATTGCATCCCAGAGTAAAGCCATGGTCGTCGCGTTATAGGCAATTTCACATTCCTTGGCGACTACCGCATCTTCCCCAAAATATTTTACTAATTCGCTTGGCGCGACGATGGCTTCAGCAATGAACAGGAGACCTGGCGCAACCACCTGGCAACAATCTTTCATCAACTGCAAAATGAGATGCGCTTCGTTCTCGTTTTGGGAGGTCGTGCCAATTTTTTTCCACAAAAAAGCCACGGCATCCAGACGCACGATATCTGCACCCTGATTGGCCCAAAACAAAATAATATCGAGCATTTCGATAAAGACAGCAGGGTTCGAGAAATTCAGATCCCACTGGTAATTGTTGAATACCGTCATCACCCATTTCTTGCAGGTCTTGTCCCAGGTGAAATTGCCCGGAGCATTTTCAGGAAATACTTCGGGGAGGTTTTGTTCGAACATGTCGGGAACGCGACGGTTATCGAACATGTAATAGTAGTCCTGGTATTTTTTTTCACCCGCTTGTGCTCTTTGAGCCCATTCGTGTTCATTTGAAGTGTGGTTAACGACAACATCCAGCACCAGCAGAATATTGCGTTTGCGCATTTCTGAAACGAGACTATTCAGGTCGTCGAGGTCGCCGATGCGTGGATCAATTTCCCGGTAATCACTGACTGCATAACCGCCATCGCTGGCACCCAGAGGGCAGCGCAAAATTGGCATTAAATGAACCAGGTTAACACCCAGTTCATCGAAGTAATCCAGCTTCTTCTGCAAATCACGAAGATCGCTGGCAAACCCATTGGTATAAAGCGCCATACCGATAAGGTCCTGGGAAAGAAACCAGTTGTAGTCGTCTTCCCGTGCGCGATCATTGATGCGTAAATGATTTGGCCTCGCCACGTAACTCCATGCCATGCGTTCTACAAGATGATGGAGTTGCTGATCAAAATCTGCCCGGTGACCATAGAGGCGTTCAAACAATGTATGGATTGCATAGAAATTTGCGCCCAATCGAATCAGGAAATAGCGCAGGTCGTGTCGGGTCAAGTCCGGACTCAGTGTTTCCAATATGCGATTGAGTACGGAGTGTGAGCGTTGTTCATACATAGATAGACGGCCCTACATGGATGGCATAGCTGAATAAAAATCCGCAGTCATCTTGTTCTCGATCAGTTGGTATCATGCGTTAAATTTTCAGTTTGCCATGCTTGTTTGAAAGGTGTGTAAAATTCAGGGTCGGTGCTGATGGCTCCCGAGATGGAAATGATGTTTGAGGCGAACGCCTGGGCACGCGCCAGGATGGCCTGCATTGGCCAGTTATGCATTAGTCCAAAAATGAAAACGGCGCTGAAAGCATCACCGGCACCCACAGTGTCTTGAACATTTTCTTGCGGACTGGCCACAACACTCGCACATTGGCTGATTTCGCGGGTATATACACAGGCTCCTTCGGCGCCCAGGGTGACGAGCAAGCCATCCAGATCCAGATCGTCAAGCAGTGTCAGGGCCGTTTTTTCCGTGTACGGTGAATCGGCGAGAATCTCGAATTCATTTGCATTGATTTTCAACCAATTGCTTTTACTCGCTAATTGTAATGTCGTCTCCCTGTTCCAAAAAGGACTGCGAAGATTGGCATCCATGAATACGCACTTTGCCTGATCACGCAATCGCTCCAATGCATCAGCTGATTTCGGGCTACGCAGGGCGAGCGTACCGTGATAGAGGATATCGCCCGGTTGATCGAAAACGGCTGGTTCGATGGCATCGTAGGCGACCCCTTCAGCGATTACATACGATGGTTCACCTTTATCCAGGCTGATTTTGACATAACCGGTGGGTTTGTCAGTGTCGGTTTGCAAGCAGTTATCGGATAAGCCTGCGGAGCGCATCAGTTTACGTAAATTTTGTCCGTTGGTGTCATTACCGACGCGCGATACAAACTCCACCGCCGTTTCAAAACCGTTTAAATGCCACGCGACATTGAAAGGGGCGCCGCCGGGAACAGCGCGGTTATCGGGAAAAATATCGTATAAAACTTCACCAAATATTATTGTATTCATAACGTCGGTTCCTGGAAGTCACGTGCTGAAAAGTTCTGGAAAAAAATGTTGGATACCTTGCAAAATTCCGCCAGCATAATTGCCGTTGTCGGAATTTGACCGGAATTGTGCAAGAAACAATCTGTCTTCGTTATTAAATTGCCTGGATTTTTGAATAGCCAGCCGACGGGTTTCGGGTGAGGCATTGGCAACCAATACAGAAGCGATTTCACTGGTCAGGGCTTCGAGGTCATTGCCACTGTCGCCACAAAACAGGCAATTCTCAGCTGGAATATTCGAGTATCGGAGCAAATACTCTATGGCGTGAAGTTTTGATGCCGTGATCGGCAGGACGTCCAGCAATCCGAGGTTTTTGTTCTCATCAAAACTCCAGATGGCCCGGGATTCAAAATTGTGCTGCAGAAGCAAGGATTCTATTTCCCGCTGTAAATTTTCAGCATTCAGGCCTGGCTCAGTAAAGTAGCTCAATTTGAAAGGGCAGGTTTGATTTATTTGCTCGTCCTGCAGCCAGATTCCCTTTACACCCTGCAGCAACCCGGCAAGCACTGGCCAGCTTTTCCCACGCCAATTTACCGCTATTGCATTTTGCCAATGTTTATCCTGTAACCAACCACTGGGCGTCGAGTGATAGATACTAGCGCCTACGTCAGCGATGACTGCGTGCGGTTTACCCAGGTTGAATTGGGCAATGCCGTCCGCAACCAACTCCAAATTGCGACCGGAGACATAAGCAAGCTGAACATCGGGGCGCTTAAAAATATCGGCAAAGCGCGCTCTCGCCTGTGGGGCTTCTTCCTGACGGCCATTGGGAATAAGCGTTCTGTCGAGATCGGTACATATCAGGTATTTTGTCATTTTGGCAATGTTTTACAGGGCACGCGTGTTTAAAAAAGCGGACTAATCAGTCGCGTTATCGATGAGTGTGAAAAAGTCATAGTGATCGATGGCCTCAATGATGCCGGCGCTGAATGGTTGATCCGAAAAATAGATATTTTGACCCTCTGAAATATCTTCGAGCTCTTTGCTGTGACGGTTTTTGACAACAACCGCCAGCGACGCGCCCCTCATCATGTCTTCATCGGCACCGGAGCCACCTGCAACCAGGATGTTTTCGAATGGGATTTCCCACTTTTGCGCCACATAGCGCAATGCGTTTCCCTTGCTCGCACGCAAAGGTGTTATATCCAGGTATTGCCCCTGTGAAAGACTTGCGTTTACCGCTTGATCATTTTGTCTCAGACAGGCATTAATTTCGTCCAGTGAAGGCGCTAACTGGCTCTCGTAATAGTAGGAAATTTTAAAACGACCCTGATGCACGCTCTCCTGGAGGCGTATACCTGGCACTTTTTCCATCACGGACCGGATCGATGAAGGAGACCATAAGTGATCAATGTGTTTCATCCATTGGCGGTCGAGAATGATGTCATTCGTATAGTAGATTTCCGACCCCAGGCCCGCGATTAAAAAGTCCGGAAATGGAAGTTTGTTTTTTCTGATCTCGCTCAGAATTGAATCTCGTGTCCGGCCGGTGGCAATTCCGAACCCCACGTTCTTGCGATGCGCCTTGATAGTATTGGTAAATTCAACAAGGCTGGTTTTGTCACCGGCAAGGTTTTGGTCGAAACCGGTAAAAATTGCACCCGAAAAACTTTTGTAGATTTTTCGGTCGGGTAAAGCTGTGCTGTCTATCGAGTTGTCTTTACGTACCAATTTAGCAACTTCCCGGATGTAACTGATAGCGTGTGCATCCCAGGAGTAGTGTGCCTTTACGCCGCTTAAGCCCGCCGTATTGTATTTTTGCCATTCGCTCGGGTCGCTGATCACCGATAGCAACGCATCACCAATTTCATCGGTGTTCAGCGGGTCGATGAGAATGCCATTGTGACAATTACTGATGATATCTACCGGACCGCCATTGTTGGTTGCAACAATCGGTAACCCGCTGGCAGCAGCCTCAAGCAAGGTTAACCCAAATGGTTCCGTCAAGGCCGGGTTGACAAAAACCCCTTTACTTGTCGCGGCTAAACGGTAGATTTCCGGAACTTCCTCAGCACTATGATGCTTGGGTAAACTGACCTGACCATAAAGATCATATTTATCGATGAGAATTAACAGTTCGGTAAATACATCACGGGCACCGTCATTAAGATCACGGATGTCATTACGATTACCAAGAATCAAAACCAGGTTTGCCCGATCTCGCAACACCTTATTCTTGCCAAAGGCAATGACCAGGCTGCGACTGTTTTTGCGTTGGTCGGCGCGGGCAAGTGCGAGAATCATCGGTTTGTCGGGATTAACCAGGTATTTGGTAATTTTCCGCCGGAGGTCACCAGGAATCTTCGGGTCACCGGCTGTGTTTAATTGATTGGAAGGATCGGGAGTCGTTTTAAATAAATCAAGATCGACCCCCGGAGGTATTACACGCATCGTCGAAGGGTTGTAGTAATCGTAAAGTTCGTATTGATCTTCGCGCTCATTGGTGGTGCTGGTAATCACCAGGTCTGCATTGGCGAGTGCGAGTTCTTCGGCCTCAATACGCTGGGAAATATTATAACGATTTTCGATATCTGATCTTGAAAGGCCCGCAGAGGTCAGGCGTTTGAGCTTATCGCGGCCAAGGGAATGCCCGGTATGGACCATGGGAATGCCCGTTTGATTAGCCAGGCGAGAAACGACATAACCTGCATCGGCATAGTGGGAATGCAGCAAATCCGGCTGCCTGCCTTGTTGCGTAAACCATTCAAGGACGCGGTCAGCATATTCGTCCAGGTATTCCCAGAGTTCTTCTTTGGCAATATATTCTGCAGGTCCGGCAGGAAGCCTGATAATCGTGGCGTTCGGATGGGCGAGGGGTTCTTGTGCCGAGGCATATATCGAGTCTACTGAGGGGTCGTCGATCAAGCGGGTAAACAATTCAACTTTTGCGATGGAGCTCTGCTTGGCGAGGGCATTTGCGAGTTCTACAACATAACGGGTTTGTCCGCCGGTGTCGGCATCCCGGCCAAGTTCCAGGTTTTTTGATCTGATCAGACCGTGGAGGCTAAATGACGCGACATACAACGAAGCACTCTCCTTTGTTGGTGTAACCGATTGTTTTAATTGTTGAATAAGCTTTTACCTCTTCTGTTTTTACTAAGCGCATTGTAGCACAAATGCCATTTTCCTGACGGACCATGCCTTTTTACCAACATGGTTTTGGATGATCATTTGCTTGGTTTATTTGGTCAAGGCCATGAATAACTGCGGCAGTTTTTCCGGCAGGCTTTCCACTTTGTCGATCACGCTGTACTGGTTTCCAAATATCTCCTGCACATAGTCATCGGCATCCGGGTCCAGGTTAATGCAGTAGGTATAAACACCTGCCTGGTCGAGTTCCTTGACCGCTTTGGCCGTATCTGCAATCAATAGATGAGCGTCATCGGCATCAACATCCGATGGTTCCCCATCGGTCAGGATCAGCAGCAACTTTTTATCACTTTGCTGGTGAGACAGGTAGTGGCCTGCGTGACGAATCGCTGCACCCATGCGGGTGGAATAACCGGCCTGGATGGCTGCGAGCCGGGATTTTACTTCATCATTCCATTTTTCATTGAAGCCCTTGATGTGCTGGTAACGAACCTGGTGACGGGTATTGGAAGAGAACCCGGCAATGGCAAAGGGGTCGCCCAGTTCGTCAATTGCCATGCTCAGTAAAGCCACAGCTTCCTGGCTGAGTTCCAGGATGGTTTGATGGCAACCTTCCGGGATGTCGTTCAAAGAGGCTGAAAGATCCAGCAGCAGGGTCACCGCGATATTGCGTCCATCGTGCCTGTGACTCATGTTGATACGCGGGTCCGGCGTAACCCCGCTTTTATAATCAATCAGTGATCGTATGGCGATGTCAAGATCAAGTTCGGTACCTTCTTCCTGGAAGCGGATACGCACAGCATTTTGTGGTTTGAGCAATTCGAGCAAGCGCTTGAGGCGTTTTGTCAGGGCAGCATGCTTTTTCAACAGCTCATCAATCTTTGCGGGTGAACCCGAAGGGTGCAGATTCTCATACAGACTCACCCAATCGGGGCGATAGTTTTTGGCCCGGTAATCCCATTCAGGGTAATGGCGGGGCGGCAGAGCCTGGGCTTCATCATCAATGCGCTTTCTTTCTTCCCGCTCAAACATTTCTTCATCATCGCTTTCTTCGATGTATATCCACAGGTGGCGATTGTCGTCGCGATAGCTGATATCGGTGTCGGAAAAGTGGATATTCGGGCTTTGATCACCCTGTGTACGGGTGCGGGCAATGAATGACACGGCGAGTGCAGCCATCTCTTTCAGGCTGGATTCACCCTGCTGCATGATGGTGTGAAAGCGGTCTGCAAATTCAATGATGTCCTTGTTTTTATAGTGATGATGTCCGGGTTCATACAGGCATAGGAAAGCATGGCCAGGCGATGACGGATACATGATTCAGTTTCCTCGTCGCAGGCATCCTCAACCGGTTGCGGGTGTAATGCTATGAACACCTGGTGCAGCCCGGGATACTGCCTGGAAGCCAGGGTATCAACACGGCAGTCTTCCAGGCACTCGATACCGACGCGTTGAAACGGACTATAGTTATCAACGACGATTTTCCCGCTCCAACGCCGGTGTGCGGACATGTGCGCCAGTGTCGCGCGGTAGCGATCCAGGCCGCAAACCCCGGCGTCGCTGTCGTCCAACACGTCGGGAATACGCATTCCCATGGCATCAAAGTAAGGCTGGGGTTTGATCTTCTCGTCAAAGCCTGTGGAGTAGGGCACCAATTGCTGTTTTTCATTCCACAAAGACTTCAGATACATATCGAGCCGGCGCTGGTTGTCGGCAAACAGGGTGCCGTGGCGCTCACGCTGCAAGATGGCTTTGGAATCAGCCGACTGTAATGAAAAGTACTCTTTTTGCCTTTCCGGGTGGTCTGAGTAATAGCGTACACCGTAGTCGACCCAGTTTTTGAGGCCTTCCAGGGAAAGCTGGTTGAGTAACAAGGCCGTGTTATCAAGAAGGTCACCGAGTGCAGGGCTGGGGATGGTGGTATGAAATCCGTGGATGGAACCCGTGGTTTTTTCCATGAAATCAAAGACGATTTCAATAAAATGATCAAACGACTGTTGGCTTTGCAGACGTCGCGCAGCAGAGGGCAGGGCCTGGAGGAATGACAGGATTGATACACCGTTGGGTGTGCGGCTGATTTTCCAGACCGATTGCGCAATTTGCCCGGCAGCCTGCTCGCCGACATGCCTGCTGATTTGTGGCACTTCTTCAAGATAGACAAGCACTGGTTCGAAGCCGCGGCCAATCATGCAAACCAGCGAGGCGCCTTCCAGGTAAGCCTGCATACCGTCTTCGGAAAGGCTTTTAACAGCCTCGTCCATGCAGTTTTCAAAGACATCTTCCAGTTGCGGAAAATTACATTTGAGCGCGCTGCGATATGCCGGATAACGGCACTCTTCAACGACTTCTGCAGTGTCTTTGCTCATGTTGTCAGCCTGGTGTCCAAACCTGACCCGTTAAGTGGATCTAACGATGAAATTCATTCGGCGAACACCGCATCGATCGCATGATCGAGTGTGCTGCGGATATCGGCATCATCGGTAATCGGTCTCACCATGGCCAGGCGGCAAGCCTCCCGGGCAGACAGGCCACTGTCTATCAGACTCGCGGCATAGACCATCAGGCGAGTTGAAATCCCTTCATCCAGACCGTGGCCCTTCAGGTTTCGTGCGGCCTGACCAACACTGACCAGCTTCGAGGCAATCTCCTCGCCGATGCCGGTTTCCGTGACCAGGATAGACGCTTCCAGGTCAGCACTGGCGTAGTCAAAATCCATACCGACAAACCGTTGCTTGGTGGATTGTTTCAGATCCTTCATCAGGCTCTGGTAGCCGGGGTTATAGGAAATAACCAACTGAAAGTCAGCATGGGCTTGAACCACTTCGCCCTTTTTATCCAGGGGAAGTGCTCGGCGGTGATCCGTCAACGGGTGAATGACCACCGTCGTATCCTGGCGGGCCTCAACGATCTCATCGAGGTAGCAGATCGCACCGAGCCTGGCAGCGATGGTCAATGGACCATCGACCCAGCGGGTGCCGTTGGCATCCAGCAGGTAACGGCCGGTCAGGTCCGATGCCGTCATGTCCTCATTGCAGGCAACGGTGATCAGTGGCTTTTTCAGCTTCCAGGCCATGTATTCAATAAAGCGCGACTTGCCGCAGCCTGTAGGCCCCTTGACCATCACCGGAAGGCGCTTGGCGTATGCTGCTTCGTACCAGTTAACTTCGTTACCCTGCGGGGCATAAAAGGGTTCAGCGCCTATTTTGTATTGCTCTACATTGCTCATCTGCAAATACCTGTATTCTTCCTGATGTTTCAAAAAAGCCCCATTTGCACGGGGCTTTTTTGCGTTAGCAAAACTAACCCGTGTTACCTGTGTACGCCGAGTTTCTCTCTCCAGCCCGGATAGAGTTGATCAGCGTCACCCGGGAAGGACTCGAATGCACGTGCGAACTCCCGATGCTCTTTCGCAAACTCGATCGGGTCGGCGCCTTCGAGGTAGCATTGATAAGACTGCTTCAGTGAAATGGCGCCGTCTGCAGGACTGTCAATGTGACCGTATGAGCCACCACCGGAGGTATTGATGACATTGCCGTGCCCCAGGTTTTTGAAGAAACCGGGTAAGCGCAGGGCGTTCATGCCACCGGAAATAATCGGCGTGGTGGGTTTCATGCCATACCACTCCTGGTGGAAAAACGGACCGTCTGCGCTGTCACGCTCAATCATGTAGGCGATATTGCGGTCATCACGGCCACCTTCCATTTTGCCAAAGCCCATGGTGCCCACATGAATACCGGAGGCACCCATCAGGCGTGAGAGTTTCGCCAGTACAAAAGCGGTGTAACCACGCACGGAAGAGGGTGAGGTAATGGCCCCATGACCGGCACGGTGATAGTGCAGGTACTGATCCGGATAGTTGCGGCGAGCCGTTGTCACCATGCCGGGTCCACCGACATAGCCATCAACCAGCAGAGCCACACGTGGCGCATCCTCGCCAAAGGTTTCGAGTACAAAATCGGCCCGGGCACACATTTCGTGATAGTCATCGGCGGTGATGTTGGCGGAGAACAGTTTGGGCTCGCCGGTTTCATCCTGGGCGCGTTTCATGGCATCCGCCACCATTGGGATGACTGTCTTCATCGGGCAGAACAGTTGGTTGCCCTGGGGCTCATCATTCTTGATGAAGTCACCACCGAGCCAGAACTGGTAGGCGGCTTCGGCGAAGGGTTCGGGGCGCAGGCCCAGTTTGGGCTTGATGATGGTGCCGGCGATATAGCCGCCGTCATTGTAGTCACGACCGAGTAAAGTCCACAAGTCGTTGATTGATTTGGATGGGCCGTCATAAAGTTGCAGCAGCTTACGTGGTACATAAAAATCCTGCATCTGTGCGCATTGCACGTCACCCATGCCCTGGTTGTTGCCGATAGCCAGGGTCAGGAACGAAACCACCATCGTGCGGCCATCGATGATGTTGCGGTCAAACAAATCGATCGGATAGGCAATTTTCATAATGCCATTGGCTTCATCGATTTCGTACACCAGGGCGTCAACGCCCTTGGTAAAGTCATCGGTGGTAGAGACCTCGACATTGGTGCCGGTTGATGACTCGGCTGCAAAGTGCGCAGCGGTTTCAAGGTAGCCGCCAAAGCCGGGCATGGGGGTCATCGTGTAGGCGACCAGCATGTGGTTGCCACCCGCGATCAGGTCTTCTTCTTTCAGGCTTAAGTCTGCATATCTTCCGGATTGATCCATAATCTTTTCCTCTCTTAAGTAAATATTCAAACAGGCGGTATTCAGATCGCCTTAAATTCAGTGGGCAGTGGTTTGTTGCACCTGTCCTGCATCACGAATCAGTCCGGGCAAGCCGGTAAGCTCGTGAAACACAAAATCCGCACCCAGTTTCTCCACGGGCGCTGAACGGTAGCCCCATGGAACCACTCCGATGCTTACACCCGCAGCATGGGCAGCGTGGACGTCATGGATGGAATCACCAATCATGAGGCTCAATGCCGGTTCCGAGACCAGGCCGCGCAAACAGGCCAAAACAGGTTCCGGGTCGGGCTTTCGTGCATGCGTGGAATCACCACCCACCACGCTGCTGAAAAAGCCGGATAAGCCGAGACCGTCAAGTATCTGCCGGGTAAAGGCTTCCGGTTTGTTGGTGCACACACCCATCGGGATGTTCATGTTGTGAATGGCTTGCAAGGCATCGACAACACCCGGATAAGGGCGGGTCTTGTCAGTCGCACACGCCTGGTACTCCTTCACAAACATGGCAACCAGTTCATCAAGTTGCGCCGCGTCAGGACGCACCCCAACGGCATTGAAGCCTCTCTCAACCAGCTTCGGCACGCCATTACCAATCATCGTGCGAACCTCGTTGAGTGACAGGGTGAAGAAACCACGCTTATCAAGCACCTTGTTCAATGCCGAAGCCAGGTCCGGCGCTGAATCAACAAGGGTTCCGTCAAGGTCCCATACAATGGCAGTTGGCTGAAATTTAAACATGGCCAGCCGCGCTCAACGTGCCCGGCGTCTGCGTTCCATCAAACGCAGTATCAACGGTGTCAGGATGAGCTGCATCGTGATATCCAGCTTGCCGCCGGGTATCACAATGGTATTGGCACGGGACATGAAGCTGCCGTCGATCATCGAGATCAGATAGGGGAAATCGATACCACGCGGGTTCTTGAAGCGGATCACCACCATGGATTCATCCGCCGTGGGTATATAACGTGCAATAAAAGCATTTGAGGTATCCACTGTCGGGATACGCTGGAAGTTGATATCCGTTTCGGAAAACTGCGGACAGATATAACTGATGTAGTCGGGCATGCGTCGCAAAACAGTGTCGCGTATCGCTTCAGTCGAGTAGCCGCGATCTGCCTTGTCACGTTGGATTTTCTGTATCCACTCGAGGTTGATGACCGGTGTGACACCGATTGCCAGGTCGCAATACTGGGCAAGGTTGACGGTATCGGTCACCACGGCACCGTGCAGGCCTTCATAGAACAGTAGTTCGGTGTCCTCGGGGATGTCTCTCCACCCTGTGAAGGTGCCGGGGGGCGTACCATGCCGTTCTGCTTCGATTTCATCATGAACGTAATTGCGGATACGGCCACCACCGTCTTCGCTGAATTGCCGAAACACGTTCTCCAGGTCTTCCAGGCGGTTAGCCTCCGGCCCGAAATGACTGAAGTGGTTATTGCCTTTCTCAGCCTCTTCCTGCATGACACTTTTCATATCAGTCCGGTCATAGCGGTGAAAGGCATCACCTTCTATGGAGGTGGCGTTGATTCCCTCACGTTCAAAAATACGATCGAAGGTAACTTTGACCGAGCTTGTACCGGCACCTGAGGAACCCGTGACGGAAATAATGGGGTGTTTGACAGACATAATCTTCTCCTCTCCTCAGTTGCGCAGCAGTGTGCGGTTTTTGAACAATTGGGGGCGTTCGTGGAAGGGGTTGATCTCGGCATAGTACTTTTCAACCAACCTCACTTCATGTTTTGACCCAAAAATCATCGGTACCCGCTCATGTATGTTCACGGGAAGAATATCAAGAATGCGCTGTGTGCCGGTGGTGGCAGCACCGCCAGCCTGTTCGATCAGAAATGCAATCGGGTTACATTCATACACCAGTCGCAAACGGCCCGCAGAATAACCTTTGCGGATATCTGCCGGATAAAGAAAAATACCGCCACGGGACAGGATACGGTGACACTCGGCGACCAGTGAAGCGATCCAGCGCATGTTGTAATTGCTGCCATGTGGACCGTCTTCGCCTCTCAGACAGTCATCCACATAGGCCCTGATATGACCATCCCACTGACGGGAGTTCGAACTGTTGATAGCAAATTCATTGGTGTCGGCTTGAACCTCGACCGTCCGTGTGGTGAGTCGGTACTCCTTGGAGCGCGGGTCCAGCGTAAAAATCATCGTGCCATCGCCCAGGGTCATCACTAAAGCTGTTTGCGGGCCGTATACAACATAGCCCGCTGCCAGTTGTGCTGTTCCGGGTTGCTGCAGACGACATAGGTCGTTGATGTTTTTGCCGTCTTTATCGATACCTGATGGCAGTATTGAGAATATGGTGCCGACCGAAACATTGGTATCGATATTGGAGGAACCGTCCAACGGGTCGGTCGCCACAAATAGAGGTGCTCCAATGTTAATGGGGCAGGGGTCTTTCAGTTCTTCGGAGACAAGGCAGGATACCGGCGCCGTGTGCAGGGCTTCAATCAGCAGGTCATTGGCGATCAGATCAAGTGCTTTCTGGGTATCACCGTCCTCGTTATCACCTTTTTCCGCACCCAGTTCTCCGGCAAGCGGGCCGCGCGCAACCAGTGCGGAGATCTCCGTACAGGCCTCTGCTATGGCTTCAATGGTTTGCGAAATATCGCGCCGGATGTCTGAATCCCCCGTCCAGTTTTCCAGGTAATGCTTCAAGCCAGGATGTTTGCTCATGTGTTTCTCCTATGGGGACTCACTGTGGGAGGTCGGTACAGGCGTTTTAGATCAAGTGCCTAAAAGTATAAAAACAGCCATGCTCTTCCGAAATATGCATATGGGGGGTGGGACTGGGTTATTTGGGTGGGAAAAAGCCTACCCATAAGTAAGGGTTTTTTGGCCCGGGTAGGGCATTATGTGATGCAGTCAGCTCTTCAGATACAGGGCAATAGCCTGGCCACGGTTACTGACACCGAGTTTTTCAAACAGGTTGCGGATGTGATATTTGACCGTGTTGGTTGAAACTGCTTTTTCGGCAGCGATTTCCTTGTTCGTGCGCCCTGCCGCCAGCGAGGACAGAATCTCCAGTTCGCGCTTGGTCAACAAGGTTAACGGGTTGGCATTGAGTTGGCTGACATCAAGGTAGGGGAACACCATGCGACCGACCGCCACCTGGGCGATGGTATTGAGAAGGTGTTCCGGTTGCTCGTTCTTGGAGACAAAAGCTGCGGCGCCATGGGCCATGACCTGCAGTGGCACCGTATCACTCTCAAAGCCCGTGTAAACCACTACCCGGGGTGTTGTCTTTCGGGCTTGCAAGCGATCAAGAATGAAGCGTGCATCGCCGGGTGGGATGATCCAGCCGACGACGGCCACATCTATGGGCACAGAGTCGAGGAGCTTCAGAAATTCATTGGAGTCTTCGCTGGCACTGACCATCTGGAAGCGGTCATCCTCGGAGATCAAATGCTTTAAAGCAGCACGCATCAGCGGGCTTTTATCGGCGATTCCGACACGTATCGGGTTGATCTGATCGGGCTGTCTGACCATGTGTACATGGTACTCCAACCGTGGTGGTCAAAACAGGCTAAATTACGATAGTGTAATGTTTGTTGGCGTCTAGCCCTTCTTCATGATGCGCGCTTTCTGCCGGGTCCAGTCACGGTCTTTTTGATCGGCACGTTTGTCATGTGCTTTTTTGCCCCGGGCGGTGCCTATTTCAACCTTGACCTTGCCGTGTGACCAGTACATGGCGGTGGGTACGACGGTAAAGCCCTTGCGTTCAACCAGGCCTGTTATCCGGTCGATTTCCCGTCGGTGCATTAACAGTCTCCGGGTTCGGGTGGGGTCCGGGGTGATATGTTTCGATGCCGTTGGTAAGGGGTCGATTCTGCAGCCAAACAAAAATGCCTCGTTGTCTTTTAACAGCACATAGCTATCGGCAAACTGTACGCGCGATTCACGCAGGGATTTTACTTCCCAGCCTTCAAGACTCAGGCCAGCCTCTATGCGTTCCTCGATGTGATAGTCGAAACGTGCCCGCTTATTACGCGCAATCGTTTTACTACCTTCACCCTTGTTAGCTTTACCGGTCTTTTTATTCATCAGTGCCTTCCTGCCAATCGGCTATTTTACTGTGTGAAGGGCTCTGGCTCCAAGCTAAGTCCACCAAGCCAGGCTAATCGTGTAAAATCTCGCCTTCGCCGGACGCCGGAAGCTATGAAAATATTACGCTCAGCATTGGTCACCCACAGTGCCCTGGATATGTATAAACTCGTGGAGGCGGTTCCAGCCTATCCGCAGTTTTTGAGTTGGTGTACTGCGACCGTTGTGCATGAACAATGCAGCGATTTTCAAAAAGCGTCGCTGACGGTGGTGGTCGCCGGTATCAGGCAGAGTTTTACAACGGTGAACTCCCTGTTTGCCCCGGAGCGGGTCGAGATGAAGTTATTTGAAGGTCCTTTCAAGAACCTGCAAGGCGAGTGGCGTTTTATCCCTTTGGGTGAAGACGGCTGCAAAATCAGCCTGGAGCTGGACTTCGAGATGACAGCAGGTCCCATGTCAAAACTTTTTGGAAAAGGCTTTGGCAAGATCGCCGACCGGCTGGTTGATGATTTCTGCAAACGTGCCGAACAGGTCTACCGCTTGTGACGGGGCAGGGTCATCAGCAGAAAATTGTGGTCGAGGTCGCGCTGGCCATGCCCGCCCGGCAGGAACTGGTTTCACTGGAAGTGCCGGAGGGGACCACACTGGCTGAGGCGATAACGCTATCCGGTTTGCCAGATCGGTTTGATGGTTTTGAACTGGATCTCAACAAGGTCGGCATCTTTGGTCAGAAAGCTGATCCCCAACGGGTTCTGGCGGCAGGTGACCGCGTGGAGATTTATCGCCCCCTGATTGCCGATCCAAAAGAAGTTCGTCGTCAAAGAGCCCTGCAGCAGGCAAAAACCTGATTGAGCAGGTGAGCGAACTGACACCCGGGTAAAACCCGGGGAGTTTTATTTTTCGATAGGTATATCAACCGGTACGGTAATACCAGCGACCTTCAACGCTTTCTCGAGAACTCTGAGTTGGGCCTGAGCTTCATTGAAGGTGTCATAGAGGCCGGATCTGACCTGGTGACGCGTACCCAGCCCAGGTACTACCTTCTCCCTGAGGTGGGCTTGGAAGCCCTTGGCTCTGACCTCTTCTGCAAACGCTTCTGCCTCATCGTGGGTGTTAAATGCACCCATTTGCAAGGTCCAGTTGATCACGCCGTCATCGGTGACCAATTCGGTTCGTTTTGCTGTTTCGAGGTCATTGATCTCGGCAACGGCGGAGCCGGTGTCTGCCAGTGCCTTGATATCACCGCCTGTTGAATCACCAATACCGTCTGTTGCAATCAACGCGTCATTTTCAAACGTCAATGTCACCAGCCGACGCACCGGCTCACCGCCACGGCGGCTCAACATTGAAATATAATCCCAGCGGTCGTCGTGAAAAGGGTCTTTAACTGCGGGCGTTCCAAGCAGATAGGCCACCTGCTTTTTGCTCATTCCGAGCTGAATCTGGTCCAGGTCCTCCTGCTCATGGGCATTGCCCTGTTGAACATTTTGTTTGTAAATAAGCTTGCAGCCCGTGTTTAATGTAAGCACGGCGATCAGTGCAATAAACAAATACCTGGTCATTTGGTTCCTTTGATGATGGGCGATACTAAAGATCAAGGCCGTGAATGATACAATAGTAAGCCGTCCTGAAGAACAGGCGATGTCAATTTAATAACTAAGGGATAAAAACAGTGAGTGACGGAAATCTTCGTAAAGCAGGTCTAAAAGTAACACAACCGAGAAAATTGATACTCGAGCTTTTGGATGAAGCGGGTAACAAACACGTAACGGCGGATGATATTTACCGGGTTCTGATCAAGAACGGCGAGGACATCGGCCTGGCGACTGTTTATCGTGTCTTGAACCAGTTTGAAGCAGCAGGTTTGGTGGTTAAACATAACTTTGAAGGTGGGCAAGCCTACTATGAGTTGGATTCCGGCGAGCACCACGACCACATGGTCTGCGTTGAAACCGGCAAAGTTATAGAGTTTTCCAATAGTGAAATCGAGCGCTTGCAGGCAGAGATTGCCGCGGAGCGCGGCTATGACATCGAAGACCACAGCCTGGTCATTTACGTGCGCCCTAAAAAAGGCTGAACAAAAAACCTCGATTTAAACAGCTCGTCTGTCGGTTTCAGGCCGGCAGACGACTGAAACCTGACGCATAGCCTATGAGGTCACCGCGCTGCTGCTAAGCAACTCAAGGGCGTGCGCACGGCTTTGATCCGAGATTTTGCCGCTGAGCATTCTTGCGATTTCATCGATTCTGTTTGCCTGGTTCAGCCGTATTGTCTCAATCTGAGTTGATTGCTTTTCAGTGGCCTTACGGACTTGCAGTTGGTGGCTTGCACACACGGCCACCTGCGCCAGGTGTGTAACACATAAGGCCTGGCCCTTTCCTGCCAGCTTTTGCATTAACCTGCCAACCGCGTTGGCAGTCTCACCGCCGATACCTGCGTCAACTTCGTCAAATATCTGTGTCACCGAGTCGGTGCCACTACTGGCTGCAACCTTGATCGCGAGGCTGATTCTTGACAATTCACCACCCGAGGCGATTTTGCTTAATGGTCCCGGTGGCAATCCCGGGTTGGCACTGAGCCTGATTTGTATTTCGTCATCACCGCCAGCAGAGGGCTTCGCCTGCGGCCTGAGACTTACCGTGAGCTCAAATATGCCACCCGCCATGCCCAGTTCTGCCATGAGTTGGCAAACGCGCCCGGATAGCACAACGGCATGTTTTTTACGTTTCAAATGAAGGTTTTCTGCAGCCTGGCGATAGGCATCCAGCCGGGTCTGCAATTGCGCCTGCAACTGGTCACGACGTTGTTCTGAGCTACCCGCGCGTTCAATACGCGCCTCCAGTGTCTGCATGAGCGTTTCAAGATCTTCCATGCGAACATGATGCTTCCGCGCCAGGTCATGTAACTGCCCCAGGGTGTTGCTCACCGTTTCAAAACGAGCCGGGCTCAGGTCAACCCGGTCACGGGCGGCACGTAGCGAGCTGACGGCTTCATCACAATTTATCGCTGCCTCATGCAGCATCGTGCATGCTTCGTTGATATCCTTGTCTAAGGCAGCAAACTTCTGTAATTGACCCATTGAGGCACTGAGGTCTGATTTGATTCCGGCCACGTCGTCGGAGGATTCGGGGTCCAGGCGCTCGATACTGAAATTCAGTGCGTCCAGAAGTGAGCCACCGGCGGCCAATCGGTCATGCTCAGTTTGCAGGGCGTTTTGCGACTCGATGGACAGCTCATGTTGTTGCAATTCGTCCAATTGAAATTTTAAAAATTCCAGTTCGCTTGCTGATATCGAAACACCCTGTTCCAGGGTTTCCAGTTCATTTTTGATCGCTTGCCAGTCAGAAAACGCCGTTTTGAGAAGGCCGATTTCGCTGCGGTAGTCACCACTTCCATCGAGTAGTCTGAACTGTTCAGCTGACCGGATAAGTCTCAGGTGTTCGTTCTGCCCGTGTATTTCGACCAGCAGTTGGCCAAGGGATTGCATCTGCGCGACTGTAACCGGGGAACCATTGATATATGCGCGTGACCGGCCATTGCTGTTGATGGTGCGGCGTAAAAGACAGCTTCCATTTGAGGATAGCTCCGCATCGTCAAGCCATTTCCGGGCGTCCTTGTTGTTTTCCACTGAGAACTCAGCGCTCAATTCGGCACGTTCGGCTCCTGCGCGCACCCAGGCGGCGTCGGAACGCTCTCCAAGTAGTAAACCCAATGCATCAACCAGGATGGACTTACCCGCACCGGTTTCTCCGGTGATGGCGGTGAAGCCAGCGTCGATGTCGAGATCGAGTGTTGGTACGATGGCAAAATTGTGAATGTGAAGGTGATTGAGCATATCCGCTAGTATCGCTTCTTGAATCGCAGTTGCCAATCCCCATATCAGGGCGTGACAGCAGAAATAGGAAAGCGGCGTCACGCAATCCAGGAGTAAAGAAATGACCGCGCAACAAAATGAAGACGAAAACTTGATGCAAGAAGGCGAGGAAGGCTCATTGGATCAACCTGAAGAAAACCCTGAAGAAGCTGGATCAGAGTCAGAACCGCTGGACCCGATTGACAAGCTTGAGTCCGAGTTACAGGCAGCCCGCCTGGCAGAAGTTGAAGCGAGGGAGGACATGCTGCGTATGCAAGCGGACATGGATAATCTCCGCAAGCGCCTCGTTCGCGAACACGAGAAGTCGCGCTTACGGACTCTGGAGCGGTTCATGAATGATCTGTTGCCGGTTCGGGACAGTCTTGAAAGGGGGCTGGAGGCAGCAAACGATCCGTCTGCCACTGTTGAGGCATTGACAGAAGGTAAGGAACTGATCATGAAAATGCTGACCAAGGCCATGGGTGATCACGGTCTCAAAACCATCGATCCGGCGGGTGAGTCATTTGATCCGGAGAAGCACGAGGCTATGACCATGATCACCTCGGACGAACATGACGAAAATACCGTGATTGACGTGATTGAAAAAGGCTACCAGTTACATGACCGCTTGATCAGACCCGCCAAGGTCGTGGTCTCCCGGAAGTCCTGAGTTGCTTGACTACACTGAAATTTTATTTTTGATTGTGGGGCCATCGTATTGAAAAGCATGGGGTAGTCCCCATGTTTGAGTCATCAAATTTATTACATGTTTTTTGGAGAATTTAAATGAGTAAAATCATAGGAATTGACCTTGGCACGACCAATAGCTGCGTAGCGGTTATGGAAGGTGGTGAGCCACGGGTTATCGAAAACGCCGAGGGTGATCGCACAACACCTTCAATTGTTGCATTCACCAAAGACGGTGAAGTCCTGGTTGGTCAGTCGGCAAAGCGCCAGGCAGTTACCAATCCTTCCAACACACTGTTTGCCATCAAGCGTCTTATCGGGCGTAAGTTTGATGAAGACGTTGTACAGAAAGATATCGACCTTGTTCCGTACAAGATCGTAAAGGCCGATAACGGTGATGCATGGGTAGAAGCGGGTGGCAAGAAAATGGCTGCACCGGAAATTTCAGCCCGTGTCCTGATGAAAATGAAGAAGACGGCAGAAGATTATCTCGGTGAACCTGTGACCGAGGCGGTCATCACTGTGCCTGCTTATTTCAACAACCACCAGCGCCAGGCAACCGAAGACGCCGGTAAGATCGCCGGACTCAAAGTGCGTCGTGTGATCTCCGAGCCGACTGCTGCGGCATTGGCCTTTGGTGTCGACAAGAAGGGTGGCGAGCGCAAGGTCGCGGTTTATGACCTTGGTGGCGGTACCTTTGACGTATCCATCATTGAAATTGCAGACGTCGATGGCGAACACCAGATCGAAGTATTGTCTACTTCAGGTGACACCTTCCTGGGTGGTGAAGATTTTGACAAGCGTGTCATTGATTACCTGGTTTCAGAATTCAAGAAAGACCAGGGCTTTGACCTGCGTAATGACCCACTGGCCTTACAGCGTCTGAAAGAGGGTGCGGAGCGCGCCAAGATCGAGCTCTCAACAACCGAACAGACCGAGATCAACCTGCCGTATATTACGGCTGATGCGAGTGGTCCCAAGCATCTGAATATCAAATTGACCCGCGCCAAGCTGGAATCACTGGTTGAAGACCTGGTCAAAAAGACCATCGGTCCTTGCCGCACTGCTTTGGACGACGCCGGACTGAAGGTCAGTGATATCGCTGACGTGATCCTGGTGGGTGGTCAGACCCGTATGCCTATGGTTCAAAAATCAGTCACCGAATTATTCAATAAAGAGCCTCGCAGAGATGTTAACCCTGATGAAGCAGTTGCGCTGGGTGCAGCGGTTCAGGGTGGTGTACTTTCCGGTGAAGTTAAAGATGTATTGCTGTTGGATGTGACTCCGCTGTCTCTTGGTATTGAAACCATGGGTGGAGTAATGACCAAGCTGATTGAGAAAAACACAACGATACCGACAAAGGCTTCGCAGATTTTCTCAACGGCGGAAGACAACCAACTCGCGGTTACCGTGCACGTATTGCAGGGTGAGCGTGAAATTGCCAGCGCCAATAAATCATTGGCCCGTTTCGATCTGTCCGGTATTGCACCGGCCATGCGCGGTATGCCTCAGATCGAAGTGACTTTTGATATCGATGCCAACGCGATTATGCACGTTAGCGCGACGGATAAGGCGACCGGTAAAGAGCAGAAGATCGAGATCAAGTCCGGTTCAGGTCTCAGTGAGTCAGAGATTGAATCCATGGTCAATGATGCCGAGGCGCATGCCGAGGAAGATCGCAAGTTCCACGAAACCGTTACAGCGCGCAATAGTGCCGATGCCATGGTTCACTCTACCCGTTCTACCCTGAAGGAGATGGGTGACAAGATAGGTGAAAGTGAGCGTAAGAGCATCGAAGAAGCGATTACGGGTGTCGAGGAAGCCATGAAGCTGGATGACAAGGATGCCATCGAGGCAGCAACAACCAAGCTGACCGAAGCGGCCCAGGTCATCTACCAGCAGGCAGCAGCTGAAGCTGAGGCGGGTGGTGTACAGGACGCAGGCCCACAGGCAGAGGCAGCAGCCGATGACGTGGTCGACGCCGAGTTTGAAGAAGTCGACGAAAACAAGGATCAGAATAAGTAATACTTATTTCGATATCCGATCTATCCAAAACCCCGGCACTTGCCGGGGTTTTTTTATGCGCGCTGATTACAGCAGTGACTGACACAAATTGTCAGTTGTCTAACGTACATTGGCAGATGTTTATTTTTCTTTCTTTAGTAAATCAAATTAAAAAAATCTTATAAGACCATGAAAATATAATAATATGTTTTTCCATGTATCGTTTGGTACGCTATTTGCATAGTAAAGGGGGAGTATTAAATTTTCCAACTGGTGCTTTTTAGGGAAGGAAAATTGGCGACAGGGAAGTCGTACAAACCTGTGAGGTTGTTTTGACAACACACAGTTAATGGAAGGGATTTACCAAAGACATCAGGGAAGATGTCTGACCTATGGAAGGGTCGAAACAGGGGATTACGGGCTTGGGGGATTAGCGAGCCTTGTAATGGTATTAAAGGGTAGAGCTTGGTGCGGGCAAGGTATGTCCGGTACAAAGCAGTTAAAGCCATGATGGCATGTCCTGGTCGCTTAGCGGCGTACACCACAGGATCAGACAGATATTGACAGGGATAGGTCGCGTCAAGCTGTAACCAGCAACGCTGGTGTTCCGGATTTTGTTCCAGACCCCACTCAGCTCTTGAGAATTGGGCATAGCTGCTAATACGCGCTGCAAAGCGTCATTGAAGCGGTTGAAAGGGGAAAAATTGCAATGTTAACTTATACAGGCATATTTCTTGCCAGCCTGCTAGCGGCATTACTCGTACGAAAATTATATAGAACGGTAATAGCTGAATGCAGGTCGGCTCATCTATCTGGTAATCGAACCACCGTAACTGACAGTTCGGCGAAGTATCAAAAGGCCAGGGCAGGTTACAAGACCTGTAACGGCATACCTGTTCCATCTCTGCAGCAAAGCCGGATGGTGGCTATGAACCTGGACAAAAGCAGCCCGGCTAAACCTGTGGTTTGTGTCAACCGGGATGCCTCATGGCTCATTCGTGAAAAGAAGGTCTTATCCATGGACAGGTCTTACAAGGTCAGGCGCCGGGTAGAACCCCAGCCCCTCACCCTGGAGATGGCCAGCAAGCCGTTCAGACGGGAAGTGGCTTCATGGGCACATAACGATAAACTGGCAGTGAGGCCCTGGAAGGCTTAGAAGCCCGCCTGGGTCCTGTTTCGAAGGTCATCTACGTTTTTCCAAACCGGCGTGTGCTTCCGAACACGCCGTGAATTTATAACCACCTCTGCAATGGCGTTGCCGGAGTTTCCAATGAGATTTACCGTTAATCTCAATACGGAAACAGGGCGCTCAGCATCTAATACCAAAAAATCATCCCTGCGGTTCGTGCAGGAAAAGATACTGACTCACAGCATGATGCGGTAATGCCACCCTAACAACAAAACCAGGGGGTCGTGCTTGTGAATTACACTTGATTGTCTGCACTTGAATTGCCTGACATTCGACCGCAAATCAGTGGCAGACAATAACTATAGCGATACAGACTCTTTAAATATGGCAAAACGCGATTATTACGAAGTGCTTGGGGTTCAGCGGAATGCCGGTGATGCTGAGATCAAAAAGGCTTATCGAACGCTTGCGATGAAGTATCATCCGGACCGCAACTCGGGTGACGACTCGGCGCAGGAGCATTTCAAAGAGGCACAGGAAGCCTACGACGTGCTTAAAAACCCCCAGAAACGCTCGGCGTATGACCAGTTTGGTCACGCGGCAACCGGGCCGGGTGCTCGTGGTCCGGCCGGTTTTGACGGCGATGTCGGTGATGTTTTCGGGGATATATTTGGCGACATATTTGGTGGAAGAGCCGGACGTGGCGGCTCGCGGCAACAACAGCGAGGGTCAGATCTGCGTTTTGCGATGGAACTCGACCTGGAGGAGGCCGTCACCGGTATCACCCGTGAAATTCGTATTCCGACTCTGGGCGCGTGTAAACCATGTAATGGCAGTGGTGCGAAAGACGGTGAAAGAACTTCATGTACGACCTGTGGTGGCGTTGGCCAGGTCCGTATGCAACAGGGTATTTTCTCTGTTCAGCAAACCTGTCCGGCCTGTAAGGGCATGGGGCAGGTCATTAAAAACCCGTGTTCCTCCTGCCATGGCCAGGGCAGGGTACGCGAGACCAAGACCCTGTCGGTCAAGATTCCAGCCGGTGTAGATACCGGTGACAGGATCAGGCTGGCTGGCGAGGGCGAGGCAGGCATGGCCGGTTCCCCGCCTGGCGACCTGTACGTTGAAGTCAGGGTGCTTGCGCACCGTTTGTTCGAACGTGATGGTGATGACCTCTATTGTGAAGTTCCCATTCATTTTACAACCGCCGCTATTGGTGGTGAGTTGGAGATACCCACGCTCAAAGGCCAGGTGAAGCTAAAAATACCTGCCGAAACCCAGACCGGACGCATGTTCCGTTTGAAGGGTAAAGGGGTTAAGTCAGTACGCAGTCATCGTCAGGGCGACCTGATGTGCAAGGTGGTCATTGAGACACCTGTCAGTCTTTCAAAAGAACAAAAGACATTGCTCAAGCAATTTCAGGACTCTTATGAGGACAGTAAAACCGACCACAACCCGAAATCCAGTTCATGGCTGGGTGGCGTGAAGGAGTTTTTTGAACGGATGACTTCATGACCCGGGTCCTGGTTCACGGGGCGGGCCGGATGGCTCGCAGGGTAGCTGCAGTACTGGCGGATTTTGAAGGTATGGAGCTGGTGGGGATGGTGTCGCGTTCCGCCAACGTAGATGATTCCGGATTTGAGTATTTCGCTTCCCTTGATGACTGTGAAACCAGGGTCGACCTGTTAATTGATTTCACCTTACCGGGTGGCACCGCGGATGCGGCCTCCTGGTGCGCGGCAAAAGGCGTGGCGCTCGTCAGTGGCACCACCGGTTTGACCGGCACGGATATCAGCGCACTTGAAACCGCAGCCCGGGTCATACCGGTATTGTGGGCACCCAATCTGAGTCATGGTGTGGCATTAATGACGGCACTGGTTCGTCAGGCAGGCAGCGCAATGGGTGAGTCTGCAAAGGTTTCGATCAATGACATACACCACCGGCATAAACTGGATTCACCCTCCGGTACGGCTTTGGCGCTGGCGGTTGCCGTTAAGGAAGGCCGGTCTGCACATATCAGCAAAGGCGAAGACGCCGAGCCCATTTTTGCAAGTGTTCGTGAAGGGGAAGTCGTGGGAGAACACACGGTCAGTTTTGTGACGGATGATGAAGTGATTGAAATTACCCACAAGGCGCTTGAGCGGGATGTCTTTGCAAAAGGTGCACTCAAGGCCGGTCAATGGTTGGTCAATCAGCAGCCCGGTTACTATTCCACGGGCGACTGGCTGGGCCTGGGAAGTATCTGAATAAAGCAAATGAACGGGAATTTGTTAGACAGGTGTTACCCGTTCCAGTAAAATTCTGGCGCTTAGAGCAACATTTGCGGCTTCGAAACGAGATCTTCGAAAACGCTGTTCAGAATCACTAAATCTAAGCGGGAACCGCTCTCCAGGGCGTTCCCGTTTTGCATATCCGGAGACAGGAAATTGACACAGCAGGCATTGCTGGCACTCGAAGACGGAAGTTTGTTTCATGGTCAAAGTATCGGTGCTGCCGGTGCCACGACCGGCGAGGTGGTATTTAATACCTCGATGACCGGTTACCAGGAAATCCTGACTGACCCTTCCTACGCTAAACAAATTGTAACCCTGACGTTCCCCCATATCGGCAACACCGGTTGTAATTCGGTCGATGAGGAATCCGCAAAACCGATGGCGGCAGGCCTGGTCGTACGCGATGCAGCAATGCTGCTCAGTAACTGGCGTAGCGAGGGTTCCCTGCAGGACTATCTGCAGGAGCATGGCATCGTCGCCATCGCGGGTATTGATACCCGCCGTTTGACCCGGATATTGAGAGAAAAAGGCGCACAGGGCGGCTGTATCATCGCTGGCGAGCAGGTGGACGAGAGCGTGGCTTTGAAAAATGCCCGTGATTTTCCGGGCATGCAAGGTCAGGATCTCGCCAGTGTGGTGACCACATCAGAGGCATATGATTGGACCGAGGGCAGCTATGATCTGAATAAGATGGATTGGACGTCAACGGTTCCGGTACGTCATGTTGTTGCCTTTGACTTTGGCATCAAGCGGAATATTCTCCGCATGTTAAGTGACCGGGGTTGCCGGGTCACGGTGGTGCCGGCCACGACCAGGGCCTCGGAAGTACTCGCAATGCAACCCGATGGGGTGTTCCTGTCAAATGGGCCGGGTGATCCGGAGCCCTGCGATTATGCGATCGCGGCAATACAGGAAATACTGCAAACAGACTTACCGGTATTCGGTATATGTCTCGGCGTGCAGTTGCTCGGCCTTGCCGCCGGTGCCAGAACCGTCAAGATGAAGTTTGGACATCATGGCGCCAATCACCCGGTTCAGGACCTGGATACCGGGCAGGTTTTGATCACCAGCCAAAACCATGGTTTTGCCCTCGATGAAGAAAGTCTGCCGGATAGTATGAGGGCAACCCACCGATCCTTGTTTGACGGAAGCTTGCAGGGTGTCGAATTAAATAATGGCCGGGCTTTTGGGTTCCAGGGTCATCCTGAAGCGAGCCCGGGCCCTCATGATGTGGCCCATTTGTTTGACCGCTTCATAAGCCTGATGAACAGCAAAGATTGATAATTTATGCCAAAAAGAACTGACATTAAGACCATATTGATCATCGGCGCCGGTCCCATCGTGATCGGACAGGCCTGTGAGTTTGATTATTCCGGCGCACAGGCTTGCAAAGCGTTGCGCGAAGAGGGTTACCGCGTGGTGCTGGTGAACTCCAACCCGGCCACGATCATGACTGACCCTGAAATGGCCGATGCCATTTATATCGAGCCGGTTGAGTGGCGCACGGTTGCCCGGATCATCGAAAAGGAACGCCCTGACGCCCTGTTGCCGACCATGGGTGGACAGACGGCGCTGAACTGTTCGCTGGATCTCGTGCGTAAAGGTGTATTGGAAAAGTTTGGCGTTGAAATGATCGGCGCGAAACGTGAAGCCATCGATATGGCGGAAGACCGTGACCTGTTTCGTAAAGCGATGGCGGAAATCGGTCTGGAGACACCACGGGCAGAGCTCGCCCATGGTCTCGATGAGGCTCTTGACAGTCTTGAAAGAATCGGTTTTCCGACCATTATCCGTCCCTCGTTTACGATGGGTGGTTCGGGTGGCGGTATTGCTTATAACCGTGAAGAGTTTGTCGAAATTGTCAAACGCGGGCTTGAACAGTCACCGACCACGGAGGTGTTGCTGGAGATTTCGGTCCTCGGCTGGAAAGAATATGAAATGGAGGTGGTGCGTGATCACGAAGATAACTGCATTATCATCTGTTCGATTGAGAACCTTGACCCGATGGGTATTCATACCGGTGACTCCATCACGGTTGCGCCGGCACTTACCCTGACCGATAAGGAATACCAGTACCTGCGTGACGCTTCGATCGCCGTTCTGCGGAAAATTGGCGTTGATACCGGCGGCTCCAACGTGCAGTTTGCGGTTAACCCCGAAAACGGTAAAGTCATTATCATCGAGATGAACCCGCGTGTTTCACGTTCATCGGCCCTGGCTTCCAAGGCCACGGGCTTCCCGATCGCCAAGGTCGCGGCCAAACTGGCCGTTGGCTTTACATTGGATGAATTACGCAACGAGATTACCGGTGGCGCAACACCGGCCTCATTTGAACCGGCAATCGATTACGTGGTGACCAAGATCCCGCGTTTTGCATTTGAGAAGTTTCCCGCCGCCGATGATCGTCTGACCACGCAGATGAAGTCGGTAGGGGAGGCCATGGCCATTGGCAGGACCTTCCAGGAGTCTTTGCAAAAAGCCTTACGCAGCCTGGAAACCGGCCGTGACGGCTTTAACCCGATACTGCAGGCCGAAGATCCCGATGACCGCGCAACAGAGCTGAAGCGGGAACTGAGGGCAGCGGGTGCAGAACGTTTGTTCTATGTCGCCGATGCTTTCAGAGAGGGCATGAGCGCCGAAGAGGTCTTTAAGTTAACTAAAATTGACCCCTGGTTCCTCGCGCAGATCGAGGACCTGATCAACAACGAGGCACAGGTTGAAAAACAGGGGTTTGCAGCCCTTGATAAACAGCGGATGTTCGCGCTGAAACAAAAAGGATTCTCCGATGCCAGGTTGGCAACGCTGGTGGGTGTCACGGAACAGGCGTTGCGTGAGCAACGTCATCAACTGAATGTAAGACCGGTTTACAAGCGCGTGGACACCTGTGCGGCCGAGTTCGCCACCACCACCGCCTACATGTACTCCACCTACGAAGAAGAATGTGAATCCGAGCCCAGTCAAAACACGAAGATCATGGTGCTGGGTGGTGGGCCGAACCGTATTGGTCAGGGTATTGAGTTTGATTATTGCTGTGTACACGCGGCACTCGCCTTGCGTGATGATGGCTATGAAACCATCATGGTCAACTGTAACCCGGAGACCGTATCAACAGACTATGACACCTCCGACCGTCTATATTTTGAGCCGCTGACACTGGAAGATGTGCTGGAGATTGTTCACCGCGAGAATCCGAAGGGTGTGATCGTCCAATATGGTGGCCAGACACCGCTTAACCTTGCCCGTCCACTCGAGGCCGCCGGTGTACCGATCATTGGCACCTCACCTGATTCGATTGACCTGGCTGAGGATCGAGAGCGTTTTCAGCAGATGCTGAACAAGCTGGGTTTACGTCAACCGCCCAACCGCACCGCAACAAGCGTAGAACAGGCTGTAGGTCTGGCTGCCGAAATCGGTTATCCGCTGGTGGTCAGGCCATCCTATGTTCTCGGTGGTCGCGCCATGGATGTGGTGCACGGTGAGAAGGAACTGCGTCGTTATATGCGCGATGCCGTCAAGGTATCCAATGATTCACCGGTGTTGCTGGACCGTTTTCTTGATCATGCCATCGAGGTGGATATAGATGCCATCTGTGACGGCACCGACGTGCTCATCGGTGGCATCATGGAACATATCGAGCAAGCCGGTGTGCACTCCGGTGATTCGGCCTGTTCGATTCCCCCGCATAGCCTGTCGGTTGAAATCCAGGATGAGATGCGTCGGCAGATGAAGATGATGGGCTTGGAATTGGGTGTGGTCGGCTTGATGAATGCCCAGTTTGCTTTACGTCGTGACGAGATCTTTATCCTCGAGGTGAACCCCCGTGCGTCGCGTACCGTACCCTTTGTGTCGAAAGCGACGGGTCGGCCTTTGGCATCGATTGCAGCCTTGTGTATGGCTGGTAAAACACTTAAAGAACAAGGGATAACAGAGGAAATCATACCTGAATTCTATTCTGTAAAAGAGGCTATTTTACCGTTCCTGAAGTTCCCGGGTGTTGATCCTATCCTCGGGCCTGAAATGCGTTCGACCGGTGAGGTGATGGGTGTGGGTCGTAGTTTTGGCCAGGCCTGTGCACGTGCGATGAAAGCGGCCAATTACTCGATTCCAAGACCCGGTCATGCGTTTCTGAGTGTAAGGGATGCCGATAAAGAGCCTTTGTTGCCGATCGCGCAAGAGCTTTCCGACCGTGGATATTCGTTGATCGCGACCGCCGGAACCTCCGCATATTTGCGTGAGCGTGGTTTTATATGCGAACCTATTAACAAGGTCGATGAGGGTCGTCCTCATATTGTAGACGCTATTAAAAATGGCGAAATCGAGTTTATCGTCAATACGACCGAGGGCAGCCAGGCGATTGCGGATTCATTCTCAATTCGCCGTGAAGCGCTGCAGTACAAGGTAAGTTACACAACAACAATTGCGCGTGGTTGGGCCACATTACAGGCCATTGACCACGAGTTTAATCCGGAGGTTCGAACTCTTCAGGAGTTACACGGCGCGCATAAGGGCGCCAAATAAACCACCGACAGGAAAGAAATATGCAAAGAACACCATTGACACTCCAGGGTGCGGAACGACTGCGGGCCGAAGCAGCACATCTGAAAAAGGTCGTGCGGCCACAGATCATCGCGGCCATTGCTGAAGCAAGGGCACACGGCGATTTGAAAGAAAACGCGGAATATCACGCTGCCAGGGAGCAACAGAGTTTCACCGAAGGCCGTATTCGTCATCTTGAATCGGAGCTTTCCGGTGCGCAGGTCATTGACATCACCAAGCTTAACCCGGGTGGTAAAGTTGTCTTCGGTGCCACTGTCACCTTGTATGACACCGAAAAGGATAGCGAAATCACCTACCAGGTCGTTGGTGACCTGGAGTCCGATATCAAGGAATCCCGCATTGCCATTACCTCACCGATTGCACGCGCGATGATCGGTAAGGAAGAGGGCGATGAGATTGTTGTTAATGCGCCCGGTGGTGAATTGATTTACGAAATCATAAATGTTCAATATATTTAAAGGTCAGTCCTTTGCGCGCCAGCCGTAAGGTCAGGCAAAGACAGACCGGATCCGTATCAGACACCCTGCCTGACTCCTTGCATCCGGTCATACGCCGCATTCTGTTGGCGCGTGATATCACTGATGCGCAATCCCTTGACCTGAAGCTGGGTCGTTTACAGCCCCCCGGTTCGCTTTCCGGCGTCAAGGAGGCAGCGGAGATACTGGCAGAAGCCGTGGTGTCCGGACAAAGCATCATGATCGTTGGTGATTTCGACGCCGATGGCGCCACCGGCACGGCGCTTGGCGTGCGGGCCTTGCACCTGATGTCTGCGGATCATGTGGATTTCCGGGTTCCGAACCGTTTTGAATTCGGCTATGGCTTGAGCGTAGGCCTGGTGGATACATTGGCGGATGATCCGCCGGACGTGCTGGTAACCGTCGACTCGGGTATCAGCTCTATCGAGGGCGTAAAGCGGGCGCGAGAGTTGGGTTGCAAGGTGATTGTGACCGATCACCATTTACCGGGTGAAACGCTGCCCGATGCCCATGCGATCGTCAACCCGAATTGCCCCGGTGATGACTTCCCCAGCAAGAACCTCGCCGGTGTTGGGGTTGTGTTTTACCTGGCGAGTGTACTCAGAAGTGCGTTGCGTGAGCGCAACTGGTTCACTCTGCCACGCAAGGAACCAAACCTGGCCCGCCTGCTCGATCTGGTCGCACTGGGTACGGTGGCGGACCTCGTCGCTCTCGATGACAATAACCGTATCCTGGTACGGCAGGGTATGGATCGTATCCGGCAGGGGCTTTGCAGTCCCGGTCTTTTAGCGCTGCTGAGAGTGGGTAAGAGAGATTACCGTCACCTGGTGGCCGCCGACCTGGCTTTTGCTGTCGCACCACGTCTCAATGCGGCGGGTCGATTGGAGGACATGGGTGTCGGTATCCGCTGTCTCCTGACCGATGACCGTGACGAGGCAATGGAACTGGCCACTGAGCTGGATGCCTTGAACCATGATCGACGCAGCCGCCAGGAGAAAATGCAGCAACAGGCGCTGGATCAGCTGGACGACCTATTAGGTGATCTTGAGGGTGCAGAACTACCCGCGGGCCTGTGTTTATATGACAGCGCCTGGCACCAGGGGATCGTTGGCCTGGTCGCCTCACGAATCAAGGATTCTGTACACCGTCCCGTGTTTGCCTTTGCGCCGGAGTCCGAGGGTTCCGACGTGCTCAAGGGCTCAGCCCGTTCCGTCAGCGGCTTGCATATACGCGATGTCCTGGCACGCATCGATGCCTTGCACCCACATATGATTACGGCCTTTGGCGGGCATGCAATGGCGGCGGGTTTGACCCTGCCGCTGGATCAGCTTGATTCATTCAAGCGGGCACTTGATGAGTCCATCGAGTTTTTCCTGCAGGGCAGGACACTGAGCCATGAAATACTGACGGATGGTGAATTGCCGGCCGCGGACATCGAGCTGCCCTTTGCAGAGTTATTAAGCAGTCTTGGCCCATGGGGGCAGCGTTTCCCCGAACCCCTGTTCGAAGGCCGCTTTGTGGTCGAAGAACAACGGGTCGTGGGTGGCGCCCATCTCAAGATGCAACTCAGACCCGTGGATGGTCATAACAGTATTGATGCTATCGCCTTCAGGCGTTTGCCGGAAGACCTGCCGCAGACGGATTCGGTCAGGCTGGTTTATAAGCTGGATATCAATCACTTTCGTGGTCATAAAACCTGCCAGCTAATGGTCGAACAGATATTGACCGATAAGGGTTAAAAATTCGTCGGGTTCAACAGCCCGTCATGGTGTAAAATGCATCGCTCCAAAATTCAGGTCAAAATTCAGGTCAAAATTCAGGCCAAAATTCAGGATGAAATCGTGGAAACCAATCAAATAAGCAACCAACTCGAGGACCTGCAACAACGCGCCGAAGCGTTGAGGGGGTATCTTTGACTATGCCGGTAAGAAGGACCGGCTGGAAGAGGTAAATCGCGAACTGGAAAATCCCGATGTATGGAATGATCCGGCAACCGCCCAGGCGCTGGGACGTGAACGTGCGCAGCTGGAAACGGTCGTGGGAACGCTGGACCGTGTAGAAGTGACGCTCGAGGAAAATACCGAGTTACTGGAAATGGCAATCGAGGAGCAGGATGATGAAATTCTTGGATCCGTGGTTTCTGAGGTCAATAGTGTAGAGCGTGAAGTCCACCGTCTTGAATTTCAGCGCATGTTCCGCGGCGAGATGGATCCCAACCCCTGTTACCTGGATATCCAGTCAGGTTCCGGTGGCACGGAGGCCCAGGATTGGGCTGAAATGCTATTGCGGATGTATCTTCGCTGGGTGGAGCGACGCGGCTGGAAAGGTGAGTTGATCGAGGTGTCTCCCGGTGATGTCGCCGGTATCAAGAGCGCAACGATCCACATAACGGGTGATTACGCCTACGGCTGGTGCAAGACGGAGATCGGTGTGCACCGCCTGGTGAGAAAATCACCATTTGACTCGGGAAACCGGCGACATACCTCGTTTGCCGCTGTGTTTGTGTCACCTGAAGTGGATGACAATATCGAGATTGATATCAACCCGGCAGATTTGCGTATCGACGTTTACCGCGCGTCCGGCGCCGGTGGACAGCACGTCAACCGGACAGAGTCCGCCGTGCGTATAACCCATCTGCCGACCAATACCGTGGTGCAGTGCCAGAACGATCGCTCACAGCACAAAAACAAGGATCACGCGATGAAGCAGCTACGTGCGAAACTGTATGAGCTCGAACTGTTAAAACGCAATGAAGAAAGTCAGCAAATGGAAGACTCAAAATCAGATATCGGCTGGGGTAGCCAGATTCGCTCCTATGTGCTGGACCAGTCCCGCATCAAGGATCTGCGCACCAATGTGGAAACCGGAAACACCCAGGCCGTGCTTGATGGCGACCTGGACCAGTTTGTAGAAGCGTCCTTGAAGCAAGGACTGTCCGACTAAGAATTCAGTAACGGGAATAGACGCGTGAGTAAACAAGACCAGAACAAAACAGGCGCTGATACGGCGCAGGATGAGAATCGCTTAATCGCTGAACGCCGCGAAAAGTTGCACGCTTTAAAAGCGGACAGCAACGCCTATCCGAATGATTTTCGGCCCGATTCCAATGCAGCTGAATTACACCGGCGGTTTGCGGATGATGATACCGAGACACTGGCTGAGGTTGATGAAACATTCGCATTGGCCGGTCGCATGATGGCCAAACGGGTCATGGGCAAGATTGCCTTCGTCAAGGTACAGGACGGCACCGGCAGCATGCAGTTTGTTGTGCAGCGTGATAATCTTCCCGAAGGTGTTTACCAGCAGTTCAAACAGTGGGATATCGGCGATATTATCGGTGGCAGCGGTGCCATTTTCCGTACCCAGAAAGGCGAGCTGTCAGTCAAGCCGACGGAATTACGGCTGTTGACCAAGTCGCTTCGGCCCCTGCCGGAAAAGTTTCATGGTCTGACCGATACTGAAACACGTTATCGTCAGCGTTACGTAGACCTGATCATGAATGAGGAATCCAAAAAGGTTTTTCAGACACGTTCAAAGATAATCCGTTTTATCCGTGATTTTATGGAAGCACCGGGCAGGGAGTTTCTTGAAGTGGAAACACCCATGATGCACCCGATACCGGGTGGTGCGACGGCCCGGCCTTTTGTCACCCATCACAATGCTTTGGATCTGCCAATGTTCCTGCGTGTGGCGCCCGAGTTATACCTCAAACGCCTGACGGTGGGTGGTCTGGACCGGGTCTATGAAATCAACCGGAATTTCCGCAATGAAGGTGTCTCAACCCGGCATAATCCCGAGTTCACGATGCTGGAGTTCTACTGGGCCTATGCCAACTACAACGACCTGATGGATCTGACAGAAACCATGTTGAGGGAGCTGGCACAGGCGGTTTGCGGAAGCACGACGGTCGCATGCGAAGGCCGCGATATTGATTATGGTTCACCTTTTGAGCGTATCAGTGTCGAAGAATCGGTACGAAAATATAACCCCGACCTGGCGGATGCTGACCTGTGGGATATGGATACACTCAAAGCTGCCTGTTCTGCACGTGATATTCACACCGATAAGAGTTGGGGCGTAGGGAAGCTGCTAATTGAACTGTTTGATGCCACCGTCGAATCAGAATTATGGAACCCGACTTTCATCACCGCCTATCCGACCGAGGTGTCACCCTTATCGAGACGCAACGATGACAACCCGCTGATTACCGACCGCTTCGAGTTATTCATTGCCGGCCGGGAAATTGCCAACGGCTTTTCGGAGCTCAATGATCCCGAAGACCAGGCGGCGCGTTTCCAGGAGCAGGTCTCCCAGAAAGAAGCGGGCGACCTTGAAGCGATGCACTATGATGCCGATTATATCCGCGCGCTGGAATACGGCATGCCACCCACGGCAGGTGAGGGTATTGGTATCGACCGGCTGGTCATGTTGCTGACCGATTCACCGTCAATCCGTGACGTCTTGCTATTTCCGCATATGCGTCCGGAGGTTTAAGTCTCAGGAGTCAGGTGTATTTTGCCGTTGCAGGCAATTCAGAATGGCCTCGGGTGTGGCCGGAGTGTTGAGCGACGGTAGTGTATCGCCACCCAGCTTAGCTGCAATGACCTGGTTAATGGCGCTGTGCACCGAAATCGCCAGCATGAAGGGTGGCTCACCCACTGCTTTTGAGCGATGGATGGTCTTCTCCCGGTTTCTGCCCTTGTCCCACAGCTTCACATTGAAGATCTCGGGTATATCGCCGCAGGTCGGAATTTTGTAAGTCGATGGTGCGTGGGTCCGAAGCTGACCCCGGGAATCCCAGCAGACCTCTTCGGAGGTCAGCCAACCGGCGCCCTGTACAAAGCCGCCTTCAATCTGGCCGGTATCAATGGCCGGATTCAGGGATTTTCCAGCGTCGTAAAGAATATCAACACGTGTGATGCGTGACTCACCGGTCAGGCAATCGACCTCAACCTCTGAAACTGCTGCCCCGTAGGCAAAATACAGAAATGGCCGGCCACTGGATGTTTGCGGGTCATAATAAATCTTGGGTGTCCGGTAGAAGCCGGTGGCTGACAGGGAGATACGTTCCAGCCACGCCTGCTCGGCGAGTTCGGAAAATTTGATTTTATGCTTACCTGCCTGGACATGGTTGTTGATAAAACGAATGTCGGAAACCGCGACATTGAATTTCTTACTTGCCAGCTTGCTGAGCCGCTTTTTGATCTTGCGTGCCGCTGCCCGCGCAGCCATGCCATTCATATCGGTGCCGGATGAGGCCGCGGTTGCCGAGGTGTTGGGAACCTTGCCGGTGTTGGTGGCGGTAATCCTGACCTGCTCGAGGTCTATCTGAAACTCCTGGGCCACCACCTGTGCGACCTTGATCATCAGACCCTGGCCCATTTCCGTGCCACCATGGTTGAGTTGCACACTACCGTCCTTGTACACATGCACCAGTGCCGCTGCCTGGTTGAGAAAGGTGGTGGTGAAAGATATACCGAATTTGGCCGGTGTCAGTGCAATGCCCTTGCGTATGACCGGGCTGTTACGGTTAAAAGCCGCGATCTTCTGTCGCCTTTCCCGGTAGTCAGAAGAGAGCTCGAGCTCCGCGATCAGCGAAGGCAGGACGTTATCCCTGACTTTCATTTTGTAAGGTGTGATATTGCGATCATCCACACCGTATAAATTTGCCTTACGAATGCTTAGTGGGTCTTTACCCAGTTGATGGGCAATGCTGTCGATGACACGTTCGATGCCCATCATACCCTGTGGGCCGCCAAAGCCCCGGAATGCCGTGTTGGATACGGTATTGGTTTTACAGCGATAGGAAGTGATGCTGACATTGGGCAGGTAATAGGCGTTGTCACTGTGAAACATGGCGCGGTCAGCGATCGGTCCCGACAGATCCGAAGAGATGCCGCAACGTAACGCATGGGTGAAGCTGATGCCGTGAATGCGGCCATCATCATCAAAACCCACATCGTAGCGGATCAGGAAATCGTGCCGCTTGCCGGTACTGCGCATATCATCGTCACGGTCGAGGCGGATCTTGACGGGCCGCCCTGTCAGATCTGCCATCAAGGCTGCCATGATGGCCCACTGCGCCGCCTGGGTTTCCTTGCCGCCAAAGGCGCCGCCCATACGGCGTACCTCAACAGTCACCGCGTGGATGGGTTTGCCGAGGCTGCGCGCAACCAGGTGCTGGACCTCGCTCGGGTGCTGGGAAGAGGTCAGGATAAGCATGTCCCCATCCTCTTTGGGAACAGCCATCGACACCTGGCCTTCAAGGTAAAAGTGATCCTGGCTCCCCGTTGATATTTCACCTTGTATGCGCCTCGGGGCCGATGTGATGGCTGCCTGTGGATCACCCTTTTGCAGGGTCTGAGGCTCAAGCACAAAGGACTTTTCCGCCAGGGCGGTTTCGATATCCAGTATGGCGGGTAACTCCTCGTAGACTATCTTCGCCAGTTTTGCTGCACGGCGCGCAATTGCGCGGCTCTCGGCAACGACGGCAAAAAGCGGTTGTCCGGCAAACTGAACCCGGTCACCCGCCAGCACCGGTTCATCAAATTTGTGCATCGGGCTGATTTCATTGACGCCGGGTATTTCAGCGGCAGTCAGCGTGCGGATGACTCCCGGGTATTGCGTCACGCCGGTCAGGTCCATGCTGATTATCTTTGCGTGTGCCACGCTCGATGTGCCGAAATAGCAATGCAGCAGATTGGAAGGTTCAGGTACGTCATCCACGTAAAGCGCCGCACCTGCGACATGCTTGTGCGCACTGTCATGGCTGAAAGCGGAGAACACATTGTGGAGTTTCCGCCCGGGCCTGTCGTTACGCTTATCCTCAGCCACTGGGCTCACTCCCTTCACCGGCTTGTTTGGAGCCTTTGTTTGCGTAGCGCAATCCAAGCCTGACCGGGTAGGGGGTCAGGCTTTGTTCAAGATAAAATCTTTGTAACAAATTCTGTGCAAGCTGCATGCGATAGGCGGCGCTGGCGCGCATATCCGTGATAGGCGTGAAATCGTTCGTCATGGCAGCCATGGCCTTATCGATGGTTTCCTGGTTCCACACATTGCCTTCAAGGGCCTGTTCACAGGTCGTGGCTCGCCTGGGTGTTTCCGCCATCCCGCCGAAACAAACGCGCGCATTGCTGATGATCGAGTTTTCAAGCTGCAGGGAAAACGCGCCACAGACAGCAGAAATATCCTGCTCGATACGTTTTGAAACTTTATAGCTTGCAAATAATTGCTTGTCCGGTGGCGAAGGCAAACGTATTTGCGTCACAAACTCACCTGCCTGCAGGTCCTGTTTTCCATAACGGATGAAGTAATCCTCAAGGTCAATCTCACGTTTGCCCCGGGTGCTGTGGAGCACCAGCCTGGCTCCCAGCACGATCAGGCCGGGTGGCATGTCACCGATGGGTGAGCCATTGGCTATATTGCCGCCGATGGTGCCTGCATTGCGGATCTGGGTGCCGCCGATACGTTGGATCAACGAAGCAAATGCCGGGTAGCGTTGAGTGATGGCATCACTGGCATCGGTGTATGTGACCGCTGCCCCAATCGATAAGGCTTCACCGTCGTCATAAATACGTTTCAGCTCTTCCAATGCACCCAGGTAGATGACCGTATCCAGTTTTCGAAGTTGTTTGGTGACCCACAGGCCGACATCCGTGCCACCGGCCACCATGACAGCCTGAGGATGAGATTCCAGGAGACCACACAGTTCGCCAGTTGAGCGAGGTGCATAGAAGTGTCCATTGCTGCCGTTGATTGCCAGCGATTCGCTGCTCTGGATGGATCTTAATTGCGCAATAGCCTGGCTTTCCTGCTGGCTGAAGCGGTCACTGCGTTGCGCAGTCAGCGCCTGTTCTGCTGCACGCACAATGGGTGCGTAACCCGTGCAACGGCACAGGTTGCCCGCGAGCCCTAAATCTATTTCAGATCGTCCAGCTGCGTTCTCCCTGTGCGTGTGAAACATCGCGAATAAGGACATGACAAAACCCGGTGTGCAAAAACCGCACTGCGACCCATGCTGCTCGACCATGGCCTGTTGCACAGCATGTAACCCAGGCGTGCTGCGTTTTTCCTGACACGAGAGGTCTTCAACGGTGAATAGTTGTTTGCCGTCAAGCGTGGCAAGAAACTGGATACATGAATTAACTGCGCGATAGCGAATACCGTCCTCGTATAGTTCCCCGACGACCACCGTGCAGGCGCCACAGTCACCTTCCGCACAGCCTTCCTTAGTGCCCTTGAGGTCTTTGTCTTCACGTAAAAATTCGAGCACGGTGCGGGTGGGGGAGCAGTCGCGGATTTCTTCTACCTCGCCTGCCAGGATGAACCGGACGGTATCGCGCATCGTTATCAGCCCCGTTTCCTGGCTAGCACGATAAATTCCCTGTCCGAAAGGTGAAAGCAGTGGTGATACATGGTCGTGCCGGTTCTCCCCAATTCAGTCTTTAAGCATCAGTTATACTTCGATAGGATTGTTGAAAGTATATCAGTTTAGCTGTCCTTGTTTGGCTGGTTTCGAGTTATCAAACCAGCCGCTTTCCGCTTCTTTAATGAATAGTCTGATAGCCGATAATGAACAATAATTTCCCTGAAAGACGTCACTGTTTTGTGAATTGCCTGGAGCGATGATGCCACTCGTGTCGGTTGTCTTACCGGTTCACAATGGTGGACGTTTTCTGAGCTGTGCAGTTGAAAGCATTCTTTCCCAGAGCCATGAGAACCTCGAGCTGTTGTTGATTGATGACCACAGCACCGATAGCGCGATTGTGGAGCTCGATAAGAGCGATACCAGGCTCAAGGTGCTGACTTGCGGGGGCAGGGGCGTTGTTAATGCTTTCAATGCTGGCTTCGCACAGTCGAAGGGTGAGTATGTTGCGCGTATGGACGCCGATGACATCTCCTTGCCGGGGCGGTTTCACACTCAGCTCGATTACCTTGACCGCTACCCGTTGATCGATATCGCGGGTTGTTGTGTGGATATATTTTCGGAAACCGGTATCCAGGGTGGTCTTGAGCGTTACCAGCATTGGTTGAACTCGGTACGTGAACCTGAGCAGGTTCGACAGCAGATTTTTATTGAAAGTCCGTTACCCAACCCGGGTCTCATGTTCCGGCGCGCCGCACTGCAACAACTCGGTGGCTACCGGGACAATCAATGGCCCGAGGACTATGACCTGTTGTTGCGTGCCGATGCCGCCAATATGCAGATGGGTAAACCGGCACCGGTATTATTGCGCTGGCGTGAGCATGAAAGCCGGTTGACCCACACCGATGCGCGCTATGAACGGAAAAAATTCATGCAGGCCAAGGCGCATTTCCTGGTGCATCACCGTCTGCAAAAACGTTCGGTTGTTATCTGGGGCGCAGGCCCCAGCGGGCGGCTGATATTCGACCTGTTGACAGCGGAAGGTGCGAAAGTGGAGGGCTTCATTGAAGTGCATCCGCGTCGTATCGGTGGTCAAAAGCGCGGCTTGCCGGTCTGGCCGATCGAAAAGACGACAAGACTGGGTGAGGCCCTGCTGCTCGTTGCCGTCGGTGCCGCCGGTGCCCGGGAAGAGATTACGGCCTACCTGGATGCGCATGGCAAGCTTCCCGGGCAGGACTACCTGTTTGTTGCCTGATAGAATGATCCAATGAATAAGCTCAATCATCTTAAATGCCTGTTGGTTCAGAGCCAGTTATTCTGGGCCGATGCGGATGCCAACCGGGCTCAGCTGGAGTCCATTGTCAGGTCTCAGGGCCCTGGTTGTGACCTTGTGGTTTTTCCGGAGACCTTTACCAGTGGGTTTTTGGGGGATGTGCAAGCCGGTCCGGAAACCATGGACGGCATCACGCTTGAATGGATGCGGTCATTGGCTGCCGAACTTGATTGTGTCCTGTGTGGCAGCGTCGCGATTGCCACCTCGAGCGGCAGGGTTAACCGCTTTTTGTGGGTGCCGCCTGATGGACATGTACAGTTCTATGATAAACGTCATCTGTTCTCTTTTGGCGGGGAAGACAAACGCTATATTGCGGGTCATGAGCGAAAAATTATCCACTACCGTGGCTGGCGTATTTGCCCACAGATTTGTTATGACCTGAGATTTCCAGTGTGGTGCCGCAACCGTGATGATTATGATGTTTTGCTATTTGTGGCCAATTGGCCGGAGCCGCGCACATCGGCATGGACTGCTTTATTAAGGGCCCGTGCAATTGAAAATCAATCCTACGTCATTGGTGTCAACCGCAGTGGAAAAGACCCGCGTGGTCTGGAATACATCGGCGCCAGTGCGATCTATGACCCGCTGGGTAACACCTTGCTTGACCTGGGCACTGATGAGTGCAGTGATGTGGCGACCATTGAGTTGGACAAGGTCATCGAGATACGCTCCCGGTTACCATTCCAGCAGGATGCAGATGCGTTCGAGATAAGCGGCGGTTAGTATTGTCGCCCGGGGTTGAGGTCTGGGCTTGTGCCTGGATCAAGGTTTGGGCGTTAACGTTTGGACATCCACTGCCAGAAGGCGCCTCGCGGTAAATGTTTGCCACTGGCATTGGCCAATAGCGAATGGCTATCGTTCAGGGTCCAGAGCATCTGCCGACGGGCCTCACCACGACCTGCAAAGAGCAGCCGGTCATGTATTTGCAGCTCTGTATTACTATCCGGTAAAAATCTCCTTTGTGCACCACGCTCTAATGTCAGACAGACACAGGGCAGAAGCTCATTCTCTTCGCTACGGCTATTGCGGATGATGTGCTCGAGGGTAATCTTGCTGGTCTGAGACCTGGCAAAGCGCAGATTTCTGGCGATTTCACCTTTTAGCTCGTAAACCCAAATACTGGGCGCGCGATTTTCCAGAACGCCTTTCAGCCTGGCTGCTGTTCTTTCAGCAAAATTGTCGTCGGATCTGATCAGGTGTTGCATGAATGATTGCAACAGTGGTGTGGTAACAAATGACAGTACCTGGCGCGCGACGATACGGCTACGACGTGCGATGAGCTTAGCGCCCGAGCTTTTGAATAGCTCATTGTGTTCACGCTTTTCCTGCCTGGCGATAAAAAACAGGCGCGGGTTCAAATGCCGGGCGGTCATAATAATTGACAGGTTATCGATGTCATCGCCGGTCGCTGCCACGACCCCTTCGGCGTGGGCAATCCCGGCTTCTTCCAGGGTATGCGCCTCGGTGCCGCGACCGAGTATGGCGTTTTTGTAAGAGGGCAGACGGTCAGGGTGGACATCGACCACGGTCACGGGCAGATCGTTTTTCTCCAGCTGTTCAATCATTCGCGCGCCGAATCGCCCGGCACCACATACTATCCAGTGTCCCCTGGGGGGCTTGATGACTTCTCGCAATTTTGTGCCGGGTACGCTGATTAACCAGTCCTGGACAAGAAACTTGATCGGTGAACTCAACGCCAGTGAAATGCGCTCTGAGAAGATACGATAGGGATCGATAATGAGGTCCGTGTTAAATGAAGCCATGTTGTCGCTTACACGTTGTATTTCGCTGCGCGCGAGTACACTCAGGTCCGGGCGCAGTAGTTTAACGGTAATAGCAACGGTCAGATTCACCTGGTCATTATTGGTGGTGGCAATCACCCCCTGGCAGTTTTCCCGGTACAATCCTGCCAGTTCGAGGTTGGCGCGGACACCTGCGCGTCCCGCGAGCGCCGGTACATGGGCAAACTTGTCATTCAACATCATATGACGGACGGTATTCTCATCGTATTCTATGACGACGGCGTGAATTCCCCGGGCCAACAGGCCTGAAACAGTCATGTAACCCGTATTACCAAGACCACATACGATATAAAAAGGCTCCTTGATCGCCCTGACCTGGCTGCTGAAACGACTGCGTTGAAATGAGGCCTGGAACTGCTTGTCCAGAATCAGGCCAAGCAGGGTACCAATTGAGTACAACCAGGCCACCACGTTTGGCAGCAGTAGCCAGAAGACCAAAAGACGCTGGGCGCCGGTGAACGTATAGGGTATTTCGCCAAAACCGATAGTGGTTTGGAGTATCGCCATGAAATAGGCGGCATCCAGCAGGTCCATGTGGAAAGAATTGCCTTCGGGATCCACTCCAGGCACGGCAGTCATGGCAACCACCGAGAAAAAATAGACCAGGATCAGGACAATTAACGGCGTGCGCATACGCCGCATCGTCATCCATACGATGTCATTCGTTGGTGAATACGATGACAAGTTATCTATCCTCTAAGTCTTGTTAGCGACGGATACTGATGGTTTCTGCAATCAGCAAGGTCACCGAAACCAGGTTGGCCAGCAGGGCGCCACCGGATAGCGACACGATACTGGCGATGACAGGGGCCGTTGTGCCGCCATCGGTCACATTGACTGCCCACACCCAGACACCGGCAGCAATCAGTAACTGCAAATCGGCGACGAGGCTAGTGGCGAGTAAAACAGCACCCATCTGTGAACGATCACCAAACTTCATGATGGTTGCGATCAAGCTGACAACCAGGGCGCCTGCCAACTCCAGTACGTCATGGTGATTAGGATCATCCATATCACCGATGAAGAAACCGAAGTTCAGGGTAAGTGCCAGAACAATAAAAAAGGCAAACATTACTTTTTCAAAATTCATGCTGAGTGTTCTCCCTTATGTTTTTCTAAGAATCTGGTTGATGGGTTCTAATCGCCCCCGACATTGGTGACATAAACGAGGGCGCCGATATAGGGCGTATCAAAATACTGCATCTCCCCGGTGCTGATCTGACGGTTCTGTTGTATCGCATATATTCCGTATGCACCCGTTTTATCCATACTGGTATCCGTCAGAAGCGACTTATCTGCTGTCGACAGAGAACTTTCGCCGCTCACGGCCTGATCTTTGTCCTCGCTCATAAGCTGGCTCGCCTCTTCGCGCAGTTCCAGGTCCAGGTAAAGATGCAGAAACCGGCTGCGGCGCAGTTGCAGGCTGCCGTCAATTTGATAAAAGTGGCTGCGATAGGCGGCTAACGGGTCATTGGCCGTCAGGTCAGCGAACAGGATATTGCCTGGCGCCAGTAGTTGGGTATCAATGACATTCTGGTCATGTATCCGGATAGGCGGATAATAATCGATACGGTTTTGTTCCCAGGCGGCATAGACCAATGGGCGGTAGCTTTTACTGGATCGCAGACGTCTCCAGGTGGCGTCCATTTTGTCGCTTTTTTCGGTAACGACATGCAGATCATCAGGCAGATCGCTGCGATATTCCTCAACGGCTAACAGTTCGCTGGTCAGGCCATCGCCCGGCGATGAGGCCGTGGGTGGATCGACCCTGGGTGAATCGACCTGGTCTTTGGCCTGCTTTCTTTCTTCGAGGTCCGGAAACTGCGAAAAACTGCGAAGTTCCCCCGCTTCTTTGGAATCCGCTGTGGCTTGCAGGTGTCGAAACACGATCACTTCCACCCGATAGGCATCTGATGCCCCCAGGACGGTGGAGCTTGTGACTAACAACAACAGGATCAGCAGGCATTTCATCGCTGTTAGTGTAGATGATTTGACTTTTGGCGTCATGGGCTGAGTTTGTCGAGAATTTCAGCAGTGATACGCATCCTTTCCTCCACCGATTCCTCATCAAAGGTCAGACGCAGTTTATGCGGGCCCTGCAGCTTGTAGTCGAAGGGATGACGCTGGATCATTTCCAACAATGCAACCGGGTTAGCGCAGGTATCTTCATTAAATTCGATACGCCCGCCGGTATCACCGAAATCAACCCGCCTGACGCCAATCGCACGGGCTTTTTGTCGCAGCTCGGCCACCTGGAAAAGGTATTTTGTCTGCTGTGGCAGCAAACCGAAACGGTCGATCATTTCAACCTGAAGTTCCCTCAAAGCGGCTGCATCGGTAGCGCTGGCGATACGCTTGTACAGTGTGAGCCGTGTGTGGATGTCGCCAATCCAGTTATCCGGAATCAGCGCGGATGTATGCATCTCAATATCGGTTTCCTGATGCAGGTTACCTTCGAGATCAATCTCCTTGCCATCGCGCAGCGCCGAGACGGCCCGTCCGAGCAGTTCGCTATAAAGGCTAAAGCCCACCGATTGGATTTCACCGCTTTGCTCATCGCCGAGTAGTTCACCGGCGCCGCGAATTTCAAGGTCGTGGGTCGCCAGGGTGAAACCCGCGCCCAGTTCCTCCAGGGAAGCGATGGCCTCCAGTCGTTTGCGCGCGTCTCGTGTCATGCTGCGTTCGTCGGGTGTGATCAGGTAAGCATATGCCCGGTGATGCGAGCGGCCGACCCGCCCCCTGAGTTGGTGCAACTGGGCCAGTCCGAATTTGTCGGCACGGTTGATGATGATGGTGTTCGCGGTGGGGACGTCAATACCGTTTTCAATAATGGTACTGCATACCAGCACGTTGATTCGCTGGCGGTAGAAGTCCAGCATGACCTTTTCCAGTTCGCCCTGTGGCATCTGGCCATGGGCCACGCGTATGCGTGCCGCTGGAACCAGTTCTCCAACCTCGCGTGCGATCTGTTCAATGTTGCGTACTTCGTTGTGCAGAAAGAAGGCCTGACCGCCACGCTGTATTTCCCGCTGCAAGGCTTCCCGTAACAGGGCGCTGTCCCATTTGGAAACGAGTGTCTTGACCGCCATCCGGCGTGCAGGCGGTGTCGCGATGATCGACAGGTCGCGTATGCCGGCCATGGCCATGTTGAGCGTACGCGGAATCGGCGTGGCGGTCAGTGTCAGCAGGTCCACTTCGGCCCGTAGTTGCTTCAGGCGTTCTTTCTGGCGAACCCCGAAACGCTGCTCTTCATCAACGATAACCAGGCCCAGTCGCTTGAAGCGGATATCACGTTGCAACAATTTATGCGTGCCAACGACGATATCGACCTTGCCTGCATCAAGGTCCTTGAGTACGGCAGTGGTTTGTTTGCCGGTACGAAATCGCGATAGCAGTTCAATACGTACCGGCCAATCGGCGAAACGGTCACTGAAGTTGGAGAAATGTTGCTGGGCGAGCAGCGTGGTCGGCACCAGTATGGCGACCTGCTTTTGTCCCTGCACGGCGACAAAGGCTGCACGCAAAGCCACCTCGGTTTTACCAAAGCCGACGTCACCACAGACCACGCGGTCCATGGGCTGGCTGGATATCATGTCTTCGATGACGGCGTTGATGGCCGTCTGCTGGTCAGTTGTTTCCTCATAAGGGAAACCGGAGCTGAAGTCAGCATACATGGGCTTGTCGAGCTTAAACCCAAAACCTTTGCGGGCCTGTCGACGGGCATATAGATCGAGCAGTTCTGCAGCGACATCCCGTACTTTCTGGGCGGCCCGTTGACGGGCCTTACCCCACTGTTCGCTTCCGAGACGGTGCAAGGGCGCGGTTTCGGCTGCACCGCCGGTGTAACGGCTGATCAGATGCATGGATGAAACCGGCACATACAACTTGTCTTCACCAGCATATTCGAGCATCAGGAACTCTGCATCGCGGTCGTCAATTTGTAGAGACTGCAAGCCACGGTAGCGTCCGACACCATGGTCCTCATGGACTACCGGGTCACCAAGTTCGAGGTCCGAGAGACTGCGTATGATCGATTCGGGGTCACGCTCTGAGCGTTTACGCGTGGTCTTTACTCTCACCCGGCCGCCAAACAACTGGCTTTCAGTCAGGATGGCAAAGCTGTTGCCGGCGATAAACCCCGCCTCCACCGGAAGCACGGTCAGACCCAGTTGCTCACCGGATAACTCGAACTCGCTCCATGATTCAAAACGCTCGGGCCGGATACCAAATGCCGATAATGTTTCTGATAGCACCTCGCGGCGACCGGTGGTGTCGGCTGCGAACATGACACGGCCGGGATACTCCCTGGCGAACTTGAGCAGGGCTGCTGCGGGCTCTTGACCACGGTCGTGGATGTGCAGATCCGGCGCCGGTGCCGTTTCAAACTGCACCGCCTGGACACCGCGCCTGGCCGTTTCAAGCAAGCTGACCGTGTCGTAGCTGTCCAGTTGTTGCCGCATGACGCCGGCTTCGAAGTAAAGTTCCTGTGGGTCAAGAACAGGCCGTTCAACGTCATGCCGACGCTGTTCCCAGCGCTCGGTCATCGATGACCAGAAATCGGCGGCAGCCTCTTCAACACCCTGTTGAATAACCACCAGGGGTTTTGCCGGCAGGTAATCCAGCAGGCTTTCAGTCTGCTCAAAAAACAGCGGCAGATACTGTTCCAGCCCTTGCGGGTGTAATCCCTTGCGCAGGTCCTGGTAAAGCGTCACATTACGCGTATCGACAACAAACCGGTAACGGAATGCCTTGCGGAAGTCTTCAAATGAGGCCGTGTCACACGGGTATTCACGCGCTGGCAGCATATTGAATTCGTTCAGGCTGCCGGTTGAACGCTGGGTTTCCGGGTCGAACTCCCTCAATGATTCGATTTCCTCATCGAACAGATCAATACGCAACGGCAATTTTCTGCCACTTGGAAACAGGTCGATGACCGAACCACGCACGGCAAACTGGCCCGCCTGGTAAACCGGGTCGCTATGACTATAACCGGACTGTTGTAAACGCTCCCTGAATTCATTGATGACGAGGGATTGGCCGGTTTTCAATTGGATGTTTCGACCCAGTGCGTGGCTTCTCGGCGGTAAGCGCTGCATCAGGGTGGATATTGGTACCAGCAATAAACCATTTTTTACAGCAGCCAGTGAAGACAGCGTTGCAAGTCTTTCAGCAATAATATCCGGATGTGGAGAAAACGGATCGTAAGGCAGTGTTTCATGGTCAGGGAAATGCAATACCGGTAATGAGCCGTCACTGAAAAGACGTATATCCTGTTCCAGCAGGTGTGACTGATGACTGGAGCGGGTGACCACCAGTACGATGCCTTCATGGTCACGAGCGGCCGCCAGCAGTGCCAGTGCAGTGCTGCTGCCATGTAGCCCCGTCCAGCTTGTAGAGCCGCTGGTAAAACGCGCGCCCTGGGGGCTTAAGAGCCCTTTTGTCGTCATTAGCCGGTTTGTGGCAAGCGTGATGGTTTACCGTAGTACCTCAGGATCAGCCAGAGCACGATTAATCCGATCGAGATACCAAGCCACCAGGGTGAACCCATTGCCGTCATGAGACTGCCGAACAGGATGGCCGTGCCACCCACCGTCAACGCATAAGGCAACTGTGTGCGGACATGCTCAATATGGTCACAACCCGATGCGAGCGAAGACAAAATGGTGGTATCGGAAATGGGTGAGCAATGGTCACCCCAGACCGCACCGGCCAGGATAGCGGAGATGGACGAGTAGAGAATGTGCATATGTTCAGGCCCCGCCTGACCCTGTGCTGTCATCACGGCCCAGGTCAGCGGCATGACCAATGGAAACAGAATACCCATGGCACCCCAGCTGGAGCCGGTGGCAAAGGCTGCGATAGCTGCCAGTATGAAAACGATGGTCGGCAGCAGGAACACCGGCAACGTGTCACCCAGGACGCTGGTCAGAAACTCTGCCGTTTTCAAGATAGTGGTAACTTCCCCAAGTGACCAGGCGAGAACCAGGATGATCATTGCCATCAGCATGGCACCGACACCGTGAACCCAGGCGTTGACGACCTCCTCGAGGTTCAGTATTTTCTGGCTCATGGACAGTACGGCAGCGGTCATCATTGAACACAACGAGGCCCACATCAGTGCCGTGTAGGAGTTGGCATTGCCGATAATATCCTTCAGGGTCGGATTGGCGATGTCTGCAGACGCCTCCATGCCGGTCACATAGAGCCCGACCACCACGCCGAGAACCATGACCATTACGGGTATATAGGCATTGAAAGCACGTTGGGGCTTGCCTTCGATGGGGGCGAGGCTTTCGGCCTCCTGTGCGCTGGTCTTCAAGGGCTCATCGTGATCAGAGCCATGCATCTGGGCCCGGCGTTCCGATTCAAGCATGGGGCCGAAATCCCTGCCGCTGGCTGAAACCATAAGTACAAACAAAATGGCGAGGATCGGATAAAAGCTATAGGGCAGGGTATTGAGAAATAACAGGTAGGCCTCGGTGTCGAGCCCCTCCATACGGCTTAGAGAATCCCCGATGAGGCCGATTTCATAGCCGATCCAGGTTGTTACGACCGCGATACAGGCCACCGGCGCTGCAGTTGAGTCGACGATATAAGCGAGTTTTGCGCGTGAGACACGCATTGAATCGGTCACCGGTCGCATGGTGTTTCCAACCACCAGTGTGTTGGCATAATCATCAAAGAAGATCGCCACCCCCAGTGCCCATGTTGCCACGCAGGCGTGGCGGGCTGAATCGGCCCAGGCAACGATGTGATTGACGATGCCCTGCATACCGCCATTACGTGTAATGATGCTCACCATGCCGCCAACCATCATTGAAAACAGCACGATAGCGGTGTGGTCCGGGTTGGATAGTGCGTTTGCCACAAAGACCTGGAAGGTATCCAGTAAACCGGTCCAGATACCGATCAGCCCGAAATCATTAATCACCCAGGCACCTACCCAGATGCCCAGGAAAAGAGCAGGGATGACACGCTTAATTATCAGTGCGACTGCGATCGTCAGTAGCGGTGGAACGATGGCTATCCAGCTACCTGCGGCTTGTGTCGTGATTTCTGCGGCGTTGGCGAAATTGCTAAAAACTAAAAGATAAAATACATTAAATATATTAATTAACTTATTGTTATTTAGCATTAATTGGTCTCCAGAATTGTAGATATCGCTCGCTTGATTCGCTTACCAAAATTGCCAAAGTCGGTTTCCGGCAAGGCATACAAACCCAGCCAGACTTTCTCACCCTCGAGTGCTTCCTCACTGGCCGGTTGCCGTGCAATTTCACCGGACATCGATTGCGCCAGGCGATCAACCTGGTACTTCATACGCTGCTCGCGGTCTTCATCGGGTGATGGCAGACCGGCAAGAAACTCGAGTGCGATACACAGGGCGTGAGCCTGTGTGCGCATGTTTTCAACTTCATCATCACTCAAATTACTTGAACCCCCTGCCAGCATGTCTTTGCAGGTCTGGTCCATGTGGCTTTCGAGAATATCGTCGGAGCTTTCCGCCGGCCACGCGCCGGTAACCCTTTTTTCGGTCTTTTTGCTCAGTGCGCCCTTGGCGGTTCTGCCACTGACGGTCAGTTCATGCAGTAATGCAGATTTTAGCCACAGACGTTCGCGGTCTATCTTGACCTGTTGCTGTTCAGCCTCGCTGACCCGCTTCTCGTAATCTTCAACCAGGGTTTGAAATGTTTGCACCAGCTTGCGGTCGGGATGCTCTATGTCTTTCCAGCTGTCCTGCAGTCCCTGGACCTTACCATGCAGGGCCGGCAGGTCATCCTCACTCTTTAAAATGTCCCTGAGTTCATTACACAACGTTTTCTGTGCTGCCAGACGGTCGTCATCTGCGGCCCGGATACTCGCTTGTTGTTCCTTGAGTTCACCGAACAAGGGGTCAAGGTGCGCGCGAAACTGATTCCAGAGTTCCTGCTCCTTACTGCGCCACAAACTGCCTGCTGCCTTCCAGTTGGATTGTAGTGATTTTGCCTGTGCGATAGCATCGCTGCGTTCGGGCATATGGATCAATTGGCTGGCGGCCCGGATGAGTTTCATTTTCTCCAGTTCTACAAGCTTATAGCGCTCCTGCACGGCGGCATTGGCTTTATCCAGCGTGGCTTTGAGCTTTTTGGCCAGTTTTTGACGTTGATTGGCCGGTACCGTATTAAGGTCCGACAGTTTCTTACGTCCACGGGCTACGCCTTTGCTCAGTGCAGTCCAGTCGATGGGCTCAGCCTGCACCAGTTGCTCCAGTTCGGCACAGAACGTTGCCAGTGCCTGTCCATGACGTGACTGGATTTCGCTGCGTTTGTCGAGGTAGGGTTTGGCGGTATCAAATGCTGCATGACCGGCAGCACTGAACTTGCGCCACATCCATGGGGCAGCTGAAAACTTTTTGTCACCAGGAATCTGCTCGCTTTGCTCGAGGCTCTTCCATTCCATTTGCAGGCTCTTGATGCGGTCGAGCAGGGCGTCGGGATGCAGGTCGGCTGCAGGCAGAACCTCCATCTCGGCGATCAGGCGTTTGCGGACCTTATTGTTTGACCAGTGTTGCCAGTCACGTAGTTCGCGTAGACGTGCCTGCATGGAATTCAGCCTGTTGCTGATGCTTTGCCAGTCCTTGTTTTTACCGTGGCCTTTGGCAGATTCCTGCAATGCAGCACGGGTTTCGAGAGCCTTGTGCAATTCGCCCTCTTCCAGTTCGGTTTCAAGCTGCGCCAGCATTTCTTTTGCCTTGCCCAACTCCTCTTCAGATTGCTTGTGTTTTATTTCCAATACTGCTTCGAGCTTTTCAAGACGTGCGACGGCGGATTCATAGCACACCACGTCGTCCGGATGAGGGGGCTTGCAGCGTTCCCATGTCTTTTCAAGCCGGTGCTTCAGCTTGTTGATGCCGGGTGCGCTTGGATGGTCTGCATTTTCGGCTTCATAAAGTTCGATGTCGGTACACAAGCGGGATAATGGTTCACTGACTTGTGGCGTTGGTGTTGGCGTTGGTGGCTGGGCGGCAACAGCCTGGGGGCTCATTTCGGCGTCCATCGCAGCCTCGGTTTTTTCTGCCACCGCGTCCTTTACCGGTGTCTGCTCAATGACGGGTGGAGGTGCTGCCAGTCGATCACAAACACGTTGATAACGCTGAACCATTTCAGTACTGGCATGCGCGGCGATGCGCTGCCAGGCGGCGTGCATACTCTCTATTTCCTTCGAGTTCCTGTCGTCGCTTTCCAGCACCTGGTGTTCCAGGACAGTGCAAATTCTCACCGCTTCGATCTTCACCGCAGCCGCATCGGCCTGCTCAAGTTTTTCATTGTGAAGCCGCGCCTGTAACGCTGTGTAGAGTGTCTTATCGGACTTCCTCAATGTGTCGATTACCCGTTTCAGTGTCGTATGCTGGCTAATCCTGCTGGCGGCAAATTGACGATTACCGGCATCACTGTCATTGATACAACAATCCCCCAGGACACCCTGTCGCTCGACCTTTGCGAGGGCGGCCCGACGAAGCTCGACTTCAGGCGCACGCGCCGCCAGGTGCTCGATCAGGTTCCGGTTTGTTGTCATTTCAACCACTTTCATCCGAAACTCAAGCGGAGGGCGGGACTCATTTGTGGAAGAGGCCAATTGCCGGATGCGTTCTTCCAGCAGCTTTTTGGCTTCAGCGTCTGATTCGTTTGGGTACAGCTTTAGAATGTTTTCCAATTGGTGCAGCCGTTTGATGGCCGCACAACGTACGCGCGCGTCTTCGTCACTGCCGGCGATTTCAAGCAGGCTGTTGATGAGGTCCGGGTGTTGCTCGGACGTGACGGCTTCAAGACGGGTTGCAAAATCTTTACTTTGCCATTTGGGTTTGAAAAAAGACGTTTTCCAGTTCATTGAAATTAAGCTGCCAGTTGGGATGGGTTGAGAAAGTGCTGCTCCAGTAAGTGGAGTTGTTCTTTTGCTGTTTGCACTCGCATTAGATCATACAATATATCTTTGGTATTCGGGCGGGCCTTCAGGTACCAGCCGATATGCTTACGTGCGACCCGCACACCATGAACCTCGCCGTAAAAATCATGCAGACGTTGAAGGTGATCACGCATCACTGAATAGACTTCTTCCGGCTGCGGCGGATCCAGGATTTCACCTGTGTTCAGGTAATGGCTGAGCTGCCTGAATATCCACGGATTGCCCTGCGCACCGCGACCTACCATCAAGCCGGCCGCACCTGTGTAATCGAGTACCTGCCTGGCCTGTTGTGGGGTGGTGACATCGCCATTGGCAAATACCGGCAGTGATACGCCATGGCAGATGGTGCGAATGGTGTCGTATTCTGCCTTACCTTTGAAACGGTCAGCGCGGGTACGGCCATGCACTGCCAGTGCTGCGACCCCGCAGGACTCGGCAATTTTCGCTACTTCAAAGCCATTGCGGTTGCCGGGTTCGGGGCCGGTGCGTATCTTCAGCGTGACCGGCACATCAACAGCAGCAACCACCGCTGTGAGTATATCTTCGACCAATGCGATATCAGACAGCAAGGCAGATCCACCGAATTTGCCGCAGACCTTTTTGGCAGGGCAGCCCATATTGATGTCGATAATCTGGGCGCCCAGATCAACATTGTAAGCCGCTGCTGCGGCCAATACCCCAGGTTCACTGCCGACGATTTGTACAGCCAGGGGAGCAGGCTCACCTTCGAAGTCGCTACGCCATTTAGATTTGCGGGTATGTTTTAATTTCGGGTTTGAGCTGACCATCTCGGTCACCACGTAACCCGCGCCGAGTTCGCGGCATAGTTGACGGAACGGGCGGTCGGTGACACCGGCCATAGGCGCCAGGGCAATGGGGTTGGCTAATGTGTAGGGTCCGATTTGCATGGTGGCGATTGATCGAATTTATTTAATTATATTACGAACTCAAGGCATCAAATATCTGGAATCCAGCTACCCAGGTGCCAATGGCGGAACCGAGGTTAGAGAAAAAGAATACCAGCAAAATGCGCGTCGCGGGATTTTTAAACCAACCTTTCAGGGTGGTCGCGTCATCACGCAATGCTTCGAGATCAGATACTTTCGGTTTGCGTAACCAGGATTCCACCAGGCCTGTCACCATGCCGGCCGCAACTGCCGGGTTCAGCGAGGTGAGGGGGGCGGCGACCATGGCACTCAATATGGTTAAGGGATGACCGCGTGCGATTAGCGCGCCAAGTGCGGCCAGACCACCATTGATAAATACCCACAGGGTGACCAGTTGCCAGCCGAGTTCGGGGCTGCGAGAAAAGCCAAGCCAGAAGCCGGTCAGAACCAAAGCAGCAATGACCCAGGGGATAAACTTGATCCAGCGTTTGGGTGGTGGCAGTTGAGACAGGGTTTCGACTTCGGTCTGCGGGTCTGCCTGGTCCGTTTCCAGGTATTTTGCCAGGCCCTCAAGATGACCCGCACCGATCACAACCAGGATACGTTTACCGGCATTGTCCTTGTTGTCCTGGCGCAGACGGGCAGCCATGAAGCGGTCACGTTCAGCGATTAAAGCGCCATATAACTCGGGTGATTTCTCCGCAAACTCGGTAAAGGTGGATTCAAGAATGTCACCTTCCTTGAGTTTTTCAATTTGCTCTTCATCAATCTCTTCGGAGCTGACGGTGCTCATGATCAAGCCGGTGGTCAGCATAAAGCGTTTGTACCAGGGCACGGCCCGGTAGCTGCGTTTTAGCGTGGTAGCCAGGTCACGATCAATCAGCTGTAGCGGTATGTCGTGCTCAATAGCCGCGTCGGCAGCTGCCTTGAGCTCGGCACCGGGCTCGATACCAAACTGTTCGGCAATGCGCCGCTGGTAGGCTCCCAGCGCCAGGTTGGCCATCACAAGTCCCGCTTTCTTCTCGCGAATAATGCGATACAGGTCCATATCCTTCCACTGCTGCTGCTTGGTCAGCGCCTGGTGGCGCGCAGGGCAGAGTTCTGCAGCAATGGCATCGTAATCACCGCTGCCAGCCATTTCGGTAACAGCAGTGACACTTGCAGGAGAGACGTGAGCGGTGCCCAGTAACACGTAATGAACACCATCGCGGGTAATTTCCCTTGTGGGTTGCTCAGCAGACGGGTTTTCCGGGGTCACCGTTTCCGGTGTTGATAAAGCTTCTGATTCAGGCATTAGGCTGTGAGAGCCTTCACCGAGGCTCCGTTAATTTTGGAAGGGCGCAAGGATAACGCAGAAGCGGACCCCTTGCCTATTTTTCTATGACCGCACCTGAATGTAAAACGGTGAACAATACCAGGTCATATTCAAAATAGACGCTGTAGGTATCGTATTTCCAGCTTGAAATGGGTGGGTCCCCCACGGCCGGCGTTTTTTCGCTTGGCGTCCCGAATTTTGCCTCAACCGTTGCCTTGTCTTGCCCGTTCTTCGGCAATTGCATGGTCTCCGCCTGGCGCACTTCGTCAATGATTAACACATCAGCGTAAACGGCCTGAAAAGCGAAACTCAGCATGAAAGCCAGAACAATCCTTGTCATTGTCTTCCTCCAACGTGATTTAAAGTTAATGGTGACTCAGAATACCATAAAACTTATCAATCGCTTACTCGTTCTTTTTCAACATGAATAGCGGCCTGAATTCAGCAGGCTCCGAAACACGTCAATTGATAGCGAATGATCGTCCCCAAAGCGGCTCTGAAGTCAGACGTTTTGCTCCAGCAGACGCAGGTATGATTCAAATCGCCATTGACGAATCAAGCCATCGGCAACGGCCTGCTTGATCGCGCAGCCTGGTTCGGATGCGTGTAGACAGTTGTTAAAGCGACAGTGACCAAGCCATGGTTTGAACTCGATAAAGCCGGATGAGAGTTCATCATTTTCCAACTTCCAAATGCCATATTCCCAGACGCCGGGTGAATCAATCAGGTATCCGCCATCAGTCAGGTGATACATCATGGTTGAAGTGGTGGTGTGAGTGCCTTTGCCGGTTGCATTTGATAGCTCGCCGGTTTGAATTTGCAGGTCGGGTATCAACTGGTTGATCAATGAGGACTTACCAACACCGGACTGACCGACAAGAATACTGGTTTTATCCCTGAGTACAGAGCGCAGGCCGGTGATCCCCGGTTCCTGCTTACAGGATGTGCGTATGACGGTATAACCAAGGTCTTCGTATTCAGGCATATGGGTGAGCACTGCCACGCCATTGGCGGTCTCGTCATCGGCCACTTGCAGATCCGTTTTGTTGTATACGATGATCGGTTCAATACCGAGACTATGGACTGCCAACAGGTAGCGCTCCATCAGGTCGCGTGAGGGCAGGGGCCGGGTAGCTACGACGATCAGAACCTGGTCGAGATTGGCCGCGATGATATTCTGGCGCTGACGTTCATCCGTACGCACAAAAAAGTTATCACGGGGTAATATGCGTTCAACCACCAGCGAGGCTTCATCAGCCCGCGCCACCATGACCCGGTCGCCACAAAAGGGTCTGCCGACATTTCGTCTGAATTTGCAACGCTTGCGCTCACCATCAGCCAGCAGCACCACACCCTGGCTGCCATAGGAGACCAATACCAGGGCCTCGGTTTGCTTTTCGGTCGTCACTGATTGGCTTTGAGCGTCTGCATCCTTCTATTGTACCTGTCTGATACAAATTGAACATGGCACAAAGCCGCGTTGGTCGGTATAGTTCGCAAAACATTGAAAAAGACCTATGACTACTGAGAAACAAACACGACTGATATGGATCGACCTGGAGATGACCGGGTTGGATACCATGAATGACACGATTCTTGAAATCGCTACCATTGTTACTGATGGCGAACTGAATATTCTGGCCAATGGGCCGGTCTGTGCAGTGCGTCACGATAACGCCGTTTTGATGGCAATGGATAACTGGAATCGCCAGCATCACACGGATTCAGGTTTATGGCAGCGGGTTGTGTTCGGTCGTTACAGCATGGCTGCGGCGGAAGCAGAGACGATTTCGTTCTTAAACGAATGGGTCGAAAAGGGTGCTTCACCGATGTGTGGTAACAGCATCTGTCAGGACCGCAGGTTTTTGCACCGTTTAATGCCGGAGCTGGAAAGCTGGTTTCATTACCGTAACCTCGATGTCAGCACCATCAAAATCCTCGCCAATGAATGGTTGCCTGCCGAACTGCGGGAATTCGACAAAGAAAACCGCCATGAGGCGCTTTCTGACATTCGCGAATCCATCGAAGAACTGAAGTACTTCCGTCAGTTCATGGGTGAATTTGCCAGTCAGGACAAATAACGACCTCTGATTGAGTCCTCATACTCCGAGTGTTTCACCCGGTTGTTATTTAATCCCCATCAACGACCCCGACACGCCTTTTGAAAAGCCTGGTCATAACTGACAAAAGGGCGCCAGCAGAAAGACCAAACATCAGTATTCCGTTGGCTGCCTCAAGAGCACCAAGCAGACGCCACCTTTCACTCATCACGATGTCACCATAGCCCAGCGAAGTGAAACTCACCGTGGAATAGTAAAAAGCTGTCTGGAAGTCGGTAAATTCACCCAAATAGATGAACAGCTTGGCCCAGATGGCGAACTGCAACAGGTGACCTGCAAACAACGCAAGTACAAGAATACCGAGCACCCTGATTTCGGTTCTATAACGGGATTTCAACTGGTTATGTTCCAGGTTTCGTAAAAGAAAAGTAAGGATAATGACAATGGCTACTACCTGGATAGTCATGTTGATGACAAGCGCCACACTCCCGATCAGTAATGTTAGCAACATGCTATTGGGGTCTCCGTTGATTTGAGGGTGAGTTTCATGCCTCCTGGACTTGCCTGACTTTAAACAGCACCGCATAAAGCACTGGAACCACACCCAGAGTCAAAACAGTGGCAAACGCCAGACCGGTCGCAATGATCAGGGCTAAGGAGTAGAACACCGGATCGTGGCTTAGGATCAAAGGCATGACGCCCAGAATAGTTGTTATGGTGGTCATCCAGATCGGCCTGAAACGCGACACGGTGGCTTCGATAATGGCATTGTAGGCATCGCGGCCCGCTTTTTGCTCCTGGTCGATACGATCGATCAGCACAATACCATTGTTGATGATAATTCCGGCCAGGCTTAGCAGGCCGAGAATCCCAAAAAAGTCAAATGGTGCACGGAACAGTGTCAGGCCAATAAAGGCGCCGATAAATGCCAGCGGCAGAGTAAAGGCAATAATGAAAGGCCGTCGGAAAGAGTTGAACTGCCATATCAACAGCACCACCATGATAATAGCGCAGTGGGGAAGCCACTTTGTGAGCTTTGGTATGGTTTCTCCTTGCTTTTCAATTTCGCCGCCAACTTCCCAGCGATATTCCTCACCTAACTCCAACGCTTCGATTTCAGGTGTTATAGCGGTGAGCAACTCCATCGCCTTCATCGTTTCGTGTTTGAACTCCACGGTAAGCACACGTGCCTGGTTGCGACGCGAAATACGGCTGTATTCCCAGGACCCTTCTATACTGGCGATCTGCGATAGTGGTACATCACGGTCCATGGCGCGCGAATTAACGCGAATGTCGTAAAAGTCGCTGCCGACATCGCGTTCCTGTTGCTGGGATCGGAGCACGACGGGGATAGCCTGGTCACCCTCGCGGTAATCTGTCGCTCGGATACCATCGATATGCGCCTGCAGCGAGTTTGCAATTTCCTCGGATGAGATACCTACGCGACGTGCCTGCGTCTGATCGACAATGATCTCGGCCTTGATGACGGTGTTTTCCGCGTTGTTACGAACATCAACGGTGCCGGGTGTTGCGCGCACCCGCTCTGTGAACTCCTGACCTTTCTCGTAAAGGTAGTCAATATCCGGCCCATAAAGCCGAACTTCCACAAACCCGGGCTCCGGTCCGGTCGTCCACATCATCTTGACGCGGCCTTCGGCCTCCGGAAGTGACTCGGCTATAAACCGTCGTGTCCGTTCTGCGGCCTCGGGCACCTGTTCGCCCGATTCAGTTGTAGCGATAATGAAGGCACGATGCGGGTCGGGGTCGAATGGTGCGAGCACCAGTACAAAACGGGGACCACCTGTACCCACGTAGGCAATCGATGAGGTGATATCCGGGTTTGCCTCATCGTCTTCCAGCCAATCGGTCAGTTTTTGAACAACTTTCTGAGTGGAGTCGATGTTATAACCTGCGGGTAAATCGACATAGATCAAAAACTGGTTACGGTCGCTGTGACCGAACATTTCACGGACAAGTGTCGAACCCAGGTAACCTCCACCCACCAGCACTGCGAAAACCACTGCGAGAACGGCATAACGCCCTTTTATCAGGCTCGCGAGTAGCGCCCGGTAGGCCACATAGATACGGCCGCTATAGGGGTCTGCAGCCGGTTCGTCACCTTCCTTCTTCTTCGGGTCCTTCATAAACCAGAAGCACATGTAGGGTGTCAGGTACATGGACAGGAACCATGACCCCATCAACAGGATGATGATAACCACGGGCAGAGAGATGGCATACTCACCCACATCGCCGGTGAGCAGGTAAATTGGCATAAAGGCAATAATAGTCGTGAGGGATGAGGTCAACAGCGGAACAGAGAGCGCTTTTGCTGTATTAAGACAGGCCGCACGCCGTTCCTCACCCGCATCAAGCCGGTTACGGATTTCTTCTGCGGTAACAATGCCGTTATCGACCAACATGCCTAAAGCAATGATGGTGGAGGCAATGGAAATCCGCTCAAGCTCAACCCCGGCCATTCGCATGACAATCAGACCAAGCAGCATGGTCATCGGCACAAAAGAGCCAACGATCAAACCCGTTCGCAACCCAAGGAAGGCAACCACCACCACCAGGACAATGATCAGGGTTTGATAGACATTGAGTAGTGCACCACCCACCGCCTTTTGCACAAGATCCGGCTGAAATGTTGCAAAATCAAGTGTATAACCTATTGGAAGGTGTGACTGAAGGTCATTTACTTTTTCTTTGAGATTCTCACCGAAGGCAACGGCATTGACCCCGGGGATGATCGAAAGACTGATTACGATCGACCGTTCGCCATTAAAAAAAGCGAGATCTTTTGGTGGTTCAGCAAAGCCCCTGCGAACATGTAGCAGGTCCTTGAGAAAAATGGATTGTTGAGTTCCAGGAACAGCGATCAGGAGGTCTTCGATATCCCTGACAGACTGGAAGTTTCCACTTGGCTCGATGATCAGGTTCTCACCGGCAACATCAAAAAGACCACCGGGCAACACGACGTTCTGGTCGGTCAGGGTCTGAATAATATCCTGGATACTGACACCCAATTGGGCCAGTTTTGCCGAAGAGTATTCAAGAAAGACTCGCTCGTCATGAACACCCCATAACTCGATTTTTCGAATACCTTCTAGCTCATAAAGCCGGTCACGGAGATCCCAGGCGGTATCGCGCATCTCGTCCATGCCGAAGCCTTCACCCGTTAAGGCAATCGTTGCCACTGCGACCAGACCGAATTCATCATTGACCACCGGGCCTATGGTTCCTTTCGGCAGACTCGGGGCCAGATCCAGCATTCGGTTACGAACCTTCTGCCAAATCTCCCCTACATCATCGTAGCGATCCGCCGTATCTGCATGGATGACCGCGACGCCTGTTTTGGAGTCTGACCAGATGTCGTCAATCTCCGGCATCGCACGCAGATCATCTTCAATATGGCGGGTAATGAGTTGTTCAACATCCTCGGGACTCATGCCCGGGAACTGGGCGGTAACAACCACTTCACGAATCAGGATGGGCGGGTCTTCCTGGCGGGGAAAATTAATGAATTGTCCAATCCCGGCGAGTATCACCAGTGCGATGAAAACCAGGGTCAGACGCGGGGCGTCGAGGCCAAACCGTGTTATACCGTCCACGTTATCTATTCCGTGCAATCATGGGTTGGAGTCCGAATCAGTCATGGGCTTGACCTGCTGGCCATCGCGCAGAAATGAAACACCGGCCACAACCAGGATGTCACCTGGCGCGATGCCTTCAGTCACAACCACGTAATTACCCTGGATGCCCTTGGTCTTTACCGGCGACTTTTTCACAACAGAGGTCTTGGGATCGAACAGGTAAACATGATTTTCACCCTTAACCGTACCCGGAATAAAAGCGTGCACAGGCACCAGGAAGGCGGCCTGTATCTCAGCGTCGACAAATGTCAACCGGAGTTCCGCCGTCATACCCGGGCGCACGCGTTCGTCGGCGTTGCTGATAATCGCTGTGACCGGATACGCATTGGCGGATGTAGCGGATGAACCCACCTCGGCGACGATGGCATCGTAGGGATAATCAGGACGGTTGTTGATCAGCACTTTGCCTTCGAGACCTGCGTACACGTTTTCTATCATCTGCTCCGGAACACTGACTGCAACCTGCATGGCTGCTTCGGCATAGACCTCAAGCATGTGTACGCCTCTGGCGGCAACCTCCGCAGGTTCAACGGAACGCGCTGATACGGTGCCATCATATGGCGCAATCAATTCGGTGTGAGACAAATCCCGTTGCGCGAGTTCGAGTTGGGCCTCGTTGTAGGTGACGCCCTGTACCTGGCTTTCATAGGCAGCACGCGCCTGATCGACGGCTTTTTGGGTTGTCGCGCCCGCATCTTCTTTCTGAATTCGAACCTCGCGTTCATAGGCGCTCTGTTTTTCCTGAAGCTGGGCACTGGTTCGTGACAACGCGGCCCTGGCGGACTCCACGCTTAGCTGAAAGGGCTTGTTGTCGAGACGCACAAGCACATCACCCTTTTTGAATTTATCACCAACATCGACCAGCACCTCCTCGACGATGCCGTCGACTTCGAAGCTGAGCAGTGATGAGTCAACCGGCTCGATCGTGCCGGGAAATTTACGCATCTGGTCAGAGGCAAGATCCGCCACCACGATCGTTTTGACCGCTCGAATACGTTCGACCTGTTCGGGAGCCTCTTGCTTGCAGCCGCTCAAAAAAACGCTGGTGAGCAGCAGGCAGCTGACCCAGCAGGTTAATGTCTTAGAAGGTATTGCTTGTCTGTTCACTGGTTTCACATTCCGCTATTGTCTGAAAAAAGGCACTATTCCGGCAAGTTTTTACGCCAGTACTTGGTACGTTCCCGTAATTCCTGTTTATCTTGTTCGCTCGCGTAGTCCTCGACCATCCGCTCGCCTTCTACCTGCCAGCCACCGCCGAGCACTTTGTACATGGAGACCAGGTTGGTAGCGATGTTACCGTTTGTGGTGGTCAGGGCATCCTGTTGTTCCGTCTGTTGATTCAGGGTGGTCAGCACCTGGTTAAAGTCAGTCGAACCCTCGCGGTACTGAACCAGCGACAACTCTACCGAGCGCTCGGCAGCATTGACGCTTTCGCTCAGATACATGGCCTGGGTATGCGCGCGCAAATAGGCAACGATGGCGCTATCTACCTCTGCCTGGGCTGTCAAAACCAGGTTCTGGTAGTCAACTAAAAGCTGTTGAAAACGGGCATCCTGAAAACGTATATTGTTTTTCAGACGCCCGTAGTTCAAAACGTTCCAGCTGAACCCACCAAACAGCAAGCCGTTGACACTTCCGGAGTCAAATAAATCACTGATACCACTGGTGCCGATCGTATTGGTGGCAACACCAATCGAGCCACCGATGGTGAAATGAGGGTAAAGCTCGCTGACAGCAACACCAATCTGGGCGCTTTGGGCTGCCATAATCCACTCCGCCTGGCGGATGTCCGGACGCCTGCGGATGAGATCCTGCGGCATGCCAACGGCAACCTGTGCCGGAGGCGTGGGAACGGGTGAAGATTGGACCAGCAGTTTTGTAAGGTCCTGCGGCAACATGCCCAGCAGTACGGCGAGTGCATTTCTGATGTCACTCAGGTTTGTCTGCAGAACCGGGATTATCGACCGGGTCTTGTTAAGAATGGTCTTTGCCTGCTGAACATCAAGCTCTGTAACCTTACCGTTACGAAACTTGACGTCAGCGATTTCCAGGGCCCGAGCCTGGGTACGCACGTTTTGTTCTGTCAGTTCGATACGCTCTTCCAGCGTACGCATCAGAATGTAGGAGCGCGCAACCTCGGCAGTCAATGTAACCATGACAGCATCATAGCTGGCCACTTCAGCCTGTAATTGTGCCGCTGAGGATTCGATCATGCGATTGAAACGTCCCCAGAAATCCAACTCCCAGGAGAGGCCGAAACCCAGGTTGTAGAGGTTGAAGTTATCATCAAGCAATGCCGTATCGGAACCGTTCTGGCTGAGGTTGACCCGGTTCGCGGAACCTGACAACTGTTGCACCTGCGGGTACTTGTTGCCGCTCACTATCCCCAACTGGGCATGGGCCTGCAGCACACGAAGCCCGGCACTGCGCAATGTGAGGTTCTGGGATTGTGCCGTTTCTATCAGCTGATCCAGAACAGGATCATTGAATACCTTCCACCACTCCGGGTGATCTGCCGGCTGGTTGCTGATCATCTCGTCGTCGCTTTCTGCCCACTGCCCGGCGACCTGTGTGTCAGGTGTTTTAAAATCCGGGCCGACACTTGCACAACCCGCCAGGAAAAGCAGCCCAAGTAGTGCCAACAGGCTGCCGGAAAATCTCACAATCGGGTAGGGTGAATTATTCATCATGTGACCACTTGTTGTTTGTGTCTCCCGGCGAAAGGAGCACTGGAAAAATTATGCCTGGTGAACATACAAGCAAATACTTTTGTGCACCATGACAGATTATAGGGGGCTATAGACATGGGGGGTACTCGTAAATTTACTAAGCAGCCTTCTCCAGTCGCGCAGGTTCATGGGTATGTTGACAGCGTGTCCTGACAATACAATACCTGTTACGGTGCTCCTCACCGTCAAATGTTAGTGAGGATAACCTTACCTTTGAGCCTCATATTCTTCGAGCCAAGCCTCCACATGGGCGCGTAGTTGCAGCAACGGAATCGTACCGTTCTCAAGTATCCGATCGTGAAACTCGCGAATATCAAAATCATCCCCCATTGTGACTTCCGCCATTTTCCGCAGCGCCAGTATCTCAAGGCCACCTGAATCATAGGCTGTCAGTTGACCGGGGAGGATGGCGATTCGGTCGACCATTTCGTCACCCATGGATTCCGGGAAGCGACCGGACTCCATCATGAAATCAATCGCTTCTTCGCGTGTCCAGCCAAACAGGTGAATGCCGGGGTCGACAACCATGCCCCTGGCTGGCCAGGCGCGGCGTTTGATGGGGCCGGTGGTTGTTGTGTAAAGGCCCATTTCCTCGGCCAACGCTTCCGAGTAACGCGCCCAGCCCTCACCAGGTCCTGAAAACCAGATGATCTGTGTGATCGGATGCAAGCCTTCGACGGATTGTCCAACAGCAACCTGTAAATGGTGACCGGGCCAGGCTTCGTGAAAGGCGGTTGCTTCTGCGTTGCCACGTGACTGGTCTTCGGGTTTATACAATGGGATTCTGTACTCTCCCGGACGGTCCGCGTTACCGGGTCGATAATGCGCGGACATACCGGTGCCTTCTTCATGCTCTTCAAATGGCACGACTTCAACGGCGACTGTGGGCATCTTGCCTACCCAATTCGGCATTTCGGATTGCGCACGCTGGACCATGTCACGGGAAAACTGTAACAATTCGTCTTTATCAGAGAAGCTGTCGGAAGGGTCAGCTTTTGCCTTGTCCAGGATTTGATTAAAGTTATCCAGGCCGTAGGCTGCCTGACCCAGTTCGATGACCCTGGCTTTGTTGGCAGCGACGGTTGCCTGACCAAGTTCAAACACTTCCTTGCCACTGCGTGCCAATGTTGTGTAGGCCTGTAGCGATGCTTCATAGCAGGCCAGTCCATCGGGGTTGGCGGTGACGCTGAGTTCTTCACGCGCACTTTTCATGTAGCTGCCTGCAAGAAAGTCACGGTATCGCTGCAATGCCGGGTAGATCTGGCTGGTGACCAATTCACGTGTCGCTGCTGCAAATTCTTCGTCATCGTCGCGAAGGGCAGGCGAATAGAAAGGTGATTTCTCGATTTCCAGTGACAGTAGTCCGTCGACCTGGTCGATCACCCTTTGAACCACTGATTTTGGTGCAGAGTAGCCGAGTTCCAGTCCGTGACCCAGGTGTTCAATCTCCAGATCAATATAGGCTGCCATTTTTGACCAGCGTGTTAAGGACTGCTCTCTGAGTTCAGTCGTGCCGACAGGCTGCAACTGGGCAATCTGAGAGTAACCGGAATGCCAGCCACCCATCTGGTTTACATTCCAGAGATCGGTCCGGCAAATACGCTGGGCTGCAGAGGCGCGAAGTTCCTGCAATAGATAAGCATGTGTGATCCATTCACTGCGGCCTCTGAGTGTGCTGACATCAATGCTTTCGAGTTCTTCGAGCATCTTGTCTTCCAGTGACTGGAGCGCCTGCCTGGCGGACGAGCTGTTGTCTTCCATTCCATCATGACGTGGCAGCTCTATACCGGAAAAGTAGGCGACTTCGGGGGTTTCCTTTAGCGTGACAGCATAATAATGATCAGCCAGCGCAGTGACTGAATTCGCCGCCTCAACAGCAGGGTCTGGCATTGTTGGTTCTACAGCCGTTTCGGCCACAGGTGCGCTCTCCTGTTTACAGGCAGAAAGTAAAACGATACTGGCAGTGAACAAAAACACTTGCAGAAGCCGGGCTGTTGTTTTCATGAGATTTCCATTTTTTACTATTGGTCTGATGGTTCAAGAGACACATGATGACTGTTGCTTGAAGGATATTAGTACTTTTCTATGCGCTTGACGAACTGCTCTTTGAAATACCAATGGACAGCTTCGCAAATTTCCCCTTTTCGGAAACGGCCACGCTGGTATCATGTCGTCAACTTTATCTTTGTAAGGAATCTCCACCATGTGCCGGCTTCAGGTTTTCAGTCTTTTTCTCCTTTGCTCATTACTGACAATGTTTTCTGTCGGCACCTTCGCATCGTCAACACTGGATGCCAATGAGGCCGCCATCGTCGCCTGGAGTGAAAGCCATACCGAAGATGCGATCGACTTGCTGGAGAAACTGGTCAATATCAACAGTGGCAGTCTGAACCAACAGGGTGTGAAGGAGGTTGGGGCCATATTGCGTGCGGAACTGAATGAGCTGGGTTTTGAGACACGCTGGGTCGACATGCCCGAGGAAATGCTGCGTGGTGGTCACTTGTTTGGCGAACATGCGGGTACACGTGGCAAGAAAATACTGCTAATCGGCCACCTTGATACCGTGTTTGAACCTGATGATGCGTTTCAGACATTCACGCGTGATGGCTCAAAAGCGACCGGACCGGGGATTGAGGACATGAAGTCCGGCGATGTGATTATCATTTACGCACTCAAGGCACTGCAGGCTGCAGGTGTGCTCGATGGTTCGCAGATCATGGTCGCCTTCACCGGGGATGAAGAATCGACCGGCAAACCCTTGAGTGTTTCCAGAAAGGACTTAATCGAAGCAGGTCAGTGGGCGGATGTCGCACTCGGTTTCGAAGCGGGTATCGACAGTGACGGTAAGGAGTGGGCGACCATCGCCCGTCGTAGCTCGAGTAACTGGTGTCTCGAGGTGACAGGCAAGCAGGCTCACTCGGCCGGGATTTTCAACAACAGAACAGGGGCAGGGGCCATCTTCGAGGCGGCCCGGATACTTAACGGGTTTTATGAAGAGGTCAGGGGGGAGCAATACCTGACCTTCAATGCGGGAACCATCATGGGTGGCACCGAGGTCAGTGCCGATTGCACGACACCAGAGGGCCGGGTTTTTGGAAAGACCAATGTTGTTCCCAACCGCGTTGTTGTTCGTGGCGGTATGCGTACTATTTCGCAGGAACAAATGGACAGGGCTCGTGAAGCGATGCGGGCCGTTGTTGCACGCAGCTTGCCGGTTACAGAGGCATCTATCAGCTTTGTCGACAGCTACCCGCCGATGGCGCCAACAGAGGGTAACAAAGCGCTAAGTGAGTTACTGTCACAGATCAACCAGGATCTTGGACGCGAGGCCATGCCGATACTCGATGCGGCGAGACGTGGTGCGGCGGACATTTCCTTCGTGGCCCCTTATACCGATGGACTGGCCGGTATGGGTGCCTATGGCAAGGGCGGCCATACACCGCACGAATCACTGGACCTGGATTCAATACCCGTAGCAATCCAACGGGCAGCTATTATGATCTATCGGCTCAGTCGTCAGGAATAATATGCCCGGGCCAGGGCGGGTAATTATTCGCGGGCCAGTACGAAAAAGCCAACAGCTTGTTGTTACTTAAGTAACGACCCCAATACGCCGCGCAAAAACTTCCGGCCTGAGGCCCCGCCTATGGCTGTTCCAAAGCTACGCGCCATGCTCTTGAAAAAGGCCTCGCCCGCACCCTGGCGATTACTTGTCCTTGCCCTTGGTTTGCTGGCCCGTTTTTGGGCCTCAGATTGCTTTTGTTCTTCCCTTTCAGCCTCTTCCTTTTTTTTCAGGCTGGCCGCAACACGTTCTTGCAGCACTTCATGGGCTGAGCGCGGATCGATGGCCTCGGCATAAAGTTTCATGTTTCGATCAGCATCCCGGATGACCTTGCGTTCCTCATCAGTGGCTCTGCCCATGCGTGAATGTGGTGGCCGGATCAGGACCCGCTGCACAGGCGCCGGAACGCCCTTTTTCTGTAAAGTAGACACGAGTGCTTCGCCCACACCCATTTCGGTGATGACCGTGGCTGTATCCAGGTCAGGATTGGCGCGGAAGGATTGCGCTGCGACTCTCACGACTTTTTGCTCTTTGGGGGTATAGGCCCGCAGTGCATGTTGTATGCGGTTGCCTAACTGGCTTAAGACACTGTCGGGAATATCGCCCGGGCTCTGGGTGACAAAGTAGATACCTACACCCTTGGAGCGGATTAACCTGACAACTTGCTCGATCTTGTTCAAAAGCTCCTTGGGTGCATCTTTGAACAACAGGTGGGCTTCGTCAAAAAAGAACACCAGGACAGGTTGTTCCGGGTCACCGAGTTCCGGCAGGTTTTCGAATAACTCGGATAACAGCCAAAGAAGGAAGGTCGCGTAGACCCGTTGGCTACGAACAAGAATATCGGCGGCCAGTATGTTGATGATGCCGCGGCCATCACGACTGGTCTGCATGAAATCATCCAGTTGCAGTGCCGGTTCACCAAAGAACTGGTCGCCACCTTCACGCTCCAGCATCAATAAACGCCGTAAAATCGCATTGACGGACGCCTTTGAAACATTGAAGCCGACGCCCAGGTTCTTTCCATTATCACCGAGATATTCCAGCGTGGTGCGCAGGTCGGCCAAATCGACCAGCAACATAGCCTCATTATCGGCAAATTCAAAAACCAGGGTCAGTATGCTTTCCTGGGTTTCATTCAAATCCAGCAGACGCGAAATGAGCTGTGGCCCCATCTCCGAAATCGTCGTGCGCACCGGTGTGCCCTGTTGGCCGAAAACATCCCAGAAAGCCACCGGGTAGCCGCGCTGGGTGTAGTTCTCGATGCCGATTTTCTCAACCCGCTCATCGACTTTCGGATGGGGTTTGCCTGCCTGGCTGATGCCGGAGACATCACCCTTAATATCGGCAAGGAAGACGGGTATGCCAAGGTCAGAGAAACCCTCTGCCAGGCACTGCAGAGTGACTGTTTTGCCGGTACCGGTTGCCCCGGCTACCAGACCATGACGGTTGGCATATTTAGGATCAAGAAAAATTTGCCCGGCATCGCTGCCACCAATAAGAATGCCTTCGCTCATACTTGCACTACCCCGGTTGATGTCTGAATGTTGACCAGATTTAACAAAAGATATTTGATGCGGCATAGCTTACCAGTTCTTCCGGTGGCATTATATTTACTCGATGATATTTTAAGGAAGGAAAATGCGCTGGAAAGGTAGCCGGAAGAGCAGCAATATAGAAGACAGACGCGGGCAAAGCGCCGGAATCGGTGGTGGCTCGGGTTCGGGTCTGTTGAGTTTCATTCCTATGCTGGTACGTACCAAGACCGGTCGCATCATGCTGCTGATTGGCGTCGTGGTGTTTTTCGGCAGTCGCATGATGGGTATCGACCTGTTGCCCATGTTGCTGGGTGGCGGTGGTTCAACCGTTAGCAGCGAGCCACGCGAGTTGACACCGGCGGAAAAGGAAATGGGAGACTTTGTGGCGGCTGTCCTGGCCGATACCGAAGATACCTGGCAGGCCCAGTTTAATAAACTGGGTGGCAGCTACCGTGAACCAACGCTGGTTCTATTCACCGGCAGGGTCAACTCTGCCTGTGGCATGGCCTCCTCTGCGGTTGGTCCTTTTTACTGCCCGGGTGACCAGAAACTCTATCTTGACCTGTCCTTTTTCGAGGATCTGAAACAACGTCACGGCGCCCCGGGTGACTTTGCCCAGGCCTATGTTATCGCGCACGAGGTCGGTCACCATGTGCAGACACTGATTGGTGTGAGCGACAAGGTCCGTCAGGCGGGTCGCGGTAAGAGCCAGGCTGAAGTGAATGCATTGTCGGTTAAGCAGGAGTTACAGGCGGATTGTTTTGCCGGCCTGTGGGGGCATGCGGCCAACACCGAACGCCAGCTGCTTGACCCGGGTGACCTGGAGGAAGCATTGACCGCGGCGACCGCGATCGGTGATGACCGTTTACAAAGGGAAGCAGGGCGGGGTGTTGTACCCGACAGTTTTACCCACGGCTCCTCGGCCCAAAGGGTCAAATGGTTCAAAACAGGGTTTGAATCGGGTGACATTAACAGCTGCGATACATTTTCAATGATGGACTAGCCCGGCTTTGATGCGGGTCATTTTCCGGCCCGCCTGATCAAGATCATGGGTGCCGGACAATATTGTCTGTACAGGCAAACACGGGACCTTTTCTATTGCGGGTTATTCGAAATCCAAGCAGAATGCGCCCATGCAACTGAGTTTACAGTTTTTGCGTCTGTTTGTTTTTGCGCTTGCCGGCCTCGTGTTGAGTTGTGTTCCTGCCTATGCACAACAGGATGAGGTTTTAGAAGTGCTCATTCTAAACAGCTACGACGAAAGTACCGCACCCTATTACGTTCTAAGAAACACCTTCATGCTCGAGTTGCAGAAGAAATACAGGTCACCTATTGCATTTCGGCAGTTTGACCTGGAGCAACGCAGCGGTGATGAAATGGGCCGGGCAGAGTTAAAGTCACAGTTGTTACATCACGAATATTCCAGTCAAAGACCTGATCTGGTCGTTGGTATAGGTCCTCCGGCAACTGCCTTCTGGCTCAATCACCGTGCGCCGGTTTTCTCGGATGTCCCCTTTATCGCCGTGGCTGCGGATTTTTCGTTCGCCGGAATGAATTTTCTCCCGGGAGATACAGTGGTGGTCACTCACTTCTCGTTTCCGGAGGTTTTTGGGGGTATTTTTGAACTGTTGCCTGACACCTCACATGTCCTCATGATTCTTGGGGCTTCTTCTGCCGAAGACAGGCTGGCGATGGTGGCCAGACATCAATTAAAGTCTTTTAGTGACCGGGTAAACTTTGAGTATACCAATGACATGAAGCTATCCGGGTTGCAGAACAAGCTTGCCGGGCTTCAACCGGGGTCAGTTGTTTTTTATATTCTGTTTGACAGTGATGTCGATGGTGTTCAGTTGAATCATGATTCCGGGCTCCGCTTTATCCGCTCAAATAGCGCTGTCCCGGTTTTTGGTCCTTATGATGACCAGTTGGGCGAGGGGATCATTGGCGGCAGGCTGATCCAGCTCGAAAAAGTCGGCAAAGAGATGGCTCTCCAGGCACAGGAGGTGGTTAAAGCCAAACCAACCGAAGCGGTCTGGAAGACAATTGAAATGAGTGCGCCAACCTTTGACTGGCAAGAACTGAAGGCATGGAATATCGATTCTGGTCGACTTCCGGATGGAAGTATCGTTCTTTACGAACCGCCGGGTATTTGGGAAGAGCATGGCGCGGTTGTCACACTGGTTGCTGCCATCATCCTGGCACAGGTGGTGTTGATATCATTACTGTCCATCCAGCACCGGCGCCGGCGTCGGGCTGAAAAATCAAGTGTTCAGCTTGGCAGGCGGTTGATTTCGGCCCAGGAGGATGAACGTCGCCTGCTGGCCCGTGAGCTTCACGATGACCTGTCACAACGCCTGGCACGTGTTGCCATAGACACCAGTTATGTTGCGTCACAGGACTGTAGTGATGCGGCTAACGAGGTACTGAAGAACCTTCAGCCCGAATTGGTTCAAATCAGCAAGGACGTACATGATATGTCCTACCGTCTGCACCCGTCCCTGATTGACGACCTGGGACTGGTTGCGGCGCTGCAAACGGAGCTGGAGAGATTGCGCCGTTACACAGATGCCAGAGTCGTAGAGCAAATTGAAAACATACCTGAGAATATTTCGCCTGACCTGGCTTTGTGTCTTTATCGTATAAGCCAGGAGGCGCTAAATAATGCTGTCAAGTATGCTAACGCAACTACCATTGAGGTCTCTCTTGAGCGCGAATGGCAGTTGTTGATATTGACGGTCCGCGATGATGGCATTGGATTTGACACGACAGATGAAGCGCTACAGTCAGGTCTTGGGCTGTCGAGTATGCGCGAACGTGCCCAGTTGGCTGGCGGTTCCTTTAAAATCCGAAGTCAACCAGGCAAGGGCACTACGGTGAGTGTGACAGTGCCTTTCGATGGGGTGGTTAAATGAATAGAATCAAAGTATTGCTTGCAGATGATCACCGTATTGTGGCTGAAGGCCTCAGGCGTCTGCTGGAGGCTGAGTTCGATTTAATCGGCGTGGTTGAGGATGGTCGCGCCATGCTCACTGCGGCCCGGGAGCTCAAGCCGGACGTCATTATTTCAGATATCAGCATGCCGGAACTCAATGGCGTTGAAGCCCTTGAAGAACTGAAGAAAGTCGATCCCGATGTTCGGCTGGTTTTTTTGACCATGCACCAGAACACGGCCTATGCGAGAAGAGCGCTTGATGCCGGCGCTATGGGTTATGTGCTCAAGCATTCCGCGACCGAAGAGCTGATTATGGCAGTACGTGCCGCATCCATGGGCCGGACATTTGTCAGCCCGGCCATCGCAGGAGACCTGATGCAGGCGATGCGGGATGGCAGTGGTGCAGACCAGGACCCGGTCCGAAAATTGACCCTGCGACAGCGTGAAATTCTAAGGTTACTGGTGGATGGACATTCGGCCAAGGTGATTGCAGCGCAGCTGGATATTTCAGCGAGAACCGTTGAGTTTCACAAATATTCGATGATGGAAACCCTGGATGTTTCTTCCAGCGCGGAGCTGATCCGTTTTGCACTGCAAAGTGGTGTTAACGAGATATAAGTTTGCTCAGTGTATCTGCGAGCCCAGACCAAAGCCTGGAGAAACAAACTCTTCACCTTGCAAGACAATACTGATAGCAGTCAGGAAGTCACTGCCGATGCTCCTTTTGAGAACAATACCTTGTGCGCCTGAAGCGAGTGCTTTGCGGGCGACACTGGCCTGATCATGCACCGACAGGACGATTACTTTGGACTCAGGTGACAAGTCATGAACTTCCTTCAACAGGGTAGTAAAGTTGCCGCCGGCCAGGGACATGTCCAACACCACCAGGGCGGGGGACAGGCGTTGTGCACCGTTCTTTAAGGAAAGACCATCGGCCACGATGAAGACCGTCTGAAAAGTTGATTCGAGTAAATCCCGCACACCTTCAGAAAGTTTTGAGTGCCGGTTGGCCAGTATTGCGCACCCCGTGTTTTGGGACTCCATGGTTTTTCCCACCCTGATTATTCTGAGTCCGATAGCAGTTCAGATACTATCTCTCAGGTGATCAGTAGACTACTTTCGGTCAATCGTTACTACCCGTAAATTTACGAGTCAGGCACTGAAAGATTTCGGGTGCTGACACTGGTATTTCTTATTCAAGTCGATTAATGCTAGGAGCCGTTGCGGTTTCGTTGCACCCACCGGAAAAATTACGGGTTCCATTTTTTGGCATTTCATCCCAAACTAGGGGGCAGGCGGCAGCCGTTACACTGCCGATTCAATCATTGCCAACCCGATAGAGAGGCAAAAGTAATGAAACAGCATCAAACCCGAGCCGGGGGATTTATACGGTTTATCACCCTGATCGTTTTCCTGACATTGATTCTAATGGGCTTACCATCACTCACACTGGCAGCGTCAGATGACACGCCATCAACGGCGGAGTTGCTGGCGCAGACCGGAGACCTTGATAGCTCCGCAACCGCTGAGCAGCCGGCGGCAACCCCCGCAGCATCGGAGACCGGTGATGAGTTTGACACCGAGAAACTGGAGCAACTGGTGGCGCCGATTGCGCTGTACCCCGATGCCTTGTTAATGCAAATCATGATGGCATCGACTTATCCACTTGAGATCGTTGAGGCGGACCGCTGGATCAGGGACCAACCAGATCTCAAGGGTGATGCCCTCGATAAGGCGTTACTTGAGAAGGACTGGGATCCCAGTGTCAAGTCTTTGACCACCTTGCCTAGCGTGCTCAAGCAAATGAGTGAGAACCTCGACTGGACGCAGGACCTGGGTGATGCCTTCCTGGCGCAACAGAACGACCTTCTGGATACCGCACAACGCATGCGTGGCCTGGCCTACGATGCGGGTAACCTTGAGACAACCGAGCAGCAGACGGTCACACAGCAGGAGGACAAGATCATCGTTATCGAATCCACCTCGCCTGAGGTGATCTATGTGCCTACCTACTCACCGACTGTGGTCTATGGCCCTGCATGGGGCTATCCGTACTGGTTTTACCCGCGTTGGTATTACCCGCCGAGGCCCGGTTATGGTTTCGTGGCCTTCGGTGCTGGGGTTGTCGTCGGGGCTGCGATATGGGGTGGTTGTCGTTGGGGCTGGGGTCGCAACAATGTGAACATTAATATTAATCGCCACAACGAATTTAATCGAAACACAAACATCAATGCCGACCGTGACAGGATAAACAACCGCGGTAACGGAGGAAGAGCCGACTGGAAACATGACAGCAGTCATCGCAAGGGTGTCAATTACCCTAACGCTGATGTCGCCAGAAGGAATGGTGCCAATTCCGGTTCCAACCGCGTCACCCAAAACCAGGCTCGCGGACGAACAAATGCAAGCACCGCAAACAGAGGTGGTGCGGCAACGGCAGCCAACAGGGGAGGTGCAGCAACGGCAGCCAACAGGGGAGGCAGTGCCACAGCCGCGAACAGAAGTGGCACAGCGGGCCAGGCTGGAAATCGCAGTGCAACGTCCTCGAGAGCCGGTACCTCGGCCTCGAACCGTAACTACAGCAACAATCGATCTGCTTATAGTGGTTCACGAAGTCCATCGACCGACCGTGCTTCCAGTTATCGCGGTGCATCGAGCAGGGGGCGTAGTTCGTATGCCGGTTCGCGTGGTGGAATGAGCCGTGGCGGCGGACGCCGGCGCTAGATCAAGGAGAACGAAATGAAATTGCAGATAAAACAAACACCGCTTGTACTTGCAGGGTTACTCCTGACGTTCCTGTTATCCGCCTGTAGCCAGCCATCGCAGGAAGTTTTTGATAGTCCGGAAGCGGCAATCCTGACATTGTCCGAGCTGATCGGGCAGAACAATGATCAACGAACAGAGCAGGTCTTTGGGCCCGGTAGCGTGGAGATGTTCCGCTCCGGAGATGCCGAGGCTGATCACGAAGATTTTGGCCGGGTGAAGGAGATGATCGGGGAGGGTTTTGAGTTCGAGGACCTTGACGCAAACACGAAGATCGCCCTTTTAGGTGATGCAGCCTGGCCCTGGCCAATTCCACTGGTAAAGGATGGTAATGGCTGGCGTTTCGATACAAACGAGGGTGAAGAAGAGCTACTCAACCGCCGGATAGGGCGCAATGAACTTTGGACCCTGGCGACATTACACCAACTGGTGGAAGCGCAGCGGGAGTACCGCAGTGAACCCCGCGATGGTAATCCGCGTGCTTATGCACAGTGGTTCCGTAGTTCTGAGGGTAAACGCGACGGTTTGTATTGGCCAACTGACGAAGGTGAAGAACTGAGCCCGGCAGGAGAGTTGCTGGCCGGATCAGGGCCCCGGGAAGGTGAGCGCAACCCTTTCAATGGTTATTATTACCGCATCCTCACCTCACGTGGTGAGGACGCCCCCGGTGGTGAAATGGACTATTATGACGACAACGGAAACCTGACTCGTGGCTTTGGTGCGATTGCATGGCCTGCCAAGTATGCCAATTCAGGGGTTATGACCTTTGTCGTTAACCATCGTGGCATCATTTATCAGAAAGACCTGGGCTTGACGACCGACAAGATTGTAGAGGAAATTGACAGCTATAACCCCGACTCAAGCTGGGAACCCACCGATGACTCAATGGTCCTGATTGAGGAAGGGCTGGAAGACTGACATAACTCAATTACCGCAGCGGGCCTGATCACCGGGCCCGCTGTCGCCTAAGTTTATATACATACCTGTAAATCGTAAAACCAATACGGAGCAAATCATGATCAGGCCGTCAATTAAACACTGCTCAGTCCATACGACAAGAATAACCAGCTTGTTAATAGAAGCACCAGTTAGCCTTGTTCTGGTGATCGTTCTTAGTTTTTTTTTCTGGGCCGGATTGGCATCAGCCGACGAGGCCACACCTTCTCTTGAAGAGATGTGGAAGATCATCCAGCAACAGCAGACAGAAATCGACAGCCTGAAACAACAAAATGAACAATTGCTCAGGCAGGTTGCAGCACCGGTTGCTGGCGATGCTGCACCGCAAAGCAACCAGACATCGGCAGAGGGCGTTGCAGTCGCCGAAACCGAACCGGCGCCGGTCGAGGACAGTTCAGGCTCGACCTTCGAAATTTATGGTGCGGCCATGCTTGATATGGGTTACCAGTTCAAGCAGAACGACCCGGACTGGTACGACGTGTTGCGCCCGACAAAGCTGCCTTCCTATAAAGATGAGTATGGCGACGACGGCTCGTGGTTCGCGGGTGTGCGTCAAAGCCGTCTCGGTTTCAAGAGTTTCACACCGACGAGTGTGGGTGATCTGAAAACCATCTTTGAATTCGAATTGTTTGGTGTCGGTGCCGATGCCGGCCAGACCACCTTCCGTCTGCGTCACGCCTGGGGTGAGTTGGGTCAGTTTGGTGCAGGTCAGACCTGGAGCACTTTCATGGATATTGATGTGTTTCCGAACTCAATCGAATACTGGGGCCCCAGTGGAATGGTCTTCTACCGCAATGTCCAGTTCCGCTGGACACCGTGGTCGGATGGGGATTCCAACGTCATGATCTCACTTGAGAAACCGGGTGGCAGTGGTGACGGTGGCAGGTTTGCCGACCGTGTTGAACTGGAAGGGGTCAGCAGTGATTTCGAATTACCCGATCTGTCGGCCCATTACCGCTACTCACAGGATTGGGGTCATGTCCAGGTCGCCGGCATCTTACGGCAGATTGAATGGAATGACCTCAATGATGATGCCTATGATCTCAGTGGCAGTGACACCGGTTGGGGTATTAACCTCAGCGCAAACTACAGGATCGGACCGCATGTATTGCGTGGTTCGGTGGTCTACGGTGAAGGCATCCAGAACTACATGAACGACGCGACGGTTGATATCGGCGTGGTAGAGAACTTCACCGATCCGGTCAGGCCGATCTATGGCGAGGCCATACCCATGTTGGGTATCGTGGCGTTCCTGGATTTGAACTGGAGCGAGCAATGGACCAGCACCATCGGTTATTCGATGCTGGATAACGACCCGACCGATGGCCAGTCACCGGCTTCATTCGAGAAAGGGCAGTACGCGTTGGCCAATATCCTTTACCACCCGACGCCCAGTGTGTTTTACGGTGTTGAACTCCAATGGGGCCAACGTGATAACTTTAGCGATGGCTTCAGTTCAAACGACACCCGTATCCAGTTTTCCGCGAAGTATAACTTCAGCAAATCTTTTGGAGATAAGTAGGATGATCAATTTCAGCAAAATCAATCGCGGACTGTTTCTGTCTGCAACTCTACTGAGCTTTGGGCTCCTGGCAACGTCGGCACAGGCGCAAACACCCACCGAGATCCAGGCAGCTCTTGATGCGGCCCATGCGAAGTACCTGGACCTGCAGGAAGGCGCGAACGCGGACTATATTCCGGCCCTTGCCGCAGTGGATTCAAATATTTACGGTATTGCGCTGGTGACAGCAGACGGCAAAGTCTACACGGCGGGCGACATCAAGTCCGAGGTTTCGATCCAGTCTATTTCCAAGGTGTTTACCCTTGCAAAGGTGCTCGATGAGCAAGGCCCGGATGCAATCTTTAACACCATTGGCGTTGACGCGACTGGCATGCGTTTCAATTCTATCGTATCCATAGAATGGTCGAAGAAAATTTTGGGTGGCCCCGAGATGAACTCGCTGGTTAACCCTGGTGCGATCGCGACTACCAGCATGGTCAAGGGTGAGACCCGCGATGAAATCTGGAACAGTATTCTTTCCTACTATTCGGACTTTGCCGGCCGTGAATTGAGTGTAGATGAGGAAGTGTTCAAATCTGAGGCCGAAACCAACCAACGCAACCAGGCCATTGCGTATCTCGACTATGCCTATGGTTACATCAAAGATAACCCCTTGCGTGCGACAGACATCTACACCGAACAGTGTTCAGTTAGTGTCAATGCAAAAGACCTGGCCACCATGGCGGGTACGCTGGCCAACGCTGGCAAGAACCCGGTAACCGGCAAACAGGTGATGAACCCGGAACACGTACCTGAGTTGCTGGCTGTCATGGCAACGGCCGGTCTTTATGATGATTCCGGTAAGTGGCTTTACCGGACGGGTTTACCGGCAAAAAGTGGTGTGGGCGGCGGTATCCTGGCTGTATCTCCGGGCAAGTTCGGTATCGCGGTGATTTCGCCAAGGCTGGATGATGCCGGCAACAGCATTCGGGCGCAGAAAGCCATTACTGATATCTCGGTGGCATTGAAAGGTAATCCATTGGAAGTAGAAGCACGCTAGGGCATAACCGATGTTGAGAGGAATCATCAGGGCAGCAAGTGTGATGCCTGCCGAGATATCCCTCGGCGCATCGGCCAGCTTGACACCTTGCAGACCCGTAAACAGACGTGGCCATTTGATATTGGCGAATACGCCGGAAGAATTTTCACTCATGACACGGAACCTCCATCGGCCCGGGAATGGTCACAATGCCTAAGGTGTCCTGGCTGTTCATTGCTCTTTGGTCACTTCGCAGCTAGCTCAACCAGTGAGCGCTTCAGAAACATCCTGGCTGCAATAGCGGCGAGAACAACTGACCATAATGTCCACATGATAACCATCACCATGATGCGTGGATCTGCATTTGGAATGGCAAGGGCCGCTGCAAAAACAGCTGCAATATTCCGTGTCCCCATCCCCAAGGCCATCACGCTGCGCTGGTTTTGTTTCAGGCCGAAGCCAAAGACATAAGTAATTATTGCAACAGCTACCATGAAAATGGTCATTGCGAGGAGGGCAAACTCGCCAGCCGTATTGAACATGTCTTTACCATAGAGCACGAGACACCAGGTTACTGTCAGCAACGTGGAAATCAGGGCGAGGCCTTTCACCGCCGGGAAAATTTCGGTCGCCCCCTGATCGGTGTAATGACGTATTGCTGCGCCTATAACCAGTGGTAGCAGTATGGTCAGAAGCAATGGCTTCGCAAGCGCCCAGGCACTGATTGTCAGGCCCGTGATCAGGTAGGGTGCCATGATTGGCATGAAAACCACCGTGCCGATCGCTACGAGTGGAATGAGTGCTCCTGCGAAGCCCACATCTCCGTTGGCTTTGCCCACCATCTGTTGAAGGAAAGGCGCGCAGGGAGCCAGGCTGCAGAGAAGCACCACGATGACGTAGGGCTCATCCAAGGGTAGTGTTTTGGTGATTAAGAGACCGATAACCGGCCCTAAAACCCAGCCCCATACAAAGATCAGCGTCAGGGCTTTCTTATTCTTAAGCGCCACCATGACATCCGTCATTTTGACCTGAAGACCCATGGCAGCCAGGTTAGACACGGTGAAAATCAATACCAGGGGGGTAAGTGTGATCTCAAGAAGGTGCATAACGGTGCTCATGGCTGTGTACCTTTGGAGTAAAACTCTATTTTATTGTCGTGTTTGTGTGATTAGTGTTCATTCTCTAATCTGCTCTGTGGGAGCGAGCGAGCATGCCTCCTGAGATGTTTTTCACCTTGAAGCCGTTTTGCAGCAGGATTCGTGTTGCATAGTACGAACGCTGTGCAGAGCGGCAGAAGACATTGATTTCCTTGTCCTTTGGAAGCTCTTCCAGGCGGGCGCGTAGTTGCGGCAATGGAATATTGACCGCGCCTTCAACCGGCTCTACCTCGATTTCAGGCGGGTTACGCACGTCGAGAAGGAATCCGTCACCGATGTCTGCCCAATGCGTCAGCGGCATATCGCCATTGAGTACGTTGGCAGCAGCCATACCGGCAAAGTTGACCGGATCTTTGGCGCTTCCGTAAGGCGGTGCATAGGAAAGTTCGGACTCTTCAAGGTCCCAAATGGTGCAGCCCATCTGGATAGCCATGGCGAATGAATCTATACGTTTTGGAACGCCATCTTCACCCAGAACCTGGGCGCCGAGCACCTTGCCATCGGATTTTCTGAAGATGAACTTGACCACCAGTATCTTGGCGCCGGGGTAGTAACCGGCATGCGAGTTGGGATACAGGTAGAGTTTTTCATAATCTGTATCACCCAGCCGTTTGAGGGTTTTCTCGCTGACACCGGTCTGCGCGATCGTGGCATCAAAAAGCTTGAGGATTGAAGTGCCCTGGGTGCCGCGGAAATGCGCGTCACGACCAACGATGACATCGGCCGCGATACGACCCTGGCGGTTGGCAGGCCCTGCCAGCGGAATCAGGGTGTATTGACCGGTGACGAAATCTTTCACTTCAATGGCATCGCCGACAGCAAAGATATCAGGGTCGGAGGTGACCATTTGATCATTGACCCGAATACCGCCACGTTCACCGATTTCAATTCCCGCCATTTTGGCCAGGCTAAGCTCGGGTTTCACACCGATGGCCATGATCACGATATCGGCCGGGAGGGATTTTCCGCTTTCGGTCAAAACCTTGAGACCGCGATGGGCCTTCTTGAAACCGGCAACACCGTCATTCAGGACGACATTCACATTGTGTTTTGCCAGGTAACGCTCGACCAGGCGGGCCATCTCGGTATCGAGCGGCGGCATGACCTGGTTGAGCTTTTCAATCAAAGTAACCGACAGTCCACGTTCGACCAGGTTCTCAACCATCTCGAGGCCAATAAACCCGCCACCGATAACCACAGCGCGCCTGCCTTCAAAGTTAGTGTCCAGGCCTGTGAAGGAATTGCCAACCGAATTGTCGATGTCTTTATCCAGCCATTTTTTCATATCCACTGCATCGGCCACGGTCCGTACCGAGAATATCCCCGGAAGATCGATGCCATCGAGCGGTGGGCGGATCGGGGCCGCACCCGGGGAGAGCACCAGCTTGTCATAACTCTCGGTGGTCACTTCACCGGTCAGGCGGTTGTTAAAACCTACCGTTTTCTGTTTGGCATCAATAGCGACCACTTCACAGTTGGTTCTGGCGTCTACATTGTAGACAGCACGAAACATCTGTTCGGTGGCAACCAGCAGGCTGGCTTCTTCTTCAATCGAGCCGCCAACAAAATAAGGAAGTCCACAGTTGGCGTAGGAGACATAAGGGCCACGCTCCACCATGATGATTTCAGCTTTTTCGTCCACCCGACGCAAACGCGCTGCACAAGATGCCCCACCTGCCACACCACCTACGATAATAACTTTCACGTGAATTCCTCCGGTTAGTTCAATATTGGCAACCAACAGATACCTTTCGTTGGTGCATTAAAATGCAATCTGAATCATAACTCTCGACCCACTGCAATAAACCTCGTAATTTTTCTAGTGGAGTGGACGGAGCTTCCTTATTTGAAATAGTATCCAAGCACCTTTTTCCCGCAAACTTTCATGATCTGACTAGTAATTTTTCGAGTAGTACAGGAACTCACAAACGTATTAAATGTTGCTTAGATTCCCGTTAATCGGCGTGTGTTCGTGTTTCCAATAAACAGAGGAGTTTTAAATGCCCAATACTACTGCCCCTATCCTTATCGATTATTACACCGATGTACTTTGTGTTTGGGCGTGGATTGCTCAGCCACGCCTGGAGGAACTCAATCGTCAATGGGCTGGAAGAGTCACCATTCGCCACCGCTTTCTTGATATTTTCGGTGACAGCCACCGCAAGATTGCCACGCAGTGGGGAGAAACGGACGGCTTCGAGAAGTTTGGTGCCCATGTCGTAAACTCGGTCGCCCCATTCGAAAACCTCGAGGTTAACCCGGATATCTGGACGAAGGTGCGCCCACGGTCATCACTACAGGCACACCTGTTTCTCAAGGCTGTGGCCCTGGTGACTGATGAGGCCCTGGTTGAACCCGTTGCGCTTCGTATCCGCCAGGCATTTTTTTCAGAGGCCAGAGACATCAATGAATATTCAACGCTCATCGAGTGTGCAGAGGCCGAAAATATTGACGAGCAGTTACTGAAATCTGCACTGCGTGACGGCAGTGCGATAGCCGCTCTGAGTGATGACCAGCGCAGCGCAAATGCATTGGGCATGCGCGGCAGTCCCACCTGGGTACTCAATGAAGGCCGTCAACTCCTCTATGGCAATGTCGGCTACCGTATTCTTGATGCCAACATTGAGGAACTGGCAAGACATCCGACCCTGGAAGCCAGTTGGTGTTAAATATCTCGTTTCTAGACACGGTTTGATTTGACTTTGATTTGATGAAATTGCCTGATTAATTGACTGGTCTGATAGAATGTCGCCCGATAAATAACGAGCCTAAAAGGTCGCCCAATGAAAATAACCATTCGTATATTTGCACTTATTTCTCTACTTATCTTCATCTGGTACCTGGTAGCCGACCGTACTACCCCGTACACATCGAACGCGCGCCTCAAGGCAATCGTGGTGGATGTGGTGCCGCAGGTTTCAGGCTATGTTTCAGCGCTCGCTGCCACCAACGGACAGGTGGTCAAGGCGGGTGACCTGATGGCCCGGATCGACCAGCGGCCTTTCGTGCTGGAAGTGGAACAGGCGCGGTCCGCTTTGCAAACGGCTACCCAGAATGTCGGTGCGGGTTCAGCCCAGGTGCAAATTGCGCAGGCCAGTGTCACACAGGCCCGGATCAACCTGGATAACACCCAGGTGCAAAGTGCGCGGTATTTCGAACTTGAGAAAAAGAAGGTTGTCTCCACGGCCGAAGCAGATACCATGCGCGCCAAACTGGCAGCAGCGCAAAGCCAGTTGGTCGGTGCCAATGCAGATCTCGAAAGGGCAAGGCAACAATTGGGTGATGAGGGAGCGGACAATGCGCAGATCCGCGCCGCCATTGCAGCACTCGGGGAAGCAGAACTCCACCTGGAATGGACCGAATTATTCGCGCCTGCACCTGGAACCGCGATTGACCTGCAGGTTGCCGAGGGCACTTATGCCAAGGCGGGTCAGTCATTGATGTCATTCGTTTCTTTTGAAGAGGTATGGGTTGAAGCCTATCTGACCGAAAACAACATTGCCCGCATCTCCGTTGGTGACCCGGCTGAGATTACCCTGGACCTTTATCCGGGCAGAATTTTCAAAGGCGTAGTCAGCAGTTTCAGTATCGGTGCATCCGTTGGTGTGCAGGCGGCGGGGAGCCTGCCGAAACCACCCGAGATAGATGGCTGGATGCGTGACCCGCAGCGCTTCCCGGTACGTATCCGCATGTTGGGCTACGAGATCGGTGAAGCAAGCCATGACACCCGGCGTATGCTCAATGGTCAGGCCGACGTCATCGTATACTCCGGTGACAACTGGCTGATGAACAACCTTGGCAAAGCCTGGATCAGGCTGATGAGCTGGTTGTCCTATGCCTACTGAGGTAGCAGCTGAACAATTGAAAGCTGTGCCGGAGCAGGATCTGACTGCTGAGACCCTGGCAAAACAAATACGCGACCGGCGTATCGGCCGGATGGGCTTCGGCATCACACTTACATTTCTGATTGCGATGGCGTTTGACTGGACACTGGCTTATCTGGCGCCGTGTTTTGTTACACCATTGCTGCAGGCGCGTGCGGCACCTTCGTTTTCAACAGCGGTGCGCGTACTGCTGGCGGCTTTCATGCTTATGCTGATGTGTTACCTGGGGGCAGGTTTTGCCGGTCAATTTCCAGTGGTTTTTCTTTTGGCGTTGATCCCCGGCTTATTCTGGACCTTCCGTTTTAGTCTGCGCGGTGGTTCGCTATTGATTGTGCTGCTCCTGCTGATTGGTTTTATGCTGCTACCAATGGTGGCCAAGTATTCGACCCAGCTCGCATGGGATATGGCCGCTTCTTTCGTCGGAAACATCGCCTTGTCACTGGTCGTTACTTACCTCATGTTCATGTTTTTTCCGGCTCTGCCGTCTGAGCCTGAGCCCGCGCCGAAGCCACGGTTGGCGGCCTCGGAAATAGACCGGCAGGCGTGGATCATGACAGCGGTTACCGGATCATTCACGTGGGCCTACTTCAGCTTTGACTGGACCAATGTCCACACGCCGATATACATTGCCATCTACATCCATCAACTTAGCCTGGCAAGCAGTTTGAAAGTAACAAAAGGTATTCTCGGCGCAAATATTATTGCCGGCTTCGTTGCGATGGTGCTCTACACACTGCTGGTGATGGCGCCGAGTTTTGCGTTCCTGGCCGCTTTGTCGCTCACAGTTATACTGGTCTTTGCCCGCCTGATAACGTCTGGCGCAGCCTGGGCGCCGCTGGCCGGGTTTGCACTGAGTTCAACCCTTATTCTGCTAGGCAGCGCCATGTCTTCTCTCGGTGATAATGGTGGTGACAAGTTTACCGATCGCCTGGGTGAGCTTGGTGCCGCTGCCCTCTATGCAGTCGCAGCGATGTATGTGCTTCAGACGTATTTTCCAGGGAAGCTAGGAGTTTCAGAAAATTAGAGGTAACCGAGTAATGCGCATCGGGGTTTTCCGCCCTCCTGACTAGAAAAACTACGAGTTCACATCTGTCGAGTGGTATTCTATATTGGCTAACTTGGACTTACTCGCACAAGGAGCGTTGGGCTATGTTATGTATTCGCAATCGTATATTTCTGACGATGGGTATCGCCTTGCTTCTAACCGCATGTAGTGGTCAGCGCATGATGATGCCAACACCCAATGTCTATGTCGATTCCGACACTGAAACCTATGCAAGTCTGCATGAGGATCTGAAAAGCACGGAAGTTCCATTATTTTATGTCACCGATCGTGCGCCTGAAAAAGACGAGAACGGTAAGCTGAAATACGGCTATGGGCGTATCGCTTCACTTGCATTCGGATACACGGTTGTGGATTTGGGTGAAGATCTCACCTGGGAGCAGTTGCTCGAAGCAAGCCGCACACAAAAGCGCCTTACAAGCCTACCAATGAAAGTAACGGAACTCCATGAAATCGTCCGTGGCCCGAGTACGCCAATTCCATATACCGAGGTTGATGATCAGATTGTTGAGGATCCCGACTACCTGGCACAAAGACTGGCGACCGGTGAGGTTTTTCGTGAGGCGGTAGTAAAAAATCTGGCACTATCACCACGCAAGGAAGTATTCATATTTGTTCACGGCTACCATAATGATTTCGACGATGCCGCGTTTGTTATGGCCGAGTTGTGGCATTTCCTTGGGCGTATAGGTGTCCCCATCGTATACAGTTGGCCTGCCGGCCATCCCGGTTTGCTCGGTTATACCTATGACCGGGAATCCAGTGAGTTTACGGTTTACCACCTACGCCGGGTAATCAGTTATATTTCGAGTTTTCCCGAGGTGGAAAAAATTAACATCATCGCGCACAGCCGTGGCACCGACGTGGCCTTATCGGCACTGCGGGAGCTGACGATTCAGGCCCGTGCTGCCGGAATCCACCCCCGTAAAAAATACAAGATTCACAACTTTGTCCTGGCCGCCCCCGATCTGGACGCTCAGGTTGCTGTGCAACGCATCGTTGGTGATTATATGACTTTTAGCGCAGATCGATTCACCATCTATGCCTCACCGGCAGACAGGGCCATTGGCTGGGCCAAAAAGCTGTTCAATAGCCCGAAAGGCCGCATGGGCAACCTCCAGGTCACAGACTTGCCCGATGAACTTAGAGAAGGCATTGAGAAAAGTAGTGCTAATTTCGCGATCATTAATTTCATGCCCTCTTTAGATAAATCCGCTCCCAACAAAGACAGCTTCGGCCATAGCTACTTCCGCAACGCGCCAAGTGTCAGTTCCGACCTGATATTGATGCTCCGGGATGACCTGGACCCTGGCCCACCCGGACGGCCGCTGGACTACCTCGGTTCGAAGTTCTGGCAGGTGCCACCGGGTTATCCGGCCGGCAAAACCAAACCTTAATCACGGACCGAACCGCCTGGAGTAAAAATGAAACTACCGGCACACAACGACGGGATGGGCAAAACAATCCGCCTTGATACGGTTGCCGGTCTCACCGCAGCTGCCGTAGTGCTGCCAAAAGCCATGGCCTATGCGACCGTTGCGGGCTTGCCGGTGGAGGTGGGTTTGTATACCGCGTTTCTGCCCATGGCCATTTATGCGCTTTTAGGTTCATCACGGGTGCTTAGTGTCAGTTCCACGGCAACGATCGCGATCCTGGTTGCGACACAATTGGGGGTACTTGTTCCGGATGGTAACCCTGAACTTTTAATGACGGCCGCTGCAACACTTACCCTGATGGTCGGTGTCATGCTGGCGCTGGCATCCGTATTCCGGCTCGGTTTCGTTGCGAATTTCATTTCGGCACCTGTACTGACCGGTTTCAAGGCTGGAATTGGTCTTGTTATCGTTCTGGACCAGGCACCGAAACTGTTTGGCCTGCATATTGAGAAAGCAGGTTTTTTCCCCGACCTGGGCTCGCTGGTTAAACATTTGCCGGATACATCCTTGCTTACTTTACTGGTAGCGGTGACGACCTTATTGCTGTTGGGCGGTATGAAACGGTTTTTCAAGAAATTGCCGGCACCGTTGATTGCTGTTGCCGCATGTATTGGTGCGTCCTGGTGGTTTACCCTACAGAATCATGGGGTCTCAGTAGTGGGCCAGATTCCACAGGGGTTGCCTGGCTTGACCCTGCCGGATTGGTCACTGATTGTCACGCTGATACCGGCAGCGTTGGGCATCGCCTTGATGAGTTACACCGAGACGATCGCCGCCGGGCGCGCTTTCGTCGTTTCGGGTGATCCACTCATCAAACCCAACCGCGAATTGATCGCGACAGGTCTGGCCAACGTGGGCGGCGCATTTTTTGGTTCGATGCCGGCTGGTGGTGGCACATCACAAACTGCAGTGGTACGGGCGGTCGGTGGGCGTTCTCAGATCGCCTCCCTGGTGACGGCGGCAGCCGCCGTGGCAACAATGTTGCTGCTGGCTCCTTTTCTGGGCCTGATGCCGCATGCCACACTTGCAGCCGTGGTCATATTCTACTCAATAAGCCTGGTCAATCTCTCCGAGTTCAGAGCGATCCGCAAGGTTCGGACCATGGAGTTCAGGTGGGCGGTATTCGCCTGTCTTGGTGTTCTGATCTGGGGTACGCTACAGGGTATCGTTGTGGCCATAATCATCTCGCTGATCTCGCTGGCCAGGCAAGCAGTCCATCCCCGTGTTTCCGTGATCAGTCGCAAACCCGGCACCGATATATTGCGGCCCCTCACACCGGAGCATAAGGATGATGAGACCTTTGGAGGTTTGTTGATTCTAAGGCCGGAAGGTCGGATTTTCTTTCTCAATGTGCAGGAAACAGGTGAGAAACTGCGAGAATTAATAAGCCAATATTCACCACGTGTGGTGTTGCTGGATATGAGCAGGGTGTTTGATATTGAATATTCTGCACTGCAGATGCTCCTTGAACGGGAAAAGACACAAGCCAATGAAAACTTTACGCTGTGGTTTGCAGGAATGAATCCTGATGTGCGGGAAGTGATAAGCCGGTCAGGTTTAGTCAGTCAGTTGGGTGATGATCGTCTTTTCCCCAACACCCGGGAGGCGATCAAGCAATTCGAGAGTCAGCACTGATTTTCGGGGAGACCGGCAGCAAAGCTGGCACTTCACTCTGATCAGATAGATTTATTTGCCATGGTGGCCCGCCATTTGGCCGGCGTTGTAGAACTCCAGCGTCGGAATGACCGTGTGAATGCACTCGCGTTGGAGTAACCGAGAAACAAGGCGATCTGGAGTATCTCCATTGCTGAATCTTCAAGCAATTGCCGGGCGATCTCGAAGCGAATCTCGTCCGCCACCTTCTGAAAATTGCTGCCGAGCGCATTCAGATGACGATTTAGTGTACGCCTGTTCATCGATAGCAGTTCGGCCACCTGATCTGCCGAGGAATGACCTGTCACAAGTGTGGTTCGTAGCAGCCGGCGCACATGCTCAAGGAAGTTATCCTCTTGTTTGGCTTCGAGTTTATTGACTTCGTCCTGTAATAAAAGTAACAGCTCGGGACTGGTGTCTGGTAAAGGTCGATTCAGCCAGGAGTCGGAGAACGCCACCGCGTATTGCTCGGAGTCAAATCGCAGCGGCGCCTGGAAGAAGCGACGAAATGGTGTTGTGTCCTCTGGCTTACGGTGGGCAAACCGGACTTCAACCGGCCCCCAGTCGGCACCACACAGATCTCGCAAAATATTGAATGCCACGGCGACTGATCCGGCTCCGACCTGATCGTTACCCAGTGCTCGCGCCTGGTATATCTGGTACTCCAGCACCGCCAGTCCAGAATCGGCTGTCAATGTTGTGCTTGCTCCACGGACATGAAGGTGCATAAAACGCACGATGCTTTGCAGCGCAGATTCGACATCCGGGGAGTGTTTTGCCAACAGGCCCACAACACCAAACGAGGACAAACCGGCCAGTTGCCCGACGAGAAGCCCAAAGTGAGGGCAGGCTGTGCGTTGGGCGCAGTGCGCTATCATGCGTCCTCGTTTCAGGTAGGAAATTTGATTGTTGGGGTTGTCGAACAGGCTGATATCTATACCTACTTCGGCCAAAACCCTGGAAGGGTCTGCACCCAACTTTCGCAGGACCTCTGGAACGCCAATAGTGGATCCGATGCGCAGAGTGGATTGCGTGGTTTGTTTTCGCCGTCCCGTGCCTCTCGATTTTCGTGTTGTTGAACCCAATCTGTTCCCCTTTCATGCGTTGTCCCAAAAAGTATAATGATTGTCCCAAAATGTGCAAATATTATTTTGGTAAAAGCTCAAAATAACCGCTTAAAGCAGAAAGTTAGCGCTTGTAGGCTATTGCTGACTTGATGAATTGATTTATGCCAGTGCACATGTCCACATTTGGCGTAAATTGATGAACTTAAAATAGTTTTTAAGACTGGAGTTCAGGGGTTTAGTTTACGGTTTGAAAGACAGGTTTAACTTAATCTGAAGTAAAGGAGAAATTAAATGGCAACGGCAAAGAAAACGGCAAAGAAAACTGCAAAGAAAGCGGCCCCTATAAAGGTCACGACCATGAAGAATACAAAATTTAGCACGGTCAAGTTGGACTGGAAAGAGGTGTACTACACCAACTGCCCACTGATCTCCGCCAGCAACGTCGATCAGGAACTGGGCTGGACACGCGAAGAGTTCAAGAAGATCGGTGTGAAATATGCCTTTATGCGCTCCACTGCTGAGACCGACTGGTACCCGCACTACATTCATAACCAGGACAACCTGATTCGTTTCGGCGGCCTGTTCCCACCCATTGCGGTTCATGCGGACATCCGCAAAACCCGACTCCTGGGTTTGACACATGCGCCTCGCGAAGGTGGTTGCATGCTGATACGTGCCAGTGACGACATCTACACGATGCAGGAACTGAAAGGCAAGAAGATCGGCCTGTCAAAGAGCATGAATCAAGTTAAGAATGATTGGTGGCGCATCCAGGAGCACCAGGGTATTGAACTGATGCTCAGGCTTAACGGCATGACCATGGATGACATTGAACTCGTCGAGTTCCCTTATGCGGATGACTGGTACAACGACCCAGCGATGGTTGGCCCACCGATGGATAACGCATCGGAATTGTGGCTCAAACGTGATCACAAGCACGATCTGGCTTTCCGCCCACTGGAAACCGCCCTGGAGAATGGGGTTGTCGATGCGATCTACACACAGAGCAAGCCATTCCAGCATTTGCAGGAAGCAACCGGCAAGTTCGTGGCGATAGAGGATCTCTCATTACGTCCTGACTGGAGGCTACAGGTTTGCAATATTCCAGCGGCCATTACCTGCACCGATGAGATGGCCAGGAAACACCCCGAACTGGTTGTCACCTTTATGAAGGGCATGATCAAGGTCGGACGCTGGGCTAACGCGCATAAACACGCTGCAGCGGTGATTCTCGACAAACAGACCTTCTATGCTGATGCCGAGGATACCTACCGCGGTATCCTGGATATTGACCTGGTTCCGAACCTGTCGCCGCAGAATCTCGCTTCTGTCGAGTTTGGCAAGAACTTCATGCACAGTCATGGTTACATTAAAAATGACTTTGATGTCAATGAATGGGCCGCACCTGAATTTTTTGAGCAGGCGGCAAAAGAGCTACTGGAAGAGGAATGGAGTATGAGAAGCGCCGCCAAGCTTCCGGTAGGCTCGCCCAATCCATGGGGACCGGGTGTGTTAAAGGCCGAGAAACCCGCGGCTAAAGCGAAGAAGAAACCGGCAAAACCTGCCAAAGAAGCTGTCGATCCGGGTCTGGACCTGGCAACTGCCATAGCCGGTTTGACCGCCACCCCCGAGGCTCGCCAGCAATTGGTCGGGCAGTTAGCCCAACTGCTTGGATCGGGCCCCTCTGTGGAGGTAAAGGCAAAGGCTGGTAAGAAGAAATAGGCTTTGACGAAAGAGCGAAGCAGGTGAGTGTAGCTTAGAAATACTCATCAGCACTCTGAATCAATGGAGCCCACTCTAAAACAGTGGGCTCCCTTATTTACGCCATTTGTTAACGGTGTGGAGTAAATTAATATGGAAAAATTAATTGTTCATGCGCAGGAAGTTGATACCAGAAACATTTTAGGAATCAGGGTGATTTCCAATATCGCAGTGACTATCTCAACCAAAGATACGTTTCTGGCAGGTACTGATGCTCATGTCTTTCTCAGCCTTGGCGGTTTGGGTGATTTTCCATTGATCACGGTTGGAGATGACGATTTTGAAAAGGGTGATACCAGGACCTACTTCTTGGAAACCAATTTTACCCTTGCTTCTTTGAGGGCAGAAAAAATCCAGTTAGGACATGACAGTACCGGCAAATTGCCCGGCTGGTTCGTGTCCGGTGTGACTATTCAGGTGAAATTTGCAGGCTCAAATATGCTTGCCGTCTATAAACAATGGGGGGAAATTGGTTGGCTTTCATTGGACGTGGAACCGTTCACCACCATCGCCGAACTTCAGGAAGGTATGTGATGAGGACGCTGAGTGGACATTTGTCACCGACCTGGTCTACCTGGACGTCAAGCAGGACGTAAACCGTCAGCGCGATTTTCTGTTAAACAGAGAGCTTGATATCACCGGCGATGTGCAGCTGAAAAGCTGGATCGTAACACCGACCGTGGGATATGCCCTGCACGAGTCTGACAAGGCCCGCATCGAAATACTGGGCGGCATTCGCTACCTGTGGCTGAAAGCTGCTGCCGATGTCAAGTTCAACGGTGTGGAAAAGTTCAACAATTCCGTGTCGGAGAGTTACTGGGATGCCATCATTGGTGCACGCGCCACCGTTAACCTGAATGAAAACTGGTACATGCCGATTTACTTTGACATTGGTACCGGTGACAGCGACGGCACCTGGCAGGGTTACGCCGGGGTAGGTTACAAGTTCAATAAATTCAATACGATCCTTGCCTACCGCTATCTTGATTATAATTTTGACGAAAGCAACAGGGTGATGGAGGAACTGAACGTCAAAGGCCCGTTTCTTGGTTTCATGTTCAAGTTCTAGGGTAGTTGAAAATCGCACAAGGTTCGCTTTATGAAGGCTTGAAAATTTGGAGATTGATTTTGAAAAGCAGAGTTAATTTTTGGTGTGTTTTGGGTGTGGCATCGTTGGCATTTTCCTGCACGGAACTGTTTGCAGAAGACGCCGGTTTTCTATCGGATTATGACCAGCTCAAGCCAGTGGCCGGAACCGGTATCCGGATGTATACGGCGCCGAATGCATTAACGGATGTCAAAAACTACAAAGCAGTGATGATCGACCAACCTGAATTCGTCATAGCGGCAGACTCCGCCTACAAGGGTTTCAAACCCGATGATGTAAAAGCGATGGCGGATGACCTGCGCCAACGCCTGAGTGACGCGGTGAACAAAAACGGCAGGTTGACGGTTGTCGATGAAGCTGGGCCCGGTGTGCTTTATGTACGTATAGGTGCGAGCAACATACATCTCAAAAAAAAGGGCCGCAACATACTCGGCTATACCCCGGCCGGCTTCGTGGTCACCACGGCCGTTTCGGCTACCCAGGGAGTAGAGGAGAAGGTTATTCTGCAGGATATGAACCTCGAAATTGAGATCATGGACAGTCAGACCCAGAAAGTGCTGATGGCCCTTGTTGACAAGATTGCCCCCGGTAAAAAAAGCAAGGCCACTGAGTCATGGTTAAAAGAACACACCGTTATGGATTATTGGGCTACCCGGTTTAACTGCCGTGTAGAAAACTCGCATAAACCGCAGAGCGAGTGGCAGGATTGCGAGGCGACGCTGCCGGCTGGAAAGGAGAAATAAATGTCAACCGTAAAGAAAACCGCAAAGAAAGCCGCCCCTGTCAAGGTCACGACCATGAAGAATACAAAACTGAACACGGTCAAGCTGGACTGGAAAGAGGTATGGTACACCAACTGCGTGCTTATATCCGCCGCCAACGTCGATCAGGATCTGGGTTGGACCAGGGAGGAGTACAAGAAGATCGGCGTGAAATTTGCCTACCTCCGTTCCGACCGTGAGAACGACTGGTATCCGCACTACATCCACAACCTGGACAACCTGATCCGCTTCGGCGGCCTGTTTCCGCCCATCGAGGTTCACGCGGACCTCCGCCGGACCCGCCTCCTGGGGCTGACGCATGCGCCACACGAAGGCGGCTGCATGCTGGTGCGCGCCCACGACGACATCTACCGGATGACCGATCTGAAGGGCAAGAAGATCGGCCTCTCCAAGAGCATGAACAAGATCAAGAATGACTGGTGGCGCATCCAGGAGCACCAGGGCATCGAACTGATGCTCCGTATGAACGGCATGACCATGAAAGACGTGGAGATCGTCGAGTTCCCCTACGCGGAGGATTGGTACAACGATCCCCATTTCCTGAACCCCATCGAAAACCCATCCGAATTGCAGACCATGAAAGACCACAAGCACGACGTGTCCCAGCGTCCGTTGGAGCCCGCGCTGGAGTCAGGCGTTGTCGATGCGATCTACACGCAAAGCAAAATCTTCCAGCAACTGCAGGAAGCGACGGGCAAGTTCAAAGCGATTGAAGACCTGTCCCGGCATCCGGACTGGACCCTGCAGGTGGCCAACATCCCCGCGGCCATCACCTGCACCGAAGTGATGGCCGAGAAGCACCCTGAACTAGTCGTGGCGTACATGAAAGGTATGATCAGGGCCGGACGCTGGGCCAATGAGCACAAGCATGCTGCCGCTGCGCTCCTCGACCGCACGACCCTCTACCTGGACGTCGAGCACACCTACCGCGGGATCAAGCACATCGACATGGTGCCGAACCTGTCGCCGCAGAACCTGGTCTCCGTTGAGATCGGTAAGGACTTCATGCTTAGCCACGGCTATATCAAGAACGACTTCGATGTGCAGAAGTGGGCCGCGCCGGAGTTCATGGAAGCTGCAGCGAAGGAACTGCTTGAGGAAGAATGGAAGAAGAGGTCAACGAATAAGCTGCCTAGCCCCACTGGGTTACAGCTCGGGTAACCGGCAGTATGCCCTTCCATGTAATTAACCAAAACCTATGGAGAAAAAAATGAACACATCTTACAGACTGGATAAGATCATCAAAGTAGATGAGAGCTTATGTATTGGTTGCGATGCCTGCATCCGATGCTGCCCTGGCGGGTTGATCACCAAAGAAATTGGCGAGAACAAATTCCCGATTCCTACGGCAGACTCCTGGGAGTTTTGTATTGACTGTGGTCATTGCGTGGCTATATGTCCTACCGAGGCTGTACAGCAACGCGCGATGGGACCCGAAGATTGCGGACCGATCGATCCTCAGCTTGTCCCCACGTGGGAAGAAGCCAGGCAATTCCTGGTCACAAAGCGTTCAATTCGCGGCTATGTCAACAAACCGGTAGAAAAGGAAAAGGTCCTGAAGCTACTGGATGTTGCCCGCTATGCAGCAAATGGCGGAAACCGTCAGTTATTGCGCTGGCTGGTGATCAACGATCCCGCAAAGGTTCACCAGGTTGCCAAGTTGACAATTGACTGGATGAAAAGCACCGAGGAAACGAACCCGGCGCTCTACCATGAAGCCAAATTGGAGATATTTATCAATCACTGGGAGGCAGGCAGAGATCAAATTGCCAGGGGAGCGCCCTGCATTATCCAGGCCTGGGCAGGGAAAGATGAGCGCACCGCACCTCCGGCTGCTGCCAATGCCATTTCGCATATTCAATTGGCGGCAACTGCACTCGGTTTGGGAACCAGTTGGACGGAGGGCATAGGTTACGCCAGTCGCGCCTACCCACCCCTGCTTGAAGTACTTGGGATGCCTGAAGGACAAATTCCCTTCGCTACGTTCCTGCTCGGTTACCCGACCGAGTTTTATCGCAGCATTCCAAAGAGAAAGCCACTCGATGTGATCTGGGTTTGAAATCTGGCGCGAAATCATTGATGAAACGGAAGGGGTTACGCCTGGATTCTTCTTGTTGGTGTTAGGTATTTATTGCCTGAGGAAAATTTTATGAACAGCAAGAAAGAAGGTTCTTCACTAATTTCGCGTCGAAGTTTCGTAGCTAATACAGGCGTAGCAATAGCAGGCAGCGCAGCAGCGCTTGGTGCAGGTTTAGCGGCAACTCCGGCAAGGGCAGAGGCAGACATGGATTATTCAACATTATTGGTAGAACGACGCGACAACGGCTTGCTCATTGTCACACTCAACCGGCCTGAAGCGGGCAATGCCGTCAATACACAGATGGGTATTGAACTGCTCGATTTTTGGACCGGATTGGTGCGTGATGGCGAAGCCGGTAAAACCCGCTGCGTGGTACTGACCGGTGCGGGCGAAGATGCATTTTGCGCTGGCGGTGATATGAAAGAACGTGACGGCATGTCGGATGAAGCCTGGCGACACCAGCATGAGATATTCGAGCAGGCCCTGTGGACGATGATGGAGTGCCCCGTGCCTGTCATTGCCGCAGTCAATGGCAAGGCTTATGGCGGAGGCCTGGAAATGATTCTCGCGGCCGATTTCGCTTATGGCGTAGATACTGCGCAGTTGTGGTTCCCCGAGGTGATGATAGGGATTATCCCGGGTGTGGGCGGCACCACCACGCTGCCGCGCATCGTGGGTGAACGCCGTGCCAACGAGATTATTTTCTCCGGTAAAGCGTTTGGCGCGACCGAGGCGCTGGAGTGGGGCATTTTCAATCGTGTTTGCAGCGCGGCGGATTTGATGCCCGCAGTGACTACAACTGCTGAAACCATTGTCCGCAACGCACCACTGGCCGTGCGGCAAGCCAAGAAGGCGATCCACCAGGGAATGCAAATGGATGTTCGTTCCGCACTCCGTTTCGAGGTGGAAGCATATAACCGCTTGACAGGCACCGAGGACCGGCGCGAGGGTGTGGAAGCCTGGAACGAAGGACGCACGCCCCGATTCAAAGGGCGGTAATACTTCGCGGGAAGTGTCCATCTTTGTGCATGGTCACCACAACAGACCTGTTCATCTTCACCATAAAAGATGTTTACGTCACAAAGACAGATAGCCTCTTTTAGAACACTCTTTTTCTTTTGTTGACTCCAGTATGTTCTGGCTTTATGTGCTGTCCCAAAAAGTGTAATGACTTGTCCCAAGATGTGTAATATCGATCTCGATTAAAGTTCAAAATCAAGGGTTAAGGCAGAGGCTTTGCGCTTACTAGCCATAATTACTTTCTCAAGCTGATTTATGTCAGTACATATTTCGGCAGTCAGAGTAAGTTGATCATGTCATCATTCAGACGATTGGAGTTTAGGAACCTATGAAACCATATCGAGTTTTTACCAGTAACTTTTCCGTATTTATTTTCTCGTTGTTCATTCTAAGCTTCATGGTTACGGCAAATGCCGGGGAAGCGGCAAGCAAACCTGAACTACCCAAGGAAAAACAGACCAGCCTTGGGCTCTACGTGACTTCTGCGGAGGCCTACGAAAAGTGGCTTACCGCACCAGATGAAATCAAGGTTCTCGATGTGCGAACACTTGAAGAATATATATATGTAGGTCACGCGCCGATGGCATGGAATATCCCGCTGGCCACTCAAACCCACGAATGGGATGAAGAAAAGGGTTATTACGGTTATCAGCCAAACACTGATTTCATATCCCAGGTCAAGGAATTGGCCGCCCCGACTGACACGATCATGGTTATGTGCCGATCAGGTGGCCGTAGCGCAATGGCTGTCAATCTCCTGGCCGAAAATGGCTTCACGAATGTCTACCAGATTACCGATGGTATGGAAGGCGACAAGGTCAAGGATTCAAATAGCTATTTTAGTGGCCAACGAATGGTGAATGGCTGGAAGAATTCCGGGTCGCCCTGGACCTACACGGTTGATCCTGAAAAGGTAAAACTGACAAATACCCAGGAAGCGGCAGCTGGGAAACAGTAAGCAGCAAGCACAAGACCACCGAGATCAAATCATGTCCGCAAGACAATTCGGGCAATGAATACAATGAAAACCAAGGAGATACTTGAATGACGACCAAAGACAAGACTGTTGAGAATGGCGTTACCCGACGCGAAGCGTTGGCAGGAATCGGCGGAGTAGCCGCTGGTGCTGCACTCGCTACCGGTGGCTTTGCAGGCAATGCGATGGCTGCTGAAGCAGGTAGCAGGGCGGTGAAGAAAGAGGTTGACGGCAAAATGACAAGCACGATCAGCCTGGACTGGAAAGAGGTGTACTACACCAATTGTCCTCTCATCTCTGCCAGCAACGTGGACCAGGAATTGGGCTGGACTGCAGAGGAATATGCGAAAATCGGAGTTGAGTTTGCCTACTTCCGTTCACGCCCCGAAAACGACTGGTACCCACACTACATTCACAACCTGGACAACCTGATCCGCTTCGGTGGCCTGTTCCCAGCTATCGACGTTATGGCGGACAAGCGCCCAACCCGGATGCTGGGTCTGACACATGTACCCTATGAAGGTGGCTGCATGATGGTACGTGCCGGCGATAAGATTCGTAAGATGAGCGATCTGAAGGGTAAAAAAATAGGTATCACAAAGAGCCTCAACACCCTTAAAAACGACTGGTGGCGCGTCCAGGAACACCAGGGCATCCTGTTGATGCTGGAGATGAACGACATGACCGTAAAAGATGTCAATCTCGTTGACTTCCCTTATCCGGATGACTGGTACGATGACCCCGATATGCTGACGCCCATGGTTAATCCAAGCTGGTGGCAGTTGAAGCGTGATCATAAGCACGATCTGGCTTTTCGCCCGCTGGAAACTGCACTGCTCGAAGGTAAGGTTGATGCGATCTACACTCAGACTGGTCCCTTTCAGCATATACAGGAAGCAACGGGCCAGATGGCAGCGATCGAAGACCTGTCACGCTACCCCGACTGGAGACTGCAGGTTGCCAATATTCCCGCTATCATCACCTGTACTGATGTGATGGCCAATGAGCACCCCGAGCTTGTCGTCGCCTTTATGAAAGGCATGATTCGGGTTGGACGTTGGTCCAATGAACACAAACGTGCTGCGTCGGCGATTCTTAACAAGCAAACCTACTACCTGGACGAAGAGGATACTTACAGGGGCATCAAGAACGTAGATATGGTTCCCAACCTGTCTGCTCAGAACCTGGCCCTGGTGGATATAGGCAAGGAATTCATGCTCAAACAAGGTTATATCAAGAATGACTTCGATATATACAAATGGGCTGCACCGGAGTTTCTTGCACAAGCCGCGAAGGAGTTGCTTGAAGACAAGATTGATATGACAAAACTGGAAAAAATTCCAACCATGAAGGGTAGGGTTGGTTAGTCTGAAGCAATCGCAGTGAACAGTCTGCGTGGCGGGTATCCCCCAGGATGCCCGCCGTGCAGTATTCGCTTGCGGACAAGCGTGCTGGTTGGCCGGAGTGGCAGGGTGCCCGCAGAGTGAGTCAAAAAAAACCGCCTTCTGTGTATCCAAATTTGCGGGGGGGGGAGGCAATTTTTTGGGTAGCCATCAGGCGGTGAATGAAGATTACTCACGGCGGTGGTCTTTCGTGTTGATCCAAATCAACTGATGTCACATTAGTAAGAAAAATTCTTAGAGGATGGCTTGAGTGAACGCGGGTGGCGCGTTTTGAATGCTTGATGTACGTCAATACGATGTTCTAGAAAACAGCGTAAGTTAGCGCACAGAAACCAATGAGAACAGGAGACAAGCACCAATGAACCCGAAGCGATCGTCTGTCATCAAGTTAAGCTTGATGTTTTGCGTTCTTGTGAACTTGAGCTGGGTGGCTGTAACGAATGCCAGTGAAGAGGAAGCAAAACCCGAGTTGGCCCAATACAAGCAAACAACGCTTGAGCTCTATGTGACCGCTGCCGAGGCATATGAAAAATGGCAGGCTGCGCCGGATACGATCAAGGTTCTCGACGTGCGTACGTTGGAAGAATATATATTTGTTGGCCATGCGACGATGTCGCAGAACATTCCCTTGTACTACCAGACAGATGGTTGGAATGTGGAAAGAGGCCGCTACAACATGCAGCCTAATCCTGATTTTGTTTCACAGGTGAAGCAGATAGCCAGCCCTGATGAAACACTGCTGGTGATGTGCCGCTCCGGCGGGCGTGGGGCGATGGCTGTTAACCAACTTGCCGAGGCTGGTTTTTCGCAGGTCTACAATATTATTGATGGTATGGAAGGTGATGCAGTGGATGACCCGGAAAGTGTTTTCCAGGGTCAGCGACTTAAAAATGGTTGGAAAAATTCTGGTTTGCCGTGGACTTACAATATTGATCCGGAACGTTTGCCATTGACGGCCACTGTAGGTGTAAGTCACGACAGCAAGTAGTTGGTATGCGCTGGCGTTATTAGCTTCCGTTTAAGCCTGACTTGCTTAAAGTTGCACGCCTGATCATGGGGGTAGCTTTCATTGCTTCCCTTTCCTTCACTATACGCTCGTAAATCTCTTCGCGATGAACCTTTACGTCACGTGGCGCCTCTATGCCAATGCGTATCTGGTTCCCCTTGATGCTCAACACCGTGACTGTCACGTTGTCATTAATAATGAGCTTCTCACCTGGTCTTCTTGTGAGTAATAACATGATAACCCCCTTCCTTGGTGGTGGATTTAATTCTCTGTCCGTTCCCTGACGTTTTACCTGACCTCGCTACTTGCTGCGTTCCAGTACCAACCAGGGTTTCGTGTGTCTTTTTAGATCCACTATCCTGTTATTGGCATATAGATATATGCAATAAACGTGCCGAAAAGAAAGGTCAGGTTTAAGTGCAAGGTATTGATGAAATATAGTAATGAAAACAGATTGATAGAGTGTGGTGTCCAAACCTGGCCAGCGCTGTCGTAATTAGATTTTGGGAAAGTGTTACAAAATATGTCAGAAAAAACAGACCAAAATTGTCAATGGCATCCGCGGATAATGACGGACTTGGGACCCGGGCATGAACAAATCCAACAAAGACAAGCGACTGTCACCCGATCAAGCGGCAGGATGCAGGCAATCAGCTAACCTCAGGGTGTGTTCGCAGAGCGCAGGTTTCTTTCACCCCAGGTGCTGTCACCCCAGGTTTCTGTCACTCTTTACCAACCCCAGGGTTTGCGGGCGTAGTTAGCTGCCGTCTTGTTCTCCGCAGTCCTTCGTCTGATTTTATAAGCACTACCAACGGCTGATTGTTTGTTTTCCCTGTAAGGCCAGACATCATTCTGGCTGTGACCATCTGCGGGCATGGCAGGAAAGGTCTGGGCTGAGCCGTTCGAAGCGACATCGCTGACAGCACTGCGCCATGCATGGGCTTTTTGTTCAGTCTGGATGCGATTTGCCTGGTTTTGTGATTTCCTGGCTCTCGAGGCCGATTTGCTGGCATGAGAGATCAGTCGATAGAGAAACATGACGAGCATCGCCACAATCAAACTGCCAAGAAATAAAGTTGAATAGGTCATTATCATATTTTTACTCCGCTACTGGTCATTTGCTTTTTACTTTGCCGCGCGCACAAACGGCCAAACCTGGTTCGTGGGAACCAAGCGCGGGTAGATCAATATCCAGAACACCAGCTTCGCTGGTTACAGTTTGACGTGTGCTATCCTTGTCAAAATCTGTCTTCTCCTGTGGCGACGCCACTTCGCGGCCAGGAGTGCCATCATGGCTTAAACTGCTTGCACCGGACATATCACGCCCGCGCCAAGCCCTACACTTACATCTAACTCACTAAATAGCCTGTCCCCCAAGCTTGTAACATTCCTGTTACGACCCCTCCGTGGATCTGACGCCTTCCGTGGTTGTCGTTGTTTCAACCGTCGCGTTAACTGTTTTTCGTAACAGCTACGTTACAGGCGGGGACATGCTTCCTTGTCCTTAGATCCTTCGGTTTTTGAGAACTGTCTTTCAAAAAACCATATATTGCCCCCTTAATCATGCAAGTATCGCGCCAGTTGATATGGGAAATAATAAAGGTGCTAAATAACAGTGGTTTAAAGTTTTTTGACGCGGGTTGCCGAGCTGCTTGAAAGACACATTGTGACGCCCTGTGTTTGACAACTGACAATATTTGTCAGTCGGTCAACGGAGGTCGCCAATGAAATGGAAACACCACCGCCAATCGAATAGCTTGTCACCCGCTTGAAGAGGGAAATCGGGCCCGTCCTGACTTTGGTGTTGAGGTGTTGAGGTGTTGCGGGGTTAGCAAGAAGCTTAACTGCGAGAGCCCTTGGTGCGCGGTTTTCCGCCTGTCTGTTTTGCTTTACTGCTGCCGTCATCCCGTGGCGGTAAACCTGTATGTTGGGTGAGCATCTTCTTGCCCGTTCGGCGTTGGTGTGCCTGCTCGGTGTTTTTTCGTCTTGATGCCCGATAGGCATGACCAGCTTCAGGCTGGTGGGAGGGTATCAGTTGCGATTCGCCATCTCCGATCAAATCTTCCCGTCCCATGTCTCTGAGTGCCTTGCGGAGCATCTCCCAGTTGTTCGGGTCGTGATACCTGAGCAGGGCCTTGTGCAGTTTTCGTTGCTGCGGGTCTTTCACGGGAACCACCTGGCCCGATTTGTAAGTGACCTTGCGCAAGGGGTCTTTGCCCGAATGGTACATTGCGGTTGCGGTCGCCATCGGTGAAGGATAAAAAGCCTGCACCTGGTCCGCGGTAAAGCCATTGCGCTTGAGCCAGATGGCCAGGTTGAGCATGTCTTCATCGGTGGTGCCCGGGTGGGCTGCAATAAAATAGGGGATCAGGTACTGCTGCTTACCCGCCTCACGGGAGTATTTCTCGAACATCTGTTTGAACCGGTCATAGCTGCCGATACCAGGCTTCATCATTTTTGACAGTGGACCACTCTCGGTATGTTCAGGTGCAATCTTGAGCTGACCACCAACGTGGTGGGTGACCAGTTCCTTGACGTATTCGGGATCTTCCACCGCGAGGTCGTAGCGCAGACCGGAGGCGATCAGTACCTTGTTGACACCCGGTAGTTTTCGGGCTTTTCGATAAAGCTGTGTCAGGGCGGAATGATCGGTTTTCAGGTTGGGACAGATGCCCGGGTACACACAACTGGGTTTGCGGCAGGCGGCCTCGATCTCGCGGCTTTTACAGGCGATTCGATACATATTGGCCGTCGGCCCACCCAGGTCGGAAATCGTCCCGGTGAAGCCCGGTACCTTTTCGCGTATTTGCTCCACCTCGTGGAGAATTGACTCCTCGGAACGGTTTTGGATGATGCGACCTTCGTGCTCGGTAATGGAGCAGAAAGTGCATCCACCAAAACAACCCCGCATGATGTTGACCGAAAAACGGATCATTTCGTAGGCTGGGATTTTTGCCCCGGCATAGGATGGATGCGGAACCCGCGCAAATGGCATGCCAAAGACGTAGTCCATCTCCTCGGTGGACAAGGGAATGGGAGGCGCATTTAACCAGAGATCCACATCGCCGTGTTTTTGCACCAGCGCCCTGGCATTGCCCGGGTTTGTTTCCAGGTGCAGTACCCGGTTGGCATGGGCATATAGCACGGCATCATTTCTGACTTTCTCGAAGGAGGGCAGGCGTATGACCGTGTGGTCCCGGTCGCGTTGCGGGTGTGGTTTGAATACTACGACCTGCTCGGTATCATCCGGGGTGCCCACACCATATAAGGCGGCTTCACGGCGTTGCTTCTCGTTTGCGTCCATCTCACGCACGTTGATGTAGGGGTTAACCACCTGGTCTACCTTGCCGGGCCGGTCGATGCGGGTCGAGTCGATTTCCCACCAGTCCTCCGGTGTATCCTTGCGCAGGAATGCCGTACCGCGAACATCGGTGATGCTTGCGACGTCGTCGCCCCGGGCCAGTCGGTGCGCCACCTCGACCAGTGCTCTTTCGGCATTGCCATATAAGAGCAGGTCTGCGGTGGCATCCAGCAGGATCGAGCGTCTCACACTGTCCTGCCAGTAGTCGTAATGAGCGATGCGCCGTAATGATGCCTCGATACCACCCAGGATCACCGGCACATCGGACCAGGCCTCCTTGCAGCGCTGGCTGTATACCAGGGAGCTTCGATCGGGCCGTTTTCCACCCATTCCACCGGGTGTGTAGGCGTCATCAGATCGCATCTTGCGTTCCGCTGTATAGCGGTTGATCATCGAATCCATGTTGCCGGCGGCTACCCCGAAAAACAGATTGGGTTTACCCAGGGTTTTGAATGCATCGGCCGAATGCCAGTCCGGCTGAGCGATAATCCCGACCCGGTAGCCCTGGTCCTCCAGCAAACGCCCGATAATGGCCATGCCGAAGGAAGGGTGGTCCACGTAGGCATCACCTGTCACGATGATGATGTCACAGGAATCCCAGCCAAGCGTATCCATCTCTGCCCGGGACATGGGTAGAAACGGCGCCACGCCATAACATTCGGCCCAGTACTTCGGGTAACCGAACAATTTCGTGGATGGCGTGGGGATGGTGTTGGCGGGCATTTAATCGGTCCTGTGACTTTCCCCTGAATTGGTCCGGTTTGGGTGGGGTGATTCAATCATAACAGGGATTTGCTGTCGCTGTTCATTGCCACAGTGAGCGTGATTGAGTCGCATTCCGGCAACTAAGAAGATTATCATCTATAATTAATATCCGTGTTAATTCAATGAGTCTCTAGTGAATGCAGGCTCTTTCAATAACCACACTCCGCCAGAGGGACTGAAAGAGTAGTGACTGTCGGAGCAGGCTTATGGAAGTCGCTGCTATCTTTGCCGGCCTATTGGTTGGGACTTACATCTTCAAGAAGATGATCAGCAAGTAAAACCCGAGATTGACCAAAGCAATTGCGACCCCGTAATTGGGCGAATCTTATCTTTGCCGTATCACAAGACCGCGGCGGCTATGATATCGGGATAGCACCCAGAAAATGACCTGGTATACCGTTCAGCCAGACCCATGGGCGTGGGTCAATGGATAGAGAAAGTCGGGTCTTGGGAGTGACAATTATTGTCAGTTTTACTGACATATTTTGGATATATGCAGCCTGGTTTTGAATACATTCAATTTAGCTAAGAAATTTTATTACTCTCTATCGCTTTGTAATCATTGCTATTTAATTGAGCTGTTATGAAGTTGTTATTAAATGGCTTATTCTCGGCTCGATTATTGCATCCATATAACATAGCCAATGATTGGCGAGGTTTCATAGTCTTTGACTGTGAAATTCTGACAAGGAAAATGCTTGCGGACTCATCGCAAACACATAGTCTCCCGAAAGTGATTTTTAGGATTGCTCATTAGGGCCATTCGAAATCACTAAGTTAGCCTGCAAATTCAGGCTGAATCCGAGGGGATAAAGAAATGTTAGATCTCGTTGCAATATTTTTGATTACATTTTTGACTGCGTTTATTGCTGTCCGTTTTTATCGTGCCGTAGACGGTTGGTGTGGGTTTTCGCAACCATTGGCGGGAAAACAGAACAAATCCTCAAATATGTCCCTCAAGACTCAGATGGGGTACGTTCAACTGTTTTTCGAACCTAAACAGAAAGCGAAGACGGTCAGACTCCGTGGCCCCAAAACCTTAATAAACGCACCATGGGGTTGGTAGGAGTTACCAAGGGCGGGTGAACAGTCAGAACGCAAGGTCAATATATCAACCGAACCTTACCACCAGGCAGCGCATCAATATCATCAGGTGACTTAACAACCTGTCCATCTTCCTCGGCATCACGCCAGATCAGTCCATATCCTCATATGAATCACCTATATTCCAAGCCATGTTAGTGGCGTCATTCTTAGCGTTTCCCAAGTTTCCATTTTCAAAACCTCGACAAATTTCTTCGCTCCCGCCTCTTGGAAGTTAATGATTTTAATAAAATATTTATAATGGTATGACTTGACTACAGTACGCTTGGGCGTGATAGTCTATATTAAAATAATATAATGTATTTAGTCGCAAGTCTGGCCAACCCATCAAGTTTGCGCCACTGGAAACGCCTGTCTCATGGAGGAGAACAGTTATGAATAAGCAACAACACACCACTGCTGGAAAGGGTCGGGTTTTCTCACAAATGACCATCCTGGCTTGTTTTCTACTCGTTGGTTTTTCCGCATACGCCGCTTATCCTGTGATCAAGAAAAATGGGTATGAAGATGGCGACAACAAGATTCAACCGAAGGTTTTAAAAGCTGAGCAAAGGGCTTCGGTTTACACCGCTGATCCTGTGATCAAGAAAAGTGCCTTTGAGGATGGCGACAACAAGATTCAACTGAAGGTTTTGAAAGCCGGGCGAAGTGCTCTTGTTACTGTTTCGGGAGTAGAGACTGGTCAGGTCCTGGGAACTTTCCGTGCCAACAAAAAAGGCCAACTGGAGGAAGAAATCTCTCTGAGCTCCGGGCAAATCGTGCCATGCAACATCAAGGTTGAAACACCCGGTGGCAGCGCCACGCGATCACTTACAGACGCGCCAGCGGATTGTGGAGATCAAGGTGGTGGTGGTGGCGGCGGTGGCGGCGGTGGTGGCGGGTCATCAGGTCACGGTGACTTGGCCTATACCGGTCCCGGCACCTGCCTGGAATGTCACACTGAGCATGCTTTCGACGTGTTCGGGTCCACCCATTACCAGTGGAAGGGGGAAGCCCCTGACATGATCAATCAATCCAGCTTTTTACAGGGCAAACATGCCGGTGGTGTGAACACTTATTGTGGCAACGTTACCGGTAACTGGGAGGGCTGCAGCACGTGTCATGTGGGTCGCGGTGCTGAACCCGAAGAGTTTCCTTCGCAAGCGCAACTTGAAAATATCGACTGCATGATGTGCCATCAGGATGCATACAAGCGCAAGAGGGTGAATGGTGTTTTTCAACCGGATATGGCCAATATGAGTATCGGCATGGATGAGGCAGTGCAAACCGTGCACAAGCCCACGCGTGCAAGCTGTCTTCAGTGCCATGCAAAAGCTGGAGGCGGCGATGCCGTGAAGCGAGGCGACCTGGCTTTGGCGACTGCCCATACTACTGATGCGCAATACGATGTGCACATGGCGACCACCGGTGCAAATCTGAATTGTCAGTCCTGCCATGTGCCGGAGAATCACCGCTTCCCGGGCAAGGGCTCAGATATTCGTCCCACCGATCTGGCAGGTGTGGATCTGGACTGCAATTCCGGCGGTTGTCACAGCCCTACACCGCATGACAGTTCGGAAATCAATCAGCATACTGCGAAGATTGCTTGCCAATCCTGCCATATCCCCATCTATGCCAAGAATGCTGGTGACTCCGATGCGACCGAAGCCACGGAATTACATCGCAGCTGGCAGGCGGGTACCGAGCACGCCAACGCGCCCTTACACCCGGTGCTGGTAAAGGCCAACAACCAGGTACCCGTATACCGCCACTGGAACCGGATGAGCGACAATTACCTGTTATTCGACCAAGTGTATGAAGACCCGGAAACAGGCACGTACCACACGAGTATTCCCGACGGTGCAGTCAACGACCCGGGCAGTAAGCTCTATCCATTCAAGTACAAAACATCCGATTATCCGCTGCGGACCGAGTCCAGCCAACTCATCGCCTTGGATACCAGTGTATTTTTTACAACCGCAAATGCAGATGCCGCGGCCATTGCCGGATTGGAAAACATGGGTTTCAATGGGGAAGACGAGTATCAATGGGTGACCACCGATACCTATCAACTACTCAACCACCAGGTGAGCCCCAGTGACGATGCCTTGAACTGCTCCGCATGCCACCTGAATACTGCACGGATGGATCTGCAGGGTGATTTAGGCTTTGCCCCTACCAATACTCAGGCTACTTGTGCTTCAGGTTGTCACTCGGCTGAAAAGGCCCGTGAGTGGGAACTTGGTGATTACGAGGAATTCATGGCGCATCACGAGAAGCACCGTGAAAAACGCGCGGATTGTCGTGACTGCCATAGTTTCGACCGTTAATCCCGAGAGGGTCTCGTGTCCCTCCGGGCCCGTTTGATTGTGTAGGGCCGTCCACCAAGGGCGGCCCTTTTTCTTACCTTACGAAGTTCTGCTTCTGGCCGCTACTTGCTATACGCTCAGCTGAGTTTTGCTTCCCTTCAGTGGCTGCTGTGCAGCTTCAAGCCGTCATTCATATGACACGTTTGTGAGAAATCTGTCCAGCAGCACCCGGCCAAGACCAGACTAATAACCAGGCCCAACTATTTGATGTTCATTGATCTTTATGACATTAATTGCAATAACTGACACCCAGTGCATTCAGAAATGTCCCGGACATGATCGATTCAATGTCAGACTCAAAAAACCCAGCCTCTTTAAGAGCCTCGTGTATTTGCTGGTATGTATTGATTTCGTTTAGTGCTTTCGGAACATATTTTCCCATCGCTTGGTAATCTGAACCTATCCCTACATGATCTGGTCCGAGAGTCTGGGTTAAGTACACTACGTGTTCTATGAATTTATCCATGCTGTTAACGTCCACTTCTCCGGGAAGAAACAGATCATTCTTATTGAACGTCGTAAAAGCAAACCCGCCGCTAATCTTCAATGCTTCCAACACCGCATCAGACAAACCTCCATCATTTTTTGATACGGCCCTCGCACCTGAATGTGAAGCAATCACGGGCTTTTCAGAAAAATGTATTATTTCAATCATGTGTTGCTCCGATAAGTGGGAAATATCCACCAAGACACCGACTGCATTCATCTGACGGATAATCTGTTTTCCGAATACAGTCAGTTTGTCATCATTAAAAAATCTATCATGTTCATTATCTATGATCGTTATCGAACGAACCCCTAGATTCCGGTACTTCTCGACATTGTCAGGATCGCCGTTAAAGACGCCATGAAAGTACTCAATACTCAGAAAAACTGCCAGCTGTTCGGAGTTCGGGTTTTCGCAAAAATCAATGTTGCTGCTTATCAACTGAAATTTCTTATTCCGTTCAGAAAGAATATTCATTTCAACAGTTTCTGCTTCTATTAAGGACATCAGATCGCCAGTTCCCCCTCGATGAATAGGCATTGGGAAACTGATTATCTGCACATTCCGCTGGGAAAAAAAGTCAAAGTTCTGGGGTACTACATGGCCGTTTTGATGAGACAGTCCATGATGAATATGTGCGTCAGCTATCATCTTGGCTTCCGCAGTATCCGATTTCACCTGACCAGCTGAAGCGACCGTTGCCATATTCACAACCATCGCAAACAACAAAAGTGGACGCATTGTATTAGTGCAGTTTACAAACCTCATGCTGCTATTTTCCTTGAACTCAACTCACCAAATTTAACCGAAATTAGGAAAGTATCCAGTTTTTTAACAGAATAGACCCAAAGCGGTCGATCGTCCGGAAGCAAGTTTGGGACAGGACTTGGGGTCACAGTCCTCTCTACAACAAGAATACTTCCTCAATGCCCAATCCAAATGCCTGGGCAACCCTGTGAGCCAGCTGCAATGACGGATTGTATTTCCCCTTCTCCAAGAAAACGATGGTCTCGCGCCGCACCCCAACCTCTTTGGCAAGATCAACCTGGGTCATACCGCGCGCGGCTCTGAGTTCTTTAATTCTCGTTTTCATGAAAATTACGAGTCAGATAGCCTTTGATGACGGTGGCGACGATTGCCGACAACAAGATGCCGCTGCCCAGCATCGTTTCCGAGTCAGGGAAGAGTCGCTGCAGCAAGAAGATAAACAGCCAGATATACATGGAAGCAATATAGGCAAGGTAGCCAGCCTTGAACTTGATTTGTGTGCTCAATTCATCCTCAGGAGGGAAGCCTTGCTTCTCATCTTTGTAGCGCTTCATGTGCGTTACAAATGCATAAACGGCTGAAAACATGATCATGGCGAATATGAAGACATCCAGACCACTGGGTATGTAGCCCGCTCGATATAGGGCGATAAATACCCAAATGGCTCCCATGGCCAGTATGGATTGGAGAACAAGGGCGTTTTTGGCGTGTTTCATTGCTTTCACCATATGTTATGTATATCTAACTTTATGTTAGAATTATATCACACAAATGTAAAGCCCTTATTTGCCCGATTTTCGGTTCCAGTGACTACCAGCGCTTCACAAACTCGAGGACCAGTATCGACAAGTTAATCACTCAGGCCATGCAGATTTGAATGGATAACCCGCCTATAATGCTCACCGATAAATACACTGAATGTTCTTCAACGTCGTGCACATAATCCTATATGTCGACACGCAAGCTATAGGGAGCCTGGGATGTCAGTTATAACAGAACCTCGAACGACTCATATTGCTGTAATACTGTCGGTAACATTGATTTTGGCGCACAACGCTAACGCGGCTGAAATTCCAGATTTAACAGGTCCCTATCTCGGACAGAAGCTCCCTGGAACGAGTCCTGAAATATTTGCTCCCGGAATTATTGGTACAAATAATTATGAAGGGTGTTCAGCATTTCTAAACGAAGAATCAGTGTTTGTATTTAACCGAAGTACACATGGTGAGTCCAACATCGGGTACATCCCGATTCTTGAAATACAAATGAAAAACGAAATGTGGACAGGTCCCAAGCCGGTTTCTTTTCAAAATGGACAGAACGACGATAATTTTACGATCTCACCAGATGGAAAAACACTCTACTTCCAATCAAATAGATCTACAGACGATTCTGGGATGTTGTCTGAACATTCTAATATCTGGAGGACTACATTGAACTCCGATGGCTGGTCTGAGCCCGAGTATGTCAGGACTGTTGGCGATGAACCACTGGTTGGCGGATATCCATCAATTACGAGAGATGGGACTCTATATTTTATGAGTTCGGTGCGAGAGGGTTACGGTGATTTGGATATTTTCAGGTCGAGATCAATAAATGGCAAATACCCGGAGGTTGAAAACATAGGCAATGTTATAAACTCTGAATTCCGTGAACTGGATTCCTTCATCGCACCTGACGAAAGTTACCTGATTTTTTGTTCAAACCGACCAGGATCAAAGGGAGAATACGATCTCTATATAGCATACAGAAATGCAGATGATACCTGGACTGAACCCATCAACATGGGTGATTCAATAAATGTCAGCTCAGCGTATTCAGTCACGCGGCCCAGTGTGACGCCCGACGGAAAATATTTCTTTTTTGTCAGACATTTCGAGGGACGGGACGACATTTACTGGGTAAATACAGACTTTATCGAAAGGTTGAGACCGGCAAAACAATAGGGGCTAGAGGATTATCAGTAAGCTTATTTAAATGTCCCCAACTGGCCGACTCCGGTTATAAGCATCACTGAAAATCGCACCAGGCGAGTAACAGCTTACTGCGCAGCACCAGCCCCTCGGCTCAGGTTGTGGCGTATAGCAAGTAGCGGCCACTAGGAGACATTGGTTAGCTAAAAAAGAGAGCCGCCAGCGATTGGCGGCTCCACACTGCGTTTCAAAATTTCTCGGCTGCCTATTTATTAGGCTGTACCTTCTTCATGACTTTTTTCTTTAGCGTTTTTTTAACAGTGATAATTGGAGTAGCAGCCTTGTTATCGACAGCTTTTACATCACCCATATTAGTAGATGGCAAAAGTAAGGAGTCTCCTTTGTCAACCAATGCTAAATAATTCGCGAGAACGGAAGAGGTGACTAACATCAGTGAGGATGCAACAAATAATTTAACTGATTTCATGAGAATTTCCCTTGTTGATTGTGATTACGCCTCGTACGGTTTGAACAGCTACAGAGCCGCCAGTGATTGACGGCTCAATATGGTGATCAGTTAACGTATGATCACGTAAACAATTTCAATGACAGTTGTCCTGCCTTCAGCATCAATATGAGCATGGCTCGGTCGTCTAGAAAACCAGCCTCATCCTACTTACCACGGCGATATTTTTCCCCCTGACCAGGGTCGGCAATAACAGGCCCGCGAACAGGAACTGTTACTGATGAGGGTTTTGACTTACCGACACGATTCTTAGCCCCCTGGCCAGGATCAATCATCTCAGGACCAGTGATCATTTCTTGAATCAGGAGATTATTAATCCATTGACTAATACTCACACTATCGAAACTTGCATATGAGGACGAAGCAGCAAACATCAGTGACATCAAAAGAAACATTTTTAGTGATTTCATAGCATACCTCCACTAGTTAGTTAATCTAATCTCTCCTCACACGGCCTTGGCCGCTATCGGGTCGGGAGGTTAGTCGCTTCTTATTTGCAGGCTTATTTGAATAATCTGGCGAAGGGATAGCGTT
>CAVWXX010000014.1:0-125000 GCA_963759155.1 uncultured Gammaproteobacteria bacterium | reverse complement strand
AAAACAGTGCGGCCAAACTGCGAACCAAGGAATGGAATGGAGTATAAAATGAGAGCTCGTATTACGATCGCAATGCGCCTTGTTAATCTGGTCAATGGCGGCCAGTGCGCAGATGCAGGTAACTTTCGAACAGGTAACGCCTACGTCCGTGAAAGTTGCGGCAGTTGGCTCACTCGATATCTCTGGTCTACCCGCTCCGGGAAACCCCACCATCTCGCCAACCATAGACTATGCCAGTCCCACAAATTACGACTATGTGGTTGGTGCCCTGACTACCAGTCAACAGGTCGATAGTATCCAGGTTGCGTTTACTACAGAGGAACTTTTTCAAAGCGATCCCGTCGTCAGTTCCGCTCTCAGCAGCGACGGTGCGCCATTTGGATTCGCAAACATCTTCACTGTTGGAACCCTCTATGTGCCTGATGGGTATTCTTCTGGGGGCGTAATTTTTGGGAGTTCAACCTTCCCCGGCACACTTGGCGACCTGAATTTAATCGCGGGCGATTTCGATTTCGTTTACGGAGCAGGCGGCGGCTCCAGGACAATCACGGTTGTTGTTCCCGGCAACTCAGTCGGGGGAACAGTCACCGGGCTAACCGGCTCGCTGAGATTGCAGAATAACGGCACCGACGACCTGATCGTAAGTCGCAGCCTCAATCCGAATGTACAGTTTTCTTTCCCAACAAAATTGGTGGTTGGTGACGCCTATGCGGTCACCGTTGCCACCCAGCCAGTCGGCCAGTTTTGCTCGGTCACAAACGGCAGCGGCAGCATGGCCAGCGCGGACATCACCAGCGTGCAGATCAACTGCGTGGCCAGCAACACGGCGCCGGTGGCAAACAATGACACCTACAGCACCTCAGAGGACACAACCCTGACCGTGCCAGGATTCCAGGGTCTGCTGCTCAATGACGGCGATGCGGAGGGGGATCCGTTGACGCTGACCAAGGTGGACGATCCGATGGATGGTACGGTCACAGTCCTGGACAATGACGGGTCGTTCACTTATGTCCCGGACCCGGGCTTCTTCGGTACAGACTCCTTCACCTACCAGTTGAACGACGGCGCCCTGGACAGCAACGTGGCAACGGTGCAAATCACCGTGAACGAGGTCAACCAGGCTCCGGTAGCCAATGACGACAGCTACAGCACGCCTCAGGACACGGATTTGTTCGTTGTTATCTCGCAGAACAGTGTGCTCAGCAATGACATCGATCCAGACGGCGATACCCTGACGGCCGTCAAGGTATCCGACCCCGCGAATGGCACACTCAGCGCCGACCTTTCTGGTGCCGGGTTCTTTATCTACACGCCTGACAGCGGCTTCTTCGGAACGGACTCCTTCACCTACGAGGTGAATGACGGCGCCCTGGACAGCAACGTGGCCACGGTGACCATCACCGTCAACCCCGCCAACCGGGCGCCGGTGGCAGGCGACGACAGCTACAGCACGTCGCAGGGTACAACCCTGACCGTGCCAGGATTTCAGGGCCTGCTGCTCAATGACGGCGATCCGGACGGCGACATTACGACGGTGGTGAAGGTATCCGATCCGGCGAATGGCACGCTCACTCCCGATCCCCTGAGCGACGACGGGTCGTTCACTTATCTCCCGGACCCGAACTTCTCGGGTACGGATTCTTTCACCTACCAGTTGAACGACGGCGCCCTGGACAGCAACGTGGCCACGGTGCAGATCATCGTGAACGCGGTTAACCGGGCCCCGGTGGCCAACAACGACAGCTACACCATGACGCAGGGAAGCTTCCTGGCGCTACTGCCGGACAAAGGTACGCTGGCAAACGACTCGGACCCGGACGGAGACACCCTGACCATGCCGGTGACCAACCAGCCCATGAACGGTCACCTGTCGCCCGCAGCCAATGGCAGCTTCATTTATACGCCCGACCCCACCTTCAGCGGCGTTGACAGGTTCACGTACCTGGCCACTGACGGTTCCCTGCTCAGCAACACGGCCACGGTGCAGATCACGGTCAATGCGATCAACCTGCCGCCAGTGGCCAATAACGACGTCTACGCAACGCCGCAGGATACGCCGCTGACCGTGGCTGACGCCGGGGTTCTCGGCAACGACATCGATCCGGAGGGCAATGCACTGCGGATTGCCGCCATTGAAACCCAGCCGGCCAACGGCCAGCTGTCGCCCAGCCTGCTGGGCGGGTTCACCTACACCCCCAACGCTGGATTCAGCGGCACGGACAGCTTCTCCTACCGCGCCTCGGACAACCAGTTGGACAGTAACCTCGCGACGGTCCAGATCGCGGTCAATGCGGTGAACCAGCCGCCGATCGCCGGCGACGACAGCTACAGCACCTCGGAGGACACAACCCTGACCGTTCCGGGATTTCAGGGTCTGCTGCTCAATGACGGTGATCCGGATGGCGACACCGTTACGGTGCTGAAGGCATCTGATCCGACGGATGGCACGGTTACTCAGCTGAGAGATGACGGGTCCTTCACTTATGTCCCGAATCCAGGCTTCTCCGGTACGGACTCCTTTACCTACCAGTTGAACGATGGCGCTCTGGGCAGCAACTTCGCCACGGTGAACATCACCGTGAACGCGGTCAACGACGCCCCGGTGGCCAACAACGACAGCTACAGCATGACGCAGGGAAGCTACCTGGCGCTACTGCCGGACAAAGGTACGCTGGCAAACGACTCGGACCCGGACGGAGACATCCTGACCATGCCGGTGACCAACCAGCCCATGAACGGTCACCTGTCGCCCGCAGCCAATGGCAGCTTCATTTATACGCCTGACCCCACTTTCAGCGGCGTTGACAGCTTCACGTACCAGGCCACTGACGGTTCCCTGCTCAGCAACACGGCCACGGTGCAGATCACGGTCAATGCGATCAATCTGCCGCCGGTGGCCAATGACGACCTCTACGCAACGCCGCAGGATACGCCGCTGACCGTGGCTGACGCCGGGGTTCTCGGCAACGACATCGATCCGGAGGGCAATGCACTGCGGATTTCCACCATTGAAACCCAGCCGGCCAACGGCCAGCTGTCGCCCAGCCTGCTGGGCGGGTTCACCTACACCCCCAACGCTGGATTCAGCGGCACGGACAGCTTCTCCTACCGCGCCTCGGACAACCAGTTGGACAGTAACCTCGCGACGGTCCAGATCGCGGTCAATGCGGTGAACCAGCCGCCGGTCGCCGGCGACGACAGCTACAGCACGCCGCAGCGCACAACCCTGACAGTACCCGGATTCCAGGGGCTGCTGCTCAATGACGGTGATCCGGATGGCGACGTCGTGTCGGTGATCAAGGTAACCGATCCGGCGAATGGCACACTTACTGCCCTGAACGATGACGGTTCGTTCACTTATATCCCGGACCCGAACTTCTCCGGTACTGACTCCTTCACGTACCAGTTGAACGATGGAGCCCTGGGCAGCAACTTCGCCACGGTGCAGATCACCGTGAACGCGGTCAACCGCGCGCCGGTGGCCAACAATGACAGTTACAGCACGACGCAGAACGCGTTCTTGCTGGTGCCCGCGAATCTGGGCCCGCTGGCTAACGACTCGGACCCGGACGGAGACAGTCTGGCCCTCTCAGTGAGCACCCAGCCCACGAACGGCCTTCTGTCGCCCACAGCGATCGGCAGCTTTGTCTACACGCCCAATCAGGGCTTCAGCGGAGTCGACAGCTTCACGTATCAGGCCAGTGACGGCTCTCTGCAGAGCAACACGGCCACGGTGCAGATCACGGTCAATGCGATCAACCTGCCGCCGGTGGCCAATGGCGACGTCTACGCCACGCCGCAGGATACGGTGCTGAATGTGGCGGCCCCCGGGCTTCTGAGTAATGACGCTGACCCGGAGGGCAACGCACTGACGGTGACGGTTACCGGCCAGCCGGCGAATGGCGCCCTGGCTCCGAGCCCGGATGGCGGTTTCAGCTACAAGCCGAACGCCGGGTACAGCGGTACTGATACATTTACCTACAAAGCTAACGACGGCGTATTCGACAGCAACGAGGTGCCGGTGCAGATTACGGTGACAGCTGCGGCAGCAAACCTGCCGCCGGTGGCCAATGGTGACGTCTACGTCATGCCGCAGGATACGGTTTTGACCGTGGCGACCCCTGGTGTGCTGGGCAATGACGTCGATCCGGAGGGACATGCACTGCGGATTTCGACCATTGAAACCCAGCCGACCAACGGTCAGCTGTCACCCAACCTGCTGGGCGGGTTCACCTACACCCCCAACGCCGGTTTCAGCGGCACGGACAGCTTCTCCTACCGGGCCTCGGACAACCAGTTGGATAGCAATATTGCCAGCGTGCAGATCACGGTGACGGCAGCGAATCTGCCGCCGGTAGCCAATGGCGACGTCTACGTCACGCCACAGGATACGGTGCTGACTGTGGCGTCTCCTGGGGTTCTGAGCAATGACGCTGACCCGGAGGGCAATGCACTGCGGATTTCGACCATTGAAACCCAGCCGACCAACGGTCAGCTGTCACCCAGCCTGCTGGGCGGGTTCACCTACACCCCCAATGCCGGTTTCAGCGGTACGGACAGCTTCTCCTACCGGGCCTCGGACAACCAGTTGGACAGCAATATTGCCAGCGTGCAGATTACGGTGACCGCTGCGGCGGCGAACCTGCCGCCGGTGGCCAATGGGGATGTCTACATCACGCCGCAGGATACGGTGCTGAGCGTGACGGCCCCCGGGCTCCTGGCCAATGACGCCGACCCGGAGGGGCACGCGCTGACGGTCACCGTGACCAAGCAGCCGACGAATGGCATTCTGGGCGCGAACCCGAATGGCGGCTTCAGCTACACGCCGAACGCCGGTTTCAGCGGTACGGATACGTTCACCTACAAGGCCAACGACGGCGCGCTCGACAGCAATGAGGCGTCGGTGTTGATCACGGTGACGGCCACGACGGCGAACCTGCCCCCGGTAGCCAATGGCGATGTCTATGCCACACCGCAGGACACGGTGCTGAACGTGGCGGCGCCGGGCGTTCTGGCCAATGACGCCGATCCGGAGGGCCAACCGTTGACAGTGACGGTTACCAGCCAGCCAACGAATGGCACCCTGGCCCCGAACCCGGGCGGCAGCTTCAGCTACACGCCGAACGCTGGGTTCAGTGGCAGTGATACGTTCACCTACAAGGCGAACGACGGCGCGCTCGACAGCAACGAGGCATCGGTGTTGATCATGGTGACAGCTGCGTCGGCGAACCTGCCGCCGGTGGCCAATGGCGATGTCTACGTCACACTGCAGGATACGGTGCTGACAGTTGCAGCTCCCGGGCTTCTGGCCAATGATGCCGATCCGGAGGGCCAGCCACTGACGGTGACGGTCACCGGCCAGCCGGCGAATGGCACCCTGGCCCCGCATCCGGACGGCAGCTTCAGCTACACGCCGAACGCCGGGTTCAGCGGCAGTGATACGTTTACTTACAAGGCCAACGACGGCGCGCTCGACAGCAATGAAGCATCGGTGTTGATCACGGTGACAGCTGCGTCGGCGAACCTGCCGCCGGTGGCCAATGGCGATGTCTACGCGACGCCGCAGGATACGGTGCTGGACGTTCCGGTTCCCGGGGTTCTGGCCAATGATGCCGATCCGGAAGGTCATACACTTACACTGACGGTTACCGGTCAGCCAGGCGAATGGCACCCTGGCCCCGCACCCGGACGGCAGCTTCAGCTACACGCCGAACGCCGGGTTCAGCGGCAGTGATACGTTTACTTACAAGGCCAACGACGGCGCGCTCGACAGCAATGAGGCATCGGTGTTGATCACGGTGACAGCTGCGTCGGCGAACCTGCCGCCGGTGGCCAATGGCGATGTCTACGTCACACTGCAGGATACGGTGCTGACAGTTGCAGCTCCCGGGCTTCTGGCCAATGACGTCGACCCGGAGGGCCAGCCACTGACGGTGACGGTCACCGGCCAGCCGGCGAATGGCACCCTGGCCCCGCATCCGGACGGCAGCTTCAGCTACACGCCGAACGCCGGGTTCAGCGGCAGTGATACGTTTACTTACAAGGCCAACGACGGCGCGCTCGACAGCAATGAAGCATCGGTGTTGATCACGGTTGAGTCGGTTGAGGGTGATGTGTTCGTTGTGGCAGTTCCGACGCTGAGTCGTTCAGGAGCATTGCTGATGCTGCTGTTGATGTTTGCCGCCGGGTTGATTGGCATCAGGCGTTTTACCTGAGTGTTGATCATTCAATCTAACCGGCAGTAAACCCGATACCCCGCGGTGGGATACCACCGCGGCCAATGATGGGGCAGTCCACTCCTGAATCCAGGCAGTGTTAAATATCCTGGCCCGTCTGCAATTTTCCGGCGACAACCAGCCGAACCTTGCCCCAGTCCAGTTCGGTGAAGTAACTCATTAATGAACGTCCCTTAAAGGCATTTTCTTCCGACTCTTTGAACGAGTCCCACAATGAGACATCCAGCAGGTCGAGTATAGGAGGCATTAAAGCAATATTGCCAGAAATCTGCATATATTGAACATCGCTTTTTGTTAGCCTTTGGGTCAATTCGGCACAAATTGTCGTACTAGTTGAGTGGTGAAGACTGGATGCTGCATTTTTCCGGGTTTACACCAACTCCAATGGCTGGACAAAAAAAGCCATACCACTAGCAGGTTAGGAACAGCGTGATTGCGTTTGTTTATTCAGACGAACAAGCCCACTGTCGGCGAAGCTCGGCAGTCCGGCAACAGTGCTGCTGTAGAAGTTGCATTGTCATCCAGGTGAGCGAGTATCTTCTGAATAACCGCTGGGTCTTCGATACTCGCAATAATCTTGACATCACCACCGCATTCACAGCAGGTTGTAACATCAATATCAAATACCCGCTTTAACCTTTGTGCCCAAGTCATTGCTGCCCGGCGTTCGGCTGGCGTTGTGTCGTCATCAAGTGACCGGGGTATTTTATCTTTGCCCCGTTTTGCCGGTGTTACTAGTGCCCGATGCTTACTATTGGGTGCACCAAGAGTAGGTGCGCTTAGGCGAACACTCCAAGAAATCGAGTGAGATTAACCCGGGGTTTTGGTACCAGAGCAACCAGTCTGGAAATGGTCGCTCCTGCGCATCCATGCGCCCGCGACATACCGTTCGTCCTAAACATAAAATCCAGTGGTTCAAATATGATATGTGTAGTGCCATTGTGCCAAGAAGTTTTCAACTCATAGCGGACCTGGCCATTGTGGGTCAATGACAGACGTTTCGTAGATATTGCCGGCCTCGTAATGTAGCGGCACAAGCGTTCCAGCTTGCTGTGTTCATTGGCCTTGGTGGCTAAACCTGCATGCAGCGGAAACTCGGCAGCTTCACCCACTGAGCCTGAAAACGGGTTATCGGGCTCCAGTAAGCCTTGGCGCTCCAGGTAACGGCCAATGCGTTGGGCAATGGTATGCGTTAATTGAGTGAGTTCATTTCTGGTTGGTGCCTTCACCCATCGAAACCGCAACGGGTGCCCACTGGAGCCGCCGATGTACACGCCGTTCAGAAACTCAGGCCAGTACTCCTGAACAATCTGATAGAGTAATGTCGTTTCGGGACGGTGGCGTACGTATACAGCAGCTGAACTTGGCTGTTCCTGGTGAGTCTGGTGCGAGAGTAATCCCATGGTTCAAACAAATACTGAAAGTATTCATTTGTGGTTTTGCAGCGCGCAATGGCTCTATTCTCAAAGTGCTGTGAGCAAAGTACGTCAATCGATGTCAGGTGGCGGGGGCTGTAAATTCTGTGATTGATTTATAGCGGCTTCTGGCCGAGGCTGTGTGAAAACTATTTCGCGTTCATTGATTTTGGGATGAAACCCAATAGATGACTTGGCATACCGTTTAAATAGACCCATAGATTCCACATGTTTAATCGATAATCAGTGAGCCCGGAACTTCCCTGGTACGAAATATATCAGGGTAAACGGCTATTGCGCCACGCTTTGCCAGTGTTGCCCTACGCATATTACAGAGATGCAGCCGTCGACATCCAGTTCATCCCCTTTTACCTCCATCTTGGATTTGTAAACCTTATCTTTTACCGGATCCCAGATTGTGCCTTTGGAATAAGTACCATCACCGTGATCCTTCATGTCTTTGATGATGAGTTTGCCAAGATTAGAATAGCCGGGGTCTTCGCCCGACGCGGTGACCGCCTTGCTGATGACGCCACAGGTAAGTGACGCATCGGATTCGCAAGCCGCGATCGTCACCTCGAGGTAGGCGCCCTTGTCATCCTTCTCGGTGCTCCAGACACCATTTGCGCTACTCGCGGCGGCAATGGTGGGGATAGCGACAATCAGAACACAAAGAAAAACCAATAAATTACGCATATGCTACTCCTGAAGTCTGTTTTGATTCATTTATGAAAACGAGTCTGAGACTAAAGGATTCATTAACCTGTGTCCATAAACAACCTTATCCGGCATATGGGGCAATTGAGAGCAGGACAAACAGGCATCAGAGTACAAGCTCGAGTTGTTTCCTGGCCGAAAATCATGCTTATCAAATAATAGAATGATTTGTGCCAGGCTAAAAAAACAAATTGTAATTTGTGATTTTGGAGACTTCTTCACCCAAGGGCCAGACCTTCGAGACCGCGGGTTTCGCTAACAACACCGTACCTCATTGAACTGTTTCGCATGGAATACGAAGTGATCGACGCGCTCAGACGTATTTATGAGCTGTCCAAGCGCCTGTCAAAGCTGATTCTGCCAAACGCCGTTATGGCCAAGGAAGCCTGAGGACCGGGGTATTCACACCTCTGTCCCGGTTAACTAAAAAAGGAGATGCTTTTGCACCTCCTTTTAATGATATGGTGTTGGTTCTTCCTGGCGGTACGAACCGCAATCCATGAGGACACCGATGGTAGTGATGACCGTAGACAGTCCAGTGCAGATTCTACTTAACGCCTAACCTCGTCGCTGAGGCTATTTACCGGGTGAAACAGGATGCTCGTATTTCCAAACTCGCTTATTCTGCCTCACTTTCCAATGTTCGCACAATGGTTTCAAAACCCATGCCAGTCAGACCAGCTAGACAAATGATGACCATTGCATCAATATTTACCCCAACCACAGGTAAGTAACGGAGGCATGCAGATGGGTTTGTTTTTACTGATTGGTATCTTGCTCGGCTTGACAGCCATTTATAGTGTCATCAACGAACGCTACCTCCATCTGCAGTCTGCCATAGGCCTGATGCTGCTTGCACTGCTTACATCACTGCTGCTGGCAGTTGTCTCTCTAACCATGCACGTTGATTCGATAAGCTGGCTAAGGGCGTTGGTAGAAAAGCTGGATATCAGCGAGGTTCTTCTCAACGGTGTTTTGTGTTTTATGCTGTTTGCCGGGAGCGCCGGTGTAAAAATCAAATCCCTTGAGGATAAAGAATGGGTCATCCTGTCGCTGGCTGTGGGCTCTACCCTTATCGCCTGTGTACTGACTGGATTCCTGCTTAGCACGGTTCTCGGGTGGTTCGGTGTAACACTGGCCCTGACCTATGCATTTGTTTTTGGTGCGCTCATTTCCCCTACCGACCCGATTGCCGCCCTCGCAATTTTGAAAGCGGCGGGTTTACCCAAGCCACTGGAGGCCACCATCAATGGCGAGTCGTTGTTCAATGATGGCGTCGGCGTGGTGTTGTTCACCATGGCACTGGCTTTTGTCGGTGGCTCAACCCAACCCACACTGTCGGACGCGGTTTTGCTATTTCTGCGTGAAGTCCTGGGTGGGATTGGACTTGGTCTGATTACAGGTTTCATAACGCACCACATGCTTCTTCGTACCAACGATTTTGGAAACCTGCTGCTGATCACGTTGGCTACTGTCACACTTGGTTACGCCATAGCACTGGAAATCGATGTTTCCGGTCCGATCGCCATGGTGGTCGCGGGCTTGTTGGTTGGAAACCTGACAGTACCACGTCTCGGTGAAAAGATCCGCGCACCCCTGGGGACCTTCTGGACAGGCATTGACGATACACTGAATTCGCTGCTATTTGTCATGATGGGTTTCATTGTAATTTTTATTCACAACCTGGCAATCGCACCCCTGGGTTTAAGCATTGTGGTGGCGATACTGGTGTGCCTCGTGGCACGCGCTGTCAGTGTCTATATACCGCTTGCCTTGCTGACATCAAGCAATATGTTGAAAGCAGATGCTCTCGCCATGACCAAGCTATTCACCTGGGCCGGATTACGCGGAGGCCTGGCGCTTGCGCTGGCCTTATCCCTGCCGGAAAGCCCGGAAAAAGCATTGATTGTCAATATGACATTTGGTGTCGTCGCCTTCTCGATCCTGGTGCAGGGGTCAACCATAGGCAAACTATTCAGCCCGGAATACCTCAAGGGCATTTTGAAAGGCTGAATAAAGATTCCTACGGTTTAACTAGGCTGTTTTTAACGGCTTTTTGGGTTTCTGCAAGGTACCAAACACGCGGTCCCAAAATGCCGATGAGACGCCGTATCCTTTCGTCGAATCACGAAAGTGGTGATCGATAACAACAGGACAGCTGTCACGAGACCCGCGGTATCCACAAAGCGGTTATCGATGACCCGAAACGGCAGGGTGCGTTATGAACTGAAGACACCCTGGCGTAACGGTACAACCCATGTGATGTTTGAACCGTTGGATTTTGTTGCCAGGCTAGTTTCACTTATTCCGAAACCAAGAGTAAACCTTACTCGTTTTCACGGAGTATTCGCGCCCAATAATAAGTATCGCTCAAAGGTAACACCAGCCAAGCGGGGCAAACGTAAAAAGTGCCACTCAGTTGATGAGGCCGATCAAACTCCAGCGGAGAGACGGGCCTTAATGACCTGGGTTTAATTGGGGTCAGAGTAAAAACTCTCTGATTTTAGTGCAAAGTTTGCACCCCGTTTCAGGAGTTTTTACTCTGACCCCAAATAAACCAGCCAGTTTGCCTGGCGGCATTAGAGCATTAGTCTCACCTGATCCCATTCCGAACTCAGCAGTGAAATGATGCATCGCCGATGGTAGTGTGGGAGATCCCATGTGAGAGTAGGTCACTGCCAGGCATCAAATAGAAAGCCTCGCCCTTTTGGGCGGGGCTTTTTTTCGTCGAAGAAAAGGCTGACCGAGTTCAAAGCAACTGGCCGACAAAGAATTAGGGTTTCGGCCATTGGTTCTCCCCCGATCACAAGGACATTCAGTTAAGAGCAGTCTGATTGGCCTGGTTAACGATTACGAGATTATTTACGATGTCTATAGTGGCCAATCCATAAGAAGTGATGAATGTCCAAATCTTGATACCATAACCGGGATCATGTTTTAAATATAAGAACACTTGCACTTGGTAAGTTTCTAACATTTCTGGAATACTAGATCTGGTTTCGCACATTGTCGGACTTAGTGAGCAGCATATCTCTTGCTTGCATAAATGGACAATAATGAGGGCGTGTCATGGGGAAACGAGTTCGTTGGATTTTTAGACTGTTTTTGGTTGTCACCAGTCTTCTTTTTATTTTTATATGTGCGGTAACCTTCTTGAAAATACCGTTAGATCTCACACGTTTTAAAGAGCCTCTGGAGACAATGGCTAGTGATGCACTTGAGCGACCGGTCAGGATTGAAAAGTCGATTGTGCTCTCTACCTCCTTGAAACCGGTTTTTACCCTTGAGGGACTGCGAATCAGTAATACCAAGGATTTCTCCCAGGATACCTTTCTCTACCTTGACTCAGCAAAGATACAGGTTGAACTCCTGCCTCTTTTAAAGAAGAAACTCTATATCACAGAGTTTTTAGTGAATACACTCGATGTTAACCTGGAAGAAAATAGCGAGGGGGCCGTTAACTGGGTACGTTCTGCTGCTGATAAATCTGAAGGAGGTTCCGAGAAAGAACCAGTGCCGCCGCAGGGGGGGGATAAACCAGTAGCCAAAAAAGGAAAATCTTTCGAAATTACAAGCGATTCTGTGGTGGTAAGAAAACTGTTGTTTGAGAATATCGGCGTCACCTTTTATCAACCAGGAGAAGACCAGCCAGCCGGAGCCCGTATCGAAAAATGCACTGGCGCAATGATCCCGGGCGAACCATTGAACCTTGATATTGAGGGAAAGGTTAATGAGTTTCCTTACACATTCAGGGTGAAACTGGCCTCGCTTGAAGAATTTCTGACTGAAAACAAAACATGGATGGAACTCGATTTTGCTATATCTGAGACCTTGCTTTCCTTTGCAGGAGATAGTTGATCTCGCCCAAGCTCGTCAATCGCTGGCACTTAGGTCTGAAGTAAGTGGAGATGATCTCTCCAGTCTGAACGACTTGCTTAAGCTCGACCTACCCCCTCTCAAAAAATATGGAATCAGCGCAAATATCATACTGATGCAGGACCATTTTGATCTTGAAAGCCTCGAGATACGCACCGGTACCAGCAGTCTTAAAGGGAAAGCGCACCTTTCACGAGGTGACGATCAGGTGAGTGCTGAAATAAATTTCAAGTCCCCTCTGATTCAGCTCGATGATTTTATTTTTGAAGGCTGGTCCTGGAGTGGGGCGGCCGCGAAAAAGGGAGGTGATGAAAACGAAGAGCCGGAAACGCAGCCAGATAAAAAAGAAGAATCAGATATCGCAAGCCCCACGGGTACTGATGTCAGGAAACTGACTGATCCCGAGTTGCTTGCACAGATTGATGCTCATATAGGTATCAAGGCTGAAAAGGTGATCTCCGGGGAAGACCAGTTGGGGAGTGGTTCCGTGGAAGTCAGCCTGCTCGATGGCAGATTGGCAATAGAGCCGTTGCAGCTCAATTTACCCGGAGGTTCAGCTACCTTTTCCGCCTCATTGGCTCCAGGAGAGCAGGGTGCAAAAGCCGAGGTGAAAGCTGTGGTCGAAAATTTCGATATCGGAATTCTCGTGAGAAGAAGTAAACCTGAATCCGATATGGAAGGACTGGTGAATCTTGATGTTCATCTGAGCTCAACTGCATCTTCACTGGATCAGGTTCTCGCAAATGGTAATGGCTATTTTGACTTTTCCGGGCAGTTGAAGAACCTTAAGGCTGGGATAATAGACCTCTGGGCCGTTGACCTGGTGGCGGCAATTGTTTCAAGTACTGATGAAAACGCGTCACAAATTAATTGTGCAATTGGCAGGTGGACGGTGAAGGATGGCCTGCTGACTCCAGACGCCTTCTTTATTGATACCAGTAAAATTAGAATATGTGGCACAGGCAAGGTTGATTTCAAAAACAATGAGATCAATCTGGCGGTGTCACCGACTCCTAAAAGTGCCCAGTTCTTCAGCCTCGCAACTCCGATTGCGGTACAAGGATCTTTTGGCGATCTGGATTTTGGTATAAAAAGTGGTGGGATTTTTGGCACTGCTGTCAGATTTGTTGTGAGCCCTGTGACGGTACCTATTAAACGAGTATTTTTGGAAGGGGCTCCAGAGGATGGCAGCGATGTCTGCACTGTGCAGCTGGGTCCTGAGAACAGAGAAGAAATCACCGTTAAGGGATGCCGTTGATTGATGGTTGAGCAGTAAAATCTGCTATGAGAGATATCGAGGGAGAATAGTATGAGCTGCGACGCAACTGACGATAGAAACTTTTTGGCCTGTTTGACTCTTCTACTGATTGTGGCTTCCCTGTGGATATTTCACTCATATCTTCATTATCTAGCTCAAAAAGCTGACAGGAGTAAAAGCAACTCACCGCAATTGATTCTTGTCCTTAGTACAATTACATTGGCAATGACTTAAAATAATCATTTAAAGGGCTGTTTTGCCCAATTCATTTTTCACGGAAATCAAACGTGCCAAGGTCTTTAAAGTAGGCAGAGAAACATCTATGAGAGTATTTATAGCCATTGTATTGTTGCTTATTGTTACCGATACCCTGGCTTACCTTGATCCCGGCACCGGCAGCATGCTGTTACAGGTTATTCTGGGTGGTGTCGCCGCTGTCGGTGTGGTGATAAAACTTTACTGGCACAGGTTAAGGGCCGCGTTAGGTATGGCCAGGAAAGAAGATCCGGAAGACGAGTCCTGATTTATTCATGAATATCTCACAAGCCGAGATCAATGCCGGTTCCTTTCGTGATCGGAATGGCCGTGTGTATCATTTCCAGGGACGTATATTCCGGGGTTTGAGTGCAACCGCCCTGGAAAACTTCAGGCAACTTGAGAAAAAGCCTTTTTATACCAAGCTGGTTGAATCTAAAAAGCTTATCGGTACACGAGAAGTTCCGGTTGGACAGAACCCTTTACCAGATGATGTGAAAGCAGAATGGACAGGTTTTCTTGAGCACGATCCGGTACCCGTGATTTCTTACCCCTATGAGTGGTCCTTCAGTATGTTGAAGGCCGCAGCAACTTTGCAGTTGCACCTGGTTGAACGTGCCGTCAGTAACGGCTTTACACTTAAGGATGCAAGTCCATATAACATCCAGTTTGTCAATCGCAAACCGGTGTTTATCGACATCCCGTCTTTCGAACCGTTGCAGGAAGGGGAGCCATGGTCCGGTTACCGGCAGTTTTGTGAAATGTTCCTTTTTCCGCTGTTCATGCAGGTATACAAGGGCTGTAACTTCCAACCATTCATGCGTTCTTCCATCGATGGTATCAACGTACAGGCAGCGGCTTCCTTGTTTGGTTTCCGAGATCGGTTCCGTAAGGGTGTGATGAGCCATGTTTGGCTTCAATCCAAGTTGGACCGTCGCTTTGCTGGTTCGTCAGAAAATATCCGCTCAAACCTTAAATCAGCCGGCTTTAACCGTGAGTTGATCCTGGTCAATGTGCGTAAATTGCAAAAAATCGTCAAAAAACTTGAGTGGGAAGCCACGGGTTCTGAGTGGGGCGACTATACCGAGTTTCATAATTACTCGGATAAAGACCATGTGTGCAAGGAAGAATTTATTCGCAGTGTCATAGTGACTGAAAAACCGGGTGTGGTTTGGGATATCGGCTGCAATACCGGGCAGTTCTCGCGCATCGCAGCGGAAAATTGCAACCAGGTTGTGGCAACTGATATCGACCACGTTGCCGTGGAGCGGCTTTTCCTGGATGAGAGTGCACCCGCTAATATTTTGCCATTGGTTCAGAATGTAGCGGATCCGTCACCCAATTGGGGTTGGCGTAATCGCGAGCGCAGTGACTTGCAAACCCGCAGTCGACCCGACCTGGTGTTATGTTTGGCTTTAATTCACCACGTGGTGATCACGGCAAATATTCCCCTGGCGGAATTTATTGACTGGCTCGCCGGGCTGACAGACAAGCTGGTTATTGAATATGTATCACGAAAGGATGACAAGGTGAAAACCCTGTTACGCAACAAGCACGACAAGTATCAGGATTACAGCCGGGAGTCGTTCCAGGCGAACCTGGAACGACATTTTGAGATCCGGCAGCGGCGGGAGGTGAACAACGGCAACCGCACGCTGTATAGCTGTGTCAAATCTCAGGAAAGTAGCACTTTACGCTGACCCCGTTTACTCTAGGTGAACGAAACGCACAAGCAGGTCAACCAGGCAAGCAATAAGTATCGGGCTTTCAGCATGTTTTTTCGAAACTCTCACCAGGTAGCAAACTCGTCTTGAAACGGCAGGAAGCACTTCTGATCGCATTGCTGTTTGCCCTGGCAGTCGCACAACCGTTGTTTTCGCTTTTGGGCGACAATGCCGAGTTCTTTGTCTCCAATCGATTCGGTATTGCCCAATTGATAGTCTTCGCGATCGTGCTTTCGATTTGCCTGCCCCTGTTGCTCATCGCTTTAATTGTGACTGCCAACAAGCTACATTCCGGTACCGGCAAAACAGTGAGCCTGATAACCCAGTTTGTGCTCTGGTGGCTCGTATGGCTGCCCGTTGCTTCCCGGTTAGGGCTTTCCGGTACGGTGAATGTCGGCATCAGCGCTGTGACTGCTATGGCTTGCGTTGCAGCCTGGTATCGTTTTAACCCGGTGAGGCTGTTACTTTTTTATTTGTCACCGGCCATCCTGCTCTTCCCACTGTTTTTCCTGTTTGCGTCAGGCGCCTCCGAAATCGTTGTTCCGAAGAAAACTGACCTGTCTCAGGACATTGCCCAAAATGGCAAGAGAACGGATATCGTATTCATTATGTTCGATGAATTTCCGCTGATGTCGTTGCTCACACCAGAATTGGAGATCGACGGCGACAGATACCCCAATTTTAAAAGGCTGGCCGACACATCTACCTGGTTCCGAAATGCCACCACACCTTCAGAAATTACTACGGGTGCATTGCCGGCTGCCTTGTGTGGGCTACATCCGGCCGATATGAGCGGCATGCTACCGATTCATAGCAATTTTCCACAAAGCCTATTCACGTTACTGAGTTCAACGCATGAGATTACGGCCTGGGAGTCTGCCACGCTTATGTGTCCTGACAGGTTTTGCAAGAACTCTGCCCCCGAAGCCGGTATTGCTTCTGAAGGAGTGCCCGCCGCCAAAACCTTCAACCTGACTTTTGTATCCGATCTTGCTGTCATTTACGCTCACATTGTCACGCCGCGACCCTACAGCAACCAGCTCCCTGCAGTGAGCCAGGGCTGGTCTGGTTTTCTAACCGATATGGACGATTGGGTACTTGATGAGCCCATTGTCATACAGGGTGCAGATGACTTGAGAAATGAAGTGCGAAAGCGGCAGAGACCCATCCACCGTGGCGCAGTTTTTGAAGCCTTCGTCGAAGAAATTCATCCAGCGGACAAACCCGGTCTGTTTTTTCTTCATTCGATGCTGCCTCATAGCCCATGGGTCTTTCAACCGAATGGCAAGGAAGCCATTGTAGAGAGCAATCTGAGACATTTCGGTACTCGCCCCCAGGATGACCCGTTAAGAACTTACGCACACGAGTGGTACCCGGACAGTTTCGCCGTCAACCAGGCGCTGCAGAAAGCCTTGCTGCAGATCCAGTACGTGGATGTCCTGCTGGGACAATTGCTGGATAGCCTTGATGCACAAGGGCTATTCGACGACACCTTGCTCATCGTGGCAAGTGACCATGGCGCCAGCTTCATACCTGGGCAGTCGCGGCGTTCGATTAATGACACGACCATGTCGAATATCGCCTCCATACCGTTATTTGTAAAGTTTCCCGGACAAAAGACCGGAACACTGGACGAGTTGCCTGCAAGCCTGACAGACATTTTGCCCACCGTGATCGACGTCCTTGATCTGGCTCCACAATGGAACCTTTCCGGTTCCAGTCTGGCAGGTAAGGCAGGACGCAAACAACAGGGTTGGGTACAGATTCTGGATGCCACAGGTCGCATGCACGAATTTCGGCGCGACGCGTACGAAGCTCACCTTGAGGCCAGCGCCCGGGAACTCGCCAGAAACTTTGGTACCGGCAGCGATTCCAATCTTTACAAGTTCGGCCCCTATCCCCGGATGGTCGGCCTCACGCCACGTGATTTCCGGGAAGGCGCAGTTGCAGATGGACACATCATCGCCGATGCCACCGGGTATTTTCGCGATATCAATCTTGAGAAAACGTTCTATCCGATCCACGTATGGGGTCGCTGGGTGGATATTCCTGCCGAAGATTTCCCGAAAAACGTGGCGGTTGCAGTCAATGGTGTCATTCAAAGTACCACGCAGACATATCGGATTGCTGGCTACCAGGACTTTTTTTCAGCTGTAGTACCTGGTGATATTTTTATCGAAGGGCGCAACCACCTGCAGTTCTTTGCGATCGAAGAATCGGGGGGCGAACTGATCCTGCGGGAAATCACCCAATCCAATACCGATGGGTTAACTGGTTAACTGGGTTAATTGGGGTCAGAGTAAAAACTCTTTGACCGCTGTCTTGAAAATGTAGGTCATTTCAGGAGTTTTTACTCTGACCCCAATTAATCCGACCTAAACCAACCCCCCAAACTGACGCGAATAAAGGGAAATACCTGACAATACCTAATCAGTTCCCGTGGCAGAATCCAGTATTGATCCGATGAAGGAGTTACTGCATGCCGCGAAGGTCCCGACAGTGTCCGCCCGGATTGCCTGTGCATGTTGTTCAAAGGGGAAATAATCAGCAGATCTGCTTTGCATCAGATTCAGATTTGAAGGCCTATATCCATTGGTTAACTGAAGCTGCTGAAAAATACGACGTTGCAATCCACGCTTGGGTGTTTATGACCAACCATGTTCACCTACTCATGACGCCATCATCCTCAAATGCCATATCCAGTTGTATGCAGTACCTTGGTCGGTACTACGTTCGGTATTTCAATTATCGGTATCAGCGAACAGGCACATTGTTCGAAGGGCGCTTTAAATCAAATGTGGTTCAATCCCAGAAGTACCTGCTGGGCTGCCAGCGATACATTGAACTTAACCCTGTCAGAGCCGGCATGGTCGTTGATCCTGCGGATTACACCTGGTCCAGCTATCGCGTTCACGCTTTCGGACGTGGATCCAGAATGTGGCGACCCCACCCGGAGTACTTGGCACTGGGTGAAAACAACTCAACAAGATGGTCAGTCTATCGGGAATTGTTCGCTGACCAGGCAGACGAAGATATCATCACAGAAATACGCTACGCACTGAATACCGGCCTGGTACTGGGCAGCGGCAAATTTCGAAGAGAAGTCGAACAACTGACTGGTCAGCGCCAGCACCTTCTAAAGCGTGGCCCAAAACCAAAGCGGGTTAGTTGGGGTTAATTGGGGTCAGAGTAAAAACTCTTGTAACGGCATAGATATTCAGGACAGCGGTCAAAGAGTTTTTACTCTGACCCCAATTAAAAAAGCCTTGGGCGATTACCCAAGGCTTTTACGTGAGAATATACAGTCAAAGACTGCGGTTCTTTAACTAAGCTAGTTGCGGGCCTGAAGCGACCAGTGACTTGCCTTCTTCGTTATCGGTAAAGTCTTCAAAGTTATCGATAAACAGCTTGGCCAGTTGCTCTGCCTTGGTCTGCCATTCTGATACATCCTCATAGGTATCGCGTGGGTCGAGAATGCCGCCATCGACGCCAGGCAGTGCCAGCGGAATCTCCAGGTTGAAAATGGGCATGACCTTTGTTTCAGCCTTATCGATCGAGTCATTGAGAATATTGTCGATAATTGCGCGGGTATCCTGAATAGAGATGCGCTTGCCGGTGCCATTCCAACCGGTATTGACCAGGTAGGCATCTGCACCACATGCTTCCATTCGTTTTACCAGTTCCTCACCGTACTTGGTTGGGTGCACACTCAAAAATGCCTTACCGAAACAGGCTGAGAAGGTTGGAGTCGGTTCGGTAATTCCCCGCTCTGTACCGGCCAGTTTGGCGGTAAAACCGGAGAGAAAGTGATATTTCGTCTGACCGGGTGTTAGTTTGGCTACCGGTGGTAATACACCGAAAGCATCCGCGGTCAAAAAGATGACCTTATTTGCGTGACCGCCCTTCGATACCGGCTTGACGATATTGTCGATATGGTAGATCGGGTAGGAGACACGGGTATTTTCGGTCAATGAGTTGTCGTCATAGTCGACCGTGCCATCCTCTTCTACCGTGACATTTTCCAGCAAAGCATCGCGTTTCACAGCATGAAAAATATCCGGCTCTGCCTCTTCGCTCAAATGGATAGTCTTGGCATAACAACCACCTTCAAAGTTGAACACGCCATTGTCGTCCCAGCCATGTTCGTCGTCGCCGATCAGGGCGCGATTGGGGTCGGTGGAAAGCGTTGTTTTACCGGTGCCTGATAGACCAAAAAAGATAGCAGTACTGCCATCTGCGCCAACATTGGCGGAGCAATGCATGGAAGCCATTCCGCGTAAAGGAAGGAAATAGTTCATCATCGCGAACATGCCCTTCTTCATCTCACCGCCGTACCAGGTACCGCCGATCACCTGCATTTTCTCGGTCATGTTAAAAACGGTATAGACCTCGGAGTTGAGGCCATGCTCTTTCCACTTCTGGTTGGATGTCTTGGAACCGTTCATGACGATAAAGTCAGGCTCGCCGAAATTCTTCAGTTCCTCGTCGGTCGGGCGCAGGAACATGTTCTTGACAAAGTGCGCCTGCCAGGCGACTTCCATAATGAACCGAACCTTCAGTCGTGTATCGATATTGGTACCGCAGAAGGCATCGATAACGAACAGACGCTTGCCGGAGAGTTGCTTGGTCGTCAGCGCCTTCAGGTCAGCCCAGACTTCGGGCGTCGTCGGTTTGTTATCGTTCGGAGACTCAGGTGATGTCCACCAGATGGTGTCACGGGAGACATCATCCATGACGATGTACTTGTCCTTGGGAGAGCGACCGGTAAACTCACCCGTCATCACATTGACAGCACCAAACTCTGTCACCACACCTTTTTCAAAACCTTCCAGGCCTGGTTTTGTCTCTTCTTCGAATAACACGTCATACGAAGGGTTATGAACGATCTCTTTGACGTCGGTGATGCCATATTTACTCAGATCCAGATTTACCGCACTCATTTTTGGAAACTCCCATTTTGATGCTAATGTCGAATCAACTACTAATCCATTTGATTTATAGCGAATTTATTATATTGAATAGCCTCAACAGTATAGTATTTGCCTGCGAAGATCATCAGCAATCACTCTCAGGCGGCTACGGTTAAGATACAACAAGCATCGCAAGCAAATAGTGACTGAAATCAATAAAAAAGGCATATTAATTGGGGTCAGAGTAAAAACTCTTTGACTGCACCGCACAAAACCCACCTTGTTACAGGAGTTTTTACTCTGACCCCAATTAAACCCTCAATCTTCAAACCAGTTTAATGCGCTTTTGATCGCCGGGGACAAATCGTCTGTGTATTTACTCAGTCGCTCTGTAAAGGAGTTTTTTAATACGCGATTGACCGCTGCAAATCGATCAGGGTCACCTTCCCACGCTTTTTCCGGGTCTAACATGGTCTCCGGGTAACCCCTGAAGCCGCAGACTGACTGAAAATTCCAGTGGCTATCCATATGCCATTGGAATTGTTTAGTCTTTTCACTCTGAATCGCCGAAACAAATTGTCGAATCAATGTCAGGTTGACCACCGCGGTGTCATTTTTGCGGGGGCCAATGGGTAGCGCGTTCAATATCCAGCACTGGCTTTGTGCGCGCTCAAGCTTTTCGTATAAAAGCCCGGCATAAAAAGATTCCCGGTAGAAGGCCAGGTCGCTGTTATAAAAGGGCAAATAGGAGATTGCAGGGAGGTCTTCGGATTGCGACAGATCCCACTTTGACTCATAGCCCAACAACAGAAAAATCGCAGCCTGTTCGCGGGTCAGCTTTCCCATGGCCGGCAGCACGCCCATCGAATCTTTGACGATAATAAAAATATGTTTTGGAAAAGCGGCTATGCCACTTCTGTCAGCATGACGCAAATGGGCGATGGGGAAGGATGCAATGGCATGAAACTTGGGGTTCTTTCGCTCAAATATAATATGCCGTTTTTCGTCGAGTCCGCCATTTTCCAGAATGGTTGCAAATTTCCGCGTCGCCGAATATATCTCCGGATCCAGAACTTCATCCAGCCCATCGACCAGGGTGCGACAGCCCCACTCCATATTGGTAAAGCCGTTTTGGGTCCATCCATGGCAGTCGTCCCCGAAAAACTCGTAGTTGGTATTGAGGCAGAGGCTGTTTTTTAGCGCATGATCCTTTCCAAAGAAGACAGATAAGCTGCGATCATCACCCTTAAGGGCGGAGCAACGGACCGGTATCATGTCATTTTTAGGCATGATGAAACTCAACGTAAAGAAAACGGCTTTGCGAATGGCGTTCGAAGAGTTTGCGCCGACGATCAGGATCAACTTCTTGAGGAGGTTTATCACGATCATGTCATTCGATTCACTTTCATCCACACCGGCGCCTGCTTTGAATTCCGGAACGTGAATCAACGTGTATTCGGGGAAAAATGACGCCATCTCCTCGCTGCTGACATGACGAAACATATGCCTTGCAAAAAGATTGGGCCATGCATCCTGCGTGATAATTCGCAGTGGGATACGGCAGGACGCTTCCGAACCGGCGTAGCAATCCTGAATATAAACCGATTGATCCTTGAGAAAGTCTTTCAAATTTTCATAAATATGTTGGTAGCTCTCCATCTCAATCGGCAATACCACGTCACTCCAGTGAATATCATTTTCACTTGAGGGTTCCCGCACAAGGTACACTCCAATATCATTAGCAGATTGAAACTCAACCTCGTTGATCACAACCGGCCCAAGATGGGCCAGCACGCCTTCTTGCCGGCGGATGACCTCTTCCACGAGTTGCGGTGTCGATAAGTTGTGGGAGACCTGCTTGATTTCATGCAAGTTGATCAACTCGAGACCATAGTCTCCGCTACCAAATTCGATTTCCAGGAAGGAGTTAAATGAAAACGCGCGTTCCGAGACGGTGTTGGGCACCAAGATAAAGGGTACGCCATATTTTTCGGCTGAAAACTGGTCGACCTGGCTGTCGCCGATAAAAACCGCATCCTTGGCTTCAACTTGACGATCATCCAAAATCTTGTCGAGCCGTTTCAAATAGTCCCACTTGTCGATATGCTCAGATCCGTAGATCGCCTCTAATTTGTTGTAGATTCCGAATCGTTTTGCGATTCTGGTCAAGCGTCTTTTCTGACCGTCAGAGCTGATCACGATTTCAAGCTTTTTCTGTACCGCAAAATATTCAATAAAATTGAGAAATCCATAGCGTAACATCCAGGTGATACGCTCTTTTTTCATCGGGTCTTTGAAGATGTCAGCCTGTGTCCGGCTCAGGTCCGGCTGGAAAATCGTGTCATGGGCGTCAACGATGATCAGTTTCGTTCCGGGAGGAATTCTGTATGTCGATTGTTCGTTTAAGGCGCTCATCGATGCTGTCCTATATTAAATGTCATTCTGTTCCATGATGATTGTGAACTGATTCTCCAGGAAATCTATGACTGTTGCCGGTTGGTAGCAGTACTGATCATTTTCGCGATGATCCAGAAGGAATGCTTCCGGAATCGCCTCCACCAGGCGCCTGATGATACTCAAATCCGTGCCCCTGACCTTGAGTACCAGGTCGGCAACTGTTTTTCGGTATAGATTATCAGGGCCCAACTCTCCGATCTGCCTGAAATAATCCTTGAATGCTGATGCTCTCGCCACCTTTTGTTCAAGATAGTGCGGTTCAAAGGGGTCAAACATCAACTCGGGAAACAGAATCTCTCCAAAATCCAGCGTGATGATCGGACCCTCAAGGCCCGATGGCAGAAGGTAATCATAGGGTTTGCGGTCTTTCGCTCCATCGAGTAAACGGTCCAGAAAGTCCGAGAGAATCAGGTCGGCATAATGGCTACATTGGGCGATAACCAGGTTCCCAAAGTCCTGCGGATCAGCAGTTTCCTGATGCTGGAAAAACTGCAAATTCAAAGGGTTTGATTCCTCCCGGTACAGAGACAGACCCCAAACGATGTTTAACTCTCTGAATTTCTTATTCAGCACATCCACCAGGAAAGGAGACGGGTGCTTTTCCTGGGGAGCCTTCGATACAACATAGCGTCGGTTTCTGGGACCGGCATAGTGTGTTTCATTGCAAAATGCCCGTTTAAACTGGGAGCGTTTGTGCCCGAAGTAGTTAAGTGGCACCGGTATCCCAAGCAACTGTCCCAGCACCGATGCCAGGACCTCATTAATAATATCCCTGCCATGATGGTTGAAGACATCGTCATACATAGCACCATCTTTTGCGACGAGCCTCTCTTTTTTAGAGAGGTAGAAAATGAATAATTGCCTTATTTTGGGGTCAGGAATGCTACCGGGTTGCGTGTCATCAGTAATGTTTTTGATTAATGCCAACTGCCGCCGAACGACATCTCTTTCAAAGTTGACATCGGCCACGTCAGGCTCATCTAAAAAACAGAATTTTCTTGCGGGAACAGAACCCTCATCAAGTTGGAAAATCGACAGTGCAAACTCAAGAAAATTGTTGTAGCTCAATGAGTGGCGACTGGATACCTTTAAGTAGACATCTTCACCTTTGGCGTAAAACAAGCTGCCGTCAATATTTAAAATGAAGACATCATGGACATGACACTTCGGATAATTGGTGACGCCATACTTCGAACGGTCGGTTTTTAGTAACTCGACCCCGGGCCGATCCAGGTCGATTATCAACCCAACCTGGCTGACAAGCCCACTGTACACGTCATCAATGTTTTCGATGTACATTCAACACTCCAGTTATTCTGTGTTGTCAGATACCATCTCAAAACTGGTAGTTTAGCGCCGCTGTGGCCTGCTGGCCTGACCTATCGCAAGTTAGTGTCAGATTTACACATTTAATTCTTTCAATTTACACATACAGCAGGGTTAATTGGGGTCAGAGTAAAAACTCCCAAAATGATGTTCTAAATTTAGAGCATCATTTTGAGGAGTTTTTACTCTGACCCCAATTAGCCGGATGCCGGTATTTTCCAATACTTCTATTGATGATTTCGGCGAAGTGGTAAACTCAGGGTTCACATTTATACAAAAACTGAGGGAGCAAGACTCATGCGTCGCTTAGCATCAGACCAGGTTTGGATGTCCATATTATTGATCGCCGGTATTGCCATGTCGGGTTCGCTCATGGCTGAACTGAGTGATGAAGCACAGGAGTGCATTGATTGTCACGAAGAGGAAATGGCCGCAGTGGTGATAGACTGGCGCAAGAGCGCCCACGCCGAAAACGGTGTGTCGTGCTCAGACTGCCATGTTGTTGAAGCGGACTCCCCGATGGGATCAATGCACCAGGAAACCGGTCTGAAGGTCTCTGTGCTGGTGCCACCAACGGTATGTGCTAACTGCCATGAAGACCAGGTGGAAGAGTTTAATAAGAGTGGCCATTTCCGTGCCTACCGTCAGCAAATCCCCAAAGACAGCCTGCATGCGCTGACCTCCATACATGAAGGGCAGGAACATCCCGAGTTTGGCGGTGCCGCTAACGAGACAGGTTGTGTTCAGTGTCATGGCACCGAGATCAAGCTGGATGAAAATGGCAAACCCACACCGGAAACATGGCCCAACTCCGGTATTGGTAATGTCTACCCGGATGGAAGCACCGGCAGTTGTGGTGTTTGCCACACCCGTCATAGTTTTTCCAACGCAGAAGCCCGTAAGCCATACGCGTGTGCGTCATGCCATCTCGGCCCGGACCACCCGAATATAGAGATTTACGAGAACAGCAAGCACGGACATGTTTTCAAGACCGAAGGCTACACCTGGAACTTTGACGGGGCGCCGGAAGACTGGCAACCGGGCGAGGATTACCGTGCGCCGACATGCGCCTCATGCCACATGAGCCAGGTGGGTGATCTGAAGATGACCCATAACGTCAGCGACCGTCTCTATTGGGTTCAGTGGGCGAAGATGTCCTCGGTTCGCGATTCTGAAGACCCGATGAGCCCCAAACTGGGTAACGGACCTGAAGGCAGGAAGAAGATGCGCCAGGTTTGTGCCGCTTGCCATAGCCCGGATCATACCGAAGGCTTTTTCACCCAGGCAGACAAGGCAGTCAACCTATATAACGAAGGCTATTACAAGCCTGCGTTGAAGATGCTCAATGAGCTGAAAGAAAAGAAACTGCTGCGCGACAACCCATGGACCGACCCCTTCCAGGTGAAGTACTACTACCTGTGGCACCACGAGGGACGCCGGGCACGCATGGGTGCAAGCCACGGCGCACCGGATTACGCACACTGGCACGGTTTCTTCGAGCTGATGCAAGACCTGTATGAACTCGAGAAGATCTATAACAAGCGTATGGCTACTGGGGAAATCGAAGACTAGGTCAGATAGTTTTGAAAGCAGAATCGGCGTCCATCAGGGCGCCGTTTTTTTTGCCCGGAATGACATGTCCCCGACACCACCGGATTCATGTTTCACGGCGTGGTGCTGATATTTCTCTGGCACGGGTTTCCGCTTTACCACGAGGGTCAATACGATTTTCTAATCTGGCTGCTCAAACCGCTGGTCTTCACCGTGCTCAGTCGACAGGTTTACCTGTTTCTATTGGCTATTTGTCAAAGTTTTTAAAAGGTCTTGTAAAGCAGCTTCGGCTTCTTGGTCTCCTTGTGCGGAGGCTGCTGCCAGGTATTGAGCGGCAGTTGTTCTGTTTACTTCTATACCCCAGCCATTTAAATAGAAGATTCCCAAGTTGTATTGGCCATCAATGTCGCCTTGTTTGGCAGATTTACTAAACAATTCGAAAGCGGTATCGTAGTTTTGCTCCACACCCAGGCCTCGTGTGTATAAAAACGCCAGTTTGCTCTGTGCGCCGGCATGTCCCAAGACTGTGGCCTTGTTCAGCCAGGTGGCCGCTTCAGCGTAATCTACCGGTACATATTGACCCATCCAGTAGAGCATGCCAATCGCGTAGTGGGTTTCAGCAATTGTGGCTTGGGAAATCTTACCCGGTGGGGTTGCTATTACCTCTTTCCAGTCTTTGAGGGCAGTTTCATAGTCCGCCCTGTTGTAGGCATCCAGGCCAGATTGGTAGTCTGCTAAAGTGCTATGGGCTGTAAGAGTCAGTATCGCAAATAGCCTAAGCCAGCTTTTGGGAGATTGGTTGTGTCGCATTTATTTACTGCTCCCGTTAGCGTAGGCACCGGTGTCGATACCGATTCGATTGGGGAGTAACTCGGGTACTTGTGTGATGCTATGACCGTGAACCACGATGTGGCCATGACTGATGGTGCTGCCCAGGAACTCCTCTCTTATCCACAGCTTGTCTTCCTGGATTTGTTGTTCCAATGGCACACCCGGACGAATGCCGGCGTGCACGAAATTGTAGCTACCACATTGCCATGAATCCACGCAGGTTTCTGTGAGGAATTCGCGGTGTGTATCGGGTAGGGTATCGTCTAGTTGCTGCGCGATGTCGCCAATGCAATAGATGCGCTGGTTTTTTGGCACATCAGGAGTGACATGTGGTGTTTTGGGTTTTTGAAATGTTTTGCTGATGCCGGTGAACATGCGGTAATTATGGAGGGTAATTTAGAGCAGTGCTAGCGCTATGGAGTCCCTGATGAAAAGGATCGCCGGCTTGATGGATGCACCGGCCTGTCACGGAGACTTTGGGCTCTGTTGAGATACTACTTTGCATGTGTAAGCGCGACGGCTGATAATGGGCTTGAAGTGCGTGCTGCGAGTGGTCATGTGCCTGTGAAGTGGGATGAAAAAACAGTAGAGCGACTTATTGAGCGGCTAATTTCCAATGCTTTTAAGGCTTAAGTGATGGTTCGAACACAGGCCAGAACCTGGCATCTGTTTTTTTGTATGACCTCAATCAGTATGGTTTTGTTGTTAGCCATTGCCAGTTGTACGAGTAGCCAGACATTCAATGAGATTTATAGGCTGCTTGCCGAGTTTCTGTCACTAAGCAAGACGTCCTTATCTATGTCCTTGCGCAATAGTCCAGGTTTAGGGCATCTCCTATGTTATGCCTTGTTGAGTTTTTCCCTTTCTGGCTCCTTTTCCCATCGAAACAGGTATCTTGCGCCATTGGTGGCTGGATTCTTTGGGGTGTCGATGGAAGTCGTGCAGGCTTTCATTCCATCCAGAGACGCAAGTTTGCTTGATATCGGTGTCAATGCTCTGGGGATTGCGATCGGCTTTGGGATCTATAGGCTTTGGGTAAGTTATGCGTACGATTCACACAGCGTCAATTGACTCTGCGTCAGTACGAGAGCAGTTTACTCAAACGGCTGATTCACATCATACCCACTCTTAATCAATAGCCGGTTTCTGCTCGCGATCTGCAGGTCGTTGTGCACCATTTCTGCGATCATTTCATCCAGCGTTACACGTGTTTCCCAGCCCAGTTTGTTCTTGGCTTTCGCCGGATCACCCAACAGGGAGTCGACTTCGGTGGGACGGTAGTATTGTTCACTCACGGCTACCATCACATCACCTGGCTTTACGGCGATATCGTTGGCTGCAATGCTGGCATCAATGCTCTCGACTTTGCCTACCTCATCAAGGCCCTCGCCCTCAAATTTCAGGGTAATGCCTAGTGCTTTTGCAGATCTATTGATGAAGTCCCTCACCGTGTACTGCTTGCCAGTGGCGATAACAAAATCTTCGGGTTCGTCCTGCTGCAGCATCAGCCACTGCATTTCGACATAATCCCTGGCGTGGCCCCAGTCACGTAAGGAATCCATATTACCCATGTACAGGCAGTCTTCCAGCCCTTGTGAAATATTGCACAGGCCACGGGTGATCTTGCGTGTCACAAAGGTTTCGCCCCGGCGTGGCGACTCGTGGTTAAACAGGATGCCGTTACAGGCATACATGCCATAAGCTTCGCGGTAGTTCACGGTTATCCAGTAGCCATACAGCTTGGCAACACCGTAGGGCGAGCGCGGGTAAAAGGGTGTGGTTTCGGTTTGCGGGGTCTCCTGCACCTTGCCAAAAAGCTCGGAGGTGGATGCCTGGTAGATACGTGTTTTTTCAGTCAGGCCGAGTAAGCGTACCGCTTCCAGTACCCGTAGCGTACCCATGCCCACTACATCAGCAGTGTATTCCGGTTCTTCAAAAGAAACAGCCACGTGGCTTTGCGCACCCAGGTTGTAAATCTCATCCGGTTGTACTTGCTGGATGATACGGGTGATGTTGGAGGTATCGGTCAGGTCGCCGTAGTGCAATATGAACTTTCTGTTTTTTTCAGAAGGGGCCTCATAGATATGGTCTATGCGCTCGGTGTTAAATGAAGAGGCGCGGCGTTTTATACCGTGTACCTCGTAACCCTTTTCCAGTAAAAACTCCGCCAGGTACGAACCATCCTGGCCGGTGACACCGGTGATTAATGCGACTTTGTTGCTCATTGGTTCCTGGTCCCTTCCTCGCTCAAACTTTCATAATGCTCGACAAACCACTGGTAGGCGTCTGCCAGGCCTTCTTTTAATGTGTACTGGGGTTGCCAGCCGAGGCTTTTCAGCTTGGTGCTATCCATTAGCTTACGTGGTGCGCCGTCCGGCTTGCTGGTGTCGTAGCTGATGTTGCCTCTATATCCCGTCACGTCCTGTATAACGCCCACAAGCTCGGCAATGGAGCAATCCACACCCGAGCCCACATTGATATGCGACAGCCGTGGGTCGGTGACCTGCTGGTATTCCTCCAATGGCAGATCCATGATGTGGATGGATGCGCGCGCCATATCATCCACATGTAAAAACTCACGCAATGATGTGCCGCTGCCCCATATGCTGATGCTGTCAGCATTGCTCAGCTTGGCCTCGTGAAAACGCCGTAACAGGGCAGGGATCACGTGGCTGTTTTCGGGATGGTAGTTATCGCCCGGACCATACAGGTTAGTGGGCATCACACTGCGGTAATCGGTGCCGTATTGGCGGTTGTAAGATTCGCACAGCTTGATGCCGGCGATCTTGGCCACGGCATAGGGCTCATTGGTGGGCTCAAGCTTGCCACTTAACAGTGCTGATTCTTTCATGGGCTGGTTGGCCAGCCTGGGGTAGATACATGAGCTACCTAAAAACATCAGTCTATATACGCCGCTTTGCCATGCCTGGTGGATAACATTGCATTCCATCATCAGGTTGTCGTAGATGAACTCGGCAGGGTAGGTATCGTTGGCGTGGATGCCGCCCACTTTGGCAGCGCTTAGGTAAATCTCATCGATGGGGTTTTGGGCGAAAAAATCGGCCACCTGTGGCTGGTTGCGCAGGTCCAGGTCTTTGAAGTTGGCCGTGATGATGCTGTTGTTGATGTCTTTTTCCAGTTGACGCATCAATGCAGAGCCAACCATTCCATTATGGCCGGCGATGAAGATACGTTTGGTCATTTTTATCCCCCCAGGGGTGCATTTCCTGTTTGATGTAGTTTAACTGGAATTACCTGGTCTGTGGCTATAAATGCATGCCTGGCAACGCCTTGTAGTTTTCCATTTTTACCACATGGTTCGCCAAAGATATTTCAGGCTTAAGCCCTTGTCCATTTGGGTACTCTTTTGTCTCAACTCTTGCGTCGTGCCTTTCCGCATCGCATCATGTAGCAATCTAAATTTACAGGATTCGAAAGTGGCTGGCATTTTACCGTTTGTCTATGTTGGGCTGGGCAGTATGCTCGGCGGCGTCAGCCGTTACGGCATGAGCCTGGCCACGCAGAACTATGCCGCGATGAGTATGCCATTGGGTACGTTGGTATCCAATATTGCAGGTTGCCTGCTGATAGGGCTTATCACCGGTATTGCTTCGACCTCGCAGCTGCTTTCCACCGAGATGCGCCTATTACTGGCTACCGGGTTTTGCGGTGGGTTTACGACCATGTCTTCCTTTGTTTATGAACTGGGCCAGTTTGTTCAGGACAAGGAATATTTTTATGCATCGTTCTATTTTGTGGCCACCATGGCGGGTGCCGGGCTGGCGTTTGTATTGGGCTTGTATTTAAGTGCATTGGTGTTGAGGTAATTATGACAATTACAGGGCAGGCGGTGTTGTTGAGGGTGTTTGTCGGTGAGAGTGACAAGCTGGGTCATGCGCCTTTGTACGAGGTTATTGTCAGAAGGGCCCGTGATGCCGATCTTGCCGGTGCAACGGTCTTTAAAGGCGTACTGGGCTATGGGGCCAGCGCCCGTATCCGGACAACAAAGATACTCGACCTGTCATCCGATCTTCCGATCGCTATCGAAATCGTGGATGAAGAAGCCAAGATTGCGGCCTTTCGGGAGACCTTGTCTGAATTATTTGAAGAAGCAAAATGCGGCGCCCTGGTGACAATGGAGAATATTCGCATCATGCATTACATGCCGGGTAACAAAGACTGAATCAGCTTTTTGTTGCGGCATAAATTCAACACAAAAAAAACCGCGCTTTGAGCGCGGTTTTTTATATCGCTTTGAGAAGCCTTTAGCCGTCGACTGCCTCGGCGTTGGCTCTCAGAATTTCATCCACATCACGTGGTTTCACGTCAGGCAGTTTCTGTTCAAGTGTATCGCGGCGTAAGATTTCGCTGTCGACGTACTTGATCCACTGCTGTGATGCACGTTTGCTGCGGTTGTCTTTGCCTGCTGCCTGGAATGCTCTGCGGGCTTGCTCAAGCTTCCTCTGGTTGAACAGGGCCATACCATACATGATGTTGGCCGTATCCTTACGCTTGAGGTCGCCTGCTGCCAGACCGGCTTTAGCGGCCGATGCTGCTTCATTCCACATTTCGAGGTTCAGATAAGACTGAGCCAAACGCATATACAGTTCAGAGTCTTCACCTGTTGCCGCTGCTTTAACCAGTGGTGGAATCGCCTTTTTGTCGTTTCTGGCAGAGTACCAGGCTTGCGACAGTAAGCGCAGATTCCGGGTGTCTTCCTTCACATTGCCGGCTTTCATTTCCTTTTCAAGAAGAACGGCGGCTTTGTATGGCATGCCATGTAACAGGTACAGGTTAGCAAGGTTGACGGCATGTTGTTTCCCGTCGATGTAACCCTTCTCATACAGTGCTTCGGTCAATGCCAACTGCTTCTTGGTATCACCCAACTCACTGTAAACACCTGCCAGTGTCAGCACGTAGGTATCTTTGGGATATTCCTGGATCAGTTCCTTGATAACGATCAGCATGTTATCGAAATCTTTCATTTCCCAGTAGATCACACGCAGTAACAGCAGCCAGTTTTCCTTTGGCACTTTACCCTGGTCGCGGTTCATTTGAATGGCGATTTTGATCGGTTCGAGCGCTTTCGCATAATCACCCATCTGGAAGTAAGCCTGACCCTGCAGCATATAAATATCCGCTGAAGGTTCAGCAATTGCGGCCATCAGGCGATTGATGGTTTCCAGTGCCTTATCGTAGTCTTCAACCGTAAAGTGAAGCTGTGCGAGCGTTTTGAGTGTACTTTGTTGCAGCGCTTCGGGTAACTCAGGCTGTTGCAATACTTTCTCATAGGAACCGATAGATTTCGGATAATCTTCCATCAGGTAGTAGGTGTAAGCCTGAAGGTTATAGATCTGCGCCGTTTCATAAGGCGACATCTTCTTTTTGCCGGTCTGAAGTTCGTTGATCTTCTGTAAGGCAGGCTGGAAGTCGTCGGCTTCTACGAACTCCTGGATTTCGGTCAAGGACTCATAAACCTGCTGGCTCATGGCCACGGTTTCTTTGGTCTTGCGCGTGCTGCCATCCTCATCCTTATCGCGCTGTGCGACTGCGGTGGATGCCAGCATCACAGACAAGACGGCAGAAATGGCAGGTACCAACCAGTTTTTACGTATTAAACTCTTATTCAGTAATTTCATAAGTAAACTTGTTCTGTACGCCAGGAACTTCAACAGCTTCGCCGTCCATAATCCTTGGCTTGTATTTGAATTTCAGGGCTGCGTTCACAGAAGCGCTGTGAAACAGGCTGGAAGTACACTGTGATTCAATGACCACAGGGTCCTTCACCGTGCCCTGGCGGGTTACCGTGTATTGCACAACGCAGAACCCTTCGATACCACGGGTCAAGGCCCGGTTGGGATAGATAGGTGCTACTTTAACAATAGGCAGGTAATCACCTTCGCCCACCCCAAGGCTGAATCCGCCCGTCATTTCAATATCGGTTTCAACCGGTGCTTCTGAAATGGCGATCTTTTCAGCATTGGCACTCAGGTTCTCCAACTGTGGTGTAGGAGGCTGAGGTGGCGGTGACTCAGGTGGTGGTGGCTTTTTCGGTTTCAACTGCCGTTGCTTGACAGATTCATCACGCTTTACCCTGACAAAATCGACCAGGTTACCAGCGCCATCATCATTAAGCGTACGATCAGCAGTTGCAATCAGGTATTGCATCATCCAGAACAGGCATAAGGTAATAGCCAGACCAAGTATCAGCCCCGTTACCAACCTGGTCACGCTTGCAGCCTGACTTTGGTTTAGTGTTTGATTAATTGTTGCTGACATGATCTTTCTTACTGCTCTTGAGCGGCGATAGAAACGTTAAACACACCGGCTTGACGTGAGGCATCCATGACCTGGATTAACGTATCGGTCTTGGAATCCTTATCGGCCTGGATAACCACTGAACCCTGCGGGTTCTCGGCGTGAAGACGCTCGATATTAGGACGTACCGAACGAACGTCAACCATGCGACGGTCAATCCAGATGTCGTTATTGGCACCGATGGCAATCAGGATATTTGCATTTTCCTTTTTGACAGCGGTTGCCGCGTCAGGCCGGTTAACGTCGATACCGGCTTCCTTAACAAAAGTTGCCGTTACAATGAAGAAGATCAACATAATGAACACCACGTCAAGCATCGGTGTGATATTAATTTCGCTCTCTTCTTCGACCTGGGTTTGGTTAAAAAATTGCTTCATTCAAATTCTCCAGCGACCTTCAGGTCACTTGTTACCTATGTACAGGTTGTCCGCAAGTAATTCACGTTCACGTGAAGCTTTGCGTTGCAGGTAGGTTGCCATAGCGACACCGGACAGAGCCGCAACCATTCCGGCCATTGTCGGAATGGTTGCCTTGGATACGCCTGATGCCATGGAACGGGGGCTACCCGATCCTGAAATGGCCATTACCTCAAACACCTCGACCATGCCGGTTACTGTACCCAGTAAGCCGAGCAATGGGCATAACGCAACACACGTCTGAATAATCGGTATGTTGCGTTCTACTTTGGCGGAAACCTGCGAGATTAAACGTGTCCGGATCTGGTGGGCATTCCAGGACTTGTGGTCCTGGCGTGCTTCCCAGATGAACAGGGCCTTGGCGGCCAGTCGTTTATGTCCTGCACGAAGATAGATTATTCTTTCGATGATCAGCATCCACATGAACAGCGTGAGGAAGCCGATAACGAACAGCACATCCCCACCAAGTTCCATGAAGTCACGGACCGTTTCCAGTGCGGGCAGATAGTAATAAACCATATCCATGAGCTGACTACCTTATGCTGCTGACTGTTTACCTTCGGCAAGCTCTGCGAGCATGCCAGCGGACTCTTCCTGCAAGATCTGGGTCAGTCTTCTGGCCCGGCTGGAAACCAGCGTATGCAGGAACACGGTCGGTATGGCAACACACAGACCAAGTACCGTAGTAACCAGTGCGGTTGAAATACCACCGGCCATCAGTTTCGGATCACCGGCACCATACAGGGTAATAGCCTGGAAGGTCACGATCATACCGGTTACCGTACCGAGCAGACCGAGCAACGGTGCTACGACGGAGATAATCTTCAACAGAGGCAGCATGGAGTTGAACTTGGGTGTTTCCCTGAGGATAGCTTCGCCCAGTTTCAGCTCGATGGTTTCAATGTCAGCACCGGCAGCATCCTGAGACACCTTGAGTACACGGCCCAGCGGGTTATTGGTGTTAGGCTGGTTGATGTTCTTGATTTGGCTGTTAACCTTGGCACCTACTGCGGTCAGTACCAGTACACGCCAGACGGCGATCAGTACACCGAAGATACCGAGAACGATGATCACGTAACCAACAGTTTTACCCTGGTCGATACGTTCCATCAGGCTGGGTGACTGAACCAACAGGCCAAGTAACTGACCACGTGTTGGATCGAGACCAACAGGGTACATACCGGATGTTGCAGATTCCAGATCACCTAAACGACCGGTGAAACGTGAAGGAGGCTGACGTTGCAGTTCAACAAGACGTTGGGTCTCAGGAACATACTCAAGGTACTTGCCTTCAGAGATAACGTTGAAAGCACCGATACGGGTAACTTCCTGCTGGTTCTCTTCACCATTTGCATTAACAACGTTGGTGGTGAAGGTGGAGACTTTGCTTGTTTCCGTCATTTCACGCTGCATTTCAAACCACAGGCGCTCAATTTCTTCGAGAGAAGCCAGACGGTTTGACTGACCCATCTTCTTGGCAAACTCGAGCAGGAAGTCGGTACGATCAGGGAACTGAACCTGTGTCAGTGATGTTTCAAACTGACCACGTGCATCACCTGATGCCTGCTGCAGAACACCAAACAGTTCTTTCAGACCACCGAGGCGATCCTGGAAGGCTGTCTCAAGTACAAGGATCTGTTGATCGTTGACTTCAAACTGCTTCTCCATTCTTGCAGAAGCGTCTTCCTGACGTTTTTGTTCGGCTTTTTCAGCATTCAGTAATTTGGTTTGTGATGAACGGTTAGCGCGGAACTCGTCAAGACGTGCCTTGTTCTCAGCCGCATCGGTCACGCGACCGGTTTTAACCTGTTGCAGAAGCTCGTCCAGCGAAATAGCTGTTGCAGCCTGGGCAGACAGGGTGAAAGCCAGCATCAGGCCACTGGCAAGGCCGATTTTTTTGATTAAGCTTTTCATTTCATTGCCCCCGTTGGTGCAGCTACCGGTACAACGAGTAGATCCGGTGCAACCTGTTTACGTGCGATCTTAAGACCATCTAAAACCTGCTTTTGATAAACGGCAGGATCAAGTTCGACGAACGTGCGCGAGGATGCATCCCATGCGCCAGTGTGAGCACCGCCAACTGTCTGGTATAACAATGCAACACGACCGATACGCAGGAAGTCAACTTCCAGCTGCTTACCATCGATGTCGGTTGAGCCTTTGTAAGCCTCAATCGTACGACCATAGTCGTTTTCAATCTGGTAGCCTTCGATCACGATACGGAATTTTTCAGCTGCGGATACATCTGAACGTTCCATAACTTCACGCAGACGTTCGATACGACCGGTACGCTCTTCCGTAAGGAAAGGTGTATCGAGCTGAACGAACTCATCCAGCGCGTCTACCATGCGAATCATCAAGGGAACGATTTGCCGTTCAATCAGCGCGACGTTGGCGATGGAGTCATTCAGGGCCTGCATTTCTGCCTGCTGATTATCCAACTGGGTCTGTAACAATGCGTTGTAGACTCTGAGTCCATCAACAACCTTGGTAACAGTCCGGTAGTCGTTTATGATTTTTTCAGTTTGATCGGCGACCGAATCAATCTGGGTTTGTGCTGTGGTGCCGGCATCCGCGCGGGCTTCTCCTTCCTGCATGACTTCATTAATGCCCACAGCGAATGCCTGGGTAGACAATCCTGTAACGGCGTAAATGAAGGCTGAGGACATTAGGCAGGTAATCTTTCTATTGTTTAGCATGCTTCGTCTCAATGGCTTTAAAAAATTGTTGATGAAAATGATCAGACGGCACACTCTATGATAGTGAGGTGCTTTCCGTCAATCGCTATGGCATTAAACATGTTGTTTCGTCAATCGGTTTGACAGTATATCGCAAAAATAAAACATATAACTAGTTTGGTACACGTTCCGTTGTCAATTTTCAGAGAGTGTTGATTGATACTGTTGCTGTAATTCGGCAAACAGAGATCGGGCATCTCTAAATTGGTGATTTGCACGCTCAAGATAGCTGCGGACTTCGTCCACGTACCCATCAGTTGATGCGGACCACACCCTGTTAATATACCGCTCTCCGGCGGCAAATGCACTCATAACGTCGGCATAATGTTGCAATCCAAAAACGTGTTTCATGCTTTCACGGGCATTCGCAAAGTTGTTCAGGTCCTCACGTAACAATCGGTCAATCTCGAAACGCGCTTCATAAACCGGCAGATTTTCCGAGTTTTTATCCATGTCTTCCAGGTTGCCCAGAATGTTCGTAAGACTGGTTTCCAGTATCTGCAGGTTACCGCTCAGGCGGTGACTTGCCTTGGCTTCAACGTGATGCGCTTTTCTGTAAACAAACAATGCGACCACACCCACCGCCAGTACCGGTACAAACCAGGCCCAGTTAACTTCGGTGGGGTCCAGCACACTGATGAACGCACCCGCCAGGAATACGGCCATGATGGCAAGCAGTGAAAATGTCTTGGTATTCATACGGCCCCCACGATCATGTAAACGGCAAAACCAACACCCACCAGCGCCTCGCCGACAATGACACCTGCCGCGATTGGGATTCCGGTGCTCTCTGCAAATGCATCACCCATCTTCCAGTCTGAAATAACCCGTAGCAGCGTACCGAGGCTGTAGGTCAGCACGATGCTGAATGGCAGGTAGAAACCAAGCCCCACCGTGATACCAAGGCCGGGAGAGGCCAGGCTGAGTAATGCGCCAAGGCCTGCACCGGCAAGATACTTCTGGCTGGGAACATCACCACCGATAATACCGTTGACCATGCTGGCCAGGGCTTGCCCCTGTGGCGCGGGCAATTTATCCCCACCCAGGCCATAGGCTTCGTGCAGCACAAATATCAGTGCCATGATCAGTATCGGGCCCAGCCATGCGCCGAGGAACTGTCCGTATTGTTGCTGGCGCGGTGTGGCGCCCACCAGGTAGCCGGTTTTAAGATCCAGCATCAGATCGGTGGCCTGTGACATCGCAACACAGGCGGCCGCACCCACCATAATGGCAGACACAACGGCAGCGCGAGTGTCATCCAGCCCGCTTGAAATAATTATCAGCAGCGTGACCGCAATCAGCGTCATGCCGGATAGCGGCGACCAGTTGGTACGCCCGATAGCCTCGGACAGAATCACACCGGCAATCCAGATCCAAAGCGTACCCACCACCGCCATCAGGATGCCGCGGCCGATACCCATTTTCTCTGTCGATAAAATCGCGATAACCGTCAACAGCACGGCCGCACCGCCGATACCGATATAAAGCAGCTTGATGGGCATCTCGTCTTTCGATATGGCCGAATTTGATTTTGCGGCATTTTGCATGCTGCGCACCGCGCTTAAGATCATCGGGAAGGCCACGACCACGCCGGCCACGGCACCCCCGATCAGCATACCGATACCCACGGGCCGGTAAAGCATAAGCCGCAGGCTGTTGGGTTCGCTGATCACGGCACTGGTTTCCGGGTCGACGGGTAACAGGCCGAAGTTGCTCAGCAAAGGCGCCAGTATCCAGTAGCAGACATAACCACCAATGATAAAAGCCACACCACCTTTTCCGGCGATGTAACCCACACCCACCGACAGCAGCGACAGGTACCAGATACCATTCATGTACTCGGGCCAGCCGAGTATGCCACCCAGGTCCCAGTATTCGACGCCGCTTGATTGACTCAGAAAATGCAGGAAGCCACTGGTGGTTGCCGCGATCAGCAGAAACATGGCTTTTTGTATACCTGCGCCGGGCGACTTGAGAATGGTCGCAACGGCCACCCCACCGGGGTAGGTCAGCCGTTCGTAATCGATCATCTGCTTACGCAGCGGAATGATAAAACCGATACCCATGAAGGCGCCGGCGATGGCGCCAAAGGTCATCAGTACGGGGTTAAAATCCATACCGTAGCCGAGAATGAAAATTGCCGGAACAGAAAACATCATGCCGCTTGAGGCGCCGTTGACGCCACTGGCAATGGTTTGCACGATATTGTTTTCAATAATGGAACTGCGTCGCAACATACCACGCAAAATGGCAAAGCCGAGGATGGCAGCGAGCTCAGAACCTTCGATGGAAAACCCCAGTATCAGGGCCGCATAACCGATGCTGACCGCAATCACCGCACCGAGAAAATAACCGACAAAAACAGCGGTTGTTGTCAGTTCAGGATAGGCGCCGGTACGAATCGGGCCCGTAGCTTTACTCGATGAGTTCATTGTCATAATTCCTTACGGGAATTGCTTGTCTTTCCTGCGGGTGTTTGGGCTATAGGCTATAGGCCCAGATAAGAACGCCACTCAAAATCAACCAGGTGATGAGGGTCAGTGGTACACCGACGCGGACGAAATCACCAAATTTATAACCACCGGCATTCATGATCAGCACGTTGGTCTGGTAGGCCATCGGTGTGGCAAAACTGAGGTTGGCGCCAAACAGTACTGCCAGTACAAAGGGCTCCAGCGGCAGGCCAAGACGTTGCGCAATACCAATGGCGATCGGGGTGCCGATAACAGCAGCGGCGTTGTTGGATACCACGTTGGTCAATACACCCATCATCATCATCAGGCTTGCCAGCACCACCGACGGCGGCGCACCGAAGGTAATGTAAACAAACATATTGGCGAGGAAATCCGCACCACCGGTTTTAAGTAGCGCCAGGCCCAGCGCCAGTGAAGACACGATGATCAGGATGACCTGGGTGCTGAGCGCATTCATGGCATCCTTCCAGTTAAGGCAACCCGTGAGGATCAGTACCAGGCAGCCAAGCAATGCACTTATTTCAATGGGCATAACCTTCGCTGCTGCCAGCGCAACCACACCGGTAATGACGGCCAGCGCGATGGGGGCCTTACGCGCCCGGGGCAGTTTGATGCTGCCATCGAGTATCAAAAGGTCGGGGCTTTGCTTGAGCTCACCCAGGTTGGCCAGGGTTGTTTGTACCAGCAGTACATCACCGGTGCGCAGACGGACTTCATCGAGACCGGGTGATTCCCGCTCTTCCATGCCCTCAAAGCGATTGAATGCCAGTAGCCTCAACCCAAAACGTGACAGCAGACCGGCATTGCCGATGGTGACACCATTTAACCTGGAAGCAGGTGTGATGGCGACTTCTGAAATCTGTGTTCCATCGGTTGACAGGGGGTGGTTGGCATCGACCTCATGATCATCGGTAAACAAGGTGCCGCCCAGCAAACGTGCATATTCGCGCAGGTTCTGCTGGGTATTACTGGTGGTGATGCGGTCAGCGGCGCGCAGTTTTACATCGGGCAGGGGATTGATAAAGACGCCCTTGCCACGCTGGATGGTTTCCACCTTGATGTTTTCACCGGCGCGTGCGATGGCATCCGCCAGTGTCAGGCCGACGACCGGGCTGTTTTCGTTCAGTCGGATCTGTGCGGTATAAACCCTGGATACACCGCGGTTCATCGGGGGCAGGCGCTGCGGCAACATTTTTGGTGCGACCAACCACAGGTAAAGCAGGGCCACCGTGCCCGCAGCCAGTACCGGTAAAGAAAAATCAAACATGCTGAAAGGGGCCATGCCCATATCGGCAGCCACGTTTACCACCAGCAGGTTGGTGGATGAACCGATGGTTGTCGCCATGCCGCCAAGGATGCTGGCAAAACCCATCGGCATGAGTGAACTGGAAGGCGCGGAGCCGGTTTTGACCGCGACACCGATGAGGATAGGCAACATCAACACCACGATGGGTGTGTTATTGATAAATGCGCTGAGCACCGCCGTCATGATGATGGTCAATAGCAATGAAAGCGCCGGGCTCTTTCGCCATAGCCTGGCAAGAAGACGCCCAATCGGTTCGAGTGCGCCGGTACTGATAAGCCCCTGGCCTACAATCATCAATGCAGACACGGCAATCAGCGCGCGGTTGCCGAACCCCAAAAAGAAATCGCTGGGTGCGAGACGCTGGCCGTCCGATTCGAATGGGAAAAGCTGAAAGCCAATAGCGAGCACAACCAGCACCACCAGGCTGGTGGTTTCCATCGGGATGTTTTCGCGTGTAAACAGTGCCAGTGCGATCACGATCATGATCATCACAGCCAGTGCGTGCATGTTTGGTAAAGCGAGTTCAAGCATCTATTTATTTTTTGCCTTGTCTGGTTGAATGCTTTATGCGCGTTGCAGTGTACCCTAAGTCTGTCATATGCTGCCTGCGGTTCTCATTTTACCCCCTGAGGAAATGTCCCGGTGCAAGCCAAATACATTTTAATCGATTTCGACCCCATTGCGATTTCCATCGGCCCGTTGGACATCCATTGGTATGGCATCAGCTACCTGCTGGCCTTCCTGTCATTCTGGGCCATTGCTAATCACCGTGCAATGACCCAGCGCTGGTGGGGTTGGAACAAGCAGGATGTCAGTGATGTTCTGTTTTACGGCATGCTTGGCGTGGTATTGGGTGGGCGTATGGGCTATATGCTGTTTTATGCTTCCGACATGCTGGCGCAAAACCCCCTGTCCATATTCAGGGTTTGGGATGGCGGTATGTCTTTTCATGGCGGCTTGCTGGGTGTGATTTTCGCCATGATATTTTTTGCCAGAAAAACACGACGGTCATTCTGGCAGATTGCAGATTTCGTCGCACCGATGGTGCCCCTTGGGTTGGCATTCGGGCGTTTGGGCAATTTTATCGGTGGCGAATTATGGGGTCGTCTGAGCGACGTGCCCTGGGCCATGATCTTTGCCAAGTCCACCGGTTTCAGGGAAGGCGAGACAGCGGCGCTCAATGAGGCCTGGCGTTCAGGTGCGCTCGACCACCTGGCCCGGCACCCCAGCCAGTTATACCAGGCAGGTCTCGAAGGGCTGACCTTATTTATTATCCTGATGTGGTATTCGCGCAAGCCAAGACCCACCGCGTCAATTTCCGGTCTGTTTCTGATCGGCTATGGCACATTCAGACTGATAGTCGAGTTTTTCCGCCAACCGGACGAGCACCTGGGCTTTCTCGCCATGCAATGGCTGACCATGGGCATGCTCTTATCTTTACCGATGATAGCCGCAGGTTTTATCATCATGTGGTATGCACGTCATGCCGATTTATCAAATACACGGGGCTAATTTCGAATCATGAAAACCTACCTGCAGCTTTTGCAAGATATCCTCGATAAGGGCAGTCGCAAGGAAGACAGAACCGGCACAGGCACCATCAGCCTGTTTGGTTACCAGATGCGTTTTGACCTGGCGGAAGGGTTCCCCTGCGTAACCACCAAGAAACTGCACCTGCGTTCTATCATTCATGAACTCTTGTGGTTTCTGAAGGGCGACACCAACGTGGCCTATCTGAACGAAAACGGTGTGTCGATCTGGGATGAGTGGGCCGATGAAGACGGCAACCTTGGGCCGGTCTATGGTGCCCAGTGGCGTAACTGGATTGCACCCGATGGGCGGCACATCGACCAGATGCAACAGGTGCTTGACGACCTGCGCAGCCGGCCGGACTCACGCCGGCATATCGTCTCGGCATGGAACCCGGCAGTATTACCGGACGAAACACAAAGCCCGCAGTCAAACGCCCGCGCCGGTCTGCAAGCCCTGCCGCCCTGTCACATGATGTTCCAGTTCCACGTGGCCAACGGAAAACTCAGCTGCCAGATGTATCAACGCAGCGCCGATGTGTTCCTGGGCGTACCATTCAACATCGCATCCTACGCCCTACTAACCATGATGATGGCGCAGGTGCTGGATCTCGAGCCGGGTGATTTCATCATCTGCCTGGGAGATGTACACATCTACCTGAACCACCTTGAGCAGGTAAAAACCCAGCTATCGCGGGAGACCTTTCCGCTACCGGTCATGAAGATTAATCCGGACAGAAAAGACCTGTTCAGTTTTGTCTATGAGGACTTCGAACTGCAGGACTACCAGTGCCACCCCGGTATCAAGGCGCCAATCGCGGTCTGATATGAAAAAGACACTGACACTGATAGCCGCCATGGGCAAAAACCGGGCCATCGGCCTCGACGGTCGCATGCCCTGGCACTTACCAGCCGAGTTACAGCACTTCAAAAAAACCACCATGGGTAAAACCATCGTCATGGGTCGCAAAACCTGGCAAGCCATCGGCCGTCCATTACCCGGACGCCAGAACATCGTTGTGAGTCGGAACCCTGACTTTCATGCCGAAGGGGCTGATCTTGCGGCTTCGGTTGACGATGCGGTTGCGATGTCTGAAAGTGATGAAGTTATGATTATTGGTGGCGGGCAACTTTATGCACTGGCCCTGCCATCTGCTACCCGAATGGTGCTCACGCTGATTGATATTGAACCTGAGGCTGATACCTGGTTTCCTGCGTGGGATGATGCTGAATGGTTGTCAGTTTCGGAAGAGCGGTTTCCGGTTGATGATAGTAATGAGCTTGCTTATCGGATTGTTGAGTTACGTCGGAGTTAGGTTGGGACGACTTCGTTTGATGGGAGGGGCGCTGGGATGTGTATTGTCTTACCTGGACTCGTTCAAGTACATCCCTGTAGCACTCTTTCTCGACTCCTGTCTCGCAAGGTCCAGGTAAGACAATACACACCCCAGCGCTATATCAAACGACGTGCACCTATCTAGCACCCTAAACCCACGGATTCGCATTAAGCCTGCCGTGCTATTCAGCTCCGGCTCAACATCAAACGACATGCATCTTTCAGAGATAACTTGTCCAAACATTCGCAAAAAGCGCAGACTTTTACGTTCTGAAGCACCCCTCTGTAACCTGTCAGAAACCACTGACCCCTGCATTGGTGCAAAGCTGAGGATGTGCGGTAGCTTACTTCCAGACCTTCTGAGACAGGAGTCGAGGATGAGCGACACATGGATGTGCTTGAGCGCGTCTGGAAGTAAGCTACCGCATAGCCTTAGCTTCCCCAATGATCAATGGTTTTTCAGCCTGTAAGTGATGAGGAGAGTCACCGAACAGCGTCAGCTTCCCCAATGATCAGCGGTTCTCAGTTCTCAGTACACTTAACCTGGTAAATCGTGTGATCTTCCAGCTTGAGGGCGCTCAGCCTGCCACCCCATACGCATCCTGAGTCCATTGCGAAATAGCGTTTTTTGATCCGTAATCCCAGGGCTGCCCAGTGGCCGAAGGCGATGGTGATATCGCGTGTTTGGCGGTGCTTGTGTTTGAACCAGGGTTTGAGATGGTCGGGCTGGCTTCCCGGTGGGCCGGATACGTTGTAGATGCCCCGGCCGAGCTCGTCGCAAAATCGCAGGCGGGTCAGAATGTTGGTGATCAGTCGCAGGCGTTTCCAGCCGGTTCGGTCGTCACGCCAGAGTCGGGGCTTGTTTGAGTACATGCGTTTGAAAAACTCATCACGCTGGTCAGATTGCAAAACGGCAGATACTTCGCCGGCCAGGCTGATGGTGGTTTGCCAGTCCCATTGGGGGATGACGCCGGCGTGAACACGCAGTAATTGATGTTCTTCGGACCAGCTGGCCAAAGGGTATTTGATTAGCCACTCCATGAGTGAATCGCATTCCGGTGCTGCGAAAATGGCTTCGAATTCCTTGTTACCAGAGCGGCTGAACTGGTAACTGGCCAGCAGGTGCAGGTCGTGGTTGCCGAGAACAACATCGACTGAATCGCCCAGGCTGTTTAGCAGACGTAGCACCTCCAGTGATTTTCCACCGCGGTTGACGAGATCGCCGCAGGACCACAGACGGTCGTTGGCGGGGTCGAAGTGGACGGTTTCCAGCAGACGCTGCAGTGAATCGTAGCAGCCCTGAATATCGCCAATCAGATAGGTGGACATATCAGTAAACCGCCGGGCTTAGTGAAGTGGTGCGCCAGGGGATTGCAGTGTGAATTCTGGGATTTCTGCCCGAAAGGAGTGGCCGTCATCGGTGACGAAACCGTAGGAACCACGCATTGAGCCAACTGCTGTGGGTATCAGTGCCCCACTTGTGTAGCTGTAGGATTTACCCGGTGCCAATTCGGGTGTTTTGCCGATAACACCATCACCGATGACTTCTTCGGTTGAGCCATTTGCATGCGTAATGATCCAGTGCCGGTTACGCAGCGTGATGTTTTGCCCGGAGCGGTTGGTGATGAAAACCGTGTAGGCGAAGGCGAACTTGTCTTCGTGTCGACCGAGAAATTCAGGTTGTGCGACAACGTGAACTGGAATGTTTTTGGTCATAACCACTTCTCTGTACAAACGGGTTCGGGGGTGTAATCAGTTTGCACCAAACGGTAGTGATCGGGCAAGTGCGGCAAACTCTGAAAGGCTGAGTTGCTCCGCCCGTTGACCCGGATCGATGCCGGCAGCAATGATTTGGTCTTCGTTTAATAGGTTGCGCAGGCTGTTACGCAGGGTTTTGCGGCGCATGGAAAATGCGGCGGTGACCACTTTGTTCATGTTTTCAACAGAGCCTGCATCGACCGGTGGCACTTTCAATGGTTGTAAACGAACGATGCTGGAACAAACCTTCGGGACCGGTACAAAACTCCCGGGTTGCACATCAAACAGGGGCATCACGTTGGCGCGGTACTGGGTCATTACTGATAAACGGCCGTAAATTTTGCTGCCCGGTGCTGCGGCCATGCGGTCGACCACTTCCTTTTGCAGCATGAAGTGCATGTCAATCACCAGCTCATTCCACTGCAGCACGTGAAAGATCAGCGGCGTGGAAATGTTATAGGGCAGGTTGCCGATTAACCGGAAGGGACGGTGGCCGGTGAGTTCGGGGATATTTGCCTTGAGTGCATCGCATGAATGAATGGTGATGTTGGGTTCGCCGGCAAATTTTTCTTCAAGCCTGGTCACGAGGTCACGGTCGAGTTCTATCAGGTGGAGTTCGGCACCGCTGTCGAGCAAGGGACGTGTCAGCGCGGCCTGACCCGGGCCGATTTCAACCAGCAGGTCGGTTGGCTTGGGTGCGATGCTTGAGATGATGCGGTTGATGACTTGCTGATCGTGCAGGAAGTTCTGACCGAAACGTTTTCTGGCTACGTGTCTCAACGGCACATGTCCATTGCAGCCCTGGCGGCGGTGAACATGCTGCTGGCATCGGCGCGCTTTTTGCCGGCGATGTCCAGTGCCGTACCATGGTCTACCGAGGTTCTGATAAAGGGCAGTCCCAGCGTGATATTAACGGCTTTGCCAAAGCCGGCGTGTTTAAGCACGGGTAAGCCCTGGTCGTGATACATCGCCAATACGGCATCGCATGTCGCCAGGCGGGTCGGTGTAAATGCCGTGTCTGCCGGTACCGGCCCAATGGCATTGATACCGTCTTCGCGACATTTTTCGATCACCTTTTGAATGATCTGTGCATCTTCATTGCCCAGGTGGCCGCCTTCCCCTGCGTGCGGGTTGAGGCCCAGTACCTGGATAACCGGGTCGCTGATACCAAAACGGGTGACAAGTTCCCGGTGAGTGATGCGCAGGCTGCTGTTGACGTTTTCAAACGTGATGGCGTCGGCGACATCGCGCAGTGGCAAATGGGTGGTCACCAGTGCGACACGGAGTTCGTCGGTGGCCAGCATCATGACGACTTTCTTCACACCGGCGAGTTCTGCCAGTAATTCGGTGTGGCCGCTGAATGCGATACCACCTTCATTGATCACGCCCTTGTGAACCGGCCCTGTCACCAATGCGGCAGCATGACCTTTGCGCACCAGTTTGACGGCCGATGTGATGGTTTTAACAACATAGGACGCATTAACAGGGTCGGGATAACCCGGTTTGACCATGTCGGTTAAGGGCAGGGGATAGCAACTGAGCTGCCCGGCCCTGACCTCATCACCCGGTTGCCAGGGCTTGATGTTGATATCGTAGCCAAGGTCATCGGCGGCCGAGGTCAGCAGGTGAGGGTCTGCCACAGCCAACAGGCGTAGCTCGGGGTGTTCATGGGCCAGACGCACGGTGCACTCCGGCCCAACACCCGCAGGCTCGCCCGGTGTCAGGGCGAGCACCGGGAGGTCTTTAATCATGATCTGTGCAGGCTTTATCCATCAAGCCTGCTTTCTACAAAGGCTTCGTCACGCATTTCCTGCAAAAACTTCTCGAGTTCAATATCCATTTTCCGCTGCTGCAGATTGTTGCGCGCCGCATTGCGGATAGATTCGACGGTCACGTCTTTCTCGCGCATGCCGAGGCGCTCGATGATGTGCCAGCCCGTTTCCGTCTGGAAGGGTTCGCTGATTTCACCATCCTGCATCGCCTCGAGGGTCTGGGCTATACGTTCACCGTAGGCCTGGGGCATGAACCAGCCCATGTCGCCACCCAGATTCTGGCTGGTGACGTCATTTGAATATTCCTTGGCCAACGCAGCGAAATCGCCACCTTCGATCAGTTGCTTATGAACGTCGCGTATTTGCTCCATCGCCTGTCTTGGACCGACAAGGTCATTGGTTTCTATCATGATATGCCGGGCATGGAATTCGGTTGCCATCACCTGGGTACGCTCGCGGTAATCATTGACCTTGATGATGTGAAAACCAGCCGGGCTGCGAATAGGTGCTGTCATTTGGCCTGCCCGCATGTTCTTGATGGCTTCAGAAAATGCCACCGGTACGGAATTAAGATCACGCCAACCCACCAGGCCACCCTCAAGGGCTTCCTGCGAGTCGGAGTAACTAATGGCTGCCGAGGCAAAATCCAGGCCTTCTGACAGTTGTGTGTAAACGTTGTTGGCCTTGGATTCCTGTGCCGCGATCTCTGCGGGTGTGGCACCTTCTTTCAGACCGATCATGATGTGTGAAATATTGTATTCGCCACTGTTGAAGCTCTCTGACGCCAGCAGGATATCGATCTCGGTTTCGGTGATCGGGTCCATACTGTTGACCACCCTTTGCCGCAGACGCTCGGTCATCATTTCTTCGCCGATGTTCTGACGGAACTCGGTAAAGTCTTCACCGTCAGCCTCGATCACCTGGCGCAACTGCATCAGGGAAATCTGGTTCTGCTCAGCGAGCATCAGCAGAGACTGGTCAATTTCGGCATCGCTGATACGGATGCCGGTCTGAAATGCACGAATTAACTGCAAACGGCGGATGATAAGACGCTCAAGCACCTGCTTTTCGAGCAGGTTTTGCGGGGGGATGTCGCCACCCTGTGTCCGGATCCTGTCGACGATACCCCTTATGGCAATATCGAGCTCACTGCGCAGAATGACATCGTCATCCACCAATGCAACGATGGAATCGATTTTTTCGGTGCTTTGGGCAAGCGCCGGGACGGTCACCAGGGGTGACACCAGGGCGATGCACATAACCCAAACTGCTGGGCGGTAAAAACTTCTCATAAAGGCTTGTCTCCGGGATTTTGCCATGTTTCATATGCCGGTATTTGATTGCAGCAAACTCAAAAAGTTGCTTGTCATGCAACCGAACCCATTATTTTAACCGATACTGAGGGCAAGGTTGGTAGATTAATAAAGGTTATTGTCTTGCCTGCATCCCTTCCAGCACATCCTCCATACGCTCAAACACCGTATGCATCTTTCGTTCGGTCGGCAGGGTGGTCAGGCGGAAGTGGTTGCGGTACGGCACATTGAAGCTGCTTCCCGGGGCGATCAGGACGTGTTTTTTCTCCAGCAACTCCATCGCAAAAGCCTGGTCGTCGAAACCATCGAACAGGCTGGTATCGATGGCCGGGAAGGCGTACATGGCGCCATCGGGCTCAACCACCGACATGAAGCGGCTGTTTTTTATGCCATCGATGATGGCCTGGCGTGCCTGGAACAGGCGGCCGCCTTCGGAGGTCAGTTCAAGGATGCTCTGGTATCCACCCAGTGCGGTTTGCACTGCCCATTGACCCGGTACATTGGCGCATAGTCTCAAGGAGGCCACCAGTTCGACGGCATGCAGGTAATCGCGGGCGTTCTCGCGGTCACCACTGAAAACCATCCAGCCCACCCGGTAACCACAGGCCCGGTAAACTTTTGACAGGCCGTTGAATGTCACGCACAGGGTGTCGTGTACCAGGGTTGCCATGGGTATGTGTTTCGCCGTGCCGTAGAGCATCTCGTCGTAAATTTCGTCGCTGAAGACAACCAGTTGGTTCTTTTCGGCGATGGCTGCGATTTCTTCCAGCAACTCACGGCTATAAACGGCACCGGTGGGGTTGTTGGGGTTGATCAGCACAATCGCACGGGTACGCTCGTTCACCAGGCTGCGGATTTCTTCCGGGTCGGGTTGGAAATCGTTTTCGGGCAGACAACTGTAGTAAACCGCGGAGCCGTGATTGAGGGCGACCGAGGCGCTCCACAGGGGGTAATCCGGGCTGGGAATCAGCACCTCGTCACCACTGTTGAGCAGGGCGCGCAGGGCCAGGTCGATACACTCGCTGACACCATTGCCCATGAAAACATCGTCCGCGGTGACATCCATCACACCACGTCCCTGTTGTTGCATGACAACGGCCTCGCGTGCGGGGAAAATGCCTTTCTGGTGACAATAGGCTTCACTTTGACCGAGGTTCTCGATCATCGCCAGGCGCATGGTTTCCGGTGTGCGGTAGCCAAACAGGCCCGGATTGCCGATGTTCAGGGAAATGATCTCGTAACCCTGCCGTTCAAGTTCAACGGCACGCGCAGCCAGTTCGCCGCGGATCTCGTAACGAACACCTTCGAGGATGTCATTGGTCTTTATCGGTGATTTGAGCATGTCTTTATCAATAAGCAAGGTCATAAAAAAGTGGTGCGGTTCTGCGCCCGAAGCCCCCCAGGCCCTTCAGTATCAGCTGCACGTAGATCGCATCGCGGTGGTCGCCTTCACGGTTTCTCAAGAAACGCTTGGCAACCATACGTATTGCCCAGCAACAACTATCATATTCAAAGCCGGCTTCGGCCGACAGCAAATCGTTATCCAGCATGGAGTAATTGACGCGGCCCATCACCCGCCAGGCTTCGTTAACCGGCTGATAATAGCGAATGTCATACTGATCCACCGAGCCACGCCTGTAACGGTATTCGGCGCCGAGGCGCATGCCGTTTCCTGCTCTATACGTTGCGCCAATCACGGCAACATCAAACTGGCTGTTCTGCCAGTCCCATTGGGTGCCGATACGGGCCTGCAGGCGGTTGGTCAGGTTCAGCTTGAACTCGGCGATGAAAGGCGAGGAGTTTTCGCTCAGTATCGGCTCGTTGTCGACCGACAATACCTTCTGGTTTTCGAAATAAAGAATCTGGCCAAAACTCAGGCTCCAGAGTTCACGTCCATTCATCTGGTTAATCGAGCGCGTGGTCAGGGCCAGGGTCAACTGGTTGGCGTTGGACTGGCGGTCGGCACCCGTATAACGGTTGTAATGGAATAACTGGCTGAAGCCAAAGGTGAAGGGTGCGGTGTCAAAGTCGGGGAATTCTTCCTGGTTTCGATATGGCACATAAAGGTAAAACAAACGTGGTTCGAGTGTTTGCAGGTTGCCTTTTTTGCTTTCACGCTCAAAAAACATACCGGTGTCAAAACTGAGAATCTCGGTGCCGCGATCGGGCTTTTCATCACGCGGTAAACCTTGCCAGTTCAGGTCATAGGCCGTGTAACGGTAACCGGCGCTGGGTTTCATATAGCCCCAGCGGGTTTCGATATTCCATTCGAAGCGTGGATAAAAGTCGAAACGTGTTCCGGTCACACCAATGTCCCGGTCAAAGTGGACCAGTTCAGCATCCATCAGTAAGCCCAGGCCCTGAAAGCCCAATGGCTTGTCGAGATCAAAGGCGACACGCGGCAGACGTGTGTAGGGTGCGTTGAGGGGGTCGACGGCTTCATCCACCACCTGGAAGTCATCGATATAGGTTCTGAGCCGCCAATGACGGCCGCTGCCATAGATGCCGTATCTGCTACGAAGGTACTGTCTTGATGCCGCCGCCAGGCTGTTGCTGAAATCCTGGAAATACTGGTCATCGCTGACCCTGTCGATTAAAAACTGGCTGCTCCAGCGTGGCGTGAACTGGGCCGTATGCGCAAAACGGTAATGAAAACGGGCATCACCGGTCTTTGAGTCATCGGGCATGTAGTCAAAATCAAGTTCGCCGAAGGTACGTGGTGTGATGAAGCGGTATTCGCCGGTCAACATAAAACCCCGCTCGGTAAAGTAGCGGGGTGTAAAGGTGGCGTCCTGGTCGGGTGCGATATTCCAGTAATAAGGAGTGCTGAACTCAAAACCATTGTCGTTGGCGGTACTGATATACGGGTAGAGGAAGCCACTCTTGCGCCGGTCATCAATGGGGAATGTCATATAGGGCAGGTAAAGAAACGGTATGTCAAAAAACTTGAGCTGGGCACCCTTGACCGTGCCGACACCTTCCTCGAAATCAAGATCAAGCTCTTTGGCTTTCAGCATCCACTCCGGTGTTTCTCCCGGGCAGGTCGTAAATTGCAGCATGTGCAGTATGGAGTGATCGCCCGAAGAAACCGATACCTCGGTGGCGCTGCCTCTTGCACTCGAGCCCACCAGGCCGTAGTCGACATCCAGAAAGCTACCGCCCTCATCGAGGAAGCTGTATTGCGCGCTGGTGCCACTGATATACATGACCGAGTCTTCGTAAAACACCCTGCCCGGCATGGTGATGGTTTCGGTCTGGGTATCGTATTGCAGCAACTCGGTGGTCAATAGCTGGTCTGCACGACGCAGCTCCACTTCATCCTGGGCCGTTGCCATGCCCATTTTCCGGGCATCAAACTGATGGGCTTTCACGGAAATATATGAGCCTGTGCGGTCCGGTACCTTGTCCAGCATCGGTGCGAGGCTGGGGCCGGGGCAGGCAAGTTGCGGGCCGTCTTCCTCTTCGGCGTACGCAGTAGCCTGGCAAAGCATCAGGGTAAGCCCCGTGGCCGCTAGCAAAAATGATGATCTGGAATTGTTTCGGGTCACAAATCGATGCCGTAGTTGAACAGGGTCAGCGCGCGCATTGTAGCAAGGGATTCGTTCTTACGGGTCATAAATTGACCTGTGCGGCACTCTGGGTACATGTTTGCTTCAGCCATTTGTTTCGTTCTTGTTTTGGAAGCTTTGATTTTCTTTCGGCCAGCTGGTGAAACTTCTGCCAGTTGCCTCCACCCTGGTCCCACAAACGCTGGAACGCACAGTGGCTGCCTTCGTAGGTATTGTACAGTGCCAGCCGGGCATTATTGAGTGGTTCTTTGAACCAACTTGCGTAGTAGCGTTTACCTTGCCATTTTTCATCGCTCAAGTATTGATAATCCGACTCAAACACACTGAAAATTTCAGCCTTGTTTTTACGCATCATGGCTTCTGACTGCCCACCCAGGTAAAGACCGGCCAGGCGGGTGCGGGTTTTGCCGACCAGGTCTGAGAAATCCTTGCTGACCTGTTGAAGCGTCAGCCAGTTTTGCAGGTCCTCCGGTTGATGTTTGTACTCAAGCCAGGTTCTGACGCCCATTTGCTCGACAAAACTGGCATAACCCTCGTTAAACAGACCATCATTTTTGACGTACAGGCGCTGGTGAGCCAGTTCGTGAAAAAGATAGGCGGCCAGTCGTGTTTCAGAGCCTGAAAACATGGTGCTGAGCAGGGGGTCGTCGAACCAGCCAAGTGATGAGTAGGCCGCCGCAGGCGCGACGATAACGTCCAGGCCTTTTCGGGATAAGCGTTCTGCGGATTCCTGCGCTTTTTGCTGTTTGAAGTAACCCCGGTAAGGCACACAACCGGCCACCGGAAAGCACCACTTTTTGGGTTGCAGCGTAAACTCACCGGTGGCGATGACATTCCACACCAGTGCTTCACCCTCCACTTCAACATAGCTTGAATAGCTGCCGTCATGGGCCAAACCCAGCTCGTTTTGGGCAAAGGCCTTGATCTGTTCTGCGGTCTTTAATCGCCCGGCAAGTTCCGCCGGGGTGTCAGGGTCGTTGATCAGGGTCTGAATATCCTGACGCGAGCGCATCAGCTTGTGCTGCCCGGACATGGCCTGCAGGTAATAAGACGGGGCGGAACAGCCGCCCAGGCACAGCACCAGAAACAGGCGCAGAATCATTTCTCGAGGCTTTTGTCATCCACAAATTTAAGTGACGCCGAGTTAATACAGTAACGCTGACCGGTCGGTGGCGGTCCATCGGGGAAGATGTGCCCGAGGTGTGCGTCGCATTTCGGGCATAGCAGTTCTATACGGTGCATGCCGTGGCTGAAATCCGGGCGCTGGGTGACCTCTGCTGTATCCAGTTCGCCATGGAAACTGGGCCAACCGCAGCCGGAGTGATATTTGCTATCGGAGCCGAACAGGGGATGGCCGCAGCAGACGCATTCATACCGGCCTGCTTCGGTATGGTCGCAATATTGCCCGCTGAAGGGCGCTTCGGTGCCCGCCTGACGGGTGACACGGTATTGTTCGGCATCAAGCTGTGCCTGCCATTGCTGGTCGCTCTTGGTAATTTTTTTCATAGTATCTGCCATTGTAATGTATCTTGTAGGTCTGAGATTTTATCTGTGTGAACATGAGCAAGGTGGGTGTATATGATCAAGGTTTTTGAAGATTTCGATATTATGCTGGTCGGGCACTACCAGTCGGTACTGGAATCAAATGATATCGCCACCTTCATGAAAAATCAGTTTGGCACATCCGGCGCCGGCGAGTTGCCGTTTGTTGAAGTGGTGCCGCAATTATGGGTCTTGAACGAAGCCGATGCTGACCGGGCGAGGGCTTTGATCAATGAACTTCACGAAAACAGGGATGCCAACCTTCCCTCAGGTGACTGGAACTGCCCGGCATGTAACACACCTCAGGAAGCGGCATTTACACATTGTTGGAAGTGCTCGACTCCACGAACACCGCCGTCCTGAAATTGAACTTGAACAATAGTATCTGCCTTTTAATGAATTAACTGTCGCTGTAAGAAATGTCGATGGCGCGCCGGGCTGCTACCCCCGGGACACGCTCGAGCCGTCCATGGTCGCTCGGTAATCTGTTCCCGACAGATTACGGTCCCGGTGGCAGCAACCCGACACCCCTTTTGACACTTGATACGCGGTTCATTCTGGTGACACCCAGCCGGAGGGTCTTGCCTGGTGGAGCGACCTGAAAGCGCCGATCATGTGGACCGTTAGGGGACAAATGGGCAAGGACGCCCATTTGAGGCCATCCAGGGCCGGATGCCCTGTATGGCCGGCCCCGTCAAGACGGGCCAGATGTGAGGGCAGCCCGCAGGGCCGCTGACCCGCGAGCACCACCAGGCAAGACCCTCCGGTTGGGTCCCTGCTGGATGTGATCACTTTCCCCTTTAATGGCAATCGACCCTAACGATCATCACCCCTGAGTTGGCGAACTTCGTGTTCCAGGCGCTCGGCTGTCAGTTCTTCAGCGGGGATCGGTTGGCCAATACGTAGTTCGATCAGCGCCCTGAATTTATACGGTCTGCGTTTATGCACGGGATCGCGTCGGCTGAACAGGGAGCCCCATAAGTTACAGAGCGCCATGGGTACCACGCAAACCGGCGCGGATTGCCGGCTGACGATCCGTTCGATGCCTTTCTTGAAGGTATTGATTTCGCCACTCGCCGTGATGCCGCCTTCGGGGAAAATGCCGAGCACATCACCCGCATTCAGTACCTCATCGATCTGTTTATAAGCCTTTTTAAGTATTTCAGGATCTTCTTTTTGTGAAGCGATGGGTATGGCCCTGCCAGCTTTAAACAGATACTTCAGTCCCGCTATCCGGAATATTTTGAAGTACATGACAAAACGCACCGGGCGCCGGATAACACCGCCGATGATCAACGGGTCAACAAAGCTGACATGGTTGGCCGCGACGATGACTGGCCCGGTGTCGGGAACGTTTTCCATGCCCTTGACCTCGACCCGGTAAATCGTATGAATCAATATCCAGACCAGGAAACGCATCAGGAACTCGGGTACGAGACTGAATATATAGATTGCCACCACCAGGTTGAGAATGGCCGTAAACAGGAAAAGCTGTGGAATGGTAAAACCGGCCCTGCCCAGCAATAGCATGGCGATGATGGCCGAAATCACCATGAACAATGAGTTGAGTATGTTGTTGCCGGCAATTACCCTTGACCGGTGGCTTGGCGTGGTGCGGTGCTGAACCAGGGCATACAGCGGCACGATGTAAAAACCACTGAATATACCGATCATCAACAGGTCCCATATGAGTCGCCAGTTGGCCGGTGTTGCGAAAAAATGACCCAGGCCCAGGTAAGTTGTTGGTGAGGCGGGGCTGGCAAAATACATGTCAATACCAAAAAAGGTCAGCCCCATCGCACCCAGCGGGACCAGGCCGATTTCTACCTGCCCCCCGGACAGGCGCTCACATAATAATGAACCGGTGCTGATACCGACGATGAACATCGCCAGTAAAGTGGACATCAGGGCTGCATCGCCTCCCAGGATGTTTTCTGAATAACTGGGGATCTGGACAAGGAATGTCGCACCAAAAAACCAAAACCAGGAGATCCCCAATACGCTGTTAAGTACAACGCGGTTCTCGCCGATAAAGCGTATATTCCTGATCGTTTCGGTAATGAAATTCCAGTTGACTTTCAGGTTCTGGGCGACAGCCGGTGCCTGGGGTATATCACGGCTGACCAGGTAGCCGGCGATAGCGACCACCAGGCCCGTACCGCTTACCCAGACAGGCCAGTCTGCCTCGACTGCCATTAACAGCGGGCCGGCAATGGTACCGGCGAGAATAGCGACGAACGTCCCCATTTCCACCAGTGCGTTACCACCGATCAGTTCACGGGGTTTGAGTACCTGGGGAATGATGCTGTATTTGATCGGGCCAAACATGGTGGATTGGAAACCCAGCATGAACAGGACAATGAGTAGCAGGGGCAGACTGTTTAGCCAGAAACCGAGTGTGGCGGCCAGCATAATGAACACTTCAAACAGCTTGATGCGTCTGATCTGCACGGATTTTTCATACTTGTCGGCAATTTGCCCGAATACGGCCGAGAACAGGAAAAACGGCAGAATAAAGACCATCGCGCTGAGGTTGACGATCTGGTTGGTGTTCAGGCCCGCCAATTCGGCACTGCTGAAGACCAGCATGGCGGCCAGCCCGTTCTTGAAGACATTGTCATTGAATGCACCGAGGGCGCCGGTCACAAAGAACGGCATGAAGCGCCGCTCTTTCAAAAGCTGAAACTGTGAGTGTTCCGACATGATCTTTGTAGCGGGCGTCTATGCTGCCAGCTTGGTCAGTACTCCCGCAATGGTGGCCGTCATCATGGTGGCCAGTGTGCCACCCAATACCGCGCGTAAACCGAGGCGGGCAATATCAGAGCGGCGGTTGGGCGCCAGGCCGCCAATGCCACCGAGCTGTATCGCAATCGATGAGAAATTGGCAAAACCACACAGGGCGTAGGTGGAGATCAAAACGGAGTGCTCTGACAGGGTGTCTTTTATTTGCCCAAGATGCAGGTAGGCGACGAATTCGTTGAGGACTATTTTTTCGCCGATCAAGCCGCCGACAATGGTCGCCTCAGCCCAGGGCACACCGATAATCCACGCCAGTGGTGAGAGGATATAGCCCAGGATCAATGAAAGGCTCAGTGTCTGGCCTGTCAGGCTTTCAAGACCTGTCATCTCACCAACCCATGCCAGCGGGAAATTGATCATCGTGATCAGGGCAACAAAGGCCAGCAACATGCCGGAAACATTCAGCGAAAGTTTGACACCATCGGCGGCGCCATTGGCTGCTGCCTCGATGACATTGGTCGCGGTTTTTTCGATTTCCAGGTGCACCGTACCCTTGGTCAGGGATTCCTCGGTTTCCGGTCTCAGCAGCTTGGCGATGACGATGGTCGCGGGTGCAGCCATTACGCTGGCGGCCAGCAGGTGGCGGGCGTAAAACAGGCGTTGTGCATCATCTGCACCGCCGAGCATGGCGATATAGGCTGCCAGTACGGCGCCGGCAATGGTGGCCATGCCGCCGACCATCATCGTAAAGAGCTCCGATTCAGTCATTTTTGCAATATAGGGCCGCACCACCAGTGGCGCCTCGGTCTGCCCGATAAACACATTGGCGGCGACCGATAAGGATTCTGAACCACTGACACGTAAGGCTTTCTGCATAACCCAGGCCATGCCCGCAACGATTTTCTGCATAAAGCCGATGTGATAAAGCACCGACATCAGGGAAGCAAAGAAGATAATGGTCGGCAGCACCTGGAAGGCAAAAATAAAGCCAAAGCTGGTCTGGTTGGCGAGGTCACCAAATATGAATTGCCCACCGACAGTGGCAAAATCGATAATCTTGACGAATACGCGACTGATCGCATCAAAGAACTCACGCCCACCCGGCACGATGATGACGATAACGGCAAAGACGACTTGCAGGCCAATCCCCGCGCCAATTTGATTCCAGTCGATAGATTGCTTGTTCGGTGAAAAAGCGAAGGCAACCGAGATCAGAACAGCCAGGCCGAATAATCCAAAGGCAATGCTGCTAATCATTCAATGCTCCAGTCATTTCAAGGTGATTCTGGTTTTTTAAAAAAGAAGTTTATTGTTTTATCAGGTCGCAATGTATCGACTTTATAGTTTTTAGGCAAACTAAACTGCCCTAAAGTTTAATTCCCACCCAGCGTCTCCCCGCCCAGCTTTGTACGCAAACCACCGCTTGTCCGGTCCGGTAGATACTGTTTATGACCCAGATTCCCATCAGGCCGTAGCCGAGCACCGGTCCGGCGATATAGGCAAATGGCAAAAAGAATACCCACTGCGCAATCACGCTTATCCACATGCTGCGACGCGTATCACCGGCGCCGATCAGGGCATTCATCAACACCATGCCGGTGGTATCAACACCAATCACCAGGGCCCAGAGTATCATCGGCCAGTAGGCCAGTTGACGGGTTTCGGGGTTGGTGAGAAACAGACCCAGCAATGGATCGGCAAACGGAATGAGTACAAGGCTGAGCACGACACCGTAAACCAGCGAAATGGCGGCTGCATTCCAGCCCCACAACACGGCATCTTCAACATCACCTTTACCCAGCGCATTGCCCACCAGGGTGGTGGCGGCAAGCGCGAGCCCGAAGGCTGGCAAAATTGCGGTGATATGAAAGGTCATCAACACGTTGACCGCAGCGACTTCGCCGGTACCAATCTGGCTGACGATCCACATCAGTGTGACCAGGCCGGCAGAGAAAAATACCTGCTGCAAACTGGCGGGCAGCGAGAGCTTCAATTGTTGCCACAGGGTGCTGCGCGCAGGCATTTGGCCCAGGAAACCCTTTTCACGCGCATGCCGGTAAGCAAAAAAGAAGTACAGGCCGGTACCGATGTAAAGCGATATGGTGGTCGCAAGCCCGGCGCCATACACACCCATTTCCGGTGCGCCGAGGTTGCCGAAAATCAGCACCCAGTTCAGAAAGATATTGCAGGCGTGCATGATCAGCAATGTGCGCAGATACACGCCGGTCATGTGGATGGCGCTCCAGTAACCGCGGAAAGAGAAGTTCATACCCACTGCGACCATGCTGAGTATGCGGATCTGTAAATAGGGCACGCCCTGCTCAATAACGGCAGGATCATCACTGAGGAATGAGTAGGCCGATGGAATGGCCAGGTACAAAACCGCGCACAGGGGTACACCGATGATCAGGGCCAGTAGCAACCCGCCGTTAAGCGGCACAGCGGTCTCGCTGTATCGCTCCTCACCAAGTCGGCGCGCCGCCAGCGCCTGTACGCCTGCCGATAAACCGATGATGAAGGAAATGGCCAGGTAGTTGGTGAAGCTGCCGATACCGGTTGCCGCCAATGCCGCATCACCAAGACGGCCGACCATACCGATATCCACCAGGTTCAGGATGTTTTGCGACATCATGCCGCCCATAATGGGCAGGGCAATACCCCAGATTAAACGACGTCTTCCCTTATCGGGGAAAAAGGCGCGGATTCGGTTGAAAGCGGTACTCAAGTTGTCATTCTGCAAACAGGAGGGTTTCGCGGGTTGCCGCAAACCTGATGTCCGGCCAGCGTTCTTCAGTCAACTGCAGGTTAACCCTTGAAGGTGCCAGGTAGACCAGTTGGTCTGCTGCATCAAGCGCGACATGGCTTGCCAGTTGGTTGCTGAAATCCCGTAGCATTTTTTCGTCATCACAAACGACCCAACGAGCAGTTTGTACGTTGACGTTCTCAAAAATCGCATCGACGTTGTACTCGCTTTTCAGCCGGTAGGCTACCACGTCAAACTGCAGTACACCTACTGCGCCGAGAATCAACTCGTTGCTTTGCGTCGGCCGGAAAAACTGCGTCGCGCCTTCCTCGGATAACTGCATCAGGCCTTTTTGCAATGCTTTGAGCTTGAGTGGATCACGCAATTGCGCGCGCCGGAAGAGTTCGGGGGCAAAATTCGGAATACCGGTAAACTGCAATTTCTCGCCTTCGCTGAAACTGTCACCGATCGAAATGGTGCCATGGTTATGCAGACCGATAATATCCCCGGGCCAGGCATCATCAACCAGGCCACGGTCCTGCGCCATGAAAGTCAGGGCGTTGGGTATCTTGATATCCTTGTTCAGACGGACATGCCGGATTTTCATACCCTGGGTGAAACGGCCGGAACAGATACGCATAAATGCAATGCGGTCACGGTGGGCGGGATCCATATTGGCCTGGATCTTGAAGACAAAACCGGTCAGGGCAGTTTCATTACTGGCCACCTCGCGGTTGATGCTGGCCCTGGATTCGGGTGCAGGCGCATGTTTCACGAAGGCATCAAGTAGCGGTGTGACACCAAAATTATTGATGGCCGAACCAAAAAACACCGGCGTCTGGTCACCCGCAAGATAAGCCTTGGGGTCAAACTCATGACTGGCGCCTTTCACCAGTTCGATCTCATCGCGCAAGTCCGCGCAATCATACTGACCGAGGCGTTTCTCCAGTAACGGGTTGTCGATACCCTGGATAATTTCAGCATTCTGGGTGACGTAATTTTTACCCGATTCATACAGGTGCACGGCATCATCCACAAGATGATAAACACCCTTGAGACGCTTACCCATGCCAATCGGCCAGGTGATCGGCGCACACTGGATACCCAGTATTGATTCAACCTCATCCAGCAACTCAATCGGATCACGGCCCTCGCGGTCGAGCTTGTTGATAAAGGTGAAAATCGGCGTCTGGCGTAAACGGCAAACCTCCATCAACTTGATGGTCCGTTGCTCAACGCCCTTGGCGCAATCGATTACCATCAAGGCAGAATCCACAGCCGTCAGCGTACGGTAGGTATCTTCAGAAAAGTCCGCATGGCCGGGTGTATCGAGCAAGTTAACAATATAATCGTGATAGCAAAACTGCATCACCGAACTGGTCACCGAAATACCACGTTCCTGCTCCAGTTTCATCCAGTCCGACGTCGCATGCCGCGCCGCCCGCTTGGACTTGACCGCCCCCGCCATCTGAATAGCACCGCCGAACAACAGCAGTTTTTCAGTAAGCGTGGTTTTACCCGCATCCGGATGCGAAATGATCGCGAATGTGCGCCGGCGGGCGATTTGTTTTTCTAGTTCTGACATGGATGGAATTCTGACCGATGATAAGGAGAAGAATTTTAACAGAGTCGAGATTGGAGTGTTGCTAATCGTTTTAAAGAATTGAACCACCGTAGTGCCTAATGATTTACCGGTTTAAGGGGGTGATATTTGCAAGGTTGGGGGCGCTGGGATGTGTACTGTCTTACCAGGACTCGTTCGAGTACATCCATGTATCACTCTTTCTCGACTCCTGTCTCGCAAGGTCCTGGTAAGACAATACACTCCCCAGCTCAGCACCAAACGACTTGCATCTATCAGAGGCCATTAAGCCGAGCATTCACATTATAGGTATGCTTATCAAGTTCAGAATCACTCCCCTCTGCAACCTGTCAGAAACCATTGACCCCTGCATTCGTGCAAAGCTGAGGATGTGCGGTAGCTTACTTCCAGACCTTCTGAGACAGGAGTCGAGGATAGAGCGCCACAGGATGTGCTTGAGCGCGTCTGGAAGTAAGGTACCGCATAGCCTTAGCTTCCCGACTGATCAATGGTTTTTTCCACCTGTGAGTGCCCTGAAGAAAGCTATTGCTTATTCGGCAACACACCGCTAATCATCCCGCGATCAGCCGGCGTCATAGTTCCACCAGTGGGCGTGACAAAACGAAAAGGCAGGGATTCCAGCGACATGCCAACATTGATTTGAATCACAAAATGCAGGTGCGGGCCATTGCTGTAGCCGGTGTTGCCGGAATTGGCTATCCACTGGCCGCGTCGGACTATTGCGCCTTCACGGATTCGTAAGCTGTTGGGCTGCAAATGTGCGTAGACCGCCATGGTGCCGTCATCATGCAATACGCGTACGTGGTTGGAACGGGCCAGGTAGCGTTCTTTTTGGGCGGCTCCATGAAAATCATCTTCCATGTCTATTACGCGACCGGAACGTGCGGCCAGTATCGGTGTGCCGATGGGCATGACGATATCCACGGCGTATTGGTTGGGTGGTTCGTTATGGGTTATTTCGTTATCGAAGCCCTGGCTGATTGGAAACTGCATACCCAGTGGGAAAGGCGGGTAATAGTTGAATTCAGCGGGTAGCTCATCGACGGGTGGTCCGATCATCTGTTTGTATGAGAGACGGAAAGTGAACCCCAGGGTGGGATCGTTGCCCTTGACCTTCAGCAGACGCCGTTCGGTTTGCCCCTCGATGACGAAGCGTGCCGGCAGTGGCGGGTCGGTGATGATGTTTTCGGCATCGTGCACGGCGAGTTCCAACTCGATGGGCCCCCAGGTGTTGTTGAAAAAGGAATAGACGGGTTCATGTTCAGTACCCAGCTTTTGCAAGGTCACCAACTGTCGCGGGTCGGTGGGCATTTCCATCGTGTCGTAGGTTTCATCGGTCTCTGGCGGTGTTGAACTGAAGTGCCAGATACCGTCTTTATCTTTCCACTTATACATGTCGCCGGCAGAGGCAGCGAAAACGACCAGCATGCAGCAAGCGCAGACCGCTGTGATGATGTGATTCGGCTTCAACATTCGATGACGTTGACGGCCAGGCCGCCGCGTGAGGTTTCTTTGTAGTGGTTTTTCATGTCAGCACCGGTTTCCCGCATGGTTTTGATGACTTTATCCAGTGATACCTTGTGTTTACCTGCACCTTGCATCGCCAGACGTTGCGCATTGATCGCTTTGACCGAGCCCATGGCATTGCGTTCGATACAGGGTATTTGTACCAAGCCGCCGACCGGGTCACAGGTCAGGCCGAGGTTGTGTTCCATGCCGATTTCAGCAGCATTTTCGACCTCGTCCATGCTTCCGCCCATGGCTGCAGTCAGACCGCCTGCCGCCATCGAGCAGGCAACGCCCACTTCACCCTGGCAGCCCACCTCGGCACCAGATATCGAGGCGTTGAGTACGTACAGGATTCCGATCGCACCGGCCGTGAGCAGGAACTCAATGATGCCATCCTCGTTGCTGTGGTGAATGAAATTGATGTAGTAGTTGAGAACGGCCGGAATGATACCGGCTGCGCCATTGGTGGGTGCGGTGACAACACGTCCGCCAGCGGCGTTTTCCTCGTTGACGGCGAGGGCGTAAAGGTTGACCCAGTCGATGATTTTCAGTGGATCCCTGTCGGCCGACTCGCTTGACTGGCTGAGTTCACGGTAAAGTGACGGTGCGCGACGGTCGACATTGAGGCCGCCGGGTAACACGCCGTCGCTGGCAATGCCGCGTTTGATGCAGCTGTGCATGGCGCCCCAGATCTTTAACAGCCCTGCGCGGATTTCCTCCTCGCTCCGCCAAACCTGTTCATTTGCCATCATGATTTCGGCGATGCTCATATCGTGCTGTGTGCAAAGGTCGACCAGTTCGTCACCGCTGCTGAAATCATACGGTAAGGGTGTCTTGTCCTTGACGATGCGGTCGGATGCTGCCTCGTCCTGGTTGACCACGAAGCCGCCGCCAACTGAGTAATACTCGCGCTGGTGTAATGGGTCCCCGCCTTTGTCAAAGGCTGCGAAACGCATCCCGTTGGTGTGGTGCGGCAGGGTTTGGCGTTTTTTGAAAATCAGGTCGGCTTTTTCTGAGAAATGGATCTTGATCCGACCATCCAGATTGATAAAGCCACTGTCGCGAATTTCCTTGACGATTCCTTCGATTTGATCAGGATCGACCTGATCGGGCAGTTCACCTGACAGCCCAAGCAACACGGCTTTATCGGTACCATGACCGCGACCGGTGTAGGCGAGTGAGCCAAACAGGCTTACTTGCAGGCTGCCAACCTGGTCTAACAGATTGAAATTTTGCAAACGTTGCACAAAGGTGTGCGCGGCCAGCATCGGGCCGACGGTATGTGAGCTTGAGGGCCCGATTCCGATTTTAAATAATTCAAAAACACTGACAGCCATGTCACGCTTCCCAGGTTATTTATGCGATGATCCAAACCCCATACGAGGCCCGAACGAGAACAACTCCATGAGTCAGATGATCTTATATTACACGGAGCACTGTCATTTGTGTGACGAAGCAGAAGCGCTCCTGCACAACGCAGGATATGGCGAATGCTATACAAAAGTCGAGATTGAAGATAAGCCTGAGTTGCTAAAGCTTTACGAAATTCACATTCCGGTTCTTAAACGGACTGATAGTCAAAAAGAATTATTCTGGCCGTTTGGCTTGGAGGAGCTTGCCGCTTTTTGGGAAGCGGGTAAATGAGGCTGGTAGTCAGGTGCGTAAGCACTTACGCACCGTCCACCTGTCAATAATCCCTGTGTGAGGAGTTCTTGTTACTGAATGTGTCGCCAAACTGCCGGCCCACTTTTTCGGTGAACTCCCGGAACCAGATGCCCAGGCCTTCAAACAGGCTCTTGGTACGATGTGAGGTCTCTTCCAGAAATAAGCCCAGGGCAACATAAACAGCGAGCGTGATAAAGCTGTAGAAAACACCCAGCACGATGGCTGCCAGCCTGATGAGCCAGACTTCCTGACCGAGACGCGCGGCGAGTGTGTTGCAGACACCCAGAACGATAGGCTGTCCGGGTTCACCGTTCAGATTTCTTTTGATACTGTCAAAAAAGGTTTCGTCTTGCATCGTTTTCTCCTGTACTGCTACCAAGTATAACGATGCAGGTTCCATGCCAAATGTGCCATTAGGCCCTGTCTGGGTTTGCAGCGGCTGCTTTTTTCGCAAAGGTGCATAGCTGGCCAAATTTAGGTTTATTTCGCCAATGCAGCCGGTTTTCATTCCCTCCTATAATTACGATGAATTACACTGCTTGAATGATTGTTTCTATCCTGCAGGGGATGCAGATTTGACAAAGGCCGTTAGCTATATTGATTCGAAACGCATGGTGAAGGCGTTGACCGCTGCGATAACGCGTCTTTTTCAGCGACGCGAATACATCGACCGGATCAACGTGTTTCCGGTGCCTGATGGGGATACCGGAACCAACATGGCCTTCAGTTTCAAGGTGATTCACGATGCGGTGCGTGATGCGGGTGAGTTGCCCATCAAGCAACTGATGACAAACGTTGCCAATGCGTCGCTGGATGGCGCCAGGGGTAACTCGGGCGCCATCATGGCACAGTATTTTCATGGTTTCAGTGAAGCACTCGATGACAGTGAAACGATGACAGCCGCCCAGTTTGCAACGGCCAGCAGTGCCGGCGCCAGGGCCGCCTGGACAGCCATGTCAGAACCGGTCGCCGGCACCCTGCCAACCGTGCTGGAAGACTTTTCAATCGCGCTGGAAAGCAAATCACGTGAGGGTGTTGAAGATATCCGCGAGGTACTTGAGTACGCTCTGCAGGGCGCACGGGAATCACTCGCGCGAACCCCGGAACTGTTGCCCGTTTTAAAACAGGCCGGTGTGGTTGATGCCGGCGGGCAGGGTTTTGTGGATCTGCTGGAAGGTATCTGGTCATTTGTCGAGAACGGCGAAACGGATAGCGCTGCCGCTGAAATTGAAGAGATGTTTTCACTGAGCGGCACCGCCATGGAAATGGATGCCGAGGCTCATCGCTTCTGTACCGAATGTGTCATTGAGGGCGATGACCTGGACCGGGCAGGCATCATGAAGGCGCTTGAAAAGCTGGATTGCAGTTCATTGGTTGTTGCCGGCGGACGCAAGCGCGTGCGCGTGCATATACATGTCAATAACCCGGGTGAGGCCTACCTGGCCTGTGAAGCCTTCGGCGACCTGCATCAACAAAAAGCCGATGATATGAAGCGTCAGCACAGCCTGATGAATCAGACCGGGCAGGTCGCTATCGTGACGGATTCCGGTGCGGATATACCGTTTGAAGAACAGGAACGACTGGCCATTCACATGGTTTCGGCGCGTCTGAATTTTGGTGCAACCGAATATATCGATTATGTTTCCCTGATGCCATCCGATTTATACCGCATGCTCAAGGAGAGTGACGAATCGCCCAAGACCTCGCAGCCGCCGGTTGGCGATTTTGTTCGGGTGTATGACCTGCTTACCGGTCATGGTTACGAAGTGTTGTCCGTGGGTTTGTCAACAGACCTCAGCGGCACGACACAGGCAGCACGGACGGCGGCAGAGAGGTTTGGCGGTCGTGTGCGTGTATTTGATACAAGAAGCGGCAGTTGCGGTGAAGGCTTGCTGGCCGTGGTCGCTGCACAGGCGGCGCAGCAGGGTATGACACTGGATGAGATTGAAGCACTGCTCACCGACTGCCAGCCCCATTGCCGCGTGATAGCACAGGCCGAGGACCTGTCCTACCTCGTGCGCGGCGGGCGGCTTCCGGCATGGGTTAAAAAAGTCACCGACTTCCTGCGCATCAGTCCGTTGGTCACCGCAAGAAACGGCCGCTTCGGGCTGGCGGGCATTACCACCGGTATTGGCGCCAACCCGCATGCACTGGGCAAAGCTGCCGTACGGAAAATGCGCAAAGATGTCAGTTACCGTGTTTTTATCGCACATGGCGCCAACCTCGAAGGTGCACAGGCTCTGCGCCGGTATATACTGGAGAGGCATGCACAGGTCCATTCCTGTCATATTTCAGAGGCCGGGCCGGCGCTGGGTGTGCACCTGGGTCCCGGTGGGTTGGTGGTTGGGTTTTTACCGCAACCTGAACAATTGAACTGAACTGCAAGAACATATGGCTGCATTGGTAATAAAAATTTTCCTGGCTTACCTGCTTGGCTCGGTTTCAGGCAGCCTGCTGCTGGGTAAAATCAAGAAGGTTGATATTCGTAGCCAGGGTAGTGGTAACGCCGGTGGCACCAATGCCTTTCGTACCCAGGGCCTGGTTTTTGCCATCGGTGTGGTGTTGATCGATATTGGTAAAGGTTTTATCGCCGCCTGGTGGATTCCGACACTTGTTATTGGCGATTCTCCACCGCTGCTGGATCAGGCCTTACTCGTCATGGTATGTGGCTTCGCCGCCGTGTTGGGGCACGTTTTCCCTGTCTGGCATGGTTTCCGTGGCGGCAAAGGGGCGGCCACTGCCGTGGGGGCGCTAATCGTGATCGAGCCCTGGTTGCTGCTGCCACTGGTGATTTGCTGGGTGGTCACGTTGATCATGACCGGTTACGTTGGTCTTTCTACCGTGCTGGCAAGTTTCAGCCTGGTGCCTTCGTCCTGGGCGATGAATGATAATTTGCTGATGGCATTTACAACGATCCTGGCCCTGTTTATTCTCTTCACGCACCGTGGGAATATGCGTAAACTGCTCAACGGAACCGAAAACCGTTTTGAACGAATACATATTTTCTCCCGCAAAGACTGACCAGGGCCTTCCCGCATGAGTAACGCAATCCTCCAGCGCCTGGCGCGCTATCTTTCGGTGAATGAAACCCGTTCCGGGGAGGCTATCGGCAACGAACTGGGCTGCAGTCGTACCGCGGTCTGGAAGCATGTTGAGGGTCTGCGCGCGCTGGGTATCGAGATCGATGCCATTGCAGGTCAAGGCTACCTGCTGCGCGAACCACTGGAGCTTCTTGACGCTTCTTCGATTTTGACCGGTTTGGATTCCGCTGTGCGTGAAAAATTACGCAGTCTGAATATCGAATCATCATTGGATTCCACCAATTTGGCCCTGCGGCGTCTGGACGTCGAAGAACAACACGCTTCGGTGATTCTTGCCGAGCACCAGACCGGTGGCCGTGGCCGGCGTGGCCGGCAATGGCACTCTCCCTATGCGAGGAACATCTATCTCTCGATGGGCTGGAAGTTTGAGAATGCCTTATCAGAGCTTGGCTGCCTGTCACTGGTGGTGGCGTTGGCGACTGCACAGGCCCTGAGTCGTGCGGGTCTTGAAGGGCACAGGGTCAAGTGGCCCAACGACCTGTTGCTGGATGGCCGCAAATTGTGTGGCTGCCTGGTCGAAGTGCAGGGCGATTCGCAGGGGCCCTGCCATGCCGTCGTGGGCGTGGGTGTCAATGTTCACATGCCGGCCTCATCGCAAACCGCCGAAATTGACCAGCCCTGGACCGATGTGCATTCCCACTTACCGGCTTGCTCACGTAACCACCTGGCTGGCTTGTTGCTGGAAGAACTTGTAAAGGGACTGGACTTATACGCCGAGCAGGGTTTTACACCGTTCAGAACCCATTGGGCACAAATGGATGGGCTGCTGGGGCAGCGTATCGAGGTTTTCGCAGCTGACAAAGTGCTCAAGGGAACCGCAGGCGGTATCAACGGGTCCGGCGCCCTGTTACTGGAAACAGATGATGAAACCCTGACGCTTTATTCCGGTGAAGTCAGCCTGCGTAAAACAAAGATATAATGAGCCGATGTTGAGAATATTAGTCATCAGCCTGTTTGTGGCGAACCTGCTTCTGCTGGCGTTTCAGGACGACAAACCTGAGGTCAAACCTGAAGCCGTGGAAACTTTGAGAGTTGAAGAAAATTCGAACATCCCGACCATTCACCTTTTCAGCGAGATGATGGAAGACCAGGGCTTACTGTCAGGTAACCGCCGGTGTTTCAGCCTGGGCCCGTTCCATACCACTGAAGACCGCGACGAGACCCGGACGAAAATAGTGGAAGTTTCCGCCCGTATCAGTGAGCGTGAGACCCAGGCTCTGGTGGAAAAGGGCTATTGGGTATTTATGCCGCCTTATGCGTCGTTGCTGATAGCCAACCAGGAGCTTTTGGCTTTGCAGGCACTTGGCCTCCAGGATATCGCTGTTATCTACGATGGCGATTGGAAAAATGCCATCTCACTGGGTTATTTCCTACGCCAGGAAAACGCAGACAGGCGTAAGAAGAGCCTTGAGGACCGGGGTTATTCGCCCTTGATACGCGTCCAGAGGCAGTCAGAGCCACGTTACTGGCTGGATTACGAACAAAACACCGGCTCCGAATTGATAACACTGGATATGCAGGATCGCCCCAATGATTTTATGCAGCGTGCGCTGCCTTGCCCGGAAGAGGATTTGTTTGAACCCACAGAAACCGGGCCACAGGTGACTGCCCAGGCAGCGGCACAGCTACAAACGCCTGAAATAGAGACAGGTTCAGACCCGGCTGAGGATGCAGGCACACAGGCAGAGGAAGTGATCGATCCTGTGACTGATCAGGTTGAAGACCTGGAAACGGAGGGCACAGGCGAACAGGAGCGCACGGGCGAACCGGAGGAGACAGGCGAGCCGGAGGAGACAAGTGATCCGGACGTGGAGCAGGCTGAGGATCTACCGGACGCAGATACAACTGATCCTGTTCCATCTCAAGTTGAGGCTGAAAATGTGCCGGAAATAGCGAGCCGGACGCGACCCAGGCTGAAGATTTGAATACCGGGGACAGCCTTGAGAACAGTGCACAAGAAGGTGTTGCAGACGCACCGGAATCAGCTACAGAGACGGAAGGAGATAGTGAAACTGAGACCGGACCCCCAGAACGATGAAATTCGTATTTAAAAACATTGCACTGAAGGCCATCAGCACCTAAAATGCGATCCCCCTGATATACCCCGTGCCGGTATAGCTCAGTTGGTAGAGCAACTGATTTGTAATCAGTAGGTCCCGAGTTCGAATCTTGGTGCCGGCACCATCTTTTCAATAACTTACAGATTTTCATCGAAATATCTAGTCACTTTTTAGTCATAAATAAACCTGAAGTGTTTTTACTCGACATTGCTGCGTCATTGGCACGAAATACCGGTTGGGTAATGACCCCGATAAAAACCAACCGCTACCATAGTTGGTTTATTATGTGCATGGGACAAGGCAACCCCGTCGTCAACACTTTCGCCGATAAACGGGCATCCCGGTTTCTGCTGTAGCTAGCTTATTCTATCACCATCAATTAGCAGGTTTTGTCTGGCTATTTCAATAACGATTTCAGATAATCCGATTTGTGGTGGGAGTTGTGTTTCAATAATGCGAAGCGATTTGAACCTGATATTTGGTCCTTACCGGCTGAAAGTCGGCACGGGCCTGTGGCGACACGATAATGAGATTCGACTGCCGCCCAAAGAGATGGCCCTGCTGGAATTGCTTGCAGAAAACCGGGGTGATGTGGTCGAACACGAGGTTATCTACAAATACCTTTGGCCACGCCAGGTAGTAAGTTATGCTTCGTTGGCCCGGTGTGTTTACTCGCTCAGAAGTGCCCTCGACCCGGAGGGCAAAGAGTTAATAGTGACGGTACCCAAGCGCGGCTATAAATTAGCGGTCCCGGTGAAAGGCAGCGCGAAACAAGATCAACTATCTGCTATAGAAAAAATCACTCAGACTAAACCACTTGCCTACGCGCACTTTCAAGCTGGGATGGCATGTGCCAACAACCCTCAGGCCGGTTCACTCGAACGTGCACTGCATTGGTTTGAGATGTCGGCGCGTGTTGATCCTGACTTTGCGGCTTCGCATTCGGCTCAGGCTGAAGTGTGGATGTATCAGGTGATTCGTGGATTCATACACCCGAAAGATGCGCTACGTAAGGGCCTGGATTCCTGTAACGCAGCCTTGAGAATAGACCCTGACATTGTACAGGCACTTAGCTTGCGTGGCTGGTTCGAGGCTCTGCAGGGAGGCAATCTGAAGCAGGGAATGGAGTCGGTAGAACAAGCGCGTCAAATGGATCCGGAATATTCCCGGACACACATCTACAAGGCATGGATTCATCGCGCCCAGGGCCATCCTGAAGAGGCCCTGAAGTGCACAGCAAAAGCAATTGAGTTGGATCCCCACGCTTTACTCAACCGTCATTCCCATGCCTTCGGACTATTTCTCGCCGGAAAATATGCTGAAGCATTGAAGCAGGAAGAGTGGGTGCTGGAAAACCACCCAAGAGACGACATCGCACACGGATTCCGAAGCATCTTCCTTGCCAGCCTTGGACGGCATAAGGAAGCGCTGAGTTCGGCTTACCTCTGCCTGGATCTGGCGCAACATGCTCCTGAGAATTGGGGTGCAATGGCCTGGTGCCTGGCAGTTTGCGGCGAGACCGAAGAAGCACAACAACTGGCGAAGGAGGCCTATGCGGCCCGCCTGCCACGATGCCCCCGACCGTGGATAGCACCTGCACTGGTCGCATTGGGCGAACCTGATCAGGCCTTCACGTTGCTGCGTGAAGCCCGCGAGGAGAAATGCCCCTGGTTTCCTGGTTCAAGGCTCGACCCGCGACTGGCAGTTCTGCAAGAAGACGAGCGCTGGCAATATCTCTACATTTAAGCGGCTTCATCAACTTTTCATCAAGTTCTTGTTTTTCTACTGCATTATCTTAATTTAATAAACCCTCTTGCAGGAATTCACGACTGTGCATTGGTCCTCGACGCGGATGGCGGTGTCCCGATCCGTCGTCCTGTCGAATGAGTTCAGTTTCTTGACTGTTATTATGGAGAGTAAGATGACCAAAGAAGACAAAACATCAGCAACACCAGATCGGGCGTCCTCCCTGAGCCGACGGACGTTTTTGCAAGGCAGCGTTGGTGCCGCGGCCGCGCTTGGGACAATCGCGGCGGTTGCAACACCCAAGAGCGCGGTTGCGCAAACCAAACCCGCTCCCGTTATTACCCCGATTACCGAGATAACGACGCCGATTTCAAAGGCGAAAGAGCCGTTTCCGATCGACTTCATCCGGGGGGCGCATGAACGGTGGAGCACGCCGAACTGGCAAAGTGGTGGCGACGATTCAGTCTATTACAACCTGAATATTCCGGCCTTTTTCAAAACCGATACCGTGCCGGCGACATTGCCCAGAAAGGTTCTGGAGCGTGATATCAAGCCAGAACTGGACAACCTGACCTTCACATTGAAAGACGGGAGCGAGGCGGATGTGCTGAGCGATTATATCGTCGGACCCAAGCGGGTTCAGGCAATGATGATGGCGCATAAGGGCAAGGTCGTGTTCGAGGAATTCCCGGGCATGAACCCGAACGATTATCATATCTGGATGTCTGCTTCGAAGACTTCGGCTGGCCTGATGATTGCGCTGCTGGAAGCCGAAGGGTTATTGGACCTTTCGCAACCCTGCTCAACCTATGCACCACAGCTCAAGGGCTCAGAGTGGGACAAGGTGACCCTGAAGAACGCGGCCAATATGGCTGTCGGGCTTGACATGGAAGAATCCTTTGAAAACCTTAGCCGAAACGACACCTGGATCGCGAAATTTTTCGCAGCCGTGTTCGAAGGCGAAGGCGACAAATGGATCGTCATGTTGAACGAAGCACAACCACTGCCAGGAGAGCCGCAGGGGACGCATTTCCGCTATTCCTCGGCAATTACGCAGGTCTTGACGCTTGCGGTCGAGCATGTGACCGGGCTGAAGTTTCTCGACGCATTCAATCAGCGGGTCTGGTCAAAGATCGGCGTCGATGGGCCATTCATGATCGCACTGGCGCCCGATGGAACGGCAATCGGCGGGGGCGGAAATTTCACAACTGCCGAGGACCTGTTGCGCTATGCGATGATCTACACGCCAAGCTGGAACATGGTGTCAGATGAACGTGTCGTGACGCCTGAATTGTATCAGCACATCCACGACATGGGGGATCCCGCAGCTTACAAAGGCAGCACCGAGGAAGGCTATCACGCCGATTGGTTTGGCGCTCCGGGCGAGCGTAACAGCTGCCAGTGGGACTGTGTCTTTGCCGATGGTGCGATGTTCAAGCACGGCAACATGGGCCAAGGTATCTATGTCGACCCAGAGCGCGACTTCTGCGGGATGACCTTTGCGCTAGGGCCGAACCTCGGTGGACCTGACCATTCGCCTGGTTATCTGCGCGCCGCAGCAAAAGTGTTGGCTGGAGGCTAAACTGCAACTGGTCCGGGCGCAGCGGTGCCCGGGCCACCGGTTGGATTGACTGTTCCTCACCGATTTTAACGGACGTATCGGCACAGAACGCGTGCTGAGGCCACCACGAATAAGAAAGGAAGGAACCTGAAAATGAGCAGAATTAGACTTTTGACGACGACCCTTTTTGTGGGCGGTCTGGCCGCATCAGCGGCAGACGCCCAAGACTCGAACAAAAGCTTTAAAGCACATTTCATATCACCCAACGCAGCGTATGCCGGCGCAAGCAGTGGTCTCGGCACACGAGGAAGAATGGCTTCCCTGGCGCGGCCTGCGAGTTGCAACGCTGCCTCAGCCTTACCTGCTTTTGCGAGAATATAGGCGATAGCAGCCCAAACTGCCGGGCTGTCAGGGCCCTGTTTCATAGCGGACTCACTGGCCGCGAGTGCTGTCTCATGTTGTCCCAGATATGCAGCATAAATGCCGGCGAATCCATGTGCGATCTCATCCAGCGGGTAATCAGACTGCAGACCCTGTTCAAGCCTAAGCGCTTCTGCAGCATGACCACTACAAAATAGTATCCAACTGTAGCTGTGACGGTTTAGCAAGGCATGGGGATCGGCATCCATTCCCTTTTGTGCCGCCACCAGACTATCCTGAAGCCGGCCCTGTCTCGGGAACACCCAGGATTCGTAGAAATAACCCCGGGAATAGCTCGGATCGATTGCCAGTGCCTGCCGCAGGAGCATATGCGCTTCGTCGTAGATGCATAAGAAACCACCTGCCGCGGCCATATCAGCTCTTCCATCTCTATGTGGCTCACAACCTGCCCTTGCTTCTGTGCCAATAGCCCAAGCAGATTGAATTCTTTGGGTGGTATCGAAACGCGTTTGCCTTCTCGAAACAGGCCCTCGTTCGAGTCCAGCAGGTAGTCACCAAATATCAGTGCGGTTTTATCGGACATCGATGGGTCGCACTGCCAATGGCTTACAGCCAGACACAGGGTATATGAGGCGTTCTAACCTTTTACGTTCCCGGTTGCAGATACGAATCACTCCCATTCCAATGAGAAATACCAAGTCATTGGTTTGCCATAATTAATCATTTCATCAAGTTTTCATCATCTTTGCACATGATCCATCTGCCATACTTGAAAAAGCTCTTTGCCTCATGTAGAGGGCGTTAGACGCATCTTTTAGTAGCAAATTTCTTAAGTGTCAGGAGGCAACAATGTTAAACAAAGGTCTCGCGCTCGGCGCGGTAGCTGTTCTGGTATTGGCATCAGGTCCGGTCGTGTCGCAAGCTCAGGACCAAAGCAACGAGGAACTGGCCAAGGAACTTGCTAATCCGAACACGACGTTGGGAACTCTCAATTTCAACGTCGACTACGTCAGTTACAAGGGAAGCCTCCCTGGCGCCAGCAGTCAGGATGCGTGGCGGGTGAGCTTCCAGCCTATACTGCCTTACGCCTTGAACGAGACCACAAACCTGTTCGTGCGGCCCAACATCCCGGTGCTTATCGGCCAGCCAGTTCCGGTGGTGAATGGGGCCGATGTCAGCCCTACCGCCGGCCGTTTCTTTCCTCAGGACGGGGATTTCAGAAACACCGGCACGGAACTGGGTGATATCAGTTTCGACATCGCGATTGGCAAAACGCTGCCCAGCAAGACCATTCTTGTCGGCGGGATGGTCGGCATGCTGGACACCGCCACAGATGCGTCGGTCGGTTTGGGACAGACCCTGCTTGGACCTGAAATTGCCATTGCACAGATCACCAGTTGGGGTGTTATTGGCTTACTTGTAACGCACCAGTGGGATGTTGCAGGTGATGATGATTTCGACACTAGCATCACGGGTGGTCAATACTTTTATACCTACAATCTAAGCAATGGCTGGCAGATTCAGGGGTCACCGGCCTACTCCTACAATCACGAAGCCCGCCGTGGTGAGGAGAAGTGGACACTCCCAATCGGCGGCGGTATTACCAAGACCACGCGCATCGGCAAGACCCCCTGGAAGTTCAGTTTGCAGTATTGGCATTTTGTTAAACAAGCCGATATATTTGGGCCTGACTTCCAAATTCGATTCAGCTTTGGCCCGGTAGTGCCGTTGCCTTGGTAACCATCGTTAAAGGATTAGTATGCCCATGCTAAAGGTGGGGAGATTAAGAGGATTGCATGCGGATAGGAAGAATAAACCACGACTCTGTTCAATCAGGCAATTATGTTTCGCCGAATAGGGTTGAGAGATCCACGCCGTAGGCAGGCGAACCGGTGTCTGAAAGCATTCCGCCCGGCCAACAGGCCAGTGACTCCGTGCAATAAGCCTGAAAACCCGGCGAGCAGCCGAAAGATTCCCTGGGCTTGCGCCCAACCGTCTCAGGTGCAAGTCAGTTGCGGTGGTAAAACCGGCGGTGATCGTGGTGTGTTGCCGATCAAAGCCTCACGTTGGCGAACATGCCCCAGGATCTTCGCGATCAGTGGTGGGTCCTCGATGCAGGCAATCACTCTGAGCTTGCCACCGCTTTCCGGGCAGCCAGTCCCGTTGGCCGGTAGCCTACGTTAGTGTCAAAATCCGATGTCAATACAGAAAAGCCTCAAAAAGGAAGAAATAAAATGAGATCAAAGCCTTTCATAATCGCTTTACTGGTAGTCATAGCCAGCATTTCTGGTTTCGCGCAGGCTGCGGAGCAGCCTGCACCTGAACTGACGCTCATCAGCAACGTCAATATCTTCGACGGCAAAACCGAAAAACTTCATAAAAACATGCATGTCCTGGTAAAGGGCAACCTGATCGAGACGGTGTCCAACGAGCCGTTGGCAGTCATTCAGACCGACAATGTGACCATGATCGACGGAGGCGGACGAACGCTCATTCCCGGGCTGACGGACGCACATGTCCACATCATGTGGAACGACGATATTGAAGATCTTATCTATAACGCGCCGGAGGGATACTCCGGCGTGCTTGCTGCAGTGAATGCGCGAAACATGCTGCTGCGTGGCTTCACTACGGTGCGCGACTGCGGCGGGCCGTCTTTCGGACTGAAGCGGGCTATCGATGGGGGTTACGTGGAAGGGCCGCGCATTCTACCGTCAGGTGCGTTTATTTCGCAGTCGTCGGGCCACGGAGACTATGATACCCGGATGTTCTACTTGTCTCCACATTTTACGGGGCAGATCGACAAGGCGTATATTCGCGGCTGGACGGTGATCGCCGATGGCGTACCCGAGGTGCAGAAGGCCGCCCGGGAAATCTTAAGGAGCGGTGCGACCCAGATCAAAATTTTCGGCAGCGGCAGTATTACCGGGGCTCACGATCCTCTGGACGTAACCGAGTACACGCTTGAGGAACTCAAAGCGATTGTGAAAGAAACCGAAAAATGGGGAACCTACGCCGCAATTCATGCCTATAGTGCTGAATCTATCATGAATGCCATCGAGGCGGGCGTCAGATCCATTGAGCACGCACTTTTCGCCTCTGAAGAAGCAATGCGGCTGATGAAGGAAAGAGACCTCTTCTTCTCGACCCAGTTCTTTGCGTTCTCCCTAACCCCTGAACAAGCCGGCATGACCGGCGAAGCTGCAAATAAATATCTCGAGGCTCAGGCGGGCGCGGAGTCTGGCTACAAGCTGGCGAAAAAAGTCGGCGTCAAAATGACCTGGGGCACGGATATCCTGGGATCGATGGAACTGGCCAGCATGCAGAGTCAGGAGTTCGTGGCGCGCTCAAAGTACTTTACCGGTTACGAAATCCTCCAGCAGACCACGCAAATTAACGTCGAACTCTTCGAACTCAGCGGCAAACGTCATCCTTATCAGGACGGTCCGCTTGGCGTGATCGAGACGGGTGCCTACGCGGATTTGTTGATCGTCGATGGCAACCCTCTAAAAGACATCACCTTGCTCGCCGATCCTGAGAAAAATCTGAAGCTGATTATGAAGGATGGCAAGATTTACAAGAATACGGTTCAGTAAAGCAGATCTATACGGTCCTTAAAAGAAACAACATTTGTAAGAAAAGGAGAATCGAAATGAAGAGATTGAGAGTACTTTTTGGCTTGTCGGCATTAAACCTGATGGTGGTCATGGCGGCAGTGGCTGCCGATTACGATTTGGTGATCAACAACGGCCGGGTCATGGACCCGGAAACCATGCTCGACGCGGTGCTCAACGTCGGCGTGAAGGACGGCCGCATCGCGATCATCACTGCCGCCGATATTAGCCGGGGCCGAGACGATTGATGCCACTGGTCATGTCGTCGCGCCGGGTTTTATCGACTTGCACTTCCACGCGCTCGACGGCCTCTCGCTCAAGCTCGCTGCATTGGACGGCGTGACCACGGGCATGGATCTCGAGATCGGCGCCATCAACGTAGGTGAATGGTATGCCGCGAAAAAGGACGCCTGGCCACTCAACTACGGTACGGGCGTGAGCCAGGAAGGGACGCGCGTGCGCGTCCATGATCCTGAGGTCAAGATCGATGGCTGGTATGACGCGCCAATGATTCTGGGCGGCCTGCGGGCAGCCGCCGGCGCCGACGGGATTTCGGGATGGCAGGACACCCCCAGCAATCTCGATCAGCTCAATCAGATTCTGAAATTGATTGACGAGGAAATGCAGCAGGGGGCGCTCAACGTGTCCTCGACCGTCGGTTACATGACTGGCGGCATGACCACCTACGAGATGTACAAAACCCAGGAGCTCACGGCAAGGTACGGGCGTTCATTGGGCGCGCATGTAAGGTTTCACGCCAGCCCTAAAAACCCTGAGGCTCAGCTCGGCTTCGACGAGATTCTCGCCAACGCCATTGCGCTCGACGCTCCGGTGTCCCTGTGCCACAACAACGACTTCGGCTGGTGGGAAAACGAGGAGAAGCTACAGAAGGCACGCGCGCAGGGCTACAACGTATGGTCGGAATACTATCCCTATGACGCGGCCTCGACCTCGATCGCCGCGGATTTCTTCGACCCCAAGATCTACAAGGGCACGTTCGGCCTGGAATACGAAACGACCATGTACGACCCGATCGCGGACAAATTCCTGACGGAGGAGGAATATCAACAGACCAAGACGAAGGACCCCAATCGGCTCGTGGTGGTCTTCAATCCCAATCGGAAGAAATGGCTACCCCAATGGCTGCGCATGCCGCATATGATCGTCGCGTCGGACTCGATTTATTCCGGTAAAGGCGTCGACTCTTGGGATTTGCCGTACACGGAATATCAGGGTCACCCGCGCACCGCAGGCACCCGCGCCAAGGTGCTGCGCCTTGGGCGCGAACAGGGCGTCCCGCTGATGTTCGCTCTGTCGCAGATGACCTATTGGCCGGCGAAGCACCTCGGGGACACGGGACTCGCGGGACTCGAGGCTTTGCAAATTCGTGGACGTATGCAGGAGGGAATGATCGCCGACATCACGATCTTCGATCCAGCGACGGTCACTGACAACGCAACCTACAAGAGTGGCGAGCAGGGTAAGCCATCGTCGGGCATCCCTTATGTGATCGTCAACGGCCAGCTAGTAGTTAAAAACTCAGAGTTCCAAAAGGTCTGGGCCGGCCAGCCAATCCGCTTCCCTGTCGAAGATAAGGGCAACTTCAAACCCATCACCGTCCAGTCGTGGGAAAAACATTATATGATCCCGACGATCAGCGTTGATGGCTCCGGTGCAAAGTCTCGGCCCACTAAAAACAGCACGGGGAACCAGTAACGAAGACGGTATGGCGCCCCTGCGGCACAGCAAGTCTTAATTGATACCGGCCCTGGGATGCCGCTGATGCGGCATCTCTGATCTTCTACAAGAATACCATCGAGTGACCTCTGTCTGCAGGCGTTTTACAGAAGCGCCTGCAGCGATTTATTGAACAGATCGACTGGTGAATCAAAGGCGGAGCGACTGCGATCATGGTAATCTTGGACAGGGTATTTACATTGATCCCAAGCGTGATTTCGTCGGGGTTTATTTTTCAACCAACGGATACATTCCGCCGTATGGTGAAGATAAGATGCCTGGATTCCTACGCAGTTCCGCGAAATATGTAGCTGGCGAATAGTTCCCCAGCAACGGAGTGAAAATCGTTGTGATAAACAAATAACCCAATAAACGAGGTGATATATGAGTATAGAAAAAAAAGTGATTCCTGACTTTGAAATCAAAGACTACACCCAAATTCCGCAGCGTTTGCAAAAGTACCCGGCCTCGGAACGGGCCCAAAAAATCGTACACGATTCAATAACCATCGACACTCTATTCTCCGGCCTCTGGCCGAGTCAGTGGTCTTCCCCTGAGGCTCCTGAATTCCATGATGAAATGGATCGTTGCAAGGCGGCGGGTTTCAAAGTGCTGGCTGCCTGTCCGTCTGCAGATTCATTGGATGCTTCGATCGAGGGCATCATTAAAGGGATGGAGTTCTATCTTCAAAAGATGAATGAGCGCCCTGATAATTATATGATCGTGCGTACGACAAAAGACATCGATGAGGCCGTAAAACAGAACAAGCTGGGTATCTATTTTACGCATCAAGGTACGCAAATATTTGGCGGCGATTTGGACCGTGTCGCTTTTTGGCGTGAGCTGGGATATGGCTATTGCCTTTTAGCATATAACCAACGCAATGATGTTGGTGACGGTTGTTTTGAAGTTGAAAATAAAGGCTTAACCGATTACGGAAAAAGACTTATTGACGCCTATAATCGCTATGGAATGCTCGTTGATGTAAGCCATACGGGTGACCGCACCTCGCTAGATGCTATCGAACGTAGCAGCCAACCGGTAATTTCTTCGCATTCGGGGGCGATGGCAATGGCTGAGTATCAGCGAAGTCTGAGCGATGAGGTTATCAAAGGGATTGCACAGAGTGGTGGGGTTTGCTCCATCAATATGGTGGGTGCTTTTATGGACACATCCAATCCGGATATCGTAACGACAGACATGCTTTTCCGTCATATTGATTATATGGTTAATTTGGTTGGAATCGACCATATAGGCTTTGGGTCCGATTATATCCCGAACATCAACTTTACCGCATCTATCATTCAGACCCCCATGGGGCAAGAGGTATTTCCTGATGGTGGTTACACGACCAAAGTGGGTGCAAAAGGTTTTCCAACCCCCGCCCCTTACCAGATTGTAGCAGCGCTGATTGATACGATGCTCGAGAAAGGATATTCCGAAGAGGATTGCGGGAAATTCCTGGGCGGAAATATGTACCGGGTGATGAGTCAGGTCTGGAAGTAAACTCATGATACCGTCGGCCGGTACCGTTCGTTACGCCATGAAGCTGCTAGGCAGTATATCATTCAATTGAAGATTGAAATATCCACTCTGTATCGGAACTACAGAGTGGTTAAGGACTGAGCGTTCTCTAATACGATGGTTCAAATGAAAGAATCAGAATTAACCAAAGGTTTGAAGGTTCCTTTTGAAGAGGCCTGGAGATTTATCCTCCAGGTTGGGTTAGCGGCGCACCGATATGGTTGCACCGCAACTCGGCTGGAATCGTTTCTCGCCGGGCTTTCAAAACAGTTTGGTTTTTCGGGGGTATTCAGATCGACGCCATCGGAGATAATATGTGCCCTGCGAGAAGCTCCGGAGGTGCCGCAGCGTGTTGAGGTTCTTGCAACGCCGGCTCCTGGTATGGATCTGGATAAGCTGGCCCGGTTAGGCGAGTTGTTGAACGAGTTAAAAGCGGGCGTTTTTACGATGGAAGAGGCCTCTGCTCGCGTTGATGATATCGATCGGCTACCTCCTCCATGGGGAAAATTTGCGAGCATGATGGGATATGCTTTGGTTGGGTTGGGCTTGGCTCCGCTTCTCGGCGGAGGTTGGCCTGATACCTTGTTTGCAACGCTGTTCAGCATGCTTGTCTACGGTTTGGTCTTACTGTCCGGACGTCTTGGAGCGTCCGCAACGGCGTGGTTGCCTCTTTCATCTGCCTTCGTGGTGGGGGTGCTGGCAACCATTGTGAAGCACTGGGTTCCTGAGATTAATCTTGTTCTGGTGATTCTGTCTGCTGTTGCAATTATCCTTCCGGGATACACCATCAGCCTTGGTGCTGGGGAAGTGGTGTCGCAACATGTCGTATCGGGGACAGCAAACCTGATGAGTGGCATGATATGCCTTGTTAAGCAAATTGCCGGCGGCTGGTTGGGTGTTGTTGCTGCCAGCTCTATAATCTCCGGGGTGACCACTGAACCGGCAACACCCGTCGATGCGGTTTGGGTGCAGCTTCTTTTTCCTCTGCTCCTTGTTGGCTTGTGCCTGGCATTTCAGACATCTCGCAGGGATTTACCTTGGGCGGTTTTGGTATCCGGTATCGCCTACTTAGGCGTTCTGGCGGGGAGTTCGATGTTGAATGCTAATTTGGGTAATCTTTTGGGCACCATTCTTGCCGTGGTTGTTTCTAATCTTTGGGCCAGAAAAACAGGACGGCCAACCTCGATTGTTCTCATTCCCGCCATCGTTATGCTGGTTAGTGGCAGTATTGGCTTTCGGGGCCTGGCCTCCATAACGACCGGAGAGCTGTTGCTTGGTGTGCAACAGTTTTTTCAGATGTTTGTGGTGGCCATGACCCTTGTTGTTGGCATCTTCATTGGCTACACGCTTGTGCGTCCAGAGCCCAGTCTGTGAGCGAGGCGCTGAGTTTAGTGTACTCAAACGGAACATTCAGCTCACCGGGCAAATAGCGCGACAATTTGTTGATAGACAAACAGCAAATCGATAAAAAGTGCGTTCCAATACATTTGGGTTTCTGGCAATATGGCTGGCTTTAATACTAGCTATCCTCGAATTTGCAGAGCCTGCTCAGGATTGATCAGGCCGCGCATCACCGATAAACACCCGCTTTCCGGACAAGTTTCAATAGCGACACACAATACCTGAACCCAAACAACTTCATTAACGGGTAATTAGTTTTAGTAGGAGATTTAAAAAATGCGCAACTTTTCTATAACACTTCTAACTATTTTATTAAGCAGCAATATGGCTTTTGCAAATGACATCGTCATTCTAAATGGCCGTGTGATCGATCCCGAGACGATGTTTGATGCGATTGCCAACGTGGCTATCAAGGATGGCCGCATTGTTGCCATCACCAATGAGCCCATAACCGGAGACGAGACCATTGACGCGACCGGTCATGTCGTATCACCTGGCTTCATCGACACGCATTATCATGCGGTGGATATTTTTGCGACCAAGATGGCGCTGAGGGACGGTGTAACAACCGGGATGGACCTGGAACTCGGGGCGTTCAATGTGAAGGGATGGTATGACGAAAAGGAAAAGAACGGCTGGCAGGTCAACTACGGGACTACAACAGGCCTGAACCTGGCGCGAATGGCAGTTCACGACCCTGAAGCCGGGCTGAGTGATCCGGCGGATTTCTCGGTTGCGACCCCGATCATCGCCAAAGCCGCTGAGGATGGCGTTGCCGGGTGGTCGATGACTAAATCCTCAATCGATCAGATGAACGAGGTCATGCAGATTCTGGACGAAGATTTGCGCCAGGGCGCGTTGGGCGTTGGAGCGGGCGTAGCCTACATGGCCATCGGCAACACCAGCTACGAGTTGTTCTCAGCCCAAAAGGCGGCCGCAAACTACAATCGACTGACATCTGTCCATACCCGGTATCACCTCAATCAGGAGACCCCGACCGAGGCCCCCATTGCCTTTGACGAGATTTTTGCCAATGCCATGTTGCTTGGTGCGCCGCTTCTGATGGCGCACAACAACGATTATGGCTGGTGGGAAATCGAGGAGAAGCTGCAGCTTGCCCGGGAGAAAGGACTCAACATGTGGTCAGAGTATTATCCTTATGCAGCGGGATCGACGCCTGTAAGCGCGGCTTTTCTGCGCCCGGAGACCTGGAAGGATAAATATGGTTACAAGTATGAGGACACGCTCTACGATCCGATTGCGGACGCCTATCTGACCGACGAAACTTACGCTGAGCTGGTGAAAAACAATGCCGGACGCGCTGTCGTTGTTTTCTTCCCCTATCGTAATGAATGGATGCCCAACTGGTTGGCGATGCCCCATATGACTTTAGCCAGCGATGCCATGGCTGGCGTGGGAGATGACGGTGAGTTGTTGCCCTGGGACGCTGACTGGACCGAGTACCGTGGTCACCCAAGAACCTCAGGCACGCGCGGCCGCACTTTCCGCATGGCCCGCGAACAGGGTGTGCCCCTGATGTTCACCATTTCACAGGCCAGTTACTGGGTTGCTAAACATCTTGGTGATACCGGTATTGTAGCGATGCAGGAGCGAGGCCGGTTGCAGGTGGGAAAGATTGCCGACATCACCATTTTTAACCCCGAAACAATAACCGAAAATTCCGGCTTCAAGGTTGGCGAGCACGGTATTCCGACAACTGGCATTCCCTATGTTTTGGTGAACGGCACTATCGTAGTCAAGGACAGCGAAGTTCTTCCGGTCAAGCCCGGTCAGGAAATCCGCTTCCCGGTCGAACCCGAAGGCCGGTTCGAGCCGGTTGTTGTAGAAAAGTGGCTGAATAAACACACGATTGGTCTGAACCCGGATTTGCTCGAGATTCATCTTGAGGACAACTCCGGTGCCGGAAAAATGCTGAACAGTGAAGATTAATCCATGATTGATGGCTCCAGCGATAGCAGAATGAAGGAGTGCGGAGATTTGAAATGATTGAAGTTATGCGAATCGGAATGGCTGTTGGTCTCATGACCCTGGCCCTAACGATGGTCATGCCAGTGCTGGCGGCCGACTACGACCTGGTTATACTCAATGGCCGGGTAATGGACCCGGAGACGATGTATGACGCCGTCGCCAACGTCGGTATCAAGGACGGCGAGATTGCTGCCATCACCAAGGAGGCCATTACCGGAGATGAGACCATCGATGCCAACGGTCACGTGGTAGCACCGGGTTTTATCGATATCCATGCCCAAGGCCACGGTTGAGTATTTCCAGGATGCGCAGAAGCGCAACGACTGGAAAATGGATGTGGCTACCCCGGAACAACAGGAGAAGATCCTGCAACTCGTGGATCAGGCTCTCGATGAGGGTGCCTTGGGCATAGGCATCAACGCCGGATACGCCCCAGGCTATGGCCGCCTGGCAGTTCTGCAAGAAGACGAGCGCTGGCAATATCTCTACATTTAAGCGGCTTCATCAACTTTTCATCAAGTTCTTGTTTTTCTACTGCATTATCTTAATTTAGTAAACCCTCTTGCAGAGATTCACGACTGTTCGCAATTCAAAACGGATTCGACAGGTGCTTCCGGCCTCGTCGTTGCGTTGGGCTTTATTGATGGCCCATACAGTTAATGGTAACGATATACATTTAGCAGAATTGATATAGACCCCTGGAGAAATTGATGAGTTTGACGTTCACTAAAACAATCCCGGCACGCGCCATCAGTGTGCGACTCGCACGCGAGAACGATATTCCGCTCATGCAGATCATGTCAATTCTGAGTTACAACGCCGCCAGGCACCTTGGCGATATGGGGCTCAAGGCGATGCAGGAACGAGGCCGCATCCAGGAAGGTATGGTTGCCGACATCGTGGTGTTCCACCCGGAGCAGTTCACCGACAATTCGACCTACACGCAAGGGTCGCTTCCCGCCACCGGCATGAAGGCGGTGCTGGTCAACGGCACGGTCGTGTTGCAAGACGACACCGTGATTCTCGACCGATTCCCGTGCCAGCCGATCCAGTTTGACCCCGAGGATCAACCCCGTTTCGAGCCCGTATCCGTGGAGGCCTGGGGACAAAGTTTCATGACCGGCACACCGCACCTGGAAGGTAGTGAATTCGCAGAGCCTGCTCAGGATCGATCAGGCAACGTTCCGTCTGCTAAAGACTCGCTTTTCTGGGGGATTCAAGACCGAAACACACTGCCGGCAACCAAATCGAGGGTTAGTAACATGAAGAGAATTTTTATAAGCATTCAACCAAATCGAGGATTAGAAACATGAAGAGAATTTTTATAAGCATTGCATTTATCGTCTCTGCTGCCGTTGCGTCCGCACAGGATGCCTCTGGCCCGATCCTTTTCACCAATGTCAACGTCTTTGATGGCGTCAATGAAGCCCTGATTGAAAACGCCAATGTCGTGATCACAGACAACCTGATCACATCAATCTCGACCGAGCCACTGGCAGTGGCCGGTGGCAGAGTGATCGACGGCGGTGGGCGTACAATGATCCCTGGATTAATCGATGTGCATTGGCATAGCTACTACGCGAATGTGCCGGTAAATATCATGGCAAGTGGTGATATGTCAGAAGTAGCAATAATTGGTATGACGGGCGCAAAGGAAACGCTAATGCGAGGTTTTACCACCATTCGTGATGTGGGTGGTAATCCATTTGCGGTTAAGAAATTCGCTGATGCTGGCACGCATCCCGGGCCACGTATGTATATATCTGGTCCTCCAATAAGCCAGACTGGCGGGCACTTTGATTTTCGAGGGAAGAATGATGTTCCATCCAATTCAGTGGACTTGCTGCCCTATTGGGAGCGTGTTGGTCTTTTTGCATTGGCAGACGGCGTTCCTGAGGTGGTCAAACGCACTCGTGAAAACCTGCGGATGGGTGCCACTCAGATCAAGATTGCTGGTGGTGGAGGTGTTACCTCGCTTTATGACCCTGTGGATGTACAAGAGTACACCTTTGAAGAGATGAAAGCGATTGTTGATGTTGCAAAGACTTGGAATACCTATGTAGCGGCACATATCTTTACCGATGCCGCCATCCAAACTGCAATAAGAGCAGGAATCAAATCTATCGAACACGGCAATTTGATTAAAGATAAAAAGACATTACAGATGATGAAAGACAATGGAGTTTGGTTGAGCGCCCAACCCCTCTTGAATGACGAAGATGCGCTAAAATTCGATAACCCTGTCAGCACGGCAAAGTTTATCGAAGTAACAGATGGAACTGCTGCAAATTACAAATTAGCGAAAAAAATGGGTGTAAAAATAGCGTTTGGCACCGATATGTTGTTCGATCCGTCTGCAGCAGCGAAACAGGGAAAAATGTTGTCAAAGCTAAAGGAATGGTTCACACCGTACGAGGCACTGAAGATGGCGACTTCCGACAACGCAGAACTGCTGATGATGAGCGGTCCGCGCAATCCCTATCAGGAAGGTCCGCTTGGCGTGATCGCTGAAGGCGCCTATGCCGACCTGATCCTGGTTGACGGCAATCCGCTGGAAAACCTTGACCTCGTCGGCGACGCCGAGGCCAACTTCGACCTGATCATGAAGGACGGGAAGATCTACAAGAATACCATCGAGTGACTCTCGGTCTGCAGGCGTTTTACAGAAGCGCCTGCAGCGATTTATTGAACAGATCGACTGGTGGATCAAAGGCGGAGCGACTGCGATCATGACTCAATACCTGAACCCAAACAACTGCATTAACGGGTAATTAAATTTAATAGGAGATTTAAAAAATGCGTAGCTTTTCTATACCACTTCTTGCTGTTTTATTAAGCAGCAATATGGCTTTTGCAAATGACATCGTCATTCTAAATGGCCGTGTGATCGACCCCGAGACGATGTTTGATGCGATTGCCAACGTGGCTATCAAGGATGGCCGCATTGTTGCCATCACCAATGAGCCCATAACCGGAGACGAGACCATTGACGCGACCGGTCATGTCGTATCACCTGGCTTTATTGACACGCATTATCACGCAACAGATTTATTCGGCGCAAAGTTAGGCGTTGCTGATGGAATCACTACGGCCATGGATTTGGAACACGGTGCCACGCGGATTGGTGAGTGGTATGACAACATGGCAAAACGGGGTGCGCAAGTGAACTATGGCTCAAGTATCATCCATGTTGGCGCCCGCATGTTAGTTCACGATTCTGAGGTCGAATATAATGAACCGTTAGATCTGACAAATCTTCTTGGCTATATTAATAAGACCGCAAAAGACGGTACGCAGGGCTGGTCTGTTACCCGCAGTAATGTGGATCAGATGAACGAGATAATGAAAACTCTAGATGATGGTTTAAGAGAAGGGGCAATTGGTATTGGTGTAGGCGCCGCTTATATGGCACGAGGTTTAACAACTTATGAGCAGTTTGAAGCACAACGAGTTGCCTCTCGTTACGGACGTCTTACCGCTGTACACAACCGCCTTCACCTCAGTGCCGAGACACCTACTGAAGCACAGATAGGTTTTGATGAGGTTTTCGCCAATGCGCTCATACTTAAAGCCCCACTTTTGTTGTGTCATGATAACGACTATGGATGGTGGGAGCATCAAGAAAAACTACAAATGGCGAGAGCACAAGGGCACAATATGTGGGGAGAGTACTATCCCTTTACTGCGGGTCAGACCGGGATTTCCGCTGACTACCTTCGTCCGGAAATTTGGGAAGACAATTATGGATATAAATACGAAGAAACCATCTATGATCCAATATTAGATAAGTATCTAACCAAGGACGAATTTCTCGATTTTTCTAAAAATGAACCCGGCAGGTCTGTTGTCGTTTTCTTTCCTGCACGTAAAGAGTGGCTACCTTATTGGATAAAAGTACCTGGTATGACTGTAGCTTCTGATGCGTTTCCTGCTTTTGACAAAGACGGAAAAGTTTGGCCATGGGAGACTGATGTTACGAAATTTGCTGGACATCCGCGCGTCGCATCTACTTACTCTACCACTCTATCTTTAGCTCGAGAGGCAGGCGTGCCATTGATGTTTACTCTACGTCAGCTTACCTATCTTTCAGCGAAATATTTAGGTGCTACCGGACTTAAAGCAATGGATGAACGGGGCCGTATGCAGGTAGGCATGGTCGCAGATATAACTATTTTTGACCCAGAAAATGTAGAACCACGTTCTACCTACAAAGTGGGTGAAAATGGTTTGCCACCTGTAGGTATTCCCTATGTCATTGTAAATGGGACTATTGTTGTCCGCAATTCTAAGGTGGAGGAAGTTTTCCCAGGACAACCCATACGCTTCCCCGTAGAGGCAAAGGGACGCTTTGAACCAGTTGACGTTAACGGTTGGACAGGTAAGCACACCATAAATGTACCACCCGTTATCCATGCCGAAGAAGACAACCCCGTCTTTAGCCAGTGATGCTATGGCTGGCGTGGGCGATGACGGCAATCTGTTGTCTTGGGATGCCGATTGGAGCGAGTATCGTGGTCACCCAAGAACTTCGGGCACGCGCGGCCGCACTTTCCGCATGGCCCGCGAACAGGGTGTGCCCCTGATGTTCACCATTTCACAGGCCAGTTACTGGGTTGCTAAACATCTCGGTGATACCGGTATTGTAGCGATGCAGGAGCGAGGCCGGTGCCGGAAAAATGCTGAACAGTGAAGATTAATCCATGATTGATGGCTCCAGCGATAGCAGAATGAAGGAGATTTGAAATGATTGAAGTTAAGCGAATCGGAATGGCTGTTGGTCTCATGACCCTGGCCCTAACGATGGTCACGCCAGTGCTGGCGGCCGACTACGACCTGGTTATACTCAATGGCCGGGTAATGGACCCGGAGACGATGTATGACGCCGTCGCCAACGTCGGTATCAAGGACGGCGAGATTGCTGCCATCACCAAGGAGCTCATTACCGGAGATGAGACCATCGATGCCAACGGTCACGTGGTAGCACCGGGTTTTATCGATATCCATGCCCATGGCCAGAACATCGGTGACTACCGGATGCAGGCCATGCAGGGTGTCACCACGATGCTCGAACTGGAATCAGGTGTGCTACCGATTTCTGACTGGTATGAAGATCAAGGCAAGAAGCGGCTACCGGTCAATTATGGCTCTGCTGCAGGTTGGACCTACGCTCGTATCGCCACCTTCACTGACACCCAGCCCAAGGCCACGGTTGAGTATTTCCAGGATGCGCAGAAGCGCAACGACTGGAAAATGGATGTGGCTACCCCGGAACAACAGGAGAAGATCCTGCAACTCGTGGATCAGGCTCTCGATGAGGGTGCCCTGGGCATAGGCATCAATGCCGGATACGCCCCGGGCTATGGCCGCAAAGAGTATTATGCCCTCGCCGAGCTGGCTGCGATGCGCGATGTCGCCACCTTCACCCATGTGCGCTATGCCAGCAACATGGAGCCCAAGAGTTCTTTTGAGGCAGTCCAGGAGGTAATTGCCAATGCCGCGATCACCGGGGCGCACATGCATGTATGCCACATCAACAGCACCTCGCTCAAAGATATCCTTTCCACGTTGCCCTTGATCGAGAGTGCCAAAAAGCGTGGGGTGCCTGTCACTGTCGGTGCTTATCCCTGGGGCGCCGCCAGCACGGTGGTGGGAGCGGCCATGTTCAGCGGTGAGGGATGGCCCGAGCGCATGGGCTCCACTGCCCATAGTTTTCAGCTGGGGTTGGAGCGCATGACCGAAGAGCAGTTGGCGGATTACCAGGAGAATAAACCCGGGACATTCATTGTTTGGCACTTCCTGGACGAGAGCAACCCCGATGACCTGGCGCTGCTCGATGCCTCCATACTGCACCCGGATGTGCTGATCGAATCCGACGAGATGTTCTGGATGTTTATGGACCAGAACAACGAGATTGAAAACTACGCCGGAGACGCCTGGCCATTGCCTGAAGGGTCCTTCTCGCACCCGCGTTCAAACGGGACCTTTGCCAAGATACTGCGCTCCCACGTCCGCGAACGTGGCTTGATGAGCATGCAGGAGGCCCTGCGCAAGATGGCCCTGATGCCTGCCCAGACACTTGAGGACTTCGTACCCCAGATGAAAAAGAAGGGCCGTATCCAGATTGGTATGGATGCCGATATCGTGGTCTTCGACCCCGCAACGATCCGTGACGTCGGGACTTACGAAAAGCCCAACCAACCGGCGGAAGGTGTGCAGTCGCTGCTGGTCAACGGCGAGTTGGTGGTCGCTGATGGCAAACTGATTCCGGATGCCGCGCCGGGCCAGCCGATCAGGCGCATAGTAACGAATTGACCGTGCCGTTGAAGAGACAGATACCCCCGAACCAAATGGTCATTGGCAATGGCCCCGACAAGGCCGTTTGCCCAATTGGCTTATCCGGATTGTTTCTGGACCGGTTTCAGGCGAGCTTGAGCTTGGCCGGAACTGCATGTGCGGTGCTTGCGCTGTGTGCTTTGCCTTTCCAGGTTTGGTCGCAGGACATAGGCGGACATGGTTTTGCGACGCCAAACAGCGTTGAAGGAACCCTGGAAGCCACTGCTGATCGCCAGAGCGAAGGTGCACTGGAGGGCTTTCATGCCTGGAAGGACCAGCTTGAAAGCAGAACCGGTTTCTCTTTCGGTCTTGATGACCAGGTGCAGTTTCTCGATACGAACTCGGACCAGTCACCCTCGGATGCCTTGGGCAATGTGTTCCGGTTCTATGGGGCGTGGACGGCGACAGGACAGGGCACGCCGAACAACGGCGCCCTGGTTTTTAAAGTCGAGAACCGCTCGGCTATCGGAGATCGCATATCGCCCCAGGCACTTGGGCCATCTCTCGGTTATGCTGGCCTGCTCTCGTCAACCTACAGTAATGCCGGCTGGGTTCTGACCAACCTCTATTGGCGGCAGCGACTCCTCGACGGACGCATGAGTTTTGTGCTCGGCCAGGTCGATGTTACCGATTACGTGGACGTGAACAGCCTCGCAAGCCCCTGGAATGCATTTGGCAACCTGGCTTTCGAAATACCGACGATTCCCGCACCGGATCAAGGCTTGGGGGCGGCAATCCAGTGGCGGATGAATGAACAGTGGGCCGTTCTGGGCGGTATTGCCAACGCAAATGGCGACCCATCAGACCCGATTGACAGCGCCCAGAAGCTTTTTGATAGCGGGGAAACCTTCAAACATCTGGCCATTGGCTGGTCACCTGATTGGGAAGACCGCTATGACCAGGCAGTGCAGTTGACGGTTTGGCAGGTCGATGACCGTGAAGAAGCAGGAGTCGAAGGTGGTCAAGGTGTCGCTCTCGCAGCGAGTTTTCGCGCTGGTAACTGGCGCCCTTTTTTTCGTGCCGGGTATAGCGATGGCGGAGGTCCTTTGCTGGATCGTTCGGTCGGGTTCGGAACCGGCTACGACACACGCTACGGGAAAGATCTTCTTGGACTCGGGCTGAATTGGGGTCGCGCACCGGGCAGCACCCGTGACCAGTACACCATGGAAGTGTTCTATCGTTATGATCCGACCGATTTTTTCCAGATCACACCCAGCATTCAGTATGTCGCTAACCCTGCCAATGATCCGGCTACAGACAACTTGCTGGTTTTCGGTCTCCGCGGACGAGTGGTTTTTTGAATATACGGACCAGGGCAGAACCAGCCACTTGTAGCGCCTAATCCGGCCTTTAATTCGAGTAAATTTCGACTCGATGAATAGCCGGAGTCGCCCAAAAGCATTAATGATGATTAGCGGCGATAGTGAAAAGAAGGTTTTATTGTCCATTTTGCTCGTCTTTTTCGCTCAGCATTGTCTTTGCTTTCCGTCCCACTTGAGACGCTGTACTGTCAGGTCTGTTAAATTTAGTTTAGCCACTTTTTAGTCACATAAATATCGTGAATAAGGGGGAGATTCGATGGTAAGCCATGAGGAGATAGATGTAAGCAAGTGATTGATATATAAAATTAAATAAATATGTATGGGTAGCTATGGATACCCCTGGCATCTATTTTGTAATCAGTAGGTCCCGAGTTCGAATCTTGGTGCCGGCACCATTTAATTCAATAGCCCACCTTCTATCCAACATCCTCTTAGACTCACTAGTAGCCTCATTTATCATTCATCTATTGACTGAATTCGTACGTTTGAGTCGTCTATTTTGACTCTCGTTTATTTGCTTTACTTAAACTTATAACTAAAGTTATAATCCTAGTAGTAAAAGAGATCGCGTCTTATAGGAGGTAGGCGTTATGACTGCTGTAATGAAACTTAGGAAGATTGGTGGTTCACTTGGGATAATTATCCCTAAAGAAGAATTGACTCGTCTACGTGTAGAAGAAGGAGACGAATTGTTTGGGGTTTCTTACGAAGGTGGTCTTCAAATACAACCTTTTGATCCTTCTTTTGAGCGTAAATTGAAAGCGTTTGAACGCACAAGGAAACGCTATAGGAATGCATTGCACGAACTTGCAAAATGAATATGCCTGAATGGCTAAGTGCAAGTGATGTAAAATATTTCCACCGATCGCTGATTGAAGAGTTCGGTGGTTTACACGGCATTCGCGATGAGGGCGCACTGGAATCTACTCTGGCGCGCCCTGTTAATTTAATTGGCTATGAACCTGAAACGCCAATTCATGAACTAGCTGCAAGTTATGGGTTTGGGTTCGTCAAAAACCATGTGTTCAATGACGGTAATAAACGAATCTCACTGACGGTTATTGATGTGTTTCTTATGTTGAACGGAATGCAATTAGTTGCAGAAGAAGTGGAAGCCGTGTGTGTCATCAAAGACGTTGCAACCGGAGAAATGGATGAGGCAAGTTTGGCGGATTGGATTTACGATAACTCAAATGAGTACGACCTGGACGCAGATTAAGTAACATATTTTAGTATTGGCAAACAAATGGCAAACATAATTTAGAGTATGTGCTGAAATGCTATGTAATGATGAGGAGCAGTAAAATATTGTTTATTGGCTGCATTATTGACTATATGAAATGGTATGGAATAGTAAGAAAGCCTTGTACTGCTTTTTTGTAATCAGTAGGTCCCGAGTAATCTTGGTGCCGGCACCATTTCAAATCCTATATTGCAATTAGTTATGAAGAACAGCATAGATAGCCGTGTTTTACCGTGAGCGCCTGTAAACCTCGTTAAATCTGGGTTATATTTTCAAAGAGAGTTGCGCCTGTCTGTTTCCGCCCTGTTTTCTCCTTTCAGTGAATGAGCTAAAACCGCACGTCTAGTGTCAGGGCTAACATCCGAGGGTTGTTGATGTAGGCAGAAAAACTGCCTTGCTGGAGTATCGTTGGAGAAATGAACGGCGCCACGATCTTGTCGGTCAGGTTGGTACCCGTGAGCATAAGGCCGTAGCGGTCACTCGGTGAGCGAACGCCCACCGAGGCACCAACCAGGGAATAGCCAGGTGTGCGTTGCTCCGGATGCGGTTGCGAACCACTGATAGTGGAACTGCGGTAGCTGTAATTAAGGTTATAGTGAAGCAGGTACAGAGAATCGCCAATGAGAGACTGGCCTCTGAGGGCCGCAACCACCTGCCAGAGTGGTGACTCAGGCAGTGGCTGACCTTCGAACTCGGTCAGGGTCTCGTCACCGAGATCATCACCAAAACGGGCGTCAATGTAACTGGCTGCTAGGTCCAACTGTAAATCGGAAGTCAATAGCGTTGAGGTTTCAAGTTCAATACCCGACGAGACTGCCTTCGGGATGCTGATGACGACAAAGGCAAAGCCGTTGAAGCTGTTGAGTTGGAAATCTTTGAAATCGGAGTAGAACGCGGTCAGGTTGGCGGTTGACCGGCCACCGAAAATTGTCGAACGTAGCCCCACCTCGTAGGAATCAACTGTCTCGGACCCAAACTGCGAGTTGTCGATGACAATGCCCCCGGGGTCAGAAATGGACTCGCGATCGAGATTGATTCCACCGGCCTTGTAACCCCTGGAATAGTTTGCATAGACAGAAACATCATCACTCCAGATGTACCTCGCGCCAAATATGCCGGAGAACTCGTCCTCGTCCCGGCTCTCATCAATGCTGCGGTTGTCACATACAGCGGTAATAAAAGGCAGGAAATCACATACCGGGTCGTCCACTGACGGTGTGCCAGGTGTTGCACCATTGATGGTACTTACCGCGGATTTGGAATCGTTGCTGTAGCGCAGACCTGCGGTCAATTCCATCTGCTCACTTATCCGATAGATGTTATGTGTAAAAAGGGCGAAGCCCTGACTCTTCTGGCTGCCGAACTGATTGCTGCCCTGTCCTGTGAATGCCCCCGGTGGTAGCCCACCACCGAAGAACTCGGAAAACTGCGACCCAAAGCGAATATCGGCAGTGAAATCGATTTGTTCATCGTAAAGGTAGAGTCCAACCAGCCAGTCGAGCGCTCCGTTTGTTCCGCTCAGACGCAACTCCTCGGTCAGTACGTCGATGTCTGTTGTTTCGAGGTTTGGCTGCAAAATATCCGCGCCGACCAGGTCCAAATCGTTAGCCCGATCGCTTTCATAGCTCCGTAACCCTGTGATCGAGATAAGGTCCCCCCAGCCAAGACCCACTTCGATTTCAAGGGTCAGACCCATATCATCCAGCTTCTCATACGGGTCGGTATTGTTTTGCGTTTGACGATCATCCAGTTGGTCATCTGGTTGCAGGAAGGCCCCCAGATCGTTCAATCCCTGACTGGAACCAGGCGTTCCGGGAGGAATGCCCAGCAGGCCGCTGGCCACACCCAGCTGAGAAACGGGGCCCATAATCAGCGGCATGCTGACGTTTCCTACCTCATCCAGCGAACTGTAGTCCAGGATGAGCCGTGCAGATACCTGGTCATTCGGCTCGAACAGCAACTGTCCTTTGACGCTGAATCGATCGCGGTCGTTATAGAAATCGTTCTTCCGTGTTGTTGGGTTTGCGCCGGGACCGAGCTTGTCGAGGGTACCATCACGTTGATGGCTATTGACCGCCAGACGGAAGGCTAATCGGTCTTCACTGATGGGGCCGGTAAGGACAGCAGTGACACGTTTCAGATTGTAGTCTCCAAGGGCAAGGGAAGCCTCACCGCCAAACTCATATTCGGGCCGATTTGAGAATATGCTGATGACACCTGCCGATGTGTTTTTGCCGAAGAGTGTGCCCTGTGGGCCACGGAGAACCTCGACCCGATCGATGTCCACGAAGTCCTGCAATGCCTGCCCCGCCCGTGGCCGGAAGACTCCGTCGATGAACATGCCCACCGACGATTCGAAACCCAGGTTGACGCCGTCGGTACCCACGCCACGAATCCGGACGATGGTTTGGGTGGTATTGCCGAGGCTGTTGATAATTACGCCCGGAGATACCCTGGGCAAGTCTGCGACCTCGAAGACACCTATGTCAATCAAAGACTCCCCAGTGTAGGCGGATACGGCAAGGGCTACGTCTTGCAACAAAGTTGGTCTCTTGTTGGCCTGGACGATTATCTCTTCAAGTACAACCTCTTCGGTCTGCTCCGCAGCGACCACCGCTTGGGTCGACAGAAGCACGAGTACCGTTAAGAATGTTGTGACCGGAAACAAACGCATTCGAAATATTCCTGTTCAGTTAGAAGCTTATACCATAATGCTTAAATGACAACTGGGGTTTTACCAGGGCATCAACCCTCCCAACCCAAATCTCGCAATTCAGCGATAAACAGACCTGCTTGTGCCGGGTCAATTTCGTCAAACTGCTTTATGCTGAAATGGGGGACATCTATGAGAAATTTCTTCAGCATTCTGACGGCTTCTTCTCTCCGGCCGCTCATCTTAAGGGCCAAGGTGCGACCAAGGTGTGGCCACAGGTGGTCGCGCTTGAGGGTAATTGACTGGTTGAAGAAGTTCAATGCCTCGTCCATGCGGCCAAGAGAGAAGCAACAAAAACCCTCTTGATTTAACACCAACCACATGGTCGGGTTTCTGGGACTCAATCGTTTGGTCATCTGAAAGTGTTCGAGGGCTTCCTCAAATCTACCGGAACTCATCAATGCAAATGCCGCAGCGTGCCATGTCGATGCGCTGGCGGGATAGGATTCCAGGGCCCCCTGGCTAAGTTTGACCGCCTCTTCGAATTTTTGGTCCAGAATCAGGACAAGCAATTGTGCCGACATTGCTGGCAGGGAGCGTCCATCGATTCGCATCGCTTCCTTTGCCAGTTTCTTGGCGTGGTCTCGTGACTTCCCTGCTTCTTCCAGGGTCATGCTGCCGCGGTGATTCAGCAGCAAGTGCAATTCCGCCATGGCTTGGCCGGCCACTGCATGGACCAATTTCGAATCTTTTGCCGAGGCTTGGGCAAAGAGTTCACCCGCCGCCAAAAGGTCTTCGAATGTATCCCGTGAAAATCGGGATAAACCGCGTAAATATAGATCCCACGCCTGTAGGTCATGCGTGGGCCTGGCGTGTGAACGTTGGATTTCTTGTTCCAGTACTTCGGGCTCGATCGCACCGATTATTCGCTGGGTGATCTCGTCCTGAAACTCGAAGACATCCTCCATTTCACCGTCGAACCGGTCGGCCCAGATCTGATGGCCGGTCTGCGTATCCGCCAGTTGAGCGCTGATACGCAGGCGCTTGCCTGCCTTACGCACGCTGCCTTGCAGGACGTATCCCACACCAAGCTCCCGCACCAAACGCCGTCGTGAAACACTGTCGCCGCCGTAATCGCCGGTCGAATCCCGGGCAATCACTGGAATGGTTCGCCATGACTGCAGACCGGTCACTAATTCTTCGGTCAGGCCCTCGGCGAAATAAGTGTCATCTTCGCTGGTAGAACCGCCTTTGAAGGGCAAGACGGCGATGGCTGCTTTGCCGCTGAATCCAGGAACAGGTTGGGACACGTCTACGCTTTCTACCTCGGTCGACTCCCTCGACTGGACCGCACGCAACAGCTTCTGGCGAAAGCCATCCGCGGTCAGGTTATTGCGGATCACTGCCTGCTGTCGGCTCAATCCAAATCTGAGACCGGGAGGCAGGGGCGTTTCTTCACGGTAGACGACGATCACTGGCTTGCCTGCATCCAACGCGAAGTGAATTTCGTTCGCGACATTGCTCGACTCGACCGAGTTCGGCGTCGCGAAGAACAACATGCCCTGGCAACGGTCGATTGTGTCTGCCAGGGCATGGAGCCAGTCGGAGCCGGGCTCGATTCCTTCGTCATACCATATCTTAATGCCCTGGTTGTTCAGCCACTCCAGTTGCTTGTATACCCAATCGGAGTCCCGGTGTGCATAACTGACGAAGAAATAACCGGACTCGCCTGTATACGCCTCAAACGGGGGTTGACGTGCCATTGACTAGAGGTTTCCTATCTCGGAGATTTCGCGCTATGATAACATGACAACTCTTAAAAATAAGAAAAGCGAGGAGTGCAAATGAATTCAGTGGAACGGAACGCCCGGCGGGGGCGTGTGCGCACAATCCTATGGGTTCTTCTAGGTCTTTTTTTTGTCAGCCTGACATACTGCTCACTGGCGACGCCTCCTGCCAGCATCCATTTTGATTATCCACATGCAGAAGAAGACCCACAGTTAACCAAGTCTTTCTGGAAATATTATCAACAGCAGAACACATCCATAGTCGCCAATACGGACTGTGGTGAAAACCTGGCACATCCAATCCCGAATGCCCCATTCTCTGCTGAAACGCTGAAGCAAAAGCGCCGCAACTCTTCGCATGACCCGGCGACAAACAGCCACTCGGAAATGGACCTGATCTGCAAGTTCGAAGAATATGTGCATGGAAACCCGAAAGATCCACAGGCTACGGCGATACTCAGCGCCATGTACATGTGGCGAGCACAAAAGGGCGTGGAGCCCGTGGCGATTGATGTGGATCTTTACGAAGCGCAATTCCATGCGAAACAGGCGGTAGACGCTGGTAATGATCTGGCTTCAGGGTTCTGGGCATCGCCTACCATGCTGCTGGGTTATATCACGGACAATGATGACTACAAGAAATCCGCTTATGAGGCGCTGGTGGAGCACTCGTTGGAATTCGCCAGCTTCCACGGATACATCGAAGGCGCCGTGCTCAGCGGCGTATTGACTCCGGACCACAAGGATTACAAATGGGCCGCTGTGTCATTCATGGAAAATCTTGAGACCTGCTTTTTCGGCAACAAATTGCGCGGTGTCATCCAGCTGCCTCAGGACATGAAGATAAACAATCTCGTCATGAACGCCATTGCAACCATAGCCCGGGTGACGGGCCGGCCTTGGTGCTACAACAATGATGCCGCACCGTTCAACATCGAGGGTTTGTATCTCAGCCAGGGTGATGCGTACGCTAAGGAAGGCAAATTCGAGCTTGCTCGAATCGCGTATCAAAATGCAATCGACAGTCCGAACTCTGAGAATTGGCACTACATCGACCACACCCGGTACAGACTGGCCAACATGGAGAAGATGACGCCGCCATGGGTCCGTGACAGTGGAAAGTTTCCGGTACCCCAAGATCCCCCACCGATGATCTTCCAGGCGGAGTGGTATTGCGCGTCTTGCCATCAGCATGCCACCAATTACCCTAATCTCTGATGTCCTCTCAATGAGTCCGATAACCATGGAAAATAAACAACCTCGCATTGCTATTATTGGCGCCGGACCTTCCGGGCTGCTCACGGCACACTATCTGCAACAGAACGGTTACCGTGATGTGTGGGTGCTGGAGAAACTGGGCCGCATTGGTGGTCTTGCAGACTCCATTACCTTCAATAACCGCAGCTTCGACCTTGGCGCCAATTACATCACGCCAGCCTATCGCGAGATCCGAAAACTGGCCAAAGAACTTGGTGCAACCACGTATGCGGAGCGGCCTTTTATTTCGATGCGACTGCCGCTGGACGATATGCAAAATGGCCGGGCGGAGTTAAGCTCAATTGTCGGTGGCATGCGCCTGCGCAAGGACGGTAAAAGTAAGGTGCCAATGCTGCGCTTTGTCTGGGCCAACGTGCGTTATATCTGGAAGCGATTTAAGCTTGGTGCGTTACTCGATGGTCCAACACTGGAAGACGCCGGAAGCAAAGAGGAGATGAGTATCCCGTTTATCGACTGGTTGGAACGCAACAAACTGATCGATCTCTATGGGGTATTCCTGCTGCCAGTTAACCTAATGGGATACGGAACGGTTGAGACGACTCCTGCGCTATATCCGCTTAAGTTTATGACCTTGAAAACTTTCATCCCGATGCTCATCAAGGAAACGCCCGTTATCGGTAACATATCCAGATGGCCGCGGCGCTTCACCGATGGGTTTCAGCGGTTTTTCGAGCGGTTATCCTGGCGTCTCAATATTCGACTCAACGTTAAAGTTAAAAGTATTCATCGGGATGCAGACGGGGTTCGCATCAAGTATCAGCAAGCTGAGCAGATTCTTGATGATGTGCGCTTGCATGACGGGGAACTCAAAGTAGATTTCGTGATCCTGGCATGCCCCCTGACCCCTGACGTAGTTCATGACCAACTGTCCCTCGATGTCACGCCCGGGTCAGGTGAGGATGAGTTGCTGTCAAAGGTGCAGTCCCTTTCCTATTGCATGGTTACGCGGCATGTTCGAGGTGAAAATTTTGACGGCAAGGATCCCCTGGCAGCCTGCTATCCGCAGCCAGAGATCTTCACGGTGAAGAAAGGTGCTGATCCGGATACCAGCAAGCCGGCCTATCCTTGGGGTGCTGCCAAACAATGGCATGACAGTGATTTCGTTCAGTTCTATACGCGTATCGAGTTCGAAGATTTCAACGATGCAACAGATGATGATGTGCAGGCCCTGGTTGAGCGTGGCGTCGAGGACGTTGTTCGGGTCATGGGCGGCAAACTTGTTGATCCTTCTGAAACCTGGGCCACGTATAATCGCTTCCCCTATTTTCAACATGTCGATTGCGAGGCGATCAGGGATGGGTGGTTCACAAAACTTGAGCAACAGCAAGGCGTAAATTCCACTTTTTATGTGGGCGGGGCGACCAATTTTGAATTGGTTGAACCGATCGCTGAATACGCCAAGAACCTAGTGGCTCAGCACTTTCCGCCGATTGGGACATAGGACGCATAAAAGGTGTATCACCATAAATAAGCGTATGTTGAACTTCGCAATACTTCAAAACTCGCCTAAAAGGCGCCTACTCTTGGTTGGTCAATTCGCAACGAAACGTTGCGCCAGTTGAACATCGAACGCAGTGAGATGGCCCCGTAGGGGCGGAGGGCAGGAAGCCCGGACGCGCGTAACAGACGACTCACACTGGCCAGAAACGAGGTATCATCATCCACGACAAACACGGTCGGTGTGTTGGCACTTATGCCGGGCCTTCATTTCCCGCCACTTTCAACGTAAACCGGAAAGTCGCGCCGCCCTCGGGATTGTTCTCCGCCCAGAGCCGGCCGCCGTGCGCCGCGATGATGCTTTGAGAAATCGCCAGTCCCATCCCGAGGCCCTTTGACTTGGTCGTGTTAAATGGTTTAAAGATATCGGACAGCTTCTCTGCCGGTATCCCCGGACCGCAATCACTCACCGCCACTTCCACCGTCTGTGGGTCCGCCGAACGGACGCTCAGACTCAGTCGCCGCTGCTTGGCCGGCAGGTCTTCCAGCGCATCCAGACCGTTCATCAGAAGGTTGAGCAGCACCTGCTGCAACTGGACGCGGTCGCCGCGCACCGGCAGCAGGTCGTCGGGCACGTCACTGGCGAATTTCGCGTGTTGCACCCTCAGCTCGGGGCGCACGAGCGCAACAACCTGATCCGCGAGTTCTTTCAGGCCCAGCGACTCAAACTGCAGATCGCGCCTCTTGAGGAGTGTCCGCATCTGGTCAATGACGGCACCCGCCCGCTGGCCGTCGCGCTTGATGTCAGCCAGGATCGCCTGCACTTCTTCATAGTCAGGTGGAGTCTGCTGGAGGAACAGTTCGGCGGCCTCCGTGTTCCGGAGAATCGCGCCCAGCGGTTGGTTGAGTTCATGCGCCAAGGTGGTGGCGAGTTCCCCCGTGGTGGTTACCCGCTGCATGTGCGCTAGCTCGTCGTGCAGCTTACGCGCTTCTAACTCCGCCAGCCTCAACTGGGTGACGTCCGTATGGGAGACCACGGCTCCACCACCGGAGGTTTTCATCGGAACAACCCGCATCAAAAACGACTTAAATTCGACGGGTGAGCTGCAAGGATATTCCATCTCAAAGAAATCGCGCGCGCCTTCCAGAACGGAACCGATGCCCGCCAACGCGTGTCCCGCCATCACGTCACCAGCGGCGCTCCCCTGTTCACAAACCTCCAAGTAACTGACGCCCACGCCAACTGCGGAAGATGCGCCGCCATTCGCCAGTGCGAATTCATTCCAAGCGTTGTTGACCGCAATAATTTTCCCGGTGCGGTCCAGGATGGCAATGGGACTGTCGAACGAGGCGAGAACCTTCTCATTGAACTCCGCCGACTCCCGGAGGCGCTCCGCTGCCTGCTTTTGATTGGTCATGTCAACACACGACCCGATGTAACCAGGAAATTGCCCATCCGCGGCAAAACGCGGCACGCCGGTATCCAGCACCCAACAATATCCACCGTCGTGTTTCCGCAAGCGGTATTGCATGCTGAACTCGCGGCGTGCTGTCCGCCACGTGGTTGAGCTGGGATTCGTAAAATTCAATGGCGTTTTTCATCATTTTGAGTATAGGACGCAAAAAGGGTGTATTACCATCAATCAGCGTATATTGAACTTCGCAATACGTCAAAACTCGCCTTTAGGCGATGTCAATATCGAATACCCGTTTCAAACGCATTGCCCAAGTCGAGATTCTGTTTCGAGGGAGACTTCAAGGCATGAAAAAGCAGAGAACGCGCATGCTCGCCTTCATTGTTACGGCGTTTTACATAGCCGGAATCCTCTCGGCTGTCCATGCCACATTGACCATCCGAACCGCGCAGGGCGCGGTGGCCTGGGCCGTCTCACTGGTCAGCTTTCCGTTCGTCGCCGTGACAATGTTGACGACCAGGTCGGCGGTCAAGAGCGCTTTTTGAAGCAGGATGTGTTGCATTTTCTTCTTACGCTCTGGAAGATACACCGTTTGGCACAGGTCATCCGGATATCGACCATGGTGCCAGGTTTAATGCTCTTATCAGCCTTGACTCCGCCAGGCCGGTCATTGGTCTGGGAGTGCAGCTTTGACTTTGAATGGAAGTATAGTGACCAGCTTGATAAACAGTCCAATCGAAACCCGGCCAATGGTAGATCCGACGAGGGTCACCATCATTCAATGGCTTCTCGCACTGCTGTGCTTCATTGCACCTTTTTCCCTGCTGGCGCAAGACCAAGACGGCGGTGATTACCAGTTCCCGGATATTCCCGAAAGATGGGCGGATGTCAGTAAATACAGGAATGAGCATTTCTCCGTGGGCATGATATTCGTGGGATTGTTTGATTACAGCGTGTTTGATCAGAATCGGCGCAGTATCGACCAGGTGGGTGAACAGGATAATGCCTTCGATGCCCGTTCCTTCCGCTTCCTGGTCGCCGGAACACTCGACTTCATCGGTCCCTGGTCCTATCTGATCTCGGTCGAATACAATGGGCTTGACGATACACCGGGTGATCCGACATTCAAGTTCATAGACGTTGCAATGACACGTCACTTCGCCGATGGGACCCGGCGATTGACCTTCGGCAAACAGAAACAGCCATTTATTTATGAACTGGCGGGTGATGCTGCCAACCTGCCACATCATGAACGCCTTTTGAACCCGTTTTTCGTGTCCAGGGCCTGGGGCATCAGTTACACACATACCTACCTGGAAAAACGACTTGCCCTGCAAGCCGGATGGTTCAACGACTGGTTCGTCGCCAGTGGTGACTTTAAAGCGCAGGGCAATCAATTCACCGCGCGATTAACCGGCCTGCCGGTTTGGCAGGATGAAGGCAGCCGGTTCCTTCACCTCGGTGTTTCACTCCGCTACCAGGAGGACGAACAGGGTTTCCTGCGCTACGTCGGCAGGCCGGGTTCCAATGTAACTGACTACTACGTGGACACCGGTAGCTTCGGGGCTGATCATGCCTGGAACCTGGGGCTGGAAGCGCTCTGGCAGAGCGACAGGTTTACCGTCCTCGGAGAGTATGTTCAGGCCAGGGTCAAGGCCGATACTGTCGGCAATCCCGGCTTTGACGGCTATTATGTGACCGCCAGTTACCTTTTCAACGGCGAATTACGACCCTATGACACCATGAAGCGATTCAGTCGCCGGGTGGAACCGGAAGCTGGCTGGGGCACGTTTGAACCGTTTGTACGCATCGGCCGGGTGAACCTGGATGACACCGGGATTAGCGGTGGCAGGATGCAAAAATGGTACGTCGGTGTCAACTGGTGGGCAACACGCCGCTGGAAGATGAGTGCCGGTTATGGTGATATTGAGCTGGACCGGTATGGATCTACAGGTCTGACTAAACAGCTACTGTTCCGCTTGCAATGGATTGGCCCTTAAACCCTCAGACGATATTTATCTGGTTTGCGATTCAAGCCTTTCGCAAAGCAGTATCGCAACAATCGCGAGGGCCCCGACCCCGGCTAGAAGCAGCATTGGCGTACTTCGGCTTGCAAGCTGAGCTCTCGGTAGTGCCAAAGTCCCTTATCGATCAGGACCGATCTGCTCTCAATGATTGAAAAATCAGTACACCTGATCGTGTTTGCCGATATTGATAAACAGAATTTCATTTCCTTCAATAATCAGCTCAAGCACGATCCGATAGCTGATGTTGATGGAAACTGATGAAAGGCCGCTCAGATTTCCCTGCAAGCTTTGCAGCCTCAGGGACGGGTGATAGGGGTCAAATTCCAGTAACTCCAGGGTCTTGCGATATTGGCCGTGAATCTCAGGATGTTTGTTTAGAAATTTTCTGGCTCGCCTGATGTAGCTGTCGGGAAAAACCAGCTTATATTTCATCAGTCACCCGCGTCATATGGTCATCAACACTTTCTGTGACGACACGCCCGGCTTCATAGACCAAAGTTTTTTGGTGTCAAATCTGTCTGAGTGAAAATGCTAACATAGCTCAGAGATTGCAGATTCAGGAGAGGCAGTTGACGACGTGTATTTTCAATACAGTAAGCGCTTCCAGAGCCCGCATCAGAGCGCCTGGCGGTTTGATTTGATCATGAGCTGGACGACGGTCATCTGGACAAGCTCTGCAGCCATTTCCCTGACACTGGCCGGTCTCTATCTTTCCGTGTGGTTTCGCCAGCGGGACAAGTGGGCATTCCTGCTGTTTTCTTTCATAGCTATCTCCGCTGCAGCGCTCGCCATACTGGAGTTGAATCTCTTACATGCGCCCACGCCTTCAGCATATGGGGAAATTTTGCGCTGGATGCATGTACCAGCTGCGCTGATGGTTATATCGGCGGTATGGTTCTTACACATCTATCTGCGTGCCGGGCGCCGCAGCCTGGCGTGGATAATCACTGGCCTGCGTTTATTGGTTTTACTACCCAACTTTCTGTTTTATCCGAATGCTACTTTCGCGGAAATTTCAGAAATCCACCATGTTGTGTTTCTGGGCGAAACTTTTTCGATCCCGGTGGGAGAGATGAACCCATGGAGGGTTGTTACCAAAGTTGGTGGCTTGCTGTTCATGTGGTTCGTTATAGAAGCAGGCGTTACAGCATGGAAACGTGGAGACCGCCGCCGTGCCATGACAGTCTGCGGTACAATCTTATTGACAGCCGTATTTTCATCCATCAGTTCCGATTTGATGAGCAGTGGTGTCCTTCCCGGTACTTTTATCAGTCTGTGCTTTTTGTTATTTGTGGTCGTGATGGCTCACGAACTCAGCCTGGATTTATCCCGCGCCAGCAAATTGTCCGCGGAATTAGAAGAAAGTCAGCAACGCATGGAGTTGGCATGCAGGGCAGCCAAACTGGAGATGTGGGAGTGGGACATGTTAAACGATGAAATATGGGTGACACGTGCCACTGACAGATTAATGGGGTTTGATGTTTCCAAACCCATCAAGTTCGATCAGTATCTCGATACTGTCCATCACGATGATCAGGAAGTCATTCGAGAAACCATTTTTCACGCAATGCAAGAGAACGAGGACCTGCAGTTGGCGTTCCGGATAGTGAACCAGGACGATCAGGTGCGATGGCTATCGGCGAGTGGAAAAGTGGAATATGGACCCAACGGTCAGCCTCGCATCATTCGAGGGGTATCGCAGGATATCACCGAGGTTAAAGCTGCTGAAACCAAATTACAGGAGCGCAGTGACGAACTTGCTCATATCTCGCGTATTTCAAGTCTGGGGCAGCTTTCTTCGGCACTGGCGCATGAGATTAACCAACCGCTGGGAGCGATTTTGCGCGATACGGATGTTGCCGAGCTATTGTTAAAACAGAGACCATCGAACCTTGATGAATTGGGCGCTATTGTCAAAGATATTCGTGCGGATAGTCATCGCGCCATAACGGTGATTAGTCGCATGCGCTCACTCCTGCAGCGGCACGAACTGAAGTTTGAGGCACTGGCTGTAGCTGAGTTGATTAACCAGACGAGTCAAATACTCTTTAGTGAACTGCGCGCACAACGCACGGAATTACTGGTGGAAATACCGAAGAAACTACCTCCGGTGTACGGTGACCGAACCCATTTGCAGCAGGTTATACTGAATCTGGTGCTCAACAGCCTGCAAGCATTCGATGAATCAACCAGTGAAAATCGAAAGGTTTTCATACGGGTCTCGCAAACAGCAGATGGAATGATAGAAATAGTTGTGAGTGACAATGGCCCGGGTGTTGATCCTGAAAAGTTGCCGCTCCTTTTTGATCCGTTTTTTACTACCAAGAAAGATGGCTTGGGTGTTGGTCTGGCAATATCGAAAACAATTATCGAGTCGCATGGCGGTAAAATCACAGCTGAGAAAAGCCCCCACGGTGGCGTCGAAGTTCGATTTACATTACAGACCGTGCGAGCATCGGAAACACCAACATGAGCAAACCTCCACAAACCGTGTTTGTTGTTGATGATGACCCTTCATTCCTGACATCGATGTCACGATGGCTGAATGCCTTTGGGTATTCGGTAGAGAGTTATTCTTCCGCGATGGACTTTCTCAAGAAAATGCCGAAGCAGGTCAAAGGCTGTGTCATCACCGATTTGCGCATGCCCGGCATCGATGGAATGGATTTGCAGGAAGCGCTTGCGCAATCCGGCAACCATTTACCTATTATCTTTCTCACCGGACATGGCGATATACCCACCAGCGTGCAGGCCATGCGCAGCGGCGCTGAAGATTTTCTCTTAAAAACAGCGGAAAAGGAGGCAATACTGGCTGCCATAGAGCGTGCGTTGGCGCGCGATATAAGCGAGCGCCATCAACGCCGAAATCAAAAAGGTTTTCTGCAGCGCTTCAATCAATTGACGACGCGTCAAAACGAGGTATTGACGCACGTGCTTCGTGGAAAGTTAAACAAACAGATTGCCGCCGATCTTGGCATTGACGAGCGCTCTGTAAAGCGTCACCGCGCCAACATGATGAAAAAACTACAGGTAAGTTCTGTCGCCGAACTCGCACAACTCGCGGTCGAGGCGGGTGTGATCAGCGAGACAGAGTAGCCAGGTAATGTTGGCGGTCTTGCCTTCCCGGCGGCATAACTCCGCTATTGGTAGTTGATGTAATGAGGTGTTTCAGCAATTAACTTGCCTCCAATGGATTCCTGCCCCAGAACTTGTGCTGGTGTCATCATGAACGGCTTGTCTTCCTTGAAAAAAAGCTTGAATCCACCTGGAATTTTAGAAGCTACTGCGGATGTATAAAGATCGTTATATATTTTGATTTTTAATTCTGCGGATCCATGGCCATCCAGATTCATAATTAATTTGATATTTTCAAATGGCTTTACTGCTGCTTTGTCCTTGACCATGTTTGCTGTAAACATATGCACGATAAGTATCTTCTTGTGCTCGATCTTGTTTTCTTTCATATAGTCGCTCATGGCGGCTTGCGCCTGGTTGATCTGCTCACCCGTAACATGGCCAATAAGCTTGCCGGGCGGAACATCGAGGTCGTTGACCTCAAATTCCGGATCGATGGCCAAATGGACATTTTCATAATTGAGATACTTGAGAGCAGGCTTTATGGCTTCAACCGGTGTGAGGGCTCCCAGTTGCGTGTCGATAATGACCAGGAATCCATTACTCTGAGCCGCATTGATATATGCCATCATTTTTTCGCTCGATAAAGGAAGCAGGAATTGTTTTTCGGGTCCTGGATCTGCGGCGGCCAGCCCATAGATAAGGTGATAGGCGGGAATTACGTTCTTGTCTCCGCTGATCTGTTTGTATTCATCGGCTTTTGCCTGGATCAGAGGCGTAAGGTCTTCAATCGAATATTCTCCAAGAATACCTAATGAAGCCACTTCAGGGCGGCCATAGTAACCGACTACCAGTTCATCGCCGACAAGAGGTTGTTACTGGGAAATAGCAGGGCGGGGTAGTCCTGCAAGTAACATAAAAAGCAGGAAAAGAGTGATGATTTTCATCAAATTTATCCATTATCCATTTCGGTTTTCAGACTTCAAACATCAATAGTTAGAGGTCGTAACACGCGAAAATCCGCTAGTGAGCAGCGGCCACACGGAGATTAAACTACCACGTACCAATCCGGCGCGAATACTGAATTGCCACCACTACTTTAGGCATTCACCAGTCGTCCCGTGGAGATATGCATACAGCAAGAATATATTCCCCGGGCGGCTGTGGCAAAATAGGCCTGGTTTGATTGCCTTATTGGATTGGAGACAGTTGCGTGAAAATAATTTCTTCCAGCCGCAGCGGCTTGCTGGTTTATGTGTTATTAATTTCTATGACAGCCCTCGCTGGCGATTACGATCCGGAGACCATGACTGTCAAAGCGGCCAGTCTTTTGCCGGCGGAAATGCTAAAGGGAAAACACTACAGCATCGCAGACGATGTCCTGGTCAGCGGCTACATGAATTACTACACGGTCAATTCTGATTATGGCGAGTTTACGGCGGTCGGAGATCGCAATCTGAAAATACTCCTGCACGAGATTGATGCAATAGCCGAGCTAAAGGGGATGACATCGGCCGGTGTCGGAACCGATGCCGTGGTCGGTGTGGTAACGGATACCGGCAAGTCCGTGGGTGCGCTGGTGACCAATCCCGTGGGGACAGTGCAAAATATGGGTGCGGGTGTTTCCCGGTTTTTCAAACGCACGGCCAAAACCACGAAAGACGTCGGGCAACAGGTCAGCCAAAAGGATTCTGATGAGGATCAAGATGAGGATAGCGGTGAAGACGCGGATAAAAAAGACGGTGAAGAACAACCCGGCGTGACCACAACGGTGGCCAATGCTTTCCTGGGCGTGGGTAAAGCCCACCGTAAAATTGCCCAGGAATTGAGCGTGGACCCCTATTCCGACAACCCAGTATTGCAGGCCGAACTGGACCGGGTGGCTCAAATATCCGGCACCGTGGGCAGACTGAGCAAGATATTGATGCCTATCCCCAGTGTTGTCAGTGCGGCGAGCAGTGTCAGCAAGATGGTCTGGAGCCTTAGCCCGACCGACCTTCTGATCCTGAACCAGGAGACGCTCAAGAAGCTTGGCTATGATAAAAAGCTGATCGAGAAGTTTTTTTCGAACAAGGTTTACTCGCCTACGGAACAGACCATACTGGTCGTTTCAATTAAAGCCTTGGACAAGGTGAAAGGCAGGGAAATGCTTCTGCAAAACGCCAGCAAGGTGGTGTCCAAAATCGAGGTATATTATATGGTGTGGTTGGCTAGTTTTGCTCAGAGCTACCATGAGAACGTAAGCCCGATTGCGGAATTCGTTCCATCTGCCAACGGTTTTGTGCCAATTGCCATCACCAAATCGGGAGCCGGAATGGTGTTCGCACCGCTCGACCACTTGCTGTGGACCGAGGACGTGGAAGCAGCGCTTACTGATATGGCCAGGCTGATGGATGAACATGGTGGCGGCAGAGAACACGCCTTGTGGGTAGAAGGCGAGTTTTCGCCATTGGCGCTCGAGCGTCTTTCTGCAAGTAGTTGGGTCGAAACCTCAAAAGCATTCGACAAGCTCAAAAGATAGAGGAAGGCAACTACAACTTACAAACCATCTCCTTGTTGAGTAAGAGTGCAGTCATTGCGACTGTAATTCGGTATCCGGGTCTACCTCGGTCCATTCAGGGCCCGGATCAAATGATTCCATTGACTTGGCAATCGTTCCTGATTCCGGACCAAGATCGCGCTGATAGATGACGCCGTGGTGGCTGACGAGAAAGGTCATAATGCCCGTTACGCCGTATTCCGCCGGCCAGGCAACCATGGCCCAACCATTGATCAGGCGGCCTTCCTGCAAGAAGTCCATGGCGCCACCCGGTGCGCCTGCACCCTGGGAGGTGAGTAAATCAGCGCGATAGCCGCGAACCGGAGAGCCGGTTTCACGCTTGCTGAGGTAATCCTGGTTCGATTCGATGAACTCGTCCAGTGGGCTTGGCAGCACGTCTCCCTCGAGCGGCCAGTACAGACCGTCATATTGGCCGGGGGTGGATATGATCTCGGATGCGTAGTTCAGGTAACCGTTGCCATCCCAATCGCGGTCGCGAAACAGTTCCTGGGCGGCGATGAGCCTGCTGCACACGTCGATGATCAGCAGTTCATTCTGCCCAACGCGTTGATTGATGATCTCTTCGAGCCCGGCGGCTGTATCAAAGCGCCATCCCTGCGACTCCTGGATAATCGGAATGGGCAAGGGCCACTGATCGTCACCCACGACGACCTCAAAGGTATGCTCATCCAGCGGCCGGAACAACATGTCTTCGGCGGCCATTTCAGCGAATTGCTGACGGTCCTCGAGGTTGTCTGCAGTATCTGTGGTCTGGTAAATTTCCTGGTGTTTGGCACCCAGGATGTCACGCAACGCTTCAATATCATTGTCCTGGGCCGCCTGTACGAGCGCATCGGCTGCGTCCACCGGCGAAGCGAAGTAGCGCTGATCAGCAGTACCCTGGGGCTGATCCTGGGGCTGACAGGCACCGAGCCCCAACAGTAACAACATGCACACCGCGGGCAGGCTGCGTGTTAATGATCTTTGATTCATGAGTCTTCTCCATGCACTGGCATAAGCTTCCGGGCCGTCTTTCTCATCGTGCTCTTTTACGCGATGAACCACGGTGCGCCTTTCCACGACTTGACGCACCTCTCCTACTGGCGTTGCGGCTTGACCTTCCACCCCTGGATACGCCTTCAAATGGGGCGACCTTTTTGCGGGCACTGACCCCGGGACGAGCTGCGGGTCGTTGTGCAGGCCGCGCGTTCGGACGTGATCCAGGGCTGGGTCGCGTAGCAGGTCGACCACCACCGGGTTTTAGTCCTGAGCCTGGCCGATTTCCGCCAGGTGGCCTGCCACCGCCGGGTTTCAATCCTGAACCAGGGCGATTTCCACCGGGCGGCCTGCCGCCCGGTGGGCGATTGCCTGAGCCGGGCCGATTGCCTGAGCCGGGCCGATTGCCTGAAGGCGGACGACCACTACCGGGCCTGTCGGGCCGCCAACCAGACCCCGGCCGATTTCCACCTGGTGGGCGCGGCCGGTTAGGTTTAGGCCGGTACACCGGACGATGAGGGCGGTGAGGGGGCCGGTATACGGGCCTTCCGGGGCGGTGGTGGTGCCAGCGGCCGCCATGCCGTCCACCCAGATACCGTGACCGGTAGTAGGGACGTCCCCAACCCCACGACCAGCCGCGCCAGATAAAACTGCCGACCAGCACAGCTGCGGTAAAGGTAAGAACCGGCGCGGGTTGCCTGATAATGACTTGCGCCGGTTCGTATACCGGCACATAGACGACCTGTGGATTGGCCTGCTGGATAAGAATGGTCGGCCCGTCCATGGTGACCGCCATGTGATCATCCGATTGGAGGTTTCCGGCATCGTTGGCTTTTTTTCGAAACGCCTGGATGGCATCGAGAACGTCACCTTCCTGCACGGTGACCGCGTACTCGAGCTCTGCCCGCCAGTCTTCGTTGTCTTGTAACAATTCGAGCACATCGGGGAAAGGCAACAGTGCCTGGATATTGTCGTCCAGCGCCATCAATTCCTCATCGTTCTCATCAGGGGTGCCCCCGTTGGCTTCCAGCCGCTCCAGGGCTGTTGCGATCTGGTCCGGCATGGTTGCAGCGGGAAGGACATGACCGAGCAGGGAATCCGGGTAGAGCGCTATCGCACCGACGATCTCTTGCAACTCTTCGGCTGAGTACGGATCGGTATCATCCGCCGACCTGGCTCTTGGCGCCAGGACGAATGCAAGGTTTCCGGCCAGCAGGCTGAGCATGTGTCGACGGGAATATTTCATAGCCAAACTCCATTGTGACCCGATGGGTCGTTTTGTACCTCGCAGGTAGCGTGCTTACACATCATCCACTAAAGTGGAAAATTGTTAGTTTAATGGAAAGAGCGAAGCTGGCATACGTCACTAAAGGGACCTTTCACTACCTATACCTGTCGAGTAGTCTTAAAGGTTAATGTAAATTGCAGTTGCTGACAAAGGAAACAGCAAACAAACACGTTTTTCAACCTGACCGGGGCCTTGCTTGCCCGTGGCTATAAGAAGGAGGATATCGCCAAGATCTGGGGCGGCAACTGGCTGCGCATCATGGGCCAGGTCTGGGGTTGAGTTAAAGACGCAAGGGGCCGACATTTGGGTCGACCTCATTTACGATTAACATGGAGAGATATTGATGAGCAACAAACACGACAAAGATTGCGACGCTCCGAAGGGTATTTCACGGCGCAGCTTTATGGCGCACGGAGTTGCTGTCGGAGCGGTGGCGAGTGCCGCCGGGCTCGGACTGCACAGCCTGCCTGCCGCGGCACGAACGAGCGGGCCAGTCCGGGTTGGCGCATCGGGTTTCGAGCCGCTTGAAGTCGACAGCCCGATGGCCAGGTGGAAAAAGCCCCAGTCCCCGGAATTCATCGAGAAGGCGACCAAGAACTACAGTTTTCCCAACTGGCAGTCGGGCAACGAAGATTCCATTTACTACAACCTCAATATCCCCGAGTTTTTCCACTGCTCCTACGTCCCTCCGCCGAAGGAGTTTTCCAGGCTCGAGCGGGCGATCGATCCGTCAATTCTGGATCTGACCTATACGGCTGTTGACGGTACACCCACGCCGCCGCTGAAGGAATATCTGGTCGGCAAGCGCCAGGTTCAGGCGATGATGATGGCCCACAAGGGCAAAGTCGTCTTCGAGGTCTATCCGGGCATGAATCCCACCGATATCCACATCTGGATGTCGGCATCCAAACCGACGGTCGGCCTGCTTGTCGCGATGCTTGCTGATGAGGGCAAGATCGATCTGGACAAGCCGGTCCCGACCTACGTGCCCGAGATCAGAGGGTCGGCCTGGGAGCAGGCGACGGTCAGGAACGTGATGAACATGTCCTCCGGCCTCGATATTGAGGAAACCATCGAGAACCTACTGAACCCTGATTCGTGGATCGCAAACTGGTTTGCGGCGGGTTTCGAGCTGAACAAGGGCGATTTCCGCGAGATGTCCAAGAATGCCAAGCCATTGCCGGGTGAATCCGCAGGCGAACATTTCCGCTATTCCGGCGCGAATACGCAGACGCTGGTGCTGGCGACGCAATATGTGTCCGGAATGCGGTGGCAGGACCTTTGGAACGAGCGGGTCTGGTCGAAGATCGGGGCGAAGAACCCGTTCATTTGCGGGCTCGCGCAGGACGGAACTCCTCTGGCCGCCGGTTTGCACAACACGACGCCCGAGGACCTGTTGCGCTACACGATGATTTACACGCCCAGTTGGAATGTCGTGTCGGATGAGCAGATCATCTCGGACAGGCTGCTGAAAAGCATCCAGACCATGGGCAATCCCGAGGCCTACAAGGGCTCGACCGAAGAGCAATACGGCACCGACTGGTTCGGCGAAGTCCCTGCCTACAACTCGGCCCAGTGGGACCATGTCTTCAGCGATGGCGCCATGTTCAAGCACGGGAACATGGGACAGGGTATCTATGTCGACCCGGCCCGTGATTTCTGTGGAATGTATTTCGGCTTGGCTCCCAACCCGGATGAAATTTCGGGGATCGATCATTCGCCGGGATATCTTCGTACCGCCGCGAAGCTACTTGCCGATAAATAGCGCAGGACAACCAACTGCCATCGTCGCGGCTTTCAAAGCCCGGCGATGGCAATTGGTCAGCTGAAAATATAGAATTGTGTGAATATGAAAACAAAACAACGATGACATTCCGGCGCTTTTCGCACACCCTGCTGCAGTTGTTTACTGCGACGTTGCTATTGCTTTTAAGCAGCATTCTGGTGGCCGACGAGCTAAGCCAGGCACTCCTCGAAAGCCGGATTCAGGCCATTCAAAAGAGAGGTGATTCGGCTGAAATTGCCACGACCCTGGGAATCTATCAAGAGGCGCTCTCGCGGCTGCGTGAGACCGAGGCGCAAAACCAAAGCGCGACCGGCTATAACAAGGCACTGGAGTCCTCGCCGCAGCGCCAGGCCGAAATTCGCGCGCGCCTGGATACGCTGGATGAAAATGCAAGCACGATCACCGGCATATCCATCGAGGATTTGTCCTGGCAAGAGCTCGAAATCAAGATCAATGAGGTCCGCACTCAGCTGACCGAGACGACCGCTAGCCGCGACAGCCTGTTGCGGCAAATCACCAGTGAGGAATCAAGCGGCAGCAGCATCCAGGCGCGCCTGGAGGAAATCGACCAACGCGAAACTGAATTGCCCAATATCATCGTTGTCGTCAACCCAAAAGCCAAGCCTTCGCAAGTTGAGGCATCCCAATGGCTTGTGGCGGCCGAACGCCAGTTATTAGTTGCCGAGCGCCTGGCCCTGAATGCAAGGTTGAACAGCCAACCCGCGCGCCTTTCCCTGCAAAATACTGAGCTTGAAGAAGCCAACGTCATGATCGGTATTTTGCAAAATGATCTGGCGTCCCTCGAAACTGTCATGAAAGGGAAAGATCCGTTTAACAAGGTAATGTCATTGGTTCAACTCCCCGTGGACACCCCCGGATACGCCCTGGTACAGACGGTTGTTGGCATCAACGATCGGCTGGCCGAGCAACGTGCAGTGTTACTTGAAAAGTTGAACTCGAACACCAGCCATCGCGATGAACTGAAGTACAGCCTGGACAGGCTAAGCGGCCAGTATGCGGTGGCACGTAATATCGTGGAGGCCGCCAGCGAGAGCTCATCGTTTGGCCAGATTCTGATGTCATACTGGCGTAAGGCAGACCAGTTTCGTATACCAAAATCAACCGTTAATGTTGGCCGTGAAATCGGCGACCAGGTCATCAGCCGCGCCGAACATGAACGACAACTCGAGGAACTGGCCAGTGCTGCCGCTTATGTCAGCCGTTTGCGTGGGGAGCAACCGGATTCGGATCTCATCGAGGGCACCACGCTTGAATTGGTGGGCGAACAAGCACTGGTCAATCGTAATCGCCTCAATGACCTGATTGATATTGAGTCGCAACTGATAGACGTACTGGGCGAAATTGAGCTGACGCAGGACCAACTCAACTCACTGATCAAAGAATACAGCGCATTCCTGATCAGCCATGTCTTGTGGGTGCCCAGCCATTCTCCAATAGGAAAAGGTGCACTGAAGCAGCTGGTTCTCGATTTGGGGCAAACCGTCGACCAGGTCAAATCCATCCGGTTCAACATATTCGACGTCACTGCCGCCGTGTTCATGGTGAGCGGCCTGGCATTATTCTTGCAACGAAAACGACTGATCGAGGTAAGGTCAGCAGTCAACCGGAGAATCGGCCGCCCGCGCAGTGATTCTGTGAAGCATACTTTTTTGGCGTTTTTACTCACGATATTGCAGGCCATGGCATTACCCCTTTTTATTGTCGCATTGGCGCTTTCTTTGCGCAGTTCGGGCGAATCCACCTCATTAGATCTTTCCAAGTCACTGCTTATCTCTACTCAAACACTGTTTCTGATCCTTTTTTGGCGGACAAGCTGTGATCAGCAGGGTGTCGCCAGGGTGCATTTCAGATGGTCACCTGCCAGCTGTGACAAAATTTTCAATACGACGAAATGGGTTCTGTTAAGGCTTTGGCCCTTGATTACGATGACCAGCATACTGGTGAATCTCGAACAAGGTTCGGTTCAAGCCATATTGAGCCGGCTGGTCTATAGCGCTGCGACCCTCGTACTGGGATTTGAAGTCCTCCGGTTCCTGCGTCAAAACAGGATTCAGAGCGGCAATAGTCCCTTCATTCAAAAGGCGGTACCAGGTCTGGTCATCCTGTTGACCCTCATTCCGGTCGTCATGGTCCTGGCTGGTTTCCTGTTGCCGTCCCATATGATTTTTCACAGCCTGATAGATACCTTGTCGGTGATAACGATGCTGACCTTCATTTATTACATCCTGTTACGCTGGCTGTTGGTAACACAACGTCAGCTCAGGTTGAGGGATTACATAAGCCAGCACAAATCAGAGCCGGATCAGCAAAATGTCGAAGCATCCTTTGCCACGGACCTGGTTGAGCTAAGCAAAACGACCACTGAACTTCTGAAAGCCGTGACGGCACTATTTGGTGGACTGTGGCTTTTTTATGTCTTGTCACCGCTCTTACCCGCCTTTGAAGGGCTTCAGAGAGTCACCCTCTGGAGCGTCAGCGAAGGCATTGGTGATACCCAGGTCATTAGCAATATCACCCTGGCAACGCTGCTCCTGGCGATACTTATCGCGATAGTGACGTTGTACGCTGCAAGAAAATTGCCTGCCCTGCTGGAACTGCTCTTGCGTAGCTACAGCAAAATGATACCGGGAACACGCTACGCTGCCGTCACTGTCCTGAATTACGTCATTATCGGTGGCGGCCTGGTTTTCCTCCTTTTGACCCTTGGTTTGAGATGGGAGAAGTTGCAATGGCTGGTGGCGGCATTGAGTCTCGGTATCGGCTTCGGGCTCCAGGAGATTGTGGCCAATTTCATCAGCGGCCTGATCATCCTGTTCGAACGACCGATCCGGGTCGGAGATATCGTCACGGTCGGGGAAAGCTCGGGAAGAGTGACGCGTATACAGATTCGTGCCACAACCATACTCGACTGGGACCGAAAGGAGTTGTTGGTGCCCAACAAGGAGTTCGTGACCGGGCGCCTGTTGAACTGGACACTAACAGACGGGATTATTCGTATTGTGTTTAACGTGGGTATTGCCTATGGCAGCGATGTCGAAACGGCCATAAAAACACTGTACAAGGTGATCACAAGCCACGAGGAAGTACTCAAAGATCCTGAACCTTCCGTGGTGTTCAACGAATTCGGCGATAGTGCCTTAACCTTGTCAGCCCGGTGTTTCATCACCGATCATGAGGAGAGGATGCGCATCACCAGTGAGTTGCACCAACGGGTGGATGCCGCGTTCAGAGACGCGGGTATCAGCATTGCCTTTCCGCAACGCGATGTGCATTTCGATGCCGGTTCGCCGATACGCGTCAGCATTGATAAGCCGGATCACTGAAAGTTTCTGGAAATATGGCTTTAACGCTCCTTGTTGAGGCGTTCGATCCGCAGGAGCTCCTGGCCCAAGTGATCATGCACATCCCGGAGCCGCGGCCGCTGCCGATAGGGGGCCGAGGCCCTCAACGTCGATGTCCTGATCGATTATCTTCGTGGGTAGGCGATTCAAGCCCCTTCCCGGGCTCCAAGTCCGATAAGCACTCGCTATGGCAAGTCAGCGGGCGGGGGAAGAGGGCCCCGTTCCTGGGCCTGGCTCGCGAGCCTGCCTTTCAAGAGCCTTCAGGTCGGTTTTCCCGGTCCCCAAGAGTGGCATCTTGTCGATGAAGTAGATATGGCGCGGATGGGAATACGCGGGTCCGCGCTCTATGTAGTAGTCGATGAGTTCCTTCTCGCCGAGGTTCGACCCGACGTTGCGCACGACGAAGGCCACCGGAACCTGGCCCTTCACCTCGTGGGGGACAGGAACGACACAGACGTCCCGCACTTCCGGATGCGTGGCGAGGATGTTCTCGACTTCGGCCGGGAAGACGTTCTCGCCTCCCACTTGCATCTGGTCATCGACGCGCCCCCTGAAGGTGAACCAGCCGTCGGGGTCGCACGAAACCATATCCCCGGTATAGACCCAGCCGTCCCGGAAGCGCTCCGCCTGGGCGTCCGGCCGGTTGTAATAGCCGAGGGCGTTGCACTCGCTCCGCACGACAAGTTCCCCCGCCTCTCCCTGTGGCAAAATGTTCCCGTCGGAGTCGATGACCTTGCACTCGAAGCCCGGAAGAGCGGGACCGATCGTGCCCAGCTTGTTTCGGCCGCGTGGGTTCATGGTGATGATGGGCCCAGACTCCGTCAGCCCGTAGCCTTCGATCACATCGACACCCGGCAAGGTCTGGACCAGTTCGTCGAGAAGCGCGCGTGTCATGGGAGCAGACCCCACTGTGATGAACTCGAGGCTGGAGACATCCGCGTGCGTTCTTTGTCGCGCGGCATCCAGAATCAGCTTGTACGTGGCCGGTACACCGGTGGTGTACGTGCAGCCGTGCGTCTCAATCGCATCGATCACGCGCTCCGCGTCGAACTCCTTGAGAATGACCACCGAGCCGCCCTGGATCAGGCACGGGAGGAGCCCCGCGCCAGTGGCATTCATATGGAAGAGCGGCGTCGACAACAAGACCCGTGAGTTCTCGTCGATCCGGTTGTACTCCGCCAGGAGCTGAGCGTTACGCAGAAGCCCACGGTGCGAGAGAAGAACCCCCTTGGGCCGTCCGGTCGAGCCCGAGGTGTACGCCTGGATGCAGACCTCGCTGCCGGCCGACCCATGATCGCAGCCTTCGGGCGAAGATGAGGCCAGCCAGTCCTCATAGCTTCGAAGCGGACCCTGGTCGGCATCGACGACGATACCGACCTCGGCAACCCCGTCGGCCAGGCAGGCGAGGACGGATTCGGCCATCCCGGCGCTGCCGAAGATGATGCGACTCCCACAGTCCCGAGCCAGATCGATGTGCTGCGGCGGCGGGAACTTGAAGTTGACCGGGACCGCTACGGCGCCGGCCCTGACGATACCGAGCAGGACTTCGGGGAAGCGGATGTCGTTCTCGAAGATGACGAGGACGCGCTCGAACGGCTCGACTCCGAGCGAGATCAGCCCATTGGCGACCCGATTGATGCGCTGCTCGAGCTCTGCATACGTCATCGACCGCTTGCCCTGGATGAGAGCGATTCGCTGCGGGTCCAGGGATAGGCCGGTGTCGCACAGCCGCGAGAGGCTGGACGCGTCGTCATCGAACATATTCGTCATCTCCATTTCACTCACCCAAAACCACGCCGAGGCCTTCTGCGGCAAGTCGAGTCTACGCAATAGGTGATAATGACGTCAACCTCATATGAAGACACAAAAGACGCCAGTCGAGATTCTTCGCCTCTGCCGAAAACGGCTTTCAGTCTACGGATGCCCGATCCCACCTGAATAATGATTCACGTGGGGACTGCACCTCCATGAGTCACCAAAGGGACCCTACACAACCAAAATCTACTGAGCTATGATATGAGGAAGTCAAAGCTAATCGAGAGCAGATAATGAAAAATCCAGGACGCGTGCACGGCGATGTTCTGGATGTCAGGTGGAAGGAAGAGAACCACTGCGTGTTCAAGGTTGGTATGACCGTTGAAATTGAAGGTGAGGAAAAGCCAGCACTGTACGCCGAATGGATTAATTACTTTATTAAAGATGATTTACTTTAAAGCTAGTTTTTTTTAAAAACAGAGGAGAACAACATGTCAAACAAAATCGTACCTAAAGATGAGCTAGTCAATTTTATAGGGACCAAGGTTGAACCAACCGCATGGTATGAAGTTACGCAGGAACGCATCAACGAATTTGCCCACTGCACAGGTGATGATTACTTTATGCATGTTGATCCCGAAAAAGCGTCAAAAACTGATATGGGTGGAACCATTGCTCACGGCTTACTGACGCTGGGGTTGACACCTTATATAATGGCTAACTTTCCAGTGCCTGAGAATATGCCACATGGATTTAACTATGGGTACGATAAGATTCGTTTCCTGGCACCGGTTCATACAGGTAAACGAGTACGTATACACGGAGAGGTTAAGGATGTTATTTGGAAGGATGAGCACAACTGCAAGTTCATCACTGCATTAACCGTTGAAATTGAAGGTGAGGAAAAGCCAGCGCTTTACTGCGAATGGATACTTTACTACGAAACCGAAGACTAAGATTACCGCTGAATCTGTTCGCTCACCCGATATTACAGGGCAGATTAATGACAATTCGTAAGTTTAAAGGAAACTAAAAGGATTAGAGAGGATTGCCAAGAACAGATTGATCTTGCCGCAAAATACTCTGATGCTGAGTTAGTTTATCCCGTCATCTGAACTCGGACATTCAGTCGCTCTACGCTAAGAGACACTTCCTGGGGCCGAAGGCCCCGGGGAGCGTCTCGAAATGACCAGGAAGAAGCCGTTATCCCGATCAAGGGCAGCAGCGGTGCGAAGCCGTCGCTCTCGCCCACCAGCGAGATGATGAGGATGAGCACCGCCTCAATCCCGCCAGGACCGACACACTGATAAGAACTCCTTGAAAAAGCGAATTCCAATGAGTATTTTTAGAGAATGATAAATCAAGATATAAATGCTAAATGCAAAAGACTCGGGATTGATCCAGTGTATTTAGAACGTCAACTCATGCAAAAGAAAGTTTGCATGACTAAGGATATTGGCACCAATGACAATTTATTTGGTGGAAACCTTTTACAATGGATTGATGAAGCTGCAGCCGCTCAAGTCTCTGAGGCAATTGGTCATAGACGGGTTGTTACATTGAAAATGAGTGAAGTATTATTTGAAGCCCCTGTAAAAGTCGGGGACATCATAAGCATCGATGGCACTATTACAGGCATTGGTAAAACTTCAATAACAATCTATGTGCAAGTATTTAATACAAGGTCACAAAAAGAAGTATGTTCAACTGAAATGATATATGTTCATATCGATGAACAAGGAAATTCAACAAGTATATGAAATTTAATAACTGAGACAATTTTCCGGTTACAGATAAAGAAGGAAAAGTAAATTGGATCAGTAGATCAGTTGCTAATGTCGGCATTCTTATTGCAAAATGCAGTTGCACCCCCTCAATCCCGCCAGGACCGACGCACTGATAAGAACTCCTTGAAAAAGCGAATTCCAATCAATCATCCCTTCTGTATGCGAAAAGGAAGGCCCCTCTTTTGAAGAGATCTTCCCACGCCTTAGCAACCCTCACCACTGCATCGACAATAAAGACAAAGCTCTCTATCACTTACTCTGCGTGATGCCCGATCCCACCTGAATAATGATTCACGTGGGGACTGCACCTCCATGAGTCACTAAAGGGACACTACACAGCCACAATCTACCGAGGTATGATACGAGGAAATCAAAACTAGAGGGTGATCGACATCATGAAATGGCTTCTTTTCGCAGTGGGGATTTCGCTGGCCGCCAGCGCCGCCTTCGCCCAGGATCAGGACCTCGAGACAACGGGCGATTTGGATGACGGCGCGCATCCACTCCTTATAGACCAGGATCAGGATCTCGAGACAACGAGCGATTTGGACGACGGCGCGTATCCGATCCGTCTCGACGGCACCCTGAGCGGTCATGGCGATCTCAAGGAGACGAAACGCGGCTTTCTGCGCTTCGACACGAAGCCGGGCCGCTGGGCGGCGTGGAAGGAAAAGGTCCACAAGAACACAGGGATTTCGTTTAGCGGCGGGCTGGGCGTGGTGTGGCAGAATTTTTCGAGCACCACGCCGCCTGGCGATCGCAACGCGGTCGGCGGCAAGCTGAACTTAAACTTCTCGCGCGATCTGATCAATGCGGGAACGCCTGAGGCGCTGACGCTTGCCATCGTGATCGAGGATCGCCAGCCCATCGGCACCGAATTGACGCCGACGAAGGCGGGGGTACTGGCGGGGTCGATCGTTCCGACGGCGACGACATACGGCGAGTTCGATCATCTGGGCATCAGCCAGTTTTACATTCGCCAGAACCTGTTCGAAAACCGCTTCCAATACACGATCGGCAAGCTCTTCGCGCCGGCCTTCATCAACGCCTATCCCTTCTTCGACGATAACCGCCAATTCTTCAACCAGACCTTTTCGACCTCGCCGACGATCCCATCACCGCTGCGGGGCTTTGGCGCCGTGGGCGTCTGGTATCCGACAGAGGGCGGGCAGTACGTTCAGGGGGGCGTGTTCTCGGCCAACAGCGACAATACCGGCTTTACGCTGGACGACGTCTTCGAGACGGGCGAGCTGTTCTACAACCTCGAACTGGGGTGGAGCGGGCTTGCCCGCACCGGGGCTCCGGTCAATGCACGCGGGCCGATGGATACCAACAACGCCCATCTGAGTTTCTGGTACAAAAACGCGCAACCCGAAGCCGCTATCACCTCCCAGCCATCGGCAAAGGGCGTGGCCTTCAACGCGAACTTCATGGTGGGGCAGAACTACATGTGGTTTGTCCGGGGCGGCTACGCTCAGGGCTACATCAACCGGCTCAACCTGACCACTGGCTTCGGGTACCGTCCGAGCGAGCGTTACTCGGACCTTCTGGGCTTTGGTGTGGGTTGGGTCCAGCCTTCGAATTCCGCGCTTCGGGACCAATATACGGCCGAGGCCTTCTATCGCTTCCAGTTCACGTCAAACTTCGCGGTCACGCCGAACATCCAGTATATCCGGGATCCGGCGCTGAACCCCAGCGAGACTGATCTGTGGGTGTTCGGAATGCGCGCGCGTGTGACGTTCTGATCGGGCGCGGCGAAGCAACAAGAATAGCAAACAAATAACTTTGAGGAAGGCTACGAGGTGTCACATAAATTATTAATTCATACTTTTCTAGTACTGTTGGCGTCATTATTCATGGCGACGGTCGCATGGGCTGTAGAGGCAGAGGAAGACACTGATAGTCAGGTACAACCAGACCCCCAGCAGCCTGACACTAAGCTATCTGATGCCGAAAATGCGGCCAAGGTTGCCGAACGGGCAGAAGCAGCTCATACACCTCCGGACGCATCCGCCCAGGCGGCAGCATTGGCCCAGGACTCCACCGATCCGACGGCCATTTTGACCCAGTTCGGAAACCTATTCTGGACGACGGCTTCTTCAGATGACAACAACATATCCAACACGTATTTGTTTCAGCCGGTCCTGCCTCTGAGCAAGAAGAACGTGCTACGCCCATCGCTGCCCGTGATCAATACCAGCGATAAAACCAGTATTGGCGACCTGTTTCTGCTGGATGTTTTCATAAGCCCGGTCAAAACAGGGTCCTGGGGTTGGGGAGTTGCGGGTAGCGTGCCAATTGGTGATGACAAGTTCAGCACCAACAAATGGCAGGCTGGCCCAGCCCTGCTCTACATCAACAAGACCAGAGATAAGGTCCTGTGGGGTATTCTGGGTTACAACCAGTGGTCTTTTGCGGGTAAGTCCAGTGCAAAAGATGTGAATATTTTGACTTTTCAGCCCATCGTGGTCGTTCATACCGACTGGGGCTATTGGGGCTGGACAGACCAGGATGCCACCGTCGACTGGAAGAATGACAACCAGACCACTATTCCACTCGGCCTCAAGTTCGGCACGGTGTTTAAGGCCAAAACGCCACTCAATGCGTCGGTTGGTTTCTACTACTCTTTGAGGAACAAGGGTCTGGACAATGTGTTCGGCGTTAAATTCACGGCAACATTCATCAAGCCCAACATGCTGAGGCACTAGGCCGACAAGACCTTCTTTATGTGGCTGAATTCGACTCGGGGCCGCGTCTGGATCCATCTACAGGGGAACACCTTCAGGAACTGGCAATCCACTCCTGACCGAGTCATAAGTTGACCAGCGAGGTGTCGGAATTTCCAAAACGCGCACGTAGTACACGGCCTTCTGGTTCGGATCGAAGTCTGGGTCGGTCCAGACCGCACTTAGCTGGCTGTCGCCAATATCATTGGTGTATTTAACATTTGTCAGAAGCTACCACCTTGATAGTTCCATTAATATTTACCCTAAAGCGATACGGAACGCTTCATCCACCCCTCTAAAGTGGAAAGTGTCTTTTCCAAACTGCCATTTCATGAATGTGTGCGGTGTTTGGCTTTCAGGTTAGGGCCCGTTATTACTTTTACTCAGAGGGTAAACCAAATAAAAAGACTAGCAGGCACATTAAACTTAAAAAGGAAAATTTAGCGAGTGCACATTTTTTGCCATTTAAACCAACAGTGCTTTTTGCAACAACAAATGCAACCATGCATTTGCAGTTAGTATAGTCGAATGTCGGTTCGTGGCCGTTAGGGTGCATTCTTAAAACAGAGATAAGCGATTTCAGGAGTTTCGCTTTGCGGTGAAAAGCTGTCGCTCTTTTTGCGTGAAACTCAGCAGTGAAAAGGGCTGGAGCCGGCCAACAACGGAACAAATCCCCCATCGTATTGCCGGCCAATTTGGTTTTTCCAACCATAGCGTTTACCCTTCAATATAATAACGGCCACAAAGAAGCCAGCCCTTGTCTTTTTTTAGTGAACTGAATCGCCGGAATGTCCTGCGCCCAGCCGCTGCCCACTTGGTGGCAACCTGGCTGGCGATACAGGTGGTCGAGACAGTTTCCCGGCCTTTGGTTTTGGGGATGTTGCCATCCGCATCGCATGATCAGTGACAAGAGATTTTAATGAATGAAAAACGATACTGGTCCGGTTTGAGGACAGCCTGGAAGGCTATATGGGATGATCCTTCGCATGTTTCCTTTTCGGAACAGGACCATGGTAGTTGGAAGTTGATCAAGAGTGAGCCGCGGACGCAGGTTATCTTGCTGCAACCAGGAACGTCGCATAAACCATTGATTTGTAAAATCTATAAAACTCCCAGGCATCTGGCGTGGCGAACCATTGGTTTGGCATCCCGCGCGAACCGGGAGTTTACTGCGCTGATGGTTGCACACCGGCGTGGTTTGCCTGTTGTTCGTCCCCGCTACTGGATTGAGGAGCGCGAACTTGGTCAAGTCACCTACAGCGCCATCACCCTTGAGTTTATCGAGGGGGCGAATCTCGAGGAGATAATGAAGAGCAAGCCGAAAAGTGAGTTGCGTAAAAGGTTGGCACACAAAGCAGGTGCATTCCTTCGCCAATTGCACCGCAGCGGTCTTTACTGGGCAACGGCCTGTCCGCGGAATATCATGATGCCACAAGGTCCCGATTCCAAAATGCTGGCTATTGATATGCCCTATGTCCGTTGGCTTGACAGGGATCTTTATGGTGGCGAAGCTGCCCTTAGCGACATGAGAAATATGCTCAGGTGCAAAAATCAGGACTGGGGTTTTGATCCCGAAGAACGCAGGGAATTCTTGATGGGCTATTGCAAAGGCGACACCTTAATGGCGGCCGGGCTTGAGCCGTTGGTCAAGCCACTTTCCATTCGCAGATCAAAACTCAAACGAATTAAAAGCCGTTCCGCCGACGTATTATTGAATTACCCGCGTTCGCCCGGAAAGGGCGGCATTTACTGTCCCTCAGACGGAAGTTACCGGGTTCGAGACAGCAAGGTGATAAGTATCGGGTGACATACGGTTTTTGTAAGTAAAGGCCGTCATATGGAACACGGTAAACGCCCCTCTAATCGGGCCTTGATGTCAAATACCTATTGTTTATGCATTTTACTGGTTGCGTCCAGGCGTAAGGGGTAGGGTGGTTCCTGGCCGTTAGCCGTCATTATCATTCGCACTGGGAAATGGTCTGCTCTTGAACACAAAGCGGTCGTTAAATAGACGCAAATCTCAATGTTGTCTCAGGCAGGAAACGGTCACGAGCGGAAGTGTGTTTCAGTCTTTACTCTGACCCCAATTATTGGACCTCAATTATTCCTTCGAGCAGTTCAGATTCGCTGGCTGACCTTATTCTCATCGTCCACGATCACTACGCTGGGGCGGTGGTCGTTGGCTTCCTGCTCATCGAACTGGGCATAGGCGACAATTATGACGCGGTCGCCTTTCTGCACCAGGCGGGCGGCGGCGCCGTTCAGGCAGACCTCGCCCGGTTCGCCAAGGATCACATAGGTGGTCAGGCGGGCGCCGTTGTCAATGTCGAGTACGTCGACTTTTTCCCATTCGCGCAGGCCGACGGCATTGCACAGGGCGGGGTCGATGGCGACCGATCCCGTGTAGTTGATGTCGGCGCCGGTGACGGTGGCGCGATGGATTTTTGATTTAAGCATTTCAATTTTCATGCGTTCATCTCCTGCGCGATGCTGATGCCTTCGAGTACCAGGTCGGGGTGTATGTGATTGAAAAGGCCGATATCTGAGAACAGGCCGGCGTAGATTTGGGAATTTCCCACGTCGATACAAAGTTTCATAAATATTCTCCAGAGGCCAGGAAAGGCTCCAGCGCATCGTCGCTGACAGCCAGCAAAATAACCGGTACATCGCCGAGCGCTTTCGCCGGCGCACAGTCCATGCCTCGGCACCACGTCGAATACGCCAGGGATTCCAGTTCGAGATACCGGGCCATGTGGGTCGCCATGCGCCCACCGCCCACGATCCCGTAGGTGGGTTTTATCATTCGGTACCTGTCCTTCGGATCAAGTCCTTGTTTGCCAATCATCAACGGGCTTCATCGTCACCGTCCATCGAATCGGTGCGAGCCCGGGGCGCATGCTAGATCATCCGCCTTGCGGAATCAACGCTTTCACGCTGTGTATTAGCTGAGGCCTTCGGGCCGGGCTTTCAAGACTGAATCGCAGGCCGGGCTGCGCACATGACTTTGTGAAAACCGCTTTGTGGGTTAAGTGTGTGGAAATGGCGCGGTAGACAATACCCAGTACCCCGGTCATGGTTTTGGGGTTACTGGCAAACAGAAACCTCAGAAAAAACGGTACGCTTAGATCCCATTGACGCATGGGTTGATGAGGCAAGACCTTGTCAACAAGCAAGGCCGCACGATCTGCCATCCGCCGCACTCCACAGCTCGGGCAAAACCCACGCTTCTTACAGCTAAAAGCTACCAATTTTTCAACGTGGCAAGAATCACACCGGACCCTCAGAAAACCCACGTGGGGACTGCACCTCCATGAGTCACTAAAGGGACCCTACACAACCAAAATCTACTGAGCTATGATATGAGGAAGTCAAAGCTAATCGAGAGCAGATAATGAAAAATCCAGGACGCGTGCACGGCGATGTTCTGGATGTCAGGTGGAAGGAAGAGAGCCACTGCGTGTTCAAGGTTGGTATGACCGTTGAAATTGAAGGTGAGGAAAAGCCAGCACTGTACGCCGAATGGATTAATTACTTATACGGAAAGCCGATACAGAACCCGGCCGGCCTCGGTTTGGAATGATGCAGACTATACATATAGCGCAATTAGTTGACTTATTCTTGTACAAATTCTTGTAAAACATATACAGATATTGTACATTAAGCCTCGTTTTCGGGGTTGAACACATTGAATTGCAGGCCTGACAGCACGCTTTGAAGGTCAGACAAGACAACGGAGAAAAGGCCCCCAGTATTTATACAATTATTGCCGAATGAGTTCGCTCACCCGATATTACCGGAGATATTAATTACAGTTTGCTATACCAATTCATTATACAATCATTATACAAGGAGATATATCCATGACCGATACTTCAAACCTTCCGTTAGACGGAATTCGCGTTATAGATTTCACGCAGGCCGAGCAGGGTCCCGTTGGTACTCTACAGCTCGCTGATTTTGGTGCCGATGTAATCAAGATCGAGCGCCCAGGCGTAGGTGACCTGAGTCGGCATACCGTTGGCGGGACCTCTATAGAGGCAACGAATAATCCAACCTATGTAGCCATGAATCGCAACAAGCGTTCGATGGAACTCGATACGAGAACTGAAGAAGGAAAGAAGGTTATTTATGAACTCGTCAAAGTATCGGATGTGGTCGTAAACAATTTTCGCCCAGGTGTGATGGATAAGC
>CAVWXX010000013.1:0-332240 GCA_963759155.1 uncultured Gammaproteobacteria bacterium | reverse complement strand
AGCCTGAACCGGAAGCCTGCATTACGCTGGGCGCCCTGGCCTACGACAACTGGACCAGTGCGGATGGCGGCGGTAGCGGTATGCCGGCCGGTGAAACGGAGAAGGATTACCTGCGCTGCAAATCCTGTCACGGCTGGGATCGTCTCGGTATTTATGGCGGTTACGTCCGCCGTACCCGCACCGCTGAGCGGCCTAATGCCGGTCTCGGTGACTCGAATACGGTCTCCCGCCTTATTGCACCGGGTCTGGGGAATTACTACCACATCAACTCGGAACAAATACTGCATACCGGCACCGGTCGTGCTTTCGAGGACGGCTCGGGCAGTTGGGTTGACCTGAGTGTAGACCCCGTGGCCCATGCGGCAGGATTTAGCCTGGGTAACTTGCACCCGGACTTTTCCACCACCGGCGCCAACGCCGGTGATATCGTGCTGACCCAGGATCAACTCGAATGCCTGGTGGACTTTATCAATTTCGGCGATGCCGACCCCAAGTTCTATTTCCAGGAAGTCGTTCAAGACAAGGACCCCGTGGAGTACATCATCAATAGCGGCGCCAACGCCACGGCCGGACGCACGTTTTATGCAACAAACTGCCTGGCCTGTCATGGTGAACCGGAAGTTGATTTCAACGGTGGTAATAATGGCAAACCGGAGGGCGGTATACTCGCCTACCTCAGACAGGATGGCAAATACAGCGAGTTTGTCCACAAGGCACGTTGGGGTATACCGGATACCGTCATGACTCAGTCAACCATCGGGACGCCAACCTCACAGAATATGATCGATGTGATGTTGTATCTACAGGAGTCCATCAGCTCAGATTTTACTGTCACCAGCGGAATCAGCGGCACCTGGTACAACGCGGCGCGCAGTGGTGAAGGTTTCATGATTGATGTTGCTGCAGAAGGCATTGTCGCCGTCAGTTTTTACACCTATGACACAGTGGGCGAGCAAATGTGGATTATTGGTGCGGGAACCGTCAACGGTAATGTCTTTGTGATTGATTTCGAAGTGGCCGACGGTGGAATCTATGGTTCCGGATTTGATCCGACGACGGTAACTCACTATCCCTGGGGAACGGGTACATTTACCTTCTCCTCATGTTACGCGGGCGAAGCGGAAATTACACCGAATGCAAATTACTCGGGTGTATTTGAAACCCAGACGATTGATATCTCCCGGCTGACTCCTCCGGAGAGTTGTAACTGAATAGTATTAATGGGCCCCGAAGGGATGTACATGGCGATCTACCTTCCGTGATACCCGGTCTGCATTATATACACGACCCAAAATAAAGGCGCCGCGCTAGGGGGAACGCGGCGCCATGCCAAGTCCGGAATACCGCTGTACATCGGCTTCAGACTTCGAGGAATCCATGTAACCGGTATAAGGGGGGATTACCTGTTACAGGTCTTCGCAAGGGCTGATTGTATCCTTACAATCATTGGGGTTACCCGAAGTCGTTTTTACACTATTCGGGGTACTGCTCCTCTATTGTGCACAATCAACCTTAAAAGAGCCTGAAGCTTGACTTAAGTCAGCATTAAGAAAAGCGTTTTATTCCAGAATTACATTTGGGGCGAACTCGGTGGTTTATTTTGCGGGGGTTAAGATGAGAGTACTAATTGTTGAAGATAATGCCGAACTGGCCAGGCAGGTAAAGAGTACGCTTGAGCACGAACGCTTCGTCGTAGATGTAGCGGGGGATGGTGAAGAAGGCCTGTTTCTCGCCGAAACAGAACCTTACGATTCCGTCATCCTGGATCTCGGCTTGCCCAAGCTTGACGGCTTGAGCCTGTTGCAGCGACTGCGCAGGTCGGGGAATGAAGTGCCTGTTTTAATTCTGACGTCCCGTGATACATGGCGGGAAAAGGTCGCCGGCCTGAGGGCAGGTGCAGACGATTACCTTGCAAAGCCCTTTGAATTTGAAGAGTTACTGGCACGTCTTGAGGCCCTGATCCGGCGCGCATCCGGTCACGCCAGCCCGATTCTGACCTGCTGTAAAGTCGTACTGGATACCACCAGCGCGCGGGTCACCGTGGAAGGCAACCCGGTGGATTTGACGGCGCTGGAGTACCGTACGCTCGAATACCTGATGCAGCATCCCGATAAGGTGGTATCTAAAACCGAGCTCACCGAGCATATCTATGATCAGGATTTTGATCGTGATTCAAACGTTATTGAGGTCCTGATAAACAGGCTGCGCGGAAAGCTCAGCACAGACTTGATCAAGACACGCAGAGGTCTTGGCTATCAGATAGGCGGCGTGGATGGCTTTATCTAATACACTCGCGTTCCGGATTATTACGCTTTCCGGGATCTGGATTTTTGTTGCCCTCGTAATTACGGCAGTGATGCTGGCGAGCAACCACCGTGACCATACTGCCCAGCACTATGATGCGCATGTAGCCATGCATCTTGAAGAGTTGATTGGCGCCAGTCATTTTACAGGCAATGGGGTGTTCAGGTTGGCTTTCAACCCTAGTGATCCCCGCTATCGTGATCATTATTCCGGGTGGTACTGGGAAGTTCAGCAGTCAGGTAAAACGTTGAAGCGCTCAATGTCCCTGGGTGAAGACAGCCTTAATCTGAACGGCACGCAACCGACGACGGATATCGTTGTTCATGAACTTACGGGCCCTCAAAAGCAAAAGCTTCGCGTACACGTGGTACAAATGGCGATTGACCCGACTCAGGAGCCAGTGGTTTTCCTGGCAACAGCACCGACTGGGGGGATCACGGAAGACGTCGCTGATTATACAAACCACATCGTTCTGGGCTTCTTTGTACTGGGTCTCGGCTTAATGTTGGCGGTGGTATTGCAGGTTCGGGTCGCATTGAAGCCGCTGAAGGCAATTAGTACCCGTATTAGTGAGATTCGGGCGGGTAGGTCCAGTAAGCTGCCGGAAGACCAGCTCGAAGATGTGCAACCATTGGTGGATGAGCTTAACAACCTGCTCGATCACAATGCAGCCCTGGTCAAACGCGCGAGAAATCAACTGGGAGACCTGGCGCATTCCGTTAAGAACCCTTTGACGGTGATCAATAACGCGGCGCAGAACATGGAGAGTGATCAGAAAGAGCTGATACTTCAACAGACCAAAGATATCAGTCGAAGTGTTGATCACTACCTCTCTCGTGCAAGGACCTATGGTACCGAGAAGGTGCTTGGCTCTCGCTACAGTATCAGGACAGCCACTGAAGATCTCGTCTATGCAATGCAGCGTATCTACCAGGAACGTGACCTCGATTTTGACCTTTCACCTTTGAGAGGCTGTTGGTTTAAAGGCGAAGGTCAGGACCTCGAAGAGATGCTGGGAAACCTGCTGGACAATGCCTGTAAGTGGGCAAAAAGCCAGGTACGTATTGGCTGTGGAACCCTTGATGGCCAGCTTGAAATACTGGTTGAGGATGATGGACCCGGTATTGCTGACGAAGAGTATGAAAACGTTATGCACAGGGGAAGCAGACTGGATGAGTCCATCCCGGGTCACGGTCAGGGTCTGGGTATCGTTAAGGATATTTGTGCGTTGTACGGTGGACAGCTAAAGCTTTCGAGAAGTGAGTTGGGTGGCTTACAGGCTAAACTTCAATTGCCGTCTGCCTGAAAATACCATCTGCCTGAAAAGTAAGAACCTACCCGGCTGAAGTCAATGTTGCCCCGGCCGGGTTGGTTTGATCAATCTGATAAATGTTTTGACTAACCGGCTTACCCGTCTTCGGATGATCCTTCCTGCTTATGTGGCCAGTCATCCAGGTGAACATCCTTGCGAATGACCTGTGAAGGCGAGCCAACAATTAACGGATCAGGCGCGGTGACGACGTCGAGGTCTTTATCGGGGTAGTCAAGTCTGCTGAGGAAATCCTGCATACAGTTCAAACGGGCACGTTTCTTATCGTCTGATTTAATAATGGTCCATGGGCAAGCCGCGGTATCTGTATAGAAAAACATGGCTTCCTTGGCACGGGTATACTCACTCCACATACTGACGGCGGCCATATCTACAGGGCTCAACTTCCATTGTTTCAGTACATCGTGCTCTCTGGATTTGAAGCGCGCGCGCTGTTCTTTCTTGGTCACGGAGAAGTAGTACTTGAATAAGTTAATATGAGAATTGACGAGCATTTGCTCCAATTCGGGACACTGGCGCATAAATTCGAGATATTGCACCTGGTTACAAAAACCCATAACCCGTTCAACACCCGCACGGTTATACCAGGACCTGTCCAGGAACAAAATTTCACCGCGGGTCGGCAGATGTTCGATGTAGCGTTGAAAATACCACTGGCCCTGTTCGTGATGCGTGGGTTTTTCCAGCGCAACGACCTTCGCGGCACGTGGGTTCAGGTGTTCCATGAAGCGTTTGATGGTGCCGCCCTTGCCGGCAGCATCACGGCCTTCCATTATGACCACGATTTTTTGTCCGGTCATTTTTACCCAGTTTTGGACTTTTAGTAACTCAATCTGGAGTTTCTTTTTTTCCTCTTCGTATGTGGATCGTGCGATTCTGTCCGTATAGGGGTATTTGCCTTCTTTAAATAACTTGCTGATCGACTCCGGTGATTGCCGGAGTTTCTTAATGGTGGCGGATGAATAATCACCACCCAGGTAGCTGTCTTCTAACTCCGGAAGGTTATTTGTTTCTTCATTGTCGGTTTCTTCATTGTCGGTTTCTTCATTTGCGATTTTTTTGTTAACAGTCTCTTTTTCGTCCGCCGTGGATTTGGGGTCTTCGTTTTTTCCTGAAGCAACAACTTTCAAATCTGAACTCATGAGTTTGGTTTCCTTGTCTTTCGATTAATAAAGAGGACGACCGTTTAATTCAAAACGCAAAGCCGAAACCTCTGCTTGACCCGTTCGATTTGTTTTCAGCTTACCTTGTAAATATATACCGGATCTGGAATACATATTATTAAACGCGGACCAATACAAGTTTTTGATGCAGGTCAACTGACTAGGAGGAACCGCAGCGACTACTGACTCACCTCATCACCAGGTGACATTTGTGGCGGCAAGTAACGAATCAAGAGTGAAAAATCGTTGATGCAGGCGGGGTCCAGGCCATCCGGAACCGGTATTTTAACCACATGCCCGGAACCCGGTGCCACGTTAGTGGCTATATTGTTTTGATCAGTGATGGTGGGCAAACTAAAAGAAACATTGCCATTGGTGGTCATCAATTGCATAAGGTCGCCAGCTTCAAAGCGGTTTTTGACATCCACGGTCAGCCAATTTTCGCTGCAATCCACGACAGCACCTACAAATTGCTGTTTGTCACTGGTGGAGAAGCCACGTTCATAGTTCTGGTATTCACCCGGGGGGTGGCGCCGGTAGAAGCCCTCGGTAAAACCACGATTGGCCATACCCTCGAGTTCATCCATCAGGCTCATGTCAAATGGCCGTCCCGACATGGCATCATCAATCGCCCGGCGATACACCTGGGTGGTGCGTGCAACATAGTAGACAGACTTGGTGCGCCCTTCGATCTTGAATGAATCGATACCGAGGCGAGTCAGTTTTTCGACATGCTGGACCGCTCTCAGGTCCTTGGAGTTCATGATGTAGGTGCCGTGCTCATCTTCGAATGCAGGCATTAATTCCCCTGGACGGTTTTCTTCTTCGAGCAAAACAATGGGGGAGTCATCGTTGTGGCTGTCTTGAGAAGCGCCGATTGGGAGCGTGTCACCGGTGCCGGTTTCACGTGCGTCGTGTATATCGTATTTCCAGCGGCAACTATTGGTACAGGCACCCTGGTTGGAGTCACGGTGTGACATATATCCGGATAACAGGCAACGTCCGGAGTAGGCGATACACAGTGCGCCATGGACAAAAGTCTCGAGTTCCAGGTCGGGGCACTGTTCGCGAATTTCAGCGATTTCTTTGATGGATAACTCACGTGACAGGATAATGCGTTTCAAGCCCATGCTCTGCCAGAATTTTGCCGCGGCATAGTTAACCACGTTGGATTGAACCGACAGGTGAATGGTCTGGTCCGGCCAGCGCTCGCGTACCATCATGATCAAACCGGGGTCAGACATGATCAGGGCATCCGGACCCATGTCGATGATGGGCGCCAGGTCATTCATGTAGGTCTTCAACTTGCTGTTATGCGGCGCGATATTACTGGCCAAAAAGAACAGTTTGCCCATCCCGTGTGCTTCTTCAATGCCTTTGGCAAGGACATCCTCTTTGCTGAATTCATTGTTGCGAACGCGCAGGCTGTAACGGGGTTGACCGGCATAGACAGCATCGGCACCGTAGGCGTAGGCAAAACGCATATGGTTCAAAGAGCCGGCAGGGGACAGGAGTTCTGGTCTTTTCATGGAGTCATTCGTAAAATAGATTAATTGGATTTTACAGTATTGGTTAAACCAGTGGGTCATTTACAGGTCCGCAAAATTGCCACTACGACTGACACTGCCCCATCACAAGCTGGAGTACTTTCATGTGTGACTCAAAATTATGCGTCGTAACGGTTCTGCTAAGTGTTTTTTTGCTCTGTAACCTGCCTGTTTCTGCACAGGCGCAAGAGTCTAAAGGTAAGGGGCATGGGCCTGTTCCGTTTTCCGTTTTCGATATGGATGAGAATGGTTATGTCAGTGAGGAAGAGTTCTATTCCGTCCGTCAACAACGCATGGCGGCAAGAGCAGCCGAAGGCAAGAAGATGCGTTGTGCCGCAAGCGCGCCCGCATTTTCAGACCTCGATAGCGATGGTGACGGACAACTAAACCCGGAAGAATTGACTGCAGGTCAAAAGGCCCACCGCGCCAAATGCCAGGGGCAGGGGAATAGACATGGCGCAGGCCAGGGCCAGGGACGTGGCGCAGGTCATGGCAAGGGCATGAAGGGCAACATGCCCAGCTTCTCCGATTTTGATCTGGATGGCGATGGCGTCATTGTTGAATCCGAGTTCAATGAAGCACATGCTAAAAAGATGAGTGAAATGGCTGCGCAGGGGCACAAGATGAAGCACGCTGGTGATGCACCGGGCTTTTCAGGTATCGATACCAATGATGATGGTCAAATAAGTGAACAGGAATTTGCGGATCACCAGGCAGCACATCATCAGAAGATGCAGGAACAGCGGCAGGAAAAAACCAACTGACTTGAATAAATAACAAAAGGGGAGGTGTTCACACTGTCGCACCTTTCCATTTGATTTGATTTTTCAGTCTTGCTGCCTTTGTTCCGGTAGCTCTCTGAGTTGCCCTTATAAGCTACGCTTAAACAGTGTTTTAATTCAGGTCCGGTAATGCCCCTCAAGCGCCTCATCAATGGCCAGCAGGGTGCCCTCGTCCAATTTGATCCCGGATGCCGATGCATTTGCCAAAACCTGTTCCGGTTTTGATGCGCCGATAATGGCCGAGGCCAGGTTGGGTTGGCGTAATACCCAGGCGAGTGCGAGTTGTGTCATGCTGATACCTAGCTCCGAGGCAATCGGATCCAGGCGATCAACACCCTTGAGCAAGTCTTCACGCATGAACTGGCCCATGAAAGTATTCATTGACGGGTTAACTGCCCTTGAATCCGGCGGTGCCTGTAGGCCCTTGCCATATTTTCCGGTCAGCACGCCTTGTGCCAGTGGTGAAAATACGATCTGACTGATACCGTTTTCAGCACATATTGGAATAACCCTGGCCTCGGGCACCCGGCAGAGCATAGAGTATTCCGGTTGACTGGATACAAATGACACAACATCCGGAATGTCCATGGCCGCCTGTATTTGCTCTGCGGTCCACTCACTAAATCCCACGTACCTGACTTTGCCGGCTTTGACCACCTCTGTCAGCGCTTGCATGGTCTCTTCCAATGGTGTGTTTTCATCGTAACGGTGACATTGATAAAGATCGACGTAATCGGTACGCAGGCGACGTAAGGAGTCATTCAGTTGTTTGTGGATCTGCGCGGCTGACAGCCCCTTGTCCGTATCGGTCATTGGAAAGAATAGCTTGGTCGCCAACACGTATGAGTCGCGGGCATGACCGTGCAAGGCTTCACCCAAAAAGGTTTCTGCGGCGCCCTTGCCGTAAATGTTAGCCGTATCGATAAAGTTGATACCACAGTCAAATGCAGTGTTCAGGCAGGCAAGTGATCTTTGCTTCTCGACGCCAACGCCGTAGGTCAACCATGACCCTAATGCAATTTCCGAAACTTTCAGGTCGCTATTACCAAGTTGGCGATATTGCATTGATGTTTCTCCGCTGAATTATGTGAATTGACTGGCGCTAGGCTTAGCAATATTAGCCTGATATGACCGGAATGTTTATCGAAAAGTTATGTCAAAATTGTTTTTGCCTTGTAGTACTTTACAATCTGGTTTGAAAACCCGTTACGGAACCAATAATGACGCTTATAAATCGTTTATTACTTATCAGTCTGACCTCACTCCTGTTGGTTGCTTGTGCGACAAGCCCAACGGGTCGCAAACAGTTAATGCTGGTGTCTGAAGAATCATCCATCGTGTCTTCAAAACAAGCCTACATTTCAACCGTCAAACAGCTCGATGACGCAGGCAAAATTGAAGAAAACTGGGTCATTAACAAGCGAGTCAAGGTCATTACCGGCCAGCTGATTACCGAAGCCATCAAAATGCGCCCTGAAACGGCCAAATGGGAATGGAGCGTGGTGGTGATCGATGATCCTGAAATGATCAATGCATGGTGTATGGCTGGTGGCAGAATGGCCATCTATACCGGGCTGATCAAGAAGATTGACCCCACAGACGATGAGTTGGCGCAGGTGATGGCGCATGAGATTGCTCATGCATTGGCAAAACATACGGCAGAAAAAATGTCGATGCAGATGGCCACCGCCGTGGGAGTGGCAGCTGTTGGCGTTGCCTCGGATAACACGGGCGTCGCCTTGTCCGGTGCGGCGTTAACAGCGATGTTGGCCGTCAACCTGCCAAACAGCCGTGCGGCGGAAAAAGAGGCCGACGAGATTGGTATCGAACTGGCGGCCAAGGCCGGTTTTAACCCTGCTGCGGCAGCGACCCTGTGGAAAAAAATGGGCGCAGCCTCAAAATCAGGTACGCCACAATTTCTGAGCACTCATCCCGAGCCGGAGAACCGGCAGAGAGAGTTGGCCAGGCTGGAGCCCGAGATGCAAAAATATTATTTTCCACGCGCAGAACATCCGGTTTATCCACTGAAGTAAGACCCCTGCTTTTTACAAGGGGTGCAAGGCAGGCCGGGGTGTCGAGTTGGGGGATTTTAGAACTGACATGCCTGGGTGGGCATTTTTTGGGTTGAGTCTGGCTTAGCTCCTATCGGGCACCGGGGAGTGCAGATGGAACTGGCAGAAAGATACTTGTATCCGAAAACCTGTTGCGGATATTAGTTAATAAGTTCCTTCTGAACGGGTGGCGAGAGGTTCTCAGCTGCCATTAGCCCGGTTTCTGTTGCCGTCACGAGGAAGTTGGCTGACATTTCAGCGATGTCTCGTGAATCGGGTTCAGGGGCAATTGACAGGAAAAGTAGAGTGGTTAAAATCAGTGTGGATTTGAGCATTCCACCTTGCATGTATTCTTTGTTCATTTCCGGCTTCCTTTCCTTTTAACTGGCAGCGGTCCTGTGCTGCCAAAGATACGAAAATCATTTTCGATCACTTGATACAAATTATGTTCTCACTTCTCACTTCACACTACTGTCAGTTTTGACAGACTTTTCAAATCCCCAGGGTTTTAGCAATAGCGTCGATGTGTTCTGCAGTCGTTTTTGATACCGACGCGACCTTGCCCCAGTCCCGTTTCGTCTCCGAACCGATCTTGCCGGTCGCATCAATACCCATTTTTCCGCCCAACCCCGGTTCGGGGCTGGCGAAATCGAGATAATCGATCGGCGTGTTTTCAACCAGGACAGTATCGCGCACCGGGTCGGCGCGTGTGGAGACGGCCCAGATCACCTCTTTCCAGTTTCGTATATCAATATCATCATCGGTCACGATAATCGTCTTCGTGTAGGTGAACTGGCGCAACCACGACCAGATACCAAACATGATTCGACGCGCATGACCGGGGTATTGTTTGCGTATGCTGACAATGGCCACACGATAGGAACAGGCTTCCGGGGGCAGATAAAAATCCACGACTTCAGGAAACTGTTCCTGTAACAGGGGTATGAACATCTCGTTCAGGGCCGCAGCCATGATCGAGGGTTCGTCTTCTCCCGGTTTGCCCATATAGGTTGTCAGGTAAATCGGATTATCACGTTGACTGACACGCTCAACGGTGAACACCGGGAATTCGTCGCAGGAGTTGTAGTAGCCGGTGTGATCTGCAAAGGGGCCTTCCATCGCCATTTCATCAGGATAAATAAAACCTTCAAGCACGATTTCTGCACCATGTGGAATCGGCAGGCCGTTGAGTTCAGATGCTGCGATTCTGCTTCTGCGTCCACGCAGTAAACCGGCAAACTGGTATTCAGACAGGGTATCCGGGATCGGTGTAACGGCTGCCAGCAGTGTGGCCGGGTCGGCGCCTATGACGACAGACAACGCGAATGGTTCGCCGGGGTGCGCCTGTTGAAACTCCCGCAGGTCCTGGGCGCCACCACGGTGGGGCAACCAGCGCATGATCAGCTTGTTTTTCCCGATGAGCTGTTGGCGGTAAATGGCCAGGTTAACACGGGGTTTGTTGGGGCCTCGGGTGATGACCATTCCCCAGGTGATCAGGGGGGCAGCATCATCGGGCCAGCAGGTCGATATGGGCAGGGCTTCAAGGTCGACATCCGGACCTTCGACAACATTTTCCATCCAGGGTGCGCTATCTACCTGCTTGGGCGTGACGTAGGCCAATGGGGCAAAACCCGGTATGGCATCCAGCACCGATTGCCGGTTTTCCGGCAGATGAGGGTTGCGCAAAAATGCGAGGTCGTGGCCCAGCTTGACCAGGTCTTGCCGCGTTCATCGAGTTCCAGTGCTGCCAAAACCCTCTGCTCATTACCGAACAGGTTACCCAGTACCGGGGTTGCGAAGCCTTCAGGGTTCTCAAACAGGAGAGCAGGACCGTTTTTAAGCAGACTGCGGCGACATAGTGCGGTGATTTCAAGATTCGGAGATACTGACTGGCTTACTGTTTTCAGTTGTCCATTGGAGGCCAGTGCAGTGGAAAACTGGCGTAAGTCGGCCCATGCCTTGCGATTCACCTGCCGGTGATGGTGATCAAGCAGTTTGCTGAGGCTCATGGTGACTCTCTGTACCAAACTGCATGCCGGCCTGCTGCATCATGTAACCATTACAGGCACCGATGGGCAGAAGATCGAGCAGATCATTGACCAGTGGTTTCAGTTCGGCGCCGTTGCGGCCGGCATTGAAAATTTCGATGATTTGCATGCTGTGCTCGTGCTGAGGGCTGATCCTCAGCACATCCACGCCAAGTGCCTCAAGTTCGGGAAGTTGATCCAGAACCTGGTGAGTGAGTGCTGATTGGGTCTGAATACCGTTGAGTATCAGAAACGCCTGATCCTCCCTGGTTTTAAGCAGGCTTCCATCGGGGTAATCAATGCATTTGAATTGACAATCGTCCTTCGGCAGATTGTGGGAACGTGCGGTATAACAACGTGCCGAATACGCCAATGGCAAGCGCCCCAGTGCAAAGACCTCGGTTTCAACGCCTTCGGGCCGTTCCGCCTGCAAGTCCTTCAGGGTATCCAGACCTAACTCTACCGGCAAGACCCAACGTTTCAGCCCCTTGTCTGCCAGCAGGGCAAGACTTTGCGCATTGTAAATATTCACACTGGGGCCGGTGACGAATTGCCTGCCTGCAGTCGCTAATAGTTGCACCGCGGATATATCGTTGGCTTCGACGGTGAACTCGTCGTTTTGACATAGCTTCTTCAGACTGCTCATTTCAGAGGCAGCTTCCAGCAATGTCAGGGAGGACAATATGACCTCCTTGCCGTCCTGTTTCAGTTCTCTACCGATGGCAAACCAGTCTTCGGGTTTTAGCAGGCGTCTTTTTGAGCAAATCACTTCACCCAGGTAAATGATGTCTGCGGCACTGTTGGCCGCCTGTTGGTAAAACTCGAAGACCCGTTCTCGTTCCCAGAAATACTGAATGGGGCCAATGGATAGTTTCATTGTCATCAGTCCTTACTGCCAGGGCCTGTGATAGGCGCCGAGTGTAGTCTGAGAGCCTTCCGAGACATCACCAAGCTCTTTCATCCACTGGTCCTTCGGCTGGTAGCCCTCCGGGTTCTGCATACACTGATCAATGGCTGCGCGCATAACGGCAGTTACCTGAGCAACGTATGCCGGGCTGCGTTGCCGACCTTCCACTTTTATAGCGCTGACCCCGATTTTCCGGAGTTCCGGTAAGATCGACAGCGTATTCAGGCTGGTAGGTTCCTCCAGTGCATAGAATGTATGTTCACCGACCTGGAAGCGGCCTTTGCACAAGGTCGGGTAACCGGCCTTCTCGCCTTCGCCATAGTGATCGATCAATACGCCATTGAGGCGTGTGTCGGTACCGTCGCCCGTCTCCTCCCAGCGCACATGCGATGCCGGTGAGCAGGCGCCATAGGTGTTCGGTGAGCGGCCGGTGGCATAGCTGGACAGCAGGCAGCGCCCCTCGACCATGACACACAGGCTGCCAAAGCCGAATACCTCAACGGGTACGGGTGATTCCTTAATGACATGGGCGACCTGGCTCACCGATAGCACACGGGGTAAAACCACGCGTCGGATACCAAAATTCTCATGATAAAAGTTGATGCCTTCTGCACTGGTCACCGACGCCTGGACGGACAGGTGCAAACGCAGGTCCGGGTATTGAGTGCTCGCGTAATCCAGCACGCCGATATCAGCGAGGATGAGTGCATTGACGCCATAAGCGGCCGCCTGGTCAACCGCCGCTTTCCAGCGCTCAAAGCCATTGGGTTGTGGAAACGTATTGATTGCGACGAAGATCTTTCGGCCCTTGTCCTGCGCATAGCGAATGGCTTTCTCGAAGGTGCGCTCAGTGAAGTTGAGCCCGGCGAAGTGTCGTGCGTTGGTATCGTCTTTGAAACCCACATAGACCGAATCTGCGCCATTATCCACAGCGGCTTTGAGAGAGGGCAGGTTGCCCGCCGGACACACCAATTCCATAAGAAATCCAGTTTGAGCTTACTGGCATCACATTCTAGATGCAGAATCTATCCTCACATTGATCTGTATCAACACATTGCAGTAAACGGCAAATATACTGATGCAAAACCACCACGGGCCAGACCATGTTGCCAATTCCCGAATTCATTCGACCCATCGCCAGGACAGTCGTCGGACTTCCGGGACGATTTGTTCCATACGCGGTTCAAAAGCAAGTCTTGTCTGTGGTCCTGAACCAGGCGTTCCGTGAACCACTGCGTCACGGTGAACTGGATTTTCTGGAGGGTGCCAAAGTCCGGATCAAGGTAACTGACCTGTGTGTCGATTGGTTGATTTGTGTGGGTGGTGACAAATTCACACCGATTGAACGTGAGCTAAAAGAAGATGTATGTATCAGTGGTGAGGGACCTGACTTTATCCTGTTGGCTACCCGCCGGGTTGACCCGGATACGCTGTTCTTTCAACGCAAAATCCGAATTGAAGGTGACACCGAACTTGGCCTGGGTATCAAAAACACCATGGATAGCATGGATTGGGATGACTTACCCCTGCCGCTGCGCAGACTCTTGCAAGGCGTAAGCCTGGTCATTGAGAAGCTGCAAAAAATGGATCTCGCGCCTGGAGTGTGACAGGCACGGCGTACAACTCCATATCTGGCTATGAGAGACGCTTCGCGGCCAATATCTGGAAGTTATCGAATAGAAAAGTATCTTTTTCTATCCTGTAGGAATCATCCGTATTATTTTTGATTGCTTCAGCAAGATCAAATCCGTCCCACATTTCCGTCGCATAAGGTTCGAAAATCTTGAAATAAATTCGACCAAGTACCTCAAGTATCTTCAGTCGGGGTTTGTGGAATTCACCAAATATCACTTTGCCACCAGGCTTTAGCACTCTCTTTGCTTCTGCAATGTGCGCGAGTTTCTTTACCATGGGCAATTCATGGGGGAGGAAAAACGCAACCACGTAATCAAATGACTGATCTTCGAATTCCAGCTTTGTTGCGTCCTGTTTGCTGTAGGTGCAAAAATTTTCAAATTTTTTCAGCTTTCTCTCGGCATTGTCCAACTCGCTTTGCATGATGTCGGTCAGGACAAACTCTGCAGCGTCCTGGCTTGCGCAGCTTTCGGCTATTTTTTCTGACACGTTTCCGAAAGCACAGGAAATCTGTAACACCCTTTTGCCTTTCAAGGACGGATTCAGGTGCTTGACTACACGGTTAACCAGCTTGCTGTATTGAAACAGCAATATGCTGGAGACGACAAACATGTGATCGGTCACCCTGATAAAGAACGGGCTTTTATAGATCCAGTAAATATGGGCCGTATCAGGGTCTGCTTTGGAACTGTTGGCCTGGATGATCAGGGAAAGCCTGGTCAGGATCAAAAAAAACAAACCGATTGAAGCCAATATGACGACAACAATTGTGATGGGAGCAATCAGGCTATCAGGTAGTGAATTCATGTCATGTCACTTTAGTAGTCAGGGTAAATATGTTGTTTTGGTTGACGGTTACTGTCAGCCAAAAAAGTGTTTAATTTACTTGAAAATATGCCTTATCTTCTCGCCGTGTAAGGCAGCTTGTATACATCCATTGTCTACATTGAGGAGAGGCCCGGGCCCCTTAAATTTGATAGTGTAATTTTACGATTTTGGGCTAACACAGGCAACAGAACCCGCCTCGTTTCACTTGATGTACATCAATAAAGTGATGAATCGAAAAGGCGCTGGGAAAATACCACGGTGAGGCCTTGTTTTTAGGTAAGTTCAGTGCCCAGAATAACTCTATGAGTAATTCTGAAGGCTTACTTACTGGAATCTGCACGGATGGGGGCGCTGGAGTGTGTAGGGTCTTACCAGGACACGTTCAAGCACGTCCATGCAAGCTCTGGCATTCAATCTCTGAGGCTGTGCAAACCTGAACCAGTCGCTCCTGCGCATCCCTGCGCCCGCGACATACCGTTCATCCTGAACATAAGCTCAACATCAAACGACGTGCATCTTTCAGAGGTTAATAGTCCAAACATTCGCTAAGAAACTGAGCTTTTCAAGTTAAGAATCACACCTTCGGCAACCTGTCAGAAACCATTGACCCCTGCATTCGTGCAAAGCTGAGGATGTGCGGTAGCTTACTTCCAGACCGTACGAGACAGGGAGGAGGAAGTCGAGGATGAGCGCCACATGGATGTGCTCGAGCGCGTCTGGAAGTAAGCTACCGCATAGCCTTAGCTTCCCGACTGATCAATTGTTTTAATCCTGTAAGCGTGAACCCTGACCTAAGCTATTGTGAAGCCTGATTTTCTCCAATGGAAGCCATTCAATCAGCCAATTTGCTGAACCTCAACCAGGGTCGGCGAAGACTGGGCACCCATCCTGGTGGTGGCAAGGGCACCCACCACGCATGCCTGTTCCAGCGCAGCCTGTGGTTCCAGGCCGCTTACCAGGCCAACTGTCAGCGCAGCGGTAAAGGCATCACCAGCGCCGGTGGTATCAACAACCTCAATTTTTGGTGGTTTTGCCTTGGCAATTTGCACCCCGTTTCGGCTCAAAACCGCACCCCTGGCGCCATAAGTGCTGGCGAGCAGGCCATGAAAGCTGTCGAGTTCTGCTCCCAGTGCCCGTGCTTCGATCTCGTTGACGACCAGCAAGTCGACATGTTCAAGTAACTCGTGAGGTACGGGTTTAACCGGTGCCGCGTTCAGGCAGAAGAAATTGTTATTGGCACGCGCGGCTTTGAGGATAGTTTCGATGGGGACTTCAAGCTGGGCTATGCAGGCATCCGTCGCGGGAAAGCTCAGGTGTTGTGCATCAAAGGCGGCATTGGCTCCGGGTGCGACTACGATTTGGTTTTCACCGGCCTCATTGACAACAATCAACGCGACCCCGGTGGCCTGGTTCTCAAGACCCTTGCAGTAGCTCAGGTCGACGCCTTCCTCGCGCAGTATCTGCAACGCTTCCTCTGCATGCGGGTCTGCGCCCACTCTTCCGACCATGAAAACCGATGCCCCCAGACGATGTGCTGCGACGGCCTGGTTTGCACCTTTGCCACCCGGAAAGCGGCTAAGTGTTGCATTGGTTACCGTTTCTCCGGGGTGCGGAAAGTCTTTCACGCGCGCCACGATATCGAGATTGATAGAACCAATCACTGCAATGGATACGTTCTGTTTCATGTCTTCAACCGTTTGATTAACCATTCAAAAAAACTATCCAGATCCACATTTGAAAAGCCAGTTGGCATTTCTGACCGGGATCGCAATCAATGATGGTCTTTCTTTTATTCATTGTTATTGTAAGGTCTGTTTTGTGTAGGGATTCTACGCAATGTCCACCGGTTTGTCTGGATCAAATACATAAAGGATTTGACTCGGAAGCCTTTAGGCTGGATTCTTGATCACCATCCTGATTTGCCAATACGAAGAATAAATATGAACAAAACCGCAAACGAGCAACAATTTCACCCGGGTGAAGAGTTCTGGGGACAGCCTAAAGGTCTTTATATCTGCTTTTTCACCGAAATGTGGGAGCGGTTCTCATTTTATGGCATGAAGGCCCTGTTATTTCTTTACCTGATCAAGTATCACATGTTTGGCGATGCGCCTGCCTACCAGCTTTTAGGAGCCTATGGTGGGATGGTCTATGCGATGCCGGTGATTGGCGGCCTGCTGGCCGATCGATGGCTGGGTATGCGCAAGGCCGTTATCGCGGGTGCGGTGCTGCTATGTCTCGGGCATTTTGGCATGGCATTTGAGGGAGAGCAGGCGCGCCTGGTTGGCGGTGAGGTTCAGCGTGACGACGGCGCCCTGCAGATATTCTATTTCTCCCTGGCGTTGATTATCGGTGGAGTCGGTTTCCTGAAACCCAACATTTCCACCATCGTCGGCAAGTTATATCCACAGAATGATCCACGCAGGGATGGCGGTTTTACCATCTTTTATGCGGGTATCAATATCGGCGCCTTGTTTGCCAGTCTTATCTGTGGGTACCTGGGTGAAACCTTTGGTTGGAAATACGGCTTTGGTGCCGCCGGTATTGGCATGTTGCTGGGTCTGACGGTTTTTTTGACCGGGCAGAAATACCTGCACGGTCACGCGGAGCCGAGAAAACCTGAGTTACTGACAGAAAAGGTTTTGGGACCGCTGAACCGCGAATGGGCCATTTACCTCGGGTCGCTCGTGGGTGTCGGAGTCATCTGGCAGTTAATGCAAAACACATGGACCGTCTCCGGCGCCATGCACATCATGTCGGTCGTGCTGGTGGGCTGGTTTATCTGGTTTGTTACTGTTAAGTGTACACGCGTCGAGCGTCAGCAAATGATCAGCCTGGTCATGTTGATACTGATGGTATTGGTGTTTTTTACGCTGTATGAACAAACTTATGGTTCCTGGGTCGCTTTCACCGACCGCCTGCTGACCAAGGACCTGTTCACAATTTCAAATGTAACCGCTGAGCCGGTGTTGCCGTGGACCATTATTCCGTTGGCCATCAGCCCGTTGGCCATGCTGCTGGCGCTGAACCTGGCGAGTCATGACAAGCTTCGCCAGGGTGAGGTGTTGCTTGGTGCGGTTGCTTTGCTGATGCTGGCTGCCTTTATTCGTGATATGTCTTTCGTACAACAAACAGCGGGTTCATTGACTTTCCTCGGTGCCTTTTTCATCGTTGCATTCACGCCACTTTTTACCTGGTTATGGCCATGGCTGGACAAGCGTGGTATGAACCCGAGTAAGCCCGCAAAGAGCGTCATCGGCCTGTTGATGGCCGGTCTAGCCTTCCTTCCGATGGCCTACGCGGCTCACCTCGCCGGACTCAATGGTGTGGCAAGCGTCTGGTGGCTGGTGCTGGCCTACGCGATACTTGAGCTTGGTGAGCTCAGTATTTCACCCATTGGCCTGAGTGCGGTCACCCAGTTGTCCGTGCCAAGTGTGGTCAGTGTCATGATGGGGGCCTGGTTCCTGGCAACGGCTTATTCTGAAGTGCTGGCGGCCAAGTTTGGCGAGCTGACCTCCATGGATGTCGCCGAGGGTGAAACACTGGATGTTGCGGTTGCAGCGGCCACCTATGGTGACATGTTCATGATGATGTTCTGGATCGGAATTGTTGCTGCGGTGGTGGCTTTCGCCTTGATCCCGCTCGTTAAGAAGGGTATGCATGGCGTGAAATAGCCCGATACTTTAAAGTCTATCCCGTGCTCCACGCGCGGGGCTTTTTCATACCGGCAATTTTGCATGCCTGTTTCACGTAACCATAAGGAAACAGGTCAAAAACAATTTTCTTGGCCTCTTTCTTACTACACTGGGATTCGGTCGCCATGTGACGGATCAAATGACGAACATCCGGGGCAACATTGTGTTCCTGTAGGTAATTGCGCATGAAGTGTATTGCAGTCCAGTAGGTATCGTCTAAAACGATGCCTTCTTCCCTGGCAATTTCATCAGCGATGACTTTATCCCATGCTTCGGTTTCAAGCAGGTAGCCTTCGGCATCTCTTTCGACTGAAATATTCATAACCGCTCCTTTGTTATGCCCGAACCGGGATTGTAATTGTAAATGTTATTACTCATTGGCCGAAATATTATGTTCTGCTGCGATTCAACAAATATAGGCTTTACTCAGGTCTTGAGCTGTTTAGAATAAAAGTATCCTGCTGTTAACCTGGGAAATGTCTAATGCGACTGAATGAAATACCGACACCTGCTTTGATACTGGACCGGCAGAAGCTGAAGGCCAACATCGACCGGATGACAGGCCATATTGCCTCGCATGGTGTAAAACTTCGGCCGCACTTGAAGACCTGTAAGTCGATTGATGTTGCCCGTATTGCACTGCAGGATAAAAATGTCAGCATGACCCTGATAACCGATAGCCTCAGCGTCGCACGCCTGCTGGCTGAACAGGCAGCAGGGCATGCAACCAGGCTAAAAGTTATGGTTGAGGTTGACTGCGGTGAACACCGCACTGGTGTTCTACCCCATGACCCGGTGCTTGTTGAGATCGCACAGTGTTTACATGAGTCAGACAAGGTCGTGTTCGCAGGTGTATTCACCCATGCGGGACATTCGTACCAATGCAGGTCGCTCGCAGAGATCAAACGCGTAGCTGAGGATGAACGAACCGCCGTGGTGAGCGCTGCCGAGACACTAAGGAGCAGGGGGATACCTTGTGATAATGTATAACTGCTATCACGTGGTCGATAGCAATAGCGAAGATGTTGCAGCCATATGGCCGCGTACCAACGGTTGGCAGCATCCCGGGTTTGATTGTGAACTTGGCAAAAGCTCTTAAACTGACCCATGCACTGTAAATTCTATACGAGTATCGCTGACATTCCTGCCGCACTGTGGGATGGGTTGTTTGCCAGTGAAAACCCCTTTGTTCAGCATGCCTTCCTTCTGGCGCTGGAGGAAAGCGCCTGTGTGACTGCCCAAACCGGCTGGCAGGCACAACATATGATGTTGATGGACGGAGAGCATGCACTGGCGGTTATGCCCCTGTATGCCAAAAACAATTCCTACGGGGAGTTTGTTTTTGACTGGGGCTGGGCGGAGGCCTATCAACGTTACGGGCTGAATTACTACCCGAAACTGGTTACCGCCATTCCGTTTTCACCAGTCGCAGGTCCCCGTGTCGGTGTCTCTCCCGGTGCAGATCCCGCGCTGGTCTTTGAAGCCCTGCTCAATGCCTTGCACCAACTGGCGGAAAGCCATGGCTATTCCAGCTGGCATTTATTGTTTCCCGGGCAACGCCTGCGGGCAGCCCTGCTGGATATGAAAGAAGAGGGTGCATTCCTTCACCGTGAGGCCGTGCAGTTTCACTGGTACAACCGTGATTATCGTGATTTTGACGATTTCCTGGCAGGCTTACGTTCTTCCCGGCGTAAAAACCTGAAGCGTGAAAGAAGAAAGGTGGTAGAGCAGGGCATCACGCTGCAAAGAAAAACAGGCACTGAAATCGACGATGAGGAATGGCTGGGTTTTTTTGACTGCTACATGAGCACTTACCGCAAACGCAGCGGTCATGATGGCTATCTTAATCGGGACTTTTTTGACAGGCTTCGCGAAACGATGGCATCACAGTTGATGCTGGTGGTGGCCCGTTATGAAGATAAAATCGTTGCCTGTTCGCTATTCCTGTTTGATGGCCGGCGTCTTTACGGACGTTACTGGGGCGCCTTACAGGAGTTTTCCTGCTTGCATTTTGAAGCCTGTTTTTACCAGGGTATCGAATTCTGCATCGAACGTGGTTTGCAGGAATTTGACCCCGGAACGCAGGGTGAGCACAAGCTCATGCGTGGTTTTGAACCGGTCAAGAGCGCGTCCTACCACTGGATTGCCGACCGTCGTTTCCGGGCGGCCATAAAAGACTTTCTTGGTCATGAAAAACGCAGTACCGAGATGTATAAGCAACAGGCCGAAACTTTTTTGCCCTACAGGAAAACCGAGTAGGAAGCCCTGGAAACCGCCGAGCTGTATACGCGACCATTTTCTGCACCTTAAACAGGCCGGACGCTTTAACTTTTGCGGTAATCGAGTATCGGTGCTGGCATCAACCCTGTTGCTGGCGGACGAAAGACATCCAGGTCATTGTAAAACCGGCCTGTATCCTGATCGTGCAACGGCCACCACCCGGGCACACCCGCAAGCGGCAGGGGTGACAAGTCTGCAGGTTTTCTCATTAGCCGCCCTGTGAGCATTTCGCCGGCAATTTTCAGGTCAAAATGATCAAGTAATTCAGTCCTGGGAAGGGTCAGAAACTCCGTGTTGACGAGTATAAGTAAAGCCTTCGCGGTCATGCCCTTGTAGGGTGCGAGGAATTTTTCCAGCATCGCATGACCACAAAGGGACAATGTGACGCGGGACTGAAACTGCCCGTCAAGGAAGGCATCGGGCCAGCGTCGTTTTGCAAGGGTTTCAAGCAGTTCAGCATGATCGGAAAACACGATGACGCCGCATTCGTCAAACAGCGTCAGCGCGTCACGTAATTGCCCCCTGTTGTGACGCTTGTGTTCAGCGCCTGCCGAGTAGTGCAGGGCGTTCATTGCGACCTTGATATGCGGAAATCGCATCCACACCAGTGCGTTGAACAAATCGTGCCAACTACCCGCACGTGTACTTACCTGGCCGGTGGTGTAAATCCGGTGTTCATAGTTGTCTTCGGCCAGTTGGTCGCTCGCTACAAAATGGATAGGGTGACCACCCTTGGAACACAAGCCGGACGGTAATAGGTCATTCAATTGAGCGCAGGAAGGGAAGTCCGTTCCTTCAAGCTTTGCCAGAAAGGGCAGGTAGTCCTGCCAGTAGGGTAAATCCGGGTCAAAGTGTGAGCTTGATAGAATCACCGACAATTTCCAGCGCTGTCTGGTTACACGGGGCCAACTCTGCATCGCTATGTTTCAATGGTGTCACCCGGTCACCCCAGCGCAACAGTCCAGCGGCGCGTGTCAGGCCGGCACCGAAGGCGGCCAGTAAAATATTATCACCAGGATTGATGCGTCCGGCTTCGAGTGCCTCCACCAGGGCAACGGGGATGGTCGCGGCTGAGGTGTTGCCATACTTATCAATATTGACTTCAACCTTTGACATATCCACCGACAGGTGTTTGGCCAATGATTCGATGATGCGCAGGTTGGCCTGGTGCGGAATGATCCGGTCGATATCCGCCTGGGTCAGGCCCAGCTTCTCCAGCACGATTTCTGTTTCCATGGTCATGCCCTTGACGGCACGGCGGAATATTTCGCGCCCGTCAAACTGAACGTCGAACGCTGCATAGTTCTCTATACAGCGGTTTCCGGCGGTACCAAAATTCGGGACCTGAAGTGCATCGGCAACTTCCCCTTCGCAGCCAAGATGTGAATACAACAGGCCGGATTCTTTATCGGAGGGTTCGACCACCACGGCGCCGGCGCCATCTCCAAATAAAACAGCGGTGTCACGGTTGGACCAGTTGAAAAACCAGGTAATCCGTTCGCAGCCGATGACCAGTATCTTTTTGTAGGAGCCGGATCGAATCATCGCAGTGGCCACTTCCAGGCTGTAAATAAAACCGCTACAACCTGCGTTGAGGTCAAATACGGCTGAATTGCGTGCACCGATTTTTCGTTGCACGTGAGCGGCAGTGCTGGGAATGACGGTATCAGGTGTACAGGTTGCAACGATCAGTAGATCGACGTCTTCCGGGTCAGCATCTGCTGCAGCCAGGGCGCGTTGTCCGGCCACCGTTGCGAGGTCGCTGCCGGGCACATGGGAAACCCTGCGTTCGCGTATACCACTCCGGGTGCGAATCCACTCATCGGAGGTGTCGATAACTGTGGCAATTTCATCATTGGTTAAAATCGCGGGGGGGACACATTTACCCCAACCGGTGATAGCAGCATATTTAGCCATGGTTTCTTATTGTCCTGGACGGGTGTGATCGTGAGATTCAATTCAGTATCTTATTCTACGTCAGGGAATTGAATGGCAACAAATATTTTCCCACTATTTTGCTTGCGGTCAGCCTGCTTGAGGCGGTGTTGATGCACATATACCAATCAGCACTTGCCGATTGAAGGCGCTTGTTGCACTCTGCACTTTTGAGCAGTCTGCCGGGCGAAAGAGATGACAGGTCAACTTCCACTGGAGGTGCGGTTTCTGAAACGTTATGCCAACCAGTTGCACCAGGCTGGTGTGCCGGCGGGCCAGTTTGAGCGGATGATGACGGCCTTGTCTGACAAGCTGGGTTTCAATTGCCAGGCCTTGTCCAGTCCGACCTCAATATTCCTGGCTTTTCAATACCAGGATGATGAGGATGATCAGCACCCCATTCCAACCCAGCTGATTCGTATGAACCCGCCTGCGATAAACCTTGGTAATACGGCGGAACTCTATGATATGGGGCACTGCCTTCTCGATGGGGAAATCAGTGCTGAGCAGGCTTATTCGCGACTCAGAAACTGGCAACCTAAACAGCCTTACCCTCTCTGGCTGCAAATTATTTGTTGGGGCCTGACCGGTGGCGCGGTGGCGGTCATGTTGAGTGCAAGCTGGGCTGGTATTGGCGTTGCTGCAAGCTGTTGCGCATTACTCGGATTACTGGTTACGCAAGCAGGTGAGGCCTTGCGGGAAGGTGGACTGGAAGCCATCGCTGCTCTATCCAGCACTTTCCTGGTTTTTGCCCTGAACGAGGTTCTGCCGGGCCTGGATGTGTTTGTCATCATCATGTCCAGTTTGATTGTTTTGATCCCGGGCCTGGGTCTGACCATCGCTGTCAATGAGCTCTCAACCGATCACCTGGCATCGGGTTCCGCCCGCCTGGCGGGCGCACTGGTGACCCTGCTTAAGCTTTCGCTTGGTGTTTTGATTGGTACGGTTATTGTTGGCTGGTTCGGATGGTCGCCCGAACCGTCATTGACCGCACAACTGGCCGAACCGCCGGACTGGTTTCGATGGCCCGCTTTGCTGGCGGCGGCGTTTAGCTTTGCCGTGTTATTTTCGGCACGCAGAAAAGAGTTTCATATCGCCATGCTTGCGGCAATCATCAGTTACCTCGTTTCACGTGTTGGCGTTGCTGCTGGTGGTCTTGAGTTTGGTGTTCTTTTGGCCTCCATGACGGTGGCTGTGCTGGCCAATCTGTATGGGCGTTTTTTCAAACAGACAGGTGCACTGATCAGGGTGCCGGGTGTGATACTTCTGGTCCCTGGTACCATTGGCTATCACGGTGCTACGGCACTGTTTCTGGACGGCGGTGTTGATTTGACAGATACGACCTTGCTGGCCCTGCGTCTGCTGATATCGCTGGTGGGTGGTTTGCTGTTTGGAAACACCCTGTTGCCGCCACGCAGGGAGCACTAGGCGGAGTGGAGTCGTCTTAATCTTTGCGTGAACCCATCATCACTTTCTTCATCTGTTCCCAGCTAAGACCGGATATTTTGTCGATACGCTGATCGTCTACATTATCGGGCCACGGGTGACTGCCACTGAGGAAATCTCCGTCTATGAATTGATGCAAGGTGGGCGGCCCAGCCCGGTTAAGGGATGCCGGTGCGATATTCAGCCCCCGGGTGGCGATTAGAAGATGGGAGTTAGCCGGCGCCATATAGACAGGGACCTGCCCGATACGACCGGATAAATCGGTGTGGCAATGCCCGCAGATTACCAGTTTTACCTGCGGATATTCAGCGAGTAACTGCTTTAAACCCTGGTACCAATCCGAGCCACCCATATCGACCAATTCGATGCCGGTTTTCATGGGCGGGTGATGGATGGCAATTAACACGGGCTTGTCGGAGTAGTTGAGCTGGTCTTTTAGCCAGGACAACCGTTGCTCATCAAACCCCGGCAACTCGGTACCGCTGCAATGGCTGTTGAGTGCCAGGATTCTGAACGGCAGATCGTCGATCGCATATTGAAAGCCGTCCCGGGTGGCTGGAAAGCAACCCGTTCCGGCGAATACCTCGAGCATGATTTTAGGGTTGTCATGATTTCCCGGGATAACCCAGGCGGGCATCTTTAACGGCTTTATGAGCTCAAGAAAGTATGCGTAGCTCTCCGCATCACCCGTCTCAACAAGGTCTCCGGTGAACATGACACCAGCCGGTGCGGGGCGCATTGCATTGATATGTCTCACCGCTTCCCTGAGGTGGAGTCCGGTATCAATATCACCGTAAAGCATTTCTCCTGGTGCGACAATATGCGTGTCAGTAATGTGTATGAGGAGCGTCATGTCAGCAGTCTGTTTATTTTTTCCCTATTGGCTCGACCGACGTGTTCCATGGAGTTCAGAACATTTTAAATCTTATGGAGATTCTTATTTTCTTGTAATTACCCAGGGAATATACACCAAAAAATACTGATAATCATTTGTGTGCTCACCTGACCAGCCGCCAGGCTAACGTGCTAATCTAAAGCTCTTGACCGCTTATGATCTTGAAACCTGGCGATATGATCCATAGGTTTATTAGAATTATCTAATATACAAATTGATACGCCAGTGAATACAGAGGATGATCTATGAGTCATAGTAAAAAAGTTGTGTGCCCTTATTGCGAGGCGGTTAACCGGATACCCGCTGAGCGTCTTGGCGATAAGCCACTTTGTGGCAAGTGCGGCAAAGAGATATTCACCTCGAGCCCCGTTGAACTTACGACAGCCAATTTTCATAAACAGATTGCCAACAGCGAAATACCGGTGTTGGTCGACTTCTGGGCGCCCTGGTGTGGACCCTGCAAAATGATGGCGCCGGCATTTGAGAAAGCAGCGGACGCACTGGAGCCGGATGTCAGGCTGGCCAAGCTGAATACCGAAAACGAACAGCAAATTGGCGTAGAGTTTAATATTCGGAGTATTCCGACCCTGGTGTTGTTTCACAATGGCAAGGAAATTGCCCGGCAGGCCGGCGCGATGATGGGTGGACAAATCGAACAATGGGTCAGGCAGCAACTGGCTTAATGCGGGCTGGGTGCCGGCCGGTCCGGTGTTTGATACAGGATGGGTTACCCCGGGTAAAATAGCTGCCTGAACAGCTGGCTGAACTTACAACTGCGGGTTCCCACAGGCAGAATACCGGCGGTGGGCGTCTTCAGGACTTCCTGTTAAAGGCCATGCAAAATGTTAGCATCGCAGCCCAACTTAATATCCGCCAGGTTGTATTTGAATACGAACAACAAAAATAAGAAGTATAAAAATTAAATGAATCATTATCGCCTGATTATATTTCTGGTGTTCGCATCGGTGCTGACCGCCGCATGTACGAATTCGCCGGAGCGGTTGCGGCCCGACCCGGATGCGTCACCCTGTTATATTATTTACGATGCGGGCAGTAGCGCGACGCGACTGTTTATTTACCAGGAAACCACAACGGGCTGGTTGAAGCACAAGGGCCCAGAAACCGGTGCGCTGTCGGACCCGATTCGAAGAACCCGCGGAAAGTCCATGTCTGATGCCAATAACACGATCAGCGATGTGCTTATCGCGCTGGATAACATACGCCGCACCGGACCACCGGATAAAGACGGAAAGCCGCAATGGACGGCATTTGACTGGCAACTTCATTGCAGCACGTTAGCGGCTGCCGTCTATGCAACAGCGGGCATGCGTCTTGCAGAAAAACAGGATGCCAGGAACAGCGCATTGTTTTGGACAAAACTCAATGAACGGTTGAATGAAAAACTGGGTGTAAGCGTCACAACACGAACCCTGACAGAATACGAGGAAGGCCTGTATTCCTGGTTGGCGTTGCGCGAATTGCGCGAGGATGGAAACTTTGGTGTTGCCGAAATGGGTGGTGCTTCACTCCAAGTGACATTTCCCTGTCCGTCTTGCGAAGATGCCCCGAAAGTCCGGGTAAAAGACCAGACCATGACGGTTTTTGGTCATTCGTTTCTGGGCTGGGGTCAGGACGAGGCCTGGAGAAAATTTGGTGGCTCATTGGCCTGTTCCTGGGGCGCGGGTTTGAAGGTTCCGAGCTGGGGCGTGGATGATTGTGAGAAAGCGATCGTCGGGTTTTCAGAAGCCTCGGCTGACATTACAGGACTGGTCGAAGACTCGGGTGATTTGAAATGGTACCTGACCAGTGCATTTTCCTATATGCAAAGCACCGACATTGATTATTTTTGCCGTCGGGGTATCAATAGTGGCTTCGAACCGGAGTCCTCATGCTTCAGAGCAATCTACCTGGAAAAAGTACTGGACACCCTGGCACTACCGGCCACTTACGAGCTTAGTGATGTGAACTGGACACTGGGGGCCGTCGTTTGCTCGGCCACCCAGTGTCTTGAAACCCGATAAATTGAAGACTGTTCAGTCTTTGCTGGGTATATCTACTTCGCCCTGGACATCCCTGGACTTGATACTTCCGCTACCATCTTTCAGTACACGGAAATCACCACCAATATCATCTGCACTGATGTCTCCGGATGAGTCGCGTTCGACGATGAAGTTATCACTGACACCAGTTGCTTCGATATCACCTGAACTATCCTTCATGACCAACACGGTACCCTGGATGTCGGTAACTTCAATGTCGCCGGAGCTATCAGACTCAATGGTTAAATCACCATTCGCACCATCAATTTCAATGTCGCCCGAGGAGTCATTAACGGTAAAGGAATCGCGGGCCTTTTCGACTTCGATATCGCCTGAGCTATCCATGATCATTATGACAGCAACGTTTTTTAATGACATATCACCACTGCTGTCCTTTACTTCCACGGCCAGGCTCTCGGGCACTTCAATGGCCAAATCCATCCAGACGTAGTCACTGCCGAAAGACAACCAGCTGCCATCAGAGTTGGGTAAGCTGGTTGCAATTGCAGCCAGTTGTCCAGGTGTGATGACAACATTGGATTCTTCTAACCAGCTTTGTTTTGAAGCGCAAACCCTGGCCCGGATGACGGCCTGGCCTGTGCCGGGGACTCCGGTGACATCCAGGTCACCCGCGCCCGCACTAATGGTCAATAGGTCGCTTTTTGCCAGGTCGAGTGTCTCGTTGATTTTCTTTTCATATTTGCAGCTATCTGCAGATACGTCAGTGCTGAATTGGTAGATCAGCAGGGCGCTAAGTAATATTGCCCAGAATCTAATGGGGTAAGTCAAAGTGCTGGTCATGGGTTTCACTGTCTTCACTCCTGAATGTTTACAAGTTGCCACCTGTGGGTAAATTGCAAGAATTGAGCCACCATTACGATTGACCCAATAGAAGCCTGGTATTTGTATGGCTCCTTTGTTTTTGACGAGGTGAGAACTGGAAAGGTTGCACTTTATAGGCCGATTCTGTGAGATTCATCGGTGATTTTCACCTTTGATGAGCAGATTTCGCCATTTGTGTCAGTTTTTCAGGAGAAAATTGTCAGATCCCCGGGTAAACAGGTGATTTCAGCAGGTGAATGACCACAAAACTCACCATCAGGACCCAGCAGGTATCCCCGTGGTGAGTGGATCTTGATATGCGAGGCTTGATAGGTAGAGATTTCTTTGTAGTCGATATGCCGACCACTGTAAATGCTTGGAAATAGTTTGAGTAAGCGGGAACGGGGTAATTTTTCCAGAATGGTGACGTCCAGTTTTCCGTCATCAATTTTCGCACCCGGTGCGATGAGAAAATGGGTTCCGGTATATTGACTGTTGGAGAATGTAACAAATACATTGTCGCTCTTTATCGATTTGCCATCGATTTCAAGCAACAAGGGGTAGCTTTTTAGTTTCATGACTTGCCACAGGGTGGCCAGTGTATAGGCCGATTGACCAAGGGCCTTCATGTTAAGTGCTACCAGTCCGGCATCGACAGCGAAACCCATGGAGACGATATTCACAAAGTAATAACTCCGGTCGGCCGATTTTACAAAACCAACATCCACCTTTCGTGTATGTCCACGCTGTAGCCTTTCAATAGCATCCGTTAAAGGATCTTGTTGAAAACAGAGTTCCCGTGCAAAAGCATTACCGGTTCCCAGGGGTAAAAGGCCCAGGGGGATGCGAGCGGGTTTGGGGTGCTGATAAAGACCATTCAAAACTTCAAATACTGTTCCATCACCACCTGCGGCCACCAGTCCGTCAAATTCTGACAGTGCCGCCTCGGCGACGAGTTTCGTGCCATGCCCTGCATGCCTGGTTGGTTTGAACGAGGTTTCGATACCCAGGTTTTTAAACCGGCTCTTGATATCCTCAAGTCGCTTCATTGAACGGCCATGGGCAGCATTGGGGTTAAAAATAATTAGCAGCTTCAAGCGTGTCAGTTCCCGGGCATTGGGTAGGTCAGAAGAGTAAACCATTCTATTGTACTTGTGTTTTGTTTGGTATCCTTAGGCCGGGTACTGGAAGCAGCCAGGGATTTAATACGTAATGCCAGCAAGGAAGACGAGTTTCAGTCGGAAATTGCACCTGGCGTTTGGCGCGATGTTAGTTATCACGCTGGCGCTGGCATTGTATTTCTATGATAGTGTCCAGTGGTTTGAATATGATGTCGAACGCATCACCATAGCCAATTCCGTATTGAATGGGCATCGCACACTCGCCTCCCAGGCGGCTCAGAAATTAGGGCTGATTGAAGAAAGCGTTGCCAATGAAGCAATTCGCGATTTACCGCAATGGCATGACAATATCCAGGTGCTAAGAACGACTATTCTTGATATCCGGCATGCGCTGGCTCAGGAAGATGAACTGCGCAATAACGGTATCGAAACCAACGAGATCGACGTACTCAATGAGTTGGAAGCACTCGTGGAGACCATCATTGTTTCGGGTGAAGTGATCAGGACGGCACTGGAGGAAAACAGACCTGCCGATGCCAGGGCTGAACTGGAACAACTGCAGAGTGCCGGGGTGGCAGAGGTGTTCGATGAACTGATGCTTGAAACACTTGCCGCGAGTCGAAATAAACTGGTAGAGGCAAACACTGAGACCATTTCTCTGGCCCATTATATTACCGGTGTTCTGCCTATGTTTATGCTGGGCCTGGCGGGTCTGACGGTTTTAGTTGCCTGGTTGTTTTCACGCGGTCTGACACGTTCAGTGAATGAGTTGCACCATGGCGTGCAGGCTTTTACCAATGATGATTTGAATCACCGAATACCCGAGTTGCACGAAAGGGAGTTTGAACAATTGGGTGCGGCGTTTAATACGATGGCACGTCAGTTGGCCGAGCACCGCTCTACCATGAGTGACTCTAATATTCGTCTTGAAGCGATTGTTGAGGAGCGAACACGTGCCTTGAAAAGCAGTAACGAAATCCTCGAACTGGTGGATGAAAACAGACGTAAACTCCTGGCGGATATCTCACATGAATTTCGCACGCCGCTGACGGTCATCCGCGGTGAGTCTGAAATCGCACTGAGAGGAAAGGTCAAAACCAAGGCGGAATACCAGGAGACGCTTGAACGGATTGTAGAGCAGACAGACCAGGCTACACGTCTTGTCGATGACCTGCTGTTTATCGCCCGTGCTGATGCAGGGGAACCCCGCTTGAAGATACGCCTGGTATCTGTCAGCAAAATACTGGCGACTGTTTGTACGGATTTCAGTGCCAAGGCTGAACAAAATGGTATTACCATTGAGCATAGGCCCGGGGATGTGGAGGCCATGGTCATGGGAGATTCAGGACGCTTGCGCCAGGTTTTCTCCATACTGGTCGACAATGCCTTGCGTTACTCCAGGCAAAACGGCACCGTAGTAGTAAGCCTGACCCTGGATGACAAAGAGATAGTCGTCATGGTAAAAGATACGGGCATTGGTTTGACTGAAGATGAAGTGCGACAGGCTTTTCAACGTTTTTTCCGTGGAGGAAAAGCTCAGAGTCATGCCCGGGGTACCGGGCTCGGCTTGCCTGTCGCCAAGGCCATAGTAGAAGCGCATAAGGGTAGAATTACCCTTGAGGGTAAACCCGGCGAGGGTGCATTGGCGACGGTTGTCCTGCCCGCTGAACAGAGCATTGAGGCTATAACATGAGAATACTGATTGTTGAAGACGAGATTCGTATCGCTGACTTTTTGCAGCGGGGCCTGCGTGCCGAAGGGCACTTTCCCGTTGTTGCCAACGATGGTGAATCCGGCCTGGCCCTGGCGCTTGAAGGTGATTTCGATCTCATACTGCTGGATATGATGTTGCCCGGTGTGCACGGACGTGAAATTTGCCAGCAACTGCGGATGAACAAGATCAACACACCTTTGATCATTCTTTCTGCCATGGACAGCCTTGATGATGTGATCGCCGGCTTGCGTATGGGCGCCGATGACTACATGACCAAACCGTTTTCATTTGAGGAGTTGTTGGCGCGAATCGAGACAGTGATGCGGCGCAGTTCTGAAGTCACCACCCAGGAGCAAACGCTGGAAGTTGGTTCATTGGCGTTCGACCGTGAGTCACTCCGGTTCACCATCAACGGAAAGGAAATCAAGATGACGGCCAAGGAGTTGGCGATCATCGAATTATTGATGAGTCACCCCGGTACGCTTTTCAGTCGCGAACGCATACTCAGTAATGTCTGGGGTATGAATATGGACCCACTGACCAATGTCGTGGACGTCTATATCGGGAAATTGCGCAAAAAGATTGATGTCGACAACACCGAATCCACGATCGAAACAGTACGCGGCCTGGGCTATCGCTTAAACGTTTAGCCCGGACCGGGTTTCATTGAAAATTTAACTTACGTTCATGTTTGTTTCAGTATCTGTTCAGACGATAGGCTTACTATTGAAGCTGTGGTTTCTGGGTGCTATTTCAGTTTACCCCTTGCTGACTTCCCAAATGCACCAGAAACCTCAGTAGCCCGACCACCACCTGGATGTTTTTATCGGTGGCGAAACAGACAGTCAGGCGGGTGGGCAGGTTATCGGTGACTAGACGTGACTGTGGCGCTGTAGGTATGCATGGAGGCAAACCTGCAGCGCTCTGAGTTTGGGACGCCGGATGGAGTGAGAGTATCATCACCGCTTCACAGGGAAGCCGGAGCGGTGACTTTTGCTATTCCCGAATATCGTATTTTAGATGTTGGGAAGACAATCTCGCATTCGCACTGTAAACCATGTTTCCAAAAACAATACTGGCAGGCGCCAGGTGAATCTTTGTAGGCAGAGGGTGGATGGTCAGGTCGGTTTTTCCTCGAAAAAAAGCGGCATCATCATCGTTAATTGCCTGTTCTACCTTGCTCACCGTCAACCCAATATTACAGTTAGCCAGCAGTTGCGGGTTATTCACAAACATTGACTCCAGCGGTGAGGGTTGCGTGTCTATCGTGATTCCGAAGCCAGACCAGCTTGCGGTAAGCATGGATGAACCCTGATCGAAACTGTTGATCAAGTTACGCATTACGGGTGTGCTTGTGAAGCGGCTTTTGAACGGTGCCTGCCAGGCACTGATGCATTGTTTCAATGGGTTATTGGCTCTGGTCGGCTGGAAGCTGAGTTCACCATTCATATGCAGTTTGGATCGCAGGCTTAAATCCATTCTAAGGCGATCGAGGTCACCTTCAATATTGAAGTTTGAAAAGATGGCGTTAAGTGTGCCGCTTGGCCGGGCCTGGGCGCTGACGTGAGCCAGGGATGTTCCCGGGTCAAAAGACCGCAAACTTGTCTTGATCGATTCACAGGTGGATTCTTCAAGCCCGGATTCAATCCGACAACTGCTTAAAACCTGTGCATTTAAGCGGTCACACTCCTGCTTTGCGTTCTCTGCAAGCGAGATACAGGCGGCCCGTTCCTCATCATAGCGGGCATTCTGTCGTTTGCGTGCGGCCTCACACAAAGGATCAATTGCCTGGCTGACGCAGCGATTATTCAGCGGGTTGCGGAACTGACAAGAGGAACAGTCACGGGTGTCCCTGAGTCGCTTACATTGAGCCAGGCTTGCTTTGCAAACGGGTACCGGCGGGCAGTCGCGGTGTTCGCAGGTGATATGACGGCTATCAAACGCTTTCAATTGAGATGAAAACTGCAAAGTGGACAGGCCTGACCCGTCAAAGCCGGCATCAATCGTCAGGTCAGCCAACGATGCCTGCAATACGTCACGCAAAAACGGGCGTCTGATTTCGATTTGTGCGATATCCGGGGATTCATTAACGATCGAAAAGCCGGATGTTCTGCGGTTGAATGCTTCCTTGAACTCTGCAAAGGTCTGCCTGGCCTGAGCCTGGCCGACCCGCGTTATCAGTGCCTCCGATTCAAAGGTGCGAATGGAACTGGAAGCCAGGATGCAACCTGATTCTTTTTCAACCACCAGCACTTCCCAATGCGAAGCATCGCTGCTTGCCGGGTCTCTGGAAGACCAGGTTCGCCATCTTTCACTGGGCCCGACCACCAATTCCTCAACCGTTGTGGGCATGCCGTCTGCAAACCAGTAATGAATGATGGTCAAAGGTTGGTTTGCCCCCTGGATCTCAGAGTAAAAGTAGCCGACATCTGCTGCACTGTTTATGTTTCTGGCAATGTCTACCGGTTCACGGGCGTCAATGTCCCTGGCAAACAATGACCTTGAAACCGTGACGTCGACAGGGCAGGTCGACAGGTCCGGTATAAATGTCAAATCCAGGGCGATACTGGTCTCCGCTGAATCAATCAGCAGTGAACTACCGGCTATCATGAATACCCCCCGCAGTGACTGGGTGGCCCGGGCAGAGGATTCGGTAAAGCCGGGCAGGGTTGCGCCAACCTGTATTTCACCTAGCGGGACAGGATTCAGCGGTATGGTGTTCCTGTTGTTGTTCACCACGGCACCTGCAAGGTCAGAATTCAGCCTCCTAAGCACACTTTGGACGAGCTCCGAATCAGGTTCCGTATAGTTTCTGCCCGCATAATCAAAATCTTTCGCATCGATTTGCAGTTGGCTGAAGCGAGGGCGCCACTCCAGACCCTCACCTCTGTATTTGAGGAGCAGGTCCCCGGTAACGGCGGCAGTTATCGTGTTGCCACTTGTATCATTAACATTAACTATAGTCTCTATAGTAATGATTTGTTTGTTGAAAATAAACTTTATGTTCCGAATATCAAGGCCTTCATCAAGCTCTGATTGAGACTTGAGTACATTCTCAAAATGCCTTGCAAGCCATCGGTTATCAAGTTTGATCAGCGTATCGACATTTTCAAGCTCAAGTACTGCAAGAAGCGCATTCGCTGAACGTTGATTGCGGAGCGAGTCCAACTCTGCAAGCGGTTCTGCGGTTTGAAAAACTGAACAAGCCGTCAGAAGTTGCAAGCCGGCAATAAGGTAAAAAAGGGTCTTTAGCAGCTTGTGCATACTGGAATGATACTGAGCGCGGGAAATGGAATTGGGACAGGGACAGGGACCGATGAGAGTTTACACGGTCGCATACTGTGCCGTTGTTTTATCGTTTTCATTGCTGGTCAGTCCTTATCGCCGTCATCCTGACAGCATATTATTACCCGGCCTATCCATGGCCGTTTGAATGCATTATAAACAGAGAAAGCGGCTTGAGCAGGTAAAAGTTTATGCATGGTGCCTGGTCTGCATGCGAAACACCTATTTCCAGCCGCAACCTATGATGACAAGCAGCAGTTTGCACCTGACTTCGGTACCGTACTTTGTTCGCCATCCAAACTCGGGGGTGATGACATCCCAAAACCGTTGCAGATCGCCCTTGACGCCGGGGTCATAGGCAAAATAGACGAGACCGGGCGTATAGTCAAAGGGCACTTCAGGCATGGGCTTATCGAGCATCGTGATCATGTTCGGTCTGGATGGGTATTGGAACTCATTAACTGATTCAGTGTTCTGCTGTGTTATCGGCTTTCCAAACAGTTGGTCAACGGCAGACTCCTCGGTGAAGTACTGTCTCGAGAGAATGCTGTTGGTCAGCTCTCGTTTTTCAGGTTCGCTCATGGCATCCAGGTCGGGTTGTAACTCGCGTGCAACCAGGCTTGTTGTTGGCGGTGGGGGTTCATTTGCAACTGGTTCGGATGCGGTTGGTTCATCCTGCACGATCGCGGTCTTCTCAGCTGTGGGCCCTGGCAGGGGTTCAGGTTTTGGTTCAGCTTCCGATGACAGTGGTTCGGTTTGGGTTACGGGTTCTGGTTCACTGGGGACGGGCGGCGGGTCAATGCTCGTCAATTGCAACTCAATGGTTACCCCGGGAGAAGGTACAGCGGGCATTTGCCGGATGATGGGCACCAGCAAAAACAGCAGGTGCAAGGCGAGTGCAAAAGCCAGGGCGAGCCAAATACCGGCATTTTCCCCCGTTCTTTTTTGCAGCGGCGTTTGCCCGTCAGTTTGCATCACAAAATAGTACCAAATTGGCGTTAAACACACGTTAAGCAAAAAAACATATTGAACCTGTGATAGCCTTATTTACTACCTTCAAAGCGAGGTAAACAGCGCATGACACTTCTACGCCAAAGTAGCTTTAGAGTCTGTTTCCTAGCCACGCACGTATCCCGTGCGTTCCTGCTGATCATGACCGCAACAATGTTCATAATCACTATTCCAGTCCCCCTGGGAGCGGTAGAACCGCGTGATGCAAAAGACCTGGTGAGAGCGGCGATGGATCACTGGCGGGGAACAAGTTCCTATTCTGAAATGACCATGACCATCCACCGGGAAGACTGGGAGCGGTCGATGTCGATGCGCGCCTGGAGTGAGGGCACTGAGCTGTCACTGGTGCGCGTGACCGAGCCGAAGAAAGATGCCGGCAATGGAACCCTGATGAAGGATGACAGTATGTGGTCCTACTCACCAAAAGTTAACCGTGTTATTAAAATCCCATCCTCAATGATGAGCCAGGGCTGGATGGGTAGTGATTTTTCAAATAAGGATGTCAGCAAATCTACCGATATCCTTGATCAGTATGAGCATACGCTGACCGCACAGATCGAAGAGGATGGTCATACCATCTACACCATAGAGGCTGTTCCACATGAGGATGCTGCGGTTGTCTGGGGTAAGGAAGTACTGAGAATTCGTGATGATTTTGTCTTGCTGGAGGAGCAGTTCTGGGACCAGGATGGACAACTGGTAAAAGTGATGGAGGCACGTGAAATAGCTGAAATGGGTGGCCGTTCAGTCGCCCGTGTTTTGCGGATGGGCAAAGTGGATTCGCCAGGGGAGTGGACTGAAATGACGGTGTCCGAGATCGAATTTGATATTGAGTTGCCCGGCGGAATTTTCACACTGTCCAGCCTCAGGAACCCGAGGCAGTAAGGCGGTGACGTCCGAAGCTCGCAGAAAGAGCGCTTTTGGGCTCAGCCTGCGTCTTGCATGGCGTAATATCTGGCGGCAGAAACGCCGCACCTGGCTGACCGCATTGGCCATGATTTTTTCCAATATCCTGTTGGTGTTCATGATCTCGCTGCAGTTTGGTTCCTACGAAATGATGATCAATAACACACTGCGGATGTTCAGCGGTCAGTTGCAGGTGCAGCACGAGGATTATCTGGAAAGTCAGAAAATGCGCCAGGTAGTCGAAGATATCGGGGCCTTGGCTGCTGATGTTCGTCAGCAATTTCCTGCCGCCAAAGTGACTGCGCGCGCCAATGCATTTGTACTGGTTTCGAGCGAGGACCGGTCCTTTGGCACGCAGTTGGTGGGTGTGGAACCTGCCCATGAGCCGGGTGTGTCAAGCATTCCCGGCTTGGTAACAGATGGAAGATACCTGCAGGAACTGGATGCTGCCGAGATCGTCATCGGCAGGGTTATGGCGAGAAACCTGAAGGTTGAGACAGGCGATGAACTGACGTTTCTGGGTAGTGGCAAGGATGGCTCATTTGCTGCCGGTGTTGTGACCGTGGTTGGTGTATTTGATTCAGGTTCACAGGACATGGACCGCAGCCTGGCTGAAATTCCCCTGGGTTACTTTCAGGAGGCATTTGCGATGGACAATAGCGGTCATGTCATTGCCCTTGGCGTGGATGAACTGGCCGGCGTAGCAACGATGATCGAACCATTGAGAAGGCTGATCAATAAGCAGGACTCGCTGGTTGCCCTTGACTGGGACGCTCTGACACCCGGTCTTAAGCAGGCCATCCAGGCAGATATGGCCAGTGCCTGGTTTATGTATGCCGTGCTGATCATGCTGGTGGCATTCAGTGTGCTCAATACGCAGTTAATGTCTGTGCTGGAGCGCACCCGCGAGTTTGGCGTGATCATGGCGCTGGGTATCAAGCCCCGCCGGTTAGCCCTGTTGGTTTTGCTCGAGACCTTCCTGATGGCCTTACTCGGTTTGATCATCGGTGTATTGCTGGGTTCGCTGGTATCCGGCTACTTCGCGCAGGTGGGTTTTGCCTATCCCGGCATGGATGAACTGGCCGCCAAATTCAATATGCCGCCGGTCATTTATCCGTCAGTGGGTCCGCTTTCCCTGATGCTTGGGCCAACGGTTGTATTCATTTTCTGCCTGTTTGCGGCCATATACCCGGCCTTGAAACTTTACGGTTTCAGACCGGTTGAAGCGATGAGGGCCGCCTGATGGCCATGCCGCTGCCTGCAATGTCGAGACTGGCCTGGCGTAATTTGTGGCGCAATTACCGGCGCACCGTGATCATGCTGTTGGCTATCTCGCTGGGTGTATGGGCGATGATATTCATGACGGCGCTGTTACGCGGTATGGTTGACGATATGGTCAAGCAGGGCGTCAGCGCCTTACCGGGACATGTTCAGATACATGCCCAGGCTTATCGGGATGACCCATCGGTTACACACAGCCTTCCGGCCCCGGACGAGGCATTGATGGCCGTGCTGGACAGCGACAAAGTAGCCGCCTGGAGCAGTCGTATCAAAGTTCCGGCGATGATATCCAGTGAATACGAAAACCGGGGTGTCACACTACTGGGAATCGATCCGCAGGGCGAGTTGGCACTGGGCTTCAAGAAGGATGATGTCATCGAAGGGCGCTTTCTTGACGGTGCGGATGATGGTGGCATCGTGGTGGGCAGGAAGTTGTTACAACGTCTTGAGAGCCGCCTGGGCAAGCGCGTCGTGGTGATGAGCCAGGATCCGGATAACACCATTGCAGACCGCGGTTTCAGGGTGGTAGGGGTGTTTAAGGCCGAACTGGAAAGCCTGGAGGAAAGTGTCGTCTATGCAGGTCGAGATGTGGTGCAAACATGCTGGGTGTGGGTACAGATGTTTCTGAAATTGCCATTCTCGGTTTTGACTACAGGGCACCTGAAGGGCTTGTGTCGGATATTCGTACGGTAGTGGCCGGGAACAGTGAGGTATTGTCATGGCTGGCGCTTGATCCCTATCTCGGCACGATGGTTAAGGTCATGGATGGCTTTGTCCTGGTCTGGATGGTGGTGATATTCCTGGCCCTGTCTTTCGGCCTGGTCAATACGCTGATGATGGCGATATTTGAACGTGTACGGGAAATCGGCCTGATGCGGGCCCTGGGTATGCGACCCTCGGCTATTGTTTACCAGGTACTGGTGGAGTCATTGTTTCTGCTGGTGTTGGGTTTGCTGCTTGGCAACCTGCTGGCTATCGCCACGATCATCCCGTTGAAGGACGGCATTGATGTCTCGTCGGTCGCCCAGGGGATGGAAATGATGGGCGCGTCCAGTGTGTTGTACCCGGTATTACAGTGGCCGGATCTCTTGTTGGCAAATGCGGTTGTGATCGTGCTCGGCATCATAACCAGTTTGTTGCCGGCCTGGCGGGCGGCGCAGTACCGGCCGGTCGAAGCGCTCAGCAGGACATGAGCCAGGTTTTGGATATCAGGATGGAATACTCATTATGCTAATACCCGGGAGGTCAAATCAATGTCGGCCATAAGCTGTAAAGACCTTTGCAAAAACTATCAGCAGGGCGATGCGGTGATAAAGGGTCTTGATCATGTCAGCCTGGAGATTGATCAGGGTTCATTTATCTGCCTGTCAGGACCTTCAGGGTCTGGTAAAACCACCTTGCTGAACGCCATTGGCGGGCTCGACTCACTTGATAGCGGTGAAATATCCATTGATGGAGCGCGTGTCGACCTGCTGGGTAAGTCTGAACTGGCGGACCTGCGTTTGCACCAGATCGGTTTCGTGTTCCAGGCTTACAACCTGATTCCCGTGCTCAGTGCTCGCGAAAACGTCGAGTTTGTCATGCAGGTTCAGGGTGTGGCTGCCGCAGAACGACATACACGATCTTCCAGGATATTGCGTGAGGTCGGGCTGGAAGGTATGGAAGACAGGCGGCCGGCTCAGTTATCTGGCGGACAACAGCAACGTGTGGCGGTGGCGCGCGCCATTGTCAGTCGACCCAAGCTGGTGCTGGCCGACGAACCAACAGCTAACCTGGATTCGGCAAGCATGGAAAAATTAATGGAACATTTCCACGAACTCAACCGCGTGCATAAGGTTACGTTTCTTATTGCAACTCACGATGAGCGGGTTATGCGCTGGGCGGGTCGACGTATCAGTATGGAGGATGGCAGGGTGATCAGGGATGAGTTACAGAAAATCCATTGAGCACGGATCATGTGTAACCGTCACCTGACAAATATCTGCCTGCTGCTGTTGACGGGTAGTTTTGGCGTCAGTGTGTCTGCGCAGGATTCAGGTCTGAGCGGCCATCATAACAACTGGGTTTTCGGTGGACACAGCAAGTATCAGTATACCTATACTGCGATCCCGGAAAACAGTGTCATAAATGAGCTTTCCGGAAGTAGCCTGCAGGACCACGATATCGAGTTTCGGCTGAAAATATCTAACCGGCGCGGGCCGTGGGATTTCAGTGCGCATGCACAGCTTATTGCCGCCAACGCTGACTCGCTGTATGCGTTTCGTGGTCTGCCTGATTTTATCTATCCCGGAACTGATGTGATTAACGATAAGCGACGCTGGTTTAATCTGACGCACGAGATAAGCAACAAAGACAAAAACGCCGTTCTGGCACGCCTGGACCGCGTCAGCATTGCCTACAGCAGTGATAAAGCGGTCATTCGATTTGGTCGCCAGGCGATTAGTTGGGGTAATAGCCTGCTGTTCACCCCGATGGATATTCTCAATCCCTTTGACCCGGCTGCGGTCGACAAGGAGTATAAAACCGGTGACGACATGCTCTACGGCCAATACCTTTTCGATAACGGCAACGATTTGCAGGCAGTGACCGTGGTGCGACGCAATCCCGTCAGCGGTGAAGTTGAGGGGGACCAGTCTTCCCTGGCGCTGAAGTATCACGGTTTTTGGGCAGGCAGAGAGTACGATTTACTGGCTGCACAGCACTATGGTGAGGCGCTACTGGCCGTGGGTCTCAGCGGTGATCTTGGTGGGGCGGTGCTACGTGGCGACCTGGTCTGGAATGACACGGATAGCGGAGCGATCTACTCTGCAGTGGCCGGACTGGACTATTCGTGGGTTGGCGGGGGGCGTAACTGGATGGGTACGGTGGAGTATTTTTACAACGGTTTTGGTCAAGCGGATAGTGATTATTCCGCGGCGGGTCTCGCGGCCAACCCCGAATTGTTGGAGCGTCTTGCCAGGGGAGAACTATTTAACATCGGCCGCCACTATCTGGGCGCTTCAGTAACACTGGAAGCAACACCGCTGTTAAATCTCACACCAAATATTTTTGTCAACCTCATCGACCCTTCAGCCTATGCACAATTGGTGGCTTCCTACAGTTGGAAACAGGATATCCAATTATTGGCCGCCCTGAGTTTTCCCATTGGTCCTGGCGGCAGTGAGTACGGCGGTATCGAGGCAGAACAACCGGGAAGCTACGTGTCTAGCGGTCCCTCGCTATTCGTGCAGTTGGCGTGGTATTTCTGAATACAAACCAGGTTGACGGCCAGCATTAACCGCTAAAAGTAAAGTCGAGTTTGCGTTCCAACCATAAGCATGAAGCAGACAGGATAAGCGTCAGCCATAACCAGAAAGGACTCAGTGGTTCAGATACCCACACGGCGTTTGATTCCAATGGTTGACCGCTGCTGTTGCGACTTCTGGCCAGGGTGGCCTGTACACGCTGGCCGCGTTGCTGTGCGAGCCATTGATCCGCACTAAATATGTAAATGGCCTTTTGGTCCAGCACGCTGCCACGATTGGCAGAATAGAGTTGAAGCTGGTGCCAGCCACTGACCCGGGGCCAAAAATAGGCACATTGGCGGGGGGAGTTCAGCCTGTCTGCTGCAAGTATTAGTTCGAATCCGGATGAGGCTTCCATGGGCGACAAGGGACCCACTGAGACACTGGAACCTTTTTCAGTGCCAAGAGCGCATATAGCCTGACGCTGATTGACCCGGCCAAATTCTGTTTCCGGCGGGGTGAGTAAGTAACTGTTTTCCCGTTGCCTGGCCAGGCTGGAAAACAGCGTGCGCCAGTAGTCGCCCCACAGGGCGTTCTGCCCGGCGGTCAGCCAGCTATGGCTGTGACTGATGAGGCTGATACCGATTTGTCCCAGTCCCTTTGCGCGTGTAATCACGAGGCTCCTGCCTTGTCCATCGTCGATCAATACATCGGCATTCTCTGCGGCTGCCTGCATGGCGGCAACCCGGACCGGTTCCTGCCAGGGCGTTGTATTTTCGGTCAGCAACCGTGGAATGGCACTTGTCTCAACGCGGGCTAAAGGTAGCAACTGAAAGCCGTTTAGCAGGTCGCTATCAAGTGCCGTGATGTTATCCGCTAAAGTGGAATCTGCCAGTAACAACAAACCCAGGCCTGCTTCTATCGCCTCATTCAACCATTGTCGTTGAGTAGGGGGCAAATTGACCAATGCTCTGCCATCCATTATCAAAATATCATGCTCTGCCAGGTTTTGCGGCGAGAGGCTGGTGTCGGCGTCGGGGGCGAGATTGGCGCTTTGGGCAATGCGCTTACCTTTGCTGATGTCGGTGTTGAGGCGAATCCGGTGCCCCCGGGTTGCGGCAAAGTTCTTCAATGCCCGTGTTTCAAAGGACGGGGCGGACTGCATTATCAAAATATTCAGCGGGCTGGTCTCACCCACATTAACCGCAACAGGCTGCTCGGATAACATGAGCCCCGCGTTCCATGCCTGTAGTTTGTATACCAGGTTTCCAGGCGTCTTGATACGTGCCGCCAGGCTGAAACCCTGGTCATTTTTAATACGTGCTTCATCAACGACATTATCTGCCGGGTCAAGCAGACGTAGCTGGATAATGGCTTCCGCGTCGAGTGTTTGGTAGTGACCATTGACCAACAGGGTTTCGCCCTCAAACAGCGAGCGAGGCCATCGCATGGCGGTAAAACCATCGATAGCGGGCGGCTTGAACTCAACTTTTATATTCTGTGGAAAGTTCAGCCATTGCGCCTGATCAAGACCGAAGCCATGGACGTCGATCGCGCTGAGCGCGGGCTCTCTGAGCGGCAACTGACCCGCATCCAGAAGCCAGTTCGCGTCCGGAAACTGTTGCTTTACGCCAGGAGAAGCCGGTACGCCCGGGGCTACATACAGGTTGGCTGAGCTGGTCCCGCTGGCGCCGGCAACGTCAGCGCCCTCCGTCACCAGGCTGACGGTTTGTTGTACCTGCCGAGAAAACCCGGGTTCTAGTAACAGGAGGCACACGGCACCATAGGCGATGACATTCAGAAGCATGACTGTCACCGCTCGAAATGGTGCACGCTTGAACAGCCGTCTTACGACGAGGTATAAACTCAACAGCATCGAGGCAAGCAAAAACAGGCTTAAACCAATGACCAGTGGTTCGTTAAAGTCAAATTGCCAGCGACCGAAACCTATCATTGACGGACTCCACCCGGGGTGGAAGACGCAGCGTTTGCACCGGACGCCTGCTGCAATGTCTTTTGGTAGTTTTTAACCATCTCATCATTGGCATACCAGGCGGCATTGCCTTGCGTTAATTGCCCGGCACCTTCTGATATCAGGTTCCAGATCGCATGCTCCAGATCCTGCAGGCAGGATTCGCAGTTGTCCAGATTCAGTTGCCCGGCAAGTGACAGTTTTTCAAGTGTTGCCGCATGCCGGATCAGCGCCGCCCGTTGTTGAGACCAGTTTGTGAACTCAATACTCAGGCGGCTCAGTAACTGCCGGTCACTTTCATCGAATGCATACTGTGTAGAATGTGATGTAAGTAATTGATAAGTAGATTTTAATAAGCTTTGGTTCCATTGCTCGCTACCCGGGTCAGTGACGGGTTCCGGTGTGGATAAGCGATAGCTTCGAATCTCATCAAGTTCACCCGTCAGGCGACGTTCTTCACTCACCGGCGGTGGTTCAAAACCAAGCCGCTTGACATAGATCCGGTCCGCCTGTCGTGCGAGCTTGAGATATTTATAGGCCTCATATTCAAACGGCAAAGCAAGTTCCGGTTGCGCCTGCATCAGGTGTTTCTCGGCCTGCCACATCTCGTTGACTGCACGTTTCATCAGTGCAACCGGGTTGCGTTTGGTGATTGGCCCAATTTCGGGGTCACCGTGATCATGCCCGAAGAGCCTGACGATATCCGCCATGTTATTGAGGTTTTGACCTGAATTGCTGTTGTTTATTTCCCCGCCATGGTCATCTTCGCCGTGCTCATGTGAATCACCACTGTCATCGCTCGTCTCGTGCTGGCCATCGAACTGTCCTTCACCGAATTCATCGCCAAGGTACTGCCCGTATTTTTGCTTGAGATCGGCTTGCGCCTGACCGGTTTCATAGGCGCTGTCCTTGAAGGCCTGTTCAGCGAGGTGTGGTTTGTCTTCGATCAATCGCTCGGTGTCGATAATGATCTGCCGTTGGCTTTTGAAGAATTCCGGTATGAAATCGATAGCCAGTCCTTCTGCGGCCAGACCAACCGGGTCATCGTCCAGCCAGCGTACGATGAGCGTTTCTGAACGCCCCGTATTCGCTTCCGGTTGCCGGTTATCCGTTGCCGTGACGGTGAAGTAAACTTCATCCCCTGGTTCCATACCCAGCGACTCCAGATCCCAGTGCTTTTTATAAAGAAAACCTTTCCCCGTTTCGACGACCTGGTCAAATTCAATTTTTTCATCACGAAATTTGACGCCCTCACCGGACCCCTTTGCAACTGATGCGAGAATTTCGACCTCATGCACGCCATAGTCATCTTTCACAAGAACCTCACTGTCAAAATTCGCCGGTCCTTGTTGCGGAATCTCGAGGCTTGATACCCTGGGCTCCAATACCCTGATGTCGGGCGCCTGGTCCAGGATAACCGTCAAAGAATGGATGTCACCGACAGTTTCATCGTTTCCCGGTTGGTTCCTGACAATCCGATACAGGCCGGTTTTATCGATGACAGCACTTCCTTGCAGTCGATTATCGGAGCCTGGTATCAAAGCAATGCGAAGGTCGGGTGAGATCTTCAGGCCAAACTCACCATCATTTGCGGCAAAAGACAGGCTCCAGTCAACCTGGCTGCCCTGCGGGAGTTCGAGATCCAGTTGATCCGTATCGATAGTTGCCAGTCCCGTGTAGGCTGGCGGTTGAATACGAATGGCAATGTTCCTGAGACCTGGGTTGGCGCTGGTGCCAGGAGTTGCTGCGGGTGTTACCAGGGCTTCCGGCAATATCCTGCCGGCAAGTGATGTCAGTTGGTCTGTCAACGTGAAAAGAAGTCCACAACAAATAACAATAACCACAGCCCCCCGGTAGTGAAACGGACGCTGCCAGCGCTCCACCTGTGCCAGGTTTTTCTGGTAGACCGCGACTGCGCGCTCACGTTGCAGTAATTGTAAAGGACCCAGTGCCGATGGCTGCTTTGCCAGTAGCTGGGCGCTTTCTTCAAAATCAGAAAACCGGCGATTGAGATGTTGCAGGAAGTTGTCTGTACTCAAGTTTCGCCATCCTGCACTAAGCCGCAGTTGCGCAAAGCTGACAACACAAACGGCAAGAATCTGTTGCAGCAGCGTTATCGAAGGTGTCGCAAGCCAATGCCCGGTCAGCAAAACAACTGCAATGGCCGCGAGGGTGTATAACAGGCGCTGCGCCAATAGCCTGCGACGCCATCCACGCAGACGTAATTGCACATCATTGCCAAGCTGAAGTGCATTGTCATTTTGCATTTCAGCGTCTTTCACGGGGCTTCCTTTCGCTGAGCCAGCGTTCGATTATCCACAAAAATGCCAACAGGGCGGCCAGCATGCCTTGCAATGATCGATGCGGCAGGGGTAGGTCAGTCATGGCATCGTCATGCTGGTTCAGCAGCTTGAGATCACTTAACCGGGCATCGGCATAACGCCGTGCGGCCTGTTCCTTGTCTGACATCAATTGCAGGAACAGTTCTGGAAACCCGGGTTGCTCTGCGAGCGAGTTCCAGCGGGGAGTGATTCGACTGTTGAACTGTATCACGCGCGTATTTTCGTAGTAGGACTCCTGCAATAGCGGACTGGCTGATGCCGTGGTCAGCAGCACTTTTTCATTACCTCGAACTGAAGGTCGTGTGTAGTGTTCCAGGCGAAAGCGGGTGAATGGATAAAAGGGCAGGTTGATATACTGGCTTTGGTGCTCAGGCACACTGCCGCTTGAGTCTGTGAAAACCACCTGTGGTGAGCCGAATGTCTCAATCATCGCTGGTTCAAAGACCTTGTCACCCAGCAGGATAAGCCAGTCTGGATCGTCCCGGGTGTCACCGGTTTGGCTTGCGTCCACACTCTCCCAGGTCAATTTCGGCAGACGGTGTTGTTTCAGAACAGCCAGTACTGCGTCAAGCCGTTTCGCATCCGCCGCCCGGTCAGGGTCGAAGACGATCAATGCCCGGATGGGGCTGCTTTCAAACACGGGGGGCATTTGTGGACTGGCGATTCGCCAATCCACCTGACGCGGAAGATCCGGCTTGTGGAATCCGAATTGCAGCATGTAGTCAGTCGTATAGACCGTTACCCCGCCAAGATGGCGTTCAAGGCTCAGCCTTTCCGACAGTAATGCCCATGTATTGCTGAATTCGGTCGTATTGCGAATCAGTTGCTGCCTGTCGGTTTCCAACTGCCCGGTTTCTAACTGCTGCCTGTCCAAAGCCGGGAAGCCGGGTTGCAGTAAAAAGACACGATGCTCCGCTGCCTGATCAGCATCATTTAGAAGGGCGGTAAAGTCTTTTGTGCCGGCGCTGCTTAACCAGCCGGGCGTCAGGTAAATGGTATTGGCCTTACTGCTGTTGAGGCCCGCTGTTGCCAGTCCTGCCAGTATCAACGCGGCCAATGTGAAAATTGCCAGGCGTAACAACAACAGTAACCACTGTGTCAGCTTCAGCTCTGTGACCTGCAGTTTGCGCGCCTGCCTGATGAGGTCGATATGACCGATTCGAACCAGGCGCCCGCGGCTTTTGCTGAACAGATGAATGATTAAAGGAATGCACAGTGCAAGCAGTGCCCACCAGGCGGCTGGGTTGATGACCGACAGACCGGAAAGCATGTCAGGCATGTCAGTGCTGGACGGCTTGCCGGCAGATCAGAAAGTCGTAAAGTGCCTGGTCCATCGGCTTATCAATATTGACGCGATGCAGGCTGACCTGCTGCCGTTGCAGAAAATCTTCAAGTTGCTGCTGATGGCTGGCAAGTGATTTCTTCCAGGTCTCACGGGCCGTAGCGGCGGATACCAGCACTTGTTCTCCGGTTTCCAGGTCTTCAAAGCGGATCGCTCCCTTGTAGGGGAACTCAATTTCATCGCTGGTTTGTAACTGCATTGCAACGACCTCGGTCCGACCGGCAGAGACCTGTTTAATAAATTCATTTAATTCATCAGATAGCTGATAGAAGTCACTGATAATAAATATTAAACCTGTTTTTTGTAAGCGCTGGATTGCCGATTTTACTTGTAAGGCTTGCGGGAAACTATCGCCGTGCCCGATCGTTGTCAGTTGTTTCAACAAGCGGTGCCAATGGCGTTCACCACTGGCCGGAGGCAACAGGTGTTGCCGGTCACCGGCCAGGGCCAGCATGCCGACGTGGTCGCCTTGTTGCTGCCCGATATAAGACATGGTGGCCAGCAGATGGCGCGCGTACTCGAATTTTGTCCACCCACCGGGCCTGTTCTCACTGGCCAGGTTCATGGAGGCACTGGCGTCGAGTACGAACCACATCGCTATTTCACTTTCCCGCTCGGCTTCCCGCACAAAATAACGATCGGAACGTGCGAACAACTTCCAGTCAATCCGGCTCAGCGGATCACCGGGTTCATAGGCGCGGTACTGGCTGAACTCGATACCGATACCCCGTTGGTGGCTATGTTGCAGGCCATGCAAAAAGCCGTCTGCGACGGTTTTAGCGATCAATGGCAGGTCTTTGACACGTGCCAGTGTGCGTGGATCAATGAATCGTTCCATGCGGATGTATCTAGTCGAGAGGGCTTACGGGCCGGGATATGGAGGTGAACAGTTCGTCGATAATGTCCCCGGTGCTTATGTCACTGGCCTCCGCCTGGAAATTCAGCAGGATACGGTGACGCAGCACAGCCTTGGCAACCCGGCGGATATCCTCAATGGTGACAGCGAAATGACCCTTGATCAGTGCATGGGCCTTGGCGCACAACACAAGTGCCTGTCCGGCGCGCGGACCGGAACCCCAGCGCACATACTCTTTGACCATGGCGTTATCACTTTCGCCCGGTCTGCTGGCCCTGACAATTCGGGCAATATAGGTCAGTAAGGATTCAGAAATTTCGACCTCGCGGACCAGTGATTGCAATACGATCATGTCGCTGGCATTCAGCACCGTATCCAGTGTCACCTCGCGGTTCCCGGTGGTGCGGTTGAGGATTTCGACCTCTTCGGTTTCCGATGGGTAAGGTACGCGAATAAACATCAAAAAGCGGTCGAGCTGGGCCTCGGGCAAGGGGTAGGTGCCCGCCTGTTCGACCGGGTTTTGTGTGGCCAATACGAAAAATGGCCGGGGCAGGGTATGCACCTCTCCTGCATAACTCACGCGTCGCTCCTGCATGGCCTCGAGCAGGGCGGCCTGGGTTTTGGGTGGTGTGCGGTTGATTTCATCTGCCAGCAGGATATTGGTGAATACCGGTCCTTTCTGGAATTTGAAGAATCGCTTGCCGGTGACGTGATCCTCTTCAAGGATTTCTGTACCGATAATATCACTGGGCATCAGGTCCGGTGTGAACTGCACCCGGCGAAAGTCGAGCTCCAGGCTCTGCGCCAGCGTGCTGACCATCAGGGTCTTCGCCAGGCCGGGGACGCCTTCCAGAAGACAGTGACCGCCGGCCAGCACACTGATAAGCAGCTCATCGACGATCTGTTCCTGTCCAACGATCACCTTGGCGATTTCGCTTGCTACCAGCGGTAGTTTTGCCAACCTGTCCTGAATTTCCTTTTTCTGTATTGCCTGATCCATTACCTGTAATTCCTGAGTGAGCCTCTCCGGTGCTGTTACCGGGCCGGTTGAAAATGCACTAAGCCGTCATTGAATAAATGACGATATTGACTGCAAAGCGGGTGTTATCCAGCCGCATGAAACGCTTGTTTCTGAAATCATAGTCCCATTCACAGCCGAAGTCCTTATTGGAGTACAGCACGGCAATCCGGCCATTGACCTCGATGGCCTTGAGGTACTTGTGAACCAGGTCATCGCCCCAGCCATTCAGCTCCTGCGAGGTGTTGGGCGGGCCGTCAAACTCAAAAAAGGAACTGTAAATGGGGTGGTCATTGGGCAATGTCTGCAAGGCGTCCGGACCGAATAAGTCCGCCATTTGTTGCTCGAAGCTGCGTGCAAACATGCCATCGATATCATGATTGCAATCATCGACAAAAACGAAACCGCCATTGTTGACGTAACGGCTGAAGTTCTCACGTTCCGCGTGACTGAATTGCACCAGTCTCCGCCCGGCAAGGTAACAGAAGGGTACGCTCAGCATCGCGGGGTCGGCGAGTGCGATGACCTGCTCGGTGGTGTTCACGCGCAAGGTGGTGTACTCGATCAACGAGTTGAGCAGGTTGGCCGGCATTCTTTCATCGACATCCCAGTCACCTGACTCGTAACTCAGGCGGGTGAATACAAAATCATATTCATCCGGTCCTGCACTCACTCCGTTTAACGGCAGGATGCCGAGTCCGAGACCGGTTCCCAGGCAGGTCAGGCCACCTAAAAAAACGCGTCTACGCATCGTTAGTCGCCCGGCGTGGATGCTCCGTCAAGAGGCTGGTGGCCAGAGCGGTGAACAAGACTGTCCACCGCCGGGCTTTTCTACAAGGTACGGTGGACATTGAAGCCCACTTTATACCGCATCTGAAAGACTGCTGAACGTAAAGTCACGTATTTTCATGACCGGAATCATGCTGCCATTGATACGCACGGGTTTACCCAGCGCTTCAATGTTATTCAGCATGACAATCGGACTTTCGTTGAAACGGAAGTTTTTGATCGGATACTTGATTTCACCGTTTTCAATATAGAAGGTTCCGTCACGGGTCAGCCCGGTGTAGAGCAGGGTTTGCGGATCCAGTTGCCGGATATACCAAAGTCGGGTGACCAGCACACCACGCCGCGTGTCCCTGATCATGTCCTCCAGCGACTGGTCACCGCCTTCCATGATCAGTTGCTGATTGCCACCGAAAATACCCTGGCCTGTGTAGGCGGTCGGGTAGTACCTGGCACCGGTTTTCTCGGCCCAATAACGTGAGTTTGGCATGGCGGTGATAACACCCTTGTCAATCCACTTTGTTCTGCCAACAGGATGACCGTCACCGGCGAATGGGGCAGTTGGGCAGTCAGGGTTGGTCGGGTCACTGTAAATGGTGACACGCTCGTCAAACATCTTGTCGCCGAGGCGATTGGTGGGTGCGCCTTCCACGGGTTCTGTGCCTTCTTCCGGCTTCTTGCTGAGGAAACTGCGACCCTCGTCCGCCCCGCGCTGGTTCATGCTGCCAAACATATTGGAAAGTAACTGCACCGTGGCTGCGGGCTCCATGATAACGGTGTACTTACCCGGTTCCATTTCCTTGGCGTCCCTTGAGCCCATGGCTTTTTTGATGGCCACGGCGGAAGCTTCGTTGGTATCCATTTTGCTGGTGTCATTGAAGTCGCGTGACACCCAACCTGAACCCGTGCCGTCTTCGGTACGGATGGTCGCGGTAAAACTGACGTCGGTTGACGTGTGGTAAGCAAACATACCGGCCTTGTTCATGATCGCACTGAATGATGCGGCATCATTCAGGTAGCCGGAAGCGATCAGCTTGTTCTTGCGTGAAGGAACAATGCTGGCTTCGGCTGCCGCGGCCCGCTGCTCTGGTGTGGTTGATGCCGTTGAGTCGTACCATGCTTTGACCTTGCTGTATTCAGCGGGGCCAAGATTTGGCATATATTCCGGGTTTTCGGGTGCCAGTTTTGCCAACTCCTCGGAACGTCTAACGACCTTTTCGAGTGAGGCATCATCAAACTCGTTGATGGTCGCGGTGCCGGTACGTTTGCCGTAGCTGGACTGCACCGCCAGCGTGACGTCGCTGACCTCGCCGGCAGTAGAGACCGTATTTCGTGCATAGCGGATGTTTCCGGCATTGGAGCCGTCCAGGTTGCATTCTATTTCGTCCGCCTTGGATAAAGCGATCACCTTGCTCAGCAGTTCCCTGGCCTTGGTTTCTGTAAAAATTGCCATTTTTAAACCTCTTGAATTCTGTTATTTGATCAGCAATCAACCGACCTTGCGGGCGGTGTTGATCACATTGATGTTATTGAACCGTGTTGTCGGGCAGCCGTGCGATACGGCGCTGACCTGCGGTGGCTGACCCTTTCCGTCAAAGAAGGAACCACCGAGCCTGTAATCGGATTTGCCCGCAAGCTTTGTACAACTGTTCCAGAATTCCTGGGTGTTGGATTGGTAGGCGACATCTTCGATTTGCTCAGTGATCTTGCCGTCCTTGATTTCATAGAACAACTGTCCGCCAAACTGGAAGTTATAACGTTGCTGATCGATGGAGAATGAGCCACGGCCAACGATGTAAATACCGTTTTCGACATCCTTGATAACATCGTCTGCTGACAGGTCCTGTTCATTCGGACGCAAGGATACATTAGGCATGCGCTGGAACTGGACATCAGACCAGCTTTGTGAATAACAGCAACCATGTGATTCATTCTGGTCGATGATATGCACCTGGTCACGGATCGCCTGGTAGTTAACCAGGATGCCATCTTTGACCAGGTCCCATTGCTTGGTTTTGACGCCTTCATCGTCATAGCCGACATAGCCAAGTGAATGTTTCTGTGTCTTGTCAGCATACAGGTTGACGATGTCGGACCCGTAGTTAAACGTGCCGCTACGCCATTTATCCAGCGTGGCAAAGCTGGTGCCGGCGTAGTTGGCTTCATAACCGAGTACACGGTCAAGTTCGAGCGGGTGACCGACGGACTCGTGAATGGTCAGCATCAGGTGGTGCGGGTCGAGTACCAGGTCGTATTTGCCGGGCTCAACAGAACGCGCCTTGAGCTTGGCCTGTAACTGTTGACCTGCGTCCTTTGCATCCTGGACCATGTCATAGGAGTAACGATATCCCACGTTCGCGCCCTGAATCTTGATCTGTTCGGCCGGGTCACCATCAAGGTATTCAAAGCCCATACCTACAGGGTTTCCGAGACCGGTGCGTTGCTTGAATCCGGCGGGGCCAACCGCCGTGGCGAAGAATGGTGCCCAAAGACGGTGTACGTCCTGGTCGATGTAGGAACCATCTGTAGAGGCAAAATACTTCTGCTCATTAACCAGGAACAAGACGGATGTGATGTAATTTGCACCGTTATCCATGGCGGCGTTATTGACCTCCATCAAAAGGTCAACCTTCTCTTTGATGGGAATTTCCATGGCGTTTTTGACGATGGGTGTTTTCCACGAAACCTCACCGACGCCGGTAACCGGCGCAAGCTGCACCGGGTCTGTCTGGAACTTGGAGTTGGCCTTGGCAACGGCAACCGCTTTTTCTGCCGCCTTGGCTATGCTGTCGGGTGACATGTCAGAGGTGGCGGCGAAACCCCAGGTTCCATTTGCGATGACGCGGACGCCGACACCGGCGGATTCCGTGTTGACTATGTTGTCCACACGTTTTTCCTGGGCAGTGATGAATTGGTTAAGATAACGGCCAATGCGGACATCGGCGTAAGTCGCACCTGCTGATTTCGCCGCATTCAAGGCGATGTCAGCCATTTTTTTCTTGAAAGCGACTTCCAGCGGGTTTGCCGTTAACTCGGCAGCTGAAATATAACTGCCGGGCAGCGCGATCATAAGTCCGCCCATGCCTATACCTGTGAGTTCAATAAATTTCCGTCTGTCCATTCATCCTGCCTCTGCTTGTTGTAATGTAGAAATTGATTCCATTTTCCTGCCAGGGTCGGAAAACTACCACGTCCACCGGCTGGATGGCACTGTAACATCTATTTGTCATCTCTTTTAACACCCGAACAATAGTGGGCTTTTTAGCTGTTTAACAGTGTCATCGGTCACGGGAAACCCGGGCAGCAAGGATGATTTTGAGCGAATGTCTGGGTGCGACCATTAAATTCGTTCTTTGCCTGCAAGGAAAAAGCTACCATAGCGGCTGATAATGTGAATCGGGGATGACGGTTTGAGCAGTACAGGCCAGCAATATAAAGGCGGTTCCGCCTGCTTATGAGGAATGTTCCCGCCCAGGTCTGGCGCTTGATGGTGGCCTATGCATTGATGATGGCCGGAACATCCCTGATGGTCCTTATTGCCGGAATCATCGGCACGCAGTTTGCGCCTTCACCCGGTCTCGCGACACTACCGGTCGCATTGACCATCGTGGGGCTCGCAACCTCAACGCTGCCTACCGGCAGATTACTGAACCGTTTCGGGCGTCGAAAAGTATTTGTCAGTTATGGCTTTCTCGCGGTGATAGCGGCTCTGCTGGCGACACTGAGCCTGCTCAATCAAAATTTTGCCGGTTTTTGCATGGCGGCAATTTTGATGGGCTGGTCCGGCGCGGCCGGTCACCAGTACCGCTTCGCGGCGATGGAAAGTGTGCCGGCTGAATTGGCCCCCAAGGCAACGTCAGTGTTGTTGTTCGGCGGCATCCTGGCGGCTGCCGTTGGGCCTGAGATTGCAGTGCGGGGTCAATTTCTACTGGCTACCGAGTTTGCCGGGTCCTACCTTCTGCTGGCAGGCATTTACGCACTGGGTATCGTCCTGATCAGTTTCTACCAGGAAACCCCGTCCGGCTGTGACCAGAAGGAACTGAAAGGGCGACCGTTGATGGAGATCATGCGCTCCCCGGTGGTCATCCTCGCGGTTGCCGCCTCCGCTGTTGGATACGGTGTCATGAGTTTTGTGATGACCGCCGGTCCGGTTAGCATGCACGAACATGCCGGACATGATATGCAGGCAACCAAGTGGGTGCTGCAATCGCACATTGCTGCGATGTACTTGCCCTCGCTTGTCTACCCCTGGTTGTACAGCAAAATGGGTTACAAGGGCATGATGTGGGCAGGTGTGGCCGCCCTTGTGCTGTGCCTGCTGATCGGTTTGATCAACACGGAGTTTATCCATTACTGGTTGACGATGGTGATCCTCGGGATCGGCTGGAATTTCCTGTTTCTGAGCGGCACCAATCTATTGCGTTTTGGCTACCGTGACGAAGAGCGTTTCAAGGTGCAGTCATTCAATGACTTCCTGGTGTTTTCAATCCAGGGTATCGCCAGCCTGAGCTCGGGCTGGTTTCTTTACCAGTGGGGTTGGCAGGGTGTGCTATATGCATCCCTCCCGTTGGTGCTGGCATTCGCATTGCTGGCGGGTCTCAGTAAGGCCCTTAATACGAAGCCGGTATATCAGTCATAAATGAAGCGGTCGGTAGTTCATTGGGTCTAACCATGAATACCTGACCCGCATTCTGACCAACGTATGCCAATTGACCGGGCGCTTTGGTTACTATGTAATAGTGAATACGATGACTGCAAATACCGACCAAAGGCTCGAACTGCTTTGTAATTTTTTTTGGGGTACGCCGGGATCATGAGCAGTAGCCTCCTCAGTTTTGAAAGTCAGCCGGGCATGCTCACCGTTAATATCAAGGGCCGTTGGATATTTGATGAGGTTCCTGCACTGGAAGAGGTGACGGCAACCGTGAAGCCGGAAGAAGGCCAGCTTGTTACGTTCCAGTGTGCAGGCCTGGAAGAGATTGATATCGCCGGTGCATGGGTTCTTTATGACCGCACCCAACAATTGGCCCTGTCAGGTATAAAATCGGAGTTTGCCGGTTTTAAAGCTGCCCATTTCAAGTTTCTCAAACACATCATCGACGCTGCTGCCATACGTGATTATGAAGAGCCGGCAGACAAGCCCGCAGGTTCGAAACGTTTGCAGGAGGGCGTTGAAAAGCTGGGGAAGGTAACCGCTGCGAGTATTGAAGACCTGGGGGCTATTGCACGTTCTATCCTCGATGGGGTGCGCCGGCCATCGTTGATCATGGTGGGTGAAACCATCAAGCAGGTCTACTTTACCGGTGTCCAGGCTATTCCCGTTGTCGTGGTGATTACTTTTCTTATCGGAATCGTCACAGCCCACCAGGCATCAGGTCAGTTGGGCAAGTTTGGGGCCTCGGTGCTGGTGGTTGACCTGGTCAGTATCTCGATTACCCGCGAAATGGGTGTATTGCTCGCCGCAATCATGGTGGCCGGGCGCTCAGGCAGCGCGTTCGCCGCCTCGCTGGGGGTCATGAAACTGAATGAGGAAGTCGATGCCATGCGTGTGATGGGGCTTAACCCGAACCAGATGCTGGTGATCCCGCGTATACTCGGCTTGGTCATCGCCTTGCCCATTCTGACCGTTTTTGCAGATGTTGCCGGTATTGCCGGCGGTGCGCTGATCGCAGTGGGTTCAATGGGGATCAGTGGATTGCAATTCGTTGAACGTGTGGCTTACAGCACCGATCTGACTGATTTTTACGTAGGTCTGAGCAAGGCGCCGGTGTTTGCACTTCTGATTGCGATGGTAGGTACCTTGCGTGGTTTGCAGGTGAAGTCATCCGCTGAAGAGTTGGGGTTCAAGACCACGACGGCCGTGGTACAGTCCATCTTCATGATCATTGTAGCGGATGCACTGTTCGCAACCTTGTTTACACGGATGGGTATCTGATGGAAACGATCATCTCGGTCAAAAATCTGGTCAATCGTTTCGGCAGCCAGGTCGTACATGACAATTTGTGCCTGGATATCAATCGTGACGAAATCCTCGGTGTTGTCGGTGGCTCGGGCAGTGGCAAATCGGTCCTGATGCGCAGCATCCTGGGCTTGCAGCGGCCAACCAGCGGCGAGATCACCGTATTGGGTCAGAAAATTGAATATCACAAACCCGGGCCAAGCCGATGCTGGGGCGTATTGTTCCAGGCGGGGGCCTTGCTATCGGGTCTTACCGTTCAGCAGAATGTCGAGTTGCCGATCGCACTGTATTCAGATATGCCGGTGGAAACACGCCATGAACTGGCCAGTTTGAAACTTCTGATGACGGGTCTTTCCTTATCGGTGGCCGACAAGTATCCGTCGGAATTGTCAGGCGGTATGCGAAAACGTGTTTCACTGGCGAGGGCACTGGCGCTTGAACCCAAGATACTTTTCCTTGATGAACCCACCGCAGGTCTCGACCCGATTGCTGCCACGGAATTTGACGAACTGATCACTTACCTGCAGGATAATCTTGATCTGACCATCATGATGATTACCCATGATGTTGACAGTCTGTTAGGTATTTGTGATCGCATCGCAGTTCTGGTGGATGGAGGTGTCGTTGTGGGTAGCGTGGACGAGGTACTGGATTCCGACCATCCGTGGATCAGGCGTTATTTTGGAGTGCCTCGCGCAATCAGAGCCCGACAGACTGCTGGGGGGTTAATGCTATGAACAGTAAAAACTTCGCGGTTGGTATATTCGTTGCGGTAGCACTGGTCATTTTTGTGGGTACCACCATCTGGTTGACCGGCAGGCAGGGTTCTGAACCCAGCGTGGATTATTCGATATTTTTTGAGAAGGATGTCGGCGGACTGATGCTGGGTGGGCCGGTGTTCTTTCTCGGGGTTGAAGTCGGTACGGTCACAGCGATGAATATTATCCCTGGCAACCCGATGCGGGTTCGTGTTGATGTTGAAGTGTTGAAGTCCGTACCGATTAATTCCGGTAGCTATGCCAGCCTGGCTTTCCAGGGTATTACCGGTGTGGCAGTGATCAAATTGAATGCCGATCCAGGCCTCCATGAACACATCAAAGCCAGCGAAGACAGCCCATACCCGGTGATTAAAGCACGTGATATCGGTTTTAGTGCCTTGCTGGATATGGCGCCGGCTATTGTTGAGAGACTGGACTCGGTGCTGTTGGGGATCAATCAAATTCTTGGCCAGGAAAACAGGGATCTTGTCAGTAGAATTCTGGACGACCTGGCGAGTGTCAGTGAAGCGCTGGCGGCGGAAAAGGCGTTCATCAGCGAGCTACCTGATCTGCTAACAGAAACCATTAACACGCTCGACGAGACAATCGCGCAGGTCAGGTCCACGACCAGGAAAATTGAACCTGACCTTGTTGCTACACTGGAGAATCTCGAGGAGACAACCGCGAAGCTCGCCAGTATGAGTTCGCGCATGGAAACCTGGACAGCAAAAAATGATGGCGAGATGAATGCATTTATGCAGGATGGCCTGGGTGAATTTCCCGCCCTTGTTAACGATGCGCGAGCGACGCTCAGGGAGCTTGAAAAACTGGTGAAAGAGCTGCGGGAAGACCCCTCCAGCCTGATTTATCGGCCAAAGGACAGTGCCGTGGACTTGGAGCAATGATGTGATCACGAGCAATAAAAAAGAGCAAACGATGTTTATCGTGCTGATGGCCGTGTTTATCCTGAGTGCGTGTAGCGGCTTAACCCAAAGTAACAAACCTGCGGTAACGAGTTGGTGGTTGGAACCCTACATTGGTCCTGCGAAGGGCGCGGTGGCAGAACCTGCAGTGACGGTAGCGTTGACAGTAAAAGCGGTGCCCGGTTTGGATAGTGATCAGGTTCTGACTCTTTCCAGTGATGCGCAACTGAAACCATATTCAGGTGCACGCTGGGTCGATTATGCACCGGACTTGCTCGCTTCTTTATTGGGACGCTCGCTGGAAGCTGACGGCCGCTTTGAAGTGTTGAAAGAGCGCTCTGGAAGGGGCCCTGAAAATTGTGAACTTCAACTGGAACTCAGAGAGTTTTTCGCTGACCTCAATTCAATGGGCAGAACCAGCGGGGTCAGGCTGGCATTGGATGGCCGTTATCAATGCGCGTCCGCCACAGCCGTTGAGGTCAACTCGAGTGCGCTTGTTGCCGTCGGTGAGGAACGCATGAGTGTCATAGTTGCCGCTTTCCAGCGGGCGCTGGACCAGGTGACTCAGGAGATCCTGGCGCAACTTTGAACGACAGGCCGGTCGTCATCTGCCCTGATCAGGTATTGACGTGCCGGCGTCCCAGCAAGCTTCCGGCAATGATCGCCACCAGCGCCATGGTCCAGACGATGACTGCGCCGGTCGGCAGGTCAAACCACGCGGATGCCAGGATACCCAGAATATAGGCAACTGCACCTAATGCATAACCCGTGGCCAGTCGTTTTTTACCCTGTAGTCTTTGCGTGGCAAGCGCCGGCACAATGAGGCTGGCAAACACCAGGTAAACACCAACGAACTGTACCGATGCGGTGACCGCAAACGCAAAAATGACATAAAACATCTTGTGACCAATCTGGTCGTGCCATTTAAACCAGACGGTCAACAAGACGGCATAGAGCAGCGTCATATACAGTAGTGACGTCCAGGTTGACCACAGTATCTGACCGACAAGCAGGTCTTTCATATGCTGGGCGCCGTGCGGGTTGCCGGCCAGTAATAGAATACTGCCGGTCGCAGCCAGCACAAACAGGATACCGATCAGGGGTTCCTGTGAATGTGGCCAGCGTTTTTCAGTCCAACCCAGACCGGCTGATGCCAGCAAGGCTGCACTCACAGCAGAGATTTGCACCGCCCACATATGGTCTTCCCAACCCATAACACCAGCCGCCAGCACCCCCAACCCAGCTATTTGTGCGATGGCCAGATCGATAAAAATGATACCGCGTTTGAGAACCTCCTGGCCCAGTGGCACATGCGTACTCAAGACCAGGAAACCGGCAAAGACAGCCGGCCCCAGTATGGACCAGTTAAGTGATTCCATGTTTATCAGTCCCCGGCGGTCAGTAACCGGTTGATAATATCATCGAACCACTTGAATAGGTCAGTGGCCTGCTCGGTTCCGCCAACCGTTAACGGTAGTAAAACGGCCGGAATGCCGGTGCGTTCTGAAAGCCAGTCGGAGGCTTTTTCATTTTGGAATGGCGCGCGGATTATGAAATCGGCACCCTTGTCACCAAAGCGTTCCAGGAGGCTTCCAAGGTGACTGGCAGTCGGCGGTATGCCGGATACGGCTTCTAAAGTCGCAACTTCAATCAGCCCCAGCCAGGTCTCGAGATATACCCACGACTTGTGGTGTGCGATCACCCGTTTGCCTCTCAGAACAGCAGCACGTTGTTCCCAGTTTGTGATTGCAGCACTCCAGCGTTGACGAAAATCCGACAGCTTCTGCTGATAGACATCCGCGTTGCCCGGGTCGAGTTGAACCATTCGTTCGGCCATGACTTCAGCCACCAGCAGAATGTTGTGTGGGTTGGTCTGGATATGCGGGTTGCCCTGCGGGTGCACATCGCCCTGGGAGCGGTCATTTTCCAGCGTAACATCCAGTCGTTTTACATGCTCGCTCGCTTCAAGAAAGCCAGGGGTGCCCGGTATCACCTTCGGGTTGTTGCCCTTGCGTAATAACATTGGCAACCAGCCGATTTCAAGCTGTGCACCGCTGCAGACAATCAGATCAGCGCGACGCACCTTTGAAATCAGGCTCGGTCTCGCCTGGATATAGTGCGGGTCCTGCAAGGCATTTGTTGCACTGCTGACATCAACTTTGTCGCCGCCCAGCTCAGTCGCCAGGGCTGCCCATTCCGGCTCACAGGCAAATATGTTCAAGTCTGCGTGAAGCGAAAAAGGACTCAATATCAACAGGGTTAATATGATTAACTTGTTCATCGGTTCATTCCTAGAAAGAGTGCGCGCCATGGGCGCCAATACTGAAAATGTATTGCAGGCCCCACTGGTTATCATTGTCGAAACCTGCCTTGTCATGCGTGTACTGCAGTCGCAGGCGGCTGAACTCGCTGTTGGACCAGTCTGCCATGACACTGTAACGGCGTGGGTTATGCGAGGATGGCATCAGCGGTGTGCCATCGAAGTCCTGTCCGGGGTCATCCGATGATAAATGGTCATAGCGAAGACCGATGCGCCAACGGGGAAACGGTTGGTAAACGGCCTGCAGGTACCAGCCTTCCTGATCGTTGTCATAGGGCAGGGCATTGCTTCCCGGCACGGTATAGACGCCATCTTCGTTGCGCCACATGTACTCGGCCTGGAATTTGAAGTTTTTCTGCCTGTTGTTACCGTTCGGCGCCCACTTCCAGACGAACTCCGCGATCCACATATCCGTTTGGCCGGTAAAGATAAGCGGGTCGTCCTCATCACCCGATTCCCTTTCATCGGCATCCGCCTGCAGGTAGGAAAGACCGGCCTGCCAGCTGTTACTGAAGCCGACGTCACCGCCGCTTAACAGGTGCAAGGCAAAGCTGCCAACACCGGAATTTGCGGCACCACCTGCCGGATACTTGTCTCCACGGGTTACTTCCGCACCAAGCTCAAGATACAGGTCGGTAGGTGCGAGCCAGCGTAACTGTAAACCATCATCAAGATACTGGCCGCCCAGGAATGCCTGGTATACCAGCGGCTGGTCGGCAAAGTCCCAGCTATGCGCGTGCTTGTCATTCAGGTAGCCGATATTGGAATAAAACCGTCCCATCCGCAGCGACAATCCGGCGGGCAGGGTCAGGGTCTCAACCCAGGCTTCCTCAAGTTCAACCTCCACGTCACCGTCCTCGATGGCGATGGGCACGGTTAGCCAGGCCGTGAATTTATCGTCGACGTTGGCCGAAATATTGATTTCTGTTTCACCAAGGGCGAGACCTTCCGGCAAGGGGCCGGCTTCGCCGCCGAGTGGGAAGCCGGGTATTGCATAGTCATCCGGGTCTTCGCCATAGCTCCAGGCCTGACCCTGAAACACCACGCCGATGGCCGGGTTTGTCGAGTTGTCGCGACTGACGGTCGTCTGACCGGTATAGGGCTCAACCTGCCAGTCTGCTGCTGGTTCTGTCGCCTGAGCCGGTACTTGTACGGTGGATACCTGTTGTCCGGCGGCTTTTTGTTCCGCTTCGTCCAGACGCTTTTCCAGTTGGGCGATACGAGATTCGTAGTCGGCTCTCATTTGGGCCAGTTCCGCCCGCAGGACGTCTAATTCAGATTCGGTTTGTGCCACTACCGGTAAAGCGCTGCAAGTCAGGCAAACCCATAATATTCCCAGGGATGAGGTGCGCATTGCGTGTCTCCATTAAAACTGTTTTACATCAGCCGCCATTGAGATCAGGGCGGACATATAGAAGCTGCATTTCAGATATGGATAGGCGGGGCGCGGCAATGATGGGCATGAAAAACGGTTCTTGGTAAACGGGTTGATACCTGTTCGCGGGTCAATGTGAGCCTGGTGGAACTTTCGGGGATCAGTCCGGACCCATTCACTATCGCAGTATCGGGACTGCCCGCGTGAACACACAGGGCACACAGGCCGGAATCACCGAATGAGTGAGTTGAAGCATGGGCACTGAAAGCCATGTTGCCGCCTGCCAGCATGATTGCAAGCAAGAGACAAAACAGACCATTTTTCGTACACATATTTACAAGTGCTTTCAAATCAAAATCACCGGTTCAGTTGGGATGATCAGGCTAAATGTGAGCCTGATCTTTACGGTATGTCATGTTATACGACATTTGCGGGCATGTCATTTACTCAAGGTATCTTTTTCTGCCGACGGACACAAACTTCAAATTATCCGCCAGCGAAACATGCCTTCTGATCCGCCTGAATATACATCGAGAAGCACCGCTGAGGCGTGTTAAAATTATCATTGTATTTACGGTCATTCCAATCGGGGTCCAGGTATGGAAATAAAGGTCAATGATCTCAGCCGGCAAATCTCTGTGTTCAACCAATATATGGCCGAAATCAGGGATGTGAAGGTACAGGCGGACAGTATGCGGTTCCGGCGTAACCTTGAGCGTGTGGGCGAAATCATGGCTTTGGAAATCAGTAAAACCCTGGCTTTTGAGTCCCGGCTTATCACCACACCGCTGGGTGTTTCAGAGTGCAGCGTGTTGGTTTCGCAACCCGTTCTGGCGACCATTCTTCGTGCCGGTTTGCCGATGCACCAGGGTTTTTTGAATTACTTTGACAAAGCTGAAAACACCTTCGTGTCCGCCTACCGGATACATCACAATGATGATGACGACTTCGATGTCGAGGTTGAGTATCTCGCCAGCCCGGCTCTTGAGGGTAAAACCGTCATACTGTGTGACCCGATGCTGGCGACCGGCACTTCCATGGTTCTGGCATACAAGGCCTTGCTTGAACGCGGGACACCTGGCCATATTCACGTGGCGACGGTAATTGCCTCTGAACAGGGTATTGATTTCGTACAGCGAAATATGCCTGCTAATACCACGATATGGACAGGTGCGGTGGATAAGGAACTGACACCCCGGTCCTACATTGTCCCGGGGCTGGGTGATGCGGGCGATCTGGCCTATGGCAGCAAAGATTAGGGCGCGCAGGATACGCCCGGACAGAAACGGGTACAAAACACTCGAAAGAGGAACGACGGAACAATGATGAATGTCTTTGATCGTTTGGTAAAATCCACCCTGGGTGGTGGCATACCCATGACGATATTCATACTGGCGATCGTGGCTGGCATCGCTGCATTGAAATTTACGCCACGCGAGGAAGAACCACAGATCGTCGTGCCGATGGTCGATGTGCTGATCGAGGCGCCCGGTCTCAGTGCCGGTCAGGTGGAGCGCCAGGTCGCGATACCTGTAGAGAAGTTACTCGCACAAATTCCGGGGGTTGAACACGTGTATTCAACCTCCAGCAGCGGAAAGGCGTCCGTGACCCTGGCCTTTTATGTGGGCGAGGATCGCGAGATTTCCATTCTCAATACCTATAACAAGCTCTATGCCAACCAGGACAAGGTGCCCGGGGTGGTGTCACGCTGGATGTTACGACCCATTGAGGTCGATGATGTGCCGATCATGTTGCTGGCGCTCTGGAGTGATACACCGGATCGTTATGGCAGTTTTGAACTGCGACGACTCGCGGAAGATGTTTCCACCTATCTGCAGGGTATCGATGAAACCAGCGAGGTCAATATTGTTGGCGGCCGGCCCCGTACCATCAGAATCCTGATCGATCCGGAGAGCATGGGGGCACGTAAGACGACAGCGGCGGATATATTCAATGCGCTGAAGATTTCCAACGTATTACAGGTCGTGGACCAATGGGTTTTCAATAACGAATCCATCGTGCTGGAAAGCGGTGATTTTGTTCGCAATGTAGATGAACTCAATGCCTTCGTGGTTAATATCATTGATGGTATTCCGGTTTACCTGGGTGATATTGCGGAAATTGTCGACGGACCCGCCGAACCGGATCAGTACACCTGGATAGACTTCGCTCCGGGGCACCCTGATTACAAGCATGCCAATTCCGCCTACCCGATGGTCAGTATCAGTGTGGCCAAGCAAAGGGGGAGCAACGCGGTGGCGGTGGCAGAAAATGTTCATCAAATGATGCAACAACTTCAGCGCGAAGTATTACCGGATGAAATACACCTCGAGGTGATACGGGATTACGGTAAGACGGCTGATGAAAAGGTCAATAACCTGACTTCAAGCCTCGGCTTTGCGGTATTTACAGTGGTTGTTTTTATCGGTGTATTTCTTGGCTGGCGACCGGCGCTGGTGGTGGGTCTGGCAGTGCCCATCTGTTACGGCGTGTCACTGGCCCTGGACCTGGCGTTTGGTTACACCATCAATCGCGTTACCTTGTTTGCGCTGATCCTGTCATTGGGTTTGCTGGTAGATGATCCGATAACGGGTGTTGACAATATCTCACGCTTTATCAATACAAAAGGTGGTGATATCAAAGACAGGATCGTCGCCGCGATGGCGGAGATTCGTGTGCCATTATTGATGTCGACAATCACTATCGTGCTGGCCTTCATACCACTTGCATTTATCACCGGCATGATGGGCCCTTACATGGCACCGATGGCATTCAATGTGCCGGTAAGTGTCATCACCAGTACCGTGGTGGCATTTCTGGTTACGCCCTGGCTGGCCAGTCGTCTGCTGAAGGAAGACCCGAATGCAGGTACCGATGATATTGGCAATGGCGCAGCCAGACCCGGACCCTACCGGCGCATGATTGAGCCCTTGCTTAATGACCGGCGTAAATCAAAGACAGTTTTATGGATGGTTGGGCTGTTGTTTATCAGTGTCGCGACACTGCCGGTGTTTCGGTTGGTGCCCTTGAAGTTGCTGCCTTTCGACAATAAAAATGAACTACAGATTGTGATCGACATGCCCGAGAGCAGTAGCCTCGAGCATACCGCTGCCGTTGCACGGCAGGTGTCGGCCAAAATCGGTCTGTTACCTGAAGTCAGGGCAATTGCCACCTACGTCGGGACACCATCACCTATCGATTTCAATGGCATGGTCAGGCGGCATTACCAACGCACGGCAGTCCATATGGCGGATTTGCGTGTGACACTGGTTGACAAGGGTCTGCGTGACCATCAATCCCACGCAGTGGTATTGCGTTTGCGCGAAATACTCGCGCCCATAAGCGTAGACGGGATCAATATCAAGGTGGTTGAGGTGCCCCCGGGACCGCCGGTTATGAGTACATTGGTGGCTGAGGTATATGGTGAATGGTTGACGCCTTACGCACTGCAGCAGGAAGCAGCAGAGACCCTGATGGAACGTCTGAAGCGTGAACCTTTCGTGGTTGAAACGGACTCGACAATCCAGGCGCCACAGCAACGCTGGCGGTTTATAACGGACAAGCAAAAAGCGGCGCTCTCAGGTGTGGCAACCGACGATATCAATAACACCTTGCTGATGGCTAACAGAGGTTACAAGGCGGGTTATCTGCAAATTCCGCGTGAATCGGTACCTTTGCCTATCGAAATGCGATTGGCGCCAGGGGAGAGGGTCACTATTAATGACTTCGAACGCCTGCAGGTGAAAGGCCGACCCGGCATTGTGCAGCAAAGCTCGGCACAGGGTTTGGATACCGCTCCGCAACCGCTGGTCGCGATTGGTGAATTAGGCCACTTCGAGTACGGTACGGTCGATCAGTCCATCCACCGTAAGGACCTTCGGCCGGTTGTGTATGTTACGGCTGAGGTCTCCGGGCGCACACCCGCCGAGGTCATAGCGGACGTCAGTGCCGACCTGGGTGCAAAGGAGGGTAATGGCAGGGACTGGCGTATGCGCAGTTTTATTGACAGTGGCGGCAGGGACCCCTGGACGATTGAGGAGGACATTTCGATTTCCTGGACGGGTGAGGGTGAATGGAAAATTACCCTTGATGTGTTCCGTGATATGGGCCTGGCATTTGTCTTTGCACTGATGGCGATATTTGTTGTACTTCGCGTTCAGACGGCCTCGACTACCTTGTCACTCATCATCATGTCGGCGATACCCCTGACAATTATTGGTATTTTTCCGGGTTTCTGGGTGCTGAATATGATGGGGGAAAGAGAGATTGCCGGTGCCCCTGATCCTGTTCTGTTTACTGCAACCGCGATGATAGGCATGATCGCTCTGGCGGGGATTGTCGTACGTAATTCACTGATACTGGTCGAGTTTATTGATCAGTCCCGGGCCGCTGGCCTGGCCCTCAAGGAAGCATTGCTGCAAGCCGGTTCGGTCAGGATGCGACCGGTGTTGCTGACTGCCGGCACCACCTTGCTGGGTAACCTTATTATTACGCTGGACCCGGTATTTAGTGGCCTGGCACTGGCCATCATGTTTGGCATAGTGGCCTCCACATTGTTTACGTTAGTCGTTGTGCCGGTGGTTTACCTGCTGGTATTTGATCGACCTGGAAAGAACGGGGTCAAGGTATGAAAAAGATAGTTTTACCATTGCTGGCGGTAATCGCCTTGTTACTGATGATTGCCTGGATGGCAGGCTTGTTCGCGGAAAAGATTCCACCGGGTATGAATGCCATTGTGCCGGCAAATACCGGCGAACCGGTTGCTGTTAAAGCAATGGATGTCATTATTACTGAGAAAGTACCTGCTTCGGTGGAGGCTTCGCAGGCCACATTGATTTCATCGAGACTACTGGCCCGTATCGTGGCGGTCAGCGTGCGCGCCGGCGACAGTGTCAGCAAGGGTGATCTGCTACTGGAACTGGAGAATTCCGACATCAGGGCACAGGTACAACAAGCCGAAGCACAGATAAGGGCGAATACCGCGAGATTGACCGAGGCCAGGCAAAACCTCGACAGGGTCAGGCAGTTACAGTCAGGCGGGGTGATGTCGGTCGCTGATCTTGAGAAGGCTCAGGCTATACACGACACACTGGTCGCTGACCTGTCCGGCGCTAAACAGGCACTGGAAGAGGCCCGCACAGCACTGGGCTATACCAAGATCCTGGCGCCGTTTGACGGCCGTGTGGTTGACCGTTTCGCCGAGCCGGGGGATACCGCCCAGCCAGGCAGTAAATTGCTGGCGCTTTATAACCCCCTGAGCCTGCGGGTCGAGGCACAGGTGCGGGAAGGTCTGGCACTAAGTCTTGAGGTGGGTCAAACCGTACAGGTTGAAATTCCTGCGGTGCAAAAAGTACTTGATGCCGTCATTGAAGAGCGTGTGCCGGCCGCTGACCCGGGCTCGCGTAGTTTCCTGGTCAAGGCAGGCATGGCTTATGACAATAAATTACTGCCGGGTATGTATGCCCGTTTACTGGTGCCATCTGGCACCGGAAGGCAGCTTTTGATACCGGCTGAACGCGTGGTGCATGTAGGTCAGCTTGATCTTGTCTGGGTGCATCAGGATGGGCAAAGCTACCGTCGCTTTGTACGTATAGGGCAGGTGATTGACGGTGACCAGCTGGAGATTCTCGCGGGTCTCGATGAAGGGGAACTGGTTCTGCCATTGCCGTAGCGTCTATTATCAGGATGGCCTGACTCTATGAATAACTAAGTCGAACGCTGCGTCAATATTGAAACTGGTTTCTGGCTGTCAGGCAGGTTGATGCCTGGGTGTAAATGGAATACGGATGCAGATGGTCAGGCCATGCGGGTCGGTCTGACTTAATTTGATTGAGTGCTCACTGCCATAAATGGCGGCAAGACGTTCACGGGTATTCCTCAAACCAACACCCTTGGCGTCGGGAATGTTGTTGTTGACAAGTTTGCAGCCCGGACCATCATCACTGACTTCCATTAGTAAATCGCCGGCAAACACCTTCGCCGAAATCTTCAGGCGCCCACCGCCTTCTGCACGGGCAATACCATACTTGATGGCATTTTCTATCAATGGCTGAAGCAGCAAGCTGGGGATCAATGCTGTTTTTGCGGTTTCTTCAATATCAACTTCCAGTGAAAGACGTTCTTCAAAGCGTACTTTTTCGATATCCAGGTAAAGTTGCAGGGCCTGTAGTTCCTGTTTCAGTGTGATTCTCTGCATGGGATCGTTATCCAGCGAATAACGAAGAAAGCTGGATAATTTTGTCACCATGCGATTGGCTAGCTCCGTATCCTGTTCCAGGATCAGCGTGGAAATGGCATTGAGTGTATTGAAGAGAAAATGCGGGTTCAGCTGATATCGCAACATCTTCAACTGCGCTTCGTGCGCCATGGCCGCTGACCTGAGTGCGCTTTCGCGAACTTCCTGAAACGCGCGGTAGGACTTGATGGCGAAATACAGGGCACTCCAGGTGAGCATGGTGATTATCGCCCCGTAATAGCTCTCTACGAAAGACATCTTGGAGTAAATCTCCGCGGCCTCGCCGACCTTTTCAGCCCAGGCTTCCATATCCTTGGTATTCTCTATCCAGTTCATGAAAATATAACTACGGATCTTGATCCACAGATAACCGGCCAGGGCACTTCCGCCCAGCAGGCCGATGGCCTGAATCCAGATTGCCCGGTTCCATAAAAGACGGTAGAGGTAACGCAAGGGCAGGGAGAGAAGCATGCCGAAAACCGTAATCACGGCAACATAGGCGGCATAGCTGGGCGCGAGATATTCCCCCTGCATTGTGGCGGTATACAGGTACTTGCCGACGAGTCCCCACGCGGCCCATCCACCCAAGTGGAGTACCCAGAACAATTTCGTCCGGTTTTTTATGATGTTTTTAAGTTTCACCAGGCGATTTTACACTTTTATATGTACCCGGTAGCGCATCTTAACTCCTCGCCCATGCGCTTTGTCTCAAAAAACCGGCCTGGGTCCCGGTTCAACCTGAGATAAGGCGAATATTGCGCTCGTCATAGTGGACTTCGACGACAGGCAGCGATAAATTGACGGTCGTTAAGTTTGCCGGTTCAACCATGTTCAAGCGTTTCAAAACTTGTGAGTTCAAAAGCAGCGTACGGTTGCTGGCTGTATCAGTCATGCTCGTCGTTGGGCATCCGTTAGAGGCTCAGTCGACCCGTGCGGTTCCTGTCAGTATTTATGGCGATGGAAACCCGGAAAATGGTATTGAAGACAGCCGGTCGCCGATCGCCGTGTCACCCGGCAAGGGCGGTTCTGACAGACCTCAACGGATGAACGCTGGAAGCATAGTCTGTGATGGAAGGTTTCGTGGCACTGCCATGGTGGTCGATATTAGCGAACTGAGTTCCGATGTGGGTGGGGTCGTGCTGCTGAGCGCCGCTCACGTTATCTACAACCTGGATAAGAACAGGCGATTCAGACAATGTAAGTTCTACTTCATGGGTTGGAAGAGACCATCGGGTTATGGCTCGAAGATTGACCTTAAAAACATTCGAATGGGTAACTTTGACCCCCGCGAAATGACCAGTGGAGCGGATTTTGGGGAGGGCGACTGGGTGTTTCTACATGTGCCCAAACCCTGGAAAAAGTATCAACCCGGGCAAAGTATTCGTTTAAGGAGTTTTGAGTTTTTAAACCTGGAGTCTTTTCAACAATCCGGTGGTGAATTCAGGCTGATAGCATTTGATACTGTTGACGATGTCATCAAACAGAGCCGAAATTGCACGGTCATTGAGAGCGGTCCTGATGATATTGGCGGTGGCACCTGGAAAGGTCAATTGCTCGATGACTGTGATTCGACTGATGGTGCGTCGGGTGGAGGGATTCTCGCCAGTTTAGATGATCAGCAATTTCTGATCGGCATTCGTAGTGGTTCCCACTGGAGTACGGCGCTGTTTCCTGTTGACAGATTCCCGTCGGGTCCGGTTGAGGGTTCACGTTGGAATCGCCACTCAAATACAAATTTTGGTCGGGCTATTGATGCTGTCATTTTGCATGAGTTTGGCCAATTTATTCAATCACTTAAAGAGTAGGTTGTTGCAAGTATATGTTTGCAGTGCAATTATTGTTGAGTTTTTTTTAAAGCACGAACTGCAAAACGTATATCTTGTGCTATACTTAAATCGAAGGTTTGTTGTCAGGGAAGATTAACGTAAATGATTTACGTTATTGATAACAAAACTGGTTCAGGCTTAGCTCGGGGTCGTTGGTCCGTCGCAAAGCAGTAAAGCCAAGAAAGGCGCTTCCTGACTGTTGGGGTTATTCGTCGGGAATAGACAAGGAAGAAAGAGGCAACTCTCGTCAGACTGTAGTCAGTATTCACTGACAGTTTCGGTATAAATTCACTCCGCTATAAGTGCTGTTTGTATGAACATTTAACTGTGCATACGTTTTAAGCTTCGAAAGCAGGATTTTGGGGTTAGGAGGAATACCATGTTTTTTTATATTTCATTATTTATCGCCAGTATTATCACGGCTTTTGTCGTGCTTTATTTATTTAATCTGCTTGTCAGCGTGGGCAAAAATATTCAAAAATCCTCGCTGCCAAGTGCCAAGGGGAACCCAACCAGGCATGTTGGCGGTGTTCGCTACGGTACCGCAGCCGATACTTCCACGCCATGGGGATGGAAAGGGCATGCAACGCCTTCCAGCGCAGCCCGCAGAAACCCGGCGAAACCGCCTGTGAAAACTCCATGGGGTTGGCAGGGTGGCGAAGGTTCGGTTCGTAACGGCAACCACAGCACCAGGGAGGCCACCGGCCTTGACGCCTTTATCGAAAACAGTGCCAATAAAACATCCGTGAATGGCCGGAATGCAAACGTTGGATGGCCTTATCGCGAAGAGAAAAAAGAAGTTGCCGGCAGAGCTTACAAGGTGACAAGAAAGAACACTGCTCAAAGTTCAAATGTCAGTTCGGTCAAAGCCCCCTGGGGTTGGTAGAACCTGGCGACCTATCAAGTTTTAGCGACGATCAAGACACCCCGGTAACGTAATCTCCTCGTTACCGGGGATTTTTATGCCCATCGGTACCGCTTCGACACCCATACTTTCTTCCGGAAACGGACGCAATAACGCCAGTGCGTCATGCTTCGGTGCTCTCAACCATTGTTTTGCTTCGTCCGGATTCCTCAGTATCGCAGGTGAGCGATGGTGCCCGACTGACTTCAGTACGGCGTTGGGCTCAACCGTTATAATGCTGACACTCATGGTCCTGCTTCCATTGTCAGCGACGTACCAACTAGCCAGACCACACAATATCCAGAATGGTGCGTGCAATGGGAACACCGCGTAAGGCACCTGTGGCCGCACGCGGCTGTCGAACTCATAAAACCACGACACCGGTATCAACACCCTGGCGTTTTTTGACCACGAACCCATATAGGAAGGCGCAAAAGGCGAGCCAGTGTGACGTAGCCTGGCATTCGCAGTCGAGATGATTTTGCCATCCTTGTTGCGTGGCAACTGGCCGTGAGACCAGTAAGGAAGGAATGGCCAGAAAGCCTCTGTCGGCCGGTCCAGTTCCCCATCGGTATAGATCGCAGGCAGGGTCTCACGGATGAGCGAATCCGGCTCGGATTTTCGGCGCAGGCGGGAGGGGGAGATGTTTATCCTGGTGGCCGGGTCAGGGGGCAACTCAGAAACAGGGTTGAGACTGGTGGTCCAGGCGTACACGTCTTTCCATTTCAGGTGTGAGACTGCTGCTTTTCCACACATATGTTTATGAGTTGCCCCTTATTCCCGGCTACGTCAGGGTGTTTGTGTTTACCAGGAAAAGACCTCCGTTGCGGCTATTTCATTCTCGCAATAATTTCATTGGGCGTGCTGCCATTCAGTTTCTTATACATTTTTTCCTTGTCATTACCAACACTCAGGTCGTAGGTCAAAATGTACTGCATGGCGATCGAAAGCTGTTTCGCCTTTGTATCACCAGCCCCTTGTCTTACCTTTTCAATACTTTTTGCAACATCCTCCGGTGTAGAGAAATTGACCGGAAGATCCATAACCATTTCCAGGTTTTCGTCGGTTTCTGGTGTCGTTGGTTCTGCTATATCCGCTGGGGCCTGTGTCACTGGCGCGGCTTCTGATGCTGCTTTGGTGCTATCAGGTGCTCCGGCACTGTCCTGCTCTGAACACGCAGCCAGCAGGGTAACCGCAGCCGCGATTGAAATTAATTTTAGGGTTTTTTGAGACATTATGTTTTCCTTTCCTCATTGGGTTCGGGCAAGTGCCGCCGGATTCGACCATTTTAAATCAAGATAATTCCACTCGGACTAGTTTATTGCCATGATCACTTTAAAGTTTTCATTTGCGGCCAGGTTTGTGACCTTTTTGAACCGTTCTGATAGCCACTTCTCATAGGGTAGATGAATATTGGCAACCAGTATCAGCATACCACCGGGCCTGATATGTTTCTGTATGGGTTCCAGTAGTCGCATGCCGAGGTGGTTATCTGTTTTGACCCCGGCGTGTATTGGTGGATTGCTGACAACGGCATCGTAGCTTTGATTGACTTCTGACAGGCCGTCGGATGCGATCACCTGGCCACTGATATGATTGGCCGTGAGTGTTTCCGTGCTGGCCCTGAGCGCAAGTGCACTTGAATCAAGCAGGGTAACGCGGGCTTTTGTATTGTGGGTTGCGATACAGGCCCCAATCACTCCGGCACCACAGGCGAAATCCAGTACATCACCCTCCAGTTTGATGCCGGACAAGACGTTGAGTAATAAGGCTGTGCCCTCATCAAGTCGCCCATTGGCAAATACACCCGGGTACGACAAAACCACAATGCTTGAGTCGGCACAAGTCAGTTCCCATTGTTGCCGGTAGGTCATCGGGTTAAAAGTGTTCTGTCCCAAGGGGTTACTTGCTTCATACAGACCGCAGTGACGGGCATTGTCGACTTTTCTGACCTGTCCGTAATGCAGTTTTAAAAGCCTGTCTGCGGACTTGATTCCCGCCTTGTTTTCACCTGCCAGCCATAGCACACCGTCATTTGCCAGCAAAGCAGACGTGCATTCAAGCATCATGGCCAGTAGTGCTTTCTGGCGTGGCAAATTAACAATAATCCAATCGAATTTGTCCTCGTCAAGCGATGGAAACGCGGCAAATTCGACCTCGGCGCCTGTCTGCTTCAAGTAGGTGTATCGGGTAAAATCCTGGGTGAATAACTTAACTGACGAGCAGCTTGATTCCAGCGCCCGCCAGCCATCATCTTTTTCGGGGTTAATCCATAAGACGGAACCGCCGCCGGGTCGCCGGTGAAGGTTCCTTGCAATGATTTGACTGACTGCAAACACCTGGATCAGGATGCGGCGTTTGCCAGCATGCCGCTGAGGTCATAGTCGTCTGCATCCGTTATGTTCACCTCGACCAGGTCACCGGCTTTCAGATGCTGACCATCCTGTATATATACCTGGCCATCAATTTCAGGTGCGTCCGCAAAACTGCGCGCTATGGCGCCATCGTCGCCAACAGCATCAACAAGAACCTGCTGTGTGCTGCCTATTTTTGATTGCAAGCGGTTGTAGCTGATGTCCGCCTGCAATTGCATAAAGGCTTGTTCACGTTCCGCCATCACTTCAGGAGGCACAGGATCAGGCAGGTCATTGGCCCGTGCCCCGTTGACGGGTGAGTACTGAAAACAACCAACGCGATCAAGTTGGGCTTCGTCAATGAAATCCAGCAGTTGTTGGAAATCATCATCTGTTTCGCCGGGAAAACCAACGATGAAGGTACTGCGTAAAGTGATTTCCGGGCAGATCTCACGCCATCTTTTGATCCGGGTCAGTGCGTTCTCAGCAGCTGCCGGTCTTTTCATTAACTTGAGAATACGCGGGCTGCCATGTTGCAACGGTATATCGAGATAAGGCAGGATCAGGCCTTCTGCCATCAGCGGTATCAATTCATCAACATGAGGGTAGGGATAGACATAATGCATTCTTACCCAGGCGCCCAGGCTTCCCAGTTCGCGGCTTAACTCGGTTATACGGCTTTTGACCGGTTTGCCACCCCAGAAATCAAGACGATACTTTAAATCAGCACCGTAGGCCGAGGTATCCTGGGAAATGACGAGCAGTTCTCTGACGCCTGAATCCACCAGTCTTTCGGCTTCCCTTAGAACATCGCCTGCGGGTCTGCTATCCAGCTTTCCACGCATTGAGGGGATAATACAAAACGTACATTTATGGTTGCAGCCTTCAGATATTTTCAGGTACGCATAGTGCCTTGGCGTCAGTTTGATACCTTGTGGTGGAACCAGGTCAACAAAGGGGTCGTGATCCTTGTCAAAAGGTGCGTATTGGTGAACCGCACCAACCACCTGTTCGTATTGTTGCGGGCCACTGACGGAAAGTACCGATGGGTGGAGTTCACGTATTTCTTTCTCATTGACACCCATGCAGCCTGTGACGATGACACGGCCGTTTTCATTGAGCGCCTCACCAATGGCATGGAGTGACTCAGCGCGGGCGCTGTCGATAAAACCGCAGGTGTTAACGACCACCACATCCGCGCCGTCATAGCTGGGGGCGACTTCATAGCCGTCAGTTCTCAATTGGGTCAAGATCCGTTCTGAATCAACCAGTGCCTTGGGGCAACCCAGGCTTACAAAGCCTACTTTGGGATTAGTCACAATATTAGTTTTCTCTGTTGTCTGGCTTAAAGAAGAGCCAATTTGCCATCGGGGATTCTAATCGAAAAATCAGTGGCTGGAATTTCAAACCTATTGATGGCGCTTTCGAGTTCTTCCATGGTTCCGTTCAGCTTGTGATGCTCAGAACCGGAAGTATAGCCCAGGACCTGTGATCATGCTCACAGGCCCTTCTTTTTTAATGAGAGGAGGTAATAGTCACTGTGTGCATGCTGTCATTGCCCGGCAGGAAAAAACTGGTCCGGTCTTCCGGCATGACCGTTTTGAGTGTTCGGCTTTTACGGTTGCGTTTGATATCCATGACCAGTTCGTCACCGGGTTTGAGGTCTCGCAGAGCGCGCATGAACTCGGCAGGGGAGTTAACCTCGGTTTCACCTACCTGCAGAATCACATCACCGGACTTCAATTTGAGCTCATTATCACTCTCGGCTTTCAGAACCAACACACCCCGGTCGGTTTTGAAATACTCTCCCAGGTCAGGGTCAACTTCAGCCAGTCGCAGACCCCGGGTCATTGGAAGACCAAACCAGATGTTGGCATCCTGCAGCGCAAAGTTGCCCAATTCAGACAGCTCGTGGAACTCAATCTCCCATTCACCATCACCCGCTTCATGCACGCCGGACTCTCGTAAGGCGCGACGCTTTTCAATCTCTGCCCGCATTTGTTCTATCTGCATGGTCATTTCGACCGTATCGATCTCGGGTACAACAATGCGCTCCACGCTGATAACCCTTTCAGGGTCTTGTGGTGCTTGAGGCGCGCTTGGAGTCCCGGCAGCAGCCACCCGTGGCGCACGTGGAGCCGAAGGGAACCGGGTAACAGATTGCCAGCTCATTGGTTCACGAACTTCCGGCACCAGCGTCAGGTTCAGTGTTTTCTTTTCACGTAGGACTGAAATGGTCAAGGGTTTGTCGGCCTCCATATCACGCAAGGCAATGCGAAGCCCGTCCCTTACATCGCCCGATGACTGGATGCTGGAGAGTTCACGTCCACCGACAGCGACGATAACATCGCCTTTTTTAATACCAGCTCGCTCGGAGGGGCCATCCGGTGAGACGCCTAGCACCTCTACGCCTTTTCGATCTGCATTACCCAGGATGACACCGATAATTGGTCTTGCCGAACTCCTGACAACTTGGTCAGCAGAATGATGCTCTGCACGTGCGCGTGCCACTTCACGGTTAACCCTTGCAATTTCACGCGCTGTTTCCTGCAATTGTCGACGCGTGTGGTTTAATTCCTCGTGCATCTTTGTCATTTCGAGTTCACGTTGTGCACGGGCCTGGGCACTTGCCTTATTTGACAACTTGTCCTGCTCTGCAGCCAGTTGCAACTGCTCGCGTGCTTTTTTAGCCGAAGCCTCTGCGGCCAGTCTTTGCTTTTCTGCCAGGGACATTGCTTCTTCGTATTCAGCTTCCAGCTGGGCCTGTAATTCTGCTTCCTCGGCTTTTATCGCAACCTCTTCATCAGCGGTGACACTTGCAGTGCCCCCCAGGCTGAGCAGAAGCGCTACGACGGTTATCACCAAAATGTTTCGATATTTCATTAAATTTTGCCTCGTTAATAATCAGAGTGACGCCATGCGGCCGTAGTCAATTTCCCATTGCTGCTGGTATATCTGGGCCAGGTCCAGCATCAGGTTGACGCGCTGCCCCCACAGGTCGATCGAGTCGGGTGTCACGCTCAGTTCGCTATCCACTTGCGCAATCAGGTCTTCAAGTTCGGCCACATAAACCGCGGATTCGGCTGGCATCGAGCCGGTTTCCATTCGCAATTGCGCTACCTGTTCTTCCATGCTTTGTGATAATCCGATCAATGCATCTATATTGTCTTTCACTGTTACTGACGCAGGGTTTGCTCCAGACGTCGCAAACTCCGGTGCAATAAGCTCGGTGGGCGGGCGTTGTGTGTTAAACACGACGACGCTAATCACCAGCACAAAACTGGCCGCAACTGCCAGCCAGGCGCCATGTCGGTGCCAGCTCCGTTTGCCGGTTTTATGTCTGTTGAGGGCAGATTCAATTTGACTCCAGCCATCGTAACCGGGCTCAACGCTGGCCAGTTTGCTCAGGCCCAGTGGGTCGGATGAGGTTTGATTCTGTTTGTCCTGTTCAGTCATGTATTTCTCTTTACGCCGTTACGTTTGATGCTGTGCCCGGAGCCAGGCCCGCTACCCTCGGGGTATCGCTTGCTGAAATAAGTGCCCTGAGTTTGGCCCGGGCACGGTTTAACCGGGTCTTGGAGTAACTCTCTGTCTTACCGACCAGTTTGGCGATTTCAAGGTGTTTATAGCCCTCAACGTCATGCAGCCAGACAACCACGCGGTCTTCGTTATTCAGTTGCGCCAGCGCCTGCTCCAGGTCCATACACTGCCCGACGCCGTCCTGATCACCTTTGCGCGGGGACATGTAATCCTCGAGTTCGACCGCATCGTGACGTGGCAGTTTGCGTAGCGCGCTGATGGCATGGTTGACGACCACGCGTCTTAACCAGCCCCAAAAAGGCGAGTCACCACGGTATTGGTGCATGCGTTTAAACGCGTTGATAAATGCTTCCTGTGTCACATCCTGGGCTAACTCCCGGTTGTTGCAGATGCGAATGGCGACCGTAAAAGCCTGCGTGTGGTACTTACGATAGATAAGTTCACAGGCACGCATATCACCGCGCTTGGCGCCTGCGAGTGTCAACTCGTCCAGTTCTATGTCGAAGCCTGATCCCTTCATCGTTTAATAAGACGTGGGCGTTGGCAAAAGGGTCGCAAAATTTTGCATGCTATTTAAATAATAGTTGCTGGAAATGAAAACGGCCGCAAAAGCGACCGTTTTCGAATCAGCAGGGCAGTGGACCCTTACCAGATTTTGACCCGGTCTTCGGGTGCGAGGTACATACCGTCACCTTCTTTCACATCAAAGGCCTCGTAGAACGCCGGTACATTAACTGCTGCGCCATTGGCCCGGAATTTCGGTGGCGAATGCGGGTCGACCGTCAGGCGGCGCTTGATCTCTTCATCACGGGCTTTTGAACGCCAGACCTGCGCCCATCCGAGGAAGAAGCGCTGATCACCGGTCCATCCATCAATGACGGGTGCTTCCTCACCGTTTAATGACATCTTGTATGCCAGGTAGGCAATACTCAGACCACCGAGGTCTCCGATGTTTTCACCGGAGGTGAACTGGCCATTGATGGTGAGGCCGTCGATCGCATCATAACCATCGTACTGAGCAGCCAGCGCGTTTTTACGCACATCAAATTTCTCAGCGTCTTCTTCTGTCCACCAGTCACGCAATACACCATCGCCATCGAAACGCTTTCCGGCATCGTCAAACCCGTGGCCGATTTCATGACCGATGACGGCTCCGATGCCACCGTAGTTCACCGCATCATCTGCAAGCACATTGAAAAATGGAGGCTGCAGAATCGAGGCTGGAAATACAATGACATTCCAAACCGGGTTGTAGTAAGCATTCACGGTTTGCGGGGTCATACCCCATTCGGTCTTGTCGACCGGTTTGTCGAGCTTGTCGATTTCCCGGTTCCAGGCGAAGTTCGCGCCACTTTTGACATTGGCGATCAGGTCACCATCAACAACTTCCAGCTTGCTGTAATCGATCCATTTCTCCGGGTAGCCAATCATCGGCCTGAATTTATGCAGCTTGTCGAGTGCCTGTTGCTTGGTTTCTTCACTCATCCAGTCAAGCTCAAGAATGGAGACCTCATAAGCCTTGATCAGGTTTTGGATCATGATATCCATACGCGCCTTGGACTCAGCCTGGAAGTGTTTTTCAACATATAGCTGGCCCAGTAACTCACCCATGTTGTCATTGACAGACTCGATTGCCTGCTTCCAGCGTGGTTCCTGCTCGTCTACCCCCTTCAGGCCTTTATCAAAAAAGTTAAAAGACAGTTCCGCATACTGGTCACCTAATACCGGTGCAAAAGTACTGATCGTCTGAAGGTTGAGATAATCCTTCCAGGTATCAAGCGGTGTGTCGGCCAGTATTTTTCCAGCCGCCTCGAAATAGCTGGGCTGGGAAACCAGGAATTGCGAATCGACCGGAATCTGGGCGGTCTCAAAAGCCAGGGTCCAATTGATCTGTGGGGCCAGTTCATTCAACTCGTCGATATTCATTGGATTGTAGCGTTTGCTCCAGTCCCGGTTTTCTTCCTTGGTCCACATGACCTCGGCGAGACTGGTTTCCAATGCCAGCAGACGTTCAGCGCGACCGGCACCATCTTCAAAGCCGGCCAGGTTCAGTACATCTGTGACATATTTCAGGTAAAGCTGACGACCGGTTACAAACTGCTCGTCATCCAAAAGGTAGTAGTCACGGTCAGGCAGTGTCAAACCAGCCTGCACCACGTAGATTGCATTGACGTCCGGGTTTTTCATATCGGAAAAAATGCCAATACCTATGGGGGAGTTGACGCCGTAAATACTTAATGCACTGAGCGCTCTGTAAACACCATCCATGTCATTAATGGCTGAAATCGCATCAAGGTCCCCGCGGATTGCTTCGATGCCTTTTGCCGTAGCCGCTTCGGTATCAAGGTAGGAATTGTAGAAATCCCTGATTTTTTGTTTGGGTGAGCCGACTTCGACACCTTCGGCAGCGCTGACCTCATCAACGAGAGCGCGGACATCTTTTTGTGACTGTTCGCCCAGTGCGTCAAAGGTACCCCAACGTGCCTTGTCTGCCGGTATTTCGGTGTTCTTGACCCAGGTGCCATTGACGTAGTCAAAGAAATCATCCTGTGGCCGGACTGACATATCAAAACCGGATTTATCGATACCACTAACGAGTTCAGTTTCAACGGGCAGGACGTCTGCGATGGTGGGTGCTGCATTCGTTTCGGCCTGAGAGGTGACGGCCGCCAGATCAGCTTCCTGTTGGCAACCATAAAGACCAATAAGAACGGCCAGGGTAATGGTTAACTTGTACTTCATAATGAAAATTCCTTTAAGGAAGGTGGGAAAAGGAGGCTACTATATACCTTCGTGACGTCTCTTGCAGGTGTCGAAAGTTGGTTTGTATAAAAGGATCTTGAATGGGTAGATGGCGGCCACCCCAAAAGCCTGGTAGTCCCTATATCACCGCAGAGGGCGCCAGCCGTTTGCGTGAGGAGGTGCAGTACCTTTGGCGTAAGCTGCGACCCGAGGTGGTGAAGGCACTGACGGCTGCTGCGGCCGAAGGCGACAGGTCTGAAAATGCGGAATATATCTACCGCAAAAAACAACTGGGGGAGATCGACCGGCGTGTACGCTACCTGAGTAAACGCATCGATATCATGCAGATTGTAGACCGGCCGCCAGCGGACATCACCGTCATCCGTTTCGGTGCGCGGGTGACATTGAATAGCTCAATTGATGGCGAAGTTGATTACCGTATTGTCGGCGTCGATGAGACCGATGCTCAGAAGGGATTTATCTCAATTGACTCGCCGGTCGCTCGCGCTCTGCTGGGAAAAAGGATCGGCGATAAGATGGAAGTTGAGCTGCCGGAGTGCATGGTCAGTTTTGAAATCATTGCCATTCGGTATTCGCAGGAAGGGTGACAGCTTCTCACCCCATGCAGGCACAGATACAAAAAAATTTCATATTCCGACTTGAAGCCTGAAAAAAGTATCCCCATGTCTTTGTCAGTGGCAGCCTTCGGGGGCCACGGGCAACTTCCGGCCAATGATGGCGGAGGTGTTTTTAATCTTATTGCTTCTTATGGAGAATATGGATATGACTACTTTTGATTTTTCACCCCTATACAGAACCTCAGTTGGATTTGACCGCCTGGCCTCTTTGATGAGTTCAGCTACGCGTCAGGATCAGGGTAACAGCTACCCTCCTTACAATATTTGTGTCACCAGTGAAGACCACTACCGGATTACCATGGCAGTGGCAGGGTTTTCTGAGGATGAAATTGACATCACATCAGAACAAAACCGCTTACTTGTGACTGGAAATCGTGCCGATGAAACCGAAGAGCAGGGCGAGTATCTGCACCGCGGCATCGCCACCCGCTCGTTTGAGCGTCGCTTCAACCTGGCGGACCACGTCAGGGTTGTTGGTGCAAGCCTTGAAAATGGCTTGTTGCATATTGACCTCGAGCGCGAAATTCCCGAGGCCATGAAACCGCGCACGATAAAAATCGAGAAAACTTCAGGACGTCTTTTGGATAACGATAAAGCGCCTGAAGTGAAAAAGGTCCACAAACCCGAAGACAAGGCGGCCTGATTCCCTTCCCGCATTTGGAGTTTGGAACGTGGGGGTGCATATGCACCCCCACACTCCACTGAATCGAGACATTTCCTCAAGTGATTGCATGCAGCTTGATCAGTCGGTAGTCTCATGACTTTTCCACGGGCCCATTGGCAAATGAAACGTATCGGTATCTGGCTTTACCAGATTTATGTCTGGCTGTTTTTATACCCCGTAGGCTTCCTGGTCACGCTGCTCTTTGGTTGGACAACAGTCATTGTGTCGATGATCTGGACCCCCAGGATAGCGAGTCGCTACATTGCAGCTACGTGGGCGCGGGTGATCTGCTGGATGACGCCGGCACGCGTTACCGTTGAAGGCGCCGAGAATGCAGACCCTCTGAAGACCTATGTCGTGGTATGTAACCACCAGAGCCAGTATGACATTATGCTGGTCTATGGATGGTTGAAACTGGACTTGAAATGGGTGCTGAAGAAGGAGTTGCGTAAGATTCCCGGGGTTGGGATTGGTTGTGAGAAAGCCGGTCATATCTATGTCGATCGTAGTAACCCGGAGATGGCGCGAAAAGCGGTCCGGGACGCTCTGGACTCCGTTGGAGATGGCGTTGGGATGCTCTTTTTTCCAGAGGGAACACGTAGCCTCAGTGGCAAAATGGGAGCCTTCAAGAAGGGGGCGTTTCGGATGGCGGCTTCTCAAAAACTGCCAATATTGCCGGTAACACTGATCGGTACACGCGATATTCAAAAAGCAAAATCACTGGTCATTGTCCCCGGAAAAATGCATATGGTCATACATCCGGCTATCGAGGTGTCCGGTGAAGATGAGCCTGAAGTGATTCGTGAGTTAATGACGAAAACCCGGCAGGCCATCGGCTCTTCACTTCCGCCTGAGTTTCGCTAAGCACTAAATGCACCTGGGCAAACCCGATCCGCGATTCACCTCTTCGCCGCGTGCGCAGCGAAATTTTAAACTGGCTTTGAATCTTTCGTTTTGGTTTGCCGGGTTACTTTGGCTTATCCTGATTGTAGATACCGTGCTTGACCTTGGCCTGGCGCGTTTTGGTCTGCGACCCAGACACCTGGATGGTCTGATTGGTGTATTGACTGCGCCATTATTACATTCAGGTGCGGAACATCTGTTCTCAAATACACTGCCCTTGCTCATTAGCCTGACAACGGTGCTGTACCTCTACCCGAGATCTGCGGTGCGGGTAATTCCCGTGATCTGGCTGGGCTCCGGAATACTGGCGTGGGTCATTGGCAGACACAGTCTGCATTTTGGCGCCAGCGGGTTTGTTTATGGCTTGCTTGCCTTTGTGTTCATCAGCGGAATTTTGCGCTTGGATATGCGCTCGGTTGCGGTATCGATCATGGTGTGGTTTCTTTACGGTTCGATGATTTGGGGTGTCTTGCCGATACGGCCGAACATGTCCTGGGAACTGCACTTGTGCGGTGCCATTTTAGGTGTAGCGATGGCCATTGTGTTTAGACGTTGGGATGTAACACCCGTGAAACGGTATAGCTGGGAAGACGATGACAGTGTGCCTGACTGGTTTCCTCAGAAAGAACCTCCTTTAAACGACCATACCCAGGAAGTGTCCGCAGCACAAAGCACCTCCGGCAAGCTGGAGAGTCCGGATCAGAGCGAGGCTCAAAAAAATGATTAGAACCCGTCTTGACCTCTGCTTGGTGTGCTCTTACGCTAAGCACCCTCATCAAAGGCAGAGAATATCTTGAAAAAGGTCGGCATTGTAATCTTGCTTCTGATTGCAGCTTTCGTAGTCACGGGCTATTTATTACCCAAAAGGGTGCATGTTGAACGTTCAATAACGATTGAGCGTCCGGCGACGATGATATTTGAGATACTGAACAGTTATCGCCACTTCAATGAATGGTCGCCCTGGGCCAAACGTGACCCCGATGCGAGGTTCACCGTTTCTGGTCCCGAATCGGGTGTTGGTGCCAGAATAAGCTGGGCCGGTGACCCGCAACTGGTAGGTAGTGGTTGGCAACAGATCGTGGCCAGCAAACCCTATGAACAGATCAATATCAAGCTGGATTTCGATGCACAAGGGGTTGCAGATACAGGTTTTACACTGACGCCAGCGGGAGATGCAACCCGGGTAACCTGGTTTTTCGACTCGGATCTGACCGAGGGTGTCAATTTGCTGGATTCATTCCTGGCGCGATATTTCGGGCTGTTGTTTGACCGGTGGGTGGGGGGTGATTACGAGTTGGGTCTTGCCAATCTCAAGAAGTTTGCCGAGTCCTTGCCCGCTTCTGATTTCAGCCAGTTAAAAATCGAGCGTGTTGATGTTGAAGCACAGACGATTTTATTCGTCACATCCACCAGCCGTCAGGATCCTTCAGACATTGCCAGGGCCATGTCGGTTGCTTACGCGGAAATAAGTGAATTCATGAACCTGAAGGGTATAAGGATGAATGGACAACCGATGGCAATCACGCGAGCCCGGGGCGAGGGAAACTACCAGTTTGATGCAGCGATTCCGGTTGACTTTGTTCCATCCGGATTGAGTGGCAATATCAACTCAGGCCTGTCACCGGCAGGGTTGGCCGTGCGGGCCGTTCACCATGGTGCTTACGACCAGATGATGCCCACCTATACAAAGCTCGCAGCGTATATGTCGGCTCATGGTTTGAGGCAGGGCCAGATATCCTGGGAACACTATATTTCAGATCCCGGTAATACGGCACCGGACGATATGATCACATATGTTTACATCATGCTCGAAAACCCGGATGCCACTCCGTAATCGCGCAGACTTGCTGAAAGCCTGACACGCTTTAAATTTTACCAGCGCTCGTCAAAGGAAAAACTCTGCTGCCAGGCATCCGGTTCCAAGGCCGTTTTCAGGTGACGGCTAAAATCCTGGCGCGAAATTTCCTCTGCACCCATGCTCAGAAGGTGTGGGTTCGAAACCTGGCAATCCAATAAGCTGAAGTTCCATTTTTGTAGCTGACGGCACAGGCTTACCAGCGCAATTTTGCTCGTGTCCTTACGCTGACTGAACATGGACTCACCAAAAAAGACACGACCCAGTGAAAGACCATAAATACCGCCGGCGAGTTCATCGTCAATGCGCACTTCAAGCGAATGTGCAATACCCATTTCGTGCAAACGTATGTAGGCAGTTTTCATTTCAGCGGTGATCCATGTCCCGGCTTCGTCCGGTCGCGGCTTGGCGCAGGCTTCGATAACTTCGGCGAACGATTGGTCAACGGTCAGGGAAAACTGGCCCTGGTTGTAACGGCGGCGCAGGCGACGGGAAATATGGATGGCCGCCGGGTAAATGACACATCGGGGTGCAGGTGACCACCACAAAACAGGCTGGTCATCAGCGTACCAGGGAAAGATGCCTTGCCGATAGGCATTGATCAGGCGGGCAGGGGAGAGGTCTCCACCGATCGCGAGTAAGCCCTGGGGTTCATCCAGGGCCCGCTCAATGGCCGGGAATGGTGATTCCGGGTCTGCACCAAGTATCGGAATCACTGATCAGGTTCAGCTTGCAGCGTCTTTTTGTTCTTCCAGCCAGCGGTCTGCATCGAGTGCAGCCATGCAGCCGAAACCAGCTGAGGTCACTGCCTGCCGATAGACATGGTCGGTAACGTCGCCTGCAGCGAATACGCCCGGCTTGCTGGTCATGGTAGCCAGGCCATCGGTGCCGCTTTTTATGGTGATGTAACCGTTTTTCATGTCGAGCTTGTCTTTGAATATTTCCGAGTTGGGGTTGTGGCCGATGGCAATAAATACACCGTCTGCGTCGATATCGGTCAGCTCACCGGTCTTCGCGTGCTTCACCCTCAGACCGGTCACGCCCCCATCGCCGCCAAGTACTTCTTCGACGTTGTGGTCCCACATGAAACTCACATTGCCATTCTTTTCCTTTTCAAACAGGCGGTCCTGCAAGATTTTTTCAGCACGCAATTCATCCCGACGATGAACCACGACGACTTCCGAGGCCAGATTAGACAGGTAAAGCGCCTCCTCTACAGCCGTATTGCCACCACCGACAACCGCGACCTTCCTGTCACGATAGAAAAATCCGTCACAGGTTGCACAGGCAGAAACGCCCTGGCCCATAAACGCTTCTTCCGAGGGTAAACCCAGGTATTTGGCGCTGGCGCCGGTTGCAATCACCATTGCGTCACATGTGTACTTGCCCGAGTCGCCTTCAAGCAGGAATGGATACTGATCCAGGTCAACCGTATGTATGTGATCAAATATAATTTCTGTCTCGAAACGCTCTGCATGCGCCAGCATACGCTGCATTAACTCCGGTCCCTGAACACCTTCTGCGTCACCCGGCCAGTTATCAACATCGGTTGTAATGGTCAGCTGACCACCTTGCTGGATGCCGGTAATGACGGTGGGCTTGAGATTGGCACGTGCCGCGTAGATGGCGGCGGTGTAACCGGCGGGACCGGATCCGACGATCAAGAGCCGGTGGTGTGAGATATCGCTCATGTATAATTGCTCCGTTAATGAAATGCAGACGACCGGTCATTTCACCAGGTGCCTGAAAGTGTTCGCTGAATTATTCTGCCCTGTCCAGCCTGAGACTGAAAGTGCAGTTTCAAGTAAAGCATTTTAACTGATCAGAGTTCTATTCCATATGCCTGTTTGCCTGTTTAATGCCAAGTTTGGATTTGAATGTGGCATTATGGCTTGAAATGTATTCTTTACAGGGTAATATAGACCCTGTGTCGAGTCTTATTTGACTTCAAATATAAGTACTTAAATAATAATCCTTATAAGGTAGATAACATTGCCGCAAGCTCGTAAGAAACCCAAAAAAGCCGAAGCTACTCCGTCCCGGCTGACGCATCACCTGAGGGAGAGTGCTTTTTTACTGTCTATTCTGGTGGCCGTGTACCTGGTTGCCTGTTTATTCACCTACAGTCCAACCGATCCCGGACCTTTCAGCACAACCAACTCCGACCACGTGCAGAACGCAGGCCGTATTCTAGGTGCCTGGATAGCTGATGCGTTTTTGGGGCTGACCGGTTACATCGCTTACCTTCTGCCGGTCATTACGATCTATGCGGGCTGGCGTGTGTGGCGCAAGAAAGCAGCGGAATCAGACGCAGGAGTGATTGAGGCCGTTGCCATCATTACGGGATTGGCGTTGTTTCTGCTTTCCTCGACCGGTCTGAGTGATATGCACTTGCTGCCCCCGGCTGGCAGCATGCCGGCCAATGGTGGCGGGGTTATCGGTGCGGTTGTTGCTTCACCGCTATTGCAGTGGACAGGTATGTTAGGTTCTACCTTGTTCCTGTTGTCAATGATGCTGGTCGGTATCACCCTGTTTACCGGTTTGTCATGGTTTCTGGTCATGGACGTCACGGGAAAGATTACGCTGAATGCTATCGACTGGCTTGTAAACAATATAGCCAATATGCGCGACTGGTTTGCCGGACGTCGCGCCAAGGCCAAGCGGGAGGAGGTGCGTAAAACAGACTCAATCCTTCAGAAGGGCAAAACAGCGCCAAAAATTGAACCCCAGATCAGTATGCCGGCCGAACAGCCCAGCAAGCGTGTTGCCAAGGAAAAACAACGACCCTTGTTCAACAACCTGCCGGCGGACTCCCTGCCACCACTGGATATGCTGGACGAACCCCACGATCAGCTTCCGGGTTATACCGAGGATGCGCTAAAGGCGCTTTCCAAGCAGGTCGAGCTAAAACTCGCCGATTTTGGTGTTCAGGTAACCGTGGTGGCCGTTCATCCTGGCCCCGTCATTACCCGGTTTGAATTGGAGCCGGCTGCCGGCGTCAAATCAGCTCAGATCATGAACCTGGCCAAAGATCTCGCAAGAGGGCTCAGTATCGTTTCCGTGCGTGTTGTGGAGGTCATTCCTGGCAAGTCGACCATCGGTCTGGAGATACCCAATAACAATCGTCAGATGGTCTTTCTTTCAGAAATTCTGCGTTCAGAGGTTTACGATAAATCCAACCATCCGTTGACCCTGGCCCTGGGCAAGAGTATTTCAGGGCGCCCCATCGTTGCTAATCTGGCAAAAATGCCGCATTTGCTCGTTGCAGGAACCACCGGTTCAGGTAAGTCAGTGGCGCTCAACGCCATGATCTTAAGTCTTTTGTACAAAGCCGGCCCCGAGGAGGTCCGCCTGGTGATGATCGATCCCAAGATGCTGGAACTGTCAATTTACGCTGACATTCCTCACCTGTTGGCGCCGGTTGTAACCGACATGAAAGAAGCCGCAAATGCTTTGCGTTGGTGCGTGGCGGAGATGGAACGCCGTTATCGCCTGATGTCAGCAGAAGGTGTGCGTAACCTGGCGGGTTTCAACAAGAAGGTTCGCGAGGCGCGTGAGGCAGGAACGCCTCTTAAGGATCCCTTGTTTAAACCGGACGAGTTTAATCCGGATGAAGAAGCACCCGAATTGGATCACCTGCCTTATATCGTTGTGATTGTCGATGAACTTGCCGACATGATGATGATCCTGGGCAAGAAAATCGATGAGCTGATTGCACGTCTGGCGCAAAAAGCGCGTGCATCGGGTATCCATCTCATTCTCGCTACCCAGCGCCCGTCGGTGGATGTTATTACCGGCTTGATCAAGGCCAATATCCCGACGCGCATCGCTTTCCAGGTTTCATCACGGGTTGACTCACGTACCATCCTCGACCAGATGGGCGCCGAGCAATTGCTCGGGCATGGTGACATGCTGTACATGCCACCAGGTACGGCCATACCCGAACGTGTACACGGCGCTTTTGTCGATGACCACGAAGTGCATGGCGTGGTTGATTACATCAAGTCATTGGGCGAACCGGATTATGTGGAAGACATCCTGGAAGAAACCCAGATGACGACCGATGGAATGACCATCAATGCCAGTGGTATCCCCAAGGAGACACAAGGCGATCAGGATGAACTTTATGACCAGGCTGTTGCCTTTGTTACTGAGTCGAGAAAGGCATCCATATCCAGTGTGCAGCGTCATTTACGGGTCGGTTACAACAGGGCCGCGCGGATCATCGAAGAGATGGAAGCAAGCGGCGTGGTCTCACAACCAGAGCACAATGGAATGCGTGAAGTATTGGCGCCGCCACCACCCAGGGATTGATTTTGAATCATATTGTTAAGCTCATCATAGTAACGCTGGTCATCATCGCGACACCTGTCCTGGCAGAAGAGTCCGGTCCGGCGCGCAGTGAACTTGAGCGTTTTGCCGGTGAACTGGACCGGTTTCAGGCTGAATTTATACAGACCGTAAAATCGCAGGATGGGCGTGTTCAGGATCAAAGCCAGGGGCAGGTCTGGTTACAAAGCCCGGATAAATTGCGCTGGGTGTATACAGGGGACTTTCCGGAGATCATTGTTGCCGATGGTAATAATGTCTGGATCTATGACGAGTCCCTTGAGCAAGTGACCGTCAAGCCTCAATCCGCACAGACAAACAACACACCCTTGATGATACTGGGTGACATCAGCCAGCTTGATGAACAGTTTCAAGTCACCGAATTGGGTGAGTTTGAAGGAATGATGCTGCTGGAACTGAAAAGTCTTGATACAGAATCCGAGTTTGAACGCATCCTGCTCGGCATGACGCCAGGCGGCGTTAATATGATGACGATGGAAGATGCGTTTGGACAAAGAACAGAAATCAGGTTTGAAAATGTACTGATGAACCCGCCTCCGGAACCGGAATTATTCATGTTCTCGCCACCTGAGGGCACAGACGTCGTTGGAGTCGCCGCCTTACCCGAATGAAGTGTTACAATTCCGCTTTTTTAAACGATAGAAATTATAATGCTTGATCACCAAATTTTAAGACATGATCTTGAGGCCACTGTTGCGGCCCTCAAGACGCGCGGTTATGCGCTGGACGGCGCCGCATACGAGGCCCTGGAAGCACGTCGAAAGACATTACAAATGGAAGTGGAGGAACTGCAGAGCAAACGCAATTCCAGCGCCAAGTCCATTGGGCAGGCCAAGGCCAGGGGTGAGGATATTCAGCCCCTTTTAGCGGCTGTTGCCAAGCTGGGGGATGATCTCAAAGCGGTCGAGGCCGAGTTCAGGCAGGTTCGTGATGAACAGACAGCCTGGTTGCTCGATATTCCAAACCTTGCAGCGCCAGATGTTCCGGTGGGCGCTGACGAGACTGAAAATGTCGAGCTACGCAAATGGGGGCTTGTACCCACGTATGATTTTCAGCCCAGGGATCATGTAGAACTGGGTGAATTGCATCAGATGATGGATTCGGAAGCCGCGGCAAAACTCGCAGGCGCCCGTTTCACATTATTAAAATCTTCTTTTGCGCGTTTACACCGCGCACTGGCGCAGTTCATGCTTGATGTGCATACACAGGAACACGGTTACACCGAGGTTTATGTCCCTTACCTGGTCAAGGGTGAAACCATGCAGGGTACGGGCCAGTTGCCCAAGTTTGCCGATGACGCTTTCGCCACGACGGATGACCCACCGAGATACCTTGTCCCGACCGCGGAAGTTCCTGTGACAAACCTGGCGGCCGACCTGATATTCAGCAGCGATGAACTACCCATCAAGTACGCGGCGCAAACACCGTGTTTCCGCCGTGAAGCAGGGTCTGCCGGACAGGATACGCGCGGTATGATTCGTCAGCATCAGTTTGAGAAGGTGGAACTGGTGCACATCGTTAATGCGGAAGACTCTGAAGCCGCCCACGAGGAACTGATCGGAAATGCCGAGAAGATCCTGCAGAAACTGAATCTCGCTTACCGCACAATCGTATTGTGTACTGGCGATATGGGTTTCTCAGCGGCTAAAACCTACGACATCGAAGTCTGGTTGCCGGGGCAGGGTGCCTATCGTGAAATTTCGTCCTGTAGCAACTGCACCGACTTTCAGGCCCGCCGGATGAAATCCCGGGTACGCAAGCAGGATACTGGCAAGCCCGAACTGGTGCATACGCTGAATGGATCCGGACTGGCGGTTGGACGTACTTTGATCGCTGTTTTGGAAAACTATCAACAGCAGGACGGATCGATTCGTGTGCCCGAGGCTCTGCAGCCGTATATGGGTGGCCAGGAAGTGATCAAGCCCTAGTTGTTGGTTCAGGCAATATGACAGGCAAAAAAAGACCCGCATCAAGCGGGTCTTTTCTTTTACAGTGTTAAACGATCAGTCTTCGCCAAAGCCCGCGCCCAGCAGGTGTAACAGGCTGGTAAACAGATTAAACAAACTGACAAATAAAGTAACCGTGGCCATGATGTAATTGGTTTCACCGCCACGAACGATTTGCTGTGTCTGGAACAGGATCAAGCCGGCCATCAACAGTACAAACATGCTGGAAACAGCCAAACCCAGTGCCGGTAACTGGAAGAACAGGTTACCAATGGCAGCAAGGAAGGCAACCAGGATGCCGATGGCAAGGAACTTACCCATGAATGAGAAATCCCGTTTGCTGGTCAATGCCAGGCCGGACATGGCCAGAAATATGACGCCGGTGCCACCCAGTGCCATCATGACGATTTCGGTGCCATTACCAAAGCGATAAAGGTACATGTTGATGATCGGACCAAGGGTGATTCCCATAAAGCCGGTCAAGGCAAATACGGAAAGAATGCCCCAGGCGCTATTACGAAGCTTGGTTGTAAGAAACAGCAAGCCAAAATACCCGACAAGCGTTATCACGACACCCGGGTGCGGCCAGTTTAATGCCATTGCAACGCCGGCCATGACCGCTGAAAACAAGAGTGTCATGGAAAGCAAGGCATAAGTATTGCGTAACACCTTGTTCATTTCCAGAGCTGAAACAGGCTGCAGGGTTTGTGTTCTGTATTGTGTCTGATTCATACGTTGGGTAAAGCTCCATGTTGTGAGTGGTTAATAGAACAATAAGATAAGGTTCATTTCTAAAAGTTCAATACATTCGGGTCGTAAACCGACGATCCCGTAGCGATACTCTACTTAATTTCAACATATCTGTCATATGCCTGTGGACAGGGGTGGAACACAAGCGCATTTTTCTGTATTCTGCGCGTCTTGATATTCGTCACACGATTTTGGAGAGGTGACAGAGCGGTTGAATGTACCGGTCTTGAAAACCGGCGTGGGTTTATAGCCCACCGTGGGTTCGAATCCCACCCTCTCCGCCAAATAAAAAACCCGCCACCCGGCGGGTTTTTTATTTGCCTAAGACGGCTGGGTGAGCACCCACCGCCGCATAGCGGCCAGTGGGTTCGACAAAAACGCCGGGAGGCCGCTCTCGCACATCCTTGTGCTACGCGGCACCGGTGCGTCCATGCACAATACGTTTTTGCACGAGCGCAGCGAGCCCGAAGGGCAGGGTACAGGATGTACCCTGTAATCCCACCCATCTCACCCGCCACCCGGCGGGTTTTTTATTTGCCTAAGACGGCTGGGTGAGCACCACCAGGCGCCAGAATATCCGCATTGAGACAAACAATCGTCAAATATTCCCGACAAGCCCTGGTTCCATTTTCCCCTATTCAGTCCCTGTAATTATGATCTAGCATTATTTCGTACCAGGAAAAGGGGAGATACAGGTATGAAATATTTGCTTTTATTCACGTGGCTTATCCTGCTTTCAAGTGACTTGCAGGCAAATAGTATTCGTTGTGGCAATAAGGTCGTAAAGACAGGTGATTCGGCAAATCAGCTGTTAAAAAGGTGTGGGAAACCGATGAGAAAATACAGTGGCAAAGAGCTTGCTACTGAAGAGGGGCGCAGACTGAATGTAACGGTATCAAACTGGGTTTTTGAACGCTACGGGAAAAAGGACAAAATTGTATCGGTTCGTAACGGAATGGTGATCAGGATAAGAGTGGAGTGAGATTCAGAAACTTCTGCATTTTACAGCGACGCATGCTTGCCTCATTGGAAGGCTTAACGCAATAGAAACGTGTTTTCAGCCAGGCTTAATAACGAATATATTTGCGTTTAATTGCGCTATTAACTGCCCGCCAGGGCCAACGAAGGGACGGAGTTGCATATTGGCTGCATCCCACAACTCCTGAAAAGAATCAGTATCCATGTTGTCGTATTCGCCTGCGAGTTGCAGGTGTGACTCGATAAATGCTCTTATGGATGGGTAACTGGCTTTTCCAAAGCGTTCATGACATTCGTATTCATTAATGCCTGATGAAAGGAGTAAAGCATCTATCACTCCGGGCTTTCCAAGAGTCCAGGGAGATGACATCTTTGCCGCAGCATGTGCACCCCTGAGTTTCCCGACGAGTTTGATCAGGGTATCGTAGGCTCCACCCGGTTGCAGTGAACCCCAGGTGGCAACAACAACGAGTCCATCCGGCTTGCATACCCTGAGCATTTCCTTGATCGCCGCCACCCGGTTGGTGAAGAACATCAAAGCAAATTGACACATAACACGATCAAAACGGTGTTTTACGAATGGTATTTTCGTGGCATCGCCAAGTTGCCATTCGATCCCACTGGATTGTCTATGTGCGGATTCGAGCATTTTCTCGCTGGTATCGAGTCCGATTATCTTGCCACGCAAGCCGGCCTCCAACCGGATTGCCCGGGCGAGCGTGCCAGTGCCACAGGCAACATCAAGCACATCCTGTCCTACCTCAATTTCGGCAATATCAGCAACCCTGCTGGCCCATTGTGCATAAATGGCGGGTACCAGGTATTGCTCGTGGACCCTCACGAGGTCATCGGTTATGTCGGGTGTAAAGTGCAGGTTTGCCATAATAGTCCCCCTAATATGCTAGCACTTTAATTATGACCTAAAAACACTGCTTTGCAACCCGGATGTAACGCAATAACCCATTAGTTCAAAATTCATTCAAAGCGGCTTGAACGCGCATCACTAAAAAACCACATAAGATGAAGCGCTTGTAGGGAATTTGCTCGATCTGACACAAATGCTTGTCACTGGTCGACTTATAGGAATTGAGTGTCTATAGTTAAATAGTCCATATTTCGTTCTCGTTGGGAATTGCGTGTGGACTTTCTGACTAAAGGGGCATTTCTGTCGGAAATCTAAGTCAAATAAAAACCGAATCAATCCTAAAGGGGGAAATCATGGTTCAAATACTCATCATCGATGATCAGGCGTTGGTTAGAACCGGGCTACGGCATATTCTTGACCAAAGTAGCGAAATATCAGAAATCAGGGAGGCAAAATCGGGGGAAGCCGCGCTCAGTCGTTGCAGGCGCTTTCATCCCGATATTATCCTGCTCAGTATTAATTTGCCCGGGTTAACGGGTTTTGAGATTACAAGGAAACTACTGAGAATACATCCAGGCGTCCGAATTATCATACTGGCTGTACACGCCAAGCCACCTTTTCCATCACGCATGATGGGTGTGGGTGCAAGCGGCTATTTGACCCGTGACTGTGAGGCCGAGGAATTACTGCAAGCAATCAAAGTGGTGTCGGGTGGTCAACGTTACATTGGTAACGAGGCAGCGAAACAGCTTGCCTTATCGATGCTGTCCGGCTCCGGCAAGGACTCGCCATTTGAAGATTTGTCAGCACGGGAGATGGAGGTGATGTTGAAAATTACGGATGGTCGCCGTATACCGGATATTGCCACACTAATGAGTTTGAGTCCCAAGACAGTATCCACTTATAAATACAGAATACTGGGCAAGTTGGGTGCACGCAGTGAAGTTGAAATGGTGCGCATGGCGATGCGGTATGGATTGCTGGATGGTGCCTGACAAACACTATGTGTGAAACAGGGGGCTAAGTGATCACGTCAGATCAGCTGTATGCAGCCGGTTGTTACCGGCTGCATGCCGCTGAATGTCAAAAGAGATAAACCGAGCGGTTTATTTCCCCAGGTTGTTTTCGGACGGTGGTGGCTTGAGTGTGTAAATACCTTTTGAGTCCTTCTCTGCTGCTATAGCCGGACTTGGTTTGTTTGCCGCTGCAGGTGCTTTGTCGGCAGACGCTTTTGAACTGCTTTCGCCAGTTTCTTTGTTACTTGTCGCTTTATCAGTTTTCACTTTCTTACTTGCCGTTTTTTTCCTTGGCGCGCGCTTCTTGGGCTTAGCTGGTTCATCACCGCCTGTGGCCGGCTTATCCCCTGGTTTGGAGTCAGCTTTCTTTGTTTTTGCCTTGGTACGGGATGGTTTAGGAGCCGCTTCAGACTTTTTAACAGGTTCAGCATCTTTCGCAGGCTTAAGATCCTTCGGTGGTTCGTCCTTCTGCCTGGTCTCCACCTTGTTTTCCGGTTTTGCATCACTGGAACCCGCATTCGACTGACCGCTCTGCGTCGCTTTTGTGTCGACCGGTTTTGATCCCGTTACAGGCGGTTGAGCCGGTTTGGCTTCAACTGGCTTTGACTCAACGGCTGTCACTGGCTTGGCTGCCATGTCTTTCGTTTCGGTTTTGGTGCTTGAGTCCTCGGCTTTGGTTGCTTTCTGTGCGGGGAGGGCAGCTTCCTGCTTCTTTTCTGCTACAGCTTGCTTGTCAGTGGCAGAAGACTGCTGAGCCCGGTTGGAATCATTTGCTGGGCTGCTATTATTTGTATCCGTGTTTTCAACACGTGGTTTTGAACCACCTGTCTTATAGGGTGAACGTCTTCTGCGACCGCCTCGACGGTTATTACCTTCTTTTTGTGCAGGTTTGACGTTGCCATCAACCTCGGCTCCAGGTGTGGCAGGAGTGGCAGGTGTTTGCGCGCCCTGATCAGCCTTTGCCGGCTGCTTGGCCGTTTGCTGTTTTTGAGGCTGTTGGCCACGTTTTTGGTTTGGTCTAGCCTGTCCTGACTGCTTTTCATTTGCCTGGCCCTGATCCGGCTTGGCCTGGGTTTTCTTGGTTTGTTTCTTGGTCTGTTTCTTTTTGGCGGTTCTTTGTGGCTGTGCGCTTTTCTGACCGCCCTGACCGGAACGCTTGTTCGTACTTCTTTGATTTGTCCTCTGGTTGGACGACTGTGATTGTCTTTGCCTGCCTTGCTGATTCTGTTGTTGAGCACCGCTCTTCTTAGCAGTCGACTTTTTCTTTACAGACTCGCTTTTCTCTTCCTCTTTGGCATGGGGGAAAATGATTTTTGCGAGACGGGCAAACAAGCCGGGGGCTTTTTCTTCGATTCTGGCAGGTGCTGGCCGGTTTGGCACGATCCGGTTAACAGCCGGGCCAACGGGTGCGACCGCGTTCGCCTGTGAACGCTCATTGGCGACCACTTGCGCCTGGGGTTGTTCAATGCGTGAATAGCTTGGAGCTTCAGAAATATCGGTTTTCCTGACCCGAAGGATTTCGAAATGAGGCGTTACCAGGTACTGGTTCGCCAGCATAACGATCGGAACCTTGTGCCTGGATTCAACCTCGGCCAGCGCCGCGCGCTTTTCATTATGCAGGAAGTTAATCACTTCCGTGGGTGCCTGGACGATGATCTGTCCGGTGTATTCCTTCATGACCTCTTCTTCGACAAGCCGGAGAATTGAAAGCGCCAGAGATTCAACGCTTCGAATGGTGCCGTGTCCGTCGCAACGTGGGCAAGTGTCCTGGCTTGATTCACCGAGAGAGGGACGTAGACGCTGACGAGACATTTCCAAAAGCCCAAAGCGCGAAATACGCCCGATTTGGACACGTGCCTTGTCGATTTGCATGGCCTTGCGCAAACACTCTTCAACTTCGCGTTGATGTTTGCGGCTGGTCATGTCGATGAAATCAATCACGATCAGACCACCCAGATCGCGTAATCGCAGCTGGCGGGCGATTTCGTGGGCTGATTCCATGTTGGTGCTAAATGCGGTGTCTTCAATATCGACACCCTTGGTGGCACGTGCAGAGTTGATATCGATCGAAAGCAGTGCTTCGGTGTGATCGAATACAACGGCGCCACCTGAGGGCAAATGCACAGTACGAGCGAATGCGGATTCAATCTGGCTTTCAATCTGGTAGCGGTTAAATAGCGGGACCTGATCGTTGTATAACTTGAGCTTATTCAGGTTATGCGGCATGACCTGCTGCATGAACTCTCGTGCATCGTTAAAAACCGTCTCGTTATCGATCAGGATTTCACCAATGTCATTGCGCAGGTGATCACGTAATGCCCGGATAAAAAGATTGCTTTCCTGGTGAATCAGAAAGGGGGAAGGGCGGCTGGCGGCGGCCTGTTCGATGGCGGCCCAAAGCTGCAGCAGGTAGTCAAGATCCCACTGTAATTCTTCGGCATCCCGTCCCACTCCCGCGGTGCGTATGATGATACCAACATTGTCCGGTGTGGTGACCTTTTGCAATTGTTCCCGCAAGTGGTCACGGTCGTTGCCGATGATGCGGCGTGACACGCCGCCTGCAGAAGGATTGGTCGGCATCAATACCAGGTAGCGGCCAGCCAGTGAAATGTAGGTTGTCAGGGCCGCACCCTTGTTGCCGCGTTCCTCTTTTTCAACCTGTACGATGATTTCCTGGCCTTCGCTAACCACATCACGAATGGCCAGCTTGCCACCCTTTTTCGACGCGTTTTTCGAATAGGCGGCTTCGCAAATTTCTTTCAGTGGTAAAAACCCGTGCCTGGCTGAACCGAAGTCAACAAAACAGGCTTCCAGTGATGGTTCAACGCGTGTGATTTTGCCTTTGTAGACGTTTGATTTCTTTTGTTCCTGGGAGGGTACTTCTATATCAAGATCAGATAGTAGTTGGCCGTCGGCGATTGCGACACGCAACTCCTCGGGCTGAGTTGCGTTTATCAGCATTCTTTTCATTATATTGTCCTCAGGCACCCCGGTACGGGGCGACGGTGGAACGATATGACCTCAAAATGTCATATTTCCACTTATCTTACCCGGCGATGCCATGCACCTTTGCCGGGGGTACCAAATTTTTTGTTTTCATAGCCAGACCAACAGTATTTGATCCGGTCCTCAGATGGCAGTTTGTCGGTCTGCCATCAAAAATAAGTTTGTTTTGCAATAAAGCAAGTAACTGAATTCAAGCTTTCCGCCAGTGAAATCAGGTGTAAACTGTCACTGTATCTTTGCAGTCCTGCCCTTTTAAAGCACGGCTTAGGTGAGATAATCGGGCGGTATCGGAGGGCAATTCGGCGGGGCGAATTCCTTATCCGGACAATATAGCAGTGTTTTCATTTTCTATCAATGAGTTGGATGTAGTTGTCGATGAATAAGGTAAGTTCAGCAGTCAGTCTGGTCAAAGTGACGGAGGATCGCGAAGGGCAGCGTCTGGATAATTTCCTTAGTGCACGACTCAAAGGCATGCCGCGTTCTGTTGTTTATCGAATCATTCGAACAGGTCAGGTGCGTGTTAACGGTGGCAGGGCAAAACCGGCCACCCGGCTGACAGCGGGAGATACTGTTCGAGTCCCACCGGTAACTGTGCGTGAAAATAGAGCGGGGGATATACCGCCGGCCGTACTGCAACTTTTGAGCCAGTCAATCTGTTATGAGGATGGCGGCATCATGGTGGTTAACAAGCCGGCCGGTATGGCCGTTCACGGCGGCAGCGGCCTGGCCTGGGGTGTTATTGATGTGGTGCGCAAGATACGGCCTGGTATGAGTGTCGACCTCGTTCATCGTCTGGATCGTGAAACCAGCGGTTGCCTGTTGTTAGCACTCACGGGCGACGCATTACGCGACCTCAATTCCCAGATCAAAGAGAACCAGATAGAAAAACGCTATTTGTGTTTGCTGGACGGTAAATTGAAACAGGATCGCGTCGAAGTTGATGAGCCGATTGGACAGTTTGAACGGTCTGGACAGAAATTTATGCGGGTGGACACGGAGGGCAAACCGGCGCACACCACGTTCCGCCTGTTACAGCATTATGCAGACTTTAGCTATACAGAAGCACAATTGCATTCCGGAAGAACCCATCAGATACGCGTCCATGCCGCTCACCTGGGTCTGCCATTGGCGGGCGATGACAGGTATTCACCCAGGGCGCGTCAAAAGTTCTGGAAAAAAATGGCACTCAAAAGAATGTTCTTACATGCCCACCGGGTTAATTTTTATACAGCCGGTGGAGAGCAACAGATAGTTACCTCACCACTTCCGCTTGAGTTGAGTGGTTTACTTGAAAAACTGGAACGATAAGTCATCGTAAATTACCTACAGCGCAAAAGCGTAAATTCAACTGGTTGAGACATTGGCGTTATGGTCTAATTCCCCCCTATGTATAAACCACTATCCGCTTTCATTGGTCTGCGCTACCTTGGGGCCAAGAAACAAAATCATTTTATCTCGTTTATTTCCCTCACTTCGATGTTGGGAATCGCGCTGGGTGTGACCACGTTGATCACGGTCATATCGGTGATGAATGGTTTTGAAAAAGAGCTGCGAGCCCGTATTCTCGGTGCTATTTCGCATGCCACCATTCAGTCTCTTGATAAACCGCTTGATGAGTGGCCTGAGCTTATTGAACAGCTTAATCAGCGTGACGACGTCGTTGCTTCAGCCCCTTATGTCGAAGTGGGCGCCTGGTTACAGGCTAACGGTTCGAGTGCGGCGCTGGTGCGAGGCGTTGTACCTGATTACGAGGCGACCGTATCGGATGTTGCTACCAGCATGGTCAGCGGTGAGCTCAGCGACCTTCGCAGCGGTGAGTACGGTATCGTGCTGGGTATTGGCCTGGCGGTGCGTTTGCGGGTTGGTCCGGGTGACAAGGTCACCGTCATTGCGCCAAGGCTTAAAGCCAGCCCATTTGGCGCCAGTCCGTTGATGAAGCGATTTACCGTGGTAGGCCTGTTTGAATTTGGTGAACACGAAAACGACAGCGGTCTGGCCCTCGTGCATATCGAAGATGCTGCCAGGTTGCTGCGTATGCCGGAAGATTCCATTGGCGGCATCCGTCTTAAACTGACTGATCTTGACTCCGCCTGGCTGGTGGCCCGCCAAATTTCCGACCAGCTAGATGGCGCCTACCGTGTCAGGGACTGGAGCCAGGAACGCGGCAACCTGTTTCAGGCTGTGCGCACCGAAAAGACCGTGATGTGGGTCATCCTATCTTTAATCATCGCTGTCGCGGCATTCAATATTATTTCCATGCTGGTGATGGTTGTCACAGACAAGCAGGCCGATATAGCGATTCTGAAAACCATGGGTGCACACGCGGGTACGATTATGCGGGTATTCGTTGTACAGGGCAGCCTTATTGGAATAATTGGCACAGCCCTTGGTGTAGTGGGTGGTATTTTGTTAGCCAACAATATCGCGATCGTGGTGCCGTTTCTGGAACGGATTTTTGGGTTTTCCCTTTTTCCGTCGGATATTTACTACATTACTGAATTACCCTCAGACCTGCGTCGTTCCGATGTCATCGGATTCGCATTGATGTCACTGGGTATGTCGTTGCTGTCAACCCTGTACCCGGCGTGGCGTGCATCCAGGACTGATCCGGCGGAGGCCTTACGCTATGAGTGATCAAGAGAACATTGTCATCCAGGCGAGTGGTATCTCGCGTGGGTTCAGGCAAGGGCCGAAACGGGTTCAGGTGCTCTCAGGTGTTGATTTGCAGGTGCCCGCGGGTACATCAATGGCTATTGTCGGTGCATCGGGTGCCGGAAAGAGCACGCTATTGCATATCTTGGGCGGGCTGGATAAACCGGAAGAAGGCGAGGTGCTGGTCGACGGGCAGTCACTGTGGCAGAAAAGTGATAGTGAGCGCAGTGATATTCGTAACTCGCGCATGGGCTTTATTTATCAGTTTCATCACTTGTTACCGGAATTCACCGCGCTCGAGAATGTGGCTATGCCCTTGTTGATTCGTGGTGAAACCACATCCCTTGCGGCAAGTCGGGCCACCGTGCTGCTTGAAAAAGTCGGGCTGGGTCAGCGCATGGATCATAAACCGGGTGAATTGTCTGGCGGTGAGCGCCAACGTGCAGCAGTGGCCCGGGCGCTGGTCGGAAACCCGGGTTGCATTTTGGGTGACGAACCCACCGGCAACCTGGACGAACGTACCGCCAACCAGGTCTTTGAGCAATTGCTTGAGCTCAACACCGAGCTAAACACCAGCCTGATACTGGTCACACATGACATGCGCCTGGCAGCGAGAATGAATCAGCGTTTTGAGTTACATATGGGGAGCCTGAAACCTTTTTAGGTAGTTTTTTGTCAGCGCTTCTTTATCAAAGAAGTGCAGGGGGGATAATTGAAGCTCTGGGTTCTGCTCATCATGGGAGCGGTATCGCCGTTCCTGTTTTCTTCTACCCTGCCATCCGGGCTTGCTTTTGTATTTCTTCTGTTGACGATATTGTGCGCTTTCAAGCTTGCACGGGGCTTGAAGGTTTTCTGCCTGTTCCCGCTTTTCTTCCTGTTAAGCACACTGACGATTAATCAACGAATTTCCGAACGGTTTCCATTCCCAGCGAGCAAGACAAGTCGTGAAGTCGTTGGGCTCATCGGCAGTCTGCCGGTTTCCAATGACAATGGTGTGCGCTTCCTGTTTTTACCTGCTGAGCAGGAAACAGACCTGCCGTCAAAGATATACGTGAGCTGGTACAGACAAAGACACAGGGTCGCAGGTGTAAAGGCAGAGTTGCCAGTGCTTCGCGCCGGTGAGCGATGGCGATTACAGTTGGTGATGCGGGCGCCGCGTGGCCGGGTCAATTTTCATGGTGTGGATGCAGAGCGCTGGTATTTTAGCGAGGGGATAGGTGCAATAGCCTATGTTCAGGAAGGCGAGAATGTCCGTGTTTCCAAAGCCCAATGGTCGAATCTGCAGCATTGGCGTGAGTTGGTCCTTGAAAAGCTCACGGACACGGCCGCCGGAAGACCCGCCTTTCGAATCCTGGTTGCACTGGCTATTGCTGACCGGCGTGGTCTGACTGCCCGTGACAAAGAGGTTCTATCTGCCACGGGTACCGGGCACCTTCTGGCGATATCCGGCCTGCATATCGGACTGGCGGCGGTTTTTGGCTTTTACCTTGGTAAGCTGGGTTTATTGCTTCTTTCCGTGAGCTTGAAACAGCGTCTGGCCATTGTCCTGCCCTGGCTTACGGCGTGGATGTCGGCTCTCCTTTATGCCGCCTTATCCGGTTTTGGCGTGTCAACACAGCGTGCATTGATCATGCTGACCGTTGCCACGGTCGTCATGCTTGGCAGACGCGTCGTTCATCCATTTCAGGCCTGGTTAATCGCGATGTCGCTGGTACTGCTGGCTGACCCATTTGCACCTTTACGCGCCGGGTTCTGGTTTTCGTTCATCGCGGTTGCTGTTTTGATGATGGTCTTTATACCGCGATATGGGAATATGCCAGCCTGGCGACGTGTTCTGTTTGCCCAGTTCAGTATTTCCCTGGTCATGGCGCCGCTGGGCATGTACTGGTTTCAGCAGGCCAGTTTGCCCGGCCTATTGGCCAATCTCGTTGCTATTCCGGTGGTAAGCTTCCTGATTGTGCCACTGGTGCTGCTCGGCCTGACATTGTTATGGTTGCCAGGGTTACTGGCAGCCGTGTCACTGATGCTGGCAGCCTATTGCGCGGACTGGTTAATGCTTTTTCTTGAGTTCATGTCGGGTCTGCAGCCACCCGGTTTCAGTTCCACCCGGACGCCCGCTTTGATGGCAATCGTTCTGGCGATGCTTGGAGCCGCCCTTTTCCTGTTGCCGCGGGGTGTAGCGGGGCGCTACGGCGGGTTGCTTCTGATGATTCCCTTACTGCTACCCTTAAAAGACTCACCCGCCAGTGCCGGGGCACAAGTGGATTTTCTGGATGTAGGGCAAGGCCTTTCAGTTCTGCTGAGCCTGCCGGATTACCATATGATCTACGATACCGGTCCAGGTAATGGGCTTGAAGGGGAGGCCGGCATGGATATGGTGTCGGGAACCATTCAACCCATGATCAGGGCAATTGGCAGAAAGCCTGACCTGATCGTTGCAAGTCATGCAGACCTGGATCATGCCGGGGGTCTGGGGAGCTTGCGATCTCTATACCCTGAGGCTGCTTACCTTGCCAGCCTGCCGGAATCCCGCAGCGGCATTGAGGCCTGTCAAACCCCAACACAGTGGGTGACAGGGGGGATCACATTCAAGATTTTACATCCGTCGGCAGGCTTACCCTACCTGGGTAATGACAGTTCCTGTGTCATCAGCGTCAATGGACCTGGCCTGAGCCTGTTATTAAGCGGTGATATATCCCGGGTGGTGGAAAAGAGACTGGTGAATAGCGGTCTGGAACAACATGCGATCCTGACGGCACCTCATCATGGCAGCTCGACTTCATCCTCTCAGTTATTCATCGATACTGTCAGGCCCCAATGGGTTCTGATTTCTTCTGCAGCCGGTAACCGCTTCGATTTTCCCCGAACCGATGTACTTGAGCGCTATGCAGCGGCCCATATTCCGAACCTTGAATACCGCCTTGTGTGGCGGCATCAGGATTACCACTGATGCGGAGGGTCGTTTCAGCATCGACTCAGCGCGGGTCAGTCGCAAAGCCATTTGGCGCTGGCCTGCAAATCCGGATTGTCCCTGAAGTTGAAACCCGATTCCTTAAATTCGGGGGAATTAAAACCGAGCTTCAGGTATTATTCTGACCAGCAATAATCAAAGGAGTGAAAGCGCGTGCTGGAAATTATTCTTGCCGGTGGCTGGCTGATGGCACCCATCTTGCTCTGCTCGACCTTGTCGGTGGCCATTATCATCGAACGATTCTGGACATTACGCAGAAGCAAAGTAACACCCGCCGACCTGGCCGCCACGGTTGAAGACTGGGCTGCCCGGCATGAACTGGACCAAAGACATCTTGATCAACTGAGAGCCGAGTCGCCTTTAGGCCGGATCTATGCTGCCGCCCTGATTAACCGGACACGTTCAAGGGAAGTGATCAAGGAAGCCGTGGAAGATACGGGACGTCATGTTGTTCATGACCTTGAGAGGTTTTTGAATACGCTGGGTACGATCGCGGGAATAACCCCGCTATTGGGATTGCTAGGTACCGTGGTCGGTATGATCAAGGTGTTTTCCGCGATTATGGTCAGTGGTGTCGGTGATGCCAATGTGCTGGCAGGGGGTATTTCACAGGCTTTGATAACCACCGCTGCAGGGTTGACCATCGCTATACCAAGCTATTTTTTCTATCGATTCTTTCGTGGCATGGTCGCTGAGTACGTTATTTCCATGGAAGAAAAGGCAATCAGGCTAATTGACTGTATTGAGCGGGGCAATGCATCCCCGGTTACCTACGCTTCTTTCGAGGACTAGTCCGTGCGGTTAAGAGCATCCCAAAACGAAGACCCTGAAATCAGTCTGACAAGCCTGATAGATGTCGTGTTTCTGTTGTTGATCTTCTTCATGGTCAGCACCACCTTTGAGCACCAGGCGGTGTTAAAGGTAGACTTGCCCGAAGCAAAAAATGTCAGTGCGCCTGAAGACCAGCCCAATAGTTTCGAGCTTGTCATCGACGCCAATGGTCAGTTTTATCTCAACGACCGGCAACTGGTTGATGGAACACGTGCGACGATTGAGGCGGCGTTTATTGAAGCGGCGGGTGAGGAGCGCAATATTCCTGTGATATTGAGAGCAGATGCTGAAACACCCCATCACTTTGTCGTGACTGCAATGGACGTCACTGCCCAGCTTGGTTTTTCCCGTTTGTCTATCGCCACTGAACAAATTACAGAAGAATAATAATGCCTGACAAACCTGAGGCCTTTACCGCAAGCGCCGTCTATAAGCGCCTGTGGGGTTACACCAGAAAATACTGGCTGATGTTTGTCATCGGGGTGATCGGTGTCAGCCTTGATGCCGGCATGCAGGCTGTATTCATCGGTTTCGTTGAGCCCCTGATCGACCGTGTGTTTGTTGAAAAGGACGGGGCCTATGGCATGTGGCTGGCGGCGGGCGTCATGGCTGTCGTCATGGTGCGTATTATTGGTCACTTCGCCGGTGCATATGGTATGGAGTGGGTCGGCAGGCGCGTCGTGGCCGATCTGCGTAAGGAACTCTTTGCCAGTTATCTACATCTGCCCGCGACATTTTACGATCGCAACTCTCCCGGTCAGTTGATCTCAAAACTTGCCTATAACAGCGAGCAGGTTGCACATGCCGCAACCAAGGCCGTCATTTCGGCGTTCAGGGATATCCTGCTGCTGATTTACCTGGCTATTTTGATGCTCACTACCAATGCCCGCCTGACAGCGGTCCTGTTGATACTGATACCTGTCATTTCGCTGGTAGTGACCGTGATCAGTCGCAAGTTTCGAAAAATCTCGCGCAATATTCAGAACTCCATGGGAGATGTAGCACATGTGACCGAAGAGGCGGTTGTCGGACAACGCGTGGTCAAGGTGTTTCTCGGGCAGGACACGGAAAAAGCGCGTTTTGACCGTGTCAATGAAAGAACCCGTCGACTCCATATGCGTATGGTCGCAACCCATATGCTCAGTTCTTCAATCGTACAGTTTGCCGCCGGTATTGCCCTGGTGGTTTTGATGATTGTTGCAACCCGCCCGGCGATGTTGAATGAGATCACAGCGGGGACGTTCACCGCCATATTTTTTGCCATGATTGCAACCATTCCACCCTTAAAACGGCTGACAAACGTACAGTCGCAGATGCAAAAAGGTATTGCAGCGGCCGAAAGTATTTTTATCGTTATTGATACAGATAAAGAAAAGGATAGCGGAAACCACTGTGCGGAACGTGTCAGGGGTGAGATTGATTTTAAAAATGTCAGCTTTCAGTATGACAACAGTCACCAGGCCGTGCTGGATGATATCAGCCTGAACTTTCCGGCAGGCAGCGTGACAGCGGTGGTCGGACAAAGCGGCAGTGGTAAGACCACACTGGCTGGCCTGTTGCCGCGTTTCTATAACTATAGCCAGGGTCATATCCTGCTCGACGGGGTTGAACTCGTCGATTATCAACTTGCTAACCTGCGCAAGCAAATCGCCCTGGTCAGCCAGGACGTGGTGCTTTTCAACGACACCATCGCCGGCAATATTGCCTACGGTGCGCTTGAAGGTATTGATCGTGAAGCTATTACCCGCGCCGCGACCGCAGCGTATGCGATGGAGTTTGTTGATCAGCTTCCTGAAGGTCTGGATACCGTCTTGGGTGAGACCGGCACTTTGCTCTCCGGCGGTCAACGTCAACGTCTGGCGATTGCCCGGGCCCTGCTGAAAGACGCGCCTATCCTGATCCTTGATGAAGCGACATCCGCGTTGGATTCGGAATCTGAACGTGCCATTCAGGATGCATTAAAAGAAGTCATGAAAGGGCGCACGACACTGGTGATTGCTCACCGCCTGTCCACCATTGAGAACGCCGACCAGGTCGTCGTGCTGGGTGCAGGCAAAGTGATAGAGCAGGGTACCCATGCCGAACTGCTCGCAAAAGATGGTGCCTACGCCCGTTTGTATCATACCCAGTTTGAAGACCAGGACCAGGTAGTGACTTAACTCCGTCATGCGTGCAGGTATCGAACATTGGATTCTCAGGCAATGGTATGAAACACACCAGCCGCCCTGGTATTTGCGTATGCTGGAGCCGGTCTACCGTGCTGCCTTCAACCATGAACAAAAGAAGAAAGAAAGCGGAGATTCGTCCTGTCGCTCAGCCTTACCGCTGATTGTTGTGGGCAACATCACCACGGGTGGCAGTGGTAAAACCCCGCTGGTAATACGTTTGTGTCAACTTGCAGCGGAACTGAACTGCAAGCCCGGTATTGTCAGTACCGGTTATGGCAGACAAGGCAAGCAAACCCTGCTGGTTCAAGCAGATAGTGATACCCGTGAATGTGGTGATGAACCGGTATTGCTTGCCATACGTACCGGTGTCCCGGTGGTGGTTGCCGCGCGGCGTTGTGATGCGATCAGAAAACTCGATGACATGGGTGTGGACTTGCTGATCTGTGATGATGGTCTTCAGCAAGCGAATTTGGATAGGGACATGGATATTTGCGTGGTGGATGGTGAGCGGGGCCTGGGAAACGGACACCTCCTGCCTGCAGGGCCGCTGCGTGAACCCGCCGGGCGTCTCAGGCAGGTTGATTATGTCGTGACCAATGGTGTCTGGGCAGACAAACCGGAAGACCTGGCAGTGAACGTCATGCAATTAACGGGTGACAGCCTGCGTTCACTGGATGATTCAAGCGTCATGTCAGTAGCGCAATTCCGGCAAAACCACAGCGGAAAGAAGGTTCATGCCATGGCCGGTATCGGTCATCCTCAACGTTTCTTCAACATGCTGGCATCACTGCAGATTGTGACGACAAACCATGCGTTTGCGGATCACCATCGATTTTCCCTAAAAGATTTTGAACTGGCAGAAACCGGCTCAGCTATTATCATGACGGAAAAAGATGCAGTGAAGTGTCGTTCCCTTGGGCTGAAGAATGCCTGGTATGTGCCGGTTGATACGCATTTGGACGCAAGCTTTGAAGCGACTTTCAAGCAGCATCTGCAGGGTTTAATGAAGGAATGTAAATGAGCGTGGCTAATTTGAGTGCCTATCATATTGTTATACCCGCACGTTTTGCCTCGGAGCGGTTGCCGGGCAAGGTGTTGCTGGACCTGGACGGGAGAACCCTGTTGCAACACGTCTGGCACAGGGCCTGTGAGTCGTCGGCGGCTTCCGTGGTTATTGCCACGGATGATGAGCGTATCGTCACCGTCGCCAGATCATTCGGAGCCCGTGTGGTATTGACCGGCACGCAACACCAGAGTGGCAGCGACAGAATTGCAGAATGCGCGACAATGCTGGGCTGGCCGGATGACCACCTCGTGGTCAATCTGCAGGGTGATGAGCCGTTGATGCCCGCTGCCTGTCTCGACCAGGTGGCAGCCCTGCTGGATCAACGCCCGGACTGTGAGGTTGCCAGTCTTTATTGGCCGATCTCTGATGCGGCTGAAGTGCAAAACCCGAATGCGGTTAAGGTCGTTACCGATACCTTGGGCCGCGCCTTGTATTTCAGCAGAAGTGCGGTACCTTTCTCACGCGCTCATGCTTCCATTACAGAGGCGCTGGAGGCCGGTGTGGAGTGGAAACGACACCTGGGTCTGTATGCTTACCGCCTGGCGGCCTTGCGCCACTACACCGACTGTGCGCCGACGCCTCTGGAATTAAATGAGCGACTGGAACAGTTGCGTATCATGGAGCAGGGTGGTCGAATCGCCATGGCCGCTGCCTGTGAATTCATTCCCGCCGGCATCGATACAGAAGATGATCTGCAACGGGTACGAAAAATAATTGAAAGTAAAACCTTATAAAAAGACTATAATATTATGATTAATATACTATTTGTATGCATGGGAAATATTTGCAGATCACCCTCCGCAGAAGGCTTTTTCGCGAATGCACTGAAACGTTCTGAATACAAAGACCGGGTTTCAATTGATTCTGCGGGAACCCATGGTTACCACGTCGGCCACTCTCCCGACCCGAGGGCGGTTGCAACCGCGCAGGACTTTGATGTGGACATCGGACATCTGCGCGCACGCCGGGTCAGTGCATCTGATTTCGACGACTATGACCTGATCATTGCGATGGATCGTAGCAATTTCGAAGACCTGAAGGCTATTCAGCCCGAGGGTTCGAAAGCCAGCCTGCATATGATGATGGAGTTTCACCCACAGGCTCAGCCGGAAGATGTGCCCGATCCGTATTATGGCGGCATGGATGGTTTCAACTATATGTGCAAATTGCTGGATGCCGCTACACGCGGGTTAATGAAAGATGTTGAGGGCCGTCTGGGTCAATAGTGGCAGGCAAGCAGCAGAAACAGCCTGAAACGGATTTCGACGGCAAGAAGTTTGCACGTCGCTTGTCCGCCGGTCCCGGTGTTTACCTGATGCGTGATTCGGATGGGGTCGCCCTGTATGTCGGCAAGGCCGCCAATTTGCGGAAAAGGGTCTCGAGCTATTTTGATGCCCGGCCAAAAATTGAACGAATTATGCGGATGGTGGCGCGGATTCAATCCATCGAAGTCAGTCTTACCCGCACCGAAGCTGAGGCCCTGTTACTTGAGAACGAGTGGATCAAGTCTCTCAAGCCCCGCTATAACGTACTTCTCAGGGATGACAAAAGCTACCCATGGGTTATGCTGGGTACCAATCACGACTATCCACGGATTGCCTTTCACCGCGGCGGCAAGGACAAGGACAAGCAATATCTCGGCCCCTATCCGTCCGCCAGTTCAGTAAGGGAGAGTATCAACCTGATCCAAAAGCTTTTTCTTTTGCGAAACTGTGAGGACAGCTATTTCAGTCACCGCACACGGCCCTGTTTGCAATACCAGATAAAGCGTTGCACCGCGCCATGTGTGGGGAAGGTCAGCGTCTCAGAGTATGCCGGACAGGTAGATGATGCCCTGTTATTCCTGCGGGGCCAAAGTCAAAAGGTCATTGAGCGGCTTATCAAGCGTATGGAGAGCGCTGCAGCTTTGCAGCATTATGAACAGGCGGCGCACTACCGGGACCAGATCAATCACCTCAAGCAGATGCAGGCCCGCCAGTTTGTCTCTGCCGGTAATGGCGACCTGGATATTATTGCGCTTGCCCGGTTTCAGCGTAGCTGTGCTATCGAGGTTATTTCTGTTCGCGGCGGACGCAGTCTTGGGCAGCGTGATTACTTCCCTGCACAATCTGAGGGTCATGGCGACGCGGAAATTCTGCAGGCCTTTCTTGGCCAGTATTACCGGGAACGTAAACCGCCCGCAGAATTAATCATTTCCCATACGGTGGAACAACAGGCGCTTTTCGAATCCGTTTTCAGTGAACGAAGCGGTCGGAAAGTCAGGATGCAATCACATCCGCGCAGTCACCGCAAACAATGGCTGGAACTGGCGCACAGGAACGCGCTCAATGCATTGCATATGCGCAGTACGGAATCTTCCCGGCTGGACGCACAGTTTGATGCATTGGCGGTCTTGCTCGAGATGGAAGACCCGCCCCGGACAATAGAGTGTTTTGATATTTCACATACGTCCGGTCACAAGACCGTCGCGTCCTGCGTGGTGTTTGGTGTTGAGGGACCGGTTAAATCCCGCTACCGGCGTTACAACCTGACGGGGTTTGAACCCGGTGACGACTATGCGGCGATGCGTGAGGTGTTAAACCGCAGGTATCGAAAACTTCAAAAAGAAGATGGACACATGCCTGACCTTATCCTTGTCGACGGCGGCAAGGGGCAACTGGGTATCGCAATGGAGGTTCTTGCTGATTGCGGACTTAACGATATCCCGCTTATGGGTGTGGCCAAAGGCCCATCAAGGCGGGCAGGGTACGAGGAGTGGGTGCTGCCGGTGGCGCCGCACAGTCTGCAACCGGGGCCGGAATCTCCAGCCTCGCACCTGGTTCAGCAAGTCCGGGACGAAGCCCATCGTTTCGCTATCACCGGACATCGTGGCCGCAGGCAAAAGGCAGCCGTCCATTCGGTGCTGGAGGACATCAGTGGTGTTGGAGCGCGTAGACGAAGGGCGCTATTGACCCATTTCGGCGGCTTGCAGGGGGTTCGCAAGGCCGGTGTCGAAGAGTTGGCAGGTATCCCGGGAATCAACCGGCAGTTGGCTGAGCGGATTTTTAAAGCACTCCATTAAGTACAAGGTTTTGCAAGGGGTGTTCCATCCTTTCTCCGCGGCTCAGCTCTGCTTTGCAGCCGTTATTTTCCAGGGCTTATCACTTCCCCGGCACTCCACATATGTGTCTAAAAAGGCCTGGAATTATGTTATTGATTTAAACCTGCAAAAAAGCCCCCCTGTCTGCGATAATACCCGCTTGACTCTGACCGGACTGAATCGATGAAAATGACATTTCCGATGATCCTGACGCTGATGCGTATCGCGCTGATTCCTGTGCTGGTCCTGTTTTTCTATTTGCCCTACGTGTGGGCTCCACTGGCAACCGCTGCAGTTTTCATCCTGGCAGCGATTACTGACTGGCTGGATGGTTACCTGGCGCGCCGCATGGGTTTAATGTCGGCCTTTGGCGCATTCCTTGACCCGGTGGCCGACAAGTTGATGGTGGCCACTGCGCTGGTATTGATGGTACATGTACCACCTCCCATCGTCTTTCCGGAAATATTTCTGACCCTGGCGGCAGCCATTATTATTGGACGTGAGATCGCAATTTCCGCACTCAGGGAGTGGATGTCTGAAATGGGGGAAAGTGGCACGGTCAAAGTCGGGGTTCTGGGTAAATTCAAAACGATTTTCCAGATGACAGCCATCAGTTGCCTGTTATATGAATATGACCTGTTTGGTCTTCCCGTTGCACTCGTCGGTGAGATGCTGCTTTATCTCGCCGCTGCATTAACCCTCTGGTCGATGTGGGAATACCTGCATGCAGCCTGGCCCGTCATGAGCCGTGAAGGCAACCAGCCTTCGGATGAAAAGACTTCTGAGAGCTGAAACAACATGAATTCAGAAACCGAAATTCAGACAAGACGGCCGTCACCGACGGTCAATGTCGGCGGTGTATTGATCGGTTCTGCACATCCGGTGGTGGTGCAATCCATGACCAATACCGATACTGAAAACATCAAGGCGACGGCCACGCAGATTGCTGAACTGGCACGTGCCGGATCGGAGATGGTGCGTATTACCGTCAACACCGAAAATGCAGCTGCATCCGTGGCTGGCATCATGGAACGCCTGGAGATGATGTCCTGTGAGGTGCCGGTTGTCGGTGATTTTCATTACAACGGTCATCACCTTTTGCAGCAGTACCCCGAATGCGCCCGTTTACTGGCCAAGTATCGAATCAACCCGGGAAATGTAGGTTTTGGAAAAAAGCGCGACGATCAGTTCGCAACCATCGTCGGGCTCGCCATTGAACATGACAAGCCGGTGCGGATCGGTGTCAATTGGGGCAGCCTGGATCAACGTCTGCTGGCACATCTGATGGACCTGAATGGAAAAAGCAGTTCCCCGCGCCCGGCGGATGCCGTCATGCGCGAAGCGCTGGTCAGGTCGGCGCTTGAGAGTGCACAACAGGCCGAAGAACTGGGTTTGGCCCATAACCGGATCATCCTGTCCTGCAAAGTGAGTGGTGTACAGGATCTGATTCGCGTTTACAGTGATTTGGCCGGGCGTTGTGATTACCCCCTGCACCTGGGTTTGACCGAGGCGGGTATGGGCAGCAAGGGAATTGTTTCTTCGACTGCTGCACTGGCCGTATTGTTACAACAGGGCATCGGTGACACGATCCGGATTTCACTGACACCGGAACCGGGCCAGTCACGCAACGACGAGGTGATCGTTGCCCAGGAGTTGTTGCAAAGCATGGGGCTACGGGCCTTCTCACCGATGGTGACCGCCTGTCCCGGCTGTGGCCGGACCACCAGCACCTATTTCCAGTCACTCGCCCTTGATGTGACCAATCATGTTCGTGAACGGATGCCAGAGTGGAAACTGCGCTATGAAGGTGTGGAAAACCTGAACCTGGCCGTCATGGGTTGTATCGTTAATGGCCCGGGAGAAAGCCGGCAGGCCAATATCGGCATCAGCCTGCCCGGTACGGGCGAGTCGCCGGTTGCACCGGTATTTATCGATGGGGTCAAGGCCGCCACACTCAGGGGCGATGACCTGACTGCAGATTTTTTGGCATTGATCGATAAGTATGTTTCGGAAAAATATCAAAGCATCGGATCCTGAGTCCCCCCAGGCACTTTCAGCCCAGGCAGATCTACATCTGCTTTACGAAGCGGCGGTTCAGGACGTTGAAAGTGAGATTGACTTTGTTGAGCAGACCTGGTCTGAGCTTCGTCACCGTCCAGCGGTTTTTTTGCGTGAGGACTTCTGCGGCACAGCCAATACCGCTTGCGAGTGGGTGGTTCGCGATGACGACCACCAAGCCGTGGGTGTTGACCTTGATAGCGAGGTGCTTGAATGGGGCCGTCAGAACAGGCTGGCTCAACTTGATGGGGAACAGCAGGAACGCATCGAACTTCTGAACGAGAACGTGCTGCAATCTCGGCCCGGTCCTGCCGACATCATCCTGGCGATGAACTTCAGCTATTACCTGTTTCTGACACGTGATGCCCTGCGCGAATACTTCATAAATGCCCTTGACGGCCTGGTGTCAGACGGTATCTTCTTCCTGGATGCCTATGGCGGGTACGAGGCGCCGATGGTGTTGACTGAATCACGTGAGTGTCAGGACGAAAACGGCAACGATTTCACTTATATTTGGGACCAGGTGTCTTTTAACCCCATCGATTCATGCATGAACTGCCAAATTCATTTTGAATTTCCAGACGGGTCGCGTTTGGACAGGGCGTTCGACTATGTCTGGCGTTTATGGACCTTACCGGAGATTCGTGAGCTACTGTATGAAGCTGGTTTCTCACAGGTCGATATCTACTGGGAAGGCACAGATGTGGAAAAAAATGAGGGTAACGGTATTTATACACCCGCCGAAATCGGTGATGCCGATCCCGGTTGGGTATGCTATATCGTTGCCCAGGTTTGAGCTGGGCCCGGTAACACGCTCAATACAAGCGTCAGTAGATTTCCGCGCTGTTTTCCAGGTAATTGATTTGCTGGACAGGCAGTTCCGGCGCCATGCGCGTGACAAGCAACAAGTACATCATTCCATCAGCGCTTGATTCACAATCCGCGACGACTGCATCAAAAGCCTGTTGATCACTGATTAACTCAACTTTATCCATTGGGTTTGGGCAAACGGGCAATTGACAAACGAGCAGGCGAGGGTGCCGTTTAACTTTTCCCAGGTAGTGCGTTCTCGCAACGATCTCCTGTCCAGGATAACAACCCTTGCGGTAATTCACCGCGCCCAACTCCTCATAGCCGAGCATTTGCGGCAAAAACTGGCCGCTGGTTTCGGGGCTGAGCCAGCTGATACCGTTTTGCAGTTCCGAAATCCTCCATTCCGCTTGCAAGGTTGCGTCTCCTTCCCCGGAATTGTCACTTGGCGTTACCACCAGGCATTGAGACTTACCTGGCAATACGATCACCTTGCCTGAATCCGTGGCTGGTAGCTGATCATCATTTGCCGGTTTACCCGATACTGAGTAGTCGCTGAGTATGTCGATCTCGACCTTTGAGCGCATCACGTAGATTTTCAGACGGTCGGTGACAGCCGATACCAACCTGGCCGACATGATGATGAAATAACTATCATCATCTCTGTAAACCAGCATCAAACTGAGCACCCGGCCTTTCGGTTCACAATAGCAGGCAAAGCCTGAATCACCGCTGGCAAGGCCCAGTACATCTGCACTTAATTGACTATGTAAAAAGCTACCGGCATCAACACCGCTAAAGCGGATAACTGACAGGTATGAAAGCTTGATCATTTTTTGAACATTTCCTATTGACAGTGGTAAATGATTCCCACTTGCATTTTAACTCAAAATCAAGTGCGTGCCTTGTCTAAAAAACACAAAACCGCACTCGCAAGAGACCGTTTTAGGCGTTACACTAAACGCTGGAGAAATAGATCGGTCAGAAGAGGCGTTGTTAGTGAAAAAGCACCAGTCAACAGCCTCTCCTGCATCATTAAACAAGTCCGAAAAATTAACAAGAAAACCTGCCACGGTTGATGATTCTCCTAAAAAACCTGTTGAAGTCGGCGGCCCCAAAGGGCCAGAGCCAACACGTTATGGCGACTGGGAAAAAGCAGGACGCTGTACGGACTTCTAATATCACGCAAAGGACAAAGGCCGATAAATATGAGTACCTCGAAACGCCCAATGTCACCCTATATGCTGGGGCCATATTATAAGTTCCAGATTACCTCAGCGCTTTCCATACTAAACCGAATCACCGGCGTATTCATGTCTGTAGTAACAGCACCGCTGTTGCTCTGCTGGCTGCTTGCCCTGGCGACCGGAGAAGAGGCATACCTGGCCGTCACTGCCTGGCTTGGAAGTGGTCTTGGCAAGCTTGTCATTGCCGCCAGTGTCTTCAGTTTCAGCTTTCACCTGTTTGGCGGTATCCGTCACCTGATCTGGGATGCCGGCTGGATGATGGAAATGTCACAGGTTCGCAGTTCCGGTTGGCTGGCCATCATCGGTTCGGTCGTGCTGTCACTCATTGTTATAGGGGCAGGATTATGAACATGCAAAATCCACTGGCCCGTGTCCGGGGAAAGGGCAGTTCAGGCGGGGGTACTCATCATTGGCGCTCTCAACGTTATTCGGCGTTGATTCTGCTTTTATTAACCACCTGGGTTTTATGGATGGGGGTCTGTCTCGCAGGCGCAGACTACGCGACTGCCAGCACTGTCATGTCTTCACCATTCCATGCAGGTATGGCCATTTTGTTGGCCGGTACCGTTTTTTATCACATCCAATTGGGTTTACAGGTCGTGATTGAGGATTATGTGCATTTTCCTGCGTTGGAGTTTGCACTGTTGATATTTGTACGTTTTGCCTGTCTTGTCGCATTTTTGATCAGTGCCATGGCAGCTCTGAAACTGGTACTGGGGAGCTGAACCATGAGCCAAGATTATTCTATAACTGAACATAAATATGATGTCATTGTGGTCGGCGCCGGCGGTGCCGGTTTACGCGCCACCATGGGCCTGGCTGCAACCGGCTTGAAAACGGCCTGTATTTCCAAGGTTTTTCCGACCCGCAGCCACACGGTAGCTGCACAGGGCGGTATGTCAGCAGCGCTCGGAAATATGGGCGAAGATGACTGGCGCTGGCATATGTACGACACCATCAAGGGCTCGGACTGGCTAGGTGACCAGGACGCCATCGAGTACATGTGCAGGGAAGCCATTCCGTCGGTGATTGAACTGGAACACTATGGTGTACCTTTCTCGCGCACCCAGGACGGCAAAATTTACCAGCGCCCGTTCGGTGGCATGACAACGCATTATGGTGAGGGTACGGCCCAGCGAACCTGTGCAGCCGCCGACCGGACCGGTCACGCCATTTTGCATACGCTTTATCAGCAAGCCCTCAAACATGACGCGACATTTTTTATCGAGTATTTCGTTCTTGACCTCCTGATGGATGACGATGAAGTCTGCCGCGGTGTGCTGGCCTGGGACCTGTCTTCCGGCAGCTTACACGTCTTCCGGGCGCACGCGGTTATCCTGGCGACAGGTGGATATGGTCGCAGCTACTTCTCATGCACCTCGGCTCACACCTGCACGGGTGATGGTAATGGCATGGTCTTGCGTGCTGGTTTGCCGCTGCAGGATATGGAGTTTGTCCAGTTCCATCCGACCGGTGTTTACGGTGCGGGTGTATTGATAACCGAAGGTGTCCGTGGCGAAGGTGGGTTCCTGACCAACTCCGAAGGCGAGCGTTTCATGGAACGCTATGCACCTAATGCCAAGGACCTGGCCTCCCGTGACGTCGTCAGTCGCTCAATGACGATCGAGATTCGGGAAGGGCGGGGTGTCGGTCCTAAAAAGGATCATATCCACCTTAATCTGCAACATCTCGGCTCCGACGTGATCAACAAACGCTTGCCTGGTATCGCGGAGAGCGCCGAGATTTTCGCCGGCGTCGATGTTTCCAAGGAACCGATCCCGGTGCTTCCAACCGTTCATTACAATATGGGTGGCATACCGACAAACTACCACGGTGAAGTCGTACGTATTAAAGACGGTGACCCCGATGCAGTGGTTCCGGGCTTATTTGCGATCGGTGAGGCGGCCTGCGTTTCCGTTCACGGCGCCAACCGGCTGGGTTCCAATTCATTGCTCGACCTGATTGTTTTTGGCCGCGCCGTAGCGCACCGCTGTGCGGAGGTCATTAAGCCCAACATGCGTCACGAGAACCTTGACGCAAAAGTCGTCGATGCGCTGGTGGCCGATTTTGATAGCTTGCGAAATGCAGACGGCAACAAGAGTGCGGCCGCGATACGCGATGACATGCAGCAAGTCATGCAAAACAATGCTGCGGTCTTTCGAACCGGTGAAATACTGGAGGAGGGCTGCAGGCTGATTGCCGATGTTCATGCGTCTTTCGACGATATAAAAATCAGTGACCGCTCGATGATCTTCAACACCGATCTCGTCGAAACCCTCGAGTTACGTAACCTGCTGGGTTGCGCAGTGACCACCATGCTCGGCGCTGAAAACCGCAAGGAGAGCCGTGGCGCCCATGCCCGTGAAGACTTTCAGGACAGGGATGATGAGGATTGGATGAAACATACGCTGACAAGCATGGATGAGTCCGGCAAGGTAACTATCGATTACCGGCCCGTGCATCTGTACACACTCACGGATGACGTTGAAGTTGTCCCTCCCAAGCCGCGTGTTTATTAGGAGAATCCCATGCTTAAATTACGATTAGCTCCTGAATCCCGCCCGCTTAAAGGTCAGAAATTTTCTGCTCCAGAGGGTGCCGTCAATATTCGTACATTCCATGTCTATCGATGGGACCCTGACAAAGGTGAAAACCCGCGTATCGACAGTTACGAGATCGATCTGGATGATTGCGGTCCGATGGTGCTGGATGCTGTTCTCAAGATCAAAAACGAAATTGATCCGTCGCTGACGTTCCGTCGCTCCTGCCGCGAAGGCATTTGTGGCTCCTGTGCGATGAATATCGACGGCACCAATACACTGGCTTGTACCAAGCCAATCAGTTCAATCAAGGGCGATGTGAAAATCAATCCGTTGCCGCATCTCGAAGTGGTCAAGGACCTGGTGCCGGATATGACGCATTTCTATGCACAATATGCCAGCATCAAGCCGTGGATTCGAACGCAAAGCGTCCCATTGCCGGACCAGGAGAGACTGCAGTCACAGGAAGACCGCGAAAAGCTGGATGGGCTGTACGAATGTATATTATGTGCCTGTTGTTCCACTTCCTGCCCAAGTTACTGGTGGAACGGCGACCGTTATCTCGGCCCCGCTATTTTGCTGCAGGCTTATCGCTGGCTGGTCGACAGTCGTGATGAGGATACCGGTGAACGTCTGGATGCATTGGATGATCCGTTCAGGTTATACCGTTGCCACACGATCATGAACTGTACATCGACTTGTCCCAAGGGCCTTAACCCGGCTAAAGCGATTGCCGAAACCAAGAAGATGCTTCTGGAAAGGACCGGGGCCTGAGACAGTTCGCTATACATGCTTAGCGGGAATGACAGGTTAAAAAAGCTGCGCTGGCAAAGTCGCCGGGGCATGAAGGAACTGGATGTGCTCTTTGAAGCCTTCCTTGAAAATCAGGCCAGGCAGTTGTCTGAAGGTGCCTGGCCGGAACTGGAGGAGTTATTGACACTTGAAGATGACGTGTTATTTGACTGGATCTCAGGCAGAGATTTGCCGTCAGACCCCGCCGTCCTCAAGTTAATAGATTCGCTGAAAAAATGCTGATAAACCAACCGATAAAATTGAAGGTTTCCGCCAGGAAGGATTTTACCCTTGTCTATCGCTTGCTGAACGGTCTGCTTATTGGTGCTGCGCTACTAAGTCCTTACCCGTTGCTATTGACAGGGGTCGTGATTCTTCTTTCAGGGGCTGCATGGCTGGTCTTTACATTAAATTTTTCTAAAACAAATAATGTGGAATTGATCTCGGTCATTTTTGCAGACGGACAGGTACGGTTAGAATCAAATCGGGAAGGAGCTTTTGAAGGTTTCCTCGACGGCCAACAATGGTGTACCCATCGCCTGGCTGTCTTGCGAATCTCCAATGGAGAAACGACCCGCAGGCTTATCATCTGCTCCAGTCAGCAAAAGGGAGCGGATGATTTTCGATGTCTGAACATGTGGCTTCGACAAGGTTTGTGTGACAACACCCGGGCAAAGCAGGTGTTGGTATTACCCCGTTAAGCGGGATTAGAGTGAGGTTTCCGTTGAACATGATGGAAAGCTCAATGGTGAAGACCCTGTAGCAGGGTTGTCACTTTGTTTTTAAAAAGTGAGGGAAGAGTTCAATCATGACTTACAACGATAAAGTTGTCAGACAATTCGTCATCGCGACGATCCTCTGGGGAATTGTGGGAATGCTGGTGGGTGTCATTATTGCTGCGCAATTATGGCTGCCCATTTTGAATCTCGACATTCCCTGGTTGACTTATGGGCGTCTGCGTCCGCTGCATACCAATGCGGTCATTTTTGCATTTGGTGGTAGTGGCCTGATAGGTACATCCTTGTACGTCGTACAAAGAACCTGCCATGTGCGCCTGATATCCGATAAGCTCGCCAGTGGTGTTTTCTGGGGTTGGCAGCTTGTTATTGTCGCTGCGGCTGTGACACTCCCGCTGGGCTGGACCCAGGGCAAGGAGTACGCCGAACTTGAATGGCCAATCGATATCCTGATCACGTTGGTCTGGGTTGCTTACGCAGTATTGTTTTTCGGTACGATCGTTAAACGTCGGGTTAGCCATATTTACGTGGCCAATTGGTTTTATGGTGCCTTTATTCTGACCATTGCCGTACTGCATATCGTCAACAACCTGTCATTACCGATTGCTATCGATAAGTCTTACCCGATCTATTCGGGTACAGTCGATGCGATGGTGCAGTGGTGGTACGGTCATAATGCGGTAGGGTTTTTCCTGACTGCCGGCTTTCTTGGAATGATGTACTACTTCGTTCCCAAGCAGGCAGAAGGCCCGGTCTACTCATACCGCTTGTCAATCGTGCATTTCTGGGCCCTGATTGCTATTTACATGTGGGCAGGCCCGCATCACCTTCACTACACGGCTTTGCCGAACTGGGTGCAGTCATTGGGTATGGTGTTCTCACTGATTCTGCTGGCGCCAAGCTGGGGCGGCATGATCAACGGCATCATGACGCTGTCCGGGGCCTGGCATAAGTTACGAACCGACCCGGTATTGAAATTCATGATCGTGGCCCTGAGCTTCTATGGCATGTCAACGTTTGAAGGGCCGATGATGTCAATCAAGACCGTCAACGCCTTGAGTCACTACACCGACTGGACGGTCGGTCACGTGCACTCCGGTGCCCTGGGCTGGGTTGCCATGATGACGATCGGTTCACTTTATTGCCTGATTCCCCGGTTGATCGGCGAAAAGAAAATGCACAGCATCAAGGCCATTGATATCCATTTCTGGACATCAACGATTGGTGTTGTGATGTACATCACTTCCATGTGGATTGCCGGTGTCATGCAGGGCCTTGATGTGGCGTGCATTTAACGATGACGGCACCTTGACTTACGCCTTCATCGAAAGTCTTGCTGCTACCAAGCCCTACTATGTCATCAGGTTAATGGGTGGATTATTGTTCCTTTCCGGTATGTTCTTCATGGCCTGGAATGCCTGGAAGACACTTGGCAATAAGGAAATGAAGCCAATTCCTGCCTCAGAACCTGCAATTTGGGGAGACCACTAATGAGCACAGGACACAAAAAACTAGAGACAAATATCAGCCTCATGGCGGTATTCATCATCATCGCCATCAGCCTTGGGGGGCTGGTCGAGATTGTTCCATTGATGTTCCTTGATAAGGTCAGGCAACCCGCCGAAGGTGTTGTACCTTACCCGGCGCTGGAACTTGCGGGTCGTGATGTATACGTGCATGAAGGTTGTTACAACTGTCACTCGCAGATGATCCGTCCATTCCGTAGTGAAACTGAGCGTTACGGGCCTTACTCCATTGCCGGTGAATCAGTCTATGACCGTCCATTCCAGTGGGGTTCAAAGAGAACTGGTCCCGACCTGGCGAGGGTAGGTGGCCGCTACAGCGATGAGTGGCATTACATTCACATGAACAACCCGCGTGACGTGGTGCCTGAATCCAATATGCCGAATTATGGCTGGCTGGCGGACAGGATGGTCGATGGTGAGCTGGTACAAAAGAAGATGCGGGCGCTGAATGCATTGGGCGACCCCTACTCGGAGGAGGATATTGCCGCTGCACCCTCCGTGGTTGAGGGTAAAACTGAAATGGATGCCGTGATCGCGTACCTGCAGAGTCTCGGTCATGCAAGGAGTGGACGTTGAGATGGATGTTAATATTATCCGCGGCGCTATTCTTCTAATTTTGATTATTTCATTCCTGGGCCTGTGGGCCTGGGCCTGGAGCAGCAAGCGCAAATCGGCATTTAAAGATGCCAGCCTGCTGCCCCTTGAAGAAGACAAGGGCATAATTCCAAATGATGTAGACCCTACTGATAAGGCCCGGCCACCGGGACAGGGAGTGAGTCATGTTAACTAGTTTCTGGCATTGGTATGTCATTATCATCACCGTCGGCACCGTCCTGGGGTGTTTCTGGTTGTTACAGTGGACCAAGGGTGTTTCCAACCGGGATGAAGAGGGCGATGGCACGGGTACAACCGGTCATGTCTGGGACGAGGACCTGGTGGAACTGAACAACCCCTTACCCAGGTGGTGGTTGCAATTGTTTTATGGAACCATTGCGTTTGCGTTTATCTACCTCATTTTATTTGGTGGGCTGGGAAATATTGGCGGTGTTCTGGGCTGGTCCCAGGAAGGTCAATATGAATCGGAAATGCAAGCTGCAAACGAAGCGCAGGAAGCCGTTTTTTCACGTTACAGGGAAATGGATAACGAAACCCTGATTGCTGATGCAGAAGCCAATGCCACTGGTCAAAGGCTGTTTGCCAACAATTGCGCCATGTGTCACGGCTCTGACGGACGCGGTGCAAAAGGCTTTCCAAATCTTGCTGACAACGATTGGTTGTATGGCGGCACTTTTGACTCCATTATGCAAACTCTCGAGAACGGTCGCGCAGGCGCCATGCCCGTGATGGTTGCGGGTCTGGATGACAAAGCGATTGGTGAGCTCGTTGTTTATGTCCAGAGTATGTCAGGTCAGAAAGCTGACCCTGGTATGGCTGCCAACGGTAAAAAGAACTTTGATATGTTGTGCGTTGCCTGTCATGGCCCCGAAGGTGACGGAAACCAGGCCCTCGGTGCGCCGCGACTTAACGATGATATCTGGCTTTATGGCGGCGACCCTGCAACCATCAGGGAGACGCTCATCAAGGGTCGTAATGGTAATATGCCTGCGTTTAACGATTTACTCAGTGAAGACCGGAGACGTTTGCTGGCGGCTTATGTGCTGAGTCTGTCTAAGTAACGCTAGGTAAGGGATTCTGAGCATATGACGACAGAGCACCCGGTTAACCGCCGATGGAACAGACGACAGCGCGATTGGGCTGTCGTTTTCTGGATTTCGTTTCTTTCGGCGTCCGCGGGTGCTTTCGTCCTGTTTGGTCTGGTCGACCCATTGGATATGGTGAATGCCTGGGCGGATGAATATGATATCGGCATGCGACTGGCTTACGGGCTCGCTTTTGCATTCCTTTATCTGGTTTGCTTTTTGGCAGCAGCGTTAACAATGTTCATGATACGCACCGGACCCTCACGCGGGCACGCAAAGGGTGAGGGAAAGCGTCCAATACCGGAGGTTCAAGACCCGTCACAATCCAGCCCGGATATTGACGGCGAGGACTGGAAATGAGTCAAGAACAGGATGCCGCCGGATCCCTGTATCGCAAAGACCCCAAGGTTTACCCACGCGATGTGAATGGCAGCTTTGCAAGCTTGCGCAAGCTTGCAGTGTTCGTTCTTCTGGGTTTGTACTACATACTGCCATGGATAAACTGGGGCGGTCATCAGTCGGTACTCTTCGATCTGCCTGCGCGTAAGTTCTATATTCTCGGTCTCACATTCTGGCCACAGGATTTCATTTTCCTGACCCTGATGTTGATTATCGCCGGGCTGTCCCTGTTTTTCGTGACTGCGGTAGCCGGACGTCTATGGTGTGGCTATGCATGTCCACAAACCGTCTGGACAGAAGTGTTTTTGTGGATGGAACGCCTGGTGGAGGGTGACCGTAACAAACGCATGAAACTGGATGCCTCTCCGTGGAACAAGAATAAAATTCTGCGTAAAACGGCCAAGCAGGCCTTATGGATAATTTTTGCCCTATGGACCGGCTTTACGTTTGTCGGCTTTTTTACCCCGATCCGCGGCCTCGGCGAAGCCGTTGTTAATTTCCAGCTCGGCGGGTGGGAAACATTCTGGATGCTGTTTTACAGTTTTGCCACCTATGGCAACGCAGGCATTCTGCGTGAGCAGGTATGCAAGTACATGTGTCCCTACGCACGCTTTCAGAGTGCGATGTTTGATAAAGACACCCTGGTTATTGCCTATGACGAAGCCCGGGGGGAGCCGCGTGGCGGACGCAGCAAGAAAGACAACCTCGCTGAAAAAGGTCTGGGAGACTGCATCGGCTGCACACTTTGTGTCCAGGTTTGCCCAACCGGAATAGATATCCGTGAAGGTCTTCAGATTGAGTGTATCGCCTGTGCTGCCTGTATTGATGTCTGTGACCAGGTCATGGAGAAAATGGACTACAAGAAGGGGCTGATCAGCTACACAACCGAGCACAAGCTCAGTGGTGCAAAATCACGTGTTTTTCGGCCGCGTATTTTTGTGTACGCCGCTCTACTACTTGCCCTGATAGCCGGTGTTATCTTTTCGGTCAATAACCGTGTACTGTTACGTGCAGAGTTTTTGCGTGACCGTAATGCCTTGTATCGTGAGTTACCGGACAATCAAATTGAAAATGTTTACACCCTTAAATTGATCAATATGGACTTCAAGCCACATCAATATAAGATCGAGGTGTTGAACAATGATGATATTCGCCTGCTTGTCTCTCCTGAGCCTCAACTTGATGCTGAAGAGGTTGGTAATTTCATAGTACGTATGCAGGCACCCACGAGCGCGGGCAAGGGCTCCATGAAAGTTGACGTAAAGTTTTCAACTATTGATGAACCAGTCATAGAACGCACCGTCAGTACACGTTTCCTGATGCCATTTGAATAGAAGCCTGTTGGACTAATCATGAAATCAAATCAGCAGCCAAACGGCGTAAATACACCGGTCGAGATTGAGCCCTGGTACAAGCAATTTTGGCCGTGGTTTATCATCGCACTGCCGGCTTCCGTGGTCATTGCCAGCTTTTTCACCCTCTACCTGGCGGTCAGTAACCCTGACCACCTGGTTGTGACTGATGACGAGTACCTCGAGCTGAAAAGTGAATTGAAGGCCCAGGCACCTGCCAAAGAGAGCAATAAAGCCAAACCAGGCGAATCCGACTCCAAATCGAACTAGACCCATGACTGAAAATTCACGGTTCTGCTTCCATTGCGGAGAACCAGTTCCAGCCAATTGCAATCTCACCATTGAGGCGGAAGGCGACGTACAACCTGTCTGTTGCAGTGGCTGTGAGGCCGTCGCTAATCTGATATTGCAGTCCGGACAGTCGCGCTACTATCAATTTCGTACCGAAACGGCCATCAAACCAGCGGATGAAGATGCCACGATTGAGGAATCCTGGCGACGTTATGACGAGCGTCATTCCTTATGGGGCAGCCCTTTAAAAGATGGCCGCTACGAGCTATTGCTACAGGTTGAGGGTATCCGTTGCGCAGCGTGTGCCTGGTTGATCCGGAGCCAACTCGAAGCACGTGATGGTATCGATCAGGTTCAGGTCGATGTTGCAACGGGGTTTGTCCGTATTAACTGGCAACCGGCCAAGCTGCAATTAAGCAAAATCGCCGCCATTCTCGCCGGTGTCGGGTACAGGCCTCACCTTCCATTATCGGGTGCTGAATCCATGGGCAGACAGCAGGAGCGTCGTGATGCCTTGAAGCGCCTGGGTGTCGCCGGCCTCGGTATGATGCAGGTGATGATGTATGCGGCTGGCCTGTACGCGGGCGAAGCAATGGGCATTTCAGAAGGCCCGGAGCGGTTTTTGCAGTGGATCAGCCTGATCGTTACCACACCGGTCCTGCTCTATTCAGGCCGTGTATTTTACAGCAGCGCCTGGAGAAGTCTCTCCCACCGGAAAATAGGTATGGATGTACCTGTGGCCCTGGCCATCTCTATTGCGTTCATCATGAGCTGTATCAATTTTCTGACCGGTAATGGTCATGTGTATTTTGATTCGGTTGTCATGTTTATATTCTTCCTGTCGCTGGGAAGATACGCTGAACTGGTTATCCGTCATCGTAATCTGCAAACCGGCCTGGCACTTGCCCGGCTTTTGCCCGAGTGGGCCGAACTTATTCGGGATGATGATGAAACGGAGCGGGTGCTTGCCATCGATTTGCGTATCGGTGACCAGGTTCGGGTCAGGGCAGGGCAGACGTTTCCTGCCGACGGGCGGGTCATCAGTGGTTCAACCGAGGTTGATGAAGCGCTTTTGACCGGCGAATCCCGGCCTGTTGAGAAGCATATCGATGATGTAGTTATTGCCGGCAGTATCAATCGTGCCCAGACAATCGCTTTCGAGGTCTCCAAAAATCCGGATGATTCCACGGTTTCAGTGATGGGCCGTATGTTATTGAAATCCCAAACACACCGAAGCCGGTACACGCGTCTTTCTGAGCGCTATGCCGGCTGGTTTGTCGCTGTTGTCCTGGTGGTTGCCAGCCTGACAGCCCTTTGGTGGGCGATCCATGATACGGATATGTTATTCCCCGCAACGCTGGCGGTACTGGTCATCAGCTGTCCCTGTGCATTGTCACTGGCAACGCCAGCTGCTATCGCGTCTTCCAGCCGGGCGCTTCTGGAACAAGGGATACTGCTCACAAGAAGTGAGGCACTCGAGATACTGGGAGGTATCGACACTATCGTCTTTGATAAGACTGGCACATTGACCAGTGGATCACCAACAGTCGTTGGGACCGTCATCAACCCGGACCGTGGCGATTTTAGTCAAGCGAATGCTTTGCGAATCGTAGCTTCGCTGGAGGTGGACTCTTCACACCCCATTTCAAAAGCCTTTGCAGATATTAAAGTCAGCCGTGATTCTGTGTCGCAGGTGACCAATCATGAAAACGGTGTTGAGGGCAGGGTGGATGGAGCCAGTTACCGGGTGGGTAACGCTGCCTTTACCGGTGTAAATGTCATTGACCTCAAAGGCGGGTTAGGGCGCTTATGGTTGGCGGATGACAGCGGGTGGATTGCCCGTTTCGACCTCGATGATGGATTGCGCAGTTCAGCAACTGAGACCATCACAGCATTGCGGGCAAGAGGGCTGGATTTAGCCATTCTGTCCGGTGATCACCAGCAGGCTGTCGCTTCGGTGGCTAAACGTGTTGGCATCGACAACTGGCATGCTGAACAGACACCCCGGATGAAGATGGACTTTCTGGAGTCGCTTCAGGCAGAAGGAAAAACCGTCCTGATGGTGGGTGATGGTATCAACGACGCACCGGTATTATCCGTTGCCAATGTTTCGATGACTGTTTCAGGTGCCAGTGAACTGGCCAACAGTACCGCAGATTTTATATTGACTGGTAAATCATTGAAATACATAGAATATATTCTTTTTTCCGGCGATAGAACGCGTGCTATCATCAGGCAAAACCTTACCTGGGCGCTGTCTTACAACCTACTGGCGGTGCCATTTGCGGCCGCCGGCCTGATCGTACCGTGGATGGCGGCCCTCGGTATGTCGATCAGCTCCCTGTTAGTGGTACTGAATTCCGGACGCCTGGCAAACAGCAAAAGGGTATTTCCCCAGCCTGATCAAGAAAGGTTAGTAGCACAATGAGCATGCTTTACGTCCTGATACCACTGGCCGTTGTGCTACTCGCATTGGCCGTCTGGGCTTTGTTATGGGCGATTAAGAATGGTCAATTTGACGATCTGGAATCGCATGGCTGGAGTGTTGTTCTTGACGATGATCAAAAGCCACCACCCGAGATAGAAGACAAACCTATTGATAAAGAGGAGCAAGAGGATAAATGACGTCTTACCTTGATCTTTCAGCTTTATTCACCGCATTTTTTGTTGGGCTTTTGGGAAGCGGGCATTGTTTTGGGATGTGTGGCGGACTGGCAGCCGGCCTGGGTACGTTACCTGTCGCTGATGACACGACAGCGAAAACCAAACCACGTGCGACTTCGGCCTTCCTGTTCAATTTTGGCAGGATAATCAGTTATACCGTACTGGGTCTGATCTCAGCCTGGATCCTGGCCAGCCTGGGACATACATTAAATATCCCCAAGTGGAGCATGGCATTGCGCTTGGTTACCGCGCTTATGATTTTCTTAATTGGCGTGCAGTTTCTTTTTAACTGGCAGACATTGGCCGGAATTGAACGCCTGGGGGCCAAAGTTTGGAAATTTGTGCTGCCACTGGCGGTCAAGGCAAGCAGCTTGCCCGGTGGAACCGGTCGTTTACTGTTGGGGTTGTGTTGGGGTCTATTGCCGTGTGGTTTGGTGTACAGCGTGCTTCTGACAGCTTCGGCTGCGGGTTCACCAGTTTCCGGCGGCGCTGTGATGCTCGCGTTTGGTGTAGGAACATTACCGTCCATGCTCGGCATGAGTCTTGCCGCACCGGCACTGGCTGCTTTGTTAAACGATAAGTGGACCAAGAAGCTAATGGGTGCGGCTCTGATTTTGCTGGCCGTTTTGAGTGTCTCATTGATGGTTGTAAAAATGCAGGGCCAGGGCGGGCACAAACACCATTCATCTACCGGGGCCGGTAACGAAAACGTCTCGCTGACGTTTTTGACTAAATAGCTTAAAGGTGTTCAATCAAGTTCCGGCCTGGAAATTCCTAAGACGGCTTGATAGGGCGGGTTTAAGCTTTAGCAGTTTTAGTATATTGAATTGCGTATAATGTATATTATGTTAAATAGAGTGTGTGTTTTGGTGTAGGTGTGGCCGTTTGGTAATACAGGCGTTCAACGCAGGGTGCTTGTATTGAGATGCGCTATGAGTGACCTGGTCAGGGTTAACAGCCTCAGTACGGTGGCCCGCTATAGCCATGGATAATATTTCAAGTAAATTATTATATCGCTATATTACAGATAGATAGCGCGCTTTCTTAAGTTGTTATTGATGCAAATATGCCGCGGCAAAAACAGTCCATGCACTAAGGTTATAGCTACATTGTGGATGTTCTGATACTGATTACCGCTTTGATCGTCAGGGAGTTGAAGGAAAGCCGCTGTCAACTGTAGAACCCTGCCTTAAAGGCATCCGTTCTGAAACAAGCGTGATATGCACGCAAGTAGAATGACGAATTCCGCCTCTGCTATGAGTTTGGCGTAACAGGTAAGTTTGACATTTACAGGAGTAGGGCTCAGAGCGCGGTGAACCCCCTGCCCCGCAGTTTTCGGTTTCAAGCTGTTTTTATATGTAGATACGTTATTATCACGGCACTGCAACATTTGATCAGCGTAGCAATCGCCGGTAACAGTTAACAGGTGACAAAATGAAAAGCACTTCTCTTACTTTGTATATGACCTTGGTTGTAAGCCTTTCCATCGGTAACTGCCTTGCGCAAGACCTTCCTGCGGGTTACTGGAGCATGGAGCAAGCAAAACAGCTTATCGACAAGACACGCCTGGTTGTGTTGGATCCGGACATCTCTTCCTTAACGGCAGCAGAGAAAGCGGCAACAGCTAAACTGATACGTGCCGGGGAAATATTCAACCGTGTTTACCAGGACTCTCTGCACGACGAGGCGCTTGAGGCGCTTGAGAATCTGAAGGCCTTGGACACGGGTGATAAGCACACAACGGCATTGCTGGATATCTATTACCGGTCTGCCGGGCCTGTCACAACGACCCTGGACAACAAACGTGTGCCATTTTTGCCTGTAAAGCCGGAGGAACCCGGTAAAAATGTTTACCCTCATGGTCTTACAAATGAACTGCTGGACCCTTTCCTTAAAGCCAGGCCCGAATTGGCGGCTGATATTTTGAATGTTCGCACAGTTGTTCGAGCCACAACCAATGAGAATATTCTCCGTGACCTGGGTATGCTTGAGCGCTTTCCTGTCCTGGATGACCTGCATCCCGGTTTGCGTGAGCGTATAGAAGCCTTACAAGCCGGTACAGACAACGCGCAGTGGTATGCCCTTCCCTACTCTGTTCGCTGGGCACCTGAGATCATGGAAGCCTACCATTTGATTCATGCGGCAAGCGAGGACGTAAAAACTGAGGACCCTGACTTCGCTAAATACCTGTCTCTGCGTGCACGCGACATTATCAGTGATGATTATGAAGGTGGTGATGCAGCCTGGGTTCGTGGTCGCTTTCGTCATTTGAATGCGCAGATTGGCAGTTATGAGGTCTACGCGGACTCACTTTACGGCGTGAAATCATTTTTTAGCCTGAATGTGCTGGTGAGGGATCAGGAAAAAAGTAACGAACTCTCAGCAGCCCTGGGTGGTTTACAGGTAATTCAAGACGGTTTGCCGGTTTCCACAGACCGAAAGATTTCAAGTGATATCGCCGTTGGGGTTTACAACATCATTGCTGATTTTGGCCAGTCCCGCGGCGCAAACACTGCAACCATTTTACCCAACGACGCTGACCACACACGCAAATACGGCCGTACGATCCTGTTACGCTACAACATCATGACCAACCCGGAACTGTTTGAAGGCCGGCAAGAGACATTTCAGGCTGCGGTCAAGGAAGAACATGCCAATGATCTGACCCTTGAGGGCCCGTTTTATCGAACATTGTGGCATGAGGTCGGTCACTATCTGGGTGTGGATAAAACAACTGATGGGCGTGAACTGAATGAAGCGCTGTCCCCCTGGGGAAGTCATTATGAGGAAATGAAGGCCGACCTGCTATCCGCTTTCACTTCGGCACATATGAATGCCGAGGGAACCATGGATGACACCTTGTTTCGTTCAGTGCAAGCGGCAAGTGTGCTTCGTGTTTTGCAGAAAAATCAGCCACGTACTGCAGAGCAACCATACCAGACCATGCAGCTTATGCAGATGAATTACTTTCTGGAGAACGGACTGTTGAGTTTTGATCCGGAAACTGCGCGTCTGGAAATTCACTATGACCGGTACAACGAAGTCATTAGCCGGATGTTGAAGGATGTACTAAGCATCCAGCAGCAAGGCGATAGTCAAAAAGCAGGTAAATTCATAGAAAAGTATATAAGCTGGACACCCGAATTACACGCCCGGCTGGCAGAACGCCTGCGTGACGCGAGTAGCTACCGTTTTGTGACGGTGCGTTACAAAGCGCTGGAAAATGATCTTTAATTGAGTGCATCGCCCACCTGGCGGGACCGAATCAACTTACTGGCAGCAAACTATGAACAAAGCAGCAAAAACTATACGTATTATCGGCGTACCAATGGATCTGGGCGCCAGTCGCCGGGGTACGGATGTTGGACCATCCGCTTTACGTATCGCGGGACTGGGTGCAGCGATAAAACGTATCGGTTACACCCTGGCGCGTGAAGAAGACATTATGGTCCCTGCCATGGAAACCCGTTCGCCAGAAGACGTTAAAGCACGCTTTAAGCCTCAAATACTAAGTGTGTGTACAAAACTGGCTGGCCGGGTAAAGGAAATCATGGATAGCGGTGAGTTCCCACTGGTGATTGGAGGTGACCATTCAATTGCAATGGGCACCGTTGCAGGCGTTTCCGCGCATTACCGGGACCGTGGCGAGGAAATGGGGTTGATCTGGTTTGATGCCCACGGAGATATGAATATTCCAGGCGTATCACCCAGCGGAAATATCCACGGTATGCCGCTGGCTCATTTGTTGGGGCGTGGCGACCCTGACCTCGCTGGCATCCTTGGCTTTAGCCCGAAACTGAACCCCGACAAAGTTGTTTTAATTGGAGTTCGTGATATAGATGCCGGTGAACGAAAGATAATAAACGAGTCAGGTATTCACGCTTTCACGATGCGTGATATTGATGAAATCGGTATGGCTAAAGTCGCACGCAGAGCCATGGAAATTGTCACCAATGGCACGGCCGGCTTTCATGTTAGTTTCGATGTCGACGGCTGCGATCCATCCGTAATACCGGGTTCTGGAACGCTCGTTCCTGGTGGCGTGCGTTATCGCGAAGCGCACTTGCTATTAGAGTACTGTGCAGACAGTCGCCAGATGACATCGATGGAAGTGGTTGAGTTAAACCCGTTTATGGATCAGGGTAATATCAGCGCCGAACGTACCCTGCGATTAATTACAAGTGCGTTAGGAAAAAGCATTCTCTAGGCGCTTTAATACAGGTACAATGCGCACTGCGTTTAGCCCGGGTGGCGAAATTGGTAGACGCAAGGGACTTAAAATCCCTCGGTAGAAATACCGTGCCGGTTCGATTCCGGCCCCGGGCACCATGTATACTCCTAAGAACTTCAGAAGCTTCCTTATAAGCGAGACAACCTAAGGCCCTCCGCCTTCAGTGTGTATCGTAATAGTCGCAAAGGGCCAGATAACACATATCCGGCCCCTGGTCTGCATGCCTTGGTCCCATCCGGTTTGTCTAACCGGTTTAGTCCTCAGTGAGGAAGGATCCAACAAAATTCACACAAGGGATCAATGAGATCCAATGCCCATCCCCAGTCGGCACTCTGATCTTCTATGGACTTAAACATGGTCTCAAACATGGGAGATTCCATCAGATGCCCGAAAGAAACGGCCGCGTTCGTGATTGCTTGTGTCTGGGTCATGCCAGGATCAGGTACGATCACATTAAAACCGGCATTCAGAAACTCAACGGCCGGAGTTACGTCGTCCACAACCTTTCCATAAAGATTCGCCAGGCCCGGTAGTAAGTACTGTGCTGGCATGGCGGCGCCTGCAACGAGAGCATCAAAATCATCCGTATCGAAGTTAGCAGTCCAGTAATCATTGCTGGCTACTGAATACAGTGGAACGTTGACGCATAGGTTGCCACCAACACCCGCTGCCACACCCGGAACAACAAACGGAACCACAATGGGGGGAACAAGTGGTACAAGTGAAGGGATTATTAGCGGGCCAGGCCCGGACAATTCGCCAAAAGCATCTATTTTCACGACACTGTCCCAACCAACTCCAAGGCTGGCCTTGGTGGTTAATTCCCAGGCCCAGGAGGCTGCAAGATCAAAACACACTTCTGTCGTCAACTGGATGTCTTTGTCCGGCTCAGCCAGGATGTCCATGACCTCATCAACGTCGGCAGCAAGAATGTCGATGCGGCCGTTGATCTCCTGTTTGGCTGAGAATATCTCGGCTTTCAATTCGGTTTTCACCCCATCTAATTGTGCGCTGAGTGCGTCCATTTTTTGGGCGTTCACCTCCAGCATTCCCTTTATGAGGGCAAATTCACTCTCCAGGTATCTTGGAAGGCCCTTCGCCTCCGATGATTCCGGCGGAGCTGCCGCCAAGAACCCTGTGTAAGATAAAAGCATGGTTAATAGCAAGATATTGATCTTCTTCATTATTGACTCTCCTCAACGTGAAGTGACGGGTATAGAACTGCGGTTTAAACCGCTTTCAGGACGGGAGGCTATTGGATTCTTATTTGCAAACTTATATGAATAGTCTGACGATTTGATCGCGACAATCCGCAGGGGACATCTAGCACACTCAACCTTAACAGGAGCTTAAAATTTCAGACTTTCTGTGTATTTTCGTTCCCCAGGCATAGCAACATGTGCTTTTTCAGATCCAGCTCAGTGACTTGGATATAATCAAGCCAAAATCTAGTAAAATATTCGTGTTATCGAAGCCCCTCAAAGAGATGTGAAATGAATACGGTAATCCAGGATTCCCAATACATCGACACGGATGAAACCTACACTGTACTAAGCGCCTGTTTGCAGTCACAACGCAAGGCTTACCACGCCGATCCGGTGCCGGATATCGAGCAACGTAAAAAGGATTTGCTCGCGTTGAAAAGTATGCTGAGCGAAAACCGTGAGGCCATCGCCGATGCGATCAATGCTGACTACGGTAGCCGCGCCCGGCAGGAAACCATGCTCGCTGAAATTATCATGGTATTGGACGGGATAAACTTTGCCATCAGGCATTTGAAGCAGTGGATGCGGACTCAAAAACGGAAAATCGAGTTTACATTGTACCCCGGTGCAAAAAACCGGGTTATTCCACAGCCACTCGGTGTCGTGGGTGTCATTGTGCCGTGGAATTTTCCGATTCAAATGGTATTTACACCTCTGACCTACATTTTTGCCGCCGGCAACCGTTCGATGGTCAAAATGTCAGAAAACTCACGCCAGCTATCGCGCTTATTGATCAAACTCGTACCGGACTACTTTCCACCCGAAAAGCTGAGCATTTATGAGGAGACAGGCACTGTGGGTATTCAGTTCTCACAGTTACCATTTGATCATCTGTTCTTTACCGGTTCCGGCGCCACCGGCAAGGCCGTCATGGCCTCTGCGGCAAAAAACCTGACACCGGTCACCCTGGAGTTGGGTGGCAAATCACCGGCCGTGATCGGACCTGATTTTCCAATTAAGAAAGCGGTTGAGCGCATCATGTTTGCCAAGCAATTCAATGCCGGCCAGGTATGCGTTAACGTCGACTACGTATTCGTCCCGGAAGACAAGCTTGATGAGTTTGTTAAAGCCTGTAAGGCGTGGGTGCATAAGCATTGTCCGGATATCAGCAGCCCGGACTACACCTCAATTATTGACCAGAGATCCTATGATCGCCTCACCGAGGCTTTGGCCGATGCCAAAAACCACGGTGCGACGGTAATAAACCTGGCTGAAAACCAGGAACCACAGCCGGAAACGCGCAAAATTGGTCCTCACCTGGTGCTGAACACTTCCGAAGACATGATCTTGCGGCAAAGAGAAATCTTTGGCCCGATCATGCCCGTGCTTGTATATAACGACAAACACGAGGTGTCTGACTATATTAATGTGCGTGATCGCCCGCTGGCATTTTATCCATTTACCAATGATAAAGAGTTGCAATCGTTCTATCTGGATAACGTGATGTCCGGCGGTGTCTGTGTAAATGATGCACTTATCCACCCGGGTCAACATGACCTCCCGTTTGGTGGTGTCGGTGCCAGCGGTATGGGGCATTACCACGGCTATGAAGGCTTCGCCACGTTCTCAAAATTACGACCTGTGTTTTACCAGGCCGGTTTCAGCGCTCTTAAATTACTCGCGCCCCCTTATGGAAAACGGGCAAACAAGATGTTAGATATGATTCTTAAAAGAAAGCTATAAAATATTGTTTATGAACGGTAATAATATTTTAAAAGCAATCGAGTCTGTCGTCTCACCGGGTGGTGTGTTGTTAGGCAAAGATGTCAGCGCGCGTCCCGATAGCTGGCCACCGGTAGGCGGCTGCCAGGCCATGGCAATTATCCGACCGGTGAGCACCGGGGAAGTCTCGCAGGTGCTCAAAATTTGTTATGAGGCTGGACAGAACGTCGTCACCCACGGCGGGCTGACGGGGTTGGTCGGTGGCGCCAGGGCGACTAAAGAAGATATCGTTCTCTCGCTGGAACGTATGAACAAACTCGATGCGGTCGATACCATTAACCGCACCGTCACGGTTGAGGCAGGTGTGCCCTTACAAAAGGTTCATGAGACAGCTGCCGAGGCAGACCTGTTGTTTCCGCTTGATCTGGGCGCCAGGGGCAGTTGTACGATCGGCGGCAATATTGCGACCAATGCCGGCGGTAACAGTGTGATTCGTTACGGCATGATGCGCGAGCAGCTACTTGGCGTGGAAGCCGTGTTGGCCGATGGCACCATTGTTTCATCACTCAATGGCGTGCTTAAAAACAATACCGGTTATGACCTGAAACAGCTCTTTGTGGGCTCCGAGGGCACGCTGGGTGTTGTCACGCGGGCGGTTTTACGTCTGCGCCCCGCGCCACGCTCAACAAATACGGCCATGGTGGCCATCGAAAGCTTCGAACAGGTAGGCGCTTTCCTGCGGGATATGGATTCCGCATTGGGTGGCACACTGAGTGCATTTGAAGTGTTGTGGAACGATTTTTATCAAACGATTGTTGACGACAGCGGCAGACACACACCGCCACTGGATTCATCGCATAAGTTCTATGTGCTTATTGAATCCACCGGCGGTCACCAGGAGTCAGACCGGCTTCGTTTCGAAGCCGCACTGGAGGAATCCTTTGCGTCTGAACTGATCGTGGATGCCGTCATTGCACAGAGCAAACAACAACGTGAAGACCTTTGGGCCATCAGGGATGACATTGAAAACCTGACTCAAAAACTGAGTCCGCCGATTTTATTCGATGTCAGCCTGGGCATACCCAAAATGGATGGCTATGTTGAAGAGATTCGTGCGCAACTGAAAGCCCGCTGGCCGGCTTCAAAAATGGCGTCATTTGGTCACCTGGGTGATGGCAATATCCACCTCGTTATTACGGTTGGCAGTCATGAATCAAGCGAAGTGCACGCGGTGGAAAGTATTGTTTACGAGGCACTGGGCCGCTGCCAGGGCATCGTCTCGGCTGAGCATGGGATTGGCCTCGACAAGCGTGAGTACCTCAGGCATTCACGTAGCGAGGTAGAAATATCACTTATGCGGTCTTTGAAACAAGCACTTGATCCTAAACGGATTCTTAATCGCGGAAAAATCTTTGAATAGGCGTGACGCGCCTTACTTTATAAAGACCTGGTAAAAAGCCCAGTCATAAAGATCGCCGCCAGACTGGGTCTTCAGGGCGTTTAGCCGGGCATCACGCAATGACACAGACACATCCCCGGTACGTTGAAGCCTGTTATAAAAATCAGCAATAAATGCATTGTTTGATTCGGTATTAACCGACCAGAAATCGACGACAACACTATCGGCGCCAGCGCGTAAAAAATCTGAAACCAACCCGGGTTGCGAACTGAAATCCGTTAATGGTTTTTCTATGAGCCTGGTTGAGCTCATGAAGACCAGCCTGGCAGACAGATTCTGAGAACGTATAGCCTGTGGCCGCAATACCACGCGGCCGGGTTCATACTCACTTTCTGAGAGTTCAAACCCTGAAGTACCGGGGTATTTAAGATCGATCACGCCGGGCATCGCCAGGTGTACCAGGTTTGATTCCTGAAAAAAACCGCCTTTGAACTCATCAGGTAAAAGTGCAACGCCCTGTATTATCTGCAGACCCGGTCCGATGAAAATGTCTGCCACCGTGCGTATCTCGGCTGAGGTTTCCAACCGGGTGGCATAGTCGCCCGAATAGTCCATGGGGTTGCCGGCCAGGAATACTTTCTGCAAGCCGCCCGCTTTCAAACTATTTTTCGCCTGCGTGTTCAATGGGAATGACAACAGGTTGACGACACTGTGCCGCTCGAGTAGATAGCGTCCTTTGATGCGTAATGCATCCACCGGGAAACCCAACAAGGGGCCGGATGGAATCCAGTAGATTGTGTTTGTCAGCAAATCAGAAACCGGTGCGAGCAGGCGTTTCCCAAGCTCGTCCATTTTACGCTTGAACGCCGCGGTTCCGATGTTGCCCAGGTCCGACCGGCTCCCCTCCAGGGATTTGTATACTTCAAACGGATTAGGGATATCCCTTCGCTCAACTTTCCCTTTGTGGCCAACCCACACCTGCGCCACGCCCGGGGCGAGATGATAGGTCAGAACGATTTCGTCGTTGGCAAGACCACGCAGATATGTTTGCAGCCCGTTGTCAGTTAAAAACTCAAATTTCCTGTGAAAGCTTTCGCGAAGCTTATCGAGACCCTCGTTTATTCTGTCATTCAGCGCTTGTGCAGGCCTGCCCGCTCCCGGCCTGGCGCGCTGGGCCAGCTGTTCACGCAGCTGGTCGGTCGCAGCTTGCCTGTCACCCGTCTCCAGTACAAAACCGTTATAACTCTCCACAAACCTGATTTTGCTCAAGGCCAGCAATGAAGCTGAATCATCCGCCCTGCCCCGTCGCCTGGATTCGCCCACCAGGATATCCATCCAGGTTTCGAATATTTGCTGATGCCGTTCCCAGTACCAGGCACCCAGCACCCCCGGCAGTGAGTCACGCAACAGGTGAATTTCATCGGCCAGGCGATCCAGTACTGACAATGCCTGGCTTCTTTGTCCCTGCGCCACCTGTATTTGCGCCCACTGGAACATGGCCTCGGTCGTCCATCGGGGGATGCCGCCGCTAATGAGCCATTCATAAGCAGTCTTCAGACCCGGCCTCGCACACAGACCATCCGCGGATTGCACCAGGGCGCAATATTGCAGGTTAGACAGGTGCTTAAGACCCACATTCCCCGCGCTTTGGGCCGCCGAGTGACTCTGCCTGAAGAGTGACGCTGCCTGTTGCGAACCCTGACCGGGCCTGGCGAGCAGATCCATTGCCTGGTCGTAAAGATATTGATCCGCTTCCGGTTTGTATTGGCCCTGTGCCTCGCGGGCAGACTGCATGCGTCGATATTCGCCTTTTGTACGATAAATATTGGCCATGATGCGCATGCCATCACCAACATCGATGACCGGGTTACCTGCCCTTCTGGGTTTCTGGCCCGGTTTGATTTCGGCCATTTGCAGATAAGTCAGAGACTCATCCAGCCGACCGGATTCATAAAGAATTTTTGCCAGTTCAAAATTGATCTGCCTGCGTACCGCACTGTTATTCTGGTAGCTCATCGCGCCTGACAGCACCTCGATGGCTTCACCATAGTGGTAGTTGCTTATCAACAAGCGCGCCTGTGCCAAAAGGTTTAGCGCGAGTTCCTCGTTATCGCCGTCTTCGACCAGTTGGGATTCAATTTCCTGGAGCACTTCACTGGTGGCCGGGGCATCTCCCTGGATGGTATGAATCTCCACCGTGCTCTCCCTGATCTCGGTTGCCAGTTCCGCACTGCCAACACTGTCGGCAATTTGTACGGCCTGTTGAAATTTCACTAGCGCATCGTCATAGGACGCTTGTTCAGCGAATTCGAGGCCGCTGGCATAGAGGGCATTTGCCTGTTCAAACTGATAACCCATGGCTTCAGCCAATAGCGCGACGTTCGAAAGAGAAGCCTGAACCGGGTCGGGCTGATCAGCTGTCAGCTTCAATGAGCCCGATCTTTTGAGAGCAATCAATGCGAGGCTTTGTAACCGGCGGGTCGCCAACTCAATTTTCTGAAACCTTGTGCCTCTGAGGTCCGCAAGAATTTCACGCGTCATGCTATAGACGTAACTATGATCATGTAGTTTGAAATAGATCAGGTGTGCGGTCAGGTAGTTGGCCCACAAACGCATTTCTTTCATGCCGAATTGTTCAAACAACCTGGCTGCCCTGGTCACGCTATCGATTTTAACCGTCCAGTTCGACTGGCTGTCTAATTCACTGACCTCGGTGCCAAACGATAGCAACTTGTAAGCCTGGGATACCGAGCTGCTGCGTGAATCCCATGGTTTTAACCTTGTCAGCTCTATACCAAACTCGGTACGGCCTGTATGCAGCTGTGAGCTGACCTTAATATCAATCTGTCGACCACTCTTGGGTGCATATAGGTATTGAAAAACAGGGACTATCCTGCTGCCCTCGATTGCCGAAAGTAACAGAACTTCCCCGTTGGCCCCCGTGATTTTGGATTCAAACTCTGCTTCAAAGGCACTGATTGTTATAAACAGGTCTTCGTCATCGGCCTGTTGAAGGAAGTATTCCTGTGTCATGGCGGGTGCAACGGACTGGGCACGTAAACCCGATGGGATGCTGAATCCCACCAGGGTGATGACAAGTGGCACCAGGTAAATAAACAAGTGCCGCTTGGTCAAAAAACTAACTCCATGATATGGCGCCCTTGGGTTCAATCGCGTATGCCTAAAACTGCTCAGGTATTTTAAACAACATTTTAACGTAGCCTGCTTGCAAGGCAGGTATCATATGGCGAATTCGGAACAAGTTCATAACGAAAAACAGCATTGAACAAAATCGTTATCCATAATGTCAACTCTAGCTACTAAATAAAAGTAATACGACTCTTGAGAATCCCAGATAGAGAAACCACCGTTTTTTCAACTTCGGCCATTGATTTGTTCGCCTCGGCCCTTGGTGCGTTCATCTTACTGGTTATGCTGCTATTTCCCTATTATCGCCACGCCGGCCCTGATGACAGCTATGCCAGGACCCAGGACATCATGGAGAAACGCCGCCTGGCTTCCGGACAGCTCGAGGACCTGAAAGCAGCGCAGGATGAGCTTCAGAGTGAACTGGATGAATTGACCGAATCAAACCAGGGTCGTGAACAACAAATTTCCCGGCTCCGAAAACAATTGATGGATATCAATAATCAACTGGCGGCGCTACCAACTAAAATCACCGAACCAGTCGAGGTCATTAACCCTGAACCGGAACCCAAGGCACTGACCCACGGCGTTGAGTTTTCGATCCTGGGGCTTGCCACGCAAGTAAAGTCCTTTGTTATTGTCGTGGATATGTCCGGCAGTATGCTCGCTTATGAGAAACTGATGATCGATTCGGTGCTTGAGATACTCAAGCCACTGGATGAGACCAATCAGTTCGCCATTGTCGGCTACCATGGCAACCCCCAACCGGTCTTGTGGAGCTTCCCAAATAGCAACACGCTGCTTCCGGCAACCCGCGAGAACCTTGAGCTGGCAGAAAACTTCACCCATTCACTGGTGCGTAAGTTTGTCGGTTCAACCCCCACTCATTTTGCGTTGCAGGCTGCGCTGGAGTACCCGTCGAGTGCGATCATCCTGCTAAGTGACGGTGAACCCAACAGCCCACCGGGTTTTATTATCGAGAACGTCACCCAACTCAATCAATTCAGGCAGACGGAAATACACACAGTCGCGATCGGTGAATACACCCACAACCGCAACCTGGTACTTTTCATGCAGACACTTGCCCGTTTGAATAACGGTGATTTTGTAGGGGTCTCGAAGTGAGATCCCGGCTGCGTAATATGGGTGTGTTTTCCCTCTCTGCCATTGACCTGTTCGCCTCTGCGATGGGCGCATTCATTATTATTACAATCATCCTGATGCCGGACTATCAGAAAGAGGTCAGGCTGGAAGGACACCTGGCTTACATCGATTCGCTGGCGGGCGAGACCGAAGCCATTCTGAATGACACCGAACTGGGGATTGTCAGCATGACCGAGTCCCTGAGCAATGCACAAAGCCGTGAGATGGAATTGCTGGCAGAGCAGGAAATCATGTCAAGCGAACTGGAAACCATCCGTGCCAAATTACAGGCAAGAAACGAAGAACCACCCCCTCCACCACCGAGCCCGGTGGAAACGGATGAGGAAAAGGGCAGCAACATGGTGACCTTCCGCTTTCTTGGTCTGAAAACGGATAAAACCCGCATATTGCTGCTGGTAGATATGAATAAATACCTTGCTGACCACCAGGGACTCGTGGCGAGGACCGTGATGCGTGCACTGGATTCACTAAAATCAGGATATGAATTTGGCATTCTCGGCTTCCAGCAACTGGACTCAGGACCCCGTTATCACCGCTTTCCCGAAGACGGCAGCCTGGTGGCCATGAACGCCTCAAACCGGGCAAAAGCGCAAGTCTTTACACGTCAACTTGCCGGCAAGTTTGAAGGCTCATCATCGCTCAAAGACGCTTTTGCACGGGCTTTCAGCACACCCGCAGAAGCTGTCATCCTGTTAAGTGATGGCCTGCCCAACCCGACTTACAATGGCGGTTTGCCCCCCAGGGCCCTGACGCAGGATATTGTATTGTCCAATACCAAGGGTGTGGAAATTCACTCGGTGACCCTCGGTGACTATTTTAAATACAAGGGAACGGTCGAGTTTATGGAAAACCTGGCGCGTTCGAATTCGGGCAGTTTCCTGGCCCTGGCGCAATGAGTACATCACGATGCAGCAAACTGAATGCATTATACTGTCGGGTTGATTGCCTGATTGGGCGTGGTCCGCGCGTATTCGTGCGAGTCGCCCGTGTTCAGGCATGCAGAACTGGACAGAACAACGAGGAATTTTGTCACCAATGAGCGGTGAAACAAATATTAAAACCTGTGGACGGGAACCGACATGTGACCTGGTGCTTGAGAACGAGACATTGTCCCGTGTACATGCGCGAATTGAACTGGCGGATGATGGGCTTGTCTCGATACATGACGCCGGTTCAAGCAATGGCATTTTCCTCAACCGAAACGACAGCTGGGTTCGGGCCAGGAAGCTGACCTTGTGTATCGGAGACCGCATACGTTTTGGCGATGTAGAAGTCCCACTGGATCAACTGACCGCGGTTTTTGGCAAGCGAGCCACGACCCGGCTTGAAGCGAGACACTTTCCAGTCCGGCCGGGTAAATCAGGTATCAAGCCAATGACGGGAAAACAGGACCTGGAGGCAGTCTTGCAAAAACCCAGGCGAAACCCTGCGACCGGCAAGATAGAAGAACAACCTGCCGTGAACAATGAAACATGAACGCCGGAACACGAACAAAGAAACATGAACATCGGAACATGAAGGTCTAAAGGAACAGAATGACACGTCAAATAACACTTTTAATCAGCCTGGTCTCAGCCATCCTTGTTATCGCTTTGATGGCAAGAATACTGCCACCGGGTGCCGCCTCCATCATCCTGGATGTCAAACGCGCTTCCTGGCCGTTTACGGTGCAGAACATTCTGTGGGTTGCCTTCTTCTTCGGCCTGGGTGAACTATCGCTTCGCTGGCGTGCCGGTCGTCTGGATGAAAGCCAGTTTGACCGTGATTACCTGCCGCTGGACGATGAAACCGTGCTGCGCCCCGGTGATGACCTGACACCGATTTACCAGAAGGTACATGGCAGCAAATATCGTAATGTCTGCTTTCTGCCACGCTTGATTGAAAGGTGCATACTCAACTTTAACCTTGGTCAATCAGTGGACCAGACCAATGCCCTGTTGAACTCAAGCCTCGACCTGTTTTTGCACGAACTCGATCTGCGTTACAACATGATCCGCTACATAACCTGGCTGATCCCGTCACTGGGGTTCATCGGTACTGTCATCGGCATCATGCTCGCACTGAACTATGCAGGCGATCGCGCCAATGTCGAGAGTCCGGAAATGCTCTACCAGGTCACCGAAAGGCTGGGGGTTGCCTTCAGCACCACGCTGGTGGCGCTGATCATGGCCGCCATACTGGTTTTTCTGCAGAATCTGATACAGGCCCGGGAAGAGCAAACACTCAACCGATCCGGTCAATATTGCCTCGACAACCTGATCAACCGGCTCTATTCCCCTTAATGCAAAACGATTCAATGCGTGTGACCATGCGTGATGTGTGCCGGCATTTTGGCCGGGGCCTGCTGTTGCTTGTTGCATTTGCACTGACTCACACTGCCGCAGCCCAGCCAGCTGAACCGATGTCACCTTCGGTGGTATTGGTGCTCAAGCTGGTTTCAAGCACACACGTAAAGCCGACTACCGGTATCGTCATTTCAGATAATGGCCTGGTGCTGGTGCCGGCAGAGTTCGCTGCAGGTGATGGCGAGATGATCGTGCTTGATGGCGGCACTGATATTCTCAGCAATGGCCGTCCGGCACAGGTTCATGCCCTGACGCCTGGCGGTGATCTCGCGGTGCTGTTAGCCAAGGGGCTTAAAAGACCGGGTATCACCTTGTCTGATAATGCCGGGGAGATGGCTAACACAAAACACCTGGAAGCCTTTCCGCCCGCCGAATATATAGCAAAAGGCGCTCAGCCCCTGTGGTTACCATTGGATGTTGTAGCCGGAGTCATGCCCTCGGTTTCCTCCAAAACTCCCCTGCCCTATGTTTCAGGTGCAATCATCGATAGCTGTGGCTACCTGGCCGGAGTAAGTTTAAGCAGCGGACCGCAAAGCCTGGAAACGACCAAAACACCGCGGACGCTATTCACGGAAGCGCTCAAACCCATTTTTGAGCAATTGCAGATCATATTACCTTCCTCAGGTTGCGTGGTTTCAGCACAGATGGAGAAGACTCCGCCGGTCGTGACTGAGCCTGAACCCGATGTTGTTGAACCCATAGCAACACAGACCGGCGAACCGGAGGTCAGCGAGTCTGATCCCATTGAAGCAGAAGCTTCAGGAGTCGCTGTAGAGGAAGCCGCTACCGAACCTGCAGGCAAACTAAGGAATGACCGGGATATACCCGCCAGTCCAGGGCGTTCAGAGAAACCGTCCATTTGGCGCAGTGTGCCCATATGGCTGCCCCTACTCGGCATCATTATCCTGGGTGTGCTGATATGGAAGGCTGTGTTCTTTTTCAGACTACACAGGAATGAGCCAGGCCCATCAGTCACTGCATCATCCACCAACAAGACTGAGGGTGCTTCCGATGAACCCATCACAGCGCCTTTGCAGACCCTTGAAGATGACAGCTTTGGCAAACCCCGTTCTGCGCCGGGGTTTGATTTTGAGATCCCGGCGATGGACACACGACCCGAGGGTTGTGATGCTGTGTTAGTCGTTGAAGGCTTAATGGATGGAAACACTGCATCCAGACGCTTTTGTTTCGTCAATTCACAGCAGGTGGACGTAGTGATTGGCAGAGGTGATGCCGACATCGCCATCGAACACGCGGCCATAAGCCGCACACATGCACGTATTGAGTCCGATGGAGAAAGCTTCACCATTTCTGACCTTGGGTCAAGAAATGGCACATTTATCGGCAATGTGCCCTGTTTGGCGGGTGAGGTTTTGTACTTCGAAACCAGTGATGAGATCTTTCTGGGCGACCTGAAAATAACACTTCGCCTGGTCATCAATGAGGCGGAATGGGCATGACAAGCCAGTCAGCAGCACTGCAACCCGGTTCGCATATCGGCGACCTGCAGATAAACGCCATCCTGGGTGTTGGCGCCTTTGGCATCACCTACCTGGTGACCGACCCGGCCATTGGCACCCGCTTTGCACTGAAGGAATACCTGCCGGCTGAATATGTCACGCGACAGGATGACGGCGCGGTTACCCCAAAGAATGAACAGTCGGCACCCTTATTCAATAACGGGCTGAAACAGTTTCTGAATGAAGCGCGTATCGTCGCTTCTCTCGAGCATCCCAATATCGTCAAGGTTTTACGCTATTTTGAAGCCAATGGCACCGCCTATTACCTGATGCCCTACTACCAGGGCCAGACGCTGCATCATAAGCTTGTGTCTGATGGCAATTTCAACCGCGAGGATGCCAAGGCGTTAATGCTGCCCCTGATGGATGCGCTTGAGTACATCCACACCGAAGGTGTCGTTCACCAGGACATCAAGCCTGCCAATATCTACATGACCGAACAGGGTGCGCCGGTTTTATTGGATTTCGGTGTTGCGGCAGCGGATAGCGAAAGCGGACACCAGGCAATGCGATTGGGCAGCGAAGGCTATGCTGCGCCTGAGCAATCTGTTGTTGACGGCAATATCGGACCCTGGACGGATATTTATGGCCTGGCAGCGACACTTTATCGTTGTGTGACCGGCAAAATCCCGACGCCAGCCTCGTTGCGACTCGAAGCCATCAACCAGGATGAACCGGATCCGCTCACCGCATTTTCTGAACTGGCGCCTACCGGTTTATACGGTGGTTTGACCGACGCGGTTGAAGCAGGACTTAAACTGCCGTGGCAGGAACGACCCCAGGATGTCGGCAGCTGGAAAAAATCCTTCAAAAGCCTGGACTGGCACCGCTCGGTGGTGTCCGGGGCTGGTTCTGATGCGGTTGAGAAGGAAAGCAGAGAGTGGTTACCCATTATCCTGCTGGTGGTTTTTCTACTGACGATGACAGGCGTCGGCATTTTTCTGCTGACCGACGAATCACCACAGCAGACGCCTGGCTCATCAACCACGGACGCTGTCGAGGTATCCCCTGCTGAGCGCGAAACCATTCGTGAGCAGGAAGCAACGGCGGAAGAAGTTGAACGCTGGCAAGGTGCACTCAAGGCCGACACCGTACTTGGCTATCGTCGTTTCATCAGCGATTACCCGAGGTCTATCTACCGCACACAGGCAGAAACACAACTGGATATCCTGGACGAAAAGTCCTGGACGGAGTTGTCAGCCGAAGACACGGTGCCTGCTTATGAGGACTATCTCGACGTATTTCCGGACGGCATCCACCAGGCCGAGGCCCTGCAACGCATTGAAGCCATACAGCAGGCAGAGGCCAGGAAGGAACGTGAAAGACTGGAGCGTGAAAGACAGGACAATCTTGCCTGGGAAACCGCCAACAACGAGCGGACAGTGGCATCGTTTGATCGCTATATAGCCGACTGGCCTGCCGGTCTTCATATCGAAGAAGCCAACCGGATTCGCCGGCAACTGATGGATCAATCAAATGATGACAAGGCCTTTCAAAGCGCGTTAAAACTGAATAACAAGGAAGCCTTTCAAACCTACATCGATGCCTTCCCCCAGGGTGCTCATGTGACATCGGCACTACAGAAAATTGATGACCTGACCTTACGGCCCGGTAAAACCTTCCGTGACTGTGAGGGCTGCCCGGAGATGATGGTTGTACCTTCAAATGCATTCTGGCAGGGTTCCAAAGATGACTCACCGCTGGCCCTGAGCATGGAAAAGCCCCGCCGCCTGGTGACCATTGATGAACCTTTCGCCGTGGGTGTTTATGAGGTGACCATGGCCGAATGGGATCTCTGCTTCAAAGAGAAAGGCTGCTCGTCTCAACCGGGCGACAATGGCTGGGGAAGAGCCAACCGGCCCGTGATCATGGTGTCCTGGAATGACGCCGAGGAATACGTCCACTGGCTTAGCGAGAAAACCGGACAGAGCTACCGCCTGCCCAGCGAAAGCGAATGGGAGTACTTTGCCAGGGCCGGTGAGGAAAGTGACTGGCCAGCCGGCCACCCGGCCGTTGTCTGCGATTTTGGCAATGTGGCCGGAGCCGAGACCGGCTTCCGTTGGCAGCATGAAGCCTGCCAGGACAAGACGGCACTGGGAACCACGCCGGTCGGTTCGTTCCGGGCGAATAAATTTGGTTTATACGACACCATTGGAAATGTCTCTGAATGGACGGCCGATTGTCTGAACCTGTCGTATATTGATGCACCGGTGGATGGTAGTGCCTGGGGCCGTGGTATCTGCAGTTCACATATGACCCGTGGTGGATCATGGATCACCGGATCAAAGGAGATCAGGCTGCCGGCACGCTTCAATCTTAAAAATGGTGACCGTAATGACTTTACCGGGTTCCGTGTAGTGCGTACGGTTGATGAGTGATCTTTTGAGGCTTTCGGCATGAACAAGCGTTTTCAATTCACCGTTCTCTCAAGCTTGGTGACATTTCTGTTGCTGACCCCGGTCTACGCACAGGATGATCAGACTGACCAGCCTTCAACAAGATACTGCGGAACCCGCGACGGAAGAACCGGAAATCCGTGCCGGCCAGGAAGTTGAAATCAACGAGGACAACTACCGCCAGTTCATGGAGCTCAAGGACCCCAACTTACAACGGGAAATCATTCCGGAAAACGCCTTCAAACCCGGCTCCGGTTTACAGAAGCTCGACAACCTGCCTGAAGAATCACAGAAGCACCTGCGCAACCAGTTACGAGAGATCATCGTCCAGGGTGACCCATGGCAGCCCGGTGATGAAGAAACCGAATACCCCTATACACCCAGTGAAGCCGCCGGTAACAACCCGGCTTTAGAGAAAGAGGAAATGGAAGCCTGGGGTGAACTGGTAGACAGTTACCACGACAGGGAATCCCAGATTTACGAGAATTCATCCGGGTCGCAGGCTGCCAGGGGATCAGAGCAAGGTAGCAGTAACAGCCAGCAAAACGGCCAGGGTTCGCCCGGTGGTGGTCAGGAAGGCGAAGGCAGCGAGGGCCAACAGGGCGGTCAGGAAGGCCAGCCGAACCAAAGTGAGACAGAAGGTACCTATTCGGTTAATGGCTCGGGTAACCCCGATGCCAAGAGTACTGCAGGTGTTTCTCAAAACGCCATGGAGTTTCTGCAAGGCTTAGGAAAAGGTGGCGGTAGCACGGGACAAGGCAACCAGGGGGATTCCACTGAAGGTGATGGACCGGGTGGAAACTCAGCAACACCTTCCGAAGCGCAATCACAAGCACAGGCTGGACAGCAACGTGGTGCCGGCCAGGACACATCTGAAAACAGCGCATCACCGGGGTCAACCGGTGACGCGAACGCCGACAGTACGGCAGGTAGTTCTCAAAATGCCATGGAGTTTCTTAAAGAGCATGTCTGCCCAGGGTAGTGCTCAGAATGGAAGCGGCGCCAACGCTTCAAATAGTTCTGAAGGACAATCTGGGGGCAGTCAAGACAACCAGGCCGCAGCCCAGAAAAGCGGGCAGCAAGATGGTCAGGAACAAGGCCAGGAAATCGCCAAGGCCGATAGTCAGGTACTTAGTCAGAAAGACGGGCAAGGCGAAACCCCGGGCAATGAGAAGGCAAATAGCCAGAATGAAGACCAGTCGCAGGACAGCCAACAGACTGAACTGAGCAAGAACCGAGACCCATCTGACCCAGCCGTAAATCAACCCCCTGCTCCCCCCATCGAAGCTGAAGAGGAAAGCACAGCCGGAGCCGCACAAAACGCGCTTGAATACCTGACCGGAGAAAATGCTCAAGCCGGCGATGACGTAAGCGAAGAAGGGGAAACAGGTCAGACTGAGGGCACACTTACCATTCAGGACCTTTTGAACGCTCAGGGCGTCGGCAGTGACATAACTGAACCGGTTGACGAAAAAACAACAGATGAAACAACGCCTGACAAAGACGGCGATAGTTAATACGGCTATGAATGAGCAGGTCAAAAAATTACACTAAAAGAAACGCTCGTATTTCTATACGGGCATTTTTTTAAAGCTCCCGAAGACAGCACGATCAGCACCGTATCTTTCAACGACGTACAAAAGAAATAAAAAAAGCCCGGCACAGAGGCCGGGCTTTTCGATGCCGAAGCAGGCGCCTATATCAAACGGCGCCGGGCTTCTGCGTTACTGCAATACCCAGCCGATGTCATCAAACAGCGCCGGAGTGAGGTCCAGATCGTTGGCCGCATCAAGCGATGATGTGATGGATGGTTCCATCAGCAGGTCCGGTGATGCCGAGGTATCGAAGTGTGACTTCGACGAACCAGGCTGCACAGGGTTCGGTGCATAGAGCAAAACCTGCCCGTCATCATTGGCGCCGGCGAGCTTGTCCGGGTTAAGGATCAGCTTGAGGTTGACCTTGTCCGCACCCTTGATGGCGTCGCCCTGCTCGAGCGTGATGCCCACAGAGGGAATCGTCACGAAGGGGCTGAAGCCGCCCATGGGCGCCGGGCCGCCTGGCTGATTGTTAGCCACGATCGCACCCTTGGCGCCTGCGGCCTGTGCGTTCAGTACTTTCGTGGTGAAGGCACAACCGCCACGATCGATCAGCGCAATCTTGCCGCGCAACTCGCGGTTGCTGATCGGCTCACAGGCGTCAGTCCCAACACCTTCACCGTCGTTAGCGAGGGCTACCTGCCCGGTCATACCGCCGTTAAGCCCCAGCGGTGGTCCGAAACTGGCCTGTTGCACGTCCAGGAAGCCCTTGAGTGCCTTGGGCCGAAGGATTTGAATCGCCGAACGCGGTCCAAGCGTTTCTGGCGCTTGCGCGGTTACGTTCTCGCCGGTCCAGACAAGGTTACCGCTAGAGACCTGCGCCTGCAGGCGCTCAGCATCGGTCATCTCGTTGAAGAATTTGCCCTGATTCGTGTCGAACATAAAGGTCGAGTAGATGTCCTGACGTCCCACGAACAGCGCGCCTGTGCTTTCGCTCACGAGTTCGAGGAATCCCAGGCCATGCGCCAGTTCGTGAGTCACGACCGCGAGAAAGTCGATCTCGTTCGGTGCCTCGTTGCCGTCCAGGCCGTAATACCAGCCAGAGTTCTCGAGGCAGCCCGGTGTTCCCAGTTCGGAGTTGAAGAACGCAACTGAATCGATAAAACCTGGATCCAGATCTTCCCCTGCGACGGAATCTGCAAGGGCACCGACGTACCAGGTGTCAGCCTGCTCGGCACCAGGGAAGTCGCTGAATACGGATGCTGGACCCGCGCTGGCAAGAACGCCACCGTTAGCGCTGCACGGCCTTGGCTGAAAAGAGGCAGCGACAAAGATCGGCACGTCGCTCTGCAGCGTTGCACCCCACTTGTCTGCACCCGCCTGGAAAGAAATAAGGCGCTGTTCTCCCACGGTTGTTCCGGGATTACTAGGAAGCGGTTCGGCGGGAGTCGGATCGTTCAGTCCGAAGCCAGGGGGATCGAAATTGATAAGTACTACATCAGCAGCATGGACAACAGCCGTCAAGGAAACGGCACCCAGCAATACGGCGCCGCGCGCCAGCATTTTTTTCATTCGCATGATCACTGCTCCTCCTGCTGATTAGCACTCTGGCTATCGATAAATTCCTGCGCCTCGCTCTCCGTGCCGGCGTGGCCGTAGGAATAGCTGCCGTCCTCATTTTCGCGGACTACCAGCATTTTCATGGACTCGAGACCCATGCGGGCACTGATCATCCCGTTTGCATGGGTCGTCACAGAAGATTCTGCGGACGGTATACCCATTGATGCCGCCATTTCTGCGTTTGCTTCGCTGAATGCGGCAGAGCTGTCCTCTTCAACCTGGGCGTGGGCCAACAGACTGAAGCTTGTTACCGCAGCAAATACCGCTGCGGATCGTACCCCTGAGATAAATACTTTCATCAATTAAAGATCCTCTTAAATGTGTGGGAAGTTAAAAAAAGTAGGGATAGCAATGTTCTTGCTATTGCCTTACTGACGAGGCAGGCTGACCGTCTAAAAAACGACGGACCATTACTCGAAAGCAAGAAGCGGTCGATTGTATGATTAATCTGCCACGCTGTCCAATTGAACTGCGCCACCGCATTGACTCACATTATGGGAAAAAAGAATGGGAAAAAAGATGGGAAAAAAGAAGACACCCATGGCTTTTCCGAAGCAAACTGATGCTAACACAGCGGTAATTACCCATAAGCACAGCAATTGTCTGCCAGTTTGATAATGACTCATGATAAATGGCTGGTTGGGGGATATTGTAGTGGACGTTTTGTGATGCCCGCTCATCCAACAACGCCTGGGAGGTGAAACCACCTTCCCAGAATCTGCCAGTGCAGTGTTCACAAGATTATGCAAAGGAGTGGTACGGCCCCCACCAACAGACATTCCAACAGCCGGATAGTAGACGTTAAAAACCGCCCCGGACCAGGTGATCCGGGGCGGTGATCAAACATTTAATAAATATTAGAACTAGGGCCTTTCGATAGTAATTACCGGTGAAGTCCAGGTTTCCCAATGGTCGGGATTGTTATCGTTTCCAAGGGCTTTAAGTACGGAAATAACCATAACGTACTCGCCATCCGGAACCACATTGACTTTGTTACCATTTACCGTGGTGCCATCCCATGGGAATGAGTAAATGGTATTTTCTGCGGAACTGCGACCAAAGTAGTCGAAGTCGTACGCGCGGTGCCATGATCTGTTGGTATTGGCGTCGCGGACTTCAAAGCGAAGCTTACGAACCTGTTGACCAAGATTGACCCAGAACTCGGGCATATCTCCCTCTTCCATTGTGCAGTCAATCTCACATCCCACTGACCACGGCAATCCAAACGGATTTGCATCGAGAACCGGCAAGGCCTGGTAATCACCGCTGAAACCGGCATAAGGCACGCGGTAGCTCTGACCATCACCCATAGGCTCGAACAGAATATAACCACCGTAGAGAGCAAGATCAGGTTCGGTCGGTGGAACGAACGAGACCTTCACAGTCTTCGACTTACCAGCGGGTACCACCACACTTGACGGCATGATCAGGTATCCGTCTGAGAGCCAGTAATCAAGATACGCAGCAAACGTACCGGTCGTCGCAACTGCCCACCATTCCTCCGAAAGGTTGTAAGTCACACTCGAATCACCCTTGTTTTCGATGGTCAATTTATAAACTACCGGACCACCTTCGCTCTCACCCAGCGATATCTTGCCGGGATTAATGCGGGTGGTTGCCAGGATGGCATCATCAATATCGAGCATACCGGCACCCTGGCGATGGACGCTGTCCAATAGACCAGATCCGGGATTCAGATTCCAAACAGCCGGATCAGCGCTGTTTTGCAAGATACGGCGCATCACCTGTGAATTTGTCTTCGGGTGGGCCTGCAGGTATAAAGCGACGCCACCAGCAACATGCGGTGAAGCCATTGAAGTGCCACCGAGGGTTGCATAGCCACCCAACTCAAGCGGATAAGTGGAATAAATGCTTCCACCCGGCGCGCCAATATCCGGCTTGAGGCTCAGATCTGCAGCCAGCCCATATGAACTGGAGGATGCGATATAACCACCGGTCGGGTTCGGAGACAATTCTTTTTGATCCGTCCAGGTCAGGGAAGCAGGCGCGGCCTGATCTATCATGAACAAACCATCTTCCTGTGAAATACCCACGACTGGCGTGGTGCCGTCTATGGGTTCACCCAATGTGCCATTAACGACACCGGGCGCATTATTGTGGATTACCACAGAAGTTGCGCCGGCCTCAATGGCGAACGTGGCCTTTTCACTAAATGAACATGCGCCACGGACGATCAAGGCGGCTTTACCGCTGGGATCTGCCAGTAGTTCATCCTCTTCAGTAACATTACATGCCCTGCCAATATAGACATATTCCTCAGTACCGGACGTGGGGGTCGGACCTGCGTAGGTCATTTCCACGTAACCTATTTTTGCACCGTTGACTTCAAAGTATGGCAAATAAACGTCAGTGTTGTCGTAGGACGCAACACCAATCACTTTCTTACCCACACCGGGAGCACCGGCAGCAAAAGTACCGGAAGTACCACTGTTACCAATGGAGGCAACTACCACCACGCCCTTGTTTACCAAGCGGTCACTGGCGGCGGCGGTCGGGTACTGTGGCCAGCCCCAAAATGCGGAGCCAATGCTCATATTCAGACACATCCATACCATCAGCAAGAGCCATTTCCATCGCTGCAATCATGATGTCTGCGTCGGTTGAACCTTCGCAACCAAACACGCGGTATGCACCAAAAGTCACATCAGGTGCTACACCGACAACAGTGCCGTTTGCACCGACAATACCAGCCACATGGGTTCCATGGCCCTGACAGTCATCAGGATCATCATCCGGAACAGGTGGGTTGGAATCCGTACCATAATCGTCGCCTACCAGGTCATACCCATAAGCGACACGGCAGCCAGGACCAAAACACCCACCCAGGTCAGGGTGGTCATAATCGATACCGGTGTCCATGACTGCCACTTTGACACCCGCGCCGGTATAACCCAGCTCATTCTGTACGATATCTGCACCCGTCATGGAAAGGGCCGTGAACAGATCGGGGTTGGCAGCTACATTTTCGGGTACCGAAACGCTAAAGACTGGATACAAGGCTTTGACACCGGGAATACGGGACAAAGTGCCCAATTCAGTTGGATCTATCTGAACTGACAAGCCGTTAAAAAGCGTTCCAAACGCATAACGTTCCTTGTACTTCAAGCCAGCCTTCTTTGCTGCTGCGCGGAAGGCTTTCTGTTCCTGTTTCAGCGCTTTTTTCGTTGTTCCTTCAACCGCCGGTTTGCTGGCAAACTCAACGAACCAGCGATTCGGCGTTTCATTAATTACACCGGAAGATTTCGCCATGGGTGGTGTAATCTGCGGATCGAGCTGTTGGCTGGCAGCCAGCAACAGGGCCGGCGCCAACAATAGTGTCAGTAACGTAGCAATCTTCTTCATCAGATGAATACCTCCTGGTTGTGTCAAATGACATTCGCAGAAAGGCGCACGGCGTCGCGATTTAATCGCGCATAAACACCCTAGACAAGAGGAACTCTCATTTCATTGGTGCGTCGCAATTTCGGGTGTCCGGGTTTCATTGAATGGTATTAACTCATTTGCATATCACTAATACGATAATGCGTTAACTCGAAAGCCTGGAGCCAGGATTGGCTTTGTGACCAGGTTCAATTCATGATACTCCGTATTGATTAACAGGAGATTAAAATATCTGTTAAGAATCCCTGATCCTTGCCAGCACTCCCTTGTACCCTTGCAGGCTTTTTTGCCTATAATGAAGGTATCAGGCAGTGGTATTCGTTGCCTGATGCGTGACTTGCGACATTTGCCGTCAAGCACGGTTTCACTCAATGTTTTACAGGAGGAAGCCATGGCTATCGCAACAACATTGAAGTCCTACCTCGAAGACCATCATGTCGCTTATGACGTGGTCAAACACAACCACTCAGCTACTGCGCTTGAGTCAGCACATTCCGCCCATGTTCCCGGCCACCAACTGGCCAAGGCCGTGGTGCTTGAGGATGCGAATGGCTACATCGTCAGTGTGCTGCCATCCACCAACCGCCTTGATATGGAATGGGTAAACGAAAGCCTCGGCCGTAAACTCAAGCTGGCGCAGGAAAACGAACTACCCGACCTGTTTAAAGACTGTGACCTGGGTGCAGTACCTGCACTGAGCAATGCTTATGGGCTGGATGTGATCTGGGATGAACAGTTAACCAATGCCTCTGAAATCTACATCGAGGCCGGTGATCATGAAAACCTGATTCACATGCACGGTGATGCATTTTGCAAGTTGATGGAAGACTTACCACATAACATCATCAGCACAGGCAAAGACTATTCCAGGTGGATTAGCGACTGAACGGGTATTTACCTGAAGCGCTTAACTACCTGTTGTGATAACAGGTCAATGAGCTAGGGAGTATTGGGTTTACTTTGCGAGAGTATTACGTTTTTCATAATCTCCTCGGTTAGTATCCCCGCCTTTTCATCGAACTTTTCGGTTCGGTTAAAGATATATTTTGCCGCATCAAACTGGCGGTCGAGATCCTTTGAATTCACTTCTTCGTCAAACATACGCTGGTAGGCGTCCAATTTGCCACCGACAGATTGAATGGCTTCCTCGGTCAGGCGGTCAAGTTCCTCATCAAAAAGCTCGTACTCCATGATGTTGCGCAGGCGTATGGTCTGTGTCCTGTAATTCTGTAAATAAGCCGCAATTTTCTCATCGTCGACGATACTTGAATAACTGATCGCATCCGCAATTGCGTTACGAATAATAATGGCATCCTCCGTGATCGAATTCATATCCACCATGCTGATCAATACCGGGTTATTGGCGTTGATTTCAGCCAGGCTGGCCTGTATCTCATCACTGGATTGCTGGGCGAAACGCAAAAGAAAAGCCGACCCCGATAGCATCGACTCCTGGTCGACAATACGTATCAAAGGGGTTTTGTAATCATCCGGTGTCAGGTTTGATGTGGTACGGGCCTGATCAATGGTATCCCGCGGCAATAATGCCTCGACCAGCGCAGGATCAGCACCACCAGAAAGCAGCACGATCAGGCTGAGTTGCCGGTATTGCTCACCGGGCGGGAGGTCATTGATATCTTCCAGGCTGGTATTGGCGCGGACCTCGGCAAGCCCGGCAAATAAAAGCAAGGCAGAAACCAGCGCCAACTTAAGCCAGTAACTCATGGACTTGCTGGTCCGGTTGCAACTGAGTTAAGCGCAAAATTCAGGCTCTTCAGGCGTGCAGCGTCTCCCCTGCCTACATCGGCGCCGGCTTTATAAAGTCTTGTCCTTGGAGCCTGCCCTGGTTCTTCAATGCGGACGACCCCGTCCGGCACACCGTTCTTAAAACCACCCTCATAGTAAGTCGCACCGACCTGACCACGGCGCTGAATGATCATGCCTCCCGCGCCTGAGGCCAACCCCTTCTGAGCATCACCGATAAATTCAAGCGTATCGCCGCGATCATTCATGATTAAGCCATAACCCCTGCCGGAGGCAACACCATTGGCACAAACACCGTACCAGCGCCCCTGGGAGCCGAATGCGGGGTGTTCAAACCGGCATTGTTCGTTGGCGCTGACCTGTAATGACCTGACACGGGACTGGTAAAGGCTGAGCGTCTTGTTCCTGAACTCGGCAAAACCACGTGCAGTAATGACCTCCTTGGATTCCAGCCATTCCATCTGTACCGACATCTGCCGGTCAAAGGCCGGCGCCATACGGGCCAGAAAATAACGGTTAACCTCTTTTGATTCTGTTTTGGTTTCCAGCGACTCATGCAGCGCCCAACCGGCGCCGGCAGTGAGCGCGGCCGAGGTGGTAATCACAGCTGCCGTACTCGCCGCGGATGCTACGGCGCCATAGACAGCACCAGCCAGCGCGATCACTGCGACCGCAGTCGTGATATTCTGTTTGCGCGCCAATTGTCGACGCTCTTCAAGCGTGCGGTACTCTGCCGCGATGATATTTCGCATCTTTGAGCCATAACTGCCGATATAGGTGCCGTCGTAAATACTATCCGACTGAGCGGCCAGAAACTCCCGTTCAGCCCCGACAAGGGCCTCGGCCAACTGTAGTCGTGCTCTTACACTTTCGTCGTTGGAGCGGATAAAGAACACCCTGGAAAGCTCAGGGTCAAAACGCTCCAACGCGGCTTGACGCGCGAAAAATGTGGCCTTTTCGTGGTCCAGTGAGTTCAGTAACTCAACAATACGGGTACTCGCACCGCGCACAAACGCTTGCACGAAAGGATCCACCGTGTGGTTTTCAGGCAAGGTCGCAATGAGTTCGCCATTCATCCGGATTTTTTCCAGCGAATACTGTTCAATCGCGGCCAATTGCTGGTTTCCATCCCCGCCTGACTTGAGTGGCAGAGGAAGCTCGGCCTTGTCACGCTCACGCAGGAAGGAAATAAACTCGAGCGAAGAGTCGGCTTCCTGCGGGGTATCGTCAAGCAGGGACCGCAAACTATTCTCGGTCTCAACACGTGCCTGACGCCATGCAGAACTCGCCAATTGCGGACTGGAAATCAGCAGGCCACCGAGCGAGGGTTGAATCCAGCGACTGCTTTTGACCACGATCATCGGTGTCACCAGGTCACCAAAGGTCACCGGTGGCGAATCCATTATCTTGTTCACATCCGGGAAGGAATAGATATTGAAATCGATGGTTAAAACACTTGGGATCTGCTCGGAACCCAAAATCGGGCGACTGTAGAGGTTACGTTCCTTATTCCACTCAATAATATGCGGTGATAACAACACCGAGCCTTCCGGAAGAACGCCTTTCAGCTCCTTGTACAAAGACATGGCGAAATAGCTGGATTTTTCAATAATCGACTGCGCCACCCGCGAGGTTTGCCGGTTTCCATGGACACCGTACGGAACTTCACCACCAATCGCGTTGATGGCGAATGAACTGACATACAGGTTCTCCGCATTGGCATGGATCATGGCCGGATAACGAATCACGACCATTGCAGCAGCCTCGGATGAATCCTGGCTGGAAACCTCCTCGGCTTTCAGGCTCGAATAAACCGAGGTGTCCCTGCCCGTAGCCGTGCCGGCACAGCCACTGAGGGCGACCAGGCTGAAAGCAAGCAGCACCATGGCAAACAAACCCGGCAGGAATCCGGAGATTGTCCGGACTTCATAATTTTTACTCAAAGTATTTTCCATCTCGCCCGCGAGTTCTATTGGAACATCTTGCGGGTGTAAGGTTCAGGTCCGACTAATGCAGGACAACGATGCAGTATATTCAAATATTCTTTCATAACCAACCAGTCCAATCCAGCTAATAGACTGGTTTTGAGGTGGTTTGTTTGAAGTCTAAGGTAAAAACCTGTTGCCGGAGGAACTAAATATTGCCGGCCTGATAGCTTAGACCGGCAGATAAGATCAATTGCTACACGTCAGGCCGACAACGCTGGCGACCTTGAAGGTGGATGAGGTTTTAAGGCCCTCATTGGTATCCATGGTCATGGTGATATGATCACAATCGGCCACGTTGATGCTCAGGGTGCCCCACCGGACCAGTGCCAGTGCACTGGGCACCGGCTGGTCAAACGTGCCGGCGGTTGCCTTGTATAAATTTGTCAGCACCGGCTGACCGGCCGTCAAGGTCTGCTGCATCAGGTCACTGATAAACCAAAGGCGGTCGCCTTGCTTGTCGAAACCATAATAGTAAACCACGGCGCCGATAGGTGTAACGATCATGTTAAAACCCTCGCCCTCGGAATTGAGGTCAAACCACGCCCCTGCTAATGGTCCATCTGTTGTTGGCTGATCAACACAAATTGTACCGGCGACACCGGCAACTTTTGCGATAGTCGATGACTTTTCACCATCCAGGCCACGTAAAAACGCCGTGCCGCTATCGCAGCTTGTGAAATTGAATGTAAGTTCACCCCAAACAGATAAGCCCCGTGCGCTGCCAATTGGTGCATCATGGGTGCCGCCAGTTGACTCATACATGACAAAGGTGATGTCCTTTCCTGCACTTATCACATCATCGACAACCCCGGATATGAGCCAGAAACGCTTGCCTTGACTGTCACTGCCATAAAAGTAAATAACAGTACCGGAACTGGTCGTCAGGATATTGTAGCCTTCACCCTCCCGTGTTGGGTCATACCAGGCACCGTTGTAGGCATTGTTGGAAACCGGCATCACCGGTGGTGGCGCGGCAACGGCATTGACATAAAACTTGTGTTCAAGGGTTTGCCCTTCAAACGTCAACACTGAAAGTGTATTCACCACTGGGGGCATTGGTGGGTACCTTAATGCTCCAATCCACATTGATGCAGGGAATGTCTCTGTGGTCGAGGCGTGGTCCCATTCATAAACAACTCGCCATTGGGTATAGTCATCTTTAGAATGCGAGTTCTGATCTATCAGCTGATCACGATAATAAGCTGACAGGAACACGGTGTCTCCAGGCATAAATGTATCACTGAAATGGGGCTCTTCCGTCTCCGGGCAAGGTGGAAATTCTGGTGCCTGATCTGTGCGAGGCAATGGCATTGAGTAAGGGATTGCGATAACCGGGTTGTGTTTTCCCACCAGGACTCCGCATTCAAACCATTGCATGTGCCAGCAAAGGGGTCCTCGTGTTTCCATACAAAACTATTACCACTCGCCTCCCAATATCCAACCTCAAAATGCAGGTGAGGACCGGTCGACATTCCTGAACTGCCAACAACACCGAGGTATTCACCTATCGTCACGGTATCGCCAATTTCCTTGGCCGTAAGTGATCCGGTTCGCATGTGGGCATACAATGCCAATGAACCGTCCTGGTGCTCTATGACCACCAGGTTGTTATCGCCCCCGGAGTTATCAATCGTGCAGGATCGTTCCGGTTGATCATTGACCTTTTCCACGATCATGCCAGCTGCTGCAGCAACCACGATAGCGTTATCTCGTTCCATCATGTACCAGGAAAAGGGCGTCAGAGAAATATCCAGCCCCTGGTGACCATCATAGGTCCGTTCACCACAATCAAAATCCTGAATGCCGACTTCAGCCGGGTCATGATCGACAAAATTGGAAATTGCCTGCACGTCGACATCGGTCACGATAATGGATTTTCTCACCGGCCAATGCAGTTCCGGTTGTGAGGTAACCGCCTGCAAAACGGACCCTTTGCTTATATTGAGTTTCTCGGAATTAACCCGGGCGCGTTTGAGCGCTCGTTCTATGGATGTGCGCTCATTGTCATGGTATGGCAGCGGTAAAGCTCCGCCACCCTCCGGCGCCCTTGCAAACACGGCCTGAGATAAAAGGACTAACAATAAAGCCTTGAAGTACATCATCTGAACCCTTGAAACAAAGTGGAGTAAACATCCCTATGGCATATAAGTATAAACCGGATGCTCAAATAATGATGAACAGATAGGTAAAAAATCAAAAGGCCAATTCACAGCTTTGCCGAGAAATGAAGGACGCAAGTATTACTCGCCCAAGAAGTACGGATGGCTTCCTGACATTGATACAGACGCAAAAAAGCCCCTTGAAGGGGCTAATTGGAGGCCAGGGTCGGAATCGAACCGGCGTAGACGGCTTTGCAGGCCGCAGCATAACCACTCTGCCACCTGGCCTCGGTGAAAAGTTCCTGAGCTTCTGCCCAAGAGCGCGATATTCTACTATCCGTTGCGTCACAATGCTACGTGTAACGTTACCAAAATCACACGGCATTTAAAATAGGCACAAAAAAGCCGGTGGTGGTTTGACCCGACACCGGCTTTTTCTAGTTTGGAGCGGGAAACGAGACTCGAACTCGCGACCCCGACCTTGGCAAGGTCGTGCTCTACCAACTGAGCTATTCCCGCTTTGAGGTGCCGTATTTTAAGCATATCAGGCCTTGTGTCAACGTTAATTTTCACTAAGCCCTTTAACAGTGAGCCAACGGGTGGCACAATACCGCCACTTTAGTAAGGCATGGAACTCATGGCAAAAGAAGATGTAATTGAAATGGAAGGCAAGGTATTGGAAACATTACCAAATACCCTGTTTAAAGTTGAACTGGAAAACGGACACGTTGTTACCGCTCATATTTCAGGGCGGATGCGTAAGCACTATATCCGTATTTTGACTGGTGACGGCGTCAAAGTTGAACTGACACCATACGACCTCTCCAAAGGCCGTATAACTTACCGAATGAAATAAGCCAGCTTCAACCGGCAGTTTAAGTTTCTGTTGCTGCCGGTAAGGCTTTAGGTGTTTCTTTCTTCGGTCGAGTCCGAATCGTCAGTTTTTTGCCGTTCTTCTTCGACAGCGTAATATCTACCTCACCCCCTTCTGACAAGGCGCCGAATAAAAGGTCGTCTGCCAGCGGGCGCTTGATTTTGTTCTGGATAACCCGTTTCATCGGCCGGGCACCCATCTCCGGATCAAAACCCTGCTCTGCCAGCCACTCTTTGGCCGCATTGGAAACCGAAAGATTAACGTCCTTAAGCGCAAGCTGTGCTTCCAGTTCAAGGATAAATTTATCCACGATCAACAGAACGATGGAGGCATCGAGCGCTCCGAACTGAATCACGGCATCAAGGCGGTTACGAAATTCCGGCGTAAACGTTCTGCGGATGGCTTCACTGGAATCGGAAACATGCTCCTGCTCGGTAAAGCCGATTGAGCGGCGTGAACTCTGCTGAGCACCCGCATTGGTGGTCATAACGAGGATAACATTGCGGAAATCGGCCTCGCGTCCATTGGTGTCGGTCAATTTCCCATGATCCATTATCTGTAACAGGATGTTGTAAACATCCGGGTGGGCTTTTTCAATCTCATCCAGCAACAACACGGCGTGCGGGTTTCTGGTGACTGCCTCTGTCAGTAACCCACCCTGGTCAAAGCCCACGTATCCGGGCGGTGCACCTACCAGGCGCGAAACAGAGTGTGCTTCCATGTATTCCGACATATCAAAACGGATCAGCTCAATCCCCATGATCATTGCCAGTTGACGGGTTACTTCAGTTTTACCAACACCCGTTGGTCCGGCAAACAGGAATGAACCGATCGGTTTTTCCTCTTCACCGAGCCCGGAGCGGGACATCTTGATAGCGGCAGAAAGGGCATCAATAGCCTCATCCTGTCCAAAAATCGTCAGTTTCAGGTCACGTTCCAGGGTGCGTAATGCATCTCGGTCAGAGCGCGAGACCTGTTTAGGCGGAATGCGGGCCATATGGGCGATAATGGTTTCGATGTCGTGCTCATCCAACAACGCTTTGCGTTCCTCTTCAGGCAACATGCGTTGCCGCGCACCGGCTTCATCGATGACATCAATCGCCTTGTCCGGCAAATGCCGGTCGTTGATATGACGGCTGGATAACTCAGCCGCCGCGCATAAAGCCTCATCGGTGTACTGGATTCCATGATGATCTTCAAAGCGTGACTTGAGACCACGGAGAATTTCGATAGTCTCTGAAACAGTTGGCTCAACGATGTCAATTTTCTGAAAACGACGTGCGAGCGCCCTGTCCTTCTCAAACACACCTCGGAACTCCTGGTAGGTCGTCGAGCCGATACAACGCAGTTCACCGGAGGCGAGTACCGGCTTGATCAGGTTGGAGGCATCCATGACACCACCGGATGCGGCACCGGCGCCGATGATGGTGTGTATCTCGTCAACAAACAAAACAGCGCCTTCGATCTTGTGCAGTTCAGCCAACACGGCTTTGAGTCTTTTCTCGAAGTCACCACGGTACTTGGTACCGGCCAGCAAGGCACCCAGGTCGAGTGCGTACAGTGTTGCATCAGCCAGCACTTCAGGTACTTTGCCTTCAACAATCCTGAGTGCCAGGCCTTCCGCCATGGCCGTCTTGCCAACACCGGCCTCACCGACAAACAACGGGTTATTCTTGCGTCTGCGGCATAAAATCTGGATCGTACGTTCGACTTCATCTTTACGCCCGATCAAAGGATCTATCTTGCCTTCAGCCGCGCGTTCATTGAGATTGGTTGTAAAACTTTCGAGTGCACTCTTTTGGCGTTCGGCACCCTCTTCCGGGTTTTCGCCATCCAGTTCTTCGCTTGAGTCTGTTACATCCTTTTCTAGCGGGGAGATACCATGTGAAATGTAATCCACAACTTCGAGACGCGACACATCGAACTTGTTTAGCAGATAAGTAGCGTAAGAATCTTTTTCACTGAATATAGCCACCAGAACATTTGCCCCGATGACCTCCTGTTTGCCGGAGGACTGAACGTGATACAACGCTCTTTGCAACACACGTTGAAAACCAATCGTGGGCTGGGTGTCCCGGTTGTCATCCAATTCGAGTTCAGGGACAGTATCACGCAGCGCCTTGCGTAATTCCGCTTCAAGCCCGGTGATATCGGCACCACAGGCGCTTAGTATTGATAAAGCAGAGCTGTTATCCAGTAAAGCCAGCAACAGGTGCTCTACCGTGAGAAATTCGTGGCGGGCACTGCGGGCTTCCTGGTAAGCCTGGCTAATGGTTACTTCCAGTTCTTTACTGAACATTTAATCTTCCGTGTGGGGAGTACATTTATGACCGGTTTTAAACGGCCTGGTTCACTGGACCGGTTCAAGCCTTCTCCAGCGCACACTTTAAAGGATGTTCGTTTCGGCGTGCGTAATCATTTACCTGCGCGACCTTGGTTTCGGCAATCTCGAAGGTAAAAATACCACAGACGCCCTTACCCCGGGTGTGCACATGCAGCATGATCTGGGTGGCCCGATCGTGATCCATGGAGAAAAAGGTCTGAATGACATCGACGACAAAGTCCATCGGTGTAAAGTCGTCATTCAACAGCACAACTTTGTACATCGGAGGTGGCTTGACCTCGGGTCGCGCCTCCTCCAGCGCAAGACCGCGATCATGTTTGGATTCATATTCGTTACTCATGGCGCAATTGTAGTACATCTTTTGCATTATGTTGAACTGTCAATTCAGCAATTGACGTTCTTCATTTTGACCCCATCTAACTGACATGCACAAAGCAACTGGCAAAGTTATGGTCGCAATGTCCGGTGGGGTCGACTCATCGGTGTCTGCATTATTACTGCAAAAACAGGGTGTGGATATTGCCGGTATGTTTATGAAGAACTGGGAGGAAGACGATCGTTTCGGAGCGTGCACCGCTGCCGAAGATGCTGCGGACGCCAGGGCCGTTGCCGAGTCCATGGGGCTTTCGCTGCACACCCGCAATTTTGCCTCCGAGTACTGGGAAAATGTATTCGAGGAATTTCTCAGCGAGTACCGTGCCGGTCGCACACCCAACCCCGACATTCTTTGTAACCGCGAAATCAAGTTCAAAACCTTTCTCGAGCACGCAGAACAACTGGGGGCCGACATGATCGCCACCGGGCACTATGTGCGTTCGGACTACGCCGATGGCAAGCACCGTCTGTTGAGAGGTCTAGACCACAATAAGGACCAGAGTTACTTCCTTTATGCCGTCGGTCATCAACAACTGGCAAAAACACTTTTCCCCGTTGGCGAACTGGAAAAGCCCAGGGTACGCGAACTCGCCGAAGAAGCCGGGTTCGATGTATTTGATAAAAAGGACAGTACCGGTATTTGTTTTATCGGTGAACGCAATTTCACCGCGTTTCTGAGTGAATACCTTCCCGCACAACCCGGTGAGATCAGAACCACCGCGGAGCAGGTTATCGGTCAACACCAGGGCCTGATGTTTCATACACTTGGTCAACGACAGGGCCTGGGTATTGGCGGTGTGAAAGGTTTTCCCGAGGCACCCTGGTATGTGTTGCACAAAGACCTGAACAACAACATTCTTTATGTAGGCCAGGGCCATGAGCACCCGTGGTTGCTGTCAACCCGGCTTGAAGCGCGGCAGTTGGCCTGGGTATCAGGTGATGCGCCTGCGCCGGGTAGCCGCTTAACAGCAAAAGTCAGGTATCGACAACAGGACCAGGCCGTGTGCGTTGAAAAAATCGATGAACAAGCTATGCATCTGAAATTCCAGCAACCCCAACGCGCCGTTACCCCCGGCCAGTCGGTAGTCCTTTATGACGGTGATGTTTGCCTGGGTGGTGGCATCATCGAGTTTATGAACACACCCCCTATGAGCACCAGAGACAAAGTGGTAATCACATGACAGAAAGAATAATGGCATTAGCAGGTGTTTTTCAGGCCACCGAACTGGTCAGGCAGGCTGCCAATCATGGCACCTGGTCAGGATATTCCGCAGACACCTGTCTTGAAAGCCTCCTGGCGATTGAGGCAGACAGTGTCGAGGAAATTTTCGGTAGTACCGACAAATTGCGTCTTGGTGCGCAAACCCTGATATCGGTACTGCAGGGAGACCGTCGCTACATGGAAAGCCTGGGCTATGCGGTCTCGATCATGCAACTTGAGAGTAATTTTCGTAAGAAGAAGCAGATGCAGGCGCATATTGGTGCCGAGCTATTGCCGATAGCTGAAATTGACGATGGTACCGAAATACACGAAATCAAGGATTTGCAAGCGAAGAAAATTGCCGAACTTTACACCCAGACCATCAGCACCCTATCACCACGAATTGTCGTCAATGGCCGCCCGCAACACTTGCAGATAGACAGAACGGTCAACTGGATACGCACACTGTTATTCGCCTCACTGCGTTCTGCCGTGCTTTGGAGACAACTTGGTGGCGGCCGTTTCAGCCTGATGTTCGGGCGTAAAAAAATGCTTGAAGAGGCGCAATCGCTGTTACCCGGATAAAGCATTTGGGAAAAAGGGTTCCAATGGCCGATAATACTTGGCTTTCCGGTTGTACGTGCACTTATTGGAGGCTAGCATGCAAGATTCATTTTCCGTCCGCAATAAACTTTCTGTTAACGGTAAAAACTACACCTATTTCAGCCTGCCCCAACTAAGTGAAAAGATCGATATTTCACGGCTGCCTTTTTCTTTAAAAATTCTATTGGAAAACCTGCTTCGTCACGAAGATGGCATTGATATCACGCACAGTGATATTGAGGCACTGGCCAAGTGGGACCCACAGGCCAAACCTGAAACGGAAATTGCGTTTACACCCTCAAGGGTTGTTTTGCAGGATTTCACCGGTGTACCTGCCGTTGTCGACCTGGCAGCCATGCGTGATGCCATGAAACGCCTCGGTGGCAACCCGGAGCAGATCAATCCGCTGTCACCCGCTGAGCTGGTTATCGATCACTCCGTTCAGGTAGACCGTTATGGCAGCATCGATGCGCTGTCCATCAATAACGAGATCGAATTTGGGCGTAACCAGGAACGCTATAGTTTTCTGAAATGGGGCAAAAGCGCATTTAGCAATTTCAGTGTGGTGCCACCAAACACCGGCATTGTTCACCAGGTAAACCTCGAACATCTGGCACGTGTCATTTTTGGTGCGGAACGCAACGGCGAGCTAATGGCCTACCCCGATACAGTGGTAGGTACCGATTCACACACCACCATGATCAATGGTCTCGGTGTACTGGGTTGGGGTGTGGGCGGTATCGAAGCCGAAGCCGCCATGCTGGGTCAGGCAATTACCATGCTGATTCCACAGGTTGTTGGATTTAAACTGACCGGCGAATTACCTGAAGGTGCAACGGCAACTGACCTGGTATTAACCGTAGTTCAGATGCTTCGCGAACACGGGGTCGTCGGAAAGTTTGTTGAGTTTTTTGGTGATGGACTGCCGGGTCTGCCGCTGGCTGACCGTGCGACCATTGCGAATATGGCACCTGAATACGGCGCAACCTGCGGCATCTTTCCTGTCGATGAGGAGAGCCTGAACTACCTGCGTCTGTCCGGCCGGTCAGATGAGCAGGTCGAACTGGTTGAAGCCTACACACGTGTACAAGGTATGTTCCACACCGTCGATTCACCTGACGCGCAATACTCTGCTGTACTGGAACTGGACATGTCCACAGTTGTGCCGAGCCTCGCCGGCCCCAAACGTCCCCAGGACAGGATACTGCTGACCGAAGCCAAAGCGTCTTATTTGCGTGATATAGACGTATTTACCGCCGGACGTGATGGCACAGGTAGTGTCGAAGTTGAATACAAAGGCGAGAAATTTGATTTGGAAGACGGCGCGGTTGTTATCGCAGCGATTACATCCTGCACCAATACATCCAACCCTGCCGTGATGCTCGGCGCCGGTCTTCTGGCCAGAAATGCCGCTGCCAAGGGCCTGAAAGCCAAGCCATGGGTCAAGACGTCACTCGGGCCCGGTTCACGTGTTGTGACTGATTATCTGAATAAGGCCGGTCTGATGGATGACCTCGAAGCCATGGGCTTTTATGTCGTCGGTTACGGCTGTACCACATGTATTGGTAATTCCGGTCCATTGCCGGATGCCATTGGCGATGCCATTCGTGGAAACGATCTCGTCGCTTGTTCGGTGCTATCCGGCAACCGTAATTTTGAAGGCCGTATCCATGCCAATGTCAAGATGAACTACCTGGCCTCACCACCGCTGGTTGTTGCTTATGCCATCGCCGGAAATTTGAATGTGGATATCACTACCGAATCCCTCGGTAATGATCAGGATGGCAATCCGGTTTATCTGAAGGATATCTGGCCCAGCAGCCATGAAATCCAGCAGTGCATCGCAGATAGCGTTACGGCAAAAATGTTCAAGGAAAGCTATAGCAGTGTGTTCTCCGGTGATGAACGCTGGCAGGCCATCGATTCACCCGCCGGTGAGGCGTTTGACTGGCAGGAGGACTCCACTTATATACGCAACCCGCCCTATTTTGATGGCATGACCATGGATGTACCTGCGGTCAATGACATCCACGGTGCGCGCTGCCTGGCCCGTCTGGGTGATTCGATCACCACTGATCATATTTCACCTGCAGGAGCCATTGCCGAGGATTCACCCGCCGGTGACTACCTGAAGTCCAAGGGCGTTCCAAAAGCCGAGTTCAACTCCTATGGCTCGCGACGTGGTAACCATGAAGTCATGATGCGTGGAACTTTCGCCAACGTGCGCTTGCGCAACCAACTGGCGCCGGGTACAGAAGGCGGATGGACGACCTTCCAGCCTGATGGCGAACAAATGACCATCTTTGATGCCTCTAACCGTTACCAGCAAAACAACACACCGCTGGTCGTACTGGCGGGTTCCGAGTATGGCACCGGCTCATCACGTGACTGGGCAGCCAAGGGCACACAGTTGCTGGGTGTCAAGGCGGTCATCACCGTGAGCTTCGAACGTATTCACCGTTCCAACCTGATCGGTATGGGTGTATTACCCTTGAACTTCATGGAAGGTGAGAGTGCCGACAGTCTTGGGCTTGATGGCACCGAAACCTACGACATCGAAGGTCTGGGTGATGGTTCAGCGAAACAGGTCACTGTCACTGCGACCGCTGCTGACGGCAGTAAGAAACAGTTCCAGGCCAAGAGCCGGCTCGATACACCCAAAGAGGTTGAATACTACCGTCATGGTGGCATCCTGAACTTCGTATTGCGTCAATTGGCCAGTTCATAGTGACACACATGTAGTAATACCCTTTCGTGCCCGCTGATACAAATCAGCGGGCGCGATGCGAGATAAGCAAACAAAGCCGGTTAAAACGGGCTAGTATTTCTAAAATGAATGGAACACTCCCTTCCCTGACCCCTGAACCAGCCGGGTAGCCAATGAGAAAAATACTCACGTGTTTAGTCATGTTTTTGTTCAGCCAGGCTTACGCCCATGACATGGATCAGTATCCAGCGCTTGCAAAGCACTTCGATGAAGCGGGGGTAAAAGGAACCTTCGTTCTATACGATGTGAGCGCGAATCGTTTTATTGCACATAACCTGCCTCGCGCGCAAATGCGCTTTATCCCTGCCTCGACCTTCAAACTGCCCAATAGCCTGATTGGTCTTTCAACCGGTGCAGTAAAAAACGTGGATGAAGTATTGCCCTACGGCGGCAAGCCCCAGCCATTCAAAGCCTGGGAACAGGACATGGCCCTGCGTGATGCCATCAAGGTTTCAAATGTTCCTGTGTACCAGGAACTCGCCCGGCGTATCGGACCGGAACGTATGCGTCAGAATCTCGCGGCGATCCCATATGGAAATACTGAAATCGGCAGCGAAGTTGATACCTTCTGGTTAAAAGGCCCGTTGAAGATCAGTGCTGTCGAGCAAACAGAGTTTCTGGCCCGCTTGGCACAGGGTCAATTGCCTTTCCCCGCGAAGGTGCAACAAAGTGTGCGTGATATTGCACAATTGGAACAGGGTGCAGACTGGGTGTTATATGGAAAAACCGGCTGGACGACCACACCGGACCCCGATATCGGCTGGTGGGTTGGCTGGGTCGCAAAAGGAGATCGTATTTACGCTTTTGCAGTCAATATCGACATGCCGGAACGGGATGATGTGGCCAAGCGTATGGAATTGGGCAAAGCCTGTCTCAAAACACTCGGTGTGTTATGAATAACATGCTTTCCTCTTATGCCAGTGCAACCAGGAGCATTCAATGTCAACGATAGAAATCCGCCCTGCCAAACCCGAAGATTGTTCACTGATTCTCAGGTTTATTACCGAACTGGCCATTTATGAAGAGGCCGAGGACGAAGTCGTTGCAACAGAAGATGACATCAGGAACACCCTGTATGCCGCAGACTCAACAACGAGTGCTGTAATTTGCGAACTGGACAAGCAGCCAGTGGGTTTTGCCGTTTACTTTTTCAACTACTCTACCTGGCTGGGAAAACACGGACTCTACCTGGAAGATTTATATGTTTCCCCAAAACACCGCGGTTCAGGTGCCGGCAAGGCGCTTTTGAAGTATCTCGCGAAAATTGCTGTTTCCAGAAAGTGTGGCCGCTTTGAATGGAGTGTTCTCGACTGGAACGAACCCGCGATCAAGTTCTACCAGTCCATCGGTGCTGAGCCACAGAATGAGTGGGTGGCCTATCGTCTGACCGGCAAAGCCCTCGTGGACCTGGCTGAAAGTTAAGCACTGATATTGTCATGGGTGGCAATCGAAGTGGTGATGTACCGTTAAAAGGCATTTTCTTCATGTGTCTCGCGGTTGCCCTGATCGCCGGTCAGGAGGCCATGGCCAAGTACCTGGGCCAAAGCTTGCCCATGTTACAGGTGATAGGCGCACGCTACTTCGGTCACCTGGCACTGATGATCATCGTGCTCATGCCACGTCATGGTACGAGGCTGTTCAAAGCGAAGCGCCCACTTGTACAAACCGGCCGTTCATTGTTGTTGCTCATTGATACCGGTCTTTTCTTTTTCTCTTTAACCATGATCGGACTGGCCGAGGCCACCGCCATATTCTTTAGCGTACCCATCCTCGTGGTGCTGCTGTCGATTCCGTTGTTGGGAGAACGTGTCGAGTGGCCACGTCTGATCGCTATTGCTATTGGCTTTGTCGGAATGATGGTGATTATCAGGCCAGGAACGGGGGCTATCGGCATCGGCGCACTGCTGACATTTGGCGCGGCATTTTGTGCCAGTTTATTCAATATCATTACCCGCAAACTGGCCGATGAAGACCCGGTACCGGTCACCATGTTTTACACCGCCCTGGCGGGTGCATTGATCATGCTACTGGTCGTGCCTTTCATTTGGGAAAACCCCGTTAGCTGGCAGCAATGGATGGCCTTGATCCTGATTGGTATTGCGGGTGGTGCCGCACACAGCTGTATCATCGCATCACATGTGTTCGCACCGGCGTCTACCGTGGCGCCGTTCATGTACAGCCAAATATTTTGGGCATTGGGATTGGGCTATCTGTTTTTCGGCGCCCTGCCCGACCAATTTACCGTACTCGGAGGCGTGATTGTCATTGCCAGCGGGCTCTACCTGTTACGTCGTCAGCAAATCAAAACAGATATTTCGGTCTGAAGTACCGGTGATTTGACCGTCAAGCCACCCGGGCGGACTGAATAACGGGATATTTTCGACTTCCTGCTAGTTTACCTACGTTTAAACCTATAGCATTGACACTGGTTTTCTATACATAGCGAGAGGGTTTGGAGATGGCATTACTCATTGCAGGTTTACTGGTTTGGTCCCTGGTGCATTTGACGCCGACGTTGGCAAGCCCACTCAAACAAAACCTGGTTGACCGTTTTGGTCAGAAGGGCTACAAACTGATTTTTACAGCGTTAATCCTACTGTCGATTGCCTTGATGGTGTTCGGCTGGCGCAGCATCGAGCCCACCTTCCTCTACATGTTACCCTATAGCTTAAAACATGCCTTTATGCTACTGATATTTATTGCATTTATTTTGATGGGAGCATCCAATTACCCGACCCGAATCAAGTCCGTGATCCGTCACCCCCAATTAACCGGTGTCGCCATTTGGGCATTGGCTCACTTGCTGTTGAATGGTGACAGTCGATCAGTTGTTCTGTTTGGCGGGCTGGGTATATGGGCCATACTGGAAATCATTCTGATCAATCGCAGGGAAGGTGCCTGGGTTAAACCGGCCTCAGCTGGCTGGGCCCGGGAAGTCAGGGGCCTGGCAATCAGTATCGTCGTATTCGTCGTATTCGCCGTGGCACACCCCTATTTCGCAGGTGTAAGCCTTCACTAAACCCCTATCCAGACGACTCCGGCTGATTGGACTTTTGCGCCCCAAGATATACAGCCGCCAGGTCGACATAACGTTTAGCGGTGTAATGGAAGAAACTTCTTTCCTTGTCGGTTAACGCTCTTGCCTGGCGGGCGGGGTTGCCCTTGTACAGGTATCCGCTTTCCAGCACTTTACCCGGCGGCACCAGTGTACCGGCAGCGATGATGACCTCATCCTCGACGACCACGCCGTCCATGATGACAGCGGCCATGCCAATCAGTATCCGGTTACCGATGGTACAACCATGCAACATGGCCTTGTGACCAATGGTGACATCATCACCAATGATCAGTGGAAATCCATCCGGGTTGTATGGACCGGCATGGGTAACATGCAGAATACTTCCATCCTGCACACTGGTTCTTTTTCCAATCCGGATACGATGAATATCCCCCCTGATAACCGTCATCGGCCAGACTGAACTGCCTTCACCGATTTCAACATCACCGATAACAACTGAATCCGGGTCTATATATACATTGACAGCAAGCTTCGGTTGCAGACCTTCGTGACTACGCACACTCATTTTTCCGGGTCACCCTTTTTCATTTACATAACATCACACATTACCGCAAATTAGAAAATAACACGATTGCCATAATCAGCGTGTGCAGAATCCGCTATTATTCACGCTTTCAATTTTTATGGTCAAAGCTCAATATGCGCGAAATCTACTTCCCGGAAAAAGACAAACCATTACGTGATGATGTACGTGTGCTCGGCACGCTCGTCGGTAAAATGCTGGCAGAGCAAGAGAACCAGGCATTTTTGGAACAGGTTGAAGCCGTCCGTCGAACTGCGATTAAGAGACGTGAGGGCGACACCGGTGCGGAAGAGAAGCTGGATAAACTGCTGACAGGAATGGATGTCACCGAAGCCGGGCGTCTGGTGCGGGCTTTTACCACCTACTTCCAGGTGGTCAACCTGGCAGAAAAGGTTCATCGTATCCGTCGTCGCCGGGATTACCTGAGGAGAGGTGAAAGAGCACAACCGGGTGGCTTGCTAGCCGTCATGCAGGAACTCAAATCCCATTCGCTGGATGAAGTTATGCAGGAGCTCAACGGGTTGAGTATTGAGCCGGTCATGACGGCGCACCCCACAGAATCCACACGTCGTACCTTGCTGGAAAAGGAACAGATGATTCTGCGCAGGCTGGTTGAGCGTCTTGACCCGTCGAGGACACCCGACCAGGAAGCCGCGGCGCTCGAGCGTATACGTGCGGCGGTTACCAGCAACTGGCAAACCGAGATGTACCCGGAACAGCGGCTCTCGGTGAAAAACGAAATGGAGCACGTGCTGTTTTACCTGACCGATGTACTCTACCGGGTTGTGCCGCCATTCTATGAAAGCCTTCTTAATGCGCTTGAATCCAACTGGCAGGACATACCGGACCGGTCCCTGCCCTCCCTGCTGCATTTCGGCTCCTGGGTCGGTGGCGATATGGATGGCAACCCCAACGTGGATGCTGTCACTATCCGTAAGTCACTGCAATATCACCGTCGTCAGATCATTAAAAAGTATCTGCCTGAAATGGGCTCGCTTTCAAGGTTCCTCAGTCAGTCACTGACTGAAGTAGAGGTCAGCCAGCCGGTTCTGGAGCAGTTGCAAAAATACCGCGAACTGCTGCCGGATGAAGCCAGGGCCATCGGCAAACGAATCCATAACATGCCTTACCGTTGTCTTCTCAAGCTCATGATGGCACGTATGCAGCGGGTGCTCGATGACTTACCGGGCGCTTACCGTAATGCGGGAGAGTTCAGAGATGATCTCGAATTGATCAGGCAATCGCTGCAGGATAACAAGGGCCAGCATGCCGGTGTTTTCGCCCTCAACCGCTTGCAACTTCGTGAAAGGACCTTTGGGTTTCACCTGGCGACACTTGATGTCCGGCAGGACTCACAGGTTCACCGCGAGGTCATCGCGCGGATACTTAATGACAAAAACTGGAATGACCTTGAGGCAGAGAAACGAGCAGACCGTCTCACATCGTTGCTGCTTTCCGGTCAGTTGCCCGCCTTGCCTGATGATGAAATGGTGGCCAAAACCATTGGCGTTTTTCAGAGTATCGGCTGGGGCCACGAACATTTCGGACAGCGTGCACTGGGGCCTTATATTATCAGTATGACCCAGGGTGCGGATGATGTATTGAGCGTCCTGTTCCTGGCACGAATGGCCGGGCTTGTTGATGCCGATAACAATGTGCCGCTTGATGTCACACCCTTGCTGGAAACCGTCACAGATTTGCAGCATGGTGAAGTGATCCTCGAGCGTCTGTTTAGCGACCCCGCCTACCAGGCTCACCTGGCCTCGCGCGATCAGCGTCAGATTATCATGGTGGGATATTCAGACTCCAACAAGGATGGCGGTTTGATCTCTGCGCGTTGGGCGCTTGTGACTGCACAGGCTCAGCTGGCTAAGATTTGCAGACAGTACTCGATCAAGCCCGGCTTTTTTCATGGGCGTGGTGGCACGGTCAGTCGTGGCGGCGGTAATTTTGTAAATGGTATCCTGGGTGCGCCTGCGGGAACGGTCAACGGCTTTTTGCGTGTCACTGAGCAGGGAGAAGTGATCAACCAGAAGTATGGTAACCGCTCACTGGCTGAGCGAAACCTCGAGTTGGCAACCGCTGCCACACTGAAAAGCAGTTTGAACACGGCGCCCGCACCCGAACCACAGTGGCAACAGGCCATGACCCTGATGGCTGAGACCTCGAAGCAGGCCTATCGTGAACTTGTCTATGAACACCCTCAGTTTGTTGACTATTTTCGGCATGCGACTCCGATTGATGTTATTGAACGCATGGGTATTGGGTCACGCCCAGCCTCGCGGCGTTCAGGTGCGGGTGTTGAAAACCTGCGCGCTATTCCCTGGGTGTTTTCCTGGGCCCAATGCCGCATAGGATTGCCGGCTGCATACGGTATGGGCACCGCTCTTGCTGCAGTCAGAAAGGAATTTGGTGTCGATACCTTAAGGGCCATGAACCATGGCTGGCTGTTTTTCAGCAGCATGCTGTCTGATGTCGAGATGGCCCTGGCAAAATCAGACCTTGATATTGCCCGCCAATACCAGCCTTTAGCACCGACACCGTCTCAGCCGGTTTTCGAGTTAATCGACACCGAGTTGAAACTTGCCCGCTCAATGATTTTGAGCATCAAGGAACAGGGTGAACTGCTTGATTCGGAGCCTGCACTGCAAAGATCCATCCGTTTACGTAATCCCTATGTGGACCCGATGAGCCTGTTGCAGGTGGATTTGTTAAAACGTTGGCGCGCCGGTAATCGCCAGGATGACTCGTTGCTTGAAGCCTTACTGGTGACTGTCAACGGTATTGCCCGCGGCATTCAAAATACGGGCTAATTGAGACGGGTTCACCCAAAGGTCTACCCTGACGTGGGCGTCTGCTAAGAGACGCCCTATATTGATCACTTATGGCCGGCTTGTATAGCCTTTGAAGCGGGACTTGTCCTTCGCTTTGGCCATGGCGGCATCGCCTGTTATTTTGCCTTTCCTTAGCAGGTCTTCCAGCGAATCATCCATCGCGCACATGCCTTCGTTAATCCCACTCTGAATCACAGACGTCAGCATGGTCGTGTTACCTTCACGAATGATGTTGGGCAGGCTGTTGGTGCGCAGCATGATCTCAAAGGCGGCACATCGGCCCTGACCATCGGCGGTTGGCAGTAAAAGTTGCGAGACGATTGCGCATATTGAATCAGCCAGGGTGGTGCGAACCTGGGATTGCTGACTGGCTGGAAAAGCGTCAATCAGACGATCAATGGTTTTGGTCGCACTGTTGGTATGCAAGGTGCCAAATACCAAGGTACCCATTTCGGCGGCTGTGATGGCCAGTTCAATGGTTTCCCTGTCGCGCATCTCTCCCACGAGGATAACGTCGGCGTCCTGTCGGATGGTAGCCTTCAGGGCATCCGCAAAACTGAGCGTGTCGTGATTAACCTCTCGCTGTGATAAGACGGACTTTTTATTGAGGTGAACAAACTCCACCGGGTCTTCAATAGTGACGATATGCTTACTGAAGTTCTCGTTGATTTCGTTAATGATCGATGCCAGTGTCGTGGATTTACCCGAACCGGTTGGACCTGTGACAAGCACCAATCCACGCTCGAGGTAGGCCAGGTCGCGAATGACTTTGGGTGTATTGAGTTCATCGAAAGTGAGAATCTTCTCTGGAATGATACGAAAGACCGCACCCACACCGCGATGCTGATTCATGAAGTTCACGCGAAAGCGGGCCTCACCTGGCAGAGCCCAGGCAAAGTCGAGATCACCGCAGGCTTCGAACTCCTGCCATTGCTCCTCGGAGCATATTTCACGCAACAAGGTCTTCAGTTCTTCATCCGAAATCTCGCCCCAACCATCGACATCGGTCAGGCTGCCATGGATACGCACACGTGGCGGGCGAGTGGCCAACAGGTGTAAGTCCGACCCACCCTTTTCTTTCAGGTACCGAAATAGTTCATCAATCCTGGCCAAGACGTTCTCCTGTTACTTGAAGTTTTCGGGTTCTTCGGCGTGTTTAATCGCTTCTTTCTTCGTAATGACCTTGTCCTTCATCAACTGGGTCAAAGATGCATCCAGCAAACGCTGACCCTGTGCCCTGCCCGTTTGCAGAATTGATTTTATCTGGTATGTCCGGTTTTCACGGATGAGGTTGGCGACCGCATTATTGTTAACCATCACCTCCAGCGCCGCGACCTGCCCCCGGTTATCCGCCCGTTCCACCAGTCGCTGGGAAATGACAACCTTGAGAGATTCCGACAACATCCTGCGAATCTGACAGATCTGATCCGGTGGAAAGACACCGAGTAAACGGTTAATGGTGCGAATGGCATTTGAGGTATGCAGTGTTGCCATCACCAGATGACCGGTTTCGGCAGCGGTAATAGCCAGCGAAATCGTTTCCAGATCACGCAGTTCACCTATGACGATGACATCGGGGTCTTCCCGCAAAGCCGCTCTCAGCGCAGTGGGAAACGATGCCGTCTGGGCCCCTACTTCACGCTGTGTAACATTGCACGAGTCGGATTCGTGTACGTATTCAATCGGGTCCTCAATGGTCAGAATGTGATCCGAGCGCCGCTTATTGATCAAATCTGCCATTGCAGCCATGGTCGATGACTTGCCGCAACCTGCCGGGCCGGTGAATAACATCAGACCCTGGTGAAACTCGGTATATTTCTCGAATTCTTTTGGAAGTCCCGAGGTCAGCAAGCGTGGGTGGTGTGGGCTTGATGGTGCGAAACACGGCATCGTAACCGCGTTGTTGCTTGTAAATATTGGCGCGAAAACGACCAACCCCGGGAATTTCATAGGCAAAATCGACCTGAAACCTCTCCTTCAGTTGTTTGAGGTGCACCTCACTCAACATGTCCGTAATAAGCCGTTCGCATTCCTGTGAACTCAGAACTGCCGTTGTAGCGTCACGGAACTTGCCGCCAACCCGAATGCGTAATACGGCCCCGCTGTGGACATGAAGGTCACTGGCATTTTGCTCAATAGCCTGTTGCAGCAGGTTCTGAATACTCACGTCAGGACCATAGTTCAGCGCGATGGGTTTATCTCTGTCCGCTGACCCGGAAAACTGCGGGACTTCGGACCTTGGTGCAGATTCGACAAGCTGGACAGGTCTGACCGTCTGAACGGGTTCGGCAGCCGGAGCCGTTTCGACCGCCTGTATCGGTACGACGGTGAGTTTCCCGTTAATCTTGACTAGTTTGACTTGAGGCTTGGCAGCGCCTGCTGGTGAGCCCGAAGAACCGAATTCATTGGGTGCAAGATCAGCGCTTGCTCGCATCGGGTTTGGTGTCATGAGCACGACACCCCGCTTGAATGAACGATGCCCGAATGACCAATCTCAGATTGAATCATGCGCGCACAGTACGTCAATATCTCGACTGTGTATTTCATGTGGTAATCCTTTACCGTTTATTTCACTTATTGGTTGACTATCCATGTCAAAACATAAAACACCAACCAGTGCATGATGTTTATAACCGTTCGGGGGAGCTTAGTCAGCTGCTAAAATTGACAGTATTTTAAGAAAAGCTGGTTTTTGTACATGGCCGGACAAGCCGAAAATTGCATTGTTGTAAAGTGAGTTACCTGATTACAAAAAACAGATTAAGTTTAACGCACCGTCCCGGAATGACGCCACGGTCTGACCACCAAAAGCCGCCGATGTGCCTCGCGACTGGCCTCGGCACTGATGTTCGTGAATTCCTCAAGATCGTTACCAAGCACACGTGCTACCGGCAAGCCGTTTTCCAGTAATATCCGATTGCCGGTAATCGCCGGTGTCTTCACGCCCGGCACAATCAAACCACCCAGGTTTAACGGGTCGCAGGCACTGATAACGGTGAACATCGGTTTGTCATTGATTTCCCTGGGCTGACGTAGCAAACCCAACGCTTCGGGCAAAGCGAATTGCTCACCGGAAAACCCATCCACAAAACGCCCGCCCCGTACCTCGCCACGATCTTCCATTCTTCTGAGGTAGTTCAATAATTCACGCCAGGGCGGCAGTAGTGTTTCTCTTTGAATCACCGCACGGAAGACAACACCATACCGGCGCAGCAGCGACTGGCAAATGATGGCAGTTCGTTGCTGCCCGCCATGACTCAGACTCCCACCAGGCTGGTTGACGAAACCACTACCCGTGATACTCCAACGACCCACGGGTAAATTCACCGCATGGCGTTTGGCCTGTCTTGAGCGCCGTAGTTTTTGGGCCTCAGGGCGTAGCAACCAACGCACTGGCGAAAACGCATCAGAGCTTATCGCGCCAGCGGCAATGAGGGTTTTCAATGCCTGCTCCAACTGTGGTCGCAACAGACCGGAATGCTGTTCGAGATCAGCGGTAAACATGGCGCCATGTTTTGCCAGTAAATCCAGAACCTTTCTGGCCAGTGAGTCCGTTATGGCATCCGCATCCGGCGGGTTTTGCAACCATTGTGAGATATGGGTACGCGGTACAATCGCAAGCGGTGTTGCTGAAACAATCGTGCTTGTTTGTTCAGGCAGGGCCAAAGGACGAAACCAGGCCAATTGCCCACTCAGGAAACGCTGATCCAGCTGATCGGGTGAGTAATCCTTACAACGCACACCCAGTAGATTGTTCTCCCACATGGCAGCAGGCGCAGACCATCCCTGCAGTTGGGATAAGGCCTGATCAATATCGGCGCCGGCGTCGTCCATCGCATGCCAGTGCACCAGGAAATTCATAAATGCCGCCGGCGAAACCGGCTTTACCGCACGCCGGCGCTGTTCGCGACTGTAACGATGTATCCGCGCCAGCAGACGTCGTTCACACCACAGGTTTTGTGTTGATTCATCCTGCATCAGGATGGCAAAGCCTTCATTCTGCAAGCTCAACAAGGCCCGTTGAATATGGTCTTCGTCCAAACCGAAGTCATGTGCCAGCTGAGCCCTGCAAACCGGCCCCAGGCCGCTCATACGGCTTCTCAGCAATCCAGCCAGTGCATCATCGCTGTCCATCGCACCTTCATCGGTTAGCAGTGCTGTCGGATCAGGTGAATAATGGGACTGCGGGTGAATGGCCCGCCATTCGGGTAAGCGTTCGGAAGCAATCCACCAATGCGAGGGTTTTTCCTCGCCGTTTACATTCAATTTAACGCTGCAGACCCGAAAGTCCTCGCTCAAAGCTGAAAACCATTGATTCCAGTTGTTCGCATGACCGGCGGCAGCGCAACTGGAGTTGCCGCTTGAATACTCTTCCCGGGTCAAAAAACCCAGCTGCAGCAATCCATCATGAAGTTCGTCCGCGTTACGGGGTTGTATCCATGCTTCATCACGTACCTGCTTACGCGCTTCGACACTGATAATGCTGAGAGTGGCAGCGGATGAAAGATCATCCGGATCATTGCTGATGGCCCGTGTGCGGCGGTTTTCGGCTTCACCATCATCAAGAAACGCATAAGGCCGGGCGTTGATGATTTCGCGTGACAAGGGTGATGGGCCGACCAGGTCCAGGCAAACGATTTCGATGTCTCCGGCTGCCATTCTTGTCAGCAAATCTTCAAGACCATCGATATCCATTGTATCGGTCAGGCAATCGTTGATGGTCTGGTTGACCAGTGGGTGATCAGGTATTTCCCGCGAGCCGCGTATATTCTCAAAACAGGCGATCTGGTCAGGAAATACCACCGCAACCAGGTCTTCAGCCTGGTTCCTTTGCCATTGGGGTGGTAGCTTTTTACCATTGCGCATGCGCTGTACGGCCAGTGCGATGGTGGCGTTCCAGCGCCAGCGTAACTCGAACATGGGTGCATCCAATAATGCCTGGATCAAGACATCACGGACCGTTTCAGCCTTTAAATACGATGCGACATCTGCAATCTCGAAACTGTGGGTTTCACCCAGCGACAGGATCAGGGAGTCTTCAAGGGCAGATGCCTGCAACTCAAAATTGAACTGGCGACAGAAACGCTTACGCAAGGCCAGCCCCCAGGCGCGCATCAGGCGTGAGCCCAGTGGCGCATGCACCACCAGGTGCATATCGCCGGAGTCATCGAAAAACCGTTCCATGACAATCCGGGTCCGGGTCGGCAAACAACCCAGGGCTTGCAGGGAAGCATGCAGGTATTCCACCAGTTGAATGGCGGCTACGCTGGATATTCCTTCTTCACATAAATTCTCTATAAGCTTTGCAGGTTCATGTTCTTTAAGCTTTTGTTCGACCTCTGCACGCAGACTGGAAACGGCATTTGACAGCTCATCACTACGCCCGGGCTTATCACCAAACCAAAATGGAATCGTCGGTGGTTGGCCATTTGCATCCTCGACCAGCACCCTGCTCTGCTCGACCTTCAACATGCGGTAACTGGTATTGCCAAGCTGAAAAATATCACCCGGTACACTTTCAAAGGCAAAGTCTTCATTCAAGGTGCCGATCCGGTGACCCTGCGGCATCATGATGACTTCATAATCAAAGTGGTCCGGAATGGCGCCGCCATTCTGAAGAGCGGTCAGTCTTGCTGCAGGACGGCCACGAAGCTGTCCGTTGATGGCATCATAAAACACCAGCGCCGAACGTCTGCCGCGACGGGTTGAATAACCATCGGCAAGCATACGCACCACCGACAGGAACTGTTTCTTCTGCAGGTCGTGATAGGGCCAGGCGCTACGCACCATTTCAAGAAGCTCATCTTCCTGCCAGTCCCGTGCTGATACTTCCGCGACGAGTTGCTGGGCCAGTACATCCAGCGGTGCGGGTGGAATGACAATGGCGTCCAGTTCGCCTGTTTCAAGCGCCCTCTGCAAGGCCACACATTCAACCAGGTCATCACGACTGAGCGGAAACAAGCGGCCCTTGGGTGTTTCACCCACACCATGACCCGACCTGCCGATACGCTGCAGCAAGGCCGCAATACTGCCCGGTGTACCCATTTGGCAGACCAGTTCGACATGACCGATATCAATACCCAATTCCAGAGAAGCCGTGGCAACGAGTGCCTTTAACTGACCGGACTTGAGCGCCTGCTCCGCTTCCAACCGATGTTTGCGTGACAGACTGCCATGGTGGGCTGTTACTGCATCTTCGCCCAAACGCTCAGCGAGGTGTCGGGCCAGGCGCTCGGTCAGCCGGCGTGTATTAACGAATATCAGCGTGGTGCGGTGATCCTGTATATAGGCAACCAGGCGTTCATAAAGCTCCTCCCAGACCTCGTTGGCCAAAATGGGTGTCAGCGGTGAATCCGGTAATACCAGCTTGATATCCATGTGACGTTTGTGACCGGTGTCGACGATGACGCAGTCCTGCCCGCCACAAAGATAGTCTGCAATTCTTTCGATGGGTTTTTGTGTAGCAGAAAGACCAATACGTGCAGGCGGGAAGCCGCACAGTGCATCAAGTCTCGCCAGTGACAGGGATAAATGACTGCCACGTTTGTTTCCAGCCAGCGCATGAATCTCATCCACGATCAGTGTGGAGACGCCTGCCAGCATGTTTCGGCCTGATACCGAGGTTAGCAGAAGGTAGAGGGATTCAGGCGTCGTGACGAGGATATGCGGCGGACGTTTGACCATCTTGGTACGTTCGCTGGCAGGGGTATCCCCTGTCCTGACTGCTGCTCGTATTCCATGGGCCGGTTGCCCATTGGCAGCCAGTTCATCAGCGATGCCCAGCAAAGGCGCCTGCAGGTTTTTCTCTATATCGTTTGAAAGTGCCTTGAGGGGCGATATATAGAGAACATGAACCTTGTCTTCGAGAGCGCCGTTACGACTTTGCAATACCAGGTCGTTAATCGCACACAGAAACGCCGCCAGGGTTTTACCGCTGCCGGTCGGTGCAGCGATCAATACGCGTTCTTCGCTATCAATTTTCGGCCAGGCCGCGGTTTGTACCGGGGTGGGTGAAGTAAACGACTTTTCAAACCACGCGCCCACGGCCGGGTGAAACCGGGCCGTTATGCTACTGCTTGTGTTTTCTGGAGCCACCTGTTGATTGTAGACCAGGCTTTCTCAAAAACCGATAACACCGACGAGATTATTTGAAATGCTCCCGTTTTTGCTTGTTCACTTTTCAATGATACAAAAAAAGGGACCGGTTACGAATGTTCGGTAACCGGTCCTCTCGCTGAACGCCTTGTCGCGCTATCAGCTGTTAATTATTTCATTACAGTCATTATCCTGCTTGTCTGGTTCCCATTTCCCGCGGGGTTTTCAAGCCCCGCGGGTGTGGGTCAAAGCGACAATCGTGCTGTTATGGAGTCTGGTACTCCAGTGGCACGTAATCATCCAGGAGCATTACCCGACGGAACCATATATCGGATTTGATCACTTCATGATCTTCCAAATCCTCCTGGTTCCAGACCGAGTAGAAGAACTGACCGCCCGGACTGGCAGCGACTGATGCCTCGCCAGACTCTTTATCGTGCCATCCTTCAAGCGCGTCAAACTCATTGCAGAAACCGGTCATATCAAACTCGATCTCTGTATCGGCTGACGGCAGGCATAGGCTGGGATCAGGATCATCCTGGTAAACCAGGTATTGATCACCCCACTCGATCGCACGACTGTAGAACAGGTCGAGCGGCGGTGCTTCACCGGCGTCATAGGCGCTGGTCTCGCCTGTCTCGTAGACCATGAAGTAACGGGATGGATCACGGACATCATCGCATATCTCTTCAGTTCCATCACAGGCCGTACCGATAAAACCTTCCGGCAATGACGCTGTGCTGACCGAATCCTCGGTGATGCTGCGGGCAGTCGGCGCATAACGCGGATCAAGCACGGTCACCTGGCTGCCAACCAATTGTGAGACATTGCGGGCCTGCTCGAAATCGCCTGGCCCGTAGTCCGTGCATACCGGCTCAGCGTCACCTTCGGCTACCATTACCATCCATTCACAAGTGGTTGTGCCGTTACCTGAATAGGCGACGTCATTGGTATGGGTCCAGGTGTCCGGTAACGTCGTCCAGGTCTTGCCACCATCGAAGGAACGCCGGTTATACAGGTTGAATGGCGCGTGGGCATCAGTCAGCATCTTCCAGTTGGGTGACGCTGCATACATAACCATAACCATATCACCGGCCATAAACCCGCGGTGCCCCTTGGCCACGTCGTAGGGGTTCTCCCATGACAGGTCATTGAGGTTGGTACCGTCATCCGGGCCACCTTCCAGTGTGGTTGCAGATCCATCGTAGTTTGGACCATATTGACCCCAGCTCTCGATCTTCGAGATCTTTTCTGAATCATCGGCCATGACCAGATCGTCGAAATAGGAGCTGAACGGGAAAGCCGCCAGACAGGCTTCGGCATCATCACAGGACTCAGCAGTCAGGATAGTGCTGGCCGACAGGTTAACCGCCGCAGCTGCGCACAGACCCTTCACATATCTTGCATTTAATCCATCTGTGAAGTACCAGGCGGATTCGCCGTTTGCATCCAGGCATTCCATGTTGGCGTAGTCGTAAGGGTTGTCTACGGCTGGGTCAAAGCCCCCGGGGCAATCTACAACACTCACATGGCATACCTGATTTTCTTCAACAGCAGCTGGGTCGCAATAACCTACCGCTGAACAACTTTCCGGTCCCTCTTCGCATACCTGATTAATTTCAAGGTCAGCGGGATTGGGGCAAGATGTCAGGCTTGAATCAGTGGTAACTGTCTCTTCGCAGCCACCTCCTTCAAGTAAGCACTCTGGTTCGTCTTCATAACATTGTCCATCAGTACATGTCTGCGGATCATTGGTGAGTTCGTCGTCCGGAGTGATGAACTCGAAACAACGCGGTTGATCCGGGTTCTTCTTGCACTGACCTTTATTGTAATCAAAGTCAGGGTTGGGAAGATTATCGACACACACAGGCTCAGAATCACACCATGCATAAGTGGTTGTGATCAGTGTGAACGGTGTCGTGCACAACTCGTAAGAATTACACTGCTCACCCGTTGTGGTACTTGCCGGAATCACAAAACGCCGGCCAAAGACATCTGCCGGACCACCACGCCGGACAATGCCCTGTTTCCAGAGCTGAAATGCGACCGTCCCGGTTTCACCGGCGTCGTACCAATCCTGGGAGATCTGACTTGGCCGCCGGGAGATCTCTGTCTGATAGAGCGTGGTCGTATCAATACCTGCCTGGGTCATGTAAATCGGGTCTTCAATAAAGGCCCAGAAATTGAAACCAGACAGCGGAGCGGCCTCCAGCAAACCTGATGGATCGTCGAACTCCTCGAGATCAAGGATAAATCCATCCGGATACACTGCGGGCTGGTTCAGCATCAGGCCCTGGGAGACCAGTTCGGGGTTGAACATGTCAAAGGTGTGATACCAGACGTTCTTGCCCATATCACGCTTATCAGCGTCTTCGACAACCTCACAATCACCATCATCACAGATATCGCCGAGACCTTTGTTCTCCTCGTAGGCCATGTAGAACCAGGCGCTATCGATTGGGGAATTGACCGGATCGGTGCTGTAATCACCCAGGCTTGAATAGCCATGCAGTCCCAGGCGCGCCCTTGTAGACGCAGTGGTGCCGCGCATCAGGCGACCGTCCTCGGTGACACACATTTCCAGTGTAGTGGTTGGCCCTTCGGGAGTTACAATCTCTACCGCTACCGTGTGATCACAGAAATCAGCAGTGCCGTTGCCGTCAAAGTCAACGTGACAGTAAATCTTGCTGTCCGGAGTATCATCAAGCGGACCCGTACACATCGCGTTATCAGTCAGACGCACGGGAATGGCCATTGGAATGGCTGCCTGGGGGCTGCCGCCATCCGGATTGTCAAGCGCCCAATCCTCGAGCAAGCCGGTCTCATTGTAGAAGGAACCGTAACCATCGTCACCGACCACCAGGTCAAAGTCATCCCAGTCAATATGCGAGTACCAGGTATCGGTCTGATGGTGGGCAATTGCGCCACTCCAGCCTTCACCCGGGCCGTCACCGTGACCAGGCCGGATCCCATCAGGATCTTCCTGCCAGGTAACAACACAGCCAGCGCCCTTGACACAAACGGCTTCGGGCCGGTTGGCATCACGCACGGCGGATGACAGGCGTTCAGCCTTGAACCAGAAAAACCGGCTCGTTTCACCTTCCGCAGCGGGTGGCAGTATGACACCACGTGCCGCCCAAACCGCTGCATATGGTAGCTCACCGATCAACGGGTAATCTTCGTCCGCGAGATCAGAGACACCCTGCGAACCCGCGACTCCAAAGTGGTCTTCGAGATACACACAAGGGGTCAACAGACCGGTGTTGTCCGTGCTGAGTTCAGTATGATCAGTACAGTCTGCTATGCTCTCAATACGTCCTTCGCCTTCAAGATAGGTAGCGACGGCTAATCGCTCTTCATCGGTCATCGCGTAGTTCGGGTTACCACCCCTGGCATAACGGCTGACCCAGACGATCAGCACCTGGTTGCCATCTGAGGCGGCAAAGCTGCGACCAACATCACCGGGGTAGTCGATCTTTTGCCTTCCACCAAGCTTGATCCTGATAGACGACTGATCGCCGGACTTGGACAGGTTGGTCGCCTTCCAGGTGGTGCCGTCGTCAAGACTGACAGCGCCAAAGGCGTCACGTTGGCCGTGACCGGGGAACCCGCCGTAGCCTTCCTCGTCGATAGTTTCAACGTGTCCATCGGTGTAGTGTGAAATCAGGGGGCGTGCTACATAACGGGTCTCGACCAGAAGTCCATCCGCGTTGTAGTATTCAATGCCATCCAGATCCAACTCCCCGTCGGAAAGCTGCGCAGGTACATAAAGTGGCAACATACGAATGGCCGCATGTTCTGAGACCAAGTCTGGTGTCTTGGATAAGTCTCTCTTGTGTATTGTGCCATCGTCAGCAAGGCCTATCCCTGCCGTCAATAGCGTGAATACGCTTGTAAATAATGTTAAAGGAAGTAATTTCATGATGTTCCTCCATACTAATAAGGTTATGCGGGTATCCGCCTTGGCCAGTAGCAGCCCGATCTGATTAGCAGTGAGGAGAAAGCTGCCCAGACCGGACTGCTAGTGGTAACTGTCGTAAGTTTCGATAATTTCGCTCCTCTTAGCTGTTGACCTGACGTGGTTCTTTCCGAGTCATGGCGGGACCGTTACCGGCCCCGCCGTTGACCTTCTTTACTGGTTCAACTATCCACCTCAGTCCTGATCGGCAACATTGCCAGGAAATTCTGAGGACATGATGCGTCTGAACTGAATATCACTGCCTTCATTACCTTCTTCCAACCATGTGGAATAGAAGCGTGAACCATCAGGCGTCATGCGTATCTGCGCTTCACCCTGCTCGGCATCACCCCTGGCGAGGTAACCCCAGCGATAGACAGTTTCACCAGCATTGTTGCCATCACTATCCGGGTTCACTACCCACGAGGACAGGGCATAGCTCTCACCTTTATCCCGGCTAAAGCTGTAGAGGAGATCCAGTGGCACCGGATACTCCTGCACTTCATCAGTATCACCATGGAGTACGGGTGGGTTGGTGGCGGTACCATAGGTGACATAGAACACATTCTTGTTCTGCTTGTCCTCTGCAATTCCAGTCCACTCGCCCGTTGCGGGATCCTTGATGGTGCCGGGGGTAGCGACGATACGTGGTTCGATAACCGACTCTTTGCTATTCTTCATTTGAGACAGGTTGCGCGCCTGCTCAAATTCACCATTTGCATAGTCAGTGCAGACCTCTTCCTTCACGATGTCACCTTCAAGGTCACGTAGCAGGGTGCCGTCTTCACCCAGGGTCTTGAAGCTCTGGCAATGCGTAACACCTTCACCATCAGGATCCGTGGTCCAGGTCTGGCCACCATCAAAGGAACGACGTACAAAGAGATCATACTTGTCGTGACCGTTGCGGGAGGCAGCCCAGTTGGGTGTGTAGGAGTAACCCATCACCACGAAGTCACCACGGATACCGCCACGGTGAGCACGGGCGTCTTCATAAGGGTTTTTGCCTGAAGATGCTGAAAGCTCATCCGGCGTTTGTGCCCATCGAAGCACCTTGACAGCCCCGTATGGATCATCACTCGTTGGTTCACCCATTGAGGGGGTTACCAGCGTGGGATTGACGGTGCTCATATTTTGAACGCCCTTCACGCAGACAACACGGCCATTATTGGCTAACTCAGTTTCCTTACAGACAATATTTTCCGGCTTGTAGGGGTTGCCCGATGTATTGGCAACCACGCGGCGCAGCATGATATCCGATGGACGCCCATGGCCTTCCTTGCCTTCCTTGTAAAGGATAAGCATTGATGTCTTTGAATCACCCAGCGCAGACTTACCCTGAAGGATAAAACGTGGCCGACGTGCGTTTTCGTATGCCAGTTGGGGCAGGCCCTGGTAATCCAGTATGAGATCACCGTAGACCACATTGCCGTCGGCATCCTGGCTGACTTCGCGCAGGTAAACAAGATTGCCATCCGCATCCCGCTCGGGCAGGTTGATGATGGTTCCTTCGTTAACCTTGTCAGGGTTCTGGAAATCAAAACTGTGATAAATGGCGTTCTTGCCTTCTTCAATCACGGGCTCATCACCGTACGGCCCTTCATCGGGTTCGTGATCGGGAGAGCCTTCACCGGCACCCTTGGTTTCCTCGTACGCCATGATGGCCCATGCGCTCTTGGTCCCATCGGACTTGGTGTAGGTCTGCATGAACAGGTTCGGGCGCGAGGCGCCGGTATCACCATTGAGCAGTCTGCCATCCTCGGTGATGCATACCCTCTTCAGGTCACCGGCATTGTTGACGAACTCATGGAAACCGGAACACAGCCCATTGACCCTGTAGCCGTAGGCGTGGGTGCCGTCACTGTCACCGTCGGCGTCGGTGTCAGGGTTCAATATCGGGATCCAGTCGCCGTTCTCATCTTCCACGGGAAGACCATCCTCACCCAGTTCAACCAGCAGATTATCGGTATTGACCGTATCGTTGTCGGTCAGACGCACCGGTAGGGACATGGGAACCAGGGTCTTGGGACGACCACTAATATCAAGTTCATGCTCGGGATCTCCACCAGAGAGAAAGTTTGTGTCAATCTTGCGGAAGTCCGCCATGGTGATATAGCTGTACCAGATATCGGTCTTGTGGTTGGTCGTTGCACCACCCCAGCCCGGTCCGGGACCCGCCGCGTCACCAGGACGCAAACCTTCCGGATCTTCCTGCCAGGCGATGGCAAATCCAGCACCATCAGAGGCACCCATAAAGACCTGGTTGGCATCGCGCCGACCGGATGTCAATCGCTCAGGTTTGAACCAGACGATGTCACCGACCAGTTTGTCAGCCCAGTAGCCACCACTGTTAACCATACCCTGGTTAACAACCGTTCCGCGGGCGGTCCATACACAGCTATAGGGGACTTCACCGACTTCGGGAAAACCCTGTTCGGTGTAGTCAACCGACCGTTGCGGTCCGCCTACGCCCCAGTAGTCCTCGTGGAAAAACGGATCATCGTGGGGATAGTCAGGTTCGCAAACTTCGTTTTCACCAGTACCTTTGCATGTGATACGACATAGACCGTCGGCATCGGGCGTTTCGACGATTTCAGTGTCTGGATCATCGCAGGTGGTGATAGCGTATGTCGGCTTGCCACCGCGACAGAATTTGCTGGTCCAGGCCACCAGGATGTTATTACCCTTGACCTGGAAAACCGGCTTTTTGGCCTGGCCAAAGTACTCGGTTCCGTTAGCGAGTGTAAAAGAAGACTTGTCTGCGGCGCGTGACAGATTCTTACGTTTAAATGTTTGACCATCGTCCCGGGAGACACCTGCGAAGATATCTTCGGAACCGGTCTCTTCAACGGCGTCTGTATAGACTGCGACAATGGGTTTAGCTTCTGTGGCAACCCGAATCAGGTCACCTTCTTCGTCATAGTATGGGACACCTATCTGTGTTCCCATGCCAGTATCATCCATATAATCAGCGGGATCACCATTGGCCCTGAGTGCAGGGAACCATTGACCCATGATATTTAGTTTGGACTTGGAACTAACCAGGTTTGGTGTTTTCGATGCGTTCTTGCGGAACATGTTCGCGTTGAGTGACCGGTCCAGGTTGGCCTTTGCATCCTCGGCGGATACAGCAACCAGGCTGACTTCACCCACACATGCAGTGATAGTCCCCTGAATGACATCTTCAATCTGGGCATCATTACCAAAATCTACAGTGCTCAAACCCAGGGCTTCCGTTGCCTCGAACAGGCAGAACTCTACTGCTTCGGTAATCATGATGCCGTCCTTGGGGCTTGCGTCGGCATCAAGGCTCTGAAGCAGGCGTGCCATGTTGATGACCCTCGGGTCGTCCGTATCCGCGCTCTCAAAAATATCCAGCGGGGAAATCTTGTGGGCAGCCAGGGCATCACCCAATGGAAGGTGGCCGAGATACAGTTCGACACGTTCACCGGGGAAGTAATCGAATCCTCCGGACTCATCGGTTTTGCAGTCAAGAGTCTTGGAGATCACCGTCACGCCGCCCACCGGTGAGTCTATAAAATGACCTTTCGAGGGATGGTAGAGCGGATAGGCAACTGCCATTGCCGTGTTAGAGCCAGGCAGAATTTGTGCACCAAATGCCCAGACATCCTTTTTGAGGTCACCCTTAATCGCTTCGGTGTACACGGCGATGTACTTGACGTGTTCATCGTACCAGGGCTTGCCCCAGTTGAATTCAAGGTCATCCTGGAGATCGAATGAAGCTTCCATAAAATCGACGGGAACATCGATTTTCCATTCGTAAGGAAGACTCTTGATTTCCAATCTACCCTTCTTGGTCAGGGGTACCTGGTCAAGATCGTGATGGATGAACATCCTCAGCTTGTCACTGATCTGCCAACCATCTGTGGTATGCACCTTGATTTCAAGCGACTGTGGTGTGTTCCATATCTCAACGAAACCAACCTGCACGGGTGTGTCCTCGTCGCTGACGAATGGTGTTTGATGATAGCCTGGCTCAACTATGGGTGGTCCGGCAAATGCCGGCAACGCCATCATAAGCAACAAGCTATAAAACAAGTTATAACGCTTCATGTTATTGCCTCCTCGCGTGAATAAAATACGGCTTGGGAATCACTCTATTTTCAAAGTGAATGCTGATAAGGAAGTCCCTGAAGGAAAGAAGTGTTGGTCATCGGAGTGTGGGAAACCCCTGGGACAAAAAGTAACCTGACCCTGGTATAAGCTGTCGGGTGACAGATCTGCTGCACTTCCCAAGTACTGCCTTTGTTTAACAGTCTAGGATTTACCGATAAAGCTGGCTATCAGACAGCCGCCGATTAGTTCATCAGACAAAGTCTGATTTCCTCATCAGACTTTGTCCTATGCCACACATGTGAGCAATCGAACCCAATCAGGTAGAATCAGAGTTTGTCTGATTGTCGCTAAAGGTGTTTTACGGTAATTATTTATTCAGACTTGGAAGGCAATCAGCCAAGAATCGCAGCCCACCCGGATTGACTGACAAAAGCGGCCACCCAAATGCGTGATAGCACACAACTAAACCAGATTGCATGGGAACTCATGTCCCAGACAGGACAGGCTTTTTTTGGCTTACTGGTAGAGCACCTGGCAACAATAACGGGGCTACGGGTTGCCTTTGTAGTTGAATCCCTGGACACCAAAGGTGAATACGTATCACCCCTGGCCAGTTGGGGTGTTCAGGGTTTTCGGGAAGGTAAAGCCTACAGGAGCAAGGGAACACCCTGCGAAAGACTGGCGCATGGCGCAGCCGGTATTTATTCTCATGGTCTGGCCGAACATTTCCCTGGAGATGAGTGGCTGAAGAAATCGGGCATGCAGAGTTATGTTGCAATTCCACTGCTAAATGAGCACGCCCACATTCTGGGCCATATCGGTGTTATGGACGACCGGGTGATGAGAGACACGGATGCGGTCATCAACCTGTTGGAGACCTTTGCTTCCCGCGTAAGGTCCGAGATCGTCAGGAAGCAACGCGATGAGGCACTGCAAACCGTGACCCGCAGGTTCCGGGAGAGTGAAGAGCAATTCAGCTCGCTGCTCGACAACACCATTTGCGGATTGCTGTTCATCAACCCTGAAACCTATCAATTTATAGAATGTAACCGGAGCATATGTGAGATGCTCGGTTATTCAAGAGAGGAACTGCAGCAACGCTCCATTACTGACATCTACCAGGAAAGGGACCACGCCAGGGTGAGTAGCGAGCTTGAGACACTACCTCATCATGAGAGAAGTCAGCTCCTTGACGTTCGTGTCAAACGTAAGGACGGAAGCCTGTTTGATGCCAACATCTTGCATTTTTGGATGAATTTCCATGGCAGCAAATGCCTGGCCGGGGCATATATTGATGTCACCGGCAATAAGAAGATTGAACAGGCATTGCGCCTGGAAAAAGAAAAACTGACCAATTACCTGGAAAACGCTGCGGTCATGACCCTGGTGTTGGACGAGCACGGCACAGTACTACTGGTCAACCGGATGGGATGTGATGTGCTTGGCAAACCGGTGGAGGACATCATTGGTCGAAACTGGTTTGAGAATTTTCTGCCCGAACGCATTCGTGACGAGGTCAGACAGGTATATGACAAGTTGCTGGCAGGTGATATCGAGCCTGTAGAGTCATATGAAAACCTGGTGATCAATGCAAAGGGTGAAGAACGCCTGATCAGTTGGCGTAACTCGGTGTTAAAAAACCGACAGGGGAAAATTGTTGCCACGCTGCCGTCGGGCACAGATATTACCGATGAGCGAAATGCTGAACTGGAGCTTGAATCTGCACGCCGACGCTTACAGTTTGTTGTAAAAAACGCACCGGCCATCATCTTCGCCTGTGAGGCCCGTGAACCCTACAGCATCAGTTACCTGACCGATAACGCTGTGGAGCAACTGGGCTACAAACTGGTGAAACTGCAAGGTCGCTCAGGGTTCTGGAGTGAAATAACACACCCCGATGACCTGAGTGATGTCATAGACACTATATCCCGGTTTTTTCAAGAAGGTCATATTCAAACCGAAATGCGCATTCGTCTGAGTGACGGTAGCTACCGTTGGTATCAGAACAACATGAAACTGATCCGCGACAGTGATGGTCAACCACTCGAAATATTTGGGTACCTGATGGATATCCATCAGGCAAAAGAAGCGGATTTGGCCTTGCAGGAACGGGAAGCAAGATTGGCTTATGCGCAAAAACTAGCACGTATCGGTAGCTGGGAGCGTGACCTTATCGAAAATACCGAGCGCTGGTCAGACGAGATATATCGTATATTTGGCTATGCCCCACAGGCAATAGCACCTTCTGAACTCAGAATGCTGCATTGTATCCATCCAGATGACAGAGACAAATTCAAATCCACCATGGCCAGGAGCATTGCCTCAAGGGAGAACTTTGATATCGAGTTCAGGGTATGCCGAAACAATAACGAGGTGCGTCATGTGCGGTCCCTCAACGAGGTCGTAAGGGATCATAATGGTGAAGCCGTTTCACTGCTCGGCACCCTGCAGGATGTGACAAGAAGACGCGAGGCAGAGGCACAACTCAGGCGCTCACACGAAGAGCTACGCTGGTTGGCAGATCATCTTCAGTCGGCCAGGGAGAGCGAACGAATTGCCATCGCACGGGAGATACATGATGAAATGGCACAGTCCCTGACGGCACAAAAGATTGACCTGGTTCGTCTGAAATCAAGATTGCCAGTGGAAGACGCCTATCTGACAGGACTATCCGAGGACATGTTGCAATCTGTCAACCAAACCATTAATTCGGTACAACGAATCCTGACCGAACTACGTCCGGCACTACTCGACGACCTTGGCCTTTTGGCCGCAATTGAATGGCAAATGGAGCAGTTCGGAAAAAGAAGCGAAATGATTTGTCACCTCCAACTGCCGGATAAAGAACCCGAATTGACACAAAAAGAACGCACTGCCCTTTTCCGCATTATGCAGGAGGCACTATCAAACGTGCTGCGGCACTCCAATGCAACAGAAATGTGGTTGGAACTCACGGTCGATGAATCCTGGTTACTAATGAGCATAATCGACAACGGTATTGGGGTTTCTGAAATCGATGCAACGGGTAGCAAGTCTTTCGGCCTGATGGGAATGAGAGAAAGAGCACATATATTTGGTGGCACTGTAACCATAAAGGCTAAAGAAGGAAAAGGCACAACCGTTTCCACCAAGTTCCCACTAAAACATCTGATTAAGTGAGGTGACCTGAAATGCGAAATATTCTGTTGATCGATGACCACGCCGTGGTGAGAAAAGGCTTGAAATCGATCCTCGAAGAGGAGTTCATCGATATAACAGTGAACGAAGCGGGCACCGGTCTTGACGGGATCAATCAAATCCAGGCGTGCCAACCCGAGGCGGTGGTGCTGGATATCAGTCTACCCGACATAAATGGCCTGGAAGTTCTCAAACGAATTCGCATGGACTGGCCCAAATTACCTGTACTGATTCTCAGTGTATATGGTGAGGATCAATACGGTGTCCGTGTGATGCGGTCGGGCGCTTCCGGTTACCTGGCAAAGTCCAGCGCGCCCGAACTTCTGGTCACTGCTTTGAAAAAGCTGATCGGCGGGCAAAAATACATATCGCCTGAGCTTGCTGAACGTCTCGCGTTCAATCCACTAAAGTCGCCTGATGACCTGTCGGTAGAGTGTCTGTCCGACCGCGAGTACCAGGTATTCCGCAAGCTGGCGGCAGGCAAAACTGTAACTGAAATCAGTCGTGAACTTCATCTGAGCGTAAAAACCATCAGCACTCATCGCCATCACATTCTTAACAAGATGGACATGCACACCAATGCGGATATGGTCAGCTATGCACAGGTCAGAGGTATGGTCGATTAATCTACTGTTGCGCCAGCTCACGCAATACACGAAGCAGCTTGTTGAATCGCTGTTGTTGAGGTTCCTGCCTGGCTGTCTCCAAACGGCTAAAGCGTCGGGCTAACACTACTTTTTTATGCGCAAGCACCTGCACCTCGAGTTCCAACGGTTCGTTTGACCACAGGTTGACCGGAAGGCTGGTGAACTGCTCCTCACGCATTACGGCAATCAAGCGCATGAATTGCGCGTGCTCCAGTGGTTTGACGACTGACCTGTTGACTGGTTTCCCGGGAGCATAAACCTGGTGCGAGAGGTCACCGCCAGCCAGACGCAGTATATAGCCAGGATTATTATCGCCCTTAGCGGGTGATTCCATGAAGCGTAAACGTAGAACTTGCGGCGCTAATTGCCCTTCATAGAGCTTATCGAGGGCGTCCGGCAGATCAACCGGGGTGACCGCGCTATCAATGAATTGCTCCGCCTGGTCCAGCAGCTCTGCGGCCAGGTTCAGGAACGCTGCTGACTGCTCACCGCCAGCCATTTGCAACGAAGACTTCACAATGTTCTGTATCTCAATGCGGATGCGGCAGGTAACTCTCGCAGCTGCGGCGGATTTCGCCGGTTGTTGCTGCCCCCCGTAACTATTCTCAAAGCCGGGAAAGCCTCGCTCAACCAGTGTTGTTAGCAGGGTGGACCGGGCCGCTGATGGCAGCATGATCTGGCTGCGTCTGTTCCAGACCGCGGCACCGCCGGGAAATAGTTCGAGTGAGCGGATACCCTTCTGATCGGTACAGTTCACTTCCAGATGAAACGGGCTTTCGGCAGTTTCTGAGGCCTGCTGGAGCGTAATACGAAGCCGGTCTGAATCATTAGACGGCACGCCTAAATTCTCTGCCTGGCTTACGCCCCAGAAAAAAAAGAACCCACAAAGACAGGCAAGGTGACTGAATTGCATAGCGCCAGTTTAGCAGATCACTCCACCTAAACAATCGGCAAAGTAACGATGAACAGACGATACCGGCCTGACCTGAAAAACAATTTTAACCTTACATTAAGGTTCAATATTTTATCGTGGAACCACCACGATCACAGGGAGGATCTACCATGTCAAAGTCACGGCGACTTGTATTTGTATTTTTCACCTTTTTTATCGCATGCATCCTGACCCCAACGCTCGTTCAGGCGCAAAGCGACACAGCCCGGGATAAATTTCTGGCCAAAGCCAACAACCGGCCTCTGGTTTCCTTAAGGGAAGCAGCGGACCGTGCCAAAAACCGCCCGGTCAAAGCAGGACCGGCCCGTGAGGTTCCGAATTTCCGTAGTAAGGGCAAACCTGTTTTTGCTGGCGGCACCGCCACCTCAGACGCCATTTTACAGGAAGAGGTCGGTCAGCAAATTGCAATGGTTGGCAGCGGTTTTTATGGCTCGTCAAACAATGACAATGCGGCTGTGGTTGGCTTCATGATTGCACCACCCGATACGGATGGCCAGGTTGGACCCGCTCACTTTGTACAGATGATCAACCTGGTGACCACCATATTCGATAAGAACGGTGGAATTTTGGTAGAACCATTCGCCAGTGATGCCTTCTGGCAGGGAATCGGTGGTAACTGCGAGGCCTACAACCAGGGTGACCCCATTGTCTTGTATGACGATGTCGATGATCGCTGGCTAGTTAGCCAGTTTGCCTTTCCCGATTCAATGGGCTCATATTCCCAATGCGTTGCTATATCTCATGATGGTGACCCGACCGGTGGCTGGCATCGTTACGAATTTCCATTCACGAACTTTGGACTGAACGATTACCCCAAGCACGGCATCGTCAGCGACTCAATCACGATGACCGCAAATCTGTTTACACCTCGTGGCCGCAGTTTCAACTGGGGCGGTACCTTCCTTGGTGTGATGGATAAAGAAGCAATGTATGCCGGTCAGCCAGCCAGTCTGATTGGTTTTAACATTGGCACGGCAGAGTTTGGTTTTGTTGCCGGTGACCTGGATGGAACCGGTTCAGTACCAGCCCTGTTCGCTACCGCGATGACAACTGCGGACCGCTTTGATATCTGGCAGCTTGATGTAGATTGGTCAACTGAAGACGCATCGGTTTCTCAGATAGCCTCTGTGCCGATTGCACCATTCGACTCCGAACTATGCACAGCATCACGTGGTGCCTGTATTCCTCAAAAGGATGATGGGCCCTTGCTTGAATCGCTATCGGACCGCCTGATGCACCGACTGCAGATTCGTCAATTCCCCACTCACCGCAGCATGGTTACAGCGCATACGGTGGATGTAGGGGGCGGTCGTGCCGGCATACGCTGGTATGAACTTCGGCAAACCGATGAAGCTGACTGGGAGCTTTATCAGCAGGGAACCTTCGGACCCGCAGATGGTGAATACCGGTTCATGCCCAGTGCCGCAATGAATGCGGCCGGCGACATTGGAATCGGCTACCTGTTGTCCAGCACCAACACCTATGTTTCAACTGCGGCAGTGGGCCAGACTTTCTCAGCCTCGGGCAGCGGCCTGCTCGATTCCGAGGAACTCATATGTGCCCCAGGAACCGGGGTTCAGGAGGATGTCGCGCGTTCCGGTGATTACTCATCTACTTCGATCGACCCGGTCGATGACAGTTTCTGGCATACCAATGAGGTATTCACCCAGACCGGCAGTTTCCAGTGGAATACTTTTGTTTGTGAATTCGTGGTCGCTGACAATGGTGGGAATACGCCACCTGCGGCGGACTTCAACTTTAGCTGCAACGAACTCAGCTGTGATTTTACCGATAGCAGTTCCGATTCCGATGGATCAGTTGTTTCCTGGAGTTGGAACTTCGGTGGTGATGGTACGTCAATTGTTCAGGACCCATCACATACGTTTTCCGCTGATGGAACCTACAATGTCAGCTTATTAGTGACGGACAATGAAGGCGCCACGGATTCCGTGACCCAGGCTGTCACGGTAACCGCTCCGGTGGTCAATGTCCCGCCAACTGCGTCTTTTACCTATGTCTGCAACGATCTCAGCTGTGATTTTACCGATAGCAGCTCCGATTCCGATGGAACAGTTGTTTCCTGGAGTTGGGACTTCGGTGGTGATGGTACGTCAACTGTTCAGGACCCATCACATACGTTTTCCGCTGATGGAACCTACAATGTCAGCTTATTAGTGACGGACAATGAAGGCGCCACGGATTCCGTGACCCAGGCTGTCACGGTAACCGCTCCGGTGGTCAATGTCCCGCCAACTGCGTCTTTTACCTATGTCTGCAACGATCTCAGCTGTGATTTTACCGATAGCAGTTCCGATTCCGATGGAACAGTTGTTTCCTGGAGTTGGAACTTCGGTGATGGTGGAACATCAACCTCTCAAAACCCATCACATACTTTTGCCGCTGGTGGATCCTACAATGTCACATTAACCGTAACTGATAACCTGGGTGCAACAGACGCAGACAGCCAGAGCGTTTCGGTCAGCACGGATTACACCCCTGAGCTTATTGGCAGTGCCGTGATGACCAGCAACAGCAGGTGGAAGGCCACGGTGGAAGACCTCAACGGAGGTTTGTTGCAGGGTAGCTGGTCTGAGAGTGGAACACCAGGTTGTACAGATTCGGTTTGTACACTGAGCAATATTCACAAGAGAGTGCTTTCCGTCACTTTCACCGCTGATGGGTCGGGTGCCCAGATAACCGTTTATAAACCTTAAAGCGTATTAATCACTTAAAGCGCATTAACTTGTTGCGACTCTCTTTACGAAGAGGGTCGCGGCAGGTCAGGCAGGCGCACGGGTTCCCAGTCGGCATTGATGAGTTGCCAGTCACCGCCGTCGCGCAGCCATGACGTGTCCACTTCGAATAATTGCCCGCTTTCCGGCAACAAACCTGCACCGCCGGTTACCAGTAAACGAAAGTGAGCTGAAGCCTGTCCGTCTTTTTGATCCTCAACATAGATCGGAAAAAACTGCGCCTGCAAACGACGATTCTGATTGATCTGAAAAATCATGAAACGATGAAATTCGCGTCGATCCATGGAGCCCTGCTGGGCACCAAAGGAATCAGCGATATAAGACATAAACTCGAGGTGCTGGCCTTCTTCGGCCGCATACTCCATATTCCGAAGCGTTGCGATAATCTGTTGCTCAACACTTAGCTCTTTACTGCAAGCCGCCAGCAACAGGACAGCGAGCGCTGCACCCAGGACTAATCTCATCACTGGCTCATTTGTTCTCGTCCAGGTAACGTTCCAGCAACCGGGATGCAACCACGATAAGATCATGCTCGGTGACCAGACCATGTAATTTGCCGTTATCAACCACCGGCAGACAGGCAACCCTGGCCTCACGCATCAAACGTATTGCTTCAACGGTCGTGGTATCCGAGTTAATTGTCAGGGGTCTTTCGGTCATGATTTCCCGCACCGTAACCTTGTGCTCACCCCCTATCCTGCCCTCCGCCACCAGTCGCAACAACGCGCGGTGTGATACCAGGCCGATCAGCTCACCGTCATCACCCTCGACCGGTATATGCCGGATATGACGCCAATCCATAAGGGTTGCCGCAAAATCGACAATGTCATCGGGGCGTACAGTAAACAGGTCGGTTGACATGAACTGGGATACTTTCAGGTAACTCTCGCGCCAGTCCTGTTGTGCGCAAAAGTCCGCCAGCACCCATTCAGATATCGGACGTCCCGTGGTCTGCTGGTCAACCATGCTGCTGACCAGGCAACGCATACGTTGATCCTCCGTTCCCTGACCTTTCATTTCCTCCAGTGATTCCAGCGCCCAGCGGGCACCGTTTCTGCGTGTGGACACACGATCACCCAAAACACCCAGGTACTTGTCAATGTCCTTCTGGTCAACGCCGTATTTCTTCAGCCCATGCTCGGCCAGTGGCAGTAGCTCATCCAGAATCAATTTCCTTGCCGGCATATGGGTATCACCGAACCAATTCATTTGCGCACGGATACCTGCCCTCGCCGCAGCCATGAAATTGGCTTTTACATCCTGAAAGGTAATTTCATCACGGATATCGTCATATTGATCAGACATCCCCGCCATCATGCCGACAAAAAATGCCGTATTGGCGATCTCATCGATCACGGTGGGACCTGATGGTATGACACGGTTTTCAATTCGCAGGTGCGGGATACCGTTATGCACACCGTAACAGGCCCGATTCCAGCGATAGACCGTACCGTTGTGTAAACACAGCGCCTTGAGTTTGGGTGCGATGCCCTGTGCCACCATCGCCAGCGGATCATCCTCTGTTTCAGTCGTTAACAGGACCCGAAACCGGGCGATGTCTTCTTTGAAAATCTCGGTCACCGAGTTTTCTACCCAGTGATTTCCAAAATGCACCCTGGGTTTCAAGCCCCGCGCCTGGTGGGTTGTTGAGCGTGCGTCAACCGAATATTCAAACACGGAAATACGCGTTTCATGCCAAAGCCGTTTCCCCAAAAGTATGGGTGAGTTCACAGAAGCGGCCAACAGGGGGGCGGTCACAACCTGGGCGATATTATAAAGACGTGCGAAATCCTTGGGACTAACCTGAAAATGCACCTGGAAACTGGTGTTGCAGGCCTCGACCATCAGGTTGTCATGATTGACGATCAATTGGTCCATGCCATTGATGGTGAACTGCAAATTCTGGCCACGCAGTGCCATGAAGGCGTCATTCAAAGCATGGTAACGCGGAATGGGCACCATAGAATCCAGACCAAGGTTATCCTTGGTGAGCGTAGGCAGAATGCCTACCAGTGCAATTTCACTGTCACATTGATGCGCTGCCTTGCGCGCCTTTGCGTAAACTTCCTGTGCTTCGGCCTCCATACGACTCAGACAATCCGTCTTGAGCTCCTGAACTGACAGGTTGGCCTCGATATTGAACAGCCCCAACTCATGTGTAAAGCGTTCGTCATCCAACTTGTCCAGCACATCAAGCGCTGTGAGTGCGGGTTGGTGTGCACGGTTAATCAGAAACATCTCCTGCTCGGCACCGATGCGACTGACACCCGACTCCACCATCCCTTTGTCCAGCATGGCTTCCAAAGCCCTGACCTCTTCAAGAAGCGATTTCATGAACGCCTGGCGGGCCTCCTCACTGGCGTTTTTTACTATGTTCTGTTCGCCCATCCGGTGTTGCCTTGAATTGCCCTAATTGCTTTGATAATAAACACAGGCATTAAGTCCGGCAAACAAAAACTACAAATCAAGGTGCAAAGTCATTTATTATGAAGCGCTATAAAGCGAATATAACTAACCTTGAATCGCATAATCGACCCACCTCGGGAGGCTCTTCAAATGATGGAAAAACCCTGGCTCAAAAGTTACCCACCGGGCGTACCTACACAGATAGACTTAAGCAGTTTTCATTCGATTGTTGATGTACTGGAGCAAAGTTGCAGCAAGTACAAAGACAGGATGGCTTACCACAATATGGGCACCGAGATCAGTTATTCTGAGCTCGACTATCTGACCAGGAATTTCGCCGCCTCATTGCAGAACATGGGGCTGAAACAGGGCGACCGCATTGCCTTGATGATGCCAAATATCCTGCAATACCCCGTCGCCCTTTTCGGGGCCTTGAGAGCCGGACTGGTGGTTGTAAACACCAACCCGATGTATACCGCACGCGAATTGCGACATCAGCTTGTTGATGCGGGCGCCAAGGCCATCGTCGTGGTTGAGAATTTTGCTTCAGTCCTGGAAAGCGTTCGGAGTGAGGTTCCACTGGAACACATTATTACCACGGGTGTCGGTGACCTGCTCGACTTCCCGAAATCCATGCTGGTTAACTTCGTGTTACGACATGTGAAAAAAGCCATACCGGCCTGGAAGCTACCGGGTTCGGAAAAATTCCAGGACGTGTTGGACAAGGGTAAAAAGCTGCCTTTCAATCCGGTCAATATCGCCTTTGAAGATATTGCATTTCTCCAGTATACCGGCGGCACGACCGGTGTCGCCAAAGGCGCCATGTTGACGCATCGCAATATTGTCGCAAACCTGCTACAGGCGCGTGCATGGCTGGCTCAACTGGACGATGAAACACAACAGATCATTATCACGGCCTTGCCGCTTTATCATATCTTTGCACTGACGGCCAACTGCCTTACCTTCCTTTACCTGGGCGGCAGTAACATCCTGGTGACCGACCCCCGGAACATGCCTGGCTTCGTCAAGGAACTCAGTCGTCATCCGTTCACAGCGATCACCGGTGTCAACACCCTGTTTAACGCCCTGCTGCACACCGATGGCTTTGCTGACCTTGATTTCTCAAACCTCAAAATGACCCTCGGTGGTGGTATGGCTGTGCAAAAGGCAGTCGCTGACCAGTGGAAGAAAGTCACCGGCGTCACCCTGGTTGAAGCCTACGGCCTGACGGAAACATCACCGGCAGCCTGTATCAACCCGGTAACACTGGAAGACTATAACGGCTATATCGGTCTGCCCATTTCATCAACTGAAGGGGCCATCAAGAGCGAGGATGGCGTATTCCTGCCGGCAGGTGAAGTCGGTGAGCTATGTATTCGCGGTCCGCAGGTCATGAAGGGCTACTGGCAACGTCCCGAAGCAACCGATGAGGTTCTGGATGCCGATGGCTGGTTGCATACCGGTGATATCGCCATGATGACCGAAGACGGCTATTTCAAGATCGTCGATCGTAAGAAAGACATGATCCTGGTTTCCGGCTTCAATGTTTACCCCAACGAAATTGAAGATGTGCTGGCCTTGCATCCAAAGGTTCTCGAAGTAGCAGCAGTTGGTGTACCGGATGAAAAATCCGGTGAAGTCGTCAGCTTATTTATCGTCAAAAAGGACCCCACCCTTACCGAGGAAGATGTAAAGGCATTTTGTAAAGAAAACCTGACCGGCTACAAGTGTCCGCGTTATATCGAGTTCAGGGATGAACTACCCAAAAGCAATGTCGGTAAAATTCTGCGCAGGGAGTTGCGAGACTCCTGACAAAAATAAACTTTCCAACAACCGGAAGCTGATACCCATGAGTAAAAAAACTCGTTTACTGGCCTGCCTGCTCGCTTTTCTTTGCCTTCCAGTTGGCGCAGAGGAGGCAACAGACAAATCTGAAAGCACGGCGCTGGAAACCGTCAAGCCCATGATGTTTGAATCCACCGGGGTGGTCTCTATCGGTGGCAAGAATATTCAGTACACCGCCACTGCCGGCACCCTGATCATGAAGAATGACAAGGACGAAGCGATCGCCGAGTTTGGCTACACGGCCTACACCCAGAAAGGCGTGAACAAGTCAAATCGCCCGATCATGTTCGCCTACAACGGTGGCCCGGGCTCAGCCTCGTTCTGGCTGCATATGGGTATTCTCGGCCCGGTGCGCACGGTCGTCGAAGACCTCGACTTTACCTCAACAGGCCCATTTAGCCGGGTTAATAACGAATACAGTATTCTTGACCGTGCTGACCTGGTCATGATTGACCCGGTGGGCACCGGTTTCTCACGCGCAGTTGGCGAGACAAAGGGCGAAGCCTTCTGGGGTGTCGATCAGGACATCGCCTCGGTGTCGGACTTCATTGCCCGCTACATCACCGATAACGGCCGCTGGCAATCACCCAAGTACCTGCTGGGTGAAAGTTACGGCGGTATCCGCAGCGGTGGTGTTGCCCACTACCTGATGCAAAAGCACTCCATTACCCTCAATGGCGTGATCCTGGTGTCACCGTATATGGATTTTTCCGCCGGCAACGCGGGCATCAAAATTGATCTTCCCCAGGTTAACTATTTCACGACTTTCGCGTCCACGGCCTGGTATCACAATGTTCTGGAAGACCGCCCTGCAGATCTTCAAAATTTCTTGAGTGAAGCCGAAGCTTTTGCAGCCGACGAGTACGCACCTTTGCTGTATAAGGGCAACCAGGCCAGCAAGGAAGAGCGCGAAGCTGTCCTGGCTGGCATGCAACGTTTTACCGGTATCAGCGCCGACTACTGGGACAAGGCCAACCTGCGTATCGACGAGTCACGGTTTGCGAAGGAATTGCTCCGTGAACAGGGTAAAGTCGTTGGTCGCATCGACTCACGATTTACCGGCGACTCTATCAGCGGCATCGCAGAGAGCTCGGGCTATGATCCGTTCTTCCCTTCTGTCGGACCGGCGTTTACCGCCACATTCAATGACTATTACCGTGAACAATTGGGCGTGACCACCGACCGCAAGTACATCACCTCCGGTCAGCTCTGGCGAAAATGGGATCAAGGTCATGCGCAACCTGGCACGGGACACGACGGAAAAATCCCAATCGCAAATACCGGTGTAGACCTAAACCACGCCATGATTCAGAACCCGAAACTGCGGGTGCTGGTGCAGCAGGGTTACTACGACCTCGCCACCCCTTACGGTGCAACCCAGTACTTTCTGAACCACATGGATCTGCCGGATAACTTACGCGAAAACATTTCTGTGGAGTACTACGAAGCTGGTCACATGATGTATATACATCCGGAATCAATGAAGAAATTCAGCCGGACGCTGGCAGAATTCATCGACTGAACTAAGCTGCTTGCTGTTGGCACGATGGTTTATGGGTTAGATTGTGGGCGCTGGCATGTGTATTGTTTTACCTGGACAAGCGCCGTGCCCAAGTCAGCCGACTGAGTAGTTCAGAAGGTTTGCTTTTGGATATCTGCAAGGTTGGGGGAGCTGGGATGTGTATTAACTTCCCAGGACTCGCTGCAAGTACGTCCCTGTAAGCTCGGGCGTTCAACTTCAGAAGCTGTGCAAAACTGAACCAGTCGCTCCTGCGCATCCCTGCGCCCGCGACATACCGTTCATCCTGAACATAACCCCAGCTTAATATCAAACGACGTGCATCTTTCAGAAGTCGTAAACCCAAACATTCGCAAAAGCCGTGGGCCTATCAAGTTCAGAATTAAGCGACGTCCGTCTTTCAGAAACCATTGACCCCCGCATTCGCACAAAGGCGAGGATGTGCAGTAGCTTACTTCCAGACCTTCTGAGACAGGAGTCGAGGATGAGCGCCACATGGATGTGCTCGAGCGCGTCTGGAAGTAAGCTACTGCATAGCCTCGGCTTCCCGAATGATCAATGGTTTTCAACCTGTGAGCCTGGAAGAAAGCTACTGCATCGCCTCGGCTTCCCGAATGATCAATGGTTTCCCATCCGTGAGAGTGAGTCCTGAAGCAGGTCCCAGCTTCACGACTGACCAATTGTTTTTCACCTGTGAGTCCAGAAGTAACCTACCGCTACTTCGCATCGCCTTTCTTATCCACCCTCATCGCCCGCGCATGTGTCAGTTTGTTTTCACCGTAACGACGCTTGATTTCATCCAGGGTCGAATCCAGTACCTTTTGCTCAGGCGAATCGTAGTCAATTCCGTGTTCATCCGGCTCTTCAAGACCACTGACGCCTACACCCAGCAACCTCACCGGTGTATTCAAATGCTCCCGCAACCATTTCTCCAGCAACTGACGCGCCTGTTTAAACACCAGCTGAGTGCTAGCAGTTGGAACGGCCAGGCTGCGACTGCGGGTTACGGTGCGGAAGCGCGCATCGCGAATCTTTATCTGGATGGTGCGTGCGAGTAGCCCCTCGGCTCGGAGCCGTCCTGCTACCGACTCCACCTGTCGCTGCAATTCGGAGTACAGCTCTCTTGGCTTGACAATGTCCTTATCAAAGGTCACTTCACGACTCAGAGACTTGTCCGGTCTTGCTGCAACGACTTCACGTTCATCCTCGCCTTTCGCCAGTGCAATGAAATGCCCGGCTCGATTACCGAGCACGCGTTGAAGCTCAACAGGGTCGGTCTTGCGTAGTTGGCCGATAGTCAGAACACCCAGTTTCTTCAGCTTTGGCAGCGTTTGTTTACCAATACCCCAAATACTGCTCACCGGCATGGGGTCCAGAAACAGACGTACACCGTCGCGCGGCACATGGACAAAGCCCCTCGGCTTGCCGGCCTCTGAGGCCAGTTTCGCGAGGTACTTATTGTGCGCCATACCGACCGAGGCATGCAGGCCGGTTCGGCTCAGAATCTTTTCACGTATGCTTGCACCGATCGTTTCGATACTGCCAAACAAGGCCAGGCTTCCCGACACATCCAAAAATGCCTCATCAAGCGACAAGCCTTCAACCTCGGGTGTCGATTCACGGAATATTTTGAAAACCTCGGCGGATACTTCCCGGTAACGTGACATTCTGACTGGCAGAATTATCGCGTGCGGACATAAGCGGCGAGCCCTGGATATTGGCATGGCTGAGAAAACACCGAATTTTCGAACCTCATAGCTGGCAGCGGCGACAACACCGCGCCCGCCTGTACCACCAACGATAACCGGCTTGTTTTTGTACTCTGGTTTATCATTTTGCTCAACCGACGCGTAGAAGGCATCCATATCAACATGGATAATGGCCCGATCACGACAGGAATCTGAATTTGATGTTGCGGTGGCTGTCACAGTGCAGTCATTATATCGGTATGAACATTGACACCACAGCACAGATTCCAGGCAGTGTTATTCCCGTGGATGAATTCCCCATCCTGCAACACGGGCTTTACGCCAATCACGCAGCAATATCTCCCTGGCCAAGGGTTGCCTCACAGGCAGTGGCCGCTTTTGCATTGGAAAACTCGGAAACGGGCGCTGATAACTACAAACACTGGTTTCTGCGTGAAACTCAATTACGTAAACGGCTTGCCAGTCTGATCAATGCGGTTTCAGCAGATGATATTGCCTTGCTGAAAAATACCACTGAGGGAATTTGCACCGTGGCGACAGGCATAGATTGGAAAAGTGGCGATAACATGGTCCTGCCGTCCGATGAGTTTCCGTCAAATCGTTTACCCTGGCTTGCTCTGAAAAGGCTCGGCGTGGAAGTCCGCGAGGTGGATATTCGATCCACTGCCGACCCGGAGACGGCTCTGCTCGAACAAATCGATAGCCGTACGCGTCTGCTGGCTGTCAGTGCAATTCAATGGACGGATGGCTTTCGTCTGAAACTCGAAACCCTCGGGCAGTTCTGTCAGGCGAACAATGTCCTGTTTTTCGTTGATGCCATCCAGCAACTGGGTGCAATGCAACTGGATGTTCAGGCTTGCGGTATCGATTTTCTGGCAGCGGATGGGCATAAATGGTTATTAGCCCCGGAAGGTATTGCGGTATTTTTCTGCCGTGAAGAACGACGTGAGCAGCTTCAGTTAAGCCAGCATGGCTGGCATATGCTCGATGACCCCTTTCAATTTGGCAGGAAAGACTGGCAAACCAGTACGACGGCGACGCGTTTTGAGGCCGGCAGCCCCAATACCCTGGGACAGGTTGCCATGCATGCATCGATGGGTTTGTTGCTGGATGTTGGTATGTCCCAAGTGGAATCCCTGATCACACAAAACTCAAAACTATTGTCGGCGGGCCTTGCTGACATGCCCGGTGTTACTTTGTTAAGACCGTTTGATTCTGACAGGGTTTCGGGAATCGTGAGCTTCAGACCAGCAAACAACGACCTGGTCGAAGTTCAGCAAGCTTTAAGTAACAGACGGCTGAGTACGACTGTTCGCGGCGAGGCCATTCGCCTGTCGCCGCACTTCTACCAGGCGGGTAAACCCGTCTTGGAAATGCTCAATGTTATTGAAAGCACATTAACTACACTTTAGATTAAATATGTAACATATCTAATTGATATTGTTACATTGTATGGGTGCGTTTTTCAGATGATATCAATTGCGCCAGGTGCGACTCGATGATGGTTCTGGCATGGGCGCCATCAGAGGTATCCCCAAACTGAACACCAATTCCGGGCCGGCGGTTGCCTTGTGCACCTGCCGGTGTCACCCACACCACTTTGCCTGGAATGGGCAGGCGCTCCTCTAGCTCCATGATGGTCAATAGCAAGAAGACTTCATCACCCAATGCATATCGCTTGGTGCTCTGAACAAATAATCCACCGCCCTGAATAAAAGGCATGTAGGCGCTGTATAGCGTCTGCCTGTCCTTGATCGATAATGAAAGTATGCCTTGTTGTGCCATGCTGTATTCCTCTTTTTCTTACGGTCTTCCGTGACTGCCAGGCAGCGTTCAGATAACCTGCTCAGCCCATCTTATCAGCCAATCCTGCAAAAGTAAGTCCCCACGTACCGGTGTAGCTGCCAGTTGGCGGTTAATATCGGCCTTCCTTTGTAACTCAAATAATGGTTTGTCCGCTAGCTTAACATTGGCAGGTAGCCAACTTGAAGCCTGTCCTGTCATGCTGGATTTTATTACTTCGCCGGCGCAAATGGAAAGCCAACGCCATAAATCAATGGGTTCAAGCTCGATCAATTGGCTATTGACCATGGATACCGCGCCTGGTCTTTCCAGTAGCGTGGCAAGCCCCGACCTGACCTGTGCATAGGCGTCAAGGTCCGGTGACTCCAGGTATTGCAATGCTCTTAACGGGCTGCCGCCAGCGGCCAGCAGTGCTGCCTCTGCCAGTTCGGGCGCTTTACCCGAGCCTTGCACCAGCCAGCCAAGCACGTCGCGTGTGCCCGGTTGCTTGACAGAGATCGCCTGGCAGCGGCTACGGATGGTGACCGGCAAGCGGCTTGGGTTATCACTGACAAGAATCAAAACGGCATCACCAGCCGGCTCTTCCAGGCTCTTCAGAAGGGCATTAGCCGCAGCGGCGTTCATGCGTTCAGCCGGGTGAATATATGCCACCTTGCGCTCGGATATCGAGGTAGTCAGGTCCAGCTTGGCAATCATTGCCCGTACCTGGTCCACCTTGATGAACTCACTACCCTCCTCGGGTTGAAGTTCAAAATAATCAGGGTGGGCCGCACCGGCCAGTAAACTACATGAGCGGCACTGACCACAGGCTTGTGGTAAATCCTCACGGCATAACAATTTCGCGATCATGGCAGATGCGAGCGTGGTTTTCCCCACACCCTGTGGTCCTTCAAGCATCAGGGCATGGGCGAGTTTGTCACTTTCAAGCCGCTGAATGAAAAACGACCAATGAGCGCTGAGCCAGGGGTAAACATCAGTATTGTTCAGGTTTGCGTCACTCATAGGCCAGGCGTTTCCTGCAGCACGGCCTTCACCTGTTGCCAGACCGTGTCTTCGTCCTGGCTGGCATCAATTATCCTGAACCGTTCCGGCTGGGATGCGGCCCGTTCCAGGTAAGCATTTCTCACCCGCTCAAAAAACCGCAGGGATTCAACTTCGAACCGATCGGCTTCACCGCGGCTTGCCACTCTCTTCATTCCCTGTTCTACGGGCACATCAAACAAAAGCGTCAGGCTCGGTTGCAAGCCCTTCAGAACAAGCTTTTCAACAATTTCGACTGTCTCACCACCCAACTGCCGACCTCCACCCTGGTAAGCGTAACTGGCATCCGCAAAACGGTCACAGACGATCACTTTCCCATCGGCCAGTGCAGGCAGAATAACTTCCTCCACCAATTGAGAGCGCGCCGCAAACATCATTAAAAGTTCGGCGGTGGCATTGAGGCCTGCATTGCGGGTGTCCAGCAACAATTTCCGAATCTGCTCCGAAACGACCGTCCCTCCGGGCTCACGGGTTTCGAGAACATCCTTTCCCTGTTGTACCAGCCACTCGACGATACGCCTGTTCTGAGTGCTTTTGCCGGCACCTTCGCCACCCTCCAGACTGATAAAGAACCCTTTATTCACTACCTTACCTCTTGCTATCTTGCGTGTCGGCCGCGTCTCTTGTCTGTTTTATCAGGTGCCTGACCGCCTTGTTATGTGCTTCCAATGTCTCGGAAAAAGTATGACCGCCCTGCCCGTCGGCGACAAAAAACATGGCAGTCCCACTTGCCGGATGCGCCGCGGCCTGCAGCGAAGCCAGGCCGGGCATGGCTATCGGGCTGGGTGGTAAGCCATGGCGTGTATAGGTGTTATATGGCGTATCCGTTTTCAGGTCCTGACGTCGGATATTACCCTGATAACTATCCCCCATGCCATAGATCACTGTCGGGTCTGTTTCCAGCCGCCAGCGTTTCAGTAAGCGGCGTATAAACACCCCTGCAATTTCCGCACGCTCACCCTCCTGTGAAGTCTCTTTTTCAATGATGGATGCCATTGTCAGGAGTTCATAAGGTGTCTCATAGGGCAAGCCGGTATCGCGCCCGGCCCAAACCGACGCCAGGCTATCCTGCATATCCTTGTAAGCCCGCCGCAGAATGTGCTGGTCCGAGTCGCCGCGAATGAACACATAGGTTTCCGGGAGAAACCAGCCTTCCGGATTGCCGTCAGGCATCCCCGCCACAACTGCCATATCTTCCACACTTGCAATCGTATGTTGCAAGATGGGGTCCGAACCAAGTGCGCTGAGCAATTGCTTGAGCGACCAACCTTCTACAATCGTAAAGCGGTAGCTGACAACCTTTCCAGAAGCCAGCAAGCTGAGTAAACCGGGCGCTGTTAAGCCCGGTGTCAGTTCATACTCACCGGTTCTGATGGTCACCTGCTCAAGCCGGCTTAAAAGCCGCCAGCGCCAATCCAGCCGGGTAACGCCCCGCTGTTCAAGCTCTGCGACCACGGTTCGAATATTGCTGCCGGGCTCGACCATTATGACCACCCCGGCCTGTTGAATTTGAAGTGGCGTCTGCAGAAATTGCTGGTATTGATACCAAACCACTGCCACACCAACAGAGGCCATCAACAGAACCAGCAAGGCAATCGCCAGGAGACGCTTCATGCTTGTCTGGCTCTCTCCATTAACCAGGTTTGCAATTCCCGGGTGACCGGTCCGATTGCAAACTCCTGATCATCAATGGCTGTTACCGGTATGATGCCTTTAACCGTGTTACAGATGAAAACCTCGTCTGCCTCTTGCACCATATCGAGTGTGACTCGCCGCAACTCGCTTCGGGCGGTGAAGTTTGCCAGTATTTGAGCCCGTACCACGCCGCGAATACCACAGAGATCCAGCCTTGGAGTCAAAAGCCGCTCATCCGTAACCAGGAAAAGATTCGCCGCTGTCGCACATACGACATGGTCTTCCCGATCAAGCAGAATACCTTCGGCAGCACCGGCTTTACGTATCTCCGCACTGGCCAGTACCTGCTCAAGCCGGTTCAGGTGCTTCATACCGCCCAGGGCAGGTTGAATCGCCAGCCGCAGGTCACAAATACGGGCCCTGACGCCTTTCCTCGCCAATTCTGCAATCCCCTCGGGGTAACGGTGGGCACTGACTATCCTGACACAGTCCTCACCCTCCGGGGGCATGTAGGAGCGTGCCTGCCCACCCCGGGTGATCACTATCTTGACAACGGCATCCACCAGTCCGGCACTGACGGTCTGTACTTCACGCAACAGGATTGATTGTGGAGGCATCGTCAACCCCATTCTTTCACAACCAACGCCGAGACGGTCCATATGTCCCTGCCATCTACGTGGCCGGCCACTGTGCACCAGCAGGGTTTCGAAGATACCGTCGCCATAGTTCAGACCACGGTTGGTGGTCTCCACCAGCGTGGAAATTTCGCCATTTACCAAACATTCATTCATATGCCTGTCCTTCGGATCACTGGCCTGGAATCGGCCCCAGCGCCCTTATCAACCCGCGTGCTTTATCCTCGGTTTCCACCAACTCCTTCTCCGGTTCGGAATCAGAAACGATACCGGCACCGGTGCGAAAAGAGACCTGTTTTCCATGTACTAACATTGACCGTATCAAAATATTAAGATCCATGCTGCCATCGAGACCCAAATAACCAAATGAACCGGTATAAAAGCCCCGCCCCTTTTGTTCCAGTTCGGCAATAATTTCCATGCAGCGCACCTTGGGGCAACCGGTAATCGTGCCACCGGGAAAAACTGCACGTATCACATCAACCGGTGATACATCGCGTCGTAAATGTCCACGCACATTGGATACGATATGATGAACATGTTCGTAACTCTCGACAACCATCAATTCATCCACCCTTACCGTGCCGGTCTCACAAACCCTGCCGAGGTCGTTACGCTCAAGATCAATCAGCATGATGTGCTCGGCTCGCTCCTTCGGGTGCGTGAGCAGTTCCTGACTCAATGCCAGGTCGGCTTTAGGGTCACGACCACGCGGCCGGGTACCGGCGATCGGTCTTGACTGGACTTCACCCAGGCGACTGCTGACCAACCTCTCAGGAGAAGAACTCATCAGAACATGATTGTTCCAGTGCACCATACCGGCAAAGGGTGCCGGGTTGCTTTTGCGCAGGGAACGATAAAGCGCAGCTGCATCAGGCTCATCAACAAACTCACCCTGCCAGGCACGTGACAGGTTAACCTGAAAAACATCACCATCGAGAATGTATTCATGAATGCGTTCAACTGCCGTTTTGAACAGCTGTGGCGGGTCATCCGACAAGGCAGCCAATGTTGGAGCGGGTTGAGAGACCGGCGGCGCCAGACCTTCGAGTTCTTCCCGCATCCCGGCCAGCAGGTTTTCGTTTTCGGCGACCAGGTGAAGAATACCCGGCTGGTCCGGTTTGCTATAAATAAGTGCAGGGCAACGACTGGCGAATGCAACCGGGAAACCATCCCCGGCCGGCGGGAACTTCACCACCGGTTCAATTTCAGCAGCCAGCTCATAGCCCAGGTATAGAAACCAACCACCCGCAAAAGGCCAGGTATCCGGGTCACGCGGTGTTTGCTTTTCCCTTTGATACCATTGATCAAGACGATCGAGAAAACCACCTGAACCTTCCGGGCCGGTGATACCGTCATTGGCGTGCAAACATAATTGCTCACCGCTGCTTCGAAGCAGCAGGCTGTATTCACCTAACGGACCGGCCGCTGCGCTATCGAGTAAAAAGGGGTAGCGTTCCGGTAGCGCTGTCGCAATTCCAGTAAGGTCGTGCTTACACTCGAGCGCACAGCTGAGCAAGGGCGAATCAGTCAGTGAACTTGCGGAATACGAGACTGCCGTTGGTTCCGCCAAAACCGAATGAGTTTGAAATCGCAACATTCACATCAGCTTCACGTGCCGTGTTCGGCACATAATCCAGATCGCAGTCGGCACTTGGATTATCCAGGTTGATGGTTGGAGGAATGATGCCATCACGAATGCTGAGCAGACTGAATATCGCTTCGATACCACCCGCTGCACCTAACAAATGACCCGTCATGGACTTGGTAGAGCTCATGGCAAGCTTGTAGGCCGCATCTCCAAAAATTGTTTTCGTTGCAATGGTTTCAGCGAGGTCACCCAACGGCGTCGAGGTCCCATGTGCATTGATATAATCAACGTCACTGGCATTCACACCCGCATCATTCATGGCAATACGCATACAACGCGCCGCACCTTCACCATCGTCCGGCGGTGCCGTCATATGATGGGCATCGGCACTCATGCCAAAACCCAGGACTTCGGCGTAGATGGTTGCGCCACGTTTCCTTGCGTGCTCCAACTCCTCCAGTACGACCACACCTGCGCCGTTGGAAAGCACAAAACCATCGCGATTTTCATCCCAGGGACGACTGGCCTTCTCAGGTTCATCATTGCAGGTTGACATGGCGCGCGCGGATATGAAGCCACTCATCGAGGTCGGTGTCGTTGCAAACTCAGCACCACCGGCGACCATGACATCCGCTTCGCCATATTGAATCATACGGGTCGCGGAACCGATATTATGCGTCGCCGTACTGCAGGCAGTCACAATCGCCAGGTTTGGACCCTTGAGGTTATGTTTCAGTGATACATAACCGCCGATCATGTTAATAATCGAACCCGGGATAAAAAACGGGCTTACCTTGCGAGGCCCGCCCTTTCTGTACGCCTCGGTTGTGTCTTCGATCGTCTTCAGACCACCGATACCGGAACCCACCGCACAACCAATACGCTCAGGATCAAATGTCGCGTCTTCACCTATCAGACCGGCATCATTCAAAGCATCAATGGATGCCGCGAATCCGTAATGGACAAAATTGTCCATGCGTTGCATTTCGCGATGACTCAGATAATTGGCCGCATCAAAGCCCACGACCTCACCGGCGATACGTGTTTTCATATGACTCGCATCAAATGAAACGACTGTCCCAATGCCACTGCGGCCATTGCATATGGCATCCCAGGCGGAATCAATGGTGCTGCCTACGGGCGATACAATGCCCATACCAGTCACGACTACGCGGCGCTGTGACATTTTGGAGTTCCTCGATAACTAGTTGACTAAAACGAATAACGGCCGACAAATAGCCGGCCGAAAACGATTATTTCATGAATTTATTTTCAGCTTTTAACGGAATTGACGTAATCAATAGCTTGCTGGACACTGGTGATTTTTTCCGCTTCTTCATCGGGAATCTCACATTCGAATTCTTCTTCAAGTGCCATAACCAGTTCAACGGTATCGAGAGAATCCGCGCCGAGGTCGTCTACGAAAGATGCGTTGGCGGTAACTTCCTCTTCTTTAACACCAAGCTGCTCTACAACAATCTTTTTAACGCGTTCTTCAATGCTGCTCATTATTTTATATTTCCTAAAATGTTTGACTCGAGAGACGCAATTTTAAAGAATCTGCGCCAGTTCCGCCAGTTTAATCCTATTCGCCAGCGTATGGTTCACGGGTGACGAACGATGAGGTAGATATTATTGCTCTTTATCAGTCACTTAAAATCAAAAAAAACCTATGTTACGTACATTCCACCATTCACATGAAGGGTTTGACCGGTAATATATGCAGCCGAAGCTGATGCCAGAAAGCCGACCGCTTCGGCAATTTCGGTCGCATCACCCAAACGATTTAACGGTATATCCTTCAGCATGGCATCACGTTGCGTATCATTTAACTGCCGGGTCATATCGGTATCAATAAAACCGGGGGCAACCACATTAACCGTAATTCCACGCGAGCCGACCTCACGTGCCAGAGAGCGGGTAAAACCCATCATACCAGCCTTTGCTGCCGCATAGTTTGCCTGGCCAGCATTGCCCATGGCGCCTACCACGGATGAGATGTTGATAATCCTGCCCTGACGGGCTTTCATCATGCCACGCAAGCACGCTTTTGATAAACGGTAGACAGAACGAAGGTTGGTATCAAGCACAGTTTCCCAATCTTCCTCGGACATCCTCATCAATAGCTGATCACGTGTAACACCGGCGTTGTTAACCAATATGGTTGGCGCGGAAGCCTGCCGGGTGATTTCGGCCAATACCGCACTGACGTCATCAACGTCATTGACATTCAGGACCAGGCCACTCAGGCCTTCGATCTTGCGCTCATCGATGGCAGATGCGCCTGTTGTGCTGGTCGCCGTGCCGAATACGCGGGCGCCTGCAGTTGCAAGCCTGTCAGCAATGGCCGCGCCTATTCCCCTGCTGGCGCCTGTTACCAGTGCGACCTGGCCGTCTAAACTGCTATTCATTGCCAATCTCCAATTGTAATGCTTCGTGCATGCTGTCATGTCCGGTCAACGCATAAATGCCCGAATCCGGTGCGATGGAACGATTCAGTCCGGCCAATAAACCACCAGGCCCGCACTCATAAAACCGTGTCACGCCATAATCTACTAACGACAATATGGTTTCTGTCCAGCGTACGGGTTGCCACAACTGTCGCGCCAACGCTTCCCTGACCTGTTCCGCATCCGGATATGCACGTACATCCGCATTCTGAATGACAGGTAGTGAGCTATCAAAAAAGTGTACCGACCACAACAGGTCCTGTAGCTTGATGGCAGCCGGTTTCATCAACACACAATGCGAAGGAATGTCGATGGGCAGAAGCTGAAAGCCCTCGGCACCTGCTTCAACTGTCAACTCGCATGCCTGTTTTACGGCCTCACGGTCGCCTGAAATGACAACCTGCCCGGGAGCATTGTAGTTTGCACAGCTTACAATCTCGCCATTTGCAACCTGGCTGCAAACCTCTCGCATCACGATGTCTTCGAGCCCCATCACTGCGGCCATCGCACCACCACCAGCCGGTGTCGCCTGCTGCATGAAATTCCCGCGTTGTGCAACGATAGCCACTGCGTCGGAAAACTGAATAACACCGGATGCAACCAGCGCTGTATATTCACCCAACCCATGACCGGCGAAAAAATCAGGCCGTGAGCCGCCGAGTTCTTGCCACACCCGCCAGGTTGCGATACCTGCAACCAAAATGGCGGGCTTCTTGATTTCAGCTTTGTTGAGTTCGACTTCCGGTCCGAAATTGGTCACCGACCACAAGTCGTAGCCCAGCACCTCTGATGCTTCTTCAAATGTCTCCCCCACCAGCTTGAACTGATCCGCCATGGTTGACATCATCCCTACTGACTGGGAGCTTTCGCCGGGAAATAAAAACGCAGATTTTGTCATTTTTTCTCTACTGAATGATCTAGTTAAAATTAGTATTTAATTAGTGCGGAAGCCCAGGTAAACCCACCACCAAAAGCCTCCAGCAATAAGAGTTCTCCACGCTTTATCTTACCTGACCTGACAGCCTCATCCAGTGCCAGGGGGACTGAACCGGCAGACGTGTTGCCGTGTTTATCTACCGTTACCACGACCTGGTCCATTGTCATCCCGAGTTTCTTCGCGGTCGCACTGATGATACGAAGATTGGCCTGATGTGGAATCAACCAGTCGAGCTCGGATTTCTCCATGTTATTGTGTTCAAGTGTCTCATCCACGATACGGCCCAGCGTTCTGACAGCGACTTTGAATACTTCATTGCCCTTCATCTTGATGCGAACACCACCACGCTCCTCCGCCTTGAAACCGGTGCTGACACCCACGTCAACACCCAACAAATCACTATGCCTGCCGGCAGCGTGGATGTGGGTTGAAATGATACCCTCCTCCTCCGAGGCCTCCAGCACAACGGCACCGGCACCATCACCAAACAAAACCGCTGTGCCGCGGTCATTCCAGTCTATCATCGCGGTCAGTTTGTCTACGCCAACGACCAGCGCGGTTTTTACATCTCCGCAACGTATGTACTTATCAGCAATCGACAGGGCATACATGAAACCGGAGCAGGCTGCATTGACATCCATGGCACCACAATCCGGCAGCCCCAGTCGCGACTGTATCAGGCAGGCGGTACTTGGAAACACGAGGTCCGGGGTTGTTGTGCCAACCACCAGCAAGCCTATGTCCCGGGGATCAATGCCGGCAGCTTCCATCGCCCGTTGTGCTGCCACCTCCGCCATATCACCGCTGGTCTCGCCTTCATAGGCTACACGCCGTTCGCAGATCCCGGTTCGTTCTCTTATCCACTCATCCGAGGTGTCGAGTATTTTCTCGAGGTCGGCATTGGTGACAATTTTTTCTGGCAGGTAACTACCGGTGCCAGCTATTCTTGAAAATTTCACAGACCTTCCTCAATTGAGTAATCATTAATCATCGATGCAATTAACTGTGGAACCTGACGCTCAGCCTCCATGATGGCTTCTCGTATTGCGTGACCAAGCGCTTGTGCATCGGCACTTCCGTGACTTTTGACCACCACGCCCTTTAAGCCAAGCAACGGCGCACCATTATGCTTGGATGGCTCGAAACGTTCCAGCGTGTCCTGCAATGATTTACCAACCAGAAATGAACCCATCTTTGCCAGGGGGCCATTCTGCAGCGCCATATTGATGTGCTGAAAGAACATTTCTGCCAAACCTTCAGCGGATTTGAGTATCAGGTTTCCTGAAAATCCGTCACACACCGCCACATCGGCTTTGCCCGCAAAAATATCATGCCCCTCGATAAAACCCGCGTAATTGATTGGCAACTCTTTCAGCATGGTGTGCGCTTCTTTTACAACCGCGTCGCCTTTACTATCCTCGTGACCGACATTCAGCAAAGCGACTTTGGGTTCGCCACTCAAACCATCCGTTGGACAGGCAACAGACCCCATGATGGCAAACTGTACGAGCTGGTAGGCACTGACGTGCAGGTTGGCGCCCAGGTCGAGCAAGCTTGTATGACCGGAAGCAGAGGGAACACGTGACATCAGCGCCGGGCGCTCGATACCCGGAAGCATGCCAAGCAACTTCACACCGAGAGCCAGGATGGCTGCGGTACTGCCAGCACTTACACAGGCAGATGCCCGGCCAATCGCGACCTGTTCAAGCGCAAGCCAAAGGCTACTGCCCTTGCCACGTCTTAGTGCTGCAACCGGCCGTGCGTCAGATGTCAGTGCATGTGTCGCATCAATCGTCTGGATACGTTGAAAGCAATTTTCGAAACCACCCTCGGATTCAAGCTTCTGAAGTACCGGCGTGATTTCTTCACGGATACCGCATATTAGAATTTCGAGGTTCTCATGAGTCGCTAAAACGCTCAAAGCACTGGGAATGGTCACGCCGGGCCCAAAATCGCCACCGTGGGCATCCAGTGCGAGAATGACTTTATCAACGATCATCTTTTCTGGCTTTTTCACTCGATTAAAGACTGAAAACAAAACCGCCGGCAAATGGGCCGGCGGTTTGTGTACTCATGTCATACCGATTACAAGATATGACTTATTCTTCGTCGTCGTCGATTTCAACTACTTTGCTATCGATAACTTTACGTCCCTTGTAATACCCTTCGGGGCTTACGTTGTGACGCAAGTGTGTCTCACCGGTGGTCGGATCAACAGATAATGTCGGCGCTTTAAGCGAGTCGTGTGAACGTCGCATACCGCGTGTTGATGGTGTTCTTCGGCTTTTTTGTACAGCCATGATAATCTACTCCTGATAAAAAATTAGTTGTGTCTATTTGTCCTGCTTCAGCATGTCCTGTAAAGCTGAAAAAGGGTTTTTCCTGCTACCTTCCGGAAGCGTTTCGCTTTTTATTCTCTTCCCACCGGTCGAGTAATCTATTTCCTGCAAACCCGGTTTACGCGGAATTTGCGGTAAACCAAGCAATAATTCATCTTCGACCAGGCTGGCTATAGCCAACCTTCCGTTTTCGGTCAATACCGGTTCATAGTTTTCCGGCAGATCAAATTGTTCGCGTTCATCGTCAATAACTGCCAGTTCGCTATTGCGTTTAACCTGCTCGTCATAAACTTCGAGACTGGCCTGGCAAACCAGGGGTAACGCGGCCTCCACCTGCAAATCAATGATAACTCGTTGATCCAGGTCTGTTCTGAAAGACGCCGTGAATGTAGCCTCACCGCGAACCTCATCCAGCAACTCGGCCAGTCGCTTCATCCGCTTTAACGGAATGGTCCCGCTGAATATGCGTTTTCCTTCAGCAGCACGATTTGGCGAAATCCAGTCTGGATATTCCCGCGACATAGCTTCACAATCCTTACCCAAACAAAACGACTTAAAAAGGCGCTCTGAGAAACCTGGACCCGAATACCGTTTCCGGACTGCAACCCCGGACACTAGCCCGAAAGACAGTCATTAACAGTAAACAATTGATAACGAATCAACTTAACCGGCAATTTTACTACACAAATGAATAGTGAGTCACTACCTGAAAGGCTAATTCTTGCTTCATCCAGCAAATATCGCAAAATGCTGCTGCAGCGCTTTGGTATTCCATTTGAATGTCATTCTCCCGACATTGATGAAAGCAGGAATGAAAATGAATCGCCTGTCAAATTGGCGGGTAGATTGGCTGACGAAAAGGCCGCAGCAATAGGCAAAGACCATCCAACCGCGATTGTCATTGGCTCGGATCAAATTGCTGTGTTTGAAAACAAGGTGCTGGGTAAACCGGGCAGCTACCAGCCCGCGATGAGGCAATTGTCCACTTTTAGCGGGCGAACGGTTGAATTTTTAACCGCGGTGTCGGTGCAATGCCAGGCCAGCGGGTTTAAGGAGGTCTATATCGATACTACCCGCGTCTGTTTCAGAGAGCTTGAGTCAACGGAGATTGAACGATACCTGGATATCGAAAAGCCCTTTGACTGTGCAGGCGCTTTCAAGGCTGAATCCCTGGGCATAACATTATTTGAGCGCATCAGCTCAGAAGACCCGACCGCCCTGATAGGCTTACCATTGATTCGTACTGCTGCGATGCTCCGCCGGGCTGGCCTTCACTTGCCCTAGATCATGTGACGAGTCCATGAAAATGGGAAAATGAAGCTTGCAAGAAGAACGAATGCCCTTATCTTTTTAGATTAGACCCACTGCTCAGAATGCTGGAACCCTGATGACTAAAACACCAATTGATGAAAAACTTTTCAAACACTGGAAACTCACCACTGATATCGACAATGTCTTATGGCTAAGCATCGACCGTGACGGTGAAAATGCCAACAGCCTGTCGCTGGAGGTTCTCAGCGAACTTGGATCCATCGTCGACGACCTGGAGACCAACGCGCCGGCAGGCCTGGTGCTGCAGTCGGGCAAACCGGGTACGTTTATCGTTGGCGCGGATGTACGTGAATTTGATGACTATGACGATGCTGATATGGCCAGCGACGGCATCAACCAGGTCCATCGCCTGTTTAACCGGATCGAGGCCCTGCCCTTTCCCAAGGTCGTTATTATCGACGGCTTCTGCCTCGGCGGCGGTTTGGAACTGGCACTGACATTTGATTATCGAATCGCAAGCAACGTTGAACATACAAGGCTTGGTTTTCCGGAAATCAAACTGGGTATTTACCCCGGCTTTGGCGGCAGCGCCAGGAGCGTGCAGCAGGCAGGTGCCAGCAATGCCATGCAGATGATGCTCAGCACGCGTAATTTACGACCCGGGGCCGCCCGCGCCATGGGGCTTGTCGATGAATTGGTCGGACCACATGGGTCATTGCGCTGGGCAGCACGCCGCGCAATCAAGCAGGGCCGCAAGAGCCGTCAACCAGGGCAGTTGAAACGCCTACAAAACTTTGGCCCGGTACGCACCTTAATGGCGCGAATGATGCGCAAACAAGTGGCCGCCAGGGCCAATCCAGATCACTACCCTGCGCCGTTCGAACTGATCGATGCATGGGAAAAATACGGTGATGATCCGCAACGAATGATGGCTGAAGAGTCAGAAAGGGTTGGCAAACTCATCACCGGCAACACCTCCAAGAGCCTGCGACGTGTCTTTTTCCTGATGGAACGACTGAAAAGCCTGGGTAAAAAGACCGATGCCAGCTTCCGTCGTGTACATGTTATCGGTGCAGGTGTCATGGGTGGCGACATTGCAGCCTGGTGCGTGCTTCGGGGTATGGATGTGACGTTGCAGGACCGTGAACTCAAGTATATTGAACCAGCCCTTAAGCGGGCTAAATCGCTGTTCCAGAAAAAGCTCAGAAACCGCAACAAGGTCAATGGTGCGCTTAGCCGCCTGGTGCCAGATGTAGACGGCAAAGGCGTCGAAAAAGCCGATGTCATTATCGAGGCAATTTTTGAAGATGTTGATGCTAAACGTGAACTTTTCGCCGGCATAGAGCCACGCATGAAAGACGGCGCGGTGCTGGCCACCAACACATCGGCAATACCATTGGCCGAGATCGCATCGGTGCTTAAGAAACCCGAAAACCTGATCGGTATCCATTTCTTCAATCCGGTTGCCAAAATGCCGCTGGTCGAGGTTGTGTATGACGAAATATCCGACCCGGAACAGGTAGCCAGGGGTGCGGCATTTTGTGGTGCCATTAACCGGTTCCCGCTACCGGTAAAAAGCTCTCCGGGCTTTCTTGTCAACCGTGTCCTGGCCGGTTACATGGCCAAGGCCATGAGCATGCACCTGGAGCGCGGTATCCCGATAGAAATACTGGACAAGGCTGCAACTTCCTTCGGCATGCCAATGGGGCCGGTTGAATTGGCCGACACCGTGGGTCTTGATGTTTGTATGAAGGTTGTCACGCTACTTGGTGGGGATGCAAGCAAACGGGAAGCTGACCTGCTGCAGGAAAAAGTCCATGCCGGTGAACTGGGTAAGAAATCAGGCAAGGGCTTTTACACCTGGGAGAAAGGCAAACCCAAACGGGAAAACAGGGAATCCAGCCAATATGCGCTGGATGAAATTACCGATTCTCTGTTGCAACCCTATTTCGATGAGTGCCAGGCGGCACTGGCAGACGGCATTGTTGAAGATGCAGACGTGCTGGATGCCGGTATGATTTTCGGGACCGGATTCGCCCCCTTCCGTGGCGGCCCACTGTACTACCTTGAACAAAAAGGAGCGAAAAAATGACGGATTCACTGCGCAAAGTAGCTATTGTCGGTGGTAGCCGAATTCCCTTCTGCCGCTCCAATACCATATATGCTGACAAGAGCAACCTGGATATGTTGTCAGCGGCAATCGATGGCGTCGTGCAACGGTTTGATCTGGCTGGCGAGCAACTGGATGAAGTGATGGCGGGCGCCGTCATGACCCATTCAAGAGATTTCAACCTCGCACGCGAAGCCATCTTGTCCAGCCAGCTTTCACCACTGACCACTGGCATCACGCTCTCACAGGCATGCGGTACGAGTTTACAGGCCGCCTTGAGTCTCGGGGCAAAGATTGCCTGTGGGCAGATTGAGTGCGGTATCGCCGCGGGTACAGACACCACATCAGATGCACCCATCGTTTTCAATGACAAATTTGCTCACCGTTTGATCAACCTGGGCCAGGCCAGGACCATGAAGCAACGCTTCGCGGCGCTCAAAGGCTTCGGCCCCGGCGAACTCAAGCCGGTTACACCCAAGAATGGTGAAATGCGCACCGGTCTGTCGATGGGTCAGCATTGTGAGCGAATGGCACAGGAGTGGAAGATTGCACGCTCAGACCAGGACCAACTGGCTTACGATAGCCACCAGAAGGCCGCTGCTGCTTATGACGACGGTTTTTTTGATGAGCTGGTAACACCGTGGAACGGCATCAGCAGGGATAACAACCTGCGCGCTGACACCAGTCTTGAGAAACTGGCAACACTGCGCACGGTTTTCGATAAGGGCTCCAAGGCGACATTGAGTGCCGGTAACAGCACCTCGCTAACCGATGGTGCTGCCGCTGTGTTGCTCTGTTCTGAAGAGTGGGCAAAAGAACATAACCTTCCGATCCAGGCTTATTTGATCACCGGTCGTTCAGCCTCCGTAGACTTTGTCAATGATGAAGGCTTGTTGATGGCGCCAACGGTCGCCGTAGCAGAAATGCTGCAAAGAACCGGCCTGAAACTACAGGACTTTGATTTTTATGAAATCCATGAGGCCTTTGCCGCACAGGTTCTGTGTACGCTAAAAGCCTGGGAGTCGGAAGAATACTGCAGGCAACGTCTTGGTTTGGATGAACCACTTGGCAGCATTGACAGGGAAAAGCTTAACATACACGGCAGCAGCCTGGCAGTGGGTCACCCTTTCGCCGCCACCGGTGCCCGTATCGTTGCAACACTGGCTCAAATACTGGAAGAAAAAGGCTCAGGCCGTGGCTTGATTTCCGTCTGTACGGCAGGCGGTATGGGTGTCTGCGCGATTTTAGAACGCCCTTAAAGCCAGTTTCATCACGCATGATTGGCAAGATCATTCCCGCTTTCGCGGGGTTGAGTCTTGCTTTTTGCGATGTTTAGTTTCTAGTCAGGCCGCTTATGCGGTTCACCGATAAAAATACCGGCGGCCTCGGCCGTATTCAACATCAGGGTCGCACGGGTCATGGGACCAACGCCACCGGGTACCGGGGTGATCCAGGAGGCCCGGTTAGCAGCCTGCTCAAAATCGATATCTCCAACCAGTTTCCCGTTTTCCAGGCGGTTGATACCCACATCAATGACAATGGCCCCCTCGGCCACCCAATTTGCGCACACGATGCCCGGCTTGCCAACCGCGACGATCAGGATCTCAGCCTGCCTGACAAAGTGTTCCAGGTTCTTTGTAAACCGATGACAGGTTGTGACGGTCGCACCCTGTATCAGCATTTCCAGGCCCATCGGGCGACCCACGATATTGGATGCACCTACGATGACACAATGGTGTCCCTTGGCGTCAATGCCATAATAATGCAGCAGCGCCATGATTCCACGCGGGGTACAGGGGCGCAGGCCATGCTGACGCAAAGCCAGCCTGCCGACATTAAATGCGTGGAAGCCATCCACATCCTTGGCAGACCGGATCGAATTCGTGATCGCAATCTCATCAATCTGTGGTGGCAGCGGCAACTGTACCAGCACACCATGAATGGAGTCGTCCTCGTTCAGTTCTTCAATCAGGGCCAGCAGCTCCGCCTGGGTCGTCTCATAGGCAAGATCAAAATCCCGCGTTGCAATCCCCGCCTTTTCACAATCTTTACGCTTGGCCCTGACATAAATCTGTGATGCATGGTCTGAACCCACCAGCACCACCGCGAGCCCGGGTCGTTGGCCGCCGGTCTTAATATGTGCGTCTATTGCCTGACGTACATCAGTCAATACAACATCACTCACTTCCAGACCATCCAGTATCGAGGCGGTGTCATGTTTCAGAATTTCTTTCAATGTGATCTTCCAGCGTAAAATTTATTGCGTAGTGTAACGGATCATAAGCAAAAACGGGGTTCATAAGTTATGCTATGTATTGTGTAAGCAACAGGGGATTGAACATGAATGTTTTTGAATTTGTATTTGTAGGCCTGCAGGGTGCCAGAATGCCCCTGTCCAATTACCAGGGTCAACCCATATTATTCGTTAACACAGCTTCCGAGTGCGGCTATACAAACCAGTACCAGGAACTGCAGCGTATCTGGATGGATTACAAACAAAGCGGGCTGATTGTTATCGGCATGCCCTGTGACGATTTCGGACACCAGGAACCCGGCGATGAGGAGACCATTGCCGAATTCTGTGAAACAAACTATCAAATCAGCTTTCCGATGACAGGCAAGTACAACGTCATGGGTGTTTCGGCACATCCCCTGTTCCACGCCATCCGTGAGGAATTCGGGGACGATGCGACGCCAAGATGGAACTTCCATAAATACCTGTTTGACCGGAACGGACAAATGATTGGTAATTGGCCATCTGCTGTGCCGCCTGACGATACGGCGATCACCCATCAAATCGAGTGCAACCTTCAGTCCTGGATTTTGTAGAGCAGCAATAACCGGGATTATTTTCTGGATTTACTCTTGGTAAATTTTTTCAGACGTTTGCGCTTGGCCACTTGTCTCGGGTTGAGCTTGTTCTTATTGTCCTTGAACGGGTTATCACCACTTCTAAAATCTATTTGTAATGGTGTCCCACGCAGTTTGAAATGACGTATAAAGACGTTTTCAAGGTAGCGTTTATAGGATGCCGGAACAGCATCGGTACGGTTACCGTGAATAATAATGCGCGGCGGACAATTGCCACCACTGTGGGCAAACCGTAAACGTGGTGTACGTCCCTGGCTCATAGGTGGTTGATGTGCCTCAAAGGCTTTAATCAGCACCCGTGTCAGCTCCGGGGTAGGCATATCAACCGTTGCACTACGCCAGGCTTCCCTGACAGCCGTGTAGAGTTCTTTCAGACCTGACCCATGCAGTGCAGACATGCGAAGTCTGCGCGCCCAGGGCACAAACTGTAAACGGCGATCCAATTCCGAGAGCGCCTGCTTTCGGTCATAATCCTCCATTCCGTCCCACTTATTCAGCACAATAACAAGCGCCCGGCCCTGCTGTAAAATATGCCCCAACAAGGTGGTGTCCTGATCCGTAATACCTTCGGTTGCATCCAGCATCAGGACCACGACGTGTGCACGCTCTATCGCCTGCAATGCTTTGATCACACTAAATTTTTCGACCATGTCGGTAATTCGTGCACGTCTCCGCACACCGGCCGTATCGATCAACTCATACTTGATTCCACCGTGTTCCATGAACACGCTGATGGTGTCCCTGGTCGTGCCTGGCAGGTCAAAAGCCATGACACGCTCCTCACCCAGCATGCGGTTAACCAGGGTCGACTTGCCCACATTGGGACGGCCAACAATGGCCAGTCGCAAGCGGTCTTTGTCATCTTCGTTCTCGTTCTCACCCTCTACTTCCAGCGGAAGCATGCGGGTTGCTTCCTCCATCATGTCACTCATACCCTGACGATGTGAAGCGGCTACAGCCAAAGCCGGTCCCATACCCAGGGCAGCAAACTCAGCCAATGCGATATCCGGATTGGTTCCATCTACCTTGTTACCAACCAGTAATACAGGGCGGTTATGTTCACGCAACAAGCGAGCGATATCCTGATCTTCCAGCGTAAGTCCATCTCGTGCACTTACGACGAAAAAAACCAGTTGGGATTCTTCAATGGCCTGATGTACCTGTTGGGCTGTCAGGTAGTCGATACCTTCAGCACCGGCAACCAGACCGCCCGTATCTACAAGAACGCAGGGCCTGTCACCGACTGAACTGATACCGTATTGACGATCACGCGTAACACCCGGCATATCGGCCACAAGCGCGTCACGGGTACGCGTCAATGCATTGAAGATGGTGGATTTGCCGACATTTGGACGGCCAACGATTGCGACAACAGGTAACATGAATTCAGGGCATCATCAGGGCTTGGGGAATGATTGCATCATACATGAGCGCGACCGGCAAAGTAACGAAGACCGGTTAATTAAAGCGCACCACCTGCCCGGTACGCAATCAAGCTGCCCTTCCTGGTCATGACATAAAGCATGTTGCCCACCACCAGTGGCGGCCCGGCAAAACCTTTGCCACCGGTTTTCTCACGCGCAGCAAACTGCCCATTATCAATATTGATCCAGTGCAGATAGCCTTCGGCATCACCGACGACGATAAAACCGCCATAAAAAACCGGTCGTGTCAGACCCCGGTTGTAAAGCTGATCCATCTTCCAGGATTCGGCGCCGTTACGACGGTCCAACAACCAGACATTACCCTCTTTATCGCTGAGGGTGAGACGGGTACGATCAACATCAACACCCGTAGCCGAAGAAACATCTTTAAACCAAAGGAGTCGGCCGGAATCCGCTGCCAGCGAGGCAAGGCGATTCTTATAACTTGAAACCAGTAAATCTGATGCAATGAAAACCATTTGACCATCGATGTCTGACAGACGCTCCAGCTCGGTACGACCTTCAGCCGTCACAAGGGTTTGCTCCCACATCAATATGCCGTCCTCGAGCTTCAGAGCCACGACCTGACCACCATCATAGCCAACAAAAGCAACACCTGCCCTCAATAACAATGGTGAATTACCACGCAGCGTGAGCAGGGGAACATTGTGATCATAAACCCATAAGCGCTGTCCGGTATCCGCATCCAGACCGAATACACGGCCATCGATACAACGCACAACGACAATCCCGTCGGACTCTGCCGGTGCGGCAAGAACCTCCGAGGTCACCGTGGCAGACCACAGCTGGGTACCGGTGGATGAATCGAACGCAAAAACCTCACCATTTTCAGTACCCATCATCAACAGGTTGCCCGACACGCCAGGTCCACCGGTAAATGGTAATTCAGTCTTGATTTCCCACAACTTACGTCCGCTTTCAGCATCGACCGCAAAGAGCGTACCCTTGTAATCAGCGGCATATAAAGAGCCTGACGAATAAGCGGGCCTGATCTGTCTGCCTGCTTTATCCAGGCCTTTACCCACATCCGTGGACCAGGCCTTGCTTACCTTGAGTGTCGGATCAAAATCCACCAACTCCGCGGGAGCTTCAGGGTCGTCATCATCGCCCCAGCTTTTTATCCAACTGCAACCATTCAGCAGCAATAATGCTGCCAAAGCAGGGATAAACCATTGCTTCACATTTCACCCCCGCCGGCATCACTTCGAAGGTCAGTAGCATCTGCCACCGTCGCGCCGAGTGCTTCCAGCTTGATTTCGAGCAATTCGCGATTTCCAACGCCCTCTTCCAGTGAGTCCAGTGCTTCCTGATAACTCCCGATCGCCTTCTCTGTTTCGCCCTTTGACAGGTAGATATCACCCCTGATTTCAGCAAACTGTGCCTCAAAACCTATCGATGAAGGTGCTTCATCAAGCAACCGCAGTGCAGCGTCCGCGTCACCCTGGCTGAATTTCAGACGCGCAAGTCTTTCTCTTGCAATCACCTTGACAGGTGCGGGTTGAGCATGCTTCATGGCATATTCAAGGTCTTTGGCAGCCAGGTCAAACTGACCGGAAAATATACGGGCCTTGGCCATCATCAAGGCAGCCATCGAGGTGTACGCCGATTTCGGATACTCGGCCTTCAGCACTTCGTAGTTCGAAACGGCCGCATCCATGTTCTCTGACTTGATCAGGGTGGACATCACCTGGTATTCAGCTGAAGCCTGTTGACGATTACTGGTTTGCCAGGCTTGCCACTGTTTGAAACCAAACATCAAACCGAAGGCGAGCACCAGGCCCATCACAATGGCGCCGCCATTTTCCCGTAACCAGCTTTTTACGCGTTCACCCTGTTCATGGGTATCATATAAATCAGACATTAATTTAATTTTCCATCATTTTGAAATTACACCGGCCTGGGCCGGCAGAAAACTTAAAGAGCCTCGACATAATCGCGAAGCCAGCTTTCGACCTCGTTACGATCGAGACTTAACTGTTGTTCACCGCTGCGTAAAAACTTCACCGCAACCCGTCCATTAAGGACCTCTTCCTCACCCAGTATTAATGCAACATGCGCATCACTGCGGTCCGCTCGTTTGAACTGGGCTTTGAAACTGCCGCCATTCAGATTGCCAATCAAACGCAGGTCAGGAATCCCGGCGCGCAAATCATACGCGAGTTCCAGCGCAGATTCAGTGCTGTTTTCACCTACCGCGACCAGGTAAGCGTGTTTCTGCGGTGGCACAATATCCTCTTTTTGCCGCAGCAGTTCAACCAGTCGCTCCTCGCCCATGGCAAATCCGATACCGGGCCAGGGCTTTCCGCCCTGCAATTCAACCAGGCTATCGTAACGGCCACCTGCACAAACGGTGCCCTGTGCGCCCAGTTCATCGGTCATCCACTCAAACACGGTATGACAGTAGTAATCGAGTCCACGCACCAGGCGTGGGTTTTCATGAAACTCTATGCCCAATCGGTCAAGATAACGTTTCAACTGTTGATAATGCGTGCGCGAATCTTCACCAAGATGATCGGCTAATAATGGTGCATTCGTGAGCAGGGCCTGAACTTTTGGGTCTTTACTATCCAATACACGTAAGGGGTTGCGCTCTGCCCGTTCCTTTGTCTGCTCATCCAGTTCGTCTTCGTGTGCCTTGAGAAATGAATATAACTCATCACGATAACGTGCACGTTCATCTGCATTACCCAGCGAATTGATCTCCAGACGCAGGTTTTGCAAACCAAGACTCTTCCACAGTTGACTACCCAGCATCAGTATTTCGGCATCCGCGTCAGGACCCGGGGCGCCAAACAGTTCGGCTCCCATCTGGTGAAATTGCCGGCTTCGACCCTTTTGCGGGCGTTCATAGCGAAACATCGCACCGCCATACCAGAGCCGCTGCACCGGACCATACAGCAGGCCATTTTGCAAAGCAGCGCGCACCACCCCCGCTGTACCCTCAGGACGCAGGCTCAAGGACTCATCATTCCGGTCATTGAAGCTGTACATTTCCTTTGAAACCACATCGGTCGCCGAGCCGATAGCCCGTGTGAAAACCTCTGTTTTCTCCAATAATGGCAAGCGAATTTGCTCAAAACCGTAAGCGGCGAAAACCTGCTCAGCGGTTTGCTCAAGTGTTTGCCAGTAATGGATATCTTGCGGGAGGATATCGTTCATCCCGCGAATTGAGCGAATAGGTGTATTCATGTCAGCTTTCGTCTGGCCCGCTTACTTCAGTTTTTATTTTTTGAGGCCAGGTAAGCTGGGCAACGTCATCGCGGGTAAACTCCGTCAGGTCAACAGCCTCTCCGTCCAGGCTCAGGCGGACAGCCGATGCACGACCCAGGAGAATTTTGAATGGCGGTTCACCATGATAGGCTTTGTCACTGCCACCCCGTAACAGGTCCATCTCAAGTTCCTGACCGCTGGCGTCTGTTATTTCAACCCAACTGTCCGCTGAAACAATGATCTGCAAAAGACTTTCACCCTCGGGCAACGCCGGTTTCGACAGGGCTGCCCAGGCCTGCTCGGCTGCATCCATGCCGTCTTCACCCCTGGTGTGCAAGGCGCCCAATGGTGCAATCGAGGCGTTTACAGGCCCTTTGATTTCCTGCTGTTGCCTGGCCACGGGTTCTTCTTCAGCCACTTGGGGACTGACGGTGTTTTTTTGCAGTTGAGGACCATTCTGTGACAACCTCACAGCCTCATGGGTGAATTGCCAGGCCAGTGTTCCTACCAGCAACGAGGCCAGCACGTAACTGCTTGCACGTAACCACTTCTCGGTAGAATTACGTTTTGGCGGCTCAGAAAACACATTGTGCAAATCGGGTTTTACATCATCGCTGGGTGTCAACAATGCGGCAATTTCAACCTCGGGAACATCAAGGAAGCGGGCATAAGTCCGGATATAGCCATTCCTGTACAGAACGGCGATATGATCTGCCTTGCCCTGTTCGATATCATCCAGGACTTTTTCGTCCAGGATGATCGCTTTTGCTACACCCGCCAGGGAGAGCTTGCGCTCCATCCGCAGCGACTTCAGATACTCACCAGTTTCCATAGGAATTAATTCTTGTTGTTGTTTCATCGTCCAGAGAGCCTCCGAACCTCAGCGGCCTGAGTGGATTCAGGATAATTACTTTCCAGCATCAACTTGTAGGTATTTGCGGTCCTGCTGTTGTTGGAGGCTGTTTCTATTTTGTAAGCCAGTAACAGGGTTTCTGCATTATGCTTAGTGACAGCTTCATATCGCTGCATAAACGCCCGTGCGCTGAGGTAGTTTTCTTGCTCAAAATACAGCCTGGACATATTCATCAGTGCGTCGGGCAAATCCGGTTCAATTTGCAAAGCACTACGCAGGTATTCATCGGCCATGACGTAATCATCATTTCCAAGTGCGCAGGAGCCGGCGTTTGTGAGAGCGATGGATGGCGAGCTGTAAAAAGGGTCATCCAGCGCCTTGAGAAAATGTTCAATGGCCCGTTTTTCCTTACCGTTCTGGCACAGGTAAACACCATAATTGTTGTTTACATCACCATTTTTTGGATCAGCCTCGTAGGCCAATTTGTAATGTTTGCCAGCCAGTTCGTATTCACCAATACGCTCATAAAGTACCGCAATTACCGTCTGACCAGGGGCATAGCCGGGATCTGCCCTGATCGCCTTTTTCAATTTACCCAGCGCGACTTCGAACTGTCCACGGTTCATGTACTCAAGGCCAAGTGAGGTATTGGATATCGCTGACTTGCGCTTATCGCTTATATCGTCAGAATCCGGGTCCTGACTCTGTTGCGAGGCGCAACCACTGATAAGAAAAACGACAGCGATAAGCGCCAAAACATGTCTCGCGGCTGGCAACATTTTTTTGTGAAGCCGGAAACTGTTCAGTGCAGGCTTGTTCATGGGGTGCTCTCCGCCATTTTTATTTTTATCCTTTCACTTCTCTTTGTGCGATCCTGAACTTTACCGACCAATTGTCCGCAAGCTGCATCGATGTCCTCTCCGCGGGTCTTTCTCACCGTTGCTATCAAGTCGCCCTGCATTACAATTTCCTGAAATCGTTTAATACGATCCTGGCTCGAACAACGGTACTGAGTGCCTGGAAACGGGTTAAAGGGTATCAGATTCAGCTTGCTAGGTACGGTTCTTAATAATTTTACCAGTTTACGCGCATGTTCAGGGTGGTCATTGACACCATCGATCAGGGTGTATTCGAAGGTCACTGTTCGTTTGTGCTTTTCTGACACGAAATCCCTGCAAGCCTGCATCAGTTCCGCAACCGGGTATTTACGATTTAGCGGAACCAATTCGGTACGGACCTCATCAACGGGCGAGTGCAGTGACACCGCAAGTGCAACATCAATGGCTTCCCTTAATCGGTATATACCCGGCACCAGGCCGGCAGTGCTGACAGTGACGCGTTTCGCGGCAAAACCAAAACCCAGGTCACTTCGCATCACCGACAAGGCCGGCAGAACTGCATCAAAATTGAGCAGGGGCTCACCCATCCCCATCATCACAATATTGGTGATTTTACGCAGGCCGTTGCGTTCATGCCCAAGCGCCTGGGCCGCCAGCCAGACCTGGCCGATGATTTCACTTGTGGTCAGGTTGCGTGCAAAACCCTGCGCCCCGGTTGAACAAAATGAACAATTCAGTGCGCAACCGACCTGCGAGGATACACACAAGGTGCCCCTTTTCGGCTCCGGGATATAGACGGTTTCAACGGCGTTTCCACCATGAAACCCGATCAGCCACTTTACCGTACCATCTTTTGAGCGCTGCTCCTGAAGCACCACGGGCAGTTTTATCTCTGCGATCAAATTCAATTTTTGACGCAAGGCGATACCCAGATCGGTCATTGCTTCAAAATCGGTGACCGCATGATGGTAAACCCATTTCAGGATTTGCTGCGCCCTGAAAGGTTTCTCTCCTATGGATACGAAAAAGTCGCGTAAACCTGCCTCATCAAAATCAAGCAGGTTTAAACGACTTGCGATGGCATTCACAGTGTTTTGGTTACCAGTTACTTTCAAGCGCCAAAAAAGTATGCAATTTCTGTTTTTGCAGTATCCGGTCCGTCTGAGCCATGCACTGCATTGGCATCAATGCTTTGTGCGAAATCAGCACGAATGGTGCCAGGCTCCGCTTCGGCCGGATTGGTGGCGCCCATTAGCTTACGGTTCAATGCGATGGCATCTTCACCTTCAAGCGCCTGGATCATGACAGGACCGGAAGTCATGAATTCAACCAGGTCATTAAAAAAGGGCCGTTCCCGGTGAACTGCATAAAAACCTTCTGCCTCTTCGCGGCTCAAATGCTGCATCCTGGCCTCAACAACCTTCAGTCCGGCCTTTTCAAAACGGCTATAAATTTCGCCGATGACGTTTTTTGCAACGGCATCGGGTTTGATAATCGATAATGTACGCTCAACAGACACTTAAGAACTCCCTATAAACTATTGATAATAATGAATATGATGGACAATTTGTATTTATAATGATTTGACTTAAATCAACAGGTAATTTTAAGCGGACACAGGCCGGCATGCAATCAACATTCTGGATATCCAAAGTTACCATCCTGCCCTGTTTTCATCTATGATATTCCCCCGTAAAATGAATCGTTCCGGAAACCGGGCCGGCTCGTCTACCCGCCACCTAGAAACGAGGACATGTATGACCGCTCTTTTTTTGGTTCTACTCATAATGTCAGTGCTTTTGTTGGCCTACTACCGCATTCCGTTATTGATCTCAATCGCGATCCTCGCTGGTCTTACCTTCGCCTTTACCGAACTGCGTCACTTCTATGAGATTCCGGGCTGGTTCCGTTGGTCACTTGGTATCGCGACCGTCAGCCTCGCCGGGTTTGCCATCAAACCGCTTCGTCGCCTGTTTATAAGTAACCGGCTTTTTAGCCTGTTTCGGAAAGTCATGCCAAAACTTTCATCCACAGAGCGCGAGGCACTGGAAGCCGGCACCGTCTGGTGGGATGCAGAACTATTTAGCGGTAAACCCCGCTGGCGTCGCCTTTTGCGACAGCCCTCCCCTGCACTAAGCGAACGTGAACAGGCGTTTATTAACGGCCCGGTGGAAGAACTTTGCCTGATGCTTGACGACTGGGAAATTTGTGACAAGCACCAGGACCTGCCCGAATCAGTCTGGCAATTTATTCGTGAACAACGTTTCTTCAGCATGATCATCCCACAGGAGTTCGGCGGCCTGGGTTTCAGCGCACAGGGCAATTCCGCAGTGGTCATGAAAATTGCCAGTCGCAATGTAACCGCAGCCGTGACGGTCATGGTACCCAACTCCCTGGGTCCTGGTGAGCTGCTATTACACTACGGTACCCAAAAGCAAAAAGACTATTACCTGCCACGTCTTGCCAGTGGCCAGGAAATCCCCTGTTTTGCACTGACCTCACCACTGGCTGGTTCTGATGCGGGCGCCATGCCGGATGCCGGCATTGTTTGCAAAGGCGTTTTCGAAGGTGAAGAGGTCCTGGGTTTACGGGTCAGCTGGAATAAGCGCTATATCACCCTGGCACCCGTGGCGACATTGCTTGGCCTGGCGTTCCGGGCCTACGACCCGGATGGTCTTTTAGGCGACACCGAGGATCTTGGTATCAGCTGTGCATTGATTCCAACCAGCACCGCTGGTGTGGAAATTGGCAACCGGCATATGCCCGTTGGCGCAGTTTTCATGAATGGTCCAACTCACGGCAAGGATGTATTCATTCCAATGGACTGGATCATCGGTGGTCAGGAACGCCTGGGTCAGGGCTGGCGAATGCTGATGCAGAGCCTGGCGGCTGGACGAGCCATTTCACTGCCATCATTGGGCGTCGCGGGCGGCAAGATGGCCTCGATGCTCACCGGTGCCTATGCCCGAATACGCACGCAGTTCGATACGCCGATCGGCAAATTTGGTGGTATTGAAGAGCCGTTGTCCCGAATTGGCGGCCGCACCTACCGCATGGACGCCGCGCGCTTACTGACATTGATTGCACTTGACCAGGGTGAAAAACCCGGCGTCTTATCCGCCATCAACAAGTACCAACTGACCGAGGGCAACCGGCAGTGCATTATTGATGCGATGGATGTGCACGGCGGCAAGGGCATTATCCAGGGGCCCAATAATTATCTCGCCCGGGCATACCAGACACTGCCCATAGCCATCACCGTTGAGGGCGCCAATATCCTGACCCGTTCCCTGATCATTTTCGGCCAGGGAGCTATACGGGCGCACCCTTGCCTGTTAGATGAAATGAACGCCGTTTCCGGTATTGCCAACAGCCAGGCCCGTCGAAACTTTGATAATGCGCTTTTCACACATGTTGGCTACAGCTTGAGCAACATGGTGCGCAGTCTCCTCCTGGGTCTGACGGCAAGCCGCATGACACCAGCGCCGGTGACGGGCCCACACGCAAATTATTTCCGTCAACTCAGCCGCATGAGCGCAGCTTTTGCCTTCATGGCGGACCTGATACTGATACTGCTTGGTGGTAAATTCAAATTCAAGGAGAAGCTATCCGGCAGGCTGGCAGACGTATTGATCCACCTGTACATGAGCTCAGCCATGTTGAAACGTTTCGAAAACGATGGACGACCGGCCGCCGACCTGCCCTTACTGCAATGGGGGATCGAGGACAGTCTGTTTACAATGCAACAAAGCCTGCTCGGCGTGATCCAGAACTTTCCTGTAGCCGGTCTCGGCTGGCTTGTGCGGCTGATCGTTTTTCCTTTCGGCCCACCACATAAGGTACCGTCGGATAAAACCGTCAAGGCCGTGGCGCGTATATTGCTGCATGAAAATGAAAGCCGTGACCGCCTGACCGATGGCATATTCATATCAGATCGTGATGACGCCACCGGCCGTGTCAACAAGGCCTTCCACCTCGTGCTCGAAGCACAGGCGGCCGAACGCGCCATCAAGAATGCACTCAAACAATCCGTGAATTTTGAGAATTATGAAGGGCTGGTCAAGCGCGCCACGGAAAGCGGCGTGATTACCGAGGAGCAGGCAACCATGGTTCGACTGGCGCAAAAGGCGAGTGCCCGGGTAATTGCTGTTGATGACTTCCCACCGAAACCGAAAAAGCCAAAAGTTGATCAGGAACCTGAAACACCTGAGCCGGAGCAGACACAAGAAGACGGCAACAGGGATAGCACAAACGAAGCCTAATCTTTCAGAAAATCAATAATGTCCTGCGCTGCGTTCATGCCATCTTCATAACCCAGGTCGATCAGCTCGCCGCAATAAGCAGATTCGAACAACAGGTAGCTGGCCATCCGCCAGTCACGTCCCCAACCGCCCAGTGTTCTCAGTAAAATTTGAACACTCTTTGGTATATCACGTACATGGGCTTTGGTTACATGGCGCAAATCCTTGCTTGGTTTGATCACCAGGCTATTGATATTGACCATACCGGTTTGCTCGCGTTTGTCTTCGGGAACCAATGCCAGGGTTTTATTGATCCGCCGCATCCGCGCCAGGTCGGCATTCAGCGTATCCATGAAAATAGTGTCCATCAGGTAACCGCCAATTTCACCAGCCGACGGATAGTCAGCCGGACTCTCAGGCGGCGGGTCAGGCTTTTCATCACGTGTGCCAATCACCATGATCTTGCTGGCACCCAGGTGTATGGCAGGGCTCAGTGGGGCAACCATACGCATGCCACCGTCACCAAAGTACTCGTTACCAATGCGTTCGGCAGGGAACAGGATGGGTAAGGAAGCCGATGCCAGCAGGTGATGAACATTCAGTATCGTAGCCACCCCCTTGCGACGGGTCCTTTGCCACTCATTCACGCTTTCCTGCGCCTGGAAATAACTGGTCGCACTGGCACTGCTATAGCCGGAAGCCGTGATGGCCACCCCCCGTAACGCGTTCTGCGCCAGGGCGACCTGAATCCCCTCGAGCTGCAGGGTCTTTTGTAAAAACCTGCGTAGTGGCATGTTATCCAAAAACGATCTCGGGTCAGTTTTGATCAAACCACCGGATAACAGCGTCAGGGCAAAGCGCATGCCGGACCTGAAAACAGTCCAGGCGTCCGTGCGGTAAACACGTGCACAGTACATACTGCGCCAGAATCGCTCAAGACGCTCAACCCCGACGGCAAACTCATGCGCATGGCTGGCTAATACGGCGGCATTGATGGCACCGGCAGATGTCCCGCAAATGACCGGAAACGGATTGGCTTCATCTGCTACCACCTCGTGGATAGCCTTGAGCACACCTACCTGGTAGGCTCCGCGCGCTCCACCGCCCGGTAAAATCAGCGCTGTGCAAGTTGCTGCTTTATTCGACATTCCTGTTTGACCCTGCCCTGGTATCCCGGTGACTGGTATGTATGACACCGGCGTTTTAATCCAGATACTTCCATGAAATGAGTTTCATTGCCAGTAAATGTATACTGAGACCGGCGTATGGCAACAACCAACAGGGACAGCGTTGTTTTTGACCCTCATACATCCAGGGAGTGGCTTTTGAAAGATTTTAAAACCAAAAATTGTAAACCTTGCGAAGGTGGCGTCTGCCCACTGGATGAGAGCCTTGCCATTCGGCATTTGGATCAAGTGCCGGGCTGGACGTTAAATGGGGACAAAACGGCCATCTCGAGAAAGTTCAAATTCAAGGACTTCTCCGCGACGATCCTGTTCATCAATGCCATGGCCTTCATGTCAGAACAACAGGGGCATCATCCGGATTTTTCTGCCGGATATGATTACTGTGAAATAAGCTATACCACACATGCCATTGGTGGGTTATCTGAAAATGACTTCATCTGTGCAGCCAAAATCAACGACTTGCTGGAAACATAAAAATGACCGAAGCCACATTACAGACAACTGCTCCCAACCGCGATCGCCACGATCGCCACGATCGCCTCAAGGATGCAGTCAGCACCGTTAACCAGATCGTCATGGGTAAAGAGCAACAGGTTAAACTGGCTTTTAGCTGCCTCCTCGCAAGAGGCCATCTTTTAATTGAAGACCTCCCCGGGGTAGGCAAAACCACCCTGGCACATGCTTTGGCCGCCGTGATTGGTGTGCGCTATCAACGTATACAGTTCACCAGCGACCTGCTGCCTGCCGATATTCTCGGCGTCTCCATTTATCGCCGTGACCAGGAAAAATTTGAATTTCACCCGGGACCCATTTTTTCGCAACTGGTGCTTGCCGACGAGATCAATCGTGCGACCCCGAAATCACAGAGCGCCCTGCTTGAAGCGATGGCAGAAGGTCAGGTCACCATTGAAGGCGAGACACATACGCTGCCAAAGCCGTTTTTTGTGATTGCTACGCAGAACCCGCTTGACCTGGGTGGCACATTCCCCCTGCCCGACTCGCAACTGGACCGTTTTCTCTTGAGCATATCGCTGGGTTTCCCGGAACCGGAAGTTGAACGTGAACTATTAATTGCCAGGGACAGAATTTTGGTGCTGGGTGATACCCAGGCAATCATTAGCCCGGATGACGTTTTACTGCTCAGCGAAGACTGTCAGAAAACCCACGTCAGCCATGCGCTTCTTGACTATGTTCAGGCGTTGCTTGCAGGTACACGTAACAGTCGCTGGTTTGAAACCGGTCTGTCACCGAGGGCAGGTATTGCCATGCTGGCCTGTTGCAAAGCCTATGCTTTCCTGGAAGGCCGGGACTTTGCGATTCCTGAAGATGTCAAAGCCATATTCCCCAGCCTTGCCCGTCACCGTATGAGTGTGCCGCACGGCATGGAAACTTCGGTCAAGGAACAGATTCAGGACTTGCTGGACCAGGTCGCCATTCCCTGAGTCACGCGATGTCAACGGTCATAGCCTCACCGGCAGGCGAATCCATCAAGGACAAACTGTCAGCCCGGATCCGGGATCGCGTATTGGCCCGTCGTGGACCGATGACGCCACCGTTTGAGTTGGAATACCGTCACATTTTTGTTTTGCCTACGAAGTTTGGCTGGGGTTTCGGCTTCATGCTGGTTTTCATGACCCTTGGCGGTCTGAACTTTAATAACAATATGGCACTGATGCTGGTATTCCTGCTTGGCACCATTGCCCAGATCACCACCCTGATTGCCTACCGCAATATGTCCGGTTTAAAAATTGATCGGGTCTATTCAGAGCCGGTTTTCAGTGGAGAAGACGCCCACTTCCGCGTATTTGTTTCCAATGGAGATGAACGCCAGCGCTTTGCGATCGGCGCAGGGTTCAAGCAGGCACAAGACTGCAAAGACTTCAAACTCAACACCTGTGACTCATTCCTTTTGCATCTGCCCACGGCCCAGCGTGGCTGGCTGGACATGCCTTCATTTCGGCTCGAAACCCGCTTTCCCCTGGGTTTTTTCAAAGCCTGGTCATGGATTTCACCGCAGACCCGTTGCCTGGTCTATCCGGCACCGGCGAGAAAGGCGCCACCACTGCCAAAATCGGGACACGGGCAAACAGGCATTGCCACGAAGGGAGACGGTGACGACATTCATGGTCTACGCAAATACCAGCCCGGCGACTCCATTCAACGTGTCGCCTGGCGTGCCAGCGCCCGGCATGACGAGCTTTACAGCCTGGAAATGGAATCCCCGCGTGAAGACGCCTGTGAACTCGATTGGGACCTGTTAAGGGGTGATGACATTGAAAGCCGGCTCTCCATTCTCACCGCATGGGTTATTGCAGCAGACCACAAACAACTTTCCTATAGTTTAAAACTTCCCGAAACGCTGATACCGGCAGGCAAAGGTGACAGCCACCGTTCGCGTTGTCTCGAGCAACTGGCCCTGTATCGGCTATGAAATTTGCACCAACGGCAAAACTGGACCGGCGGAGTATTCTCTGGGTCATTACATGCCTGGTGATTAGTATGCTTCCACAGTTGGCCAGCATGCCTTTACACCTCGTGCCAATAACCCTGCTGCCCATCGCATGGCGATTGCTGGCCGAATTCCGCGACTGGAAACCCATGCCAATGGTCTTGCGCATATCGGCAACAGCTATTGCAGTGGCAGCACTGGTTACCACCTATGGGGGGCTCATGGGCCGACGTGCAGCGGTCAGTATGCTGGTACTGATGCTGTCATTGAAATTACTGGAAACATTCAGGGTTCGTGACGCGCGTGTGGTGGCCAGTTTAAGCCTGTTCCTGTGCGGTACGCAGTTTCTGTTTTCGCAGGGTGTTCCAATGATTGTCTATATCATTTCCTGCCTGCTCAGCTCACTCATTGCATTCATGTTCCTGCAAAGATGCGAGGCCTATGACGTACTGGGCAAAGCACCCGATACCGGCCGCAACCTGTTCGCCGAAGTTGGCTTTGGAACCGCATTGCTGGCGCTCGCCTTTCCGATCGGTCTGGCGCTTTTCCTGCTTTTCCCACGCTGGGGAAGCCCGCTCTGGGGGCTTCCTGAGGACGCCCTTGATGCCCGTTCCGGTTTATCGGACTCCATGACACCGGGCAGTATTCAAGGCCTTTTCATGGATGATTCACCGGCGTTTCGCGCCAAATTTGAAGGTGGGATGCCACGTAACAGTGACCTGTATTGGCGGGGACCGGTGTTCTGGCAGTTTGACGGCAGCACCTGGCAGGTCAGCTACCTCAGCCGCAACCTGTTGGCAGAAAGCAAACCGGAACCGGACAGGGCGCCGTTCCGTTACGTGGTGCAGATGGAGCCGACGGAACAGAAATGGCTATTTGCGCTGGATTACCCTGCGCTGGTACCACAAAAAACCAGGATGACCATCGATTACCAATTAATCACATCACGCCCGGTTACACAGCTACGCGAATACGTCATGGCCTCTGACCCCGGCTTTCAAGACAGTCCCAAACTCAAGCAAACCCTGCTCAGGGCTGCACTTGAGTTACCCCAGGGTTTTAACCCCAGAACGGCCGAGTTGATGTCCACCTGGCGTAAAGAAGCCAGGAGCGATAGCGAAATCGTTCAAAGAGCATTGCAGCATTTTAACCAGCAACAGTTTCGATACACACTCAACCCTCCCCTGCTAAGCAAGCACACGGTAGACGAGTTTCTGTTTGATACCCAGGAAGGTTTTTGTGAACATTACGCATCTGCATTTACCGTCATGATGCGGATGGCCGGCATTCCAGCGCGCGTGGTCACCGGTTACCAGGGTGGCTTTTACAATAACATTGGCTCCTATGTCCTGGTACGGCAATCAGATGCCCACGCCTGGTCGGAAGTCTGGATCAGGGGGTCAGGCTGGACACGGATAGACCCCACAGCTGCCGTCGCACCTGAGCGTGTGGAACAGGGCGCGATGGAGTCCATTAACCAGCGCCGCTACATGTTGGATTTTCAATGGCTACGAAATGCACGCAACACCTTCGACCTGTTCCAGCGGGGCTGGAATAACTGGGTGGTGACATTTGGTTCCGAGCGTCAATCACGGCTGTTATCGTTTTTGGGCTGGGACATTGCCGGTCCGGCAAAACTGATCATTGCACTGGTTGCGGCCATCCTGGTCACGGGTTCCTTCATATTTCTGCTTGCGCCTTTGTTGCTGAAGTTCCGCTCATCAAAGAAGCCGGACCCCTTGCAGCGTTCATGGAAAAAGTTCCTCAAGAAACTCAAGAAAGCCGGCTTTGAGCCCCGCCCTTCCATGGCCGCAATGGAACTCGCTGCAATGGCAAACGGTCAATTACAATACAATGGTGATGCGATAATCAGAATTGCCGAACTCTACACCCGGTGCCGTTATTCACTCAATGCCGGCAACCAGGCGGAGTTGACCGAACTGATCAGGCAATTTGAACCACGCACAATAAACTGAGCTGTTAAAATATGATCCTCATATTGATGTAGCGGAGAATTGGAATGATACGCCTTATCTTCATAACCAGCCTGACCGTCCTCATCGGTTTATCATTCTCTGCCTGCACGACCATTCCCGAGCAACTTAAGGGTGACTACGTTGCACTGACCCCTAAAACCACTACCGATAAAGACCTGCAAACACGGGTTCGTTGGGGTGGGGTGATATTGGAAACGCGCCCTGAAAGTGAATACACCTGTTTTGAAATCCTGGCCAAGGAATTACAGACATCAATGCGTCCACAGAAGTCTGACCAGTCGAGTGGACGATTCATCGCCTGCAAAGGTGGTTTTTACGACCCGGAAGTCTTCAAGAAAGGGCGTGAGGTCACGCTGACCGGTGAACTCATCCACATGGATGTACGCAAGGTGGGGGAATACGACTATCATTTTCCGGTCGTGGATTTTGATTTCATGATCCTTTGGCCAAAACGAAGGGACAGGGTTTATTACGGTGGCTACCAGCCTTACTACTGGCATTATCCGTATTACGGGCCGTATTGGCGTTATCCCTATTACAGGTAAAAAAACTAAAAATGGCAGAATTCAAAGGTTTCCCAAAAGACTTTTTTGCCTTCTTTGAAGAACTCAAAAAGAACAATAATCGCGACTGGTTTACTGTCAACAAAAGCCGATATCACGAGTCCGTTGTTAAACCGATGGGTGAATATATTACGAGCATGGCGCCGCCGCTTGAGGCTATCTCACCTTTCTATACTGCAGATCCACGGGCACATGGCGGTTCCATGTTCCGGATTTATCGTGATACGCGTTTCTCCAAAGATAAAACGCCGTATAAAACCCATGCAGCCTGTCATTTTCGGCACCAGGCCGGTCGTGATGCCCACGCCCCCGGTTTCTACATGCATATCGAAACAGACCACGTCTCTATCGGCGGTGGCATATGGCGACCACCCGCCAAGTCACTTGGCTTGATCAGGGAGTTTATTGCCGATAACCCATCCGCATGGGGGAAGCTGACCCGTTCTGCTGCAATAAAGGATATGGGTGGCATCCAGGGTGACTCGCTGGTACGCCCGCCACGTGGTTTCCAGGCTGATGCAAAACATATTGAAGATCTGAAACGAAAGAGCTTTTACCTGATGGCCGGTGCCGATGTGAAACTGGCGCTCGGTCCGGAACTTGTCGATGAATCGGTTCGGGTTTTCAAAACGGCGGCACAACTCAATCATTTTATTTGCGACGCACTGGAGTTGCCGTTTTGAGGTCAGGCGCAGCATTAAAGCGTTAGCAGCGGCTTCCCCGCTCTCACGGGGATGACGTTGCCAGTCTATGTATTTTCGAATCTATCTTGATTTTGTCAGCAGTTGAATATCATTTCATTACTGTATATATTTACAGTATAAATATGGGCCGCTGATTATGATTGAAAAACCGCTGACAAAACGTCAAAAAGAAATCCTGACATTCATATCCGATCACATTGAGTCTGCCGGGTTTCCGCCCACGCGAAATGAAGTATCGAAACATTTCGGCTTTCGTTCACCCAATGCAGCGGAAAGCCACTTACGGGCACTCGAGCATAAAGGTGTTATCCGAATTGAAGCAGGCCGCTCACGTGGCATCACCCTGACCGCCCTGTCGTCTTCCAGCCTGCCCACAAAAAACAGCTTGCGTACACCATTGCCGCTGGTTGGCCGGGTCGCGGCAGGCAGCCCGATACTGGCGCAGGAAAACATTGAAAACGAGTACAGGGTAGACCCTGCATTATTCTCGGCGCGGCCACACTACCTCTTGCGGGTCGAAGGCAGCAGCATGCGTGATGCCGGTATTCTCGACGGTGACCTGCTGGCAGTCCACCGCACACCCGAGGCCCAGAACGGGCAAATAGTCGTTGCCCGCCTGGATGACGAAGTAACCGTCAAACGTTTTAAACGCAAGGGTCACCTGGTCAGCCTGTTACCGGAAAACCCGGGCTTTCAGCCCATTTTAGTCGACCTGCGTCAACAGGAGCTTGTTATCGAAGGCCGGGCCGTGGGTGTGATACGACCCCGACTGGAGAGCTAGGCAATGGCATTGGCTCCACGTCCTTCAGCCGCACCAATATCGTCATTGACCGCTCATCCGCTACTATGGCGCGGCAAACAGGTTTCACATCATATAGCCACACTAGGTACCGGTTATGCAGTCCTCGATAAGGCACTGCCCGGCCATGGCTGGCCACTGGGCGCCATCACTGAGTTGGTCACTGATACGCATGCTTGCGGGGAATTAAGCCTGCTATTGCCGGCCTTGGCACGGCTTAGCCAGGCCAACCAATGGATCAGCATGATCGACCCGCCCTGGATACCCTACCCGTCGGCCCTGCATGGACGGGGACTGGCGCTGGAAAAACTATTACTGGTCCACACAAAAGAAAGGGCCGAGTCTTTATGGGCCTGTGAACAGGTCGTGCGCGGCATGACCGGCGGTGCCATGCTGGCCTGGCCCGATGGCCTGTCCTTCAGTGAAATGCGACGTCTGCAACTGGCCGCAGAGCGCACACAAAAAACCGTTTTCTTATTCCATGACGCTAAAGCCGCAAACGCCTCGTCACCCGCCGCATTACGCCTGCAATTGACAGCTGATGATGGCGACCTTCAAATCAGGGTACTGAAATGCCGTGGTCAACGGCCGGTATCAAACATCCGTATCCGGCGCTCACAGTTGCTGCAAGCTTCAGCACCAGCCCGGGCAAGCCCAAACGAACCCGGCAAAAACTCCAATACTCCATCGGAAGACCCAGTGCTTTCGTTAACCGCATCGCGGGTTGACCGGGCTGCTTTATAGGCACGATTTGCCGCAGTTATTTCGATAAACCCACCTTGGTGTCCTGGAATGTGTGTTGTCATCAGGACAGGTGCCGTGTCTGGGCTAGTCTAACGCGTGATTTTGAAGGCCTACTTCCGAATATCTGCACGGATGGGGACGCTGGGGCGGGTATTAACTTCCCAGGACTCGCTGTAAATACCTCCATGTACGCTCTGGCGCGACATCCCTGTCGCTCAAGGTCCTGAAAAGTTAATACCCGCCCCAGCTCAGCATCAAACGACGTGCATCTTTCAGAGTTAATAGTCCAAACATTCGCAGAAAGGCAGCTTATCAAGTTCAGAAGCACACCTTTATTACTCTGTCAGAAACCATTGACGCCTCGCATTGGTGCAAAGCTGAGGATGTGCGGTACCTTACTTCAGGACCGTACGAGGCAGGAAGCCGAGTATCGAGCGCCACACGGACGTGCTTGAGCGAGTCCTGAAGGAAGGTACCGCATAGCCTTAGCTTCCCCAATGATCAATGGTTTTTCATCCTGTGAGCATGAACTCTGAAATATGCTACTGCACAGCCTCGGCTTCCCGACTGATCAATTGTGACCATTACATCATCATTGATATCTGGAACATCTTGGCCTTGGCACCCCTACAAACAGTCAGTCGATGTCCAAAACCATCCGAGCTAAAAAAGCAGTCACTCCAGGGCCATTTTTACCAGCGTCAGTGGTATCATTACGCAGCCTCAAAAAGAGTTAAAACATCATGCAACTTTCTTCCCTCACCGCTGTTTCATCCGTCGACGGACGTTATGCCAATCGCACTGCCGGTTTGCGCGAAATTTTCAGTGAATACGGCCTGATCCGCTACCGGGTTATCGTCGAGATCCGCTGGTTCCAGGCACTGGCTGCCAGTGCTGACTTTCCACAGGTGGCCAGTCTCAGCGAGACGGCCAATAACTTTCTCGACAAGCTGATCAGTGATTTTGACCTGGACGCGGCCCAACGGGTCAAAACCATTGAGAACACCACTAACCACGATGTCAAAGCGGTTGAGTATTACCTGAAGGAGTGTTTTGCGAAGCTGGACGAACTCAACAGTCTGTCAGAGTTTCTGCATTTTGCCTGTACCTCGGAAGACATTAACAACCTGTCTTATGCGCTGATGATGCTGGATGCGCGTGAAAAAATCTTATTACCGGTGTATGCAGACATTGACCAGGCGCTTAAAGCCATGACGAGCGAATACGCCGATGTACCAATGCTGTCACGTACACACGGTCAGACCGCCTCACCCACTACGCTGGGCAAGGAAATCGCCAATGTGACCGCTCGTCTGCAAAGACAGCTTGAACAGTTATCCCAACAGCCCATACTCGGCAAAATCAATGGCGCCGTTGGCAACTTCAATGCACATATTACTGCCTGCCCGGAACTTGACTGGCCGCACTTTGCGAAACGCTTTGTTGAATCGCTGGGCTTGACCTGGAACCCGTGGACAACCCAAATTGAACCCCATGACTGGATGGCTGAGAGCTTCCATACCATGGTCCGTTACCATACCGTCCTGATCGATTTATGCCGGGATATCTGGGCTTATATTTCCATCGGTTATTTCAGCCAGAAAACCATTGCCGGTGAAATCGGATCATCCACGATGCCGCACAAGGTTAACCCGATCGATTTTGAAAATGCCGAGGGCAATCTCGGGGTTGCCAATGCCCTGCTCGCGCACCTGGCAGAGAAACTGCCGGTTTCGCGCTGGCAGCGCGATCTGACTGACTCGACCGTTTTGCGCACCATTGGCACTGCCGCAGGTCATGGCATGATCGCCTACGCTTCGCTGCTCAAAGGCCTTGGCAAGCTTCGCCTCAATACCGCCAGGCTGGCCGATGACCTGGACAACAGTTGGGAAGTGCTGGCCGAACCGATTCAGACCGTCATGCGACTCTATGGCATAGAGAACCCCTATGAGCAACTCAAGGCCCTGACACGGGGGAAGGCCATCAGCGCGGACATCATGGTCGAGTTTGTACAGACATTGGATATACCCGCTTCAGCCAAACAACGTTTGCTGGAACTGACCCCTGCCGGCTATACCGGCAATGCGGCAGACATGGCCCGCTCCCTTGGCCGGAATGACTGATGAATGCGCCACTGGGCTCACTCGGAACAACGCAGTTTCTGGAGCAATTCTGGCAAAAGCAACCCTGCCTGATCCGCCAGGCCATACCCGGTTTTGAGCCCCTGCTGGATGGCAATGACCTGGCCGGTCTGGCCTGCGAGGAAATGGCCGAGTCACGACTCATTCATGGAACAGTCGCTGCGGCCGACTGGACTGTCACAAACGGCCCTTTCAGCGAGCCGGATTTTACCGGGTTACCCGATCATGACTGGACCCTGTTAGTGCAGGATGTAGAAAAACATTATGCGCCACTGCAAGCATTGCTACAGCAGTTCAATTTCATTCCACAATGGCGACTCGACGACCTGATGGTCAGTTTTGCTGCCACCGGTGGTTCAGTTGGTCCTCACGTCGATCAGTATGATGTTTTTCTGTTACAAGCCGAAGGGAAACGCCGCTGGCAGATTGCCCGTACTTTCGAGCCGGATTTACTGGAGGACTGTCCGCTGAATGTATTGAAGCAATTCAGCGCTGAACAGGAGTGGGTGCTCGAACCCGGCGACATGCTCTATCTGCCGCCCAATGTGGCGCATCATGGCGTTGCACTGGAACCCGGCATGACATGGTCCATCGGCTCAAGAGCACCATCAGGTGCCGACCTGCTGCAAGGACTGGGTGAGTGGCTGGCTTTCAGCGACGATGATGGTGGGCGCTATACAGACCCGGGTTTGAAAGCAGTCAACCGGGCTGGCGAAATCGACCGCGACGCACTGCAAAACCTGCGCGAGTTCATGACGTCCGGCATTCAGGAAAACCGAAATATCGATCACTTCCTGGCGGCCTTTTTAAGTCGTTTCAGACTGGCACATGACCCGATGCCGCCACCCTCAGTCACCAACCCGGAAAGCTTACTCAAAGAACTCGGGCGCGGCGCCATCCTTTACAGGAACCCCTGGACGCGTCTGACCTGGGTGGAAGGCAAAACCGGCGCACGTCTTTATGCGGCCGGTCAGCCATATGACTGCAGTATTGAATTGGCCGAAGCCTTATGTGCAGGAGATCAGGCCGGAATCAAGTCGGCAGTTGTCAATCCGTCTTCGCTGAGCACGCTGGCAAAGTTAATCAACAACGGCCACTTCCTGCTGACGAACGAATAAAGATACCAGCGGGCGAAATTTTGCAGGATTTCATTACAATTTTACGGAAATTACCCCCAGACCGGGTTTATTAGCATCCCCAGTAAGTTATACTTCAATTTAGGCTATGAAATGTTCTTAATAAACATTTTCAGGTGTTGTTACTTTTTTGACTCCAACACCTGTGTTTCTTCAACTGACAGAATCCGGAAGGCAAAGAAATAGTGAGCTCAACACTAGAGCAGTTATACCTGACCTCGCACCTTTATGGCGGCAATGCGTCGTTTATTGAAGCCTGGTATGAAACCTGGCTGGAAGACCCGGAAAAAGTACCGGAGCAATGGCGTAAATATTTTGAATCCATGCCCGTTTCGGACACGCCGGAAACCGGGCACATCGAAATCGAAGAACGGTTTCGCAACCTGCCACTGAATAATCGGGGCTACCCGGGAACCACGACCGAGTTTACAGATCACAAGCAAGCGAGTGTCTCGCGTCTGATCAACTCCTATCGAATCCGTGGCCATGAGGTCGCAAAACTGGACCCCCTGGGCCACCCTCACCATGCGCCGGTGCCTGACCTGCAGCTCGACTTTCATGACCTCAACGCCAATGACCTTGAGCACGAGTTTGACACGGGCTCGCTTGCCGTTTCGGCGACACGAATGAAACTCAAGGATATCCTGGAGTTGTGTGAACGGGTTTATTGCAAAAGTATCGGCACTGAATACATGCACATGGTCGACACGCTCAAACGTGACTGGATGCGTAAAAAACTGGAAGGCTCACAGGGCTTTTACAATGTCAACAAGGAAGACCAGCTGCGCATCCTGCAGATGCTGACAGCGGCCGAGGGCCTGGAAAAATATCTGCATACCCGTTATGTCGGTCAGAAAAGATTTTCACTCGAAGGTGGCGATAGCCTGATCCCTTTGCTGCATGAAACCATGCTGTATGCCGGTGCCCATAATGTCGAGGAAATCGTCATTGGAATGGCGCACAGGGGTCGCTTGAACGTCCTTGTGAACATCCTCGGAAAGTCACCTTCCATGCTGTTTGATGAGTTTGAAGGCAATCATGGTGTCAGCGACCCGGACCGTCCTGGTGACGTAAAGTACCATCTGGGTTTCGCCTCCGACATTCAGACACCGGGTGGTGAAGTTCATATGGCACTGGCCTTTAACCCGTCTCACCTTGAAATTGTTAACCCGGTTGTTGCAGGTTCCGCCCGCGCCCGACTGGTGCGGCGTAAAGACACCTCTCTTGATACGGTCATGCCCATTTTAATCCACGGTGATGCCGCGTTTTCCGGTCAGGGCGTTGTCATGGAGCTGTTCCAGATGTCGGAAGTGCGTGGTTTTGCCGTTGGTGGCACGATGCATATCGTGATCAACAACCAGGTCGGCTTCACCACCAGTAACAAGCAGGATACACGCTCTACCCTGTATTGCACCGCGATTGCGAAAATGGTGCATGCACCCATTTTTCATGTCAATGCCGATGATCCGGAGGCGGTTCATCATGTCATGAAAATCGCCTGTGACTTTCGCCAGGAGTTTAACCGCGACGTGGTCATCGACCTGATTTGCTACCGCAGGCATGGTCATAATGAGGCCGATGAGCCCTCAGCAACACAACCGATGATGTATAAAACCATTCGCGGCATGAAGACGACGCGACAGAAGTATGCCGAGGATCTGATCAAGCGCAAAATCATTGAGCCTGATTACCCGCAAATGTTGATGGACGAATACCGTCGCAAACTGGACGATGGTGAACAGGTGGCCGATGTTGAGTCACATCCACGCACCAATAAGCATGCGGCCAAGTGGCAGAACTTTGATCACAGTGGTGGTTATGCCGGTAGCGGTATCCAAACCGGTGTTGATCTTGATGAGCTTAAAAGCCTGGCTGAAAAATTAACCCAACTGCCGGATGGATTCACCCTGCACCCCCGGGTTAAAAAAATCATTGATGACCGCCGGAAAATGGCACGCGGAAAAATGCGTGTGGATTGGGGTTTCTGCGAGACCGCTGCCTACGCAAGCCTGATTCGGACCGGTACCGGCTTGCGTCTCGTTGGTCAGGATTCCGGCCGGGGTACCTTTTTCCATCGTCACGCCGTTTTACACAACCAGGTCGATGGTTCCTGCTATACACCCCTGGCCGAGATCGACCCACAGCTGGATGTCAATATTATTGACTCCCTGTTATCCGAAGAAGCCGTGCTGGGTTTTGAGTATGGATATGCCACCGCTGCGCCGGAAACCCTGGTTATCTGGGAAGGCCAGTTTGGAGACTTTGTAAATGGGGCACAGGTCGTCATTGATCAGTTCCTGAGTTCCGGTGAAGCCAAATGGGGCCGTCTTTGCGGTCTCGTGTTGTTTTTACCACATGGTTATGAAGGCCAGGGTCCGGAGCACTCGAGTGCGAGACTGGAACGCTTTATGCAACTATGCTCAAACGACAATATCCAGGTTTGTATTCCAACAACACCCGCCCAGATGTTCCATCTGATACGGCGGCAGATCGTGATGTCGACACGCAAGCCCTTAATCGTTATGACACCCAAGAGCCTGCTCAGGAACAAGGCCTCTACCTCAACCCTGGAGGAATTGGCAAGCGGTGGGTTTCAGTTGGTCATTGATGATGAACGAATCGCTGATAAGAAGCAGGTCAAACGCGTCGTTCTGTGTTCCGGCAAAGTCTACTACGATTTGATGGACGCCCTGAACGAGACACCTGATGAGACCATCGCAGTGGTAAGGGTCGAGCAGTTATACCCCATCCCACACGAAGAACTTTCATTCATTTTCAACAGCTATCCTGTCGACTGTGAAATTGCCTGGTGTCAGGAAGAGCCGAGAAACCAGGGTGCCTGGTATCAAACCATGCATAACCTGCGTGCTGACATGCACGAAGGCCAGCCCTTGTATTACGCAGGCAGGCCGAGTTCGGCTTCCCCTGCGGTGGGTTATTATTCTGTTCATATAGAAGAGCAGAAACTGCTGGTCCAGGATGCCATCACCCTGGGTGGCGGCCAAAAATATTAACGAGCAGAATCAATCAGAACTTTTGTTTAATACCCGGGGTTGGTAGCAAAAACAAGCGCACCACGAGTCCCAAACGAGGAAAACAATGAGCACAGAAATTAAAGTACCGGTTTTACCAGAATCCGTCGCTGATGCAACAGTCGCCCTTTGGCATAAAAAGCCAGGTGACAGTATCCGACGCGATGAAAACCTGGTTGATCTTGAAACCGATAAAGTCGTACTGGAAGTTCCTTCCCCGGTTGACGGTGTTATCAGCAAAATCATTCGTGATACCGGTGAAACGGTCACCAGTAATGAACTGCTCGGAATCATCGAGGCCGGTGCTGTAGAGGCGGCGGCAGAACCTTCGGAAGAAGCACCCGAAGCCAAAGCAAGCAAAGCCAGCGAAGCGACGGCAGCACCTGCAGCGGGAACAGAGAAACTGAGCCCTGCAGCGCGACGGGTTGCAGAGGAAGAAAAAACTGACATTTCACAAGTTGCAGGTACCGGGCGCGGTGGTCGAATCACCAAGGGTGACATCATCAAGCATGCCGGCAGTGCTGAACCTGCCGGGGCACGACCTGAAGAACGTGTCAAGATGACACGCTTACGTTCCACCATCGCTGCCCGTATGAAAGACGCGCAGAACACCGCGGCCATTTTGACCTCCTTCAATGAAGTGGACCTGAAAGCGGTCATGGATTTACGTGCAAAATACAAGGTGGCTTTTGAAAAAGAGCATGGCGTCAAGCTTGGCCTGATGTCCTTTTTTGTTAAAGCGGTCTGTTCGGCCTTACGCAAACACCCTATCGTCAATGCATCGCTTGAAGGTGATGAAATCGTTTACCATGGCTACCAGGATATCGGTATTGCCGTCTCGACCGAGCGCGGCTTGATGGTACCGATATTAAGAAATGCCGAACATATGAGCCTGGCGGACGCGGAGCTCAGCATCCGTGATTTTGCAGCCAGGGCCCGTGATGGTTCAATCACACTGGAAGATTTGCAGGGTGGAACCTTCTCGATCACCAATGGCGGAACCTTTGGCTCGCTGCTTTCCACGCCGCTGCTCAACCCGCCACAAAGCGCCATTCTCGGTATGCACACCATCAAGGATCGTGCCGTCGTAGATCAGGGTGAGGTGGTCGTCCGGCCAATGATGTATATAGCACTCAGTTACGATCACCGTATCATCGATGGTAAAGACGCCGTGCTGTTCCTTGTTGCCATCAAGGACGCGCTGGAAGACCCGTCGCGCTTGCTGCTAAACCTGTAATTATAATTCTGGATATATGGAAATGACTGAGAAATTTGATGTAATTGTAATCGGCGGCGGACCAGGCGGCTACGTGGCTGCCATCAGGGCGTCCCAGCTAGGGCTGAGTACGGCCTGTATTGACATGAACACGGGTAAAGATGGAAAAGCCGCGTTGGGCGGCACCTGCCTGAACGTCGGCTGCATACCTTCCAAAGCGCTGCTGGACAGTTCCAAACATTTCCATCACCTGCAACATGACTACGCGGCCCACGGCATCAATGTCAGCGACGCCAGTATCGATATCAACACCATGATTTCCCGCAAGGACTCAGTCGTCAGCAAGTTGACCGGCGGTGTTGCCCAACTGTTTAAAGCCAACAAGGTCAAACAGTTTCACGGGCGCGGACGATTATTGGCCGACCGCCAGGTTGAATTCACACCCCATGCATCGACTGAAAAAATCATGCTCGAAGCGCAAAACATCATACTGGCCGCAGGTTCGGTACCCATCGCCATTCCCAACGTAAGTTATGACAATGAGTACATCATTGACAACGAAGGTGCACTCGATCTGACCGAGGTTCCGGAGCGCCTGGGTGTCATCGGCGCCGGTGTCATTGGTCTTGAGTTGGGTTCGGTCTGGCAACGTCTGGGCTCCAAGGTGACCTTGCTCGAAGCCTTACCGTCATTCCTGCCTGGCGCTGACCAGGACATTTCCAAACAGGCGGGCCGTTTGTTCAAAAAACAAGGCCTTGATATCCGTCTTGGGACGCTGGTCAAGTCTGCAACCGTGGTTGATGGCGAAGTCAAAGTAAAACTTGAAGACAGCAAGGGAGAAAGTGAAATATCCTTTGACCGTTTGCTGGTAGCGGTTGGACGTAAGCCCTATACCGAAGGACTACTGGCCGATGACAGCGGTGTATTACTGACGGAGCGTGGACAAATCGATGTCAATGACAAGTCACAGACGAGCGTCAGCGGTGTCTGGGCGGTCGGTGATTGTGTCCGTGGCCCGATGCTGGCTCACAAGGCCTCGGAGGAAGGTATCGCTGTAGCTGAGTTAATCGCTGGAAAAGCAGCGCACATCCATTTTGATACGGTTCCCTGGGTGATCTACACCGACCCCGAGATCGCATGGGTGGGTAAGACAGAACAGCAATTGAAAGAGGAAGGCGTGGCTTACCGAAGCGGTTCATTCCCATTCGCCGCAACCGGGCGTGGCCTCGCAATGGGTGACGCAGCCGGTATGGTCAAAATGCTGGCAGATGAAGTTACCGACGAGGTATTGGGTGTGCATATCATCGGCCCGGGCGCCTCAGAACTCATTGCCGAATGTGTTGTAACCATGGAGTTCCACGGCGCAAGTGAAGATCTTGCTCGTATCGTCCACGCGCACCCCACCCTGTCCGAAGCCGTTCATGAAGCCGCATTGAACGTCGATAAACGAGCCATTCATCGCGGCAATTGATAAGCAGAGAAGGTAATAGCCAATGACAGCCATCCCGGATTCATTCAAAGCATTTCGTATTCACAACGATGCAGAGGGCTATCGCTCCGGCATTGAAAACGTCTCCATTGATGATCTCAGCGAAGGCGATGTTGTTATCCGCGGTGAATGGTCCGGCATTAATTTCAAGGATGCCCTGGCTGCGACCGGCAAGGGGAAGATTTGTCAGAAATATCCACTTATTGGTGGTATTGATGTCGCCGGTGAAGTGGTTTCTTCGCAGTGCGACCGGTTCGCACCCGGAGACAAAGTGCTGGTTACCGGTTGTAACCTCTCAGAAAAAAGGGACGGTGGCTATAGTCAGTATCTGCGTCTCGACAGCAATAGTGTGATCCCCCTGCCCGCCGGTTTAACAACGCGTGAGGCCATGGGTATCGGCACAGCCGGTTTTACCGCGGCGATTTCCCTGTACCGTATGGAAGCGCTGGGTCAGACACCGGAGGCCGGTCCGATTGTCATTACCGGCGCCAGCGGCGGGGTTGGAAGCTTCGCCATCGATATACTGACACGTGTCGGCTATGAAACACACGCCATCACCGGCAAGGTGGACCAATTTGATTACCTCGAAGACCTGGGAGCGAAACAATGTATTTCCCGCCACGATCTTCACTGGGGCCAGAAACCACTGGAGACCATTCGCTGGGCAGGTTGTATTGATAGTGTCGGCGGTGACACACTTGCAGGTATCAGCCGGGTTATCGACCTTTGGGGTAATATCGCAGTCTGTGGCATGGCTGGCGGTATTGGCCTGAATGCTACGAACCTGCCACTAATATTACGCGGCGTCAGCCTGATCGGGATCAGTTCCAACAACACACCCTATGACATCCGAAAAACACTCTGGGACCGGTTGGCAAACGAGTGGCGCCCCACACACCTTGACACCATCGTCAATAACGAAGTCAGCCTGGATGAACTGGGTGATGCCTTTGATGTTTTGATGAAAGGAAATGCGCTTGGACGTACCGTGGTCAGTCTTTTATAAGTCTAGTAATAATGACAGCTGCTTTTTTGGCTACATTTAGTGCATAATTCGATATTACAGGGAAGTCGCCAAAATGGACGAAGACCAATGGCAAAAGTATTAATAGTCGATGATTCACCAGCACAGGTTTTCACTTTGAGAAACCTGATCGAGAATTGGGGGCACGTTACTATTAGTGCTGAGAGTGGCGATGAGGCACTACAAATGGCCAAGCAGGAAGTACCGGATGTCATCCTGATGGATGTGGTGATGCCCGGAATGAGTGGTTTCCAGGCCACACGTAAACTTTCCAAAGACCTGACCACCTGCCGAATTCCAGTCATTTTTGTCAGCAACAAGGATGGCGAAGCCGACCGTATATGGGGTATGCGTCAAGGCGCAACAGCCTATGTCACCAAACCCGTCAACCCTGATCAATTGTTAACCGCCATAACAGACGCGATCGCGGCCTGACCTTAGCTAAAAGGAACCTGATGATGACCATCCAGATCGGAGAAAGCATTCCGTCCGCGGCACTAAGCCAAATGGCGGAGAACGGTCCGCAAACTGTGTCAACTGTTGATTACTTCGCAGGACGCAAGGTCGTTCTGTTCTCAGTACCCGGTGCATTTACGCCCACATGTTCGGCCTATCATCTTCCCGGTTTTGTGGAACTCGCTGATGAGTTTTTCAGTAAAGGCATCGATGCAATAGGCTGCATGTCGGTCAATGACGTATTTGTCATGCACGCCTGGGGCAAGAGTGCCAATGCGGAAGGCATCGACATGCTGGCGGATGGAAACGGGGATTTCAGCAAGGCGCTCGGCCTGACAATGGATGCCAGTGCGTTTGGAATGGGTCAGCGTTCACAGCGCTTCGCCCTGGTTGCCGACAACGGCATCGTTACACATTTGATGATTGAAGCCCCGGGTGAATTCCGGGTAAGTTCCGCTGAGTCGGTTTTGGCCACTCTTTGACGGTTCGCCGTGAAACAGGAGAACTCTATGCAATGCAATATCGGTAAAACAGATCGGACAGTACGCTTAATAGCCGGTGCCGGCATCATCGCCGCCGGTTTCTATTTCCAGTCCTGGTGGGGCGCCATTGGCATTGTGCCCCTGTTGACAGGCGCCTTACGCTGGTGTCCGCCCTATCAACTATTGGGAATTTCTACTAACAAAAAATAGCCTGTACCAGGCACTAAATGCCCGGATGAGTTCACTAACAGCGAACTCATCCGGGCATTTCGCTTACTCGACTTCGTCCGACCCCTCTTCTTCGTCAGAATCTTCCACATCTTCAGTCTGAATCCTGGCCAGACCCACAAGATTCTCTTCTTCAGCAAGACGGATCAGTGTGACGCCCTGGGTGTTTCGGCCCAGCGTGGATATCTCATTGGCGTGTGTTCTTACCAGGGTTCCGCAATCGGAAATCAACATGATGTCGTCTTCATCCGCAACTTGTAACGCAGAAATCAAACGTCCGTTTCGTGGCGATGTCTGGATACCGATAACGCCTTGCCCACCCCTGCCTTGCGCGGAATGATCCTCCGGCCGGGTGCGTTTGCCGTAGCCACGCTCGGTAACGGTCAGAATATCACCCTCACCCAACACCAGCATCGACACCACTTCCTCACCTTTCTTCAGGCGAATTCCAATAACCCCGCGTGCCGTACGACCAACCGAGCTAACGTTGCTTTCGGCGAAACGAATACATTTGCCGGAACTGGAGAAAAGCATGACCTCACTGCCAGCCTCGGCGATTTCGACATTCACCAATTCGTCGTCTTCATCGAGATTGATGGCCCAGATTCCGTTGGCACGCTGGTTGCTGTAAGCCTTCAACGGTGTTTTCTTGACGATACCATTACGGGTTGAAAAGAATACAAAAAACTCTTCCGAGTATTCACGTACCGGTAAGACTGCGTTGACGCGCTCGTCTTTCTCCAGCGGCAACAGGTTGACAATCGGCTTGCCACGGCTGACATGGCTGGCCTGGGGCAACTCGTATACCTTGAGCCAGTAAATCTTGCCACGTGAAGTGAAGCACAAGAGCGTATCGTGTGTGTTTGCGACAAATAACTTGTCAATGAAATCCAGATCCTTAACCTTGGTAGCTGATTTGCCTCTGCCGCCACGGCGCTGTGCCTGGTAACGGTCAAGAGACTGCGACTTCGCATAACCCTCGTGGGATATGGTAACTACCACGTCCTCTTCCGTGATCAGGTCTTCGAGACTTAAATCCAGTTTCTGTTCAAGGATCACAGTACGCCGTTCATCACCAAACTTGTCCAGAACCTCGTCCAGCTCTTCACGTATAACCGTCATCAAGCGACTTGGATCGGAAAGAATTTCAAGCAAATCCCGGACAATACCGAGGATATCCTCGTATTCGTTGGTTAGCTTTTCCTGCTCAAGCCCGGTTAACCTGTGCAGACGCATATTGAGTATTTCCTGCGCCTGCTGTGGTGACAACTGGTAGCCGGATTCCTGAAGACCAAACTCGGGGTCGAGATTTTCAGGCCGGGATGTTTCAGCACCACCTTGTCCGAGCATGGCGCGAACCAGGCCAGGCTCCCACATTTTCGCCAGCAAGCGTTGCTTGGCCTCTGCCGGCGAAGGAGAAGTCTTGATCATCTCGATCAGCTCATCAAGATTGGCAAGCGCAACCGTAAGGCCTTCGAGTACATGGGCACGGTTACGTGCTTTGCGAAGATCAAAAAGCGTACGACGGGTCACCACTTCGCGGCGATGACCAATAAAGGCCTGCAGAATTTCCTTGATGTTCAGCAAACGCGGCTGACCATCAACAAGCGCAACCATGTTGATGCCGAACACGTTCTGCATCACGGTTTGCTTATAAAGGTTATTCAGAATGACTTCAGGTACTTCACCACGACGTAACTCGATGACAACACGCATACCGTCTTTATCGGATTCATCACGTAACTCGGTTATACCATCGAGTTTCTTGTCTTTTACCAGTTCGGCAATCTTCTCAAGCAGACGCGCCTTGTTAACCTGGTAAGGCAACTCGGTGACGATCAGTGAGTTCTTGCCGTTGCTTTCGTTGGTCTCGACATGTGTTACGGCGCGCATGTAAATGCGGCCACGACCGGTATGGTAGGCTTCGTGTATTCCCTGGGCACCGTTGATCAGGCCTGCAGTCGGAAAATCCGGACCAGGCATGTGCTGCATAATTCCATCGATATCCAGCTCAGGGTCTTCGATCAGAGCAATGGTGGCACTGATAACTTCATTCAGATTGTGCGGCGGAATGTTCGTGGCCATACCGACTGCAATACCGGCAGAGCCGTTAATGAGCAGGCCGGGAACGCGGGTCGGAAGCACCAATGGCTCGTATTCGGACTCATCGTAGTTTGGACCAAAGTCGACTGTTTCCTTGTCGAGGTCGGCCAGTAACTCGTGGGCCAGCTTCGCCATGCGTACTTCGGTATAACGCATGGCCGCTGCTGCATCACCGTCAACAGAGCCGAAGTTACCCTGACCATCTACCAGCATATAGCGCATGGCAAAAGGTTGAGCCATACGAACAATGGTGTCATAAACAGCGGAATCACCATGCGGATGATACTTACCAATCACGTCACCCACGACACGCGCAGACTTTTTATACGCCTTATTCCAGTCATTGCCCAGCTCACTCATGGCGAAAAGCACACGACGGTGAACCGGTTTCAGGCCATCCCTGACATCGGGTAATGCGCGGCCCACAATGACGCTCATCGCATAGTCCATATAGGACTGTCGCATTTCGTCTTCGAGGTTGACCTGCAGGACTTCTTTAGCGAGCTCAGCCATTAATTAAATACTCTCCGGAATGAATTATATGTTTATGATTTATATTGATAAACCTTAAGTTATTAAGGCAGCATTTTGTTGCTGTTTTTTTTCTCGATACCAATGAGAAATTTTACCATAAATTGTGCATGAAAAGGGCTTTGAAAGACGACCGGTGAAAGTATTTCAATACCGTGACTTCACACAAATTTGCAAAGGGTCTTTAACCCTGTGCAATAGCCCAGTATCATTGCGCCATCTGAACCTATCATCCCGGAGAATTAAACAATGAAGCAGCTGATTTCTTTTCTCGCTGTATTGACACTCAGCCTGTCTACTGCAATGGCCCAGGACCTTAGCACCAACCCACAGGTGACACTGCATACCAGCATGGGTGACATCAGGTTAGAGCTGTTCCCTCAGGAAGCCCCCATAACCGTTGAGAACTTCCTGCAATACGCCAATGATGGTTTTTATGATGGCACTGTTTTTCATCGCGTCATCAGCCACTTCATGATCCAGGGTGGTGGCATGGAACTCATTGAAGAAGAAGATGGCGTACGAATGGTTGCAAAGCAGACTCGTGAACCGATCATCAATGAAGCAGATAATGGTCTGAAAAACACCCGGGGCACGGTCGCCATGGCGCGTACCAATGACGTGAACTCGGCGAGTTCCCAATTTTTCATCAATGTTGAACTCAACGGCAGTCTTGACCACAAGGGTAAAGACGACTCCCGTTCATGGGGCTATGCCGTTTTCGGTCAAGTCATAGACGGCATGGACGTGGTGGACAATATCCGCTTTGTCGAAACCGGACCTCAGGATGTACCAAATGAACCTGTCATCATTGAGTCCGTCGAAGTTCATTGATTGAGATTCAGAGTAAGCAATGACCACCCTCTTCATCTCAGACCTTCACCTTGATGACCGGCGGCCGGAAACGACCGCCCTGCTCCAGAAGTTCCTATTGGAAGAGGCCGGCGATGCAGATGCGCTTTATATCCTGGGTGACCTGTTTGAATTCTGGCTGGGTGACGATGTTCCATCACAAAGCTCAATCGCTGTAGCCAATGCACTATCTCAGGTATCAGCAAATGGCGTGCCTTGTTATTTCATGCATGGAAACCGCGACTTTCTTTTGCGGGAAGCCTATGCGAAACAGGCCGGAATGGAACTGCTGAAGGAAGAACACGTCATCGATCTTTATGGTGAACGGGTATTGTTGATGCATGGTGATAGTCTGTGTACCGACGATATCGCTTACCAGCAGTTACGAACAGTCGTAAGGAACCCGGCCTGGCAACAGGACACACTTTCCAAAACACCGCAGGAACGTCTTCAGATGGCATTACAACTACGTGAAGCCAGCGCCGAACACAAGGGCAATGAAGAGATGAGCATCATGGATGTTAACCAAGGTGAGGTTATCCGCGCTTTTGAGCGTCACGACGTACTGAGGCTTATTCACGGCCATACTCACCGCCCTGCCACCCATGACCTCGAAGTGAATGGTCAAAGTGCCCAACGAATCGTGTTAGGTGACTGGTATACGCAGGGTAGTGTTTTGAGAGTGCGGCCCGGTCATTACGAACTGTCATCGCTATAAGCACCCTGATTTCAGTAACCACTCAAAGTGACATAAAACCATTGATCATTGGGGAGGCCGAGGCTATGCAGTGGCTCTCCTTATTACTCACAGCTTGAAAAGCCATTGATCAGTCGGGAAGCTAAGGCTATGCGATACCTCGCTTCTTGGCTTACCGGTTTAAAACAATTGATCATTGGGGAAGCCGAGGCTATGCAGTAGCTTACTTCCAGACGCGCTCGAGTACATCCATGTATCGCTCATCCTCGACTCCTGTCTCAGAAGGTCTGGAAGTAAGCTACTGCATAGCCTCGCCTTTGTGCAATGCGGGGGTCAGTGGTTTCTGGCAGGTAGCAAAGGGGTGCTTCTTAATTTGATAAGCCTGCTTTTTGGCGAATGTTTGGGCTAGCGACCTTTGAAAGATGCACGTCGTTTGATGTTGAGCTTATGTTCAGGATGAACGGTATGTCGCGGGCGCAGGGATGCGCAGGAGCGACTGGTTTAAGTTTGCACAGCCTCAGAGATTGAATGCCAGAGCGCTTGAACGTGTCCTGGTAAGACCCTACACACTCCAGCGCCCCCATCCGTGCAGATTCCAATAAGCAGGGCACCAGAATCAGTCGTTATGTTGATCTGGGCACCGAACTATCAAAGAGAAGAAATGGCATCCATCTCACGTTGTGTAAAACCGGCCTGCATACGTGCGGCCATATTGAATGGGCCTCTGAGCGTTCCGGCGAAGTATTCCTTCAACAGGTTCAGGAAGGTCTCCTCAGGCTCCAGACCTCGCTGGTCACAGCAAATGCGAAACCAGTGACTGCCAATTTCCACGTGGCGGACTTCCTCTTCCAGTATGATTCTTAGAATCCTGACGGTTTCATGGTCACCTGCCGTGGTGAGCTTTTCGATCATCCCCGGGGTTACATCCAGACCACGTGCTTCCAGTACCCTGGGTACCAAAGCCATACGTTTCAAACAGTCATCGGCCGTGCGCTGGGCCATTTCCCACAGGCCGTTATGGGCAGGAAAATCACCGTAGTGATAACCCATCGACTTCAGACGGGTGGACAGCAGTTGATAATGCCGGGCCTCGTCAGCCGCCACAGAAATCCAGTCAAGATAATATTGGGAAGGCATATCCCGAAACCGGTAGGCTGCATCGAGCGCGAGGTTAATGGCGTTGAATTCGATATGGGTAACGGCATGTACCAGGGCAGCACGCCCTTCTTCACTGCCGAGTCGGCGGCGTCGCAAATTGGCCGGGGCTACAAGCTCAGGCCTGGGAGGATGACCCGCTACGCCGATCGGGGCGACCGGCGTATTGGGATCAAATTCGAAGTCATGTAGCTGTACCGCCATCCATAAATCGGTGACGGCGGCACATTTCTCTTCAGGCGAATCTATCGCCAGGCATCGTGCTGTGTTTTCAAAAAGCGTCAGCACAGATTAAGCCTTTCTACATATTGCTGATAACAGCATCCGCAAAAGCTGAGGTTGATACCTCGGTGGCACCGTCCATCAGGCGAGCGAAATCATAGGTTACGATTTTCTGTTGGATGGTCTTACCAAATGCCTTGGCAATTAATGCGGTTACCTCAGTCCAGCCAATGTATTCGAACATCATTGAACCGGAGAACATTAATGAACTGGGGTTAACCTTGTCGAGGTCAGTATACTTTGGAGCGGTGCCGTGAGTGGCTTCAAATACAGCGATGTGATCCGCCATGTTCGCACCCGGAGCGATACCCATACCGCCCACTTCAGCAGCCAGTGCATCGGAAAGATAATCACCATTGAGGTTGGTGGTTGCCAAAACGCTGAATTCCGCAGGACGCAGTTGCATCAACTGGAACATGATATCGGCAATACGGTCCTTGATGACAATTTTGCCTTCCGGACGTTTACCATCGTATTTATCCCATAACTCGGCTTCGGTAATGGTCTCATCAGCAAACTCTTCAGCTGCCAGTTCGTAACCCCACTTACGGAATGCACCTTCTGTGAATTTTTGGATATTGCCTTTGTGAACCAGGGTGACACTGTCGTGGTTGTGATCGATTGCATACTGGATCGCTTTACGTACCAGGCGTTTTGAACCAAAAGCAGAAATTGGTTTGATACCGATGCCAGCACCCTCGAAGAACTCGGCGCCCATTTCCTCACGCAGGAATTTAGCCAGTTTTTCATTTTCAGGGGTACCGGACTCGTATTCGATACCGGCGTAAACATCTTCAGTGTTCTCTCTGAAAATAATGGCGTTAACTTCCTCGGGCCGTTTCATGGGTGAAGGAACACCATCAAAATATTCAACCGGACGGACACAGGCATAGAGGTCCAAATCCTGTCGCAGGGATACGTTCAGTGAACGAAAGCCGCCACCAACAGGTGTTGTAAGTGGCCCTTTAACGGAAACGATCAGATCCTGAACCGCTTCCAGAGTTTCGGCAGGGAAATAGTTTCCGTCATAAATACCGGCGGCCTTTTCACCGAGAAACAATTCCGCCCAATGGACTTTGCGTTTGCCGCCATAGGCCTTTTCAACTGCAGCATTCCATACCCGCATCGATGCACGTGTGATATCGCCACCGATTCCGTCGCCTTCGATAAAACCCAGGATCGGGTTATCGGTAACAACTAACTTATTGTTCTCAATTTTAATTTTATCGCCGCCGGCGGGTATTTGGATATGCTCATAGCTCATGGTTTTTTGTTCCTTTTAAAATAGCAGGTAAAAGTTGCGGGACATTATACGTGTGACTGCTTCAAACCGCATTCAATTTGGCGCCTTGTGTGGGCTATTTTCTGACTGGTGGATTTCGCCAACATGTGTGCCTACTCAACAGCCCGTTACAAACGACGCCTGTTCCGGTACTTTCGTCTACCGCAAGCGATAGCGCCCAACACCCCTGTATATATGCATTTCAGCGCAGTTTCGTTCCCAGGATGCGTTATGGCACGAATATTGAATAATGTAAGTTATCAAGGTTCAAGCTAGAAAGGAGAAAATGATGGGTCGCGGTTCAGCAGGCAATGTGATTGCAGCTTTGTGCAGCTTTTTTATTCCGGGTCTCGGGCAATTGTTGCAGGGGCGCTGGATACTGGCAGGGTTCATGTTTGTCATGTCCGTTATCTTGTGGGTCATTTTGCTGGGTTGGGTTATCCACCTGTGGTCCATTATTGACGCCGCGCTTTATACACCACCGGACAGCTACCGGTCATACCGGCACCGCAGGGGGTACGACTGGTAAATACAGTTTACTATTCAAATGGGCACGACTCTGAATACTCAGGTTGACCACCTGTTGGAGAATAGCAACCCTTTTGGATCCAGTGGGGGCGATGAACTCTAAGTGAGAGTTTTCCCAGCCCGGAACACACGAGTTTGGTTCTCGCCCCCGCTTCTTTATTCCTCACCAACGTTCTTTTCCATGGTTAAACCACAAGCCTTCGATCCTCTGCTAAGATAAGCTCCGTTTACGCTTGGCACTGGAGTCAAAAATGTATTTCAAACCGTTGCTGTTACCGTTACTGGCACAGGTCGCACTGACCTTTATTGTCATGACCAGCATGTACCGGGGTCGTGTTGCGGAAATGAAATCAAAAAAAATCCATCCGCAGCAGATCAAGACCAGGGAAAAATCAAAACATTTCCTGACCGACTCGGCCCCCGCCTCGGATAATTTCTCAAACCTGTTTGAATTACCGGTTCTGTTCTACACCGCTATCCTGCTCACACTGATATTGATGGTGCAGGATAGTATCCTGGTGATACTCGCCTGGACATTCGTCATATCCCGTTACCTGCACAGTTTTATACACGTGACTTATAACAGGGTGATGCACCGGTTTTATATGTATCTACTCAGCAGTTTCTTGCTGCTTGCTTACTGGGTGCGACTGGGCTGGATCATTTTTCAGGCCTGAGCCAAATGATGACAATGAAAAAGCAAGCCGGTATCCCATAAGACCCGCGACTGGTCAGTCTCGCAGGGCAGCAAGCTCCATATCGTCGTAACGAAGACGCATTGAAAGCACGCGGGCGATCGCTTCGATGAGGTTGTGTGCGAAAAGCCTGTGTTCATTTTTCAGCTGGTCAAAAGCCTCCCGTCGCAACATATATAAGTTGGTGTCGGTTTGTGAGACGGCCTCGTTCCCCCTCTGCTGACCATCAAGGAAAGACAATCCACCAAAAAAATCTCCCCGGCCATAGGTAGCGAGATGGTGGCCTGTCGTGCCCGCTGACGGCAACATCATTTGCACACTGCCACTGCGAATCAAAAACAACCTGTCCCCGCGATCACCGGCTGAATATATCTTTTCACCCGCCTTGTAGGAACGCGACTCGAGACAGGCTTCAAGGGCGGCCACTGTTTCTGGTTTACGACCCTTCATCAATTCCATTTCATGCAGGTCGAGTAGCGTTTCATCCTCAACCGCCTGGCTGTCGATACCCAGCACCTGTTCTTCGACCCATACCTGGGCATCGTCGCGGCGTGGAAACACCTTGACATGTTCGCTACCGGCGGTAATTTTCATCTGCTGAAAAAATCCTTCGATATTTCGACCGTTGGGCAGTGCTTGCGGCAGATCGGTAAAAATCAGGTATCCGTTACGCTCCAGTATCGTTTCACGAATATTATTCAGCACTTGTGCCACGGAGACATCCACACCCTGCACACGCCGCATGTCGAAGATGAAATAGGTACATTTTGCCAATTCGGGCTCAATGGCATCGTACAACTGATCCTTGGTGCCAAAAAACAAACTCCCCTGCAGTTCAACGATCACGGTTTGTTTACCCTTTTTCTCCAGCAACTTCATTTCCTGCTTCGAACGCCGCCGCCTTGCAAACACCTGGTCACCATGGGTTTTCCGGCGTATCACGGTACTGGCCAGTTGCTCCCTGATAAACAACAGCATGGCCAGCGCAATGCCAATCCCCGAGGCCATAATCAGGCTCGTAGTGATAGCTGTGATAACGACAGCCGCTACCACCACGAAATCGAAAATAGTCAGCCGTGAGCCCAGCAGGCTGAAGCTTTTCCGGTCGATCATGCGTACGCCCACGATGATCAGAATACCAGCCAGCGAAGCAACCGGAATCCAGGCCACCAGCCAACCCAATAGTACAAATGCCAACAAAGCCAGCACACCCTCAAAGACACCCGACATACGGGTCTGCCCGCCGCTGGACAGGTTCACCATGGTTGCGCCCATCTGCCCTGCACCTGGCATACCACCGACACAGGCAGAAGCGACATTTGCGACCCCCTGGGCAACAAGTTCGCGGTTGGAATCATGACGGCTACGTGTCATTGCATCCAAAACAACGCAGGTCTTTAAGGTGTCGATCGATAACAATACTGCAAGGGTAAGTGCCGGCAGCAAAAGACTGGCGACCTGGCTCACCTTGAGTTCACCTATCTCCAGCCAACGACCGGTGACCGCTTCGAACAAACCGTGGGCTTCCCCCGGCAGGCGGCCGATAATCATGGGATTATCTGCGGTACTCAAAAGAGACTGATCAAACAGGGCGATGCCGAAATAGGCCAGTACCCCGGCCAGCAAACCCACGATAGCCGCCGGCACCAGCTTGGTGAACTTCGGCGCTGTCAGCATGACCACCACGGTGACGATACCCACAACCAGGGCCTGCCACTGCCACTGGCCGGGGGAATTCAGAGCCTGCCACCAGGACACTTGATCCGGCGTACCCAGTAACTTTGGCAACTGACTGCCAATGATAATCAGGCCGACACCACTCAGGTATCCGCTGACGACAGGGTATGGGATGTACTTGATAAAGCTACCAACCCGGACACGGCCGAGGAAAAACTGGATGATACCCGTCAGTAAACCCAGCACCGTAAGCAACAGCACCACGGACCCGGCAGGGATACCATTTTGCACAGCTTGTATTGCAAATGCGGCCATCACCGCTGCGGCTGGAGCACAGGGTGCAGTAATCAGGCGATTAGTGCCTCCCAGGGCCGGTGCGAACAAGCCCAGAGCTGTTGCACCCAATATACCTGCAAGCGCGCCAAGACTGGCATAGGAAGGCCCGATGGCTGCGTAGATGGTCACGCCGAATGCAATCGCGGAGGGCAACGCGACAAGCATGGCTGCAAATCCACCCCAAAAATCGCCAGTCAGTTTTTCCTTCTGGAGAGTGTTCTGTAAACCTTCTGGGAGAAAATCAAGATTCATTCGAGCCTTTGTACCTGTTGAATATCAATATTCTGACCTATATTACGATCATTAGCACAAATTTTTGTTTCAACAGCCTGTTGCCATTATTTATTCCGGCACCGACCAGTCAATCACTGGCTGTTCGTGTTGTTGCAAGTACTCGTTGGCGCTGGAGAAATGACGGCAACCGAGAAATCCCCGGTGTGCCGACAACGGTGATGGATGCGGCGCCTTGAGCACCAGGTGTTTTTTGCGATCGATAACCGCCCCTTTTTTCATCGCGTAACTGCCCCAGAGCATAAAGACCAGCCCTTTCCTTTCGTCATTCAACAACTGCACAACCGCATCGGTAAAAATCTCCCAGCCTTTGCCCTGGTGAGAACCGGCCTGTCCGCGTTCAACCGTCAATACAGCATTAAGCAGCAACACGCCCTGCTCCGCCCATGATTGCAGGCAACCATGATGCGGCGGCGCTATACCAAGGTCAGCGTGAATCTCCCGGTAAATATTGGCCAATGACGGTGGCACACGCACACCGGGCTGCACCGAAAAACATAAACCATGGGCCTGGCCCGGTCCATGGTAGGGGTCCTGACCAAGGATCACGACACGTACCTGGTCAAATGGCGTGGAATTGAGTGCATTGAAGATCTGGGGTCCGGGTGGGTAAATGATGGCCTTATGCTGTTTCCTGGTGACCAGGAACTCACGTAGTTTGTGCATATACTCCTGTTGAAATTCACCTTCCAGGCGACTGAGCCAGGATTCATGCAATTGGACTTCCCTCATATCGATATCACCCGTGTTCATGTTGAAGAGGAAAACAGCGCACTCCATGTCTTGATTCTATACACTTTGACCCAAGTTATCAGGTCATTCAATCTGACCTTGTTCATGCGGAACGGAGCCAACATGCCCATTCAAACAGACGTAGTCATTATCGGTGCCGGTCCTGCCGGTCTCTTCCAGGTGTTCGAGTTAGGCCTTCTGGATATCCACGCGCATGTGGTGGACTCTTTGCCACGCATTGGCGGCCAATGTGGCGAGTTGTACCCGGAAAAACCAATTTACGATATCCCAGCCTACCCTGTCATCGGTGCACAGGAACTCATCGACCGGTTAATAGAGCAAATAGAGCCTTTTAACGCGCAATTTCACCTTGGACAAGCCGTCACAGAACTGACACGCCAGGAAAACGGACGTTTCACGCTCGTGACATCAACGGGCACCCGGTTTGATACGGCTACGGTCATCATTGCCGCTGGTCTTGGCGCCTTCCAACCTCGCCAGTTACGTGCACCTGGCGCTGCTGACTTCAATGGCAAAAGCATTCACTACAAGATAACAAACACAGAGGAACTCGCCGGTAAGGACATCATTATTCTCGGCGGAGGTGATTCAGCGCTGGACTGGACCCTTGAACTGTATGACAAGGTTAAAAGCCTGACATTGGTTCACCGGCGCGTCGAATATCGCGGCCAACCCGCCTCGGTCAAAAAAATGAAGGCCCTCGCCGAAAAAGGTAAATTGCGGGAAATGCATGGCATGGTTCACGAGGTACTCTCACAGGACGGCACGTTCAAGGGTTTGAAAGTAGCTGATACAGAAGGCACAAGCCATGAAATTGAAGCGGATGCAGCCTATGTATTCTGGGGCCTGTCACCCAACCTCGGTCCGGTGGGTGAGTGGGGTCTGGATATCGACAAGCGGCAGATCCGGGTCGATACCGAAAAGTTTGAAACCAGCGAAACCGGCATTTTTGCGGTCGGTGATATCAACACTTATCCGGGCAAGAAGAAACTTATACTCAGCGGTTTTCACGAAGCAGCGCTGGCGGCCTTCGCCGTGCAAAAACATCTGGATCCTGATAAGCGGGTATTCCTGCAATACACCACCACCAGTCCGATCATGCATAAACGACTGGGGTTGGAAAAAGACAAGTAAGAAAAGCAGTCAGGCCTGCCCTGATTCATCCCTGGGCAGTATTGACCACTCCGATACATCAAGGGCGGCCCGGTAACCATGCCAGGTCGCATAGGCCAACCACGGTATGATAATAATCAAGCCGAGACCTGCCGTCAGAAACCCGACAAGCGTCATTGAGCAAATCAACATGACCCAGACGAACATGGCTGGTTTATTCCGTAAAGCACCATTGATGCTGGATATCACCGCGGTAATCACATCGATGTCCCGGTTGGCCAGCATCGGCAGGGAAAACACGCTGGCGGCGAAACTCACGGTAGCAAAGATCGAGCCCACCGCAGAGCCGATCAGGAGAAAGGTCGCCACGTGACTCCAGTCAGGTTCTCCTCCCATCGGGAAGAACACCTGGACCATCATGCCTGCCCTTGCCCATAACAGGAAAATAACCAGTAAGACGATGGTGAATACCATCGAGTTGCTCAATGGCCGCTTGATCGCCCGGATGGTGGCTGCGAAATCCGGCTTGCTGCCTTCGCAAAGCTGCCTGCTGACTGAATACAGACCAAATGCCAGTAAGGGCGCGACAAAAACAAAACCGGAAAGCGCGCTCAGCAGTAAAATGAACCCTCCAAGTTTCCACGCCATAAACGCGACAAAAGCACTGATCAGAAAAACAAAAACACCATAAATGAGGCTAATACCCGGCGCACTTTTGAAATCCTTCCAGCCGGCCTTCAGCCAACCGAATGCAGCGCCCGTTTCGAGTTGTCGACATGGCACAAGGTGTGTTTTGGGTGGAACGGGTTCGCGTTGGCCGCATTTATTGTTCATTTTTAACCTCGAATACTATGTTATTGCTTGATTCTGATACGCTCACTCCTGTTCGGGTTCAGGATGACTATTCAGAGTATGGCTCATCAACGACTCTTTTTCTTCCCAAATGCCGTTTAACCAGGATTTAAGCCGGCCTTTGGCTTCACTATCCTCCCGGAAATCAACACCCCTGAGCTGCTCATCAATGGGTCGCAACTGGATATGGACGGTAATCTTTTTTACCTGGCCTGAGACATATTGCCAGACAGAAGGTGTACCGTCAGGATAGATAATGGTGACATCAATCAGGTAATCCAGTGCATCATCAAAAGAATACAAAACCTGTCCCACCCCGCCATAACGTGGCCGCAAAAGGTGCTGGTAAGGTGAGTTTTGCGCATCACGCTTGGCCCTGCTGAAACGCGTACCCTCGGGAAAGGTCATCATGGAAACCGGGATATGTTTCAGCTTTTCACAGGCACGTGCCGCATTCTCCAAATCCTTGCCACGCAGTGAGGGGTTTTTCAGCAGTTCCTGACGACTATAACGCCGTAAAAAAGCCATATCCAAGGCCCACCAGGCAACACCCAGCACCGGTACCCAGATCAACTGGTGTTTCAGCAAATACCGGCCAAATGGCGCCCGTCGATTCAGGACATGTTGCAAGGCGAGGATATCCACACCCGATTGGTGGTTACAGAAAACCAGGTAGCGACCCTTGTGACTGATGCCCTCGGGCATGTGGATATCCCACTCGATCGGATACAAGCACACGGCAGCCTTGTTGATCGAGACCCATAATTCGCCGAGTGAGGATAACCAATGGGTCATGGCATTTCTGGCACGACCCGCGGGTGCCATCAATTTGAATACTGACAGCAGGAAAATGACCGTCGTCAGAACGACGGTACTGATCGTGACAAGCAGGATTACGATTGCACCCTGCAACCAATAACGCACTTTCGTCAGCATGGTTTCTGGATCTAGTTGGCCTTTTTAAAGCGCAACGTCATACGGTCACTCTCACCAATCGCGGCATATTTCTCTTTGTCTTCATCACCCAGTGAGTAGCCGGGGGGCAAGGTCCAGACACCTTTCTTGTGATCCTTCGTATCCTTCGGATTGGCATTGATCTCAGAACTGTCTACAAACTCAAACCCGGCATTGGCTGCAATTTCCTTAACCGTCGCTTCAGATACATAACCCTGCTTTGCAGAAACCTCAGGGTCGGCACCCTCTTCTGCCCGGTGTTGGACCACGCCCAGGATACCGCCCGGTTTTAACACGCGTGCAAACTCGTTAAATATCTCCTGTGCCTGACCGGCACCGATCCAGCCATGGGTGTTACGGAAAGTAACAATGGCATCCAAAGAATCGGCATCTCCCAGTGATGGTGATTGTGGCGGTGAGAAATATTCAAATTCAACCTGGTCATAAACCTCCGGGTTTTTCTCGAAGGTCTCTTCCATTTTTTTAGGCAGATCATAACGGTAGGATGGTTGCCCTTCGACTGCCGGATCCCAGGTGGCGATAATCAGCTTGCCGTGATCACGCATGGCCGGTGCCAGTATCTCGGTATACCAGCCACCACCCGGCCATATCTCCATCACGGTATCACCGTCCTTGATACCGAAAAACGCCAGGGTTTCAGCCGGATGACGATACTGATCTCGTGCTTTGTTGGATTCTGAACGATGATCGCCCTGCATACCCATAGCCACCTGTTCAGCGAACGTTGCGTTGCCGGCATAGGCCGTTAAAGAAAACGTGATAACTAGCAAACTCATACATATTGATTTCAACTTATCTCTCCTGAGCTTATGTTGGACGCATCATACCCAAACACCATCACATTCGAAAGTTCATATTCCGGTTGGGCACACCGCAAATCAACTTATCGGGACAATGCCGGTTCCAGAACCTTCCAGACGTTATCCAGTAACACGGGTTGACCCGCCTCATTGGGGTGAATCGTGTCCGCCTGTAGCAAATCCGGTCTTAAAGCAACACCATCCATGAAGAATGGCACAAGTAATGTGCCGAATTCATTGGCAAGATCTTCATAAATGGACTCGAACTTTTCGAGGTAGTCACTGCCATAGTTCGGTGGCAATTTAATCCCGGCCAGAAGCACGCGGGCGCCGATCGCCTGGCTTTGCTGAATCATACTGGTCATGTTATCCCGGGTAATATCCGGGTTTATTCCCCGTAAGCCGTCATTGGCTCCAAGTTCGATGATGACGATTTCGGGTTGATAGCGATCAAGCAAGCGTGGAATTCGAGCCAGTCCGCCCTGTGATGTATCGCCGCTGATACTGGAATTAAGAATACGATATGAATAACCGGATTCCCGCAAACGTGTCTCAAGCAGCGACACCCAGGATTTTTCACGATCCATACCATAACCCGCGCTCAGGCTGTCACCCAGTATGAGTAAGACAGGTGGCTCCGCTGCGGTTGAAGCAATAGGAAAAAAGCCAACAACCCCCAACAGAAGCGATAAAATAACTCTCATGAATACTCCAAAGTCCGAACCAGATACATTTGCCCTCAGGGCTGAAAATCTTAGCAAAATAGTCACCAGCCCTGAAGGCATGTTGACCATACTAGACCAGGTCAGCCTGCAAGTCAGTCACGGCGAACGAATTGCCATCATCGGTGCATCCGGTGCCGGTAAATCCACCTTGCTGGGCTTGTTGGCCGGGCTTGACCTGCCGACATCCGGCAAGGTCTGGCTGGCGGACAAGGAACTCACCGTTTTGGATGAAGACGGACGTGCCGCTGTCCGTGCCAATGAGGTTGGTTTTGTGTTTCAGTCATTTCACCTGATCCCTTCATTGACGGCACTTGAGAACGTTATGCTGCCATTGGAGTTGGCAAATCACGACCACCCCATGGATGCCGCCAAAACCGCTTTGCAGAACGTTGGTCTTCAAGCGCGTTCCGGGCATTATCCGCGGCAACTCTCTGGCGGTGAAAAACAAAGAGTCGCCATCGCCCGCGCCTATGTCGTGCAACCAACCGTGCTGTTCGCTGACGAGCCAACCGGAAACCTGGACCAGCAAACCGGTGAAACGGTCATTGAAATCCTGTTTCGAATGAACCGGGAATACGGCACAACGCTGGTTTTGGTCAGCCACGACCTGGACCTCGCCAAACGCTGTGACCGTATCATTCAGATGGAAGCCGGTCAGATCCTCTTACCGTCAGCGAATGACGCGGGGTCAGACCATTGAAAGCGCTGGCACTGGCCTGGCGCCTGCTACTTCGAGACTGGAAATCAGGTGAATTAACCGTCCTGGGCATTGCCTTGATCATCGCCGTGACATCGTTGACTGCCGTTGCGTTTCTGACCGACCGTGTCGGACATGCGGTGGAGTTACGTGCCGCAGAATCCCTGGCCGCCGATTTACGCCTGGGCTCAAGCCAGCCTCTGCCCGTTGAATATATCGACATGGCGGAGCAGGCAGGCCTGGAGACGGCGTCGATGATCATCATGCCGAGCGTGGTGTTCGAAGATGACCGGAGCACACTATCCGCTGTCAGTGCAGTGACCGCCGGCTACCCGTTGCGGGGAAAACTCAAAACTTCCGGCAGGCTATTATCCGAGGGGGTTGAAACGACCGACATCCCTGCCCCGGGGGAAGCATGGGCAAGTACCCGCCTGCTGGCCAGGCTGGGCGCCGACACCGGTTCTCAGATCCGGGTCGGTAAGGCAAACCTCACCGTCACCAAGGTACTGGATTTCAGACCGGACCAGGGTTGGCGATTTGTTGACCTGGCACCAACCTTGCTGATCAACATGGAAAACCTGGCAGATACGGAACTGATCCAGCCGGGTAGTCGTGTGAGCTATCGCAACCTGTTTGCCGGTCCACGTCAAGACATTACCAAATTTAAACTCCAATTAGAGGAAATGCTGACCGCCGGTGAGCGATTACGGGATATTGCTGATGCCGATCCGCAAATGCGTTCGGCCACCCAACGTTCCGGTCGCTTTCTCAATCTCGCCTCGCTGGTCAGTGTTTTGCTTTCCGCCGTCGCTGTGGCGATGGCTGCACGACGTTACGCCATCCGTCATCGTGACCGGATTGCACTGCTAAAGTGCCTGGGTTCTCAACAACGGTTTATCTTTCGGCTGAGCCTGATGCAATTGTTCATGCTGACCGTTCTCGGTGCCGCTGTCGGCACTCTTTTGGGTTTTGCAGCACAACAGGGTCTGGCATGGATTGCCAGCGAACTCATTGCCCAGGAGCTTCCGGCAGCAGGCGCCTCACCGGTCCTGCTCGGTCTGATGACGGCCCTGTTTATCCTCTGTGGCTTTGCACTACCGGACCTGATCCAGATGGGCAAGACACCGGTACTGCGCGTATTGCGTCATGATATCGAACCACCACCGATGCGTTACGGGCTCAGTTATGTTGCCGGTGCAGTCGCTGTTCTGGCACTTTTGCAATGGCTGGTGCGTGACATCAAGCTGGTGTTAGGCATAGCCGCCGGCACTGCCTTGACCTTTGCCGTGCTTGGCCTTGCAGGCTGGCTGCTAGTCAAGGCCACCGGTCGTTTTCGCGGCGTTGCTGGCGTGGCCTGGCGTTATGGCCTCGCCAACCTCAACCGGCGTGGCCGCGAGAGCGTTGTGCAGGTCGTGGCTTTTGGCCTGGGCCTGATGGTGCTGATGTTATTGACCCTGGTCCGAAATGACCTGATGGATACCTGGCGTGACAGTTTACCCAGCGACGCCCCCAATCAGTTCATGATTAATATTCAGCCGCACGAAGTACCTGAAATGCAAAAATACCTTGCCGACCAGGACATACAGGTTCCGGAATTCGCACCCCTGGTGCGGGCCCGAATGACCACTATCAACGGCCAGGACGTCAGCCAGATAAGTTTTGAAGACCCGCAGGGTGAAAGATGGGCCAAACGGGAGTCCAATCTCAGCTTTGGAGACAAACTACAGAAAGGTAACGAGCTGACAGAAGGCCAATGGTGGCAACCCGGAACCGAAAACCACGAGGTGTCAGTAGAGGAAGATTTTGGACGTGAACTGGGAATCAAAATTGGTGATGAACTCGGTTTTGATATCGCCGGGGAACCGGTCTCTGCCACGGTCACCAGCTTTCGCACGGTGGAATGGGATACTTTTCAGCCCAATTTCTTCATGTTTTTCTCAGCCGCCACGCTCACCGGTTTCCCCGCCACCTATATCACCGCGCTTTATGCTGATGCCGAGGATGACAGGAAACTCCTCGACCTGATGCGGCAGTTCCCCAGTGTCACTGTTATCGACCTTGAAGCATCACTGGCGCAGGTCCGTGACGTGATGGACAAGGCTTCGATGGCCGTGCAGACGGTATTTCTGTTTACACTCATCGCCGGTCTCGCCGTGTTATGGGCAGCTGTTCAGTCAAGCCTTGAAGAACGCAGTTTCGAGAGCGCCATTTTACGTACCCTGGGTGCTTCACGAAAACGGGTCCTGACAGGTGTGGTGGTCGAGTTCCTGGCTATCGGCTTTCTGGCGGGCTTGCTGGCATCCATCGGCGCAAGTCTCGCCGCCTGGCACCTGGCGGTCAATGTCTATGATCTTCCGTATCAATTGAGTCCCATGTTGTGGCTGACGGGGCCGATACTGGGTATGGTTTTTGTAGGCAGTAGTGGACTGCTGGCCACCTGGCGCGTGGTGACCCACTCACCGCTTAATGTATTGAGAGGGGTATAAACCCACAAACAAAAGGCCCGGCATAGTGCCGGGCCTTTTTCACTCTGGAAACAGAGTGCGTCTCACATCGGGTTAAACCTCAGAAGTTATAGGTTCCTTCGATACCCCAGATCGCCGGCTCATTAACGAAACCGGTATTGTTACTGAAGTCAACGAATCCCTTAACATTGTGTTCATCGGTTATATTGCGACCAAACAGGGCCAGTTCCCAATTATTCCGCATGTTTCTGTAACCAACCCTCAGACCACCTTCATACTGGGCAGCGGTTTGAAACTCAGGGGTGTAATACAGGGCCATCTGGGTATCGCCGTAATAAACCCAGTCGGTAAAGATGAAAAGTTCACCATCCTCTCCCACCGGCGAACCATAGCGGAGCGTGAAGGTGTAGTTGGTCTTCGGTGTCCTCGGGAACGGGTTGCCGTCGATGGATACCTGGCCGTTTTCATCCCGCCACTGATATGCTTCACACAGTGTAGAACCACAGGGAACCACACTCAGGCCCTCATCTTTGATCTCGGTATTGTTATAAGCATAACCAAAGGTTGCCACAACGTTTTCAGTTACCAGCCATTGCAGATCGATTTCCCAACCTGTCGCAGTACCTTTATTAGCGTTAATAACCTGGTTGGTATTTGAGGCTCCACCGATAATGGATAGCTGCATGTCATCAACGTTGTAATAGAAAACACTGGCATTTAAACGTAAGCGGTCTTCCAGCAGGTCTGCCTTGTAACCGATTTCATATGACAAGATAGTTTCCGGGTCAGCAACCGTCGGGTACTCAAGAAATGCAACGTCACGCCCCTGGATGGATTGCGCCCGGAAACCGGATGCTACCCTGCCATAAATATTGGAGCTGTCATTGATCGCATAATCAGCAGTCACGTCCCAACTGACTTTATCCTTGGAAACGTCGATCTTTTCTACCGGCGGAATACCAATGTCCAGCCAGAGCTGACCGTATTGCAGCACCCTGTAATCTCTCTTGTCATCGGTATAACGCAAACCGGCGCTAAGCGTGAATTGATCCGTGACATCATAAGCACCCTGACCAAAAATTGCCCACGCATCATTGGTGTGCTTGATGATCGTATTTTGCGGTGGACCACCAAAACCATAGGATGCAAAGGAATCTGTTTCGACTTCCAGTGAGCTGTTGAAATAGAAGAACCCGGCCTGCCAGCTAAATGCGCTGTCCGTATCACTCGCCAGACGAAGCTCCTGGGTGAACTGGTCAGTATCCGCACCATCCTGTGTCACCGAAGGAACGGTGATCGTGCCCGGGAAGGTCAATGTTGGAAAACCGAAGACCGGTGCTGCCGGATCCCATGTGATACCAGCAGGAATACTCGCTGTACCGCTAAAATCAACCACGCCACCATCGATATCGCCACGGCTGTAACCTTTGCCCTGCTGGTATGACGTAATGGAAGTCAGCGTCATGCTGTCCAGACCCCACTCAAGGTTCAGCGTATAACCGGAACCATCATATTCCTGGGGGTTATTATCGCCACCATCGTAATAGACGGTATTGCGGTCATAGTTCTGGTTCAGCTTGTTGCTGCCGGTATCAAAGACATTGGCACGGAATATTGATGACGTGCCTTCAAGGTCACGTGCCTGGGCGAGAAAAAGAGCCGAGAAATTTTCAGTGGGTGTCCACAATAACTGCACACGACCGGCGATTTCCGAGTAATTACCCATGGCATTTTTTGTTTTTTTGAAGCCATTGTCATTGTCAATCCAGTTATCACGCGTTCTGTATACCATGGATACCCGACCTGACAATACGTCCGGAACGAGGCTGCCACCAACGGCAGCTTCAACATTACCCGTCATATAGGTGCCCAATGAACCATAAGCATAACCACTGGTTTCATGCGAAGGGCGACGGCTGTTAAATTTAACAATACCTGCTGTTGTATTCCTGCCAAACAGTGTTCCCTGCGGTCCACGGATAACTTCGACCTGCTCCATATCAAAAATGGGGAAGCTTTTGAGTACCACATTCTCCATGACCACTTCATCCATGATGACGGATACTGGCTGTGATGCTGCGAGATCAAAATCGATATTACCCAAACCACGGATATAAAAACGCGGTGCAGAGCGGCCATTCGATGACTCTGCATACAAACCCGGTACACGGCCCGACAGCGCCAGGACATCCTCACCACCGGAGAACATGGTCTGCAGGTCGTCGCCGGAAAGCGTAGCAATGGACAATGGTACGTCCTGAATGCTTTCCGCACGCTTGGTCGCGGTGACAATCACTTCTTCCAGCACGCTATCTGAGTAAGCCTCATCGTCTTGTGCGAAGAGAATGTTGGTGCTTGAAAGGGATATAATACCTGCCAGAACAGATAGATACAGTTTATTTCTAGAATTGGTTGGAGCTGTTTTAGAGTTCATTGAAGTGCCCTTTGTACTGGTTTTTTTTACCGGACTCATGACCTTCCGGTACCATATTCTCAGGGCTGATCAACACAAAATATCGAAGCTGACACGGACAAACCGCCGATCAGACCCCAAGCATTTTTTAACCGTTGCTTTATACCATATTCAGGGCATTAACGGGTCGAAAAACAGCTAAAGAATCACATATATCTGCCTCCAGACCAATCTCTCGCATAACTTGTCATATACTAAAAGCTGATCGAGACCAGAATGACCTGAAACTATCGAGGCAGACACATGGACCCCAAGGTCGCCGGGCTATATAACGAGAACATACACGCTGACATGCGACACCGTCGACCCACCTTGATCGTGTTAACACCTTGTGCACGCTGGACTGGTTAACGACATGCTAAGCACGAGTCAAATACAGCAATACCATGATGACGGTTATCTGGTCCTGAAAGATGCCATTACATTGGCAGATATCGCGACGCTCAAAGCCACCGCGTTAAAAATTGTTGATGAATTTGATATCGACAAACACCGCTCCGTTTTCACCACATCGGACCGGGACAGCGGGCGTGATGAATATTTCTTTGAGTCAGCTGAAAACATCCACTGCTTTCTGGAAGAAGGTGCACTGGATAAAGATGGCCACTTGCTGAAACCCGCGCGTCTGGCCATTAACAAGATCGGTCATGCCATGCATGACCTGAACCCGGACTTCAGGGCTTTTTGTCGACAAAACCTGTTTGCCCGGGTCTTGCGCGATATTGGCTATGCGAATCCCCTGCTCTGGCAAACGATGTACATATTCAAGCAACCCCACATTGGCGGTGAAGTACGATGGCACCAGGATGGCAGTTACCTGATATCAGATCCATCAACAGTAACCGGAATCTGGGTCGCTATCGAGGATGCCAACCGCGACAACGGTTGTTTATGGGTGCAACCCGGTGGGCACCATTCGCCCTTGCGGGAAATTTACCAGGTGGATTGGAACAAACGTGAGGGCAAACTGACCGATTTGGACCCGACTCCATGGCCCGGCCCCGATGAAGCCGTTGCAGTTGAAGTCAGTGCCGGTAGCGTGGTCATTTTCCACGACCATATGCCGCATTACAGTTCAGAAAACCGCTCAGACCATTCCCGGCATGCTTTTACGCTTCACGTTGCAGAGAAAAATGCCAACTGGTCAGACAAAAACTGGCTACAACGCCGCTCGCTGGGCAACTTTGCCTTGTAGGGCCGTTTTTTCCTCTTCGCTAAGAAACGCCATGTCCAAACCATCACGCTGTGATTGATGAATCTGCTCCCGGCTCAAACCGGTTGCCGGCGCAGCGACCTCATATTCGTGCTTGATATCAATGGCACTGATACCCGGATCGTCAGTATTCAGGCAGAACTTCACTCCCCGGTCAGCCAGTGCCTTTATCGGGTGTAAAGCATAGTTTTCAACCGTGCTGGTGTGCAGATTCGACGTTGGACATATCTCCAGTCCAACACCGTGCTTCGCGAGGTAGTCGACCAGCGCAGAATCTTCGATGGCACGGAAACCATGGCCGATACGGGTTGCACCCAGATCCCGAATGGCCGACCAGACACTCTGCGGGCCATCCGCCTCACCAGCGTGCACGGAAACCTGTAAGCCGGCATCACGTACCCGTTTGAAATGTTCCTTGAACAGGTGAGCCGGATAGCGGTGCTCATCACCGGCAAGATCCACAGCCACGATATGATCACGATGCGCCAAAATCGCATCCAGTTCCTTCATACAGGTTTCAACGCCATATGTCCGGCTCAGAATGCCGATAATATTGACACGCACACCGGTATCACGCTCGGCAGCACGCACACCATCCGCACAGGCCTCCATCACCTCGGCCGGGTTCATACCGTGTGATTCGGCCATAAACCAGGGGCTGTATCGAAGTTCAATATAGTCAATGCCTTCCGACAAGGCGTCTTCAACATTCTCATAGGCGACACGCCGGCAGGCGTCCGCATCAACCAGCACCGCCGTCATATGCTTGAACCTCTCCAGAAACGCCATCAGGCCAGGTGCGGACTCATCCACATGGACATAGGGCGCAAGCCCGGACAAGCTATGCGATGGCAAAGCAATGCCGTGCTCATCAGCAAGCTCGAGTATGGTCTGCAGCCGAATATTGCCGTCGAGGTGACGGTGGAGCTCAACCAGCGGCAGCGTCTTATCAATCATTCGGCTTTCTTTGCTTCCACCCAGGTCCGGATATTCGCGTCCAGTACACTCAATGGCAACGACCCACGACCCAGTACTTCGTCATGAAATTCACGTATGTCAAAATCCTCACCCAGTTCATCGGTCGCGTATGCACGAAGTTCCTTGATCTTTAACTCACCGATCTTGTAAGCAAGTGCCTGCCCCGGCCAGACAATATACCGGTCAACTTCGACAATGACATCGTGCTCCTGCTTACCGGCGTTGGCCATAAAGTAGTCGATGGCCTGCTGACGGGACCAGCCCAAATGGTGCATGCCGGTATCCACTACCAGTCGAATGGCGCGCCACATCTCATAGGTCAACTGGCCGAATTTTGAATAAGGATCGGTATAAAACCCCATCTCCACACCAAGACTCTCTGAGTAAAGCCCCCAGCCCTCGACGAAGGCGTTGTAACCACCTGCACGACGGAACCACGGCACATCTTCCAACTCATCCTGTAATGCAATTTGCAAATGATGACCCGGCACGGCCTCGTGAAGGGTCAGTGCTTCCATCTCCCAGCGAGGTCGTGTGTCCAGGGCATAGGTATTGGCGAAGAAATTACCGGCGCGACCGGCTTTGACGGAGCCTGGTTGATAATAAGCCGTGGTCTGTGACTTCTCTGCATAGGCAGGAACCGGGATAACACCATACGGCGTTCTCGGCAGCTTTCCAAACAGCTTCACCAGTTCGGGGTCGGCACGTTTGGCTATGTCGCGGTACTCACGTAACAGCCCTTCCTTGGTCTCATGATAAAACTGCGGATCAGTGCGCAGAAACTCCAGGAACTCTTCAAACGAACCTTCAAACCCGCTGGACTTGATAATGCTATCCATCTCGCTGCGAATACGTTTGACTTCATCCAAACCAATCTGGTGAATCTGCTCAGGCGTAAGATCTGTTGTGGTATTTTGCTTTACGTTATAGGCATACCAGGCTTCACCATTTGGTAAGTCACGCATGGCAATCGTCTGACGCGCAGCCGGCAGATACTCGTTTTCCATAAACGCAAGAAGCTTCTCAAAAGCTGGTGCAACCTTTTCGCTATAGGCCGCTTCCGCCTGCTTCGTCAGGGTGGCTTGTTGTAATGAATCTACGCTGGCCGGAAATTGCTTGAAAGCCCCCAGCAAAGGACTCTGATCAGGTTCATCGACAAGTTGGTTGCGGATCTGTTGCGGAACATCACGCAGTGTAACGGCGGGTGGCGTCACACCTGCCGCCATGCCTTTTCGCATCCAGGCGATGGTCTGGTCAACGACTTCGAGGCGTCTTGTTCAAACGCGCGATCATGTTGGCGTAGTCATCAGCGTTTTTCGGCCGGGTAATAGCCATCATCCGTGCGATGTTCTGCTGCACACCACCCATCTGGTTAATCGGCATCATTTCATTGGGAAACTGGTGACCTTCGATATCCAGTTTCTGGCGGTCATAAAGAAGGTCATAACTAACCTGCTCGGACGAAGTCAGTTTTTCACGCTTGATATTGTCCAGAGCTTTCAAAAGAAGTTTGTCGTCCTTCTGACGCTGGAGGATCATAGCTTCCGATTGATCAGACCAACGGTCCTGACCACGTGGGTCGCCCAGGTAGGTGGCGAACTCAGGGAAACTGAGCATGGTGTACTCATAAGTCAAATCAACGATTTCGGAAAAACGCTCCGAGTCCGTCAAACCGGTTTCAGTACCAGCAAGCTCCTGCATGCGAACAGTCAGTGTTTTAAGTTCGTCTTGATAATCGCAAAAGGCGGTTGAAGAGAAACTTAGAAGTAGAACTGCAATTAAGACTATTTTTTTCATGGGGTTCCATTGGTCAGGTGTCACAAACAAGGATCAGAAACAAGCCATGCATTGTATGTAAAACGGAGTGGTTCTGCACGGTTGGGGACGCTGGGATGTGTATTGTCTTACCAGGGCAGGTGCCGTGCCCAGACCAGCTTACGGAATGGTTCAGAAGGTTTGCGTTTGAATATCTGCGCAGTTGGGGGAGCTGGGATGTGTATTAACTTCCCAGGACTCGCTGCAAGTACGTCCGTGTAAGCTCGGGCGCGACATCCATGTCGCTCACGGTCCTGATAAGTTAATACACACCCCAGCTTAATATCAAACGACGTGCACCTTTCAAAGGTTTTAAACCCAAACACTCGCAAAAAGCGTGGGCCTATCAAGTTCAGAATTAAGCGTCGACCGCCTAACAGAAACCATTGACCCCCGCATTCGCACAAAGGCGAGGATGTGCAGTAGCTTACTTCCAGACCTTCTGAGACAGGAGTCGAGGATGAGCGACACATGGATGTGCTCGAGCGCGTCTGGAAGTAAGCTACTGCATAGCCTCGGCTTCCCGAATGATCAATGGTTTTCAACCTGTGAGCCAGGAAGTAAGCCACCGCATAGCCTCGGCTTCCCCAATGATCAATTGTGACCAATACACCAACCTGCAGAACTGGAACAACATCACCGTGGTTACCAGACAATAGGCCAGGCAAGGTTCGGTGTTGGCTGATGAAATCGCACTTGAAGCACGTGCCAAATGGCTTGGAACCTGCATCTTTTCTGCCAGGTTGCCAGGCATAAGCATTGACTATCAAAGTCATGTGAAAAAACGATTTAACTATGCCTTGATAAAGGCCCATAATCTCCCCAAATCAAACAGGGTGACGAATTCACCCACCCATATTTTTTGTAAAAGGAGATAGTCAAGTGACCCACCAGGTACCCAGCATTACGTTTAAAACCCGTGTCCGTGATGAAAGCGTTGAAGGCGAGAACCCCTTCCGCTGGCAGGATGTGACTTCAGACGACATATTCAGTGGCAAGAAAGTGGTTGTATTTGCCCTGCCCGGCGCGTTCACACCGACGTGCTCCAGCACCCACCTTCCCGGTTATGAAGCCAATTACCAGGCAATGCGTGATGCCGGTATTGATGAAGTCTATTGCCTGAGTGTCAACGACGCATTCACCATGTTCCAGTGGGGTATTCACCAGGGTGTGAAAAATGTGAAATTACTGCCGGACGGCAGTGGTGACTTTTCACGCTTGATGGGCATGCTGGTACGTAAAGATAACCTGGGTTTTGGTCTGCGCTCCTGGCGTTACTCCATGCTGGTCGATAACGGTGAAATCCAAAAGATCTTCAGCGAGGCTGGCAAACAGGACAATGCGCCGTCTGATCCGTTTGAGGTCAGTGACGCCCATACCATGCTGGCTTATATCAAAGCCAACGCCTGATTGGTGGTTTAAAAAAAACGCAGAACCTCAGGGTTCTGCGTTTTTTATTGCCTGGTCGTTTTACAAAGCAACTGTCAACGCGTCAGGATTACGGACCAGTGTTGATGTAAGCGGACACAAAACTACTCGAGTACGTAAAGCTGCCACAGGTCCTTGCGGGTCATCTGCAAAAATGGGCTCATAGCGAGTAGACCGGTTTTGCCGATACTTTCCTCCAGGTAGCGCATTTCTTCAAACTTGGCCCGTGTCCGTTCCCCAACCGGTGTGTCCAGGCCATGTTCCCGCATCATCAACACACCCTTCGCCCGCAACGCCAATTCGGTGTAGAGACGCAGGTAGCAAAGCATATCTACAACCACCATACCGGGGAATTTCTGTTTCAGGTCATTCAAAAAACAGCCAATTCTTGACTCTGTGAATTCCCCTGAATTAATCTGCTCCAGCAACTTCGTATCCTCATCAAAGTCCACTTCAAGCCATTCATGCATGCTGCGAGCGCTTTTCTGGAAAACCATCAAAAAAATCGGCGGCAAGACTATCAGTGTGCCCAGTGTCGTGAGTATGGGGGTTCCCGGAAAGTGGTTAAACACCGAATGTATGGCAATGGCAACGATAAACCCCGGGAGTAATAGCAAGGGGTTAATTTTCATGCTGCGCTCAGTCAGCGTTTGGGCCATGACACCAAACAACGCCATCGTGCCACCGTGCATGATCGCCGTGCCGAAACCACGAACCACCCACACTGCGAGCTGTGCATCGGATGCCATGTATAGATAATAAAAATTCTCAACCACACCGAAGCCAGCACCTACGGCAAACCCCAGTATCGCCGAATCAACCAAAAATCCGATACGGTGGGTTCTGAACAAATAGACCATCACGCAGGCTTTCATAGCCTCTTCAATAACGGGTGCAGCATAACGGGAGTAGGTTTGAAAATCCCAGCTCAAAAAATCTATGACATAGCCATTGATCCAGTATCCGGCAATGGGCAACAGGGCGCCCGTCAGAATAACCCACAACACGGTTCGGAGTTTGACCAGTTTATAGCTGTCCATGTAGACAAGAACAAGCAGGAATACCAATACCGGCAACAAGCCCACCAGTGCCCGTATGAGGATATCAGTCAACATAACTCAGCAAATTATTTTCAGGGAGGGCATACGCCCTATTCTGCGTGATCTATGCGTGGTTTCGCAATTACCAGCCTGATTCAAAAGTCGGTGGCTCTACGAAAAAGCAGATTAAAAATTGGAAATATTCAATTTGGCTTTCTGGATCAATGTGTTATCTGCGAAGAAATCCAGCTCCAACGGCATGCCATTTTGTACTTCTTCGGTACGTCTTAAACTAAGACGGTAATGTTGCTCGCCGCTACCGGAAAGATGAATGGCGCCATCTAAAACAGAAACGGCCTCCACTGGATCCTGTATGCGATTTACACCATCAAACTCCAAGCCGCGCCCCGCAAAATTGACGATCATTTCAGACGACCCATCAGACTTTAGCTGCACATCCAGGGAAATCAGGTCACCTTCACTTCGTAATTCGATCAGGCCGTTTAGCCGATCGGTGTTGAGCTGAATGCTGTCCAGTAATTTACCCTGCCTGTCGACCAGGCCAGGCTTGACCATCGCGCCGGACAGATTCACGCTGTCGCTAACACTGATGGGTTCAGAGCCCATTTCATACACACCGATAGTCAAAACCGCCCCGGCAGCCAATGCGAAGCCGGTACGCAGCCAGTTAGCATTCAACCAGGCGCCAAACAGACCCGGTTTTTTTAAACCGGCGGAATCCTGTACAGGCAGGCGAACCTGCCTTTCAATAGAATTTTGCAAATATCCTGGCGGCTCTACCTCCGGCAACTCATCCAAGAGCCGTTTGAGGGTCACAAACTCTTCTTCCAGATCACGAAGCTCAGCTGACGAGGCCAGCAAAACTTCAAGTTCCTCTTTCTCACTGCTGCTGATCTCCCCATCGATACTGCGATTGAGCAAATCCCGCGCTTTGTCTTCGTCCGGACCGGAACTGTAACTATTTTGATTGTTCATTGTTTTCCGTGCCCCTGTCGTTTGTCGTCTCGACCAGTAATGTCTTCTTGAGCAGTTGACGTGCGGAATACAGACGTGATTTCACTGTTTTCTCTGGCAACTGCAGTATGCCGGCAATCTGCTGATAACTGCAGCCCGAGATATGCTTCAACACCACCACGGTTCTGTGATCATCATTCAATAACATCAGCGCGTCCTGGACCTTTTGGCAGAGACTTGCAGATTCCAGCACCTCCGAAGGGCCCTGCCACGGTGAAGCCTGGCTATCATCCAAAGACTCCTGCGGACGACGCTTTTTGACCTGGTTAAGTGATTCATTGATCGCTATCCTGTAGACCCAGCTGAAAAACTTAAACCGCTGATCGTAGTCGGCGATGTGCTCAAAAACCTTGAGAAAAACCGTTTGTGTTGCATCCGCTGCGTCATCCATATTCCCCAATATTCGGTAGGCTGCGTTGAAAACCGGCTTTTGGTATTGGCTGACCAACTGAGACATCGCCAGACGGTCACCTTCAATACAGCTGTTTACAAGGGCAGCATCATGGTCCTTATGCATAACTACATCCGTGGACTGAAAAAGTTGGTGGGAATTGGTGATCGATGTTCATACACTCCCTGTAGTGCGCTGCTATATACCCGCGGGCACTATTTCGAACAATTTGTCGAAACCGGAATAACGAAAGATATCGTGAGTATGGTTGTTGACATTTACAAGCTTTATACCACTACCCACTCCCATCAGGCGCTTATGGGTTTTCAGTAAAACACCGAGTCCGGCGCTTGAAATATATTCAAGCTTTGCCAGGTCCAACACACATTGACCTTCAACCTGGTCGAGAAAAGCCTGTGCCTTGACAGCCTGTGCAGCATCCAGTCGGCCTTCAACAATCACTGTTCCATCATCCGCAAGTGCAATATCAAACATCGGATTATTTCCTGTCCACAATAAACGTGATCTTACTTTGCCGGTTACGATACTCGTAATGAATGGAATCGACCATTTTCATTACCAGGTACAAACCCAGGCCACCTGGTGAGCGCTCATCCAATGGCGCATTGATATCAACCGGCGCGGCCCTCGTGGGGTCAAACCTTTCAACATCATAATCGGTCAGACTGACTTCAAGCCCGAGTGGATGGGGTGCCATTTCGATGAGAATATCCTCATTGGACTCGGTATTATAGGTGACCATATTGACAAACAGTTCCTCGGTGGCAAGATCGACTATGTTGCGCAAAGCCGGATTCAAACCCAGTTCCCGAAAAACAGCTTCGGTCATCATCACGATTTTTTTCAGTTCATCAAAATCGCGCTTAAATTTCTGCTGCATTTTTCGCCTCCTTCAGGTTTAGCCCGGCAATCGGCGAACCAGTACCAGTGTTATATCATCAGCTTGCGGTGCCTCACCACCAAATTTCTTCACGGCCTTTACCAGGCATTCACCAAGCTCTGCCATGGGTAACTGATGGTTGGCCTTCAGTACTTCGGCGACGCGACCTTCACCAAACTCTTCACCCTGCTCGTTGGCATACTCGTAAACGCCATCCGATATCAGGGCCAGGATGTCGCCCGAATCCAATTGCAGGCTTGCAGAAACCTGCTGGTCATCAAGTTCCATTATGCCCACCGGAAAGTTGGTTGGCTTGTACCAGTCGCAATCCTCACCTGCGGCCCGAAAGTGCAGAATGGGCCCCTGCCCGCCTGAGTGGTAGTTGACCTCGTGACTGACCGGGTCCAAATACCCCATAAAGGCCGTAATAAACCGGTCATCGGGCAAATCTTCCGCCAACTGGTTATTGACATGCATGTATGCCTCATCCAGGTTTGCACCCAATCGAAAAGAAACCCTGAGCATCGCCTGCATCTGGGTGGCAGACAAGGCAGGCCCGAAGCCATGACCGGTGGCATCCCCCAGCAGCATGAATAACTGATCGTTCAGCACAACCAGGTCATACAGATCACCGCCGGTATGATCCGTTGGTTGAAAATGCCCATACAGATCATAACCGGGAACATCGGGCATGGTGCTTGGCAAGGTACTCATCTGGATGTCACGGGCAACGGCTACTTCCTGGCTGAGAATGGCGTTGGCGAGTAGCTCATCGGTCATATAGGAGTGCTGAATAGCCACCGCAGCCTGTGCAGCCAGTGCCGGCCCGACCCATTCGTCATGCTCGTCAAACTGGCCGGTTGCCGCACCCAGCCATTGCATCACACCCAGAAGTGAATCATCCGGACCCAGGATCGGTACGTTTAGCATTGACCTGGTTTCGCTGCCCGTTATGTGTATGGGGTACTCAAGGAATAATGGGTCTTCCCGGCATTCGTGTATGTTACTGATCGCTTTGGACTCCGCGCACAGGCCCGCCAAACCTTCACCAATATCCAGGCGGGTGGGATTATCACTGGATGGAACCACCATCACAAGTTGTCCGGAACTCTTATCCAATAACCAGAGTACGCCCGTCTCGGCAACGATCGCGACCTTGCCAACCTCGATGATTTCGCGCAAAAGCTCCGGCATAGCTTCTGGCGCCGCCAAACGATGCATGATCTCCAGTATGCTAACCAGCGACTCACGCGAAATTTCATTAGGATGATCAAGGTGATTCATAGGTGCTGCTTTTTTATTTCGGCCTGATAAATATAACAAAAATCAGTCAGGTATGTCGCTTTTCCCTTGTTCAACATGAGGTTTTATACCGCCTCACCAGGAACACGAGCCTATGCATGCATGGGCCAAACCAGTGCGCCGGGTGACGCGCTAAGCCACAACCCGGGAGACTGTCTGAGTCAGCTTGTGCAGGAGACTCAATAAATAGTCCACCTGTACGAGATGGGTCCGGAAATGCAGCACAGCAAGACGCAGGTAAAACTTGCCGTCAATCAACGTAGAACTGATAAACACCTTTCCATCCGCCTGTACCGCTTCGACCAGTTGTTGGTTAAAACGGTCTGCATCACCCTGATCCGGAACAAAACGATACGTGACCACCGATAATTCCGGATAAGGCCCGGTCTCCCACCCCGGTGTGTTGTCGAGTTGCTCATAAAAATATCGCGCCAGCCAGATTTTCTCTTCAAGTGCTGCCCTGAATGGCGCGAGTCCAAACAGCTTTAGAGGCAGCCAGAATCGCAGGCCTCTGAAAGGCCGGGTCAGCTCCAGTGACAAGTCCGCCGCTGAATAGTGCCCGCTGGCCATTCTCGCATCCTGCATATAGTCAGCGTGATACGCCTGAGACTGCGCCAACCACTCTTCGTCACGTACCAGTACCGCACCCGACCCATACGGAAGAAACATACCTTTGTGCGGATCCAGCACCACCGAGTGCGCTTTGTCCAGGCCACGTAATACCTTCCTGCCATCCGCACATAACAGGAAGAACCCGCCATAGGCGGCGTCTACATGCAACCAGAGATCGTGTTGCGCGGCCACGCCTGCCAGCTTCTCCAGCGGGTCAACCGCACCGGTGTCGGTTGTACCTGCTGAGGCAATAATCAGCCAGGGACGCAGCCCTGCTTCCTTGTCTTCCAGAACCCGTTGTTGCAAGGCGGTAACATCCATCCTGAAGCGGTCATCCATCGGCACCAGGCGCTTTTTGCAGTCAGCCAACCCCGCAGCCCGTATTGCCTTATCTATGCAATGGTGTGAATCGGAAGTGGCATAAATACAAGCGTTGTCTACATGCCTTGCACGAATACCCATGGTTTCCCGGGCCGCAATAATGGCTGTCAGGTTAGCCATGCTGCCACCGGAAGTCAGGTCGCCACCCGCTGCTTCAGGGTAACCGACGAGGTCGGCCATCCATCGCACGAGCTGGCGCTCCATTTTTGCGCCACCGGGTGATGCAAAGGACACGCCCGAATAACAATTGGTGACATCCGCAATAAAGTCACCCCAGGCAGAAGGATATACACCGCCACCTGGAATGTATCCCATATGGCCCCCTGAGGCTGGGTTGATGCCTTCAAAGTTAACGGCTGTTTCCAATGTTTCCAACAAATCGGCAAAGTCACCCGCCGATTCAGCAAATGCCTGTTCCAATAACCTGCTACGGCCATTATCAGGCACGAACGTGTTGCAATCCGGTAGGCGGTTTAAAAATGCCTCTGCATAGCTGACAGCCTGCTTCGTCATTTCTTCACGATGTTCTTTGGACGGCTCCAGAACAGACGCTTCCTGTTCAAGCCGCTTTATCTTATTCAGCATTTCGTAACCTGTTCATCGATTGGGCTCTATAATTGGCTCATACATGTCGTTATGATCTAAGCATTATTTCAGATTTGAGTCTTCCATGGGGTATAAATTGAGTCACCAAAAGAAAGTGCCATCCATGTTTTTCAAACCGGATAAGACGCAGGTATGAATCCAGCTGTGACCAAGCTCAATACAGCAGGTAAAACCATTGCGATTGCCGGAAATATTGGTACGGGAAAGTCTACGCTGGTGGAGTTTCTCACCCGAACCTACGGGATAGAACCGTTTTACGAACCCAATGATGAGAATCCGTACCTGCCCGATTTTTATCAGGACATGAATCGTTGGGCTTTTCATTCCCAGCTTTATTTTCTGAGCAACAAATTCCGTATGCATCAGCAACTGGAAAAAGTCTCCGGCGTCGTCGTTCTTGATCGGACGATCTATGAGGACGCGGAAATCTTTGCGACTGCATTGCATGATATGCGTAACTTCACCGGTCGTGACTGGGATACGTACTGGAGTTTCTACCAGATCATACTCGGTGCCATCAGGCCCCCTGACCTGATGATCTACCTTCGTTGCTCGATGCGAACATTGCGCAAACGAATTCGGCTTCGTGGCCGGGCCATGGAACAGGATATACCGCTTTCTTATCTAAAAAGGCTGGAAAAGCTCTACGAGCAGTGGCTTTCCAACTACCGATACGGAGAAGTGCTTATCCTTGAAACCGACAAGCTTGACTATATTAACGACATGGTTGACTGCCTCGACGTCATGGAACGTGTTGAGGCTCTGCTACCGGCAACACTCAAGCGCCCATGAGTACCTATAAATCGCTATAAAAGGGAACTGCTGTGGGTTAATCGTTGGTACTGACTATCAGGTATCCAATCATATTTTTCTCGGAATCTTGTGTCTCACAAGGCTGTTTTTAAGTGTCAAAACACCTTAAACACACACGCCAAAAGAACAGTAATCAAACTAACAAAAACAAACATCTCATTGATTATATTAAAGTATTTATATGCATTTTTGGCTATAGACAATCTGCCATTTTGGCTATAGACAATCTGCCATTTTGGCTATAGACAATCTGCCATTCTGGCTATAGACAATCTGCCATTTTGGCTATAGACAATCTGCCATTCTGGCTATAGACAATCTGCCATTCTGGCTATAGACAATCTGCCATTTTGGCTATAGACAATCTGCCATTCTGGCTATAGACAATCTGCCATTCTGGCTATAGACAATCTGCCATTTTGGCTATAGACAATCTGCCATTCTGGCTAAAATGAAGTGTAAAGAAATGCGTTAGCTGGAAAGCAGCCTACAAAGACGTCAAACAAAAAAATACGCTATTCCAGGGGACATGATGTCCACCGGAATAACGTACGGTTATGAATTCAAAAAATCAGAGCAGAAATATCAGGAACTCACCATCCCCACGGTGCCTTAATATTCTTGTTTGTGTTACGAAGCCTGATGTTCCGGGCTTTTTCCTTTGGTGCTGAAAACATGTTTATAAAACCGCTCTGGCGAGCTATTTTCATCCCATCCGCCTGATCAAGGTCGCGAGTCAGATTCTCACCAAAGCCTTTCCAGCCAGACAAGCTGCGATACAGCCAGATGATTGTCAAAGACATGACAAAAGTAAGTAAAAAAATTGTTGCAAGTTCAAGCATTCTTATCTCCTCAGAACCAGTCCGCTTTGCGGACCCGTCAAATGATCCTTCAACACCTTTCCGGGTGAAAATAAAATCACTTTAGGGAGACCTTGTGGTTACGGTGACTCCGTACGCCACTATTCCATGTCAAAAATTTTCCGGTATCAACCCGTAAAACCCCACCAATCATTGGTGATCAGTTAACCAGACCCCTGCCTGTTAACTGTTGCCTATATCGCGTTTCCTGGCGGGAACAAAATCTACACGGCTTTTCGTCGGAATGAAAAACTGGGTAGACGTTTATAGAACCCCTTCTATCAACGCAGGATGCCTAAATCTTTTCCCCATCCCTGAAAAGAGTATAGACCATGCATCTATACAATTCACCCCGATTTGAGAAAGACTGTCAATATTGACAGGTAAGAAGGTCACGCCTGTTCCGAGTGGGACTAGCAGGTGTTTAAGCTAGAACATGATTGAATAACCGAGCGCGATACTATCCAGATCAGCACCAGTTGGTTTCTGGCTTCGACCTCTGATCCAGGAAAGCTTAACCCCCTGCATCGGTGTAATCGGAAAACCGAAACTCAAAGCCGTAAGCCAGTTTCCGGAAGGGTTATTTTTGGCGTCTCCGTTTACCGTGGCTTCACCACCCCAGCCATATGCTGTACTGAATGAAGTCCATAAACCGGGTCGGAATGTGTAAATAAGGTGAGCCTGAAGCGCAAATAGCGGATCGGTTTCCAAAAGAGTGTCTTGCCAGAAACTATTATTGTTAGCATATAGATACACAGAACCTGTCAATTCACCTGTCCATCTGCCACGAGTATGCGTCACGCCAATCTGTGGACGTACCACCCATCGGTTTTCCCCCATGTTAATGAGCCGGTCTTTATTGTACTTCCCCGTCGGCATTGTCACCGCAACGGCGGCGCCTACTACCGTATTGCTTTTCTCACTTTTCACAAACTCTTGCAGTGTCTCCGCAGGCCCGCCATAAAGCAGCATTGAAAACCGTATTCTCGCATCGCCGGGACCACGCCGGCGAAAGTGAACAAACTCATTGTTAACGGTCCCTTCCCAGCGGCCGGCGATATATGGAAGGGTGAAATCAAGTCGCGCACTCTTGCCGAGAACACCAAGCGTTCGCATATAGACAAGACCGACTTTATGCATCTCGAAAGTGGCATCTTCGATTAACAGCAAAGGGTCAAAGAAAATATCACCATCAATGTAACCGTAACCCATACCGGCAACATTTACCCCGGTTGGCAAATGCGCCCAGCGACGTGGCTCTGTGTCCTGTGCATATGAAAAACTTGCCCAGCACATCACAAGCAACACAATGGCTATTCGGATGATTCTATGACTTCTTTTAAATGAAAAAGACATTAACTTTTGAACCTGAAAGTTGCTTACGGGACTATTTTGAGAGTGATAATATAGCCAAGTGCCCGGCTATACCAGAGCCCAGTCCAGCGCCCGCATTTTGCTTTACCCTGTATTGTCGACCACTTCCCCGACAAGCCCGGACCAGCTTAGTCCACTCTATTAGCGGGCTCTGTAAACGATGGTAGTTCGGAACTTCGTATATGCTCAAAAATCAGCTCCGTTTCTATGTGGGACACCTCTTCGCGTGAAGTAAACGCTGTCATTGCCAGGTCACGCAAATGGTCTGAATCCCTCGCCCAGACGTGAACCAGGAAATCGATTGGACCCGCAACATGATAAAGCTGAACCACTTCAGGCAGACCCAGGGCGTGCTGACGAAAAGCGTCCACATCTGGCTTGAAATGACGAATTAATCTGACCGCAATCATGGCCTGTATACCAACGCCCAGGCTCGCAGGTGCTATCTCTGCATGAAACCCGCTGATCACGCCGCTGCGTTGCAGCAAGCGTATCCTGACCAGGCAGGTTGAAGCAGCCAGCCCAACCTTTTGCGCAATTTCCTTGTTGGAAATACGAGCATTATTTCGTAACAAACCTAAAATTTCGTAGTCAATTCGATCGAGTGCCTTTTTCACACGCTTATTCCGTATTTTATTCGTATATAGAGTTACTATAAGAATATTATTTTATAATAACAAGACATACCAGAATATTTACTAGCTGCCAAAAAATGGCAACATGTCTAACCAGGGTTGTGGTCAGCAACGTAACCCGGGTACAACTTCGGAGGCAAGCATATGAAAAACCGTAACCCTGTAGAGACGCTCGCCAACACCCGCCACGAATTTGGCGAACACGGTGGGGTCAACATGTCGGTGGAAGCCAGCACCACATTCACCGTCATGCACCCTGACATCATGCCTGATATTTTTGGTGGCAAGAAAGGACCCGATCACGGAGGCTGTTACCTCTATGGCAGACATTTCAACCCAACGGTATACAGCCTGAGTAAACAACTGGCTGCGCTGGAAGGAACCGAAGCGGCTTACTGTACTGCCAGTGGTATGTCTGCGATTTCCGCTACACTGATGCAACTATGTGACAAAGATGATCATATTGTTTCATCCAATGCCGTATACGGCGGCACCTATGCCCTGATGCACGATCTGCTACCGCCCAAAACGGGAATAACAACCACCCTGGTTGATATAACTGACCTTGAAGCAACCGAGGCGGCGATCACACCCCGTACACGCGTCATCTATACCGAAAGCATATCCAACCCTACCCTGCGTGTTGCGGATATCCCCGGCTTAAGCGCCATCGCCAGAAAACATGGCATCAAGCTGGTTGTAGACAACACGTTTAGCCCACTCATTATCAGCCCAATCAAGCTCGGTGCTGATATCGTCGTACACAGCATGACCAAGTTCATCAGTGGCGCATCGGATTATATTGCCGGGGCCATTTGTGCGGACGAGGAGTTTATCCAGCAACTGATGGATTTGCATACGGGTATGTTAATGATTCTTGGACCGACCATGGATCCACAGGTCGCATTCAACATCCATTTACGTATTCCGCACCTGCCACTACGGATGACCGAACATGGGCAGCGCACACAAGTCTTTGCAGAACGACTGCACGCCATGGGTATGAAGGTATGTTACCCGGGCCTGCCGAATCACCCGGACCATGCGCTGATGAGCGAACTGTATTGCCCGGACTATGGTTTCGGTGGTGTCCTGACGATCGACATGGGCTCGGTTGAAAAAGCAAATGAGCTGCTTGACCTGCTACAAAATGAATATCGCTTCGGTTACGTGGCCGTCAGCCTGGGCTACTTTGACACGCTGATGTCATGCTCAGGAAGCAGTACATCCAGTGAACTGACCGACGAGGACAAACTGGCGGCGCATATCTCCCCGGGGTTGGTACGCTTGTCGATCGGTTATACCGGCACCACGGAACAACGATGGGCACAGCTATCGGAAGCCCTTCATCGGGTTGACGTCATTCCGGAAAAACAGATCGCCTGACGGAAAACTGTATGGCGGGTCACCCGCAGCCAGAACTGTTACCAGGGCAGTTGTTCACCTTCCGCGTGCCAGAACACACCGCTGTGCTCGAGATCCAGTGCGTCCATACGCTGGATAAGGCCACTGGCAGAGTGTTCCGGTGCTACCCCGCGCCCACCGGTCATGTCGGTGGCAACCATACCGGGATGTAACAGGGCAACGGAAATATCCCGACCCTTCAGATCACGCGCCAGGCTCATACCGGCCATATTGACGGCTGCCTTCGACATGCGGTATCCATAATAACCACCCGAGGTGTTGTCCTCGACCGAACCCATGCGACTGGTAATGATGCCGATTTTTGAACCGGCGCCAAGCATTGGTAACAGGGCTGCCGTGACACGCAAAGGGCCGAGGGAATTGACCCTGAACTGTCGTTCCATTGCGTCAAAATCGAGACTATCCAGACTCTCAACTGAAAGAATGCCGGCATTGTTGATCAACCAGTCAAGTTTTGTCCCGTCCAGTTTGGCCGACAGCGCGCTCAGAGAATCCGAATCATTGACGTCAACACCTTCAACGATACGCAACTTCAACGCACGCAACGCGTCACTTGCCTCACGACAAGCGGCAACAACCTCATCACCGCGCAGCGACAGTTGGCGGCACATTTCAAACCCGATACCGCGGTTCGCACCTGTAACTAAAACCTTATTCATGGATGATGTCCTTCTTTGATTTTTCAACAGAAAACCTGGCTGGCTTATTGGCTTACAACCGGCACTACAAATTTCCTTTCAAGCGCTGATATACTACCTTACTGATGCCCATACAGTGAGTGTTTATGAACCCCCGATCCAAGACCAATAACTTTATTGCACTTTTGATTGCAGCCATACTCTTTGCAACGGGCTTTGCCTTGTATTTTGCTCATCAACAACTGGAATCCAGGGAGCAGGTCGGTCAGAACCAGTTACCTGGGAAAACCGGCCTTGTAAGCGTTTCAACTGTTGAAGCCCGGCTTGATACAGGCTCACCAGTCCGGCACATATGAGCAAATCGCGCGCCGCATTAACGCACCTCTGGCCGACACTGTTACTACTTGCCATACTGGCAAGCGTTATCCTGTTTCTATGGTACCCCCACCCATTCCGGCAATTTGGAGACAGCGGAAAATTCGCACTATTGCTAATTTTCACCGCCGCCTTCATCGGGCCCGCCTTAACCTTTATGGTCTACAAACAAGGCAAGCGTGGCTTACTGCTAGATCTGTGGGTCATAAGCCTTGTGCAGATTGCAGCCCTGAGTTGGGGGGCTTTTTCTCTTTACCAGAACAGACCATATTTCATGGTTTATACCGTAGATCGCTTTGAAGTCCTTTCACAACGTGACGTGGATCTTTCATGGATCAAAGACCCCCGGTTTCTGGAAAAACCATCAGCGGGTCCTATCCTCTTATATGCCAATATGCCCGCAGACCCCGCCGCCTATCAGCAACTGCTGAAGGAAGTGATGTTTGAAGGCAAACCCGATTTACAATTCCGGCCGGAGTTCTGGAGCCTGTATACCGAAAGGCAACAAGCTGTTTTGCACAAATCCCTGCCGCTGGATGACTTACGTAAAGCCCGCCCTGGCTCGACCATTGAGATTGACAAACTGGTTCAAAGCCTTGGCAATAATATCGACCAGTTCAGGTTTGTTCCCGCACTGCCAAAGAACGGTCAGTTCGCCGTCATTCTTGATGCACAAAACGGTGATGTACTCGACACGCTGGTAATCGATCCCTGGCTGAACCGATAAGCATTATCAGCTGAGCGCCCGGGTCTCTTCGCCCGGGCACGCGACAGAATTTTTACCCTGTTTTCTCTTCAGCAATGTATTGCAAGACAATATCTTCGAGAATATCCAATGGGACCGAGCCGTTGGTCAATACGACATTGTGAAATTTGCGGATATCAAATTTCTCACCAAGCTCAGTACGTGCCAGTTCGCGTAACTCCTGCAGTTTGGTCATACCTACTTTGTAAGCCAGTGCCTGACCCGGCATGATGAAATAGCGCTCTATTTCCGCGATAACATCACTCTCTGCCATACCGGTGTTACTAATCATGTAGTCGATGGCCTGCTCGCGGTTCCAGCGCATATAGTGAATACCGGTATCGACCACCAGCCTCACAGCGCGGAACAGCTCTGCCTGGAGGCGTCCGATATTGTCATAGGGGTCATCCTGAAAGCCAAGCTCCCAGGCAAGTTGTTCGGCATACAAGGCCCAACCTTCAGAATAGGCGATGGCTGGGATAATACGCCGGAAAAATGGAAGTTCTTTTTGCTGTTGCTGGATTGCCAGTTGAAAGTGATGCCCGGGAATACCTTCATGGTAAGCGAGCGTCCGCATGCCATAACGTGGGGTAGCCTTTATGTCATAAAGATTGGCGTAAAAAACACCCATTCGCGAACCATCCATCGCCGGCGGCTGGTAATACGCACCCGGCGATGTCTTTTCCTTGAACTCCGGAATTCTTTGCACCTCAAGCCCGGCTTCTGGCATGACATCAAAATAGGGCTCCAGCCCCGCAGATATTTCATCGAGAATCGCCTGGTAATCTGCCAGGATCTGGTCGCGCCCCTCTACACTATCCGAATAATAAAACCTGGGGTTTTCAGCCAATTCAGATATCGCCGAGTCAAACCCCTCTGAAACATCCCAGCCCTCGGTTTGCAATATATCCAGAATTTCGCTTTGAAGCCGGTCAACCTCTGAAAGACCAAAATCATGAATAAATTCGGGTGAGTAGTCCGTTGTTGTAAACAGGCGCATGGCCAGTCGATAGAATTCATCACCATCCGGCAAAGCCCAAACACCGTTGTTTTCGCTGACCTTGTCGTCCAGAATCTCAAAATAATCAATCAAGGTCACATAAGCCGGGTACACGGTGTTTTCAATTTCTGCGCGTGCCTGCAACGCAATTCTTTGCTGGTCCGGTTCGGGCAAATCTGCCTCTTTCATCTTGTCCATCAGGGACACCATCAGAATGCCTTCCTCTGCCGGTGTTGCAACAAAATTTCGCATTTCTTCGAGGACCTTGGTCACCACGAACTGAGGTGGCAATATGCCCAATTCCTCACGATGGTGCAGACCATCAAGAACCTGATCGAATTTCCGACCTACCTGGGAGAGACGTGAAACGTAATCCTCCGCATCCCTGACGCTGTGCACCTGGTGGGTCGACTCCATGAATGACGGAAAACTGCTCTGTACACCAAACATCTGGTTGAGCGGGTAGTTGTGGAAACGAAATTTTTCAGCCTCTGTCAGCATATTCATCATGTTCATCGCAATTCGCTTGGACATGATGTCAGCTTCAGAGAGATCTTCATCTTCGTAGGTCAACAGGGTCTCACGACTCTTCTTCAGATGATCGAACAGGCGATCACCCGCCTCAATGGAGTCATCATCAAGGTTCGCGTTGTGGCCCTTAATGCCAAACTGCTCAAGTACATGAATGGAACTGAGCATTTCCGGGCTTTCCAGCGCGACCTGCAAAAATGCACGTGCAAAGAAAATGTTGATATTCACTGGTTTGAAATACCAGCTATGCGCGATAAATGCGCCCCCCAGAACCAGCAACACGACCAGGGTCAGACCGACCCACTTCATGACTTTCTTAAAGATACGCATGGCACCCTCCACTCACGGAGATAAAAACAAAAAAATGATCTCTTTCAAGCGTGAGATTTTATCATTGAAGCGATATCGAAATCTGGAATATCAGTTGTTTTTTGTTTGTCCAGCGCGCTGTGAAAAACGGGAAAAATATAGACGCGAGCCCAGCAAAACCGCCAGGATGAACGCATAGATACTTGCATCCAGTGTATCCAGCTTCACCTGCCAATAAAAATGCCATACCGCCAGGATGGCAATGACATAAACCAGTCGATGTAACTTCTGCCAGCGCTTACCAAGACGGCGCATCATTCCCTTGGTAGAAGTCACGGCCAGAGGGATCAGCATCAATAATCCAACCATACCCAACGTGATATAAGGACGCTTAACGATGTCCGCGAAAATGGCACTCATATCGAGACTTTGATCCAGAACGGCGTAGACCACAAAATGCAATACGATATAAAAGAAAGCAAACAGACCCAGCATCCGCCGAAAGCGAATCAGCCAACTCCACCCGGTCCAGCGTCGAAGCGGTGTTATCGCCAGGCTCAGCAACAGGAACTTCAAACCCCAGCGACCGCACTGATGGAGCAATTCTTCAATTGGATTGGCGCCCAGGCTCAAGCCACCCACTGAAAATGCACCGGCAATCAGCAGCAGTAATGGCAACAGGCAAGCCAGGAACACGATAGGCTTGGTAAACCGGAAGAACGCTTTTGAGCCGGGCTTCATACGCTGGGCTATTAGCACCTAGTAGTTTTTCCGAAGGTCCAGGCCGGTATACAGGGAAGCCACCTGATCAGCATAGCCATTGAACATCAATGTCGGTTTCTTTCTCGCGAAAACACCGGCACCGATGGGCCGTTCCTTTGCCTGGCTCCAGCGCGGATGATCAACCTCGGGGTTTACATTGGCGTAGAAACCATACTCACCCGGGATCAGTTGTTCCCAACTACTACGCGGCCGCTTGCTGGTAAAACTGATTTCAACAATCGCCTTGATGCTTTTGAAGCCATATTTCCAGGGCACCACCAAACGCATCGGCGCACCATTTTGATTGGGTAACTCACGACCATAGAGCCCCACCGCCATCAAAGTTAACGGATGCATGGCCTCCTCTATCGTCAGGCCTTCTTCATAGGGCCAGTCAATACTGCGGCGACGTTGGCCCGGCATACGCTCCGGGTCGTGTAATGTTTTGAAGCGGACATACTTTGCCTTTGAAGTCGGTTCAAACTGCCTGATTAAGCTGGCCAGGGGAATCCCCACCCATGGCACGACCATCGACCAGGCCTCAACACAACGAAGCCGGTAGATACGTTCCTCAAGAACGTGTGGTGACACCAGGTCTTCATAGTTGTAGTTCCCGGGCTTATCACACGCCCCATTGACAGCAACACTCCAGGGGCGTGGTTTGAAGTTGACCGCATAACGCGAGGGATCCTGTTTGCCGGTACCAAATTCATAGTAATTGTTATAGGTGGTGATATCGGTCCATGAGTTTGCCGGTTCGTCGGTACTTAAGGGGCTCTTCTGAACGCCATTCAACACGGCGCCACTGGGGCCTGCCAAAGTATCAGAGGCAAACACAGAATGTCCCGCCAGGACACCTGCCGAAGCCAGCCCGGCTCTTTTCAGCAATTCCCTGCGTTTCATATAGACGGATTCATCCGTTATTTCGGAAGGCAGTACATCATCAGGGCGTTTGATCAGCATAAATATTCCAACTCCTTTTCAGGCATTAATGAAGGGTAACGGGGCCTTACTGACTTATTGACCGGAGAATCCGCGATTTTATTCCAAAAAAATGACCCTGGATGCAAATCATCGTTATTATAGCCGCTACACCACTACGCAAAACCCTATCATGCAGGCAGATACCCTGGCTCAACAATCGAGCCACCCGCATAAAACCATCATCGCAATTGCCTTCCCCGCGATCCTGGCCAACTCGTCTGCTCCGCTTGTCGGATTGGTAGACACCTGGGCCATCGGACATCTGGAAGACCCGGCTTACCTGGCCGCGATCGGACTTGGTAGCGTGATATTCAACTTTATCTTCTGGGCCTTCGGCTTTCTGCGCATGGGCACCACCGGTATCATCGCCCAGGCCAACGGCAGGAACGATACCGACATGCTGATAGCCGGTGTATGGCGAAGCATGGCCCTTGCGGTGGGTCTCGGTGCCGTCCTACTGCTACTACAGGATTTCATCCTGTTCCTTTCACTAAAGGCCCTTGCACCACCTGAGACTGTCACACAACTAACAGAAGAGTACTTCCGTATCCGTATCTGGGCCGCACCAGCCAGTTTACTTGTGTATGCGGTTTCCGGCGTGCTGTTCGGCCTCGCGAAGACGGGACTGGTGCTCGTGCAACAACTGGTACTAAATTTCACCAACGCCATTCTGAACGTGGTTTTTGTCGTTATGTTAGGTATGGGTGTTGCCGGTGTAGCCTGGGGCACGCTGATTGCCCAGTGGTTAGCTGCACTGGTGGGGGTGTGGCTACTGATCCAGATTATTGGCTTTCATCCTCTGATGGCAGGCTTGAGAGATGCGCGGACCTGGCTGATGTCCGGTTTCAAGAAACTGATTGTTATTAACGGCTATATATTTGTCCGCACAATATTATTGATGACCGCCCTGTCCGTCGTCATGCGTGTTGCCGGCACAATGGGTGAAGTTGAAATGGCCGCCAGTCATGTCGTCATGCAATATATGCTGCTCATGTCCCTGGGCCTGGACGGCTTTGCCCATGCGACCGAAGCGCTGGCAGGTTCCGCCTGGGGTGAGGGCAAAGCGAAGGTATTTCACCGCTGGGTCAAACTGACCGGCATCTGGGCCATGATCGCCAGTGTCGTTTATGCCCTTGGCTTCTGGCTGGGTGGTAACAGCCTGACTGCACTATTAACCGACCTATCCTCCGTTCGTTTGGCGGTAGGTGATCTAATGCCAATCGTCATCGCCCTGCCCGTTGTAGCCGTTGCCTGTTATCAGTTTGATGGTGTGTACATCGCCGCCACTGCAGGTGCCGCAATGATGGTGACCATGGCAATCGCATTTACGATCTATATCATCTTACTCAGCCCGATGTCTGCGCGATGGGGGCTTGAAGGCTTGTGGGCTGCGGTTCTGATTTTTATGGCAGCTCGGGGCGTTGCTCAGGCTATCTGGTACCCGAGACTGAAAGCTGAGCTGGCTTGATAGAACGCGTTGGGGGCCCGGGATGTGTATTGCCTTAACAGGACAGGTGCCGTGCCCAGGCCAGCCTGACGAGTAATTCAGAGGCCTTACTTTCGATAATCTGCACGGTTGGGGGAGCTGGGATGTGTATTAACTTCCCAGGACTCGCTGCAAGTACGTCCCTGTAAGCTCGAGCGCGACATCCATGTCGCTCACGGTCCTGATAAGTTAATACACACCCCAGCTTAATATCAAACGACGTGCATCTTTCGAAGGTTGTTAATCCAAACATTCGCAAAAGCCGTGCGCTTATCAAGTTCAGAATCAAACCACGTGTATCTTCCAGAAACCATTGACCCCCGCATTCGCACAAAGGCGAGGGGGTGCAGTAGCTTATGCCGGGACCTTGAGAGACAGGGATGTCGCGCCAGAGCCTACAGGACGTACTTGTGGCGTGTCCCGGCATAAGCTATTGCATGGCCTTGGCTTCCCCAATGATCAATTGTTTTTCCCGCCTGTGAGTCCTGAAGCAAGCAATTGCATAGCCTCGGCTTCCCGACTGATCAATGGTTTTTAAACCTGTGACCTCTGAAACAAGCCATCACATTGGCTTGGCTTAAGCACTGGTCAACTGGAACCCTTTGCCAACCATAACCATGAAGTTGGCTTTTCCACCCATCAAAGGCTATTACCATGCAGCGCCCGGTTGACGTCTTCGGAGCTCTCTCTTCATAATACCCATTGTGCATTTAGCAGACCGACCGACATGCTGATCTCCGATAGCCACCAGTTTATTTTCCTGCGTATGCGCAAGGTCGCCAGCACCAGCATGAAAATCATTTTGCTACCCATGTGTCTGCCGAGGCCTGAAGGCAGGATTGCGCATCTAAAGAGTCGTGCCTGGCTGGAGTGGGACTATCACAAGTATGTCTTCAGGGCTCACGATGATATACGCGCGGCTCAACAGCGTATGCCTGCGGAATCATTCGACAAGTATTTCAAGTTTGCATTTGTCCGAAACCCCTGGGACAGGCTGGTTTCCGAGTACAATTTTTTGTTGGAACGACCTACCCACGGTCGTCATAAAAGAGTGAAGAAACTTGATGGTTTCAAGCAGTTCATCGAGATGCAAATACCACGGAAAGACGCCTACCAGACCAATATGCTATGTGACAAGCAAGGGAATCTCCTGATGGATTTCGTCGGCAAACTGGAAAATATAAACCATGACTGGGAAATCGTTTGTTCGAAAATCGGCATTCCCTACAAAGAGTTGCAACGGAAAAACACCTCGCAACACCAGCACTATCAGGATTACTACGACAAAGAAACCCGGCAAATCGTCGCCCGTCACTGGGCCAGGGAAATTGACTTGTTTGAATATACTTTCGACGGTGACAGCTAAAGCTGCAAAGTTATCCGCAGGTCAGACCATGAATGCAGACACGCATATCATTGCTGTGAAAATAGAAATCAATCAGTTTGCCGGTACGCTTGTCGATACAAGCGATCGTCGCCGGTGAGAACCCGGCAAAGATGTAGTCCTGTGTTATTGACAAACCACGCAGGTACAAGGGTTTGGCCGTGGCCTTCCTTTTACTGCCAAAAAATGAAACACCCATCTCCCTGATCGCGAGGCCTGCACTTTTCAGCAAGAGTGACTTGATTCCACGCATCTTCTTGATGTCGATAGCGCGGATCTGCTGACCGGTCTCAAGGTTATATTCCCGAACAACTGTGCGGTGGGTGTCATTCACATAAACAACACCGGGTTCCTCGATTATCAGGTTATGCGCATGTTTGAGCTTTTCATCCTGGATGACGATCGTGCCTTTGGTCAGGTTGGCAACCAGGCACTTTGAGTGGAACAGCGCGTAGATATCGCCGCGAAATTCGCAAACCGCATTCAGGTGCAGGTGTGAAGGCCCCCGAAAGGTCTTTTGCTCAAGGTAGTTCAGACGGTTATCGATCGATTTATCGATCGGTAATGGTTCAAGCGAAAGCGCCTTCTGAAACTCGGGCATCTCGCGCGGCCAATAGGATGCTTCCAAAGCACCATCTTCCAGCCGGTATTTGAGTGCCGCATCCAGCGTTGTGGAGGTCACCCAGATTGACGACCCTTCAAGGTGCGTTTCATGAATCCCGACCATCAGGCCATGGGTCAATTTGCGCTTCAGGTTCAGATCGCGGTCAAAAATATTCAAGGTGTGATAGTCCGCGGCAATAACCTCGTCATTATGAATCCGTATACCCCGCACCCCGCGTACGTTACCCCGCGCATTGGGATCATGGTACAGGGATGGTTCAACCGGCACATTCGGTACCTCCCTGACGATACGTTTACTTTCCCAGTCCAGTTTAAACAGGCTGCCACCCTCACTGACAGGCGCTGCTCTGGCCACGGTTCCAAAGTAAATATTCATAAAGACGGTCTGCTTATTCTGCTGAATAAAGGTCAGTAGTTTAGCTGAAGTGGGCGGTAACAAAAACACCCGTGATTGCCGCTGATGGGTAGTGATACAATCCGCGCTGGTGGATAGACTAAAGACTATAAAACTAAAAAGTTCTGACCAGGAAGCGATAGCCATTAACGAACACAGGCAACAATCCAGACGGTTTCTGTTTTATTTGGAACAGGACTACTCGTTTGCGGTACTGCGTCCGTTACAAAGCGTTGCCCAAAACCGCGGTCATGAGGTTCGTTGGTTACTGGTTGAGAACGCCTCAACCGAATTACTGAAACCGGGCGAGATAGAAGTGCCGGATGTTGACGCCGCCATTGCCTACAATCCCGAGGTCGTAATTGCCCCTGGCGATAGGGTGCCCGGTTTTATTCCGGGAATAAAAGTGCTGGTTTTTCACGGCCTCAATGAAGACAAGCGCGGCAACATCTATCCTGAACGCGGCTTGTTCGACCTGTACTGCACTGAGGGCCCGATTCGTACAGCCATGCTGAAACCCCTTGAGAAAAAGCGTGGCTACTTCCGGATTGTAGAAACCGGGTGGCCAAAACTGGACGCCCTTCTTAAAGCGCCATCAGAGAAAGTTCAGTATGACCGACCACAAATTCTCTTTGGTTCTACTTTCACACCGCGCTTATCAGGCGCCGAGGCCTTGTACCCTGAAATAAAGCGTCTTTCACAAGATGATCAATGGCAATGGCTGATAACCCTTCATCCGAAAATGGCGAATGAAACCACAGCGAAGTTTCGCGCGCTGGAAAATGACAATCTATCCTTTTTCGACACCGGCAGTGTAGTGGACCTGTTGCATCGGGCTGATGTGATTGTCAGTGACAACTCTTCAATTTTGCAGGAGTTTTTACTCCTGAAAAAGCCGGTCGTTACCTACAAAAACCGCGATCCGCAAGCGTGCATGATCGACATCACCCGGGCTGAAGACCTCGAGCGAGCAGTATGCCAGGCCCTGGCACCGGGTGAGGATTTGCAAAAGGCAATCGCGGCCTACGGCCCTTCCATGACGCCATTTCTCGACGGTGCTTCATCAGAGCGTGTTTTAGATGCCGTTGAAGATATGATTCAAAGTGGATGGCAAGACACCAAACCTGCCAACCTATGGCGTAACTTCAGAATGCGCCAAAGTCTCAAAGCCAGAAAAACATAAAGCGCGTATACCAACGAACCATGCAAGAGAACAGCCCCCCTTAATGATAAGAGGTTAAAAATGAGGCCAGGAATTCTAGCCCGCGTATTACATATCAAACCGTCACCTTTGAGAAAAGGCCCCAATGGCCGGTTTATATTTATCCATATCACTAAAACGGCGGGAACCAGTATTGGCAACGCCATTGGCCTACCCGTCAAGCATCACCTTACCGCCAAAGAAGTCATCGCAAAAATCGGTAAACAAAAATGGAATGAGGCCTATAAATTCACGTTCGTCAGAAACCCATGGGACAAAGTGGTTTCGCTTTATGAGTATCGGCGCAGAAAAGACAAAACAAAAATCGCGAGCAAAAATATACCGTTCACGGATTGGATCAACCTGACGCTCGGTCAGCATAGTGATCCGTATTACTACAATAACGTCAAGTCTTTCCAGCCTCAGGTTGACTGGTTAAAAGACGACGAGGGTATCATCGCCATCGATTTCATCGGCAAGTTTGAATCCATTCGTGCTGATTTTGAACAGATCAGGGAAACCATTGGTAGCAATGCGGAATTACCTCACCTCAATGCCACAAAACGAAGCGACTACAGAGATTACTACACCGATGAAACCAGGCAAATTGTCGCGAGTTGGTACCACGAAGACATCGAGGCTTTTGGCTATACCTTCGATTGAGTCACACCTCAATTTCTAAACAAAAAAAAGCCCGGCTGTTTTAGAGCCGGGCTTTTCTATTTATGTCGTTTAGAGTTTAGTGACGCAACTCTACCCGACGGTTGGCCGCACGGCCTTCCTTCGTGCCATTATCTGCTACAGGTTCTGTTTCACCATAACCTTTCACAAAAATGTTAGCGGTATTTGCGCCGTTGGCAATCAGGTAGTCAGCGACGGCTTGAGCACGACGCTGGGATAAGCCCATGTTGTATTCGTCGTTACCCTGGCTGTCGGTATGACCGGCCACTTCAATTTTCGCATCTGAATGACGAACCATGATTTTTGCGGCTTCATTCAGGCTTGCTTTTGATTCTGCAGTCAATACCGCTGAATCAAACTCAAAGTTGACATGCTCAAGTTTGTACTCGGCAGCCAGCTTACAGCCATAGTTGTCAACAACTGTGCCTTTTGGTGTACCCGGGCACTTGTCCATGCTATCGACAACGCCGTCACCATCACTGTCAAGTTCGCAGCCGTACTGGTCAACTTTCGCACCAGCCGGTGTTCCAGGACACCGGTCGCGGCTATCGCCAACGCCATCGCCATCACTGTCAACTTCACAACCGCGCTCGTTTACCCTGACACCCTGTGGTGTTCCGGGGCACTCGTCCAGACGATCCACAACACCGTCGCCATCGCTGTCTATTTCACAACCGCGCTCATCAACAATACCGCCCTGCACTGTTCCACGGCAGTCATCCTTGTAATTTTTCACACCATCTGCGTCGGTGTCGCCATAAGCACAAATCGCACCACCAATCAGGAAACCACCGGCTCCTGCAATAAAGGCACTATCCCAGTCATCCGTTGCACCGGCAGCGATACCAGCTGCACCACCTGCGGCTGCACAGGCACCCCACTGATCATACCAGCCGGTCTTACCCGGACCTGAAGCACAGGAACTGAGCAACAATGACAACATGACCGCAACTACACCTAACTTAAAATGTTTCACTACTTCATCCTCCAAATGATAAATACTGCACCCTCGTATCACGGGCCATTATATATGAGTATCCGATCTAATCTCACTCAATGTGGAAATATTTGTTAAATTTTTAGTAAAAATATCGTTCATCGCGAAATTTCTAATTGATAATCCTCGCGACCGGATACAACAGGTACTGCTCGTCGTAAAATGGTGTCTTCTCATAAAACCACATCAGTCGTTGATATTGGCTTTTGGCAAACGCCGGATCACTTGAAAGTTTTTGTTCAAATTGCGCTTTCAAATCGGCGTCGTGTTCCAGCATTTTCTGCGCCAGAGGTTCCAGTACATAAGCTTCGGCATATTCCGTGCGGGTAAATATTTCAAGGAAAAAACCCCACTGCAAAAACGAATCCGGCGCCTGTGGTTCCAGCATCAACACCAGGAGTTCACCAAGCGGCTGATCTGTGCTGATGAGAAAACTACCGGCGGGAAATGTTGTTTCCACGACCTCTTTAACAGGCACACCCGGATCAATTCGAATATGACCTTCAAATGGGTTCGGGGTCCACGCAGAAGGTTCAGCGATACTTGCATCGGGCAAGCGATAAACCTCGGCACGCGTCGTCAATGGCTCTTCGATCTTTTCCACATCAATGCCATGCAAAGCCACCCGTCCAGCCACATCCGACCATGCTGGTGGAATAATGTAGGCCGATGGAAGCTCCACCAAAACGGTAGGCTTTGTAATCAGAACTTCCGGAATCGTTTCTGTAACAGACTCTCCGGTCCAACGAACCACCTCGGCACCTGACACCTCGCCCTGGTAACGTTGTGATCCAATACCTTTAAACGTCACCTTGTCCGTAAGCTGGTTTTCGTCACGTTCAAAACCAAGCGGAATCGACCGTGGCCGACGTCGTTCATCCGTATCTGTGGCCCTGTGTAAGGAGTCTTTCTCCCTTGCCAACAATGCAAGGGACTCCGCCAACAGCACGTAAGTACCCAGTACCCGGCGCTTATAGGGTTTAAGGGAGTGGTTTTCCACCAGGATAGTGGGCAGGTGTATGGCATCTCCATAACCGTTTGAAAAACGCGGATTGCCCGACCAGGTCAGCAAACCATCCTTCATGTCCATGCCGTTGGCCGCAAATATGAGCCCACCGCCTTGGTGACCGTTTTCACTCAGGGCTGTGTTGATCGCCGGACGGTAGACATCTTCAATCCAGTTTCCAATGGCCGGTGACCAACCCTTCCGGCCATTGCCGCCAAAAGTGATGTCATACTGGTAATCGGCACCGTCGGTCACATGCAAGTCAAGGTACAAATCCGGCTGCCACTCCCTGAACACATTGACCACTGCCCTGACACCTTCAGTATCCAGCTTGGTGAAATCACGATTCAGGTTCTGATTGCGCGCGTTGGTGCGCCATCCCATTTCCACCGGGCCACGTTGATTGATACGGTTAAATACCGACCGCCGTTCGTGGCCATCGACATTCAGTATCGGAATAAATAGAAAGTTAGCGTTTTCCAGCAGTTTTCTTCGTTTATTTGCCACGGTCATGTCCCGCAGCAACATCATGCCGGCGTCCTTACCGTCTATTTCACCCGAATGAATGCCGGAATGGGCCAGCATCACGGGTTTATCGCTTGCTTCCATTGCCGCAGGGTTGAATGCCTGTTCAGCACTGGCAATCACCATCCAGATATCCCTGCCTTGCAAGCTCCGGCCTATCGAAACCATTTCAAGTTCCGGTGCCGCTTTAACCAACTCGGTTAACCAGGCCACTGTTTCATTGTAGTCCGGCGTGGCAAGCAAGCCGGTACGCTCAGCCGGTGTAATCCACGGGTCTTTATCCCCTGCCATTAATGCTTCACTTGGGCCTGACCAGCTTTGAACCGGTGGTAAAAGCGACGCTGTATCTGAAAAAAGATCTGTATCTGTGGTCGCATATACAGGCATCGGCGTTTTTACAAGTAATAGCAAAAGCAAGAGGGTAAGCCGGGGCTTCATCGCCGAAGTTGCTCCTTTTAAAAAAATGAAAAACCCGGCCATTACAGCAAGGGGCTTATATAGTTCTCAATCTCACGTCTCAGGTTTGCATCGGGTAAACGCCCAAAACTTGCGCCGACATTGTCTTTGGCATGATGTGGCTTTGTGGTCCCCGGGATCGGCAGCATGGAAGCCGGATAGGAGATAACATACTTCAGAAATACCTGACCCCAGCTTTCTGCGTCGATATCCGCCGCCCATTCAGGTAATGGCCGTCCATCCACCGCCTTGAACAGACGGCCACGGGCAAACGGCAGGTTTACCAGCACCGCGATACCACGATCCCGCGCCAGTGGCAGGATGGACTCTTCGGCCGAACGGTCGGCCAGCGAATAATTCAACTGTATGAAATCCAGCGGGTGACGACGCATGACATCCTGCATTTCTTCATATTGCCGGGGACTGTGCGTGGTGACACCCAGGTAACGGAAACGTCCCTCGGCCTTCCATTTTTTCATCGTTTCCAGCTCAACTTCCGTGCCCCGGAGATTATGTACCTGCATCAGGTCGATCTGATCGCCACCCAGTAAATCGAATGAACGATTCATCCGGTCAATACCCTGCTGCTGATCCTCCCTGTCCACCTTGGTGGCCATGAACACATCATCACGAATACCGATATCACGCAGTAAGCGGCCGATGACGGTCTCAGCTTCCCCATAGTTGGGCGACGTATCAATGACCCGTCCGCCTGATGCATGAAAGACTTTCAGTGTTTCTCTGAATCTTTTCATATCATCTGCATTGGCATCCGAGCGAAAATCCCGTGTGCCGATTCCAACCGCAGGCAATTGTTCCCCGGTTGAAGGTATGGTCATCATCACCGGGGGCTTTGAATCTGCCAACAACGGATTCCATGGTCCAGTTGCTGCTATCAAGCCCGCGCCGGCACTCAGCCTGAGTAACTCTCTTCTTGAAATAGTCATGCTGTCTCAACCTCCGTTTTTGCCAATTCTTCCTGTTTCGAGCCAAGTCTAATGGCCAGTAATGTCCAGAGTCCAGCCACCGGTGCCGCTGTCAGCGCAATCGCACCGATGGACATTCCCAGGGCGATCAAACCGGTGTAAATCCAACCACTCAGTAAATCGCCGCCACGGTAAACGGCAGCATCCAGAAATGGCTTTGATTTGTATTTTGCTTCACGGCCTAATACCGTCCATAAAATCTCACGGGCAGGTTTGGTCAGACCATACCTGCCTGCCCGGTAGATGACCTGCACCGCGACCAGCACTGCCAGGGTCGGATAAAGGCCAAGCATCACGAAGCCCAGGGTCATCAGCGTTGGCACAATGGCAAGTGTCCAGCCAACGCCCAGCCACTTGATAATTCGCGCCGTCAGGTACACCTGGAACAGGATGGTCAGTGCACTGACCAGCAGGTCAATCCTGGCATAGAAGGCAGTTCTTTCACCCCGGTTTGCGAATGCATCCGCAATAAGACTGGCCTGTTGAAAATACAACATCGTTGAAACAAAGGTCATCAAGGCAATAAAGGAAGCGATTCCTAACAGGTACGGCGATGCAAAAACGGCCTTCATACCACTCCAGGCATTGCCTGAAATCGCTTTCTCCGCTTCCCCGGCCTTAACAACAGAACCGGTATTAAACCGCCGGTGCAGGGCACGCGCGCACCAGGACGCTGCCTCGAGAGGGATACAGGCAAGAAGCAGCAAAGAAAAAACAGGTACGCTTTCGGCCAATACCGCGGTGACTGCAGAACCCGCCATGCCGCCCAGTGAACTACCCACCGCAATAAAGCTGAACAGGCGCTTACCCTGGTTGTTATCGAAACAATCAGACATAAACCCCCAAAAAACTGTCACGACAAATAACGCAAACACGCTGGTCCAAACGTAAAACACACGATCAATCCAGGGACGGGCCTCGGTCGGCAGGAAAACCAGGCAGGCCCAGAACAAGACCAGGCAGGCAATGAAAAACCGGTTGGCCAGCGGTACAAAAACACCACGTGAAAACTTTGAAGCCAGCCAGGAATAAGCCGGCACGGCCAACAACATGACGAAGAACACCGCCGTCCACAGCAACTGTAAATTACCCCGGTCAGCGGAGGAAATCTCATCTCTCACTGCGCGTAAAATGTAGTAGGAAAACATGATGACAAAACCATAGAGCGTCGCTATCAGCAGCCCTTTGAGTTCACCATCATCACGAATATCTACAAACTTCCCTACCAGTGCTTTCAGCAAAGTACTTCTCCAGGTTTATCAGGATACAAATAGCATCAGACGCGAATCAGACAACTCAAAAACTTCAACATTTACCAGTGAGAGTCGTGTTTAAAAGGGAATTTAATCTCACTAACAAATTGTGTCGCTTGATCTTGATCATTTTTTTTGTTCTTTATCGGTTTATACTCCCTAATCTAAACGAAGGTGCTCCGCTTGTCAGCAATCAACCTTCCAATCGTTAAAACGGGAGTTAAAATTGAAAATTATTAAACGTAACTTTCTTCGCCGGGGTGGCTTTGCAGGTCTACGTGAAACCCGACTGGTGATGAGTCCGAGTATCTTTGCCCGGCGTCGGGAGGCAGGTACTTCCACCGGTATAGGCAGGTTGGTTTACCTGGCGGATGCGCGGTTTTTACCCCATGGTGATACAAGAATGCACGAACATCATGAAATTGACGTCATTTCAATCATGGTGGAAGGCAGGATCAAGCACGAGGGTACGCTGGAAGACGGCCAGGAACTCCAGGTTGATGATATCCAGGTACAACGTGCCGGTGGTGAAGGTTTCAGCCACAATGAAATCAACCCCGATGATGCGAAAAACCGGATGATTCAGCTCTGGATCATTCCGGAAAACAAGGGAGAACCGGCTTCCTACAAGATGTTTCAGGCCGCGACAGGTGAACGCATAAGGGTATACGGCGGACCGTCAGACCAGGATGAAACCATTAGCTCCCGAACCGTCATCGACGTGACCAATATAAAGGCTGGCGAAAGTGTCAGCCAACCCGGCAGGTGCCTTAGCTATATCACCTGTGGTGCAGGTAAAAGTGACGGTGAGATCCTGAGAGAGGGGGACCTGGTGGAAACCAGGGATTTCAAGTTCACGGCAAAAGCAGACAGCAAACTGATTCTGGCCTACGAAATCTGATCCATAAGCCCGCTATTTAACCATCAACTGGTTCAGGTCACGTAATGCAACTGCCAGGTTCTTGATCATGTCTGCCCGAGAGAATCCGGGGTAAGCCCAGCTTTGGTTTGACGCTCTTTAACTTTTGCCCCTACAATAGAGCTACATAATGGTGGGCATTGATCAATGCCTCCGGACAAAATTTAAAAAGAGGTGAGATGGTTATGCAATGCCCTAAATGCTCAGGTGAAATGGAACTGGTTTCTTACAACCAGATCGAAGTAGATCGTTGCACGTCATGTGGCGGTCTTTGGTTTCAGCCGGATGAGTTACGAAACCTTCGTGATGATATCTGGATGGCTGACTATATTATCGATAGCGGTGACAAATCAGTTGGCAAGAAAGCAAACGCGCTGAAGGACTACCATTGTCCTGATTGTCAAGCGACGATGCTGCAGGAGTTTGATCCCGAGCAGCCTCATATTACTTATGAGTCCTGCCCCAATGGACATGGCACCTATCTTGATTCCGGTGAATTTACCGACCTGGTGCGTAAAACTTTCTGGGACAAGTTCAAGCGCGCACGTTAATAAACAAGATCATGAGTTAAATGAAAACTGCCCCGGGTGCTTTGATCACCCGGGGCAGTTTTTCGTTTCCGGGGCTGGTATTTACAGGCTGGCCGTCATTAATACCTCGAGCCGGCCGTCTGGCAAAAGCATTCCCTGATCGATATCAAAATTAGATAACAGGTTTACCAGGATTGCCTGGGTATGCGGTGTGGTACGCGCCTGCTTTCCCTGGCGTGGACGGATACTGAACATATGCGCCTGCTCAATACCATATTGCTGATTAGAGAAAGTTGTATTGAGTGTACGCACGGTAAACGCATGCGCACGGGTCGATTTGTGTAAATAGGGCCGAATGGCCGTATTAAATGCTCTCAACGCCTTGTCATCGAGATAATTCAGAAAATCCCAGAACAGGCATATATCAAAAAGCGTATTTTTTGGAAAATCAAAAGACTGACTAATGTGATCCGCCAGTTCGGCTTCAGTGTACTCGCCCATCTGCATTTGCAGGACCGGATCGGTGTACATCGCGGCGAAATGTAAACGGCATTTAAACCGGGAGAAAAACTCGATGGTTTCGGGCAATGCCGGACCTATCTCCAACACGGACAGACGCCTGTCCACACTGACCTGTTTAATCAGGTTCGGAAACAACAGGGTTTGTTGGGTCCGCGACATAGATGAAGCAGCAGACGTAGAGCCTACGCCTGCTGCACCTGTAACCATACTGTTCAATTCGCCAATCTTCTTTTAGCTGATACTGACTTCATAATGAAGAAAAAGAACACTCAACCGCCATTCAATGAGTAGCTTTTGTTTCCACCCGGTTTACCGGAAGCAACCGACTTGGGGTTATCGCTGGCTTTCTCAACTGATTTTGCAGTCTCTTTACTGGCAGGACTGGCAGTTTTGGCTGGTTTGACAGGTTGAGCAGCCACGGGCTCACCCGGATCCATGTCAATGCTGCCCTTGAATATTGCACCATCCTCAAGCGTCATGCGCGGTGCCACGATATTTCCATGGACATTGCCGGATCGTAAAATAATGACCTTTTCGGTACCGGTGATATCCCCGCGGACTTCGCCGGCAATCTTGATCACCTTGGCCGTGATATTCGCATTAACCCGCCCACTCTGACCAATATCAACCTGGTGTGCATCAAGACGGATTTTTCCATCTACCTTGCCTTCAATCACGAGATTTTCATCTCCGTTGATATCACCATTGATATGAATTCCGGGGCCGATGATAGCAGCTCTTCCACTGGTGACCGGCGCGTTAGCAGATGCCGCAAAGCTATCCTGTTGCGCAGGTGGCACGGTAGGCTCCTGCTGCTTGCTGTTTCTGTGTTTTTCGAACATGCGTAATTTCCGTAAACTGATGAACTTGGGCCAGATAGTCTAGCAGAGATTATTGAATGAATACCGAAATCGCTGCCATGAATGATTTATTTTCATAAAATCTTTATGCATCTGCGGTTACAATCGCACTTTGCCAGTACTTGTGTATTCAATTCGAGCACAATTTGCCGGCATTTTTGAGTAGTAAACTCGTGACAGCTTAATATTGAATCATAGAAATCAAAACGTTTTGGATTTATGAATAAACTATTAGCCCGACTCAGTATTATCGTTGTACTCCAGCTTGCCTGTTTTCCCGCATTCGCTGCAGACTCAATGCGTCAAATGACGAATGACTACGAGATATTCTTTCGTCAACTCATCAAAGACCGTAATTATCCCGGGGCAGCATTTGCCATCGTCAGTCGTGATCAGATTCTGCATATTGGAACAGCGGGACACAGGACCGCAGCGAGGAAACACCCGATTGATGAACAAACCACCTTTCGCCTGGCATCGGTTTCCAAACCCTTTGCGGCAGAACTCGTTGGAATCCTGGTAGAAGACGGCACCCTGAATTGGGAAGATCCGGTCACGCACTATGTACCCGGGTTTAAAATCAATGGCGATGCCTCGCAAATCCGCATCCGGCATTTGCTGGGGCAAAGCACAGGCCTGATGCCCCATGCCTACGATAATCTGTTGGAAGACGGCAAGAGCATGGCCAGTATCTGGAAGAAGATGAACGACCTGCCCTACGTATGCAAGCCGGGTAAGTGTTACGGATATCAGAATAGTGTCTTCAGCCTGGTCGAGCCCGTCGTTATGAAAGCCACCAACCAGGATTACAGCACACTCGTCGAGCAGCGCATTTTTAAACCACTGGACATGACCACGGCCTCGGTAGGCTTTGATGCTTTCATCAATAACCCGAATCACGCCAAGCCACATGCAAGACGCCAAGGCCAATGGAAAACGGTACCGGTGCAACCCAATTATTACCGCGCAGCACCCGCAGCCGGGGTCAATGCCAGCATCCTGGACATGGGAAAGTTTGTCCAGGCACAACTGGGTAGCAAACCGGAAGTGCTCTCGCCACAGATGATTGGCAATCTCTCCAAACCCCGTGTTAAAACCCGGCGGGAACTGTATCGCAAGCAATGGAAAACCATGCTCAGTGAGGCACACTATGGACTCGGTTGGCGCATCTATCAGCTGGGTGATGAACAACTCGTCTATCACGGCGGATGGGTGTCCGGCTTTCGTGCGGATGTGGCTTTTTCGCTGGCGCACAATATCGGCATCGTCGTATTATTGAATGCTGAAAGCAGTGGCATCTCGGAGTTGACCACCCGTTTCTGGCAGATGGCACTGGCTCCTTAGTCCGAACAGAATAACTTTATAAATTTATAGAAAACAGGAATATAGCCATGCCTTCATTTGATGTAGTTTCTGAAGTAGATCACCATGAATTGAGCAACGGTGTTGACCAGGCCAATCGCGAAGTCACGACACGTTTTGATTTTAAAGGCACCGGTTCAAGTTTTGAGCTGGCCGATCAGGTCATCACCATGAGCACCGAATCCGAATTCCAGCTTCAGCAAATGTACGACATTCTTTGCAATAAGCTGGTCAAGCGTGGCATCGACATCGCCTGCCTCGAGAAAAACGAACCCGTCATCCAGGCCAGGTCGGCGACCCAGGCAGTGAAAGTAAGAGAAGGAATTGAAACACCGATTGCAAAAGACATGGTCAAATTGATCAAACAAAGCAAAACCAAGGTTCAGGCCGCCATACAGGGTGATCAACTAAGAGTAACCGGCAAAAAGCGTGATGATTTACAGCAGGTCATAGCCCTGTTGAAAGGCGCTGATCTGGACACACCATTGCAATACAAAAACTTCAGGGACTAAACAAGCTCCCGACCACAGCGCCACGCAATTGTAGAAACACTGGTGACCGTTGGCGTCAACCGTGGCTGAATTTGTCCTGGCGATGGATAAATAGCAGTATTGCCCGTTAAGGAAACAAAACCTCCGGCCAAATGAAGCATCACGGGGGCGATTGAGGTAAAATTAGCTGTTGCCCTATGGCATAAAAAAAAGGAAGTTTAAACATGAAAACCACATTGTCGCTGGCACTAGGTACAGCGCTTGCATTGATCTTATCCGGCTGTTCTGACACCGATACAAGTCAGGTCGCAGAATCAGTCCCCGAAGCCCCCACCGAAACCGTCATGACAACAGACCCTGCTGAGAATAATCCGTTTTTTGTCGAAAGCCCGTTGTATATGCACTACCCGCAATTCGACAAAATCAAGAACGAACACTACCTGCCCGCCTTCGAGCGTGGTATGGAAGAACAACTGGCAGAAATTGATGCCATCACAAACCAGGCCGAAGCACCTACATTTGATAACACCCTCATTCCAATGGAGGAGTCGGGCCAACTTCTTAATCGTGCTGCGAGAGTGTTTTTCGCCATGACGTCAGCCAACACAAACGACGAACTCGAGAGTATTCGAAGCGAAATGGCACCAAAGTTTTCCGCTCACAATGACAAAATCCGTCTCAATGCAGAACTTTTCGCGCGTATACAGGCACTCTACGATGAGCGTGATACGCTTGAACTGGATCCTGAATCCTACCGCCTGATCGAAGAAACCCACAAAGACTTCGTCCGCGCCGGCGCACAGCTTTCCGACGCCGACAAGGAAACACTCAAGGCAATGAATGCCGAGTTGGCCAGCCTGCAAACCCAGTTTAGTCAGAATGTATTAAACGAGGTCAATGCATCGGCCGTGGTCGTGGATAGTCGTGAAGAACTGGAAGGAATGTCCGAAACCAGTATCGAGGCTGCCGCTGAGGCTGCCAAAGAAAAGGATATGGAAGGCAAGTATCTCATTGCCCTGCTCAACACCTCCCAGCAGCCACCGCTGACCGACCTGAAGGACCGTGCGCTGCGCCAGCGCATCATGGAAGCTTCACTGGCACGCGGTAGCCGGGGCGGCGAGTTTGACAACCGCGAAATACTGACCCGTGTTGTGAAGATTCGTGCCGAGCGTGCTCAATTAATGGGCTATCCGAACCATGCAGCCTATGGTCTCGAAAACCAGACCGCCCGAACCACCGAGGCAGTCAACGAGCGACTTGCCAGCCTGGCGCCGCCGGCCGCTGCCAATGCAAAACGTGAGGCCGCTGATATACAGGCCATCATCGATGCCGAGGGCGGTGACTTTCAACTCGCCTCCTGGGACTGGAACTTCTACGCAGAAAAAGTACGTATGCAACGCTATAATTTTGATGCCGCGCAGCTACGCCCTTACTTCGAGATGAATAACGTTCTGGAAAAAGGCGTTTTCTATGCTGCAGAGCAGGTATTTGGTATCACGTTCAAAGAACGCAAAGACCTGCCTGTTTACCAGGAAGATGTTCGCGTATTCGAAGTTTTTGAAGCCGATGGTTCTACCCTGGCACTTTTCCTCATGGACCCCTACGCGCGCCCATCCAAGCGCGGTGGCGCCTGGATGAACGCCTATGTCAGCCAGTCACTCCTGATGGAAAACAAACCTGTTGTTGCCAATCACCTGAATATCACCAAACCAACCTCAGCCGACGAACCGACGCTGATGACGTTTGATGAAGTGACAACCATGTTCCATGAATTTGGTCATGCCTTGCACGGTATGTTTTCCAATGTGAAATATCCTGAGTTCTCCGGTACATCTGTACCGCGCGACTTTGTTGAATACCCGTCACAGGTCAATGAGATGTGGTCCACCTGGCCGACGATTCTCGAGAACTATGCGGTTCATTACGAGACCGGTGAACCCATGCCTCAGGAACTGTTGGAAAAAGTTCTGGAAACACGGAAATTCAACCAGGGCTACTCCACAACAGAGTACCTCGCGGCATCCCTGCTCGATCAGAAATGGCACCAGTTGACCCCTGAAGAAGTACCGACCGCTGAAGGTCTGTTGGATTTTGAACACACGACACTGCAAGAGGCCGGCGTGGCACTTGATACTGTACCGCCACGTTACCGCAGCACTTACTTCTCACACATCGTCGGTGGCTACTCAGCCGGCTACTATGCCTACATCTGGAGTGAAGTTCTGGATGCGGATACCGTTGAATGGTTCAAGGAAAATGGCGGTCTGACCCGTGAAAACGGTGACCATTTCCGCCAGACGCTTCTATCAAGAGGCGGCGCCGAAGATGCCATGACATTGTTCAAAAACTTCCGTGGTGCAGAGCCCGATATTCAGCCGCTGCTGGATCGTCGCGGTTTGAACTGAGTCAAAAAGCTATAACGGCTGCCAGTGACACTGGCAAGCCGGTTTTACAAAAGCCCCGGTCATTTAACCGGGGCTTTTTTGTTGGCGTAACGCCAATGCGATAAGAAACCTCCAGGCATAAAAAAACCCGGTCAGGCAAAGCCGGACCGGGCTATTTTTATCCAGGAAACCTTACAGAGGAGTTACGTTCTCCGCCTGTGGTCCCTTCAGGCCTTCACCAACGGTGAACTCAACCTGCTGTCCTTCCTTCAGAGTCTTGCGGCCGTCGCCTACGATCTGACGGAAGTGAACGAAAACATCGCGTTCGCCTTCACGGGAAATAAATCCAAAACCTTTTTCGTCGTTGAACCATTTAACGGTTCCTATAACCTTATCTGACATTATCATTAACTCACTATATATAGTTGAAAAACCACCTTCTGGCGGCGACTGTGCTGGAGAAGAACGGGACCGGGGTATATCTGGGCGGAAGTATAACGACCTGAACAGACTAAACACTCAATCACTCGCCGCAACGTGCAGCGGGCACATTTTACATTTTTATCTCTGTATATGCTATTAAAACAAATGAATGCGAACAGTCCTTATGCTATGACTCGAATTATTGTCACTCCAATATGATGGTCTGGAATATGACCGTACTGTCTGACCAGGTGTACTTCTTGCTCATCGAGTGCTGTGGTCTTGGCGGTGCCCCCGGGGGCATTCCGTAATCTACTTCTATGATTTTAACCGGCAGGGAATGACCCGCGTTCTGTCTGATCAAAACATCCGCACCGCTCCGCGGTAAGCCATACCATCGTAGCCGCCACCATTTTTGTGCAGCTGTTGATTCGGCTTGCCCTTCGACCGGGCTAGCTTCCCCGGGCACTTCTACCGGAAAACCATTCACTTCAACAGCAGTAATACCGGCATTCGCAGGCAGGAGCAGGTTTACGTACTCGGCAGCAGATGGTGAGCGCAGGTGCATACTGACCTCACGCACATCGCCCGTCACACGGTCCGAATTCACATTTAACTGTGCTTCTTCAAATGGCAGTAAAGCGTCTTTTCGGGTCAATATCTCCTGGTCGTAGCCAGGCATGATATGGCTCATATTCGCTTTGCTAGCATCGCCCCCCATAAATTTGCCCAACCAGGTTCCGGGCATGGCATCGGAACTGACCCAAAAACCCTGCTGCTGATCTGCATCAATGGCGTAGAAGAGTTCCTCCCCCCGTGGGTGACGGCTATCAAAACTCCTGCCAAACAGCACAACGAACGTCATGACAACACCTGCCCCCAATAGCAACAGGCCAAACTTTCCGCCAGCCAGGTTTCCAATATTTCTTGTCAGGGGCCACAGCACCAGCAAGGCCAGTGTACACAGGATCATGAGAACCTGCGGCAGGCCCAGGCCCAATGCCAGGTAGCCCAAAATCAGTACCGGCGTCAGCAACAATAATGGAACAAAACTAAATACCAGTGCGGACATGAAAAGCGCTCGTTCATGACCTGATTTGGTTAAATGCCGCGCCACCATGATGCCAATCAGCACCGATGCCAGGGGCCAGACAAACAGGTAGGAAGCATTGGGCGCGGCATAGAGCACCATGGCAGCCAACAACCACCAGAAACACAATGCGGCTGTGAACAGGTCCGGTCGGCTTGCGCGCCCATGCACTACGACCATAAGGGCCACCACAAGCAGTGGCAGCACAAAGGCAAACGCGGAATCCCGTCCGGCCAACAGGGCGAGGGCCACCAGCACCAACGCGGGCAGAACAGCATCATATTTGCCAAGACCCTGTCTGAACCGATAGGCAAACCAAGAGGTCAGGCCAAGTACCGTTATAAAAAAGGCCAGGAATGGGAATTCCCCAAGCGAGGTCAGCCGCATGATCCCGGCGTCCGCACTTTGCAGGTAAATAATCAGGTTTTCAAAAATGGAGTAGAGCATCAAAAATAAAATCAATACGCCAAGGAAACCGGTGCCGAGTGCACCCCATTGAACGAGCCCTGCCCGCCTGGCCGACACAAAAAGCCATGCACCAAGCAGTAAAACGGCCAGACCCAACACAACGGCCACAGCCTGGCTGTAGCTGACCAGCGTGCCATGCCAGAGATTAAAATAGGTCCGGTCACCCTCACCGGTCTGCCAGTTCTCCAGCCTGGCAAAATGCTGGGCAGTCGCGAGCACATAGTTCGCCTGGTGCGACAGTGTATTTTTGTCGAGGTTTTCCGGGGTGTCGGTCATGGCGTGGTAATCGAACAAGCCCGCTGAAAAAGCGAAATTCAATCCGGGAATACCCTCACCTTTCGAAATGCTCATGTCCGTATCGTTGGGCATCTGCCGATAGATTTCATAGGACAGGGAACTTGCCACCAGGTCGGGGGTTGAAGAGATCAGTTCATCAACCAGCCAGCCATTGTTGCTGCTTGTTTCGAACATGAACGATGCGCCATAGCTACCACGCGCCTCGAAGTTGAGTACCAGCCCGACGTTCTGCGCTGACGGGTGCTGCCTGAAATAACCTTGCGCGCCCAGCAGGCCCATCTCCTCACCATCGGTGATCAGAAAAATGACGTCATGCACAGGTGCCGGCCCGGCGGCCATAATACGGGCTGTTTCCAAAACCGAAGCGGTAGCCGAAGCGGCATCACCCGCACCGGGCGTTAACGGCCTTGAATCGTAATGCGCCATTACAACGAGGTCTTTAAGTCCATCAGCAGCGAGGGTCTGGCCGCCGGTTTGACGACCGGGCAGACGGGCGATGATATTCTCAACACTTCCAATGACGGTGGCACGGTTGGGCCGGGTGGGATGACGGTAAACAACCGTGGTCTTTTGCACCTCGGTTTCAAGACCCAGGGACTCGAAGTGGTCAACAATATAATCCCTGATATCACCATTGGCTGCCCCACCCATGGGGTGTGGCTTTTCAGCAATGACCGAGACATGTTGTTGAACTGCCTCGAAGTCAACGTCCGTATCAGTACGAATTTCAGGAGCCAGTGTTTGCCTGTATCCGAAGGCCAGCATAACAAACAGGAATATCACGCTAATGAGTGACTTTTGCCAATGGGTCATCGGTTTCCCCCGGTATGGTTGGTGAAAACGTATTTTACGCCACATTCGGTTTGGGTGGAGTTATACCCTGCCGGCTGGCATACCCGGTCGCAGGTCGATTGGGCCAGGCTTCTAAAATGGTAGTTCAGTCGTGTACTTGACCCTGCGCAATGCAAAACTTGAACTGGCGGATCGCACGCTGGCGTGGTGCAGGACTTTGGTGTTCAGGAATTCGTTATACGACTCCATATCCCTGGAAATAATCTGCAGGACGTAATCCCGCTCACCCGAGACCGAAAAGCAGTTCATCACTTCAGGTAGCCCTTCGACATGTGTTTCGAATGACTGCCTGACCTTATCCGAGTGCTCGACCATGCTCACTGATAACAAAACGTGGATTTGCAAACCCAGGGCCTTTGGGTTCAACAAGGCCACCCTGCTTTCTATCACACCAGCTTCTTCCAGTTCGCGGATACGTCGCCAGACGGATGTACGCGATAGCCCCGAGCGTTCCGCCAGGTCTATCTGGCTACGGTTGACATTCTGTTGTAATGCGGCGAGCAGTTTGCGATCAGATGAAGATAGCTTCATTTTGACTTTTATTCCTTTTTAACTCTATCAATAAAACTATTGTTTCAATAATGACGCATTAATGTCAAACCTGAAACACATAGTTTGATATAAGCGGAGGATAATGATTATCAGACATACATTGTATTTTCCATTACACAAATAGCAGGTGACATCATGACCATGCACGACAGCCATCGCCCCAGCTGGGCCGAACCTTATAAAATCAAATCGGTGGAACTCATCCGGATGACCACCCGGGAAGAACGCGAACAAGCTATCCGGGAAGCGGGTTACAACACCTTCCTGATACGTAGCCGTGATGTTTATATCGACCTGCTGACCGATTCCGGCACCTCCGCCATGAGCGACAGGCAGTGGGCCGGCTTGATGATGGGTGATGAAGCCTACTCCGGCAGCGATAACTTTTATCATTTACAGGACGCCATCCAGGAATACTACGGCTATAAATACCTGGTACCCACACACCAGGGGCGTGGCGCAGAAAACCTGCTATCGCAGATTATGATCAAGGAGGGAGACTTCATACCCGGCAACATGTACTTCACCACCACCCGGCTTCACCAGGAACTGGCAGGCGGCACCTTCGTCGATGTAATTATTGACGAGGCCCACGATCCGGCCAGCCGTCATCCATTCAAGGGCAATGTCGACCTTGAAAAACTGGATCGCCTGGTCCAGGAAGTTGGCGCCCAGCGGATACCCTATATCAGCCTGGAAGGCAATGTGAACATGGCGGGTGGCCAGCCTTTCTCCCTCGCCAACCTGCGTGAACTGAACACCTATTGCCGCAAACACGACATCCCCATCATGCTGGATGCCACCCGTACGATTGAAAACGCATGGTTTATCAGGGAACGCGAGGAAGGCTATGCCGATAAGTCTGTGCGCGCCATTCTGCGTGAGATTTGTGATCTGACCGATGGCGCCACCATGTCTGCAAAGAAAGACCTGCTGGTCAATATTGGCGGCTTTTTTGCCTGTAATGACGAGGCAGTTTTCCACAAGGCACAAAACATGGTTGTGGTCTATGAAGGCCTGCACACCTATGGCGGCATGGCAGGTCGCGACATGGAGGCCATGGCTATCGGTATCCGCGAAGCCGTCATGGAAGAACACCAGGCGGCTCGAATCGGCCAGGTCCGCTACCTCGGTGATATGCTGCGCGAAGCCGGTGTACCGATCGTCAACCCGATCGGCTCTCACGCGATTTTCATCGATGCCCGTCAATTCCTGCCTCACGTTGATCAGGACGACTACCCGGCGCAATCGCTGGCGGCTGAGTTATACTTAGAGGCCGGCATACGCACGATGGAGCGCGGCAATGTATCTGCCGGCCGCGACCCGTTAACCGGTAAGAATCGCAGACCTGCGCTTGAACTGGTGCGCCTGACCTTACCACGACGCGTTTATACACAGGCACATATGGACGTGGTGGCCGAATCGGTGGTGCGGGTATTTGAAAAACGTGATCAAATCAAAGGCCTGAAAATGATTTATGAGCCTGAATATTTGCGGTTTTTCCAGGCGCGTTTCGCACCTCTGAACTGAAGCACCCGACCTTAATCGATGGAGATTGAATAATGACAGACCTTTTTGACAACCCGATGGGTCTTGATGGCTTCGAGTTTGTCGAGTTCGCATCCCCTACCCCGGGAATGCTGGAACCCGTATTCGACATGCTGGGTTTTACCGCTGTCGCTGAACACCGGTCCAAGAAGGTTCGTCTCTATCGCCAGGGTGAGATCAATTTCGTACTTAATGAGGAACCCAAAAGCCATGCGGCCTATTTCGCCGAAGAACACGGACCCTGCGTCTGTGGCATGGCTTTCCGGGTTAAAGACGCCCACAAGGCCTACTACCGTGCGCTGGAACTGGGCGCCCAGCCTATCGATATCCCCACGGGCCCGATGGAATTACGCTTACCCGCCATCAAGGGGATTGGCGGCGCTCCGCTATACCTGATTGACCGCTACGAACAGGGTCATAGTTTTTATGATATCGATTTTGTTTTTTATGATGATATCGACCGCAATCCCCCGGGTTGCGGTTTTACACTGATCGATCATCTGACCCACAATGTCTACCGTGGCCGCATGGATTTCTGGGCTAACTTTTATCAACGCATCTTTAATTTTCGTGAAATTCGTTATTTCGATATCAAGGGTGAATACACCGGACTGTTGTCCAAGGCGATGACTGCACCGGATGGCAAAATCCGCATTCCACTCAATGAAGAAGCGTCCCAGGGTGTGGGGCAAATTGAAGAGTTTCTGATGGCCTACAATGGCGAAGGCATCCAGCATATCGCTCTGATCTGTGATGATTTGCTCGAGTGCTGGGACGCCCTTAAAGCCAGGGGCTTGCCGTTCATGACGGCGCCACCGGCCACTTATTATGAAATGCTGGATGAACGCCTGCCAGGGCATGGTGAGCCGGTCACAGAGCTACAGACACGCGGCATTCTGCTGGATGGTTCAACCGCCGATGATGATCCACGCCTGTTGCTGCAGATATTCTCAGAGACCATGGTCGGGCCGGTATTTTTCGAGTTCATTCAACGCAAGAAAGACGAGGGTTTTGGTGAGGGTAACTTCACGGCCCTGTTCGAATCGATGGAGCGCGACCAGTTACGCCGGGGCATCATTGACACCGAGGACAAATCATAAATGCGGACTGTAAAAAACCGGGAAAAACCATGAAGATCAGAAAAATCCACCACGTCGCCTACCGCTGCAAAGACGCCAGGGAAACGGTTGAGTTTTACAAAAACGTGCTTGATATGGATCTGCTGCTGGCCATTGCCGAAGACCAGGTACCCAGCACCAAGGAACCTGACCCCTATATCCATATCTTTCTGGATGCAGGCCAGGGCAACGTGCTGGCCTTTTTCGAAATACCCAATTCACCACCCATGGGGCGTGATGAGAACACACCGCCCTGGGTGCAGCACATCGCTTTTGAAATTGGCGACATGGATGATTTGCTGGCTGCCAAGCAACAGATCGAAGCGGCCGGACTGGATGTTATCGGCCCCACCGATCATTACCTTTTCAAATCCATCTATTTTTTCGACCCCAGTGGACACCGCCTTGAACTCTGTGCCAATGTTGAACGTCCGGGCGCCCTGGAAAAACTCTACAAACTGGCACCGGAGATGGTCGAGGAATGGAGCCGGACCAAGCGCGCACCACGACATGCTGCCTTTATGCATGAAAAAGAATTCAATCTCGAATCCTGATTTTATTCAGGCTTTGAAAAAAGGGTCGAATGACGACCGGCCAGTGCCGGTTTGTGTCGTGTCGAGCCCGTATCAAACGACCAGGGAACACCCATGAAAACCATCATCGAACCCTTTCGGATCAAAACAGTTGAACCGATCAGAATGACCACCATTGAACAACGCAGGGAGCTCATTAAAGAAGCCCACTACAACCTGTTTTCGTTGCAATCCGAAGACGTCATCATCGATCTGCTTACCGACTCCGGCACCGGCGCCATGAGCACCAACCAGTGGGCGGCCCTGATGAAAGGTGACGAATCCTACGCGGGTTCGCCTTCCTATTACCGCTTTGAAAATGCCGTCAAGGACCTGATGCCTTTCAAACATGTCATCCCGACCCACCAGGGCCGGGCCGCGGAACATATTTTGACCTTTGTTGTGGCCGATGGTCATGGCAAGGGCAAGATCGTACCCAACAACACGCACTTCGATACCACCCGTGCCAATTTTGAAGACGCGGAAATCGATGCGCGTGACCTGGTCATTGCAGAAGGGCTCGATCCGGCACTGGATTACCCCTTCAAAGGCAATATGGATCTGGACAAACTCGAAGCCTTACTGGCACGTGAGGCCGATAACATCCCGATGGTCGAAATCACCATCACCAACAATGCCGGTGGCGGACAACCCGTTTCAATGGCCAATATCCGTGGCACCAAGGCCATCTGCGATAAATATGGCAAGCCGCTGATTATCGACAGCGCCCGGTTTGCTGAAAACGCCTACTTCATCAAGTTGCGCGAGGCGGGCTATCATGACAAGTCGGTCAAGGAAATCGTACGCGAAATATTCTCTCACGCCGATGGCATGACCATGAGCGCCAAAAAAGACACGTTCTCCAATATGGGCGGCTGGCTGGCACTGAACAACGATGAGTGGGCAGAAAAAGCCCGCACCCGCCTGATCATGACCGAAGGATTTCCCACTTATGGCGGACTGTCAGGTCGTGACATGGAGTGCATCGCCACCGGTCTGGAAGAAATCATCGACGAAGACTACCTGCAATACCGGATTCGCTCCATCCAGTACATCAATGAAAGACTGGATGCACTGGGTATACCGGTCATGAAGCCGGCGGGTGGCCATGCCATATTTGTCGATGCAAAACGGATGTTGTCACATATCCCGGCGTTAAAATACCCTGCGCAATCACTTGCCGTTGCCCTATATATCCAGGGCGGGATACGTGGTGTTGAAATCGGCAGCTTCATGTTTGGCCGTCAACCCGATGGCAGTGAAAAACCAGCGGCAATGGAATTGGTGAGACTGGCGATGCCGCGACGTGTATATACCCAGGCGCAGGCAGACTACATCATCGAGGTTTTCGAGGAACTACGAAGCAACATAGCGGACATACCGGGTCTTGAAGTGACCTGGGAGCCCGGCTCCCTGCGGCATTTCACTGCACAATTAAAACCGGTTGCTACCTAAGAAACCCGGTTAAAACCATGGCCAATGCACTCGGTGTCACTGGCCGGAGACCCGCACACAAAAGCGCTAAAGACTAACTCCCGGAGCCCAGACGTTCGAGGCGATAGCTGCCATCCACGACACGCTGCCACCACTGGCTGTTTTCCAGGTACCACGCCACCGTTTTTCGTATACCGGAAGCAAAATCTTCTGCCGGTGTCCAGCCAAGCTCCGCATGGATCTTGTTCGCATCAATGGCATAACGCTCATCGTGGCCGGGGCGGTCTTTTACGAAGGTGATCAGCTCTTCGAAGTGATTGATACCAGGGGGCTTGTCCATGACCATCTCATCCATGATGGCACAGATTTCCTTCACAACATCGATGTTCTTCATTTCGTTCAAACCACCGATATTGTAGGTCTCTCCCGGCTTCCCGGACGTCAGTACACGATAAAGCGCGCGCGCATGATCATCGACATACAACCAGTCTCTTATCTGCGTGCCATCACCATACATCGGCAGCGCTTTGCCCTTCAGTGCATTGAGAATCATGTGCGGGATGAGCTTCTCCGGAAACTGGTAGGGTCCGTAATTATTGGAACAATTGGTCACCAGTACCGGGAATTTAAACGTGCGTCCCCATGCCCTGACCAGGTGATCGGAACCGGCCTTTGTCGCTGCATATGGCGAACTGGGGTCATAGGAGGTGTCTTCACGGAACAGGTCATCGCAACCGGCGAGGTCACCGTAAACCTCATCGGTAGACACATGAAGAAAACGGAAGGCTGCCCGGCCCGTCTCGCTCAAACCGGACCAATAAGCCCGGCCCGCTTCAAGCATGCTGTAAGTACCAACCAGGTTGGTCTGAATAAAATCACCCGGCCCGTCGATTGAACGATCGACATGACTTTCTGCTGCAAGATGGATAACAGCATCCGGTTGATGGCCGGCAAAAATCTGGTCGAGTGATTCGCGGTCACAAATATCTGCCTGCTCAAACCGGTAACGGTCTGAGTCAGAGACCGGTAGCAGCGAATCGAGGTTGCCGGCATAAGTCAGTTTGTCGAGATTGATGATTTCGTTGTCAGTTTGTTCAACCAGGTAACGAACCAGGGCTGAACCGATAAAGCCGGCACCGCCGGTGACTAGAATTTTCATGGTTTTTCAGACATCTGATGAGGTGCTGTGATTATAATCTGACCCTCCCACAATTCAACCGGAAGCTGTATTATTATTCATGCTGAATATACCGGCTACGCTAAAAAGGCTTCACAATTGAAAACATCCATACTGGTTACAGGCGGCACGGGCTTTATCGGCTCACATACCTGTGTTGCCCTGCTCGAAGCGGGCCATGATGTCATCGTGCTGGATAATCTGTGTAACAGCGATGCCAGTGTCATCCAGCGCATCGGTCAAATTTGCGGCCGGACACCCGTGTTTGTTGACGGTGACATACGCGACAAGGCTTTGTTGAAACGCCTGTTTGCGGAGCACCCTGTTACCGCGGTTATGCATTTTGCGGGCCTGAAAGCCGTTGGTGAGTCGGTGCAAATGCCACTCGCTTACTATGACAACAATGTCAGCGGGACAGTTAACCTGCTCGAGGCCATGCGCCAGGCGGATGTGAAAACGATGGTTTTTTCATCGTCGGCCACCGTTTATGGCAACCCGGCCAGCGTACCTGTCACCGAGGATTTCCCGCGCTCGACAACCAACCCATATGGCGCGACCAAGCTGGTTATTGAAGACATCCTGGCAGACCTTTACCGGGCAGAACCTGATTGGTGCCTGGCCCGTCTGCGGTACTTCAACCCGGTGGGCGCCCATGAAAGCGGACTCATCGGCGAAAACCCAAGGGGTGTGCCCAACAACCTGATGCCATTCATTGCACAAACCGCCGCAGGTTTGCGCGATGAACTGATGGTATTTGGTGACGATTACGATACCCCCGATGGCACCGGTGTACGCGATTACATCCACGTCGTCGACCTCGCCAACGGACACGTCGCTGCGCTGGACTATCTTCAACGCGAGCGGGGTATGCTGACGGTCAACCTCGGCACCGGTCAGGGCGTATCGGTACTCGAAATGATCAACACATTTGAAAAAGTGAACAACTGCAAAGTCCCCCACCGGATTGTTGAACGCCGTGCGGGCGATATCGCAAAATGCTGGGCAGACACCAGTCTGGCCAATCGATTACTGGGCTGGAAATCGGGTCGTACACTCGACAATATGTGTGCAGATTCGTGGAAATGGCAAAACACATTGCACGACAGCACCCAGGCCGGGAGAACAAGCTGATGTCTGAACTCAAGCAGCTGGTTGAAAGATTGCCTAAAGCCGAATTGCATATCCATATCGAAGGCAGCCTGGAACCTGCCATGATGTTCGAACTGGCCAGGCGCAATGGCGTCAGTCTTCCCTATCCAGATGTAGAAGCAATATCTAAAGCATATAATTTCAATTGCTTGCAAGACTTTCTTGATCTTTATTATCAAGGCATGTCCGTACTACAAACAAAGCAGGATTTCCACGACCTGACCTGGGCCTACCTGCAACGTTGTCACCAACAGAACGTCGTGCATTGCGAAATATTTTTTGATCCACAGGGTCATACTGAACGCGGTATCGAGTTTGATGTGTTCATGAAGGGCATCTGTGGCGCGCTTGAAAAGGCAAAAACCGATCTAGGCATCAGTAGCAAACTCATCATGTGCTTTCTACGCCACCTCGATGAGGCCAGCGCGCTTGCCACGCTGGAGGCCGCCAGGCCATACCTGGGCAGCATCACGGGTGTGGGACTTGATTCATCTGAACTGGGGCACCCGCCGCATCTGTTTCAACAGGTTTTTGCAAAGGCAGCCGAACTCGGCCTCAAACGCGTCGCCCATGCCGGTGAAGAGGGACCACCTGAATACGTTTACGAGGCACTCGACGTACTAAAAGTGGACCGTATCGATCATGGCAACCGCGCCCTGGAAGATGAAGGCCTGGTTCAGCGCCTGGTTGACGAACAGATGTCGCTGACCGTCTGCCCCCTATCCAATCTGCGACTGGCCGTCGTAAAAGACATGTCCGGCCACCCGATAAGGCAAATGCTGGCACTGGGCTTAAACGCCTGTATCAACTCTGACGACCCGGCCTATTTCGGTGGATATATGAACGAGAATTTCAATTCATTGATCGATGCTACCGGACTCACCCGGGATGAGATCTTTCAATTAACCATCAACGGTTTTGAATCATCTTTTCTGACCAAAGCCGAGAAACAAGCGCACCTCGATCGCATCCATGCAATGCGCTAAATACAAACGGAGCCCCGCACACCATGTCTGACTCAGAACAAACAAAACACGGGTTCTCGATGGCCGATGTCGCTGCCAAACCGGTCACCTATCGACTGGCGCTGGCTGCTGGCAGAATCATCGTCGGCCAGGAGGCATTCGGACTGCTGCGGGACAAATCCCTGCCCAAGGGTGACGCGCTGGCGCTGGCGGAATTTGCCGGCATCCAGGCCGCCAAGCAAACACCTTCGTTAATCCCCCTGTGCCACCCGATTTCACTCAACCGTGTTTCGATTCATACCCATCTTGTTAAAGAGGCTTTTGCGGTTGACGTGTACGCCGTGGCCGAAATCAACGCCCGGACCGGCGTGGAGATGGAAGCATTGTGCGGTCTGAATATCGCACTGCTGACCATCTGGGACCTGACCAAGCCGATCAATGCCGCGCTCGAGATCACGGACGTAAAGCTGTTGTATAAATCCGGTGGCAAAAGAGGTGACTGGGTCAACCCGGAGGGTTTGTCTGCCGTTGCCCAGTCCATCGTGGATAAGCACTAGAACTCAATGCGTCGATACTCGGCCCACCTGCCCTTAAGCGATATCGGCACCACCGGTCAGCAGCGAATACGGGATGCACATGTGGCCCTGATCGGTGTCGGCGGCCTGGGTTGTGCGGTGGCGCAATACCTGGTCGCAAGCGGGGTCGGTCAATTGACATTATGTGACTTTGACAGCGTGGCCGAGAGCAACCTGGCCAGGCAAATACTCTATCGCCAGTCGGACATTGGCCGTGCCAAAACCGAGGTTGCAACCACCGCTTTACAGAGCTTGAACCCGGACACACGAATACGCGCAATCAACCGGCGTATGGCTGATGAAGACATGCAGACGCTCTTTCCGGACTGCGACCTGGTCATTGACAGCAGCGACAATTACGGCACCCGCCTGGCCGTTAACCGAAACTGTCTCTCCTCTAAAACCCCATGGATCATGGCCGCCTGCATTCGCATGGAGGGCCAGATCATGATGATGCGCCCTGACCTTCCCGCACAGGCCTGTTACCGCTGCACCTATGGCAGTGCACCGGACACACTGGAAGATTGCCCTGGTGCCGGTATATTCGCCCCTGTCGCAGGTCTCATCGGTGCGTCCACGGCATATTTTGCATTGGCTCACCTGGCTGGAATGGACACACCCGCCGGCTTACATCTTTTCGATGCAACTTACTGGCAGTGGCAAACGCTCAAAATGAATAAAAAACCGGACTGCAAAGATTGCAAGCAGTGAACTGAAGTATCACTCCGTCGTTGCCAGGGAGTCATCCTGTTGCAAGGCGTGTTTCAAAACGTGCCAGGCCAGTGTCGCGCACTTCACCCTTGACGGGTAACGCCCCGCAAAAGCAAGTGCAGCGAGTTCCCCCAGTTGCTCGTCAACACCCTCACCCGCCTCCCCGGTAACGGTATTGTGAATCTGATCAAACAATGCTTCCGCCTCATGCAAACTCAGGCCTTGCAGATGGGAGGCCAGTAGTGATGCGGATGCGGTGGAGATGGCACAACCCACGCTTTCGATCGCGGCCTTTTCGATAACACCTTCGTCGTTGACCATGAATTGCAGGCTGACACGGTCACCGCAAAAAGGATTCTCACCACGCCCCTGGTGGGTGGGGTTTTCGATCGTACCGTGGTGACGGGGAAACTGGCTGTGTTCGATGATGATATCGCTGTAACGCTGCATGCGCTCATCCGTCATGCTTGTGGCCCCCATGGGCATGCCCTGCCGCGGCACATTGCTCGCAATTCACCCATTCACTGACACCGGTGACGTAATGCTCCTTCTTCCAGATCGGCAGGCGAACTTTGGTCTGGTCGATGATATAGCGACAGGCATCAAAGGCCGCATCACGATGGGCGGAGGAGACACACACGACCACTGCACACTCGCCCAACTCCAGCAGACCTTCACGGTGGATGCAGATGGCATGACGAATGCCAAAACGGGCCATCGCCTCATCGATTATTTTGGCGCCTTCCTTTTCCGCCACCGGGCGGTACACCTCGTACTCCAGACGCTCGACCTCTTGTCCCTCGTTGTGGTTTCGTATCCAGCCCTCGAACACGGCCAGCGCACCACAATGTTTATCCGCCACTGCAAGCCTGGCGGCGCTCACATCAATCGAAGTCGGGGAAACTGAAAACTTCATCCGCCGGCCACCGGAGGGAAAAACAGGACTTCATCACCCTCCTTCAGGGTACTGGTCCAGTCACTCATTTCATCATTGATAGCAACCAGCGCGGCGGCCTGGTTGCGCAGTAAAGGATGTCTCTCAGCCATCAGCTGAAACAACTCTGCGGCTGTGCCGCCGGACCACTCAACAGATTCGGCATCACAACCGGCCTGCTCACGGAACAAGGCAAAATATCGAACCCCGATCTTCATCTAGCCACCCATTCTGTACATTTCAACATGTGGTTGAGCACGCGGTAATTCATTACGCAACTCGCTGTAGCGGTCAGCCCGCTTTTGCCATAAATCCAGTATCACAGCCGTCAATCCCTCAGCATCCAGACCATCTCGAATTCTATCGCGTAATTCGGTGCCACGCGCAGAGAAAAGGCAACTATAAAAGTTACCATCTGCCGTGATACGTGCCCGTGAGCAATCGCCGCAAAAAGGTTCGGTAATGGAACTGATAAAACCAATTTCACCACCACCATCGGTGAAGGCATAGCGGCGAGCGGTTTCTCCGACAGCTTGTGTTGCCACCGGTTTCAAACTCCAGCGATCATGGATGGTTTTTAAAAGTTCGGCACTGGGCACAACCAGCTGACGATCCCAGTGATTGACATTGCCCACATCCATAAACTCGATCAGCCTGACGGTATGACCACTGTTCCTGAAGTGCGAAACCAGGTCAGGAACGGTGTGGTCATTGACATCTCGTTGCACCACCGTATTGACTTTCAAATTTCTGAAGCCAGCCTCCTCGGCGGCCTTGATGCCATCAAGTACTTCACCGACCGTTCCGCGGCCACCGGCCATTTGACGAAACACAGTCTCGTCCAGGCTGTCGAGACTGACTGTGATCCTGCCCAGGCCCGCTTTTTTAAGCGCCGCGGCATAGCGTGGCAACAAAACAGCATTGGTCGTCAGGGCCAGGTCAGTGATACCTTCAATAGCAGAAATACGGCTGACCAATTCGACAAAGCCCGGACGTAACAATGGCTCTCCGCCGGTCAAGCGTACCTTGTGCACACCCAGTGAAGTAAACACACGCACAATCAACTCGATTTCACCATCACTGAGTAAATGATGTGAAGGGAGGAACACCCCCCTGCCATGCAGGGACTCTTCCGGCATGCAATACGTACAACGCAGGTTGCAGCGATCCAGGACCGATATCCTCAGGTCCTTCAATGGTCTGGCAAGTGTGTCGGTAATTGGTGTCAAAAACTTCTGTCCTTCGAGTGGATTTTCACAATCCACCTTCCGGTAAATCATAAAATCAAAAAGAGGGCAAATTCTAACCCGTGCGACCCGATTAACCCAGCGTCATCTGAATTGACCGGATCCAATCAGGAAAAACTCAAGCCTGCCCAGCGCCAGATCAACCTCGCTGCCACATACAACATGAGCAAGGCGGTAAGTCGCTTGATCCAGTTTTCAGGCAGATGATAGGCACCAAGGTGACTACCTACCTGCCCGCCAATGAGCACCGCAACAAACAACGGCCAGGCATCCATCCAGCCTTGCATCGGTGAATAGTCACCCGCCTTCATCATCTGGCCGGCCAGACCCGCAATGGAATTTACCAGGATAAATCCGCTGGTGATACCGGCGACTGTGCGCGCGGGCGCCAGGTGGAAAAGGTAGATGACAGGCGCCAGGAATATACCGCCACCAATGCCTGTGATACCGGCCAGAAGCCCGATCAAACCGCCGGTTGGCGCCGCCACCAACCAGTAGCGGGATGTCGTGTAGCCCGGTTGGCTAAGCGTGAAATTTGGCCTGATCAGCATTTGAGCTGCGGCAAGCAACAGGCTGAAACCCAGCAAGCCAATAAATATCTGCTCGGATACCGGAAGACGGCCACCCACCAGGGCCATGGGTATTGAGAGCACAACAAAAGGCAGGAGTTTGTCAAAGGATATAACACCGGCTTTTGCATAATGATAAACACCGCCGCTGACCACCAAGATGTTGCAGGTCAAAGCGATGGCGGGAACCAGTCTGAAATCCGTGCCTGAGAGAATCAGCAGGGCATTATAGGTTGAGCCACCGCCAAACCCCACCGCAGAATAGGCTGCAGCGACCAACAGGAATAATCCGGCAAGTATCAATATCGGCATGGTTATCGTTATGTGTGAAGAAAACCGAATTATGAACCAACTGCCCGCAGCCTTCCATACGAGTCTGTCACTCCAAGCTGCACACGCTGACATGTGCTATGATTTTTTCATGGTTTTATTCAAAAAATACAAGGGATCCTATTTACAGCACCAGCTGAAACGTCTGCAGGATTTACAAACTGAAATCTATCGGCAGTTGCAATTGCTGATACCGGATGACATTGCGCACTATGACTCGTTTATTTCCCGTGTTCATGGCTCACCCTTACTCAGAATGGATGTGCTTGAACGCCACCCCTACACCCATTTCATGCGTTTGACTTATCAGTTCGACAATGTAGAGCCACCGGAAATCGCACCGGATGCTCATATCCGTATCTATAACGACGCGCGCCTGGCTGAAGTGACCTCATTTGACCCTGAACAGGGTTTTAAACGTCAGGCGCCCGGCAAGGGCTCACCACTTGATCTTTTGGGCGTAAACCTGAAGCGCACCGGAACTGAGCAACACACGTCCGAAACGCCAACGGTCACACTATTTACACCTTCACAAATCTTTCAACGCAGCTGGCGAAAGAACCAGGCCCTGGACAAATGGTTAGGCTATCTCTTACACCAGGGTCACAGCCTCACCAGCATGCAGCCGGCCAGTGATAAAATCACCGGAAAACAGCCCGAACCGGTCAAACATCCGGTCCATTCAGCCTGAATTTGAAATTGGGTTTGACACACCGCCAATTACTCAGTAAGATCACGCGCCTTGCGGGGCTATAGCTCAGCTGGGAGAGCGCTACAATGGCATTGTAGAGGTCGACGGTTCGATCCCGTCTAGCTCCACCAAATCTTAGTCCCCTTCGTCTAGAGGCCTAGGACACTGCCCTTTCACGGCGGCAACAGGGGTTCGAATCCCCTAGGGGACGCCATACGTAAGGCGTTGATTGTGAAAGAATCAACGCGACTAAAGCCATCCTTCGGGGTGGCTTTTTTTATGGACTACTAATTTTTTACTGCTCTTTTGCATTCTCGGTATTCGTTCAGTAAGCCGCAGCCATTAGCGGAAGTACCTAAGTTGCAATTACTTACAGCAGCGTCCGGCCAGGCGTTGCCATTCGTCTATACTAATTCTGAAGAACTACAAATAATCCAAAATAGACATTGACTTAATGCTGGAGCTGTAATGGCCGATTCTCGAATCATACCCTGGAAAACCATTGCCGTAGAGGCGGTAGCCGTTGTTGTGAGCATTTTGCTGGCATTCGCAATTGATGCGTGGTGGACCGAGAAGAAGGAGAGTGAAGTTGAGTACTTGGCGCTCTTGGCGCTTCGAGACGATTTTATGGCGAGTGATGAACAATTGGCGATGGTGATTCTCTCATTGGAAACTGCACGGACAGATTTTTCTCGTTTCAGATTAAGCACTGCCGCTGAACTGACTGAGAGCGATCTGGATACGAGTCGGCGCTTTCTTACTGCGCTAGTCAAAAACCACACTTTTGATCCAGTCACCACCACGCTCGACGCCTTGGCCAATGATGGGCGACTTGGGTTGGTCAGTGACGCCCAACTGCTACGGCAACTGTCGAACTGGCAGCGAAGCCTGGACAATATTGATGATATCAGTTTCGAACTTCGTGCCGAATCTGTGCGCGTGCGAAGAGCGATGGAACAACACGGCGGGCCCTTCGCCCGGTGGCATCGACGAGCGGATGAACCCGAGGACCTAAACACGGCTGATGGCGAGACTATGGCAAACATGCGGCGGGACGCAGAGTTTATGGGCACTGCCATGTCGCATCAGTACGCACTGGCTATCTACGTACATTCGCTTCACAAATTAGCGGAAACGCTTGACGCGATAACGGCGACGCTCGACCAGATTACTACCGGCCGCGAGTGATGGTGCTGTGGCTGCTGATGGCTGGTTTCTAACCATCGTTTCATTGGAAGTATGGCCTGGTGAATGACGGCTTTCTGCGCAGTAGCGGCCCCTCGGTTCGGGTTATGGCGTATAGCAGAGAACGGCCAAAACCGGCACTTGTCGCAAAATTGTAATTATTTGTCGTTTTTTTGATAACACCTAAAAAGCATTCGCTCGTAACCTGTGTTACTGAACGCTATTTCATCGCCAGATTATTCATATAAGTCTGCAAGAAGAACCCAATAACCTCCCGATCCGATAGCGGTTCAGACCGCACGCGTTTCTTGTTGAGCAAAATTGCCAGCTCCACAAGGACGAATTGATGTTGATGTTAATAAGGAGGTTCATTATGAAATCTATACGTGTTTTTCTATGGCTTTGTGTCATCTGCTTGTTTTCTACCCAGGTCGCGATCGCCCAAAACGGCGCAGTCGTTGTAAAGGGCCAAGACCTCACGGCTTGGTATAACTACAATGGCGATGACGGCCTGTTGGCCGTCATGTCATCCGATTCGGAGCTCTTTTGTAATCAGGATGGAGACCTAATATTCTATGACTGGATGGAGGTCATGCGACCTGATGGTAGTGTCCACTTTCATGACAGGGGACACTACTTCACCCGGGTATTCTTCATGACGCCTGAAGTGCTTTTTGCCGACCTATGCGCATCATGGAATGATTATGACCTGATGGTCGCGGAGGGGATTACGCATTCAACCTTTCACGACAACGATGCTAATGAGGAAAGACCCATCGCCAGAAATAGTTTTGGATACACGGTTGCGGGTGGACTATACGACCTTGTAGGCCTTTGTGAAGGCGACATGGTAGAGCTGAATATCATTCGCAGATTCCTGCTCGAAAAAGATTATCCGGCTTGCGAACCCGATTGCATTTTCAAGTCCGTGATTAAAGGGCCTCGCCTGAATTGTCCGGAGTAATTTTCTTGTTCTATAGTAAACATAGAGCCGTCAATCACTGGCGGCTCTTTTATTTCAAACACACGTACTTCCGGTTTTGGCCGATTTCTGCGGCTCACATTATGGAAATTTACGCCTAATGAATGGCGGCTTCGTGTCGCAAAGCGGTTATGCAATAAAGACGATTCTCATCGTCGCGTATAGCGGGAACCGGCCAAGACCAGACTAATAACCCGGCCCAACTATTTGATGTTCATTGATCTTTATGACATTAATTGCAATAACTGACACCCAGTGCATTCAGAAATGTCCCGGACATGATCGATTCAATGTCAGACTCAAAAAACCCAGCCTCTTTAAGAGCCTCGTGTATTTGCTGGTATGTATTGATTTCGTTTAGTGCTTTCGGAACATATTTTCCCATCGCTTGGTAATCTGAACCTATCCCTACATGATCTGGTCCGAGAGTCTGGGTTAAGTACACTACGTGTTCTATGAATTTATCCATGCTGTTAACGTCCACTTCTCCGGGAAGAAACAGATCATTCTTATTGAACGTCGTAAAAGCAAACCCGCCGCTAATCTTCAATGCTTCCAACACCGCATCAGACAAACCTCCATCATTTTTTGATACGGCCCTCGCACCTGAATGTGAAGCAATCACGGGCTTTTCAGAAAAATGTATTATTTCAATCATGTGTTGCTCCGATAAGTGGGAAATATCCACCAAGACACCGACTGCATTCATCTGACGGATAATCTGTTTTCCGAATACAGTCAGTTTGTCATCATTAAAAAATCTATCATGTTCATTATCTATGATCGTTATCGAACGAACCCCTAGATTCCGGTACTTCTCGACATTGTCAGGATCGCCGTTAAAGACGCCATGAAAGTACTCAATACTCAGAAAAACTGCCAGCTGTTCGGAGTTCGGGTTTTCGCAAAAATCAATGTTGCTGCTTATCAACTGAAATTTCTTATTCCGTTCAGAAAGAATATTCATTTCAACAGTTTCTGCTTCTATTAAGGACATCAGATCGCCAGTTCCCCCTCGATGAATAGGCATTGGGAAACTGATTATCTGCACATTCCGCTGGGAAAAAAAGTCAAAGTTCTGGGGTACTACATGGCCGTTTTGATGAGACAGTCCATGATGAATATGTGCGTCAGCTATCATCTTGGCTTCCGCAGTATCCGATTTCACCTGACCAGCTGAAGCGACCGTTGCCATATTCACAACCATCGCAAACAACAAAAGTGGACGCATTGTATTAGTGCAGTTTACAAACCTCATGCTGCTATTTTCCTTGAACTCAACTCACCAAATTTAACCGAAATTAGGAAAGTATCCAGTTTTTTAACAGAATAGACCCAAAGCGGTCGATCGTCCGGAAGCAAGTTTGGGACAGGACTTGGGGTCACAGTCCTCTCTACAACAAGAATACTTCCTCAATGCCCAATCCAAATGCCTGGGCAACCCTGTGAGCCAGCTGCAATGACGGATTGTATTTCCCCTTCTCCAAGAAAACGATGGTCTCGCGCCGCACCCCAACCTCTTTGGCAAGATCAACCTGGGTCATACCGCGCGCGGCTCTGAGTTCTTTAATTCTCGTTTTCATGAAAATTACGAGTCAGATAGCCTTTGATGACGGTGGCGACGATTGCCGACAACAAGATGCCGCTGCCCAGCATCGTTTCCGAGTCAGGGAAGAGTCGCTGCAGCAAGAAGATAAACAGCCAGATATACATGGAAGCAATATAGGCAAGGTAGCCAGCCTTGAACTTGATTTGTGTGCTCAATTCATCCTCAGGAGGGAAGCCTTGCTTCTCATCTTTGTAGCGCTTCATGTGCGTTACAAATGCATAAACGGCTGAAAACATGATCATGGCGAATATGAAGACATCCAGACCACTGGGTATGTAGCCCGCTCGATATAGGGCGATAAATACCCAAATGGCTCCCATGGCCAGTATGGATTGGAGAACAAGGGCGTTTTTGGCGTGTTTCATTGCTTTCACCATATGTTATGTATATCTAACTTTATGTTAGAATTATATCACACAAATGTAAAGCCCTTATTTGCCCGATTTTCGGTTCCAGTGACTACCAGCGCTTCACAAACTCGAGGACCAGTATCGACAAGTTAATCACTCAGGCCATGCAGATTTGAATGGATAACCCGCCTATAATGCTCACCGATAAATACACTGAATGTTCTTCAACGTCGTGCACATAATCCAATATGTCGACACGCAAGCTATAGGGAGCCTGGGATGTCAGTTATAACAGAACCTCGAACGACTCATATTGCTGTAATACTGTCGGTAACATTGATTTTGGCGCACAACGCTAACGCGGCTGAAATTCCAGATTTAACAGGTCCCTATCTCGGACAGAAGCTCCCTGGAACGAGTCCTGAAATATTTGCTCCCGGAATTATTGGTACAAATAATTATGAAGGGTGTTCAGCATTTCTAAACGAAGAATCAGTGTTTGTATTTAACCGAAGTACACATGGTGAGTCCAACATCGGGTACATCCCGATTCTTGAAATACAAATGAAAAACGAAATGTGGACAGGTCCCAAGCCGGTTTCTTTTCAAAATGGACAGAACGACGATAATTTTACGATCTCACCAGATGGAAAAACACTCTACTTCCAATCAAATAGATCTACAGACGATTCTGGGATGTTGTCTGAACATTCTAATATCTGGAGGACTACATTGAACTCCGATGGCTGGTCTGAGCCCGAGTATGTCAGGACTGTTGGCGATGAACCACTGGTTGGCGGATATCCATCAATTACGAGAGATGGGACTCTATATTTTATGAGTTCGGTGCGAGAGGGTTACGGTGATTTGGATATTTTCAGGTCGAGATCAATAAATGGCAAATACCCGGAGGTTGAAAACATAGGCAATGTTATAAACTCTGAATTCCGTGAACTGGATTCCTTCATCGCACCTGACGAAAGTTACCTGATTTTTTGTTCAAACCGACCAGGATCAAAGGGAGAATACGATCTCTATATAGCATACAGAAATGCAGATGATACCTGGACTGAACCCATCAACATGGGTGATTCAATAAATGTCAGCTCAGCGTATTCAGTCACGCGGCCCAGTGTGACGCCCGACGGAAAATATTTCTTTTTTGTCAGACATTTCGAGGGACGGGACGACATTTACTGGGTAAATACAGACTTTATCGAAAGGTTGAGACCGGCAAAACAATAGGGGCTAGAGGATTATCAGTAAGCTTATTTAAATGTCCCCAACTGGCCGACTCCGGTTATAAGCATCACTGAAAATCGCACCAGGCGAGTAACAGCTTACTGCGCAGCACCAGCCCCTCGGCTCAGGTTGTGGCGTATAGCAAGTAG